>CAVWBB010000022.1:0-130458 GCA_963753115.1 uncultured Acidimicrobiaceae bacterium
GGCGCTGAGGGACTCGAACCCCCGACCCCCTCCTTGTAAGGGAGGTGCTCTAACCAACTGAGCTAAGCGCCCCTGCGTCCCGCGCCATTATGCCCACGTCTGGTGCTGGTCTTGTACGGCGCCGCCGGAGGTCGCTTCAGGTCACCGCAAATGCTGGGCGAACATGGCGCTCCACGGCCGGACAAGGGCACGCAGTTCGGAGCAACGCTCTTCGCCCAGCACGGCATAGGGCGCCGCGGCCAGTGCATCCGTGCCGTCCTCGAGCGCCTGGCGCTCGCTCGTCCCGAGCGCGGTCAGGCGGAGCTCGTCGCCCCGCTCCACCCAGCCCCGTATGCGCAGCGCGTCCACGGTGCCGTCCCATGCTTCTTGGGACCAGCCCCGCGTCGAGCGCAGCACCTGTCCCGGCACATCGCCCGCCGCCGCGTGGGTCACCAGTGCCTCAAGCCCCGAGAGCCCGCGCACCAAGAGCTGCGCGATGTGGCCGTCGCCGCGGTACTCGCGCAGGATCGACTGGGCGTGCCACAGGTCCAGGTGGGGTGCATGGGGCCAGGCAACGTTCACGTGCGCTCCCGCCAGCGGCCGCCCCTCCACCCGACGTCCCACTTCCTCCGCCGCCGTCCGGGCCAGCTCGGCGGCACGTTGCATCTCCTCCGATGCCACGATCTCTTCGCCCAGAATCCGCCGGAAGGCCGCGTCGACGGCCGCAAAGCGCGCGTGGACCAGCGCCACCGGCGTCGCGATCTCCCAGCACCTCGGGACCACTGCGTGCACCAGCTCCGGGTTGAAGTTGTAGAAGGTGGACACGACCACCTCCGCGGTGACGGCGCCCATCGGCGCGGCCCTCGACGCGAAGTACCCGGCCTGGCCGGTGATCCCGAGCCGAGCGTACGACTCTGCGGCCTCGGGCACGAAGTACACCATGCCGTGCAGCGGCTCCAGCGTGCGCCAGGTCTTGCGCGCCAGCACCGCGCCGGCCTCGTCCGTCCCGATGTCGTCCCTCACAGACCCTCCTCCGCCGCCAGCCGGTCGGCTAGCTGTCGTGTCGCTGCTACCAGGGGACGCCGACTCGATCCGTCTCGCACGATCAGGTCCCTCCCCTCGCGTTCGCCTTCGGCCACACCCACCTCGCGGCAGATGAGCAACCCCGCCAGGTAATCCCAGCCGTAGAGCGTGCTGGCGCCAACCACCAGATAGGCGTCGAGCATCCCCTCGGCGACCGCGCAGCACTCGAGCGACGCTGCACCCAAGGCGCGGTACTGCGCCCACCCCGGGTGGTGGCCCGGGAAACCCGAGATTCCGACGATGGCGTTGCCGAGTTCCTCGCACGCGGAAGGAGCGATGGCCCGCCCGTCCTTCTCCGCCCCGCCGCCACGCACAGCGGCGTAGCGCTCGCCGGTGGCCTGGTTGACGACCAGGCCGACGCGTGGGCCTGCGTCGTCGAGCACGCAGATGCTCGTGGAATAGAAGGGGATGCCCCGGTGTGCGTTGGTCGAACCGTCGACCGGGTCGATCACGGCGAACAACCCGGAGGGGCCGTCACCGGTGACACCCGACTCCTCGGACAGGACCTTCAGACCGGCACCGTGCAGGATGGGGAGGGCCGCAGCGTCGGTGGCCAGGTCGAGCCGGTATTGTCCCGGCTTCTGTCCACTGGGCCCCCAGTCCTCAAGGACGTCGAGTGCGCCTCGCGCGGCGCGGGCTGCTTCGTCGAGCACTTCCAGGAGGCGAACGTCGTCCACGGGTGTCGAACCCTATCGGCCGCCGTCACCCCTGCCCGCCTGGCCGCCGGTCCGTCCACGCCCATTAGGCTTCTCTCGCTGTGGCTGCCATTGACGTTGCCGGCTACGTCGCCGATCTGAAAGACCATTCCGTGGACCACGGATTCCACGTGCACGACGAGCGGCATTTCGTCGAGACCTACTCATTGCGCCAGGTCTGGGAGGTCGACCTGCATCCCGAGGAGGGCTGCGGCGGCCCGCTCGACTTGCACCTTGCCCTCGATGTCGACCCCCGGGTCCTTCTCTCCTTCGAGGACGCCGTCGTCCTGCTCTCCGAGGACGAGGAGCCGCCCGACGAGTTCCACTTCCCGCTGACCTTCACCTGGGCGCTCCCTCCCCTGCCGAGCGGCCCCGACCTGCTCCGCCTTGCCATCGACCTGGCCGGCGTCGGGGGGATCGAGCTCCCGCTCGAGGTCTCGGCCATCGACTCCTTCGCCAACGCCACAGACGGTTCGGAGCGCCGGTTGAGCATCGTCGCCCGGCACCCGGTGTCCCTGGCCCGGGTCCTCAGCGGCGAGGAGCTCCTCTGCGACGTCTTCGATCGTGCCCTCGCGGTGAGCCGCTTCCTGCTCGAATCCGCCGAACGCTGGCTGGGCTGACGTGCGGCGGGCCGGCCGCCCCCGTGCAGGCAGGGTCCTGGTCGGACTCGCCGTCGCGGCGGGCGTCGCGCTCGGTCTGAGCGCCTGCAGCACCCAGGGTGGGCAGGATCTGGCCCAGCAGGCGTGTGTCCACGTGCACCGCTCGCTTGAGGACTACCAGCGCTCCACCAGCGCCGGGACCTCCTCGGCCGCTGCCGCGCAATTGCTGAAGGAAGCCGATCAACAGTTGCGCGTGGCGCTCCCCCTGGCCGCGGCCGCCAACTCCGACGACGGCTCTTGGAACTCACTGATGACGACGATCTCGGAGGGGGCCACCGTCGACGAGGGGCACCTCGTCCCCTCCCTGCGCGCCCAGTGCGTCGTCGCCGACTCCAACCCCAACGTCAACCCGCAGTCCCCGACCGGGAACAGCACGCCCCAGAACGTGAATCCCGAGCCGGCGTCACCCGCCGGCTGAGGCCGGGGTGGCGGACGCCGCCATCTGCGCCCGTCCGGCCGCCACGATGGCCGGCATGAGCAGGGGCGCCAGGTACTGGCCTCCCGCCACAGTGAAGTGCACGCCGTCGCTCGCCTGGCGGATCGCGACCCCGTGGACCGTCCCCGCGTACTTCCCCTTGGGGCACGCGGCCCCGAAGAGGTCCACCACGGAGTCCGTCGTGGGGTGGGCGGCGGCGACCTGGCGCACCAGCTTGTTGTAGACGGCCAGGCGCGCCGCGCTGTCCTCGGGCCACGGAGCGCCGTCGGGCTGCTCACCCTCGTCGGTGCACGGCGCCGTCAGGAAGACCATGTGCGTCCCGGTGGACGTGACGAGCTGGGACGCCTGGTCCAGCTGGCTCTTCACGTAGGCGGCGAAGGCCGGGTGCAGAATGTTCGTCCACGTTCCCTGGTACTCACGGTCGACCACCTCCCAGCGGCCGGCCAGGAGCACCGCCACATTGGGCTTCACCTCGTTGATCGCACTGAGCCACTGGTTCGTCCAGGGCTCGTTGGCGGCCGTCCCTCCGGGCTCCGTACCCGGCCCGCCGCACGGCTGCGGCGTCTCGTAACGCGTCCCCATGAGCTCGACCTGGGGGCCGTTGACCACACCACAGCCGAGGATGCCCTTGTCGGTGAGCTGGTAGCCGTACTTGTCCTGGACGTTCTGCTCTCCGAGGCCGAGACCGAGCGTCAGGGCGATCGAGTCCCCGAAGAGGAGGACCCGCACGGGCTGGCCCGTGGTCTGGGTCGACGGCGCCGTCGTCGTGGTCGTCGATGCGCCCGTCGTGCCGGTGCCGGCCGGGAGCGCGGTGCTGGCCACGGCCGTCGTCCCCGTCGTGGCTGCGATGACGGCCACCACCACGGCGCCGACGCCGGCAGGCACGACGAGCCAGGCGCGCCACTGGCTGATGAAGGTCCCCATCCGGATCGGCCGCTCAACCAAGTGGAAGGACACCACCGACACGGCGAACGTCACGAGGACGCGCAGCGCGAAGAGCTCGTACCCGTAGAGGCCCGTCCGGGTGGCGTCCAGCCAAATGAAGATGGGCCAGTGCCAGATGTACAGGCCGTACGAAATGCGGCCTACGTAGCGAACCGGAGCCAAGGACAGCACCCGCGGGACGATGCTGCGCGGGGCGCCGACTGCCGCCAGGATGACGCACGCGATCGAGAGGCCGATGAGGAAGAACCCTCCCGAGTAGGGGAAGGCCGAATTCGAGGTGGTCAGGACCCACAGGCTGATGGCGCCGGCGGCCCCGATCACCCCCACCACCCCGCAGGCCATCCGACCGGCGGCGCTGTCGGGCCGCCACAACTCCCCCTTCGCCAGACGGCCCTCCTCGTGGCGTCGCTGCGTGAGCAAGACCAGCCCCACGGCCAGGGCGCAGCCGATGAAGAGGCACTGCGAGCGGGTGTCGGTGCCGAGATAGGCCCGGTTGGTGTTGACACCGCCCGCGTAGACGACGTGCATCCAGACGGCGGATGCAATGGCGGCGGCGCAGCAGAGCGCAAACAGGGCCCGCATGCTCCGGGTGAAGTGCAGGACCCCGAGCACCACGAGGGGCCAAATCACGTAGAACTGCTCCTCGACCGCCAGCGACCACGTGTGCAGCAAGGGCGAGGAGGCCGACGTCTCGTTGAAGTAATTCGAGTTGACGAGAATGAAGTGCCAATTGCTCACGTAGACCAGCGTGGCCAGCGCGTCGAGCCGCAGTGCACCGTACGTCCCCTTGGGCACGATGACGGCCGCGAAGAACGCGACGAAGAGCAGCATGAGGAGGAGCGCCGGCAGCAGGCGGCGGGCCCGGCGGGCCCAGAACGCCCCGAGCTTGATCGTCAGGGCCTGGCGCCACTCGCCGATGAGCAGCGAGGTGATGAGGAATCCCGACAGGACGAAGAACGCGTCCACCCCCAAGAACCCGCCATCCATGTGGGGGATGCCGCCATGGAACATCATCACGGCCAGCACGGCGCAGGCGCGCACCCCATCGAGCGCGGGGAGATAGGCGAGACGAGTGTGCGAAACCGCGCTCTCGTCGTCCTGCATGGGGCCCATCCCTCCTCGGTCGGCTCGCGGCGGCACCACACTCTGGGTGGCCGGGACTCGTCATTCTCGCAGAACGGGCGCGCGCCCTCCGGGCGGCCTGCGCTCGCTACCCTGTGCCACCCTGAGCCCGACCCGACCGCTCGCCCTGCGCCCCCCACCCCCTCGTGCACCAGTGCGCCACCATCGTTTCAGGACGTTTGTCCTGGTCCTGGTGGTGATCGCCGCGGGTGCCGCCGTCGTGGCCTACGTCCGGCGCGGGCCCGCCCTCAGCCCGCTCCGGGCGCGCATCGTCGCCGCGGCCCAGAGCCAGGTGGGCTACCGGACCGACCCCGCCACGACCTACTGCAACAAGTTCAGTGCGTACTGGTATGCCGGCGTCCACGACTGCGGCAACGACAACCTCGACGAGCAGTGGTGCGCTGACTTCGCTGCCTGGGCCTGGAAGCAGGCCGGGGCGGAGGTCTCGTACCAGTTGGCGCCGGGGTACCTCAACGGTGACTCGGCCAGCTTCTACGTCTGGGGCACCCGCCACGGCACCTGGCACCCCGTCGCGTCGCACTACACCCCGCAACCGGGTGACGTCGCGGTCTACGGGCTCGACACATCGGCGGTGACCGCCGTCCACGTGGCCGTCGTCATCGCGGCGACCGGCAACGACACCGCACCCGACGTCATCAACGGTGACGGCGACCGCACGGGCTACAGCGTCGTCGAGGTGGGGAACAGCCAGGCGTTCGCCGACGTGAAGGGGCAGGCTGCCCCGTTGTCCGGCTACGTGTCGCCCACATCGGCGCCGGACGGCACCTCGTCCTCGTGATCCGCTCCTGACCCGGCCGCCCGGTGGCCGACGCCCTGCGTCGGTGTGCCACTCCGCCACGCCGCCTCCTCGGCTTGCTGGGCGGCCATGGCCGTGACGACGGCTTCGAACACCTTCGCCGCATCCTGCTCAATGTGGGTCCGCGCCAGCATGAGGCAGCCCGCGCCGAGGAAGGCGATGGGAAGAATGATGAGGAAGGCAGTTCGGTAGTTCCCACCGAACTGCGCGGCGATGGCCGACGTGACGAGTGGCGCCGCCGCCGCACCGAAGACGACCGACGCCAGATTGAAAGCCCCGAACCCGGCGCCGCGCAGATGGGCAGGGGCGGCATCCGAGAGCCCCGCCCGCAGCGCCGGGACGCACGCGGTGGCGGCGAGGAACCCGGCCAGCTGCACCACGAAGACAAGTGCAAAGGCCATCGGGATGAAGGACACCATGAACAGCGTGGCGCTGATGACGATGCAGACCGCGGGGATCACGACACGGGCACCAAGGAACCGGTTGACCCATCTGTCGGCGATGCGCCCCCCGATGAGCGTCCCCGGGATGCCGCCCAGGATGGCGAGCGCGCCGAACGTCCCGTTCGACGCTTGCTGGGTGAGGTGCAACTGGTTCTGGTAGAAGTTCGGCATCCAGGTCGCCACTGCGGTGACGACGAAGCCCACGGTCGACACCCCCACCAGCGCGTAGCGCATGGTGGGAATGCGCAGAATCGTCCCGACGTCCTTGCGCAGGCCGTCGCTCATGTCGGCGAGGAAGCGCCGGAAGCCCTGCGGGAAGAGCGGAGGACCATCGCCGTCGGCCAGCTCCATCTCGTCGCTCTGCGTGACGTGGGCCCTGTCCGCGGTGCCGCGGCTCGGCTCGGGTAGCCGCCAGCAGAAGTAGGCGATGAGGAGCCCGGGGAAGAGCGAGACGAGAAAGGCAACCCGCCAGCCCTGGCCGTGAAAGAGCGGGCCGAGGACGCCACCGATGGCCAGGCCCATACCGAGGCCGACATAGCTCAGGCACTGCTGAATGGAAAACGCCTTCCCGCGCCGCTCCGTCCCGTAGTAGTCGGCGATGACACTGCTCCCCGAGGGGTCGGTCACCGCTTGCCCGAAGCCGAGCGAGGCGCGGATGACCACCAGCAGGCCGAAGGCGGCCGTTGGCACCAGGCCGCCGAGCGCGCTGATGATCGACCACAGCACGATCGTCGCCGCCATTGCCCGCGTGCGGTTCCAGCGGTCGGCGAGATAGCCCGCTGGCATCGTGATGATGCCGTTGACGAGGATGAAAGCCGAGAAGAGCAGGCCGATGGCCGTGTCGCCCACCCCGAAAGACGCCTTGATCTGGTCGCTGCTGCCCCGAACGATGTACTGGTCCATCCCGTCCACGAACAAGGTGAGTCCAACGACCCACATGGGCCAGTTGCTGATCACCATGCGCCGAGGCACGGCCGTCGGGCCGGGCCCTGTCGGGTCCGGGACGTCAGGAGGCGTCCGCGGCGCCTGCGCTGTGCTCACGACCGGCCCGCCGCCCGTCGCTCGCTGGGGTCTGCGGCTCCTGGCCTAGGACCCCGGCGTGTACCCGGCCGGCAGGGCGATCGACTTCATCTCGAGGAAGCCCTCCAGGCCCTCTGGCCCGAACTCGCGACCGACGCCCGACTCCTTGTAGCCGCCGAACGGCGTAGAGAAGTCGATCGGCACCGGCGCGTTGAGCATGTAGGTCCCGGTGCGCACCTGGCGCGCCACACCGAGGCCGCGGTCGTTGTCGCCGGTCCAGACCGAACCGCACAGGCCGTAGTTGGAGTCGTTGGCGATCTCCACCGCGTTGTCGTCGCCGTCGTAGGGGATCACGACGAGGACCGGCCCGAAGATCTCCTCCTGGGCGATCTTCATTTTGTTGTCCACATTGGAGAACACCGTCGGCTCGACGTACCAGCCCTTGCTGAACGCAGAACCTGACGGGCGTCCACCGCCCAGCGCGACGGTGGCGCCCTCTTCGCGCCCGCTGTCGAGATACCCCTCGATCCGGCTCCGCTGCCGCTCGGCCACCACCGGGCCGACCTCGGTCGCCGGATCCATCGGGTCGCCTACCTGCATGGCGGACACCCCGGAGACGACGGCGTCGACCACCTCGGCGTAGCGCGAGCGGGGCGCCAGGATGCGGGTCTGCGCGATGCAGGCCTGCCCGTTGTTCATGATGGCGTTGGGAAGGAGCGTCGGGATGGTGGTCGCCAAGTCGGCGTCGTCCAGAATGATGGCCGCCGACTTGCCGCCGAGCTCCAGCGTGCAGCGCTTGAGCCGCTCGCCGCAGAGCCCACCGATGCGCTTGCCGCCGACGCCGGACCCCGTGAACGAGATCTTGTCGACGCCGGGGTGCTTCACCAGGTGCTCGCTGACCTCGCGCCCGGCCGGCACGACGGAGAGGACGCCCTTGGGCAGCCCCGCGTCGGCGAAGATCTCCGCCAACCGGAAGGCGTCGAACGGCGTCTCGGGTGCGGGCTTGTAGACGACGGTGCATCCGGCGACGAGCGACGGCGCCAGCTTGGCCGCGGCGATGAAGAGGGGCACGTTCCACGGGGCGATGGCGCCCACCACGCCGACGGGCTCCTTGGTCACGAGCACCTGCGGGTTCAGCATGCCGGTGCGCACTTCGTCGAAGGCGAACGTGCCCGCGAGCTCGGCGTAGTAGTTGAAGATCATGGCGGGCGCGAGCACCTGCCCCATGCCGGCGAAGGTGATCGGCGAGCCCATCTCTTGGGTGATGATCTCGGCCATGTCGCCCATCTCGGCCATGATCTGCGCCCCGACGGCTGACAGGATCGCGGCCCGCTCGGTCGGCGTCATGCGGGGCCAGGGCCCGCGGTCGAAGGCCGTCCGCGCCGCGGCCACCGCCTTGTCGATGTCGGCCTCGGTGCCATCGGGCACGCGGGCAATGACCTCTTCGGTCGACGGTGAGATCACCGAGATGGTGTCGGTCCCTTCCGGGGCCACCCAGTCGCCGCCGATGAACAAGCGGTCGTAGTCCCGAATCGCCATGCGTCCCTCCCAGGATCTCAGAGGGCCGGAGCCCCCGCCGCCGGACTTACCGGTCGGTACCCCAAAGGGTAGCGGCGGCCCGTGGGGAGGGGACAGTCCCGGCCCCGTCGCGACGCACGCCGCGGGGGCCTCAACCCGGCCCACCACGTGGCTCTATGTGGGCCAGGATGCCGCCGTCGGCCTCCACCCAGCCCTTTCCGGCGGCGAACGCACACATCGCCGTGAAGCCCTCGTCCCACCCCTCGCCGGCCGCCGGCCCAGCGAGCGCCCGCACGGCCCCCGGGTCGACCACGACGTGTTCGCCGTCTGCCGCCAGCCGACCCAGGCCGGACTGGTGCACCACCCGGGCCAGGTCGCCGTCGCCCTCGAGTGCCACGGAGAAGCTGGTGAACTCGTCGGGCCCGCGCAACGAGACCGTGGAGGCGGCGAGGTCGATGACGATCAGCATGGCGGGCGACGCTACCTGCCTTCGGTCTGCCTTCGGTGCCTCGACGCCGCCCCGCTGCGCCCGCCTCGTCGAGGTCACCTCCCCCCACCTCGCACGGACGGCCCGCGTCGTCAGTAGAGTGCCGCTCCGTGCCCGACATCAGCCAGCGCGACCCCCAGGAGGTGGCGGCCATCCTGACCCGGTGGCTGGCTTCCAAGTCACCCGACGGCTCCGGTCCCGAGGTCTTCGACGTCCAGGCCCCCGGATCCAACGGCTTCTCCAACGAGACGATCCTGTGCCGGACCCGCACGGAGGGCGAGGGCGAACGGCGCCTCGTCGTCCGGGTGGCGCCCACCAAGCACCTCCTCTTCCTCGATGCCCAGTTCTCCACCCAGTACCGGGCCATGCGTGCCCTCGCCGGCGGGAGCTCAGCCGTCCCGCTCCCCCGCCTGGGCTGGTACGAGGAGGATCCTCAGTACTTCGGCGTGCCCTTCTTCTCCATGGATCATGTCGAGGGCCTCGTGCCGTCGGACAACATCCCGTACACCATGGAGGGCTGGGTGATCGAGGCCACGCCCGAACAACAGGAGCGGATGTGGTGGAGCGGCATCGACGCGCTGGCGGCGGTCCACCGGACAGACTGGCGCGCCACCGGGCTCGAATGG
Organism: uncultured Acidimicrobiaceae bacterium; assembly: GCA_963753115.1. Taxonomy (GTDB): domain Bacteria; phylum Actinomycetota; class Acidimicrobiia; order Acidimicrobiales; family RAAP-2; genus Bog-473. The sequence goes on from CAVWBB010000022.1 coordinate 9,831, forward strand.
CTCAGCATGAGCGACCGGGGGCGGCCGGGGCTCCAGCAACAGCTGTCCTACTACCGGGATTTCCTCGACTGGGCCACCAAGGGAGAGAAGGTCCCCGTCATCGAGTCCACCTGGCAGTGGCTCGTGGAGCACCAGCCAGCCGAGGAGGGCGACGTCGTCATCAGCTGGGGCGACAGCCGCATCGGCAACATCATCTGGGACGACTTCCGCGCCGCGGCTGTCGTCGACTGGGAGATGGCCTCGCTGGCCCAGCCCGAGCTCGACCTGGGTTGGTGGCTGTACTTCGACCGCCAGTTCTCCGAAGGTCTCGGGGTTCCGAGGCCGGCCGGATTCGGGACGCACGAGGACACCATCGAGCGCTACGGGGAGCTCATGGGCCGGCCCATGCGCGACATCTTCTACTACGAGATCTTCTCGGGTTTCCGCTTCGCGGTTGTCATGTACCGCTTGTCGAAGCTCGTCTTCGGGAACAACCTCATGGATGCCGCCATGGCGACCGACAACATCGCCACCCAGCTCCTGGCCAAAATGCTCGACCTGGAGCCGCCCTCCCCGGCCAGCTAGCTGTTCGGCCCAACCCCGTTGCTCCAGAACAGCGAGTCAGAGACGTTCAGAACAGCTAGTCAGAGATCGGGTCGCCGGTCGGGCCCACCGCGACGCCTGCCGCCATGAGCCGTTGGCCCAGCCACTCGGTTCCCTGGTCGCCTTGCTCGCGCATCGCCTCGGGCCAGCCCTCCAGGATCTTGTGCAACTCGTCGATCGAGCCGATCTTGGCGATGACATGGACGGTGATCTTGTTCTCGTACCCCTCCGGGTCCGAGACGTGGATCCCGCCGAAGGGATCCTCCCGCACATGGGGCGCCGGCTCGCGCAGCACGTAGAGCTCGCCGGTGTCCTCCACGAAGTTCAGCTCGTGCAGCACGCCGTCCTTGCCCCGCCATTCGGAACCCAGCTCGAGCTCGGCGGAGGCCCGCCGGCGGGGGTCGGCTTCGTAGAACTCGTCGATGTCCATCGGCGGCACACTATCGCCGACCTGGACCATTGCCTCTGCCAACAAGGCGGTTGCTCCCGTTCGGCCCGGTGGGAGGGATCGGGGGAGGACCGTGGGCGACGCTCCCCGCCATGCCCACACGTTCCCCGAAACCCCGAGTCGCCCTCATCAGCCAGATGGCCGCAGAATGGCAGTCGATCGGCCGGTCCCCCGCTGCTGTCCGGTCCCTCCGGGACGTCGCCCGGGCCGATCCGGGCCTGTCGCTCCTGGTCCACGGGCCCGAAGCGGGAACCCCTCTCTGTCCGACGCCCTATGACCTCGTCGAACACCTGCGCCGCGCATCGGGCCGCGTCCAGCGCGAGGAGGCGGCCCGCCTGATCAGGGTCCTGCTCCGGGAATCCGATGCCGACCCCTTCCTCTGCCGGGTGCTGGTGCAGGCCCTGATCCCGGGCCTCGTCTCGGTGGCCGGGAAGCTGCGCTGGGGGCGTGGCGGCGATTGGCAGGACGGAGAGGAGTTCTTCGGCGAGCTGCTCTCGACAACCTGGCTCGTGCTGCAGGAATGGTCCGGTCAGGACCGCCCGTACGCCGTGCTCGACCTGCTCTCCGCAATCCGCTGCCGCGTCCGGCGCCAACTCTTCCGGTCGAAGGAGCTTGTCGAGCGATGTGCCTCCATTGGACCTGACCTGGTCGAATCGGCGTCCCGCACGACACGGCCGGAAACGGATCTGGAAGAGCTGGCCAGGCTGCTGATCGATCTGCACCGCGAGGGGATGCGCCCAGACGACGTCCAGGTCCTCTACGCCCACCACGTCCTCGGGTATTCGATGGCCGAGTTGTCCGCGCTCACCGGACGCGATCGCCGCGCCCTCTATGCCCGACGCGACCGCGGGCAGCGCCGTCTGTGCGCCTGACGGCAGAGTGCGGAAGGCGTGACGCGTGCGTATCGTGTCCCCGTGTTTGGTGGAAGGGCCGACCCTGGCGAAGGTCTGCGCTCGCGCGTCGCGCGGGGGCGCCCGAATTGGTGGGTGATTCTCGCGGTGTCGCTGGGCCTGATGGCGCTCTTGGTGGCGACGTCGGGAAGTACACCACCGGCGGCACGCCACGGCGTGGCGACGCAGGCAGCCGCCCGGGCACCATTGGGATCCGGCGCGCCGCGTGGGACCGGTGACGGTCGGGGGTCATCGTCGCCCGTGACCACCACAACGACCACCAGCGCACCCACAACCACGACGACGTCCGCCGCGGGCCACGTTGCGTCATCACTCGCCGCCACGCGCACGCCTGGCACGGTCAGCGCGCCACCGCCGGCGACGGTGACCACGACGACGACGCCACCCGCGACGACCACGACCACGGACGCAACGCCCCTGGTGCCGGCCGACCGCACGCAGACCCAGGGCTACCTGAACCCCCCGCTCCAGACCTCGGGGCGGTACGGATTCACCGGTGCGGGCCCCATGGAGGTCTCGGTGGTGTGGTCGGGGGACACCTACCTCACCATGGAGGTCGCGTGTCCGACCGGGGACCAGAGCGTGGGCGGGACCTCGGCCATGGCTGCGTCGCTGCCTGACGCCGGCGGGAGCTGTCTGGCCACGGTGAGCGAGCCGGCGTCGGAGACGGCGGCCTTGACCTACACCATCACCATCAGCCCCGCCGGTGGATAGCAAACCCCAGGTCGGAAGGCCGCAGCGGATCCTCGACATCGTCGGGGCGGCCGTCGCCGCCGTGCTCGCGTTCACGGCCGTGCCGGCCGTGCTCATCGTGATCGTCGGCAATCCGCTGGCCGGTGGGCTCGGGCATGCCTGGCGCCCCCTGCCGCGCGATGCACTGTGTCTCCTCGTCGTGGCGGCCTGGGTCGCCTGGGCCGCTTGCTGCGCGCAACTGCTCCGAGCGGTCGTGGCTCACGTGCGCAGCGGCGAGGTCGGAGTGCGCCAGGGCTCGTCGGTCCTCGACCGGCTGGCGGCGCGCATCGCGTTCGGGGTGCTCGCCTGCACGACGTTCGGGGCACCCCTCGCCCTCTCGGCGAATGCCGGGGCCAGCGCGCCGCGGGCTCTCTCCTCCCGGTCCGCCATGACGGCGACCTTCCAGAGCACGGCACCCTCACTGCCTCCTGCGTCCGCGTCCGCGCTTGCGTCCGGGTCCGCGTCCGCGTCCAATCGAACGTACGCCGTGCGTCCCGGCGACTCGCTCTGGGGCATCGCGGACGAGATCCTGGGGGACGGCGCGGACTGGACGACGCTCGCTGCCCTCAACCTGGGTCGCGACATCGGCGGCGGCGCCCGCTTTGTGGATCCTGACCAACTCCGGGAGGGTTGGCACCTCCGCGTGCCGGCGGAGGTGGCCCGCAACGGCGATGAGGCTGCACGTGCCGGCGGAACCACAACGGCGTCGCACCGGGAGCCGGCAGGACATCTCCCCGAATTGATCGCCCTCGGCCTCGGCTCGCTGGCTTGCGCGGCGCTGGCCCGCCGAGCCGGGCAACGGCGCCGGCTCGGCGCGCGGTTCACCGGAGAACCGGGCTGGTCGGCGGACTTGTCGGAGGGCGCTCAGGACACGGCGACCCTCCTCCACCGCTTCGCAGGGGTTCCTTCGCTCCGCGCATTCGAGGCTGCCAATTGCTTGCTGGCCCGCTCGCTGGACGGCCGGGCGCCCGGCCCCGCGGTCCGGGCGGTCTGCGTCTCGGAGACGGGCGTGACCGTTCTTCGTCGCTGCCGGGCGGACAGACGAACCTCCTGCGCCTTTCGTCGCCACGAACGACGGCGACGCGTGGCACGTCGGCCACGGCGCGCTCGATGGCCACGACACGACGTTTCCCTACCTTCCCGTTGTACTCCCCATCGGCGACAACCCCGCCGGAACCTGGCTCATCCCCCTCCGTGCGGGAGGCATCCTCCCGCTCCTGGGGGAGGCAGCTCCTGCGTTGTGGCGCTCCGCACGGGCGGCCGTCGCCTCGTGGGCCTGGTCGGAGACGATCCTGGTCATCGAGGATCCCGACGACCCCCGACTCCGCGCCGAGGTGGCAGCCGACCCAATGGTGGCGCGGCACATCCTGTTCTGCGGTGATCCGGTTTCGCTCGGTCCGCAGGCGGCCGCGCGCTGCGCCGTGATCACGATGGAACCGCTCGCGGCGACCGATCTCACGGTGTTGGTCGATCGCCGCGCTGCCACGCTCCACCCGATGGGTGCAGTCGTGCGGCCCCATCTCCAGTCCGTCGAGACGGCCGAACAGATCGCCGAGCTGGTCGCGCCGCCCGCAGATGTGCACGACGGCGCATCAGGCCCCCAGACCCAGTCCCTCCCCGACGCGAGGGGTCCCGCCGGTGGGTCCGCCCTCGCTCCCGGCGCCGTGGACGTGCGGCTCCTGACCATGACGCCACGGCTCGACGGATTGCAGGGCGACCTGCCGCCCAATCGCGCGCGTCGGGCCGTCGAGCTCGTTGCCTATCTGGCCCTGCATCAGCCGGACGTGATCACGAGCGATCGGCTCCGGACACGCGTCCTGGGGTCGTCCGACGCCGACGCCGCGTCGAAGACGCTGTTCAACACTGCGTATGCCGCCCGTCGCGCCATGGGGGTCGACGAGGATGGCAATCCGCTCCTTCCCGCGGGGACACGTCATGGTGTGTACCAAGTGTCGCCGCGGGTCACCACGGACGTGCAGCGCGCTCATGCGCTGGCCGCCGAAGCACAGCTGCAACCCGACCCCTCCGCCGCGATCGCCTTCTACCGCGCCGCCCTCTCGCTGGTGGAGGGTGAGCCGCTTGCCAACGCCCTCGCGGGCTATTCGTGGTGGGAAGGCGAGGGCCATGGTGGCCGCATTGCCGCCGTCCTCGTCAACGCCGCCTGTGCCATGGCGTCGCTGGCCACGGACGCGGGTCATTTCGACCTCGCCCGATGGGGCTTGGAGCAGGCCAGGCTCGTCGAGCCCTACAGCGAAGCGCTCTCGCGTTGCGCCATGGAATTGGCCGCCGCCGAAGGCGACGCGGACCGCCTCCGCCTGGAGTGGCGCGACTGCCAGCGCCGGGTCGACGCACTCGACCCCGGCTGCTCCCCCTCCGCCCGCACCGAGTCCCTTTACGGCGAGCTGTCCCAGCGGGTCCTTGTCGGTGCGCTGGGCGAGCGCGGCTCCGTGCGGGGCCAACAGGAGACCAGCAACTAGCTACGCGCTGGTCTGCTCGTCATACCGAGCGACCACGTCCTCGAGGCGCGCCACCCGGCTGCCCTTCACGAGAGCGGCATCACCCGGACCGAGTCCCCGCAGCAGCGACACGGCCTCGTCGGTGCTGCCCACCTGTGCCGGACCGTAGAGGACGGTCTGGTAGCCGACCACCTCGATCCCGAGCTCTTCGGCCAAGCGGGCCGATCGGAGGTGCTCGCGCTCGGTTTCCGCACCGAGCTCGGCCATCAGGCCGAGGAGCGCCAGCTTCCGGGAGGCCGGCAACGCGGCCAGCGACCGCAGCGCGGCCTCGGTCGACGCGGGGTTGGCGTTGTAGCAGTCGACGACCAGGACGGGGCCGTCGTGGACTCGCCGCACCTCCATGCGCAACGGCGACCCCGCGGCGGAGGCGAGAGCCGCCACGACGCCGTCGAAAGGGGCGCCGCACCACAACGCGGCGGCCGCGGCGGCGAGCGCATTCGGGACCTGCTGCAGCCCGTGCACCGCGAGCCGGACGTCCCCCGTGCCCCAGGGTGTCGACAATGCGAACCGCGGCCGGAGCTCGCCGTCGAGGGTGACGCGCTCCGCCCGTACGTCGGCGCTGCTCTCGACGGCGTAGCCCACGACCGGACACGGGCTGACCGCTGCCATGCGGGCCACACGCCGGTCATCCATGTTCAAGACGGCGACACCCGAAGGAGGCAACGCCGTCACGAGTTCGCTCTTGGCCCGCGCCACGCCGTCGAGATCCCCGAAGTACTCCACATGCGCCATGGCCACGCTGGTGACGATGCCGACATCGGGACGGCCCACCTCGGACAGGCGGGCAATGTGGCCGACGTTCCGAGCTCCCATCTCCAAGACGACCCACTCGACGTCGTCGGGCGCATTGAGCAGGGTCAGAGGGAGGCCGAGCTCGTTGTTGAACGACCGCTCGCTCGCCGCCACGCGGAAGGCCGACGCCAGGCAACCGCGGAGCAGGTCCTTCGTCGTCGTCTTGCCCACCGAGCCGGTGATGCCGATCACCCCGCCGACCATGCGGTCGCGGGCGACCACACCGAGGCGAAGGAGCGACACGGCGGTGTCCTCGACGACGACCGCCGTCGCCCCGACGGGTTTCCGTGAGGTGAGATAGGCCGGGGCTCCCCGCTCGAGAGCCGCGCCGATGAACTCGTGCCCGTCGCGCTCGGCGATGATGGGGACGTAGAGCTGCCCCGGCAACACCGTCCTGGTGTCGATGCTCGCTCCCGTCACGGTGACATCAGGACCGACCTGCTCCCCACCAAGCCGGGCTGCGAGTTCAGAAGTCGAGAATCGCACGCATCACGCTCGTGGCCGATTGTATAGCCTCGGTCGATGCCTGAACCCGGAGTGTTGGCGGTCGTCTACGGGGGGCCGTCGGCTGAGCACGAGGTGTCCTGCATCTCGGCGCGCCGCATCGTGGCCACCGCGCTCGACGCTGGCTTCGCCGTGCGGGTCATCGGGTTGACCCACGACAAACGGTGGGTCGACGCCAACGGGCTCCTGGCCGACGTGGGCGATGTCGCGGCACTGCTCTCACCCGATGACCTGTTGCACGCCGATCCAGGTACGGCGCTCGCGCACCTTGGAGAAGGATTGCCCCCGGACACGGTCGTGTTCCCGGCCATCCATGGGCCGTTCGGAGAGGACGGCGTCCTGCAGGGCCACCTCGAGGCCATGGGTCTGCCCTACGTCGGGGCCGGCGTGCTCGCTTCCGCCATCTGCATGGACAAGGGCATCGCCAAGTCGTTGCTGCGCGACCACGGCCTTCCGGTCGCCGCCTGGCGGCTGGTGGCCCGATCCGCCTGGTCCGCCGACGTCATGGAGGAGGCGATGGAGGCGCTCGGCATGCCCCTCTTCGTCAAGCCCGCCAACCTTGGTTCCTCCATCGGTGTCGCCAAGGTGTCCGATGCCGCCGCCCTCGGCGACGCGGTGCTCTCTGCCTTCGAGTTCGACGACCATGTGATCCTCGAAGAGTTCGTCCGGGGCCGCGAGCTGGAGCTCGCGCTCATGGGGAATGAGGACGTGCGGGTGTCACGCGCCGGCGAGATCATTGCCAGCCGGGACTTCTACGACTACGACGACAAGTACGTGCTGGGGCTCGCCGAGACCGTGGCACCCACCGACCTGAAGGACGCCCAGCTCGAGCGGGCGCAGCAGCTGGTGCGCTCGGCGTACCGGGCCCTGCGGGTCGAGGGGTTGGCTCGCATCGACATCTTCCTGCGCGAGGACGACGAGATCGTGATCAACGAGGTGAACACCATGCCTGGGTTCACCCCGATCTCCATGTTCCCCATGCTCTGGGAGGCCGAGGGCCGTCCCTTCCGCCAGGTGGTCGAGGAGCTCGTGCGGCTGGCCAAGGCCCGCGACGTCCGTCGACGCGCCCTGCGCACCCACCGGGTGTGCTGAGGAACACCGACCCCGCGGCCGGCCCTTCTCACCTGGTCGGGCGGCGACGGGGCCGTGCAGCACGGCGCGCCGCCTCGCGCTCCCTGACGCCCGGAAGCACCCGAAGGACGTAGAAGGCGCTCAACGCCCCGGCGGCGAGGATGATGATCAGCGGGGCCGGATTGAATGCGTCCTGCACGGAGAGGGAGGCGAGAACGGCCAACACCCCGAACACGACCATGCCCAGCGGGCCCAGGACAACGAGGCCGCGCACGCGGAAGGGTCGAGGGATGTCGGGGTGGCGGGAGCGGAGGCGCACGGCACAGAAGCCGGCCACGCCATAGATCATTGCCTCCAGCGCGGCACCCACCGCGACCAACACCTCCCACGCATGGGTCAGGGCGACCAGCAGAGCCACGACGGCCGAGACGGCCCCGAGGATCACCACGGGCACCCAGGGAACGGCGCGGTCGTTGAGCTGCGCCAGTTGCCGGGGCAGGGAGCCCTCGCGGGCCGTGCCGTAGATGAAACGCGAGGCGGTGATGAAGCCGCCGTTGAAGGTGTTGAGCGCCGTCACCGCCGTGACCGCCGCCATCACCCACAAGCCGGAGTGCCCCAGCGCGGCCATACCGAGGTACAGCTGCGGGTAGGCCGAGGTCAGCTCGTGGTGCGACAGCGTGTGGCTCATGGCGACCGTGGCCACCGCGCACACGACGCAGAGGATGCCGATGGCGATGAGCATGCCGCGGTGGATCGACGCCGGTTTGCGAACCTCCTCGGCGCTCGTCGTGACCCATTCGAAGGCGCTGTAGAGAAAGACACCGAGCGCGATCGCCTGGAGCAGGTCTCCGGGTCGGTGCCCATGCAGCGGCTGGAGAGGTGTGTGCAGGGCGTGGCCGCTGCGCACCAGGGCCAGCACACCCACGACGAGCGTGGCCAGCACGACGACCGAAGTGGCGGCATCCTGCAGGAGTCCGGCGACGACGATGCCGCGTAGGTTGGTGACAACCGCGATGCCGAGCAGCCCGAGGATCCAGATGGAGGCGACCCAGGCAGGCTCCCCGAAGGCGTGGGCCAGCGCGCTGCCGACGATGAAGGCATCGGAGGCGATGACGAGCACGATCGTCGTCATGTAGGTGAAGGTGATCGTCAGCGCGACACGGTCGTCCATGGCCCGCTTCATGTAGAGACGGATGGCAGCGGCGGTCGGGAACATCCCGTTGAGCTCGCCGAAGAAGCCGTAGGCCAGGAGCGCGAGCACTCCGGCGACGATGATGGGGATATAGGCGGAGTCGCCCGCCACGTAGACCACGAGCCCCGCTGCGGCGAGGTACTCCAGCGCGGCGAAGGCCAGCCCGGTCGAGGTGGTCACCACCGTGCGCAGGCCCATGGCGCGGCGCAGCGAGGCCCGGGAGTCGAGCGAGGCGGCGGCGTCCGTCATCGGTCGGGGCGCGTCAGGAATCGAGGAAGGCCACCATGGAGATGGCGTCGATCCGCATGACGTCCTGCTGGGAGCCGACGAGGGTGATCTCGCCTGACATGTACTTCTCGGAGGGATTCAGGTCGCCCCAGAACATGTCGCAGAAGTCCTCGCTGCTCCCGCTGACCACCACGTCGGGCTGCCCCTCGTGACCGATCGAGAGTTCGGAGAGCTGCTGGGCCTCCACCCGCATGGTGTACCCCTCGCCGGTGTCCGTCGTCGTGAAGTGGATCACCCGGTCCCAGCTGCGGACCATGTTGGTCAGGCGCGCGTTGTCGTTGCTGCGGGCGCGCCACTCGGCGTAAGCCTCCAGCAGCTCCTCAGTCGAGGCCAACCGGGTCGCCCTTCAGCGCGAGGAGCACCTCGTCGGCGGCTCGGATGCCCGCCGACAGCGCACCGTCGAGATAGCCGCACCACTCCGTCGCCGTCTCCGTCCCGGCCCAGTGCAACGGCCCGATGGGCTCGCGCAACGCCGGTCCGAGCGCAGTCAGCGCGCCGGGGGCGCTCACGGCCACCGGGCCCCCTCGGGTGAAGTGCTCGGCCGGCCAGTGCTGCTCGACGACTTCGACGGGAGTGCGCGCCCGGGGTCCGAAGGCGCGCGCCAGGTCGTCCAACACGGCGGCCTGGCGGGCGGCGAGCCCGGCGGCCTCCATCCGGCGGCACTCGTCCCCGGCGACGAAACCGACGATGGCCCCATGGGATGCGTCCTCTGGCGAGTTGTCGAACGCGCTCTCCATGATCGACCCGGGCGCGACGATCTGGCCGTTGAGCCCGTCCGCGCGCCAGAAGGGCTCGTCGTACATGACGTGCACCTTGGTGACGGCGCCCATCGGCATGCGCTGGCAGAGCTGGTCCCGCCGGCCCGGCAGCGCCGGCCAGTAGCGGAGCTGTCCGCACAGGGCCGGCGCCATGGCAAGGATGGCGCGCCGGGCGCTGCACGCGGAGGGGACGCGACGCGGTGCCGGGGTCTGCGGGGTCCGCGCCGGGAGGGACGGCCCGTGCGCCCACGCTCACGTGGTCCGGCCCCCAGGCCACCGACTCGACCGGTGCGCCGAGCAGGACCCGCGCCCCCAGCTCGGCCGCCATGCCCTCCGCCAGCTGTTGGGAGCCTCCGGCGAAGCGCCGCTCCTGCGCGCCGCCGGTCGTGCGGGCGAGGTTGGTGAGGCCGCCGCCGGCGTGGAGGTAGAACAGCGCGAAGAGGAGTGACAGCTCGCCGGAGCCCGTGCCGAAGATCGCCTTGACCGCGACCTCCAGGATGGCGCGGGCCGAGGCGGACGTCAGGTGGGTGTCGAAGTAGGTGGCGAGGGTCCGCGCATCGAGTTCGGCCGCGTCGGCCGCGTCCCAGGGGGCGTGGAGCGGGACGTCGAAGGCGGCGAGGTCCAGATCGAGCATGCAGGCGATGCCGTCCGCGGCGCCCTCGGGGTCCGAGGTCGGGATGAGGCCCACATAGAGGTCACGCCCGCCGTCCCGCAACTCGACCCCCTGTCCCTCCGTGTAGGTGGGGAAGGTCGCCACCCCCAGCTCGGCGGCCAACGCAGCCAGGTGGTCCTGGGTCGGCCCGATCCACTGGCCACCCCGGTCGATCGTGAACCCCGCATCGGTGACCTCGGTAAAGGATCGCCCCCCGACGCGATGGCGGGCATCGAGCACCACGACGTCGACCCCGGCCCGGGCCAGGTGGCGTGCCGCGGCGAGCCCCGAGTAGCCGGCTCCCACCACCACCACCTCGCACTCGCGATCCTGCTCGGCCATGCCCGTTCCTCCCGATGGGGCATACCGGACCCCGTTCGGCCACGATAGGCGCAGGTCTGGCGGGTGCTGCGAGCACCCCCTCTGTACCGTGCGGAGTGTGGTCATGACTTTCGAGGGCTTGGAGACCGACACCTGGGACACCCTCCCGGGCGCCAACCGCCTCACCGTGAACCAGCGCGAGGCCATCGAATCCGACCAGCCATTGCTCTGCGTCGTGGCGGGGGCAGGCGCCGGCAAGACCAGGGTGCTCACGCTCCGGGTGGCGCGGCGCGTGCGCGACGGGTCCATCGAGCCCGACCGCACCCTGGTGACGACCTTCAGCCGCAAGGCGGCGGACGAGCTGCGCACCCGGCTCTGGTCGCTCGGCGTGTCGGGGGTGAAGGCGGGCACCTTCCACCGCACCGCGCTCGGCCTCCTGCGCGAGCACCGCGAGCTGCGGGGTCGGCCACTCCCCCAGCTGCTGCCCGACCGTCGGCGCCTGCTGGCCGAGGTGACGACGGGCGACGCCCGCCGCACCCGGGCCCTCGACGGCGAGATCGGGTGGGCCAAGGCGCGCCTCGTGGCACCGGAGCAGTACGAGGCCGAGGCGCGCCGCCACCGTCGGCGCAGCGGCATGAGCGCCGAGCAGGTGGCCGACGCGTTCTCCCGGTACGAGACGGAGCGCAGCCGGCGCCGCCTCCTCGACTTCGACGACCTGATCGTGTCCTGCGCCGACGCACTGGCCGGCGACACCGAATTCGCCGAGTCGATCCGCTGGCGCACGCGGCACCTCTTCGTCGACGAGATGCAGGACGTCAACCCGGCCCAGTTCCGCCTCCTTACCGCCATGCTGGCCGACGAGCCGGACCTCTTCGTGGTGGGCGACCCCAACCAGTCGGTCTACGGGTTCAACGGCGCCGACCCGACACTGCTGGACCGGCTGCCTGACATCTTGCGCGGGACGTCGGTGATCAGGCTGGACGAGAACCACCGCTGCACGCCGCAGGTCGTCGCGGTGGCGACCGCGGTGCTGCGCGAGGGCGGGGCGTTCGGGGTGGGGGGCGAGGTGGTGGCCCCGCACACGACGCGGGTGGACGGGCCCGTCCCCAAGGTGGTGTCGCATGCCACCGATGACGACGAGGCGGCCTGGGCGGCCGACCGGGTGAAGATGTCGCGCACTCCCGGACGCCCGTGGTCCAGCATCGCCGTCCTCACCCGGACGAACGCGCAACTGGCCAAGGTGCAGGCGGCCATGGATCGCGCCCGGGTGCCGAGCATGGTTGCCGGTGCCGACCTCGGCCCGGCCTCGGACCTGCGCGGGGACGCGGGTCGGCGCGGCGCCGAGACGGACGAGAACGGCCCTGGCCGCGACGAGGCCCCCGGGGACCGGGACCGCGTCGTGCTCACGACATTCCACCGCGCCAAGGGCCTGCAGTGGCCCACGGTGCTCGTGCTCGGGCTCGGGGCCGGCCTCATGCCCATTGCCTCGGCGCAGACCCCCGCCGCCATCGACGAGGAGCGCCGCCTCCTCTACGTCGCCCTGACCCGTTCCGAGGAGGAACTCTGGTGCAGCTGGTTCGAGCGGTCGGGCGACGATGCCGGGTCCGGCGCGAGGCCGGCGCGCGGACCCAGCCCGTGGTTGGAGCCGATCGAGCGGACCATCACGGAGCTCGAGAAAGAGGCGGCGCCGACGGCGGCGACCGAGGTCTCACGCCGGGTGGCGGAGCTGCGCCGGCGGCTGGCCGAGGGCGCCGAGACCGCTGACGACGACCAGTAAGGCCCGGTAAGGTCGAATCGCCCGATCGATCCGAGCTGGGGTGGCACGTCGCATGTCGGAACTCCTGGAGCAGCTGCGCAAAGTTGTCGGCGAGAGCAACGTGCTCGCCGGCCAATCCGTGCACGCCGACTACACCCACGACGAGGCGCTCACGACCGTGCCGGTGGTGCCGGTCGCCCTCGTGCTGCCGGGGTCGACCGGCGAGGTGTCCGAGGTCCTGCAACTGGCGAGCGACCACGGCGTCCCTGTGGTGGCCCGCGGCAGCGGCACCGGGCTCTCCGGCGCCGCCGTTCCCGTCGCCGACGGCATCCTGCTCGCCTTCGACCGCATGAGGCGGATTCTCGAGATCGACACCGAGAACCAGGTCGCCGTGGTGGAGCCGGGCGTGACACTCGAACAGCTCAACGCCGAGCTGGCCCCGCTGGGCCTCGTCTATCCCGTGTCGCCGGGTGAGCAGAGCGGCTCGCTCGGGGGGAACGTCGCCACCAACGCGGGCGGCATGCGCGCCGTGCGCTACGGCGTGACGCGCCATCACGTGCTCGGCCTCGAGGTCGTGCTGGCCAATGGCTCCATCGTCCGGACCGGCGGCAAATTCGTCAAATGCTCGAGCGGCTACGACCTCACCCAGCTGCTCATAGGGTCCGAAGGGACTTTGGCCATCACGACGGAGGTGACGGTGAAGCTCCAACCGAGGTTCACCGCGTCGTCGACCGTGCTGGCGCCCTTTGCCACGTTGTCCGAGGTGGCCCACGCGGTTCCGCACATTGTGCACAGCGGCATCAATCCGTCCATCCTCGAGTACGTCGACGTGCTGGTGATGGGCGGCATCACCAAGGCCGCCGACCTCGATCTCGGCGTCCCCGAAGCGGTGAAGGAGCGCACCCTCGCCTACCTCGTGGTGGTCCTCGAAGGCATGGACGCCGACCGGGTCGAAGAGGACGTCGAGCAGCTCGGCGGACTGCTCGAGGAGCTGGGGGCGCTCGACGTGTACGTCCTGCCCGCCGACATCGGGGGCGCAGCTCATCGCCGCCCGGGAGCGGGCGTTCTTCGTCGGAAAGGCCGCCGGCTGCGACGATCTCATCGACGCCGTGATCCCGCGGGCCATCATCCCCGACTACCTGGCCCAGGTCGCCGAGCTGGCACAGCAGTACGGGGCTTTCATCACCGGGTGCGGCCACATCGGCGACGGGAACGTCCACATCACCGTCTTCCAGCCCGACGACCAGCGGCGTCACGCCCTCATGCACGCCAGCTTCGAGCTGGCGCTCGACGTCGGGGGCGCCATCTCCGGCGAGCACGGCATCGGCACGGCGAAGCAGCCGTACTTTCTCGAGATGCAGGATCCGGTCTCGTTGGAGCTCATGCGCTCGATCAAGCGGGCCTTCGACCCCGCGGGCATCCTGGGCCCGGAGCGGCTCCTCGGCGTGGCCCGGACAGGAGCACAGTCATGAACGGCGCCCGCTCACTCCTCTCCACCCTCGTCGCCGCCGGCGTCGACGTCTGCTTCGCCAACCCCGGCACCTCAGAGATGCACTTCGTCGCCGCCCTCGACGACGTCCCCGCCATGCGCGGCGTCCTCTGCCTCTTCGAGGGTGTCGTGACCGGAGCCGCCGACGGCTACGGACGCGTCGCCGGACGACCGGCGGCCACGCTGCTGCACCTCGGGCCCGGCCTCGGCAACGGGCTGGCCAATCTGCACAACGCCCGGCGGGCGCGGACGCCGCTGGTCAACATCGTGGGCGACCATGCGACCTACCACGCCCGCTACGACGCGCCCCTGCAGTCGGACATCGCGTCCATCGCCGGCGCGGTGTCGGGATGGTTCCGCTCCACGGCGCGGGCGAACGACGTGGCCGCTGACGCCGTCGACGCGGTGGCGGCCGCCCAGGGCCCCCCGGGGTGCGTCGCCACCTTGGTCCTGCCGGCTGACGCCTCCTGGTCCGAGACCACGACCGGTCCGCACCCACCCCGGCCACGGGGTCGGGCGAGTGTCGTGCCGGCCGACACCATCGAGGAAGTGGCCAAGGCGCTGCGCAGTGGCGAGCGCGCCGCCTTGCTGCTGGGCGGGTCCGCTTTGCGCGCCGACGGCCTGCACGCGGCCAGCCGGGTGGCCACGACGGCCGGCGCCGCGTTGTTGGGTGAGACATTCCCCGCCAACCTCGAGCGGGGCGCCGGCATCCCGGCGGTGGACCGTTTGGCCTACCTGGCCGAAATGGCGCAGGCCCAACTCGACGGCGTCCGGCACCTCGTGCTCGTCGACGCCGCGGCGCCGGTGTCCTTCTTCGCCTACCCCGACAAGGCGAGCGACCTCGTCCCGCAGGGCTGCACCGTGCACACCCTGGCCCGTCCCGGCGAGAACGCGGCGGCGGCGCTCGACGCACTGGCCGAGGTGCTGGGCGCTCCGCGCGACAGCGCCGTCCCCGCACCGGCGAGCCGACCGGATCGCCCTACGGGCGCTGTGACCACAGAGACCCTGGCGGCCGCGGTGGGCGCCACCCTGCCCGAGGGCACCATCGTCGTCGACGAAGGGAACACGTCGGGGCTCTTCGTCCCTGGGGCGACCGCGGGCGCACCGCGGCATGACTGGTTGACCCTGACCGGAGGTGCCATCGGCATCGGCCTGCCGATGGCGACCGGTGCCGCCGTGGCCGCGCCCGGGCGCCCCGTCCTCTGCCTGCAGGCCGACGGCAGCGCCATGTACACGCTGCAGGCCCTGTGGACCCAGGCCCGCGAGGGCCTGAACGTCACGACGGTGCTGCTGTCCAACCGGAGCTACGCCATTTTGAACATGGAGCTCCACCGGGTCGGCGCCGACGCCGGTGGGCCACTCGCCCGCCGGTTGCTCGACCTGACCGATCCGGAGCTCGACTTCTGCGACCTCGCCCGGGGCATGGGCGTCCCGGCCCGACGGGTCGAGAACGCCGAAGACCTCGTGGGGGCGCTCGAGACCGGCTTCGCCGAGCCGGGGCCGGCCCTCATTGAGGTGTCGCTCTAGGCCTTCGTGCCCGGCACGGACAACGGGCGGACAACGGGGGCAATGTGCGGACAACAAAGCGTGCCCGAGCTTCCGAATAGGTTCCAACGGCTCTATAGCGCCCGAAAGAGGGCTGTCACCATGGAATTCGAAGAGGGTGCTCTCGACGAGATCACCCGGGGACGGTCCATACCGGGGAGGCGCAGATGCAGATGGAAATGGACAGCCATCCATCCGATCCCCACGCCATGGACGCGGCGCTCGACAAGTTGCGCCGGGATCTCTTGAACACGCCCCCCGTTGCCCCCGACCCGGCGGAGGACCCCGACATCATCGACTACGCCTCGGTGGAGTTCGAGGTGGAGCGGATGCGCAAGCGCCTCGCCGTCTGGGAGATCTTCATGGCCTACATGAAGGACGGCGCCCGGACGTGGCCCGAGGTGCAGGCGGCACTTTCAGAAGAGGACTTCGACAAGATCGTGACGATCTGCGACGGCATCCCGCTGCGCGACCTCCTCCTCGACCTGCGGTAGGGAAGGCACACACCACAAGACCCAGAGCCGACCTCCCACGCTTGACCGAGCAGCGACGGCTGCTCTTGGCGACGGCCAAGCGACCGGGGGTGCACGGCTGACGAAGGCGCCTGACCGAGCGGCGACGGCTGCTCTTGGCGACGGCCAGGCGACCCGCGGGCATCCGACCGGCCGAGCCGGTGCTCAGCGGTCGGCGAAGTCCACCACGACAGGAGCGTGATCCGAAGGCTTCTGACCCTTGCGGGCGTCGCGGTCGCGGAACGACCCGGTGGCGCGCTGCACGAGGTCGTCGCTCACGAGGACGAGGTCGATGCGCAGTCCGCGGCCCTGATGGAAGTCCCCCGCCCGGTAGTCCCACCAGGTAAAGGTGCCGGGATCGTTGAAGCGCCGGAACACGTCGTCGAGGCCCCAGCCCTCCACCGCGCGCAGCGCGGCGCGCTCGGGCTCGCTCACATGCGTCGAGCCCACGAAGGCGGAGGGGTCCCACACGTCCCCGTCGTCGGGTGCCACGTTGAAGTCACCGCACACCGCGACCGAGGATCCCGGCGGGCAGGTCTGGTCGAGCGTGGCGCGTAGACGGGCGAGCCAGGCCAACTTGACCTCGTAGAACTCGTTGTCGAGCGCCCGGCCGTTGGGGACGTAGACGCAGAACACGCGCGTCCCCGCGCATTCCGCCGACACGATGCGGCGGCCGTGGTCGTCGTCGGAAGTGCCGAACCCGCGGGTCGCGCCCTCGAGGCCGACCTTGCTCACGATGGCGACGCCGTTCCAGCGTCCGTCGCCGTAGTGCACGGACTCGTACCCGAGTTCGGCGAATGCCTTCTCCGGAAACTTTTCGTCCGCCTGCTTCGTCTCCTGCATGCAGAGCACATCCGGTTGGTTCGCCTCGATCCATTCGGTCACACGCGGCAGGCGGGCGGTCAAGGAGTTCACGTTCCACGTGGCCAGGCGCATCAGTTCGCCCCCCCGTCCACAATGACGAAGAGCAGGTCGGCCTCGCATGCCGTCTGCCCCTCGACCGACGCCCTCCCGTGGCCCTTGCCCGCCCGGGCGGACAGCCGGTCCATGACTACCTCGAGCTCGAGCGTCTCGCCCGGTTCGACCTGCCGTCGGAAGCGCGCCCGCTCGATCCCTCCGAAGAGGGGCAGCTTGCCGGCATAGCGGGGATCGAGCAGCACGGCGATGCCCCCGAGCTGTGCCATCGACTCGACCATCAAGACCCCGGGGAGGGTCGGGCGGCCGGGGAAATGACCCCCGAAGAAGGCCTCGTCACCGGTCAAGTCCCATCGACCCCGGGCGGAGACACCGGGCTCGACCGCGGTGACCTCGGAGACGAAGAGAAACGGGGGCCGGTGCGGCAGGACGTCGGCTGGTGAGGGCAGCACGGTCATGGGAGCGTACTGATCCTCACGGCACCCGCGCCTTGCCGGCTTTCTTCGCCGGTGACTTCTTGGCGGGGACCTGCCTGGCCTTGGCGGCCTTCTTCGCTGCCGCCTTCTTGGGCGCTTTCTTGGCGGCGGTCGCGGCCTTCTTGCCGGCCTTCTTCGCCGGCGCCGCCGCCTTCTTCGCGGCGGCCTTCTTCGCGGCCGCCTTCTTCGCGGCGCGCCTTCTTCGCGGCCGCCTTCTTCGCGGCGGCCTTCTTGGCGGCGGGCTTCTTCGCCGGCTGTGCGGCCTTGGTGGTCCGCGCACGCTTCGAGGCCGGGGCCGCCTTCGTGGCCGCCTCCGGCTCCGGGGCAGCCAGCGCCGGGCCGGCCGTCGCTGCCGGCGCGATCGCCAGCTCGGCCACCCGGCGCGGCGGGTCGAGCCCGGCCAGGACGAACGGGCGCACCTCGCCCTTCTTCAGCACCTGGCGCGCCTTGGTCGGCGGCGGCGTGCCCATGGCGGTCAGCGGGATGTAGCAGTGCATCTCCCCGCCCCCCGGCAGCGCCACGTCGACCATCGCCCCGTGCGAGGTGAAGGAGACCACCTCGCCCTCAATGGTGCTCCCGACGGCGAACGCGGCCACGAAGTTGATGAACGTGAGCGGCTCGTTCACCGCGGGCGGCGGTGCCGGCCGCTGCTTCTGCTCCCGCCCGGCGTCCCGGCCAGGCCGCACCTCACCCCTGGCCTGGGCACCCCTGCGGCCGCGCCGCCCCGACGGGGCTTCTTTCTTGGCTTTGGCTGGCTTCTGCGGCGCCGCCTTCTTGGCCTCGGCGTGCTTCTTGGCGGCGCCCCGCGACTTCTGGGGCGTCGGCGGATGCAGGGCCTCCTCGACGGCCTCGTCGATCGCGCTGGAGAACACAGGGTTCACGTTGGCCCGACCCGGGGGCGGTGCGGTGGGGGTGATCGGCCAGGTCGTGTCGACCGGGGGCGCCGGCTTCCGCGCGCTCTTCTGCGCCTTGGAAGCCTTCTTCGCCGCCTTCTTGGCCGCCTTGGCCAACTCCGCCGCCTTGGCCGGGGCGGACTCGGGGTCCTTCTTCGCTCGGGCCTCGGCCGTGGCGGCTCGGCTCTTGGGTCCCCGAATGGGCAGGCGCGGCGTGAAGATCCACCCCACGCCGGGCACCGGCTTGCCGCCGATCAGCCGCCCGTCGTCGAAGAGCCAGGGATGCTCCCCGTGGAACTCCTGGAAGGAGTCGTTCGAGAGGACGGTGGCCCCGGTCCGCTCCGCGATGCGCAGGACGAAGGCGTCGCCGCGGCCGATGGCGCCGGCGGGTGGCGAGATGACCTCGCCGTTGAGCATGGCCTGGCGCACCTCCTCGCGCTCGGCGTCCGAGACGCGGTGCTCGAAGGTGGCGTCGACGACCACGATGATGCTGGCTTCGGGGTCCTCGGCGGCATACGCGCGCACAGCCTCGTCGAGTTGCTCGAGGCTGGGGAGCGTTCGTCCTTCGGTGGCCAGGTTCGACCCGTCCACCACGACGTGGTGCGATTCAGCCAATGGCACGTCGCAACAGGTCAGCCTGCTCCAGCTGGTGCAGGGCGGCGCTCCCGATGGCGGGGCTGGCCGACTCGGGCCGGCTGACGTGGCGCAGGCGCAGGCGCTCGGGCAGGCAGGCGTGGAGGCGGGAGTGCACGAAGGACCAGGCTCCCATGTTCTCGGGCTCCTCCTGCAACCACACCAGCTCGGAGGCCTCGGCGTAGCGTTCGAAGACGGTGGTCAGCAGCGGCACGGGCCAAGGGTAGAGCTGCTCGACCCGCACCACGGCGACCCCCGCCGCCGCCTCGGCATCGAGCTCGGTCCGGTGCTGCAGCGCTTCGTGGGCGATCTTCCCGCTGCACAGGACGATGCGACGGACCGTCGAGGGATCCTCGATGCTCGCATCGTCGATCACGTGCTGGAACGAGCCGGACTCGAGCTCGGCCAAGGTCGAGCGGGAGACGTGGGCCCGCAGCATCGACTTGGGGGTGACCACGACCAGCGGTCGCTTCGGGTTGGTCTTGGCCTGGGAGCGCAACAGGTGGAAGTACTGCGCCGACGTGGAGGGGACCGCCACACGCAGGTTGCCGCGGGCCGACAGCGACAGGAAACGCTCGAAACGGGCGGACGAATGCTCTGGCCCCTGCCCCTCATAGCCGTGTGGGAGCAGCAGGGTCAGTCCGGCGAACTGTCCCCACTTGTTCTCGGCCGCCACCATGAAGTTGTCGATGATGATCTGGGCGCCGTTGGCGAAGTCGCCGAACTGCGCCTCCCACGCCACCAGTGCCTCCGGCGCCTCGACCGAATAGCCGTACTCGAAGCCGACGGCGGCGTACTCGGAGAGCAGGGAGTCACGAATGGTGAAGTTGCCCATGTCGCCCGCCGGTTCCAGCGCGTCAGCGCCGATGCGGTGCAGCCCGTCGCGGATGTGGGCCAGGGGCACGTACTCCTCGCCGTTGGCGTAGTCGACCAGGACGGCGTGGCGGTGGCTGAAGGTGCCGCGGCGGGTGTCCTGCCCGGTGAGGCGCACGTTGACGCCCTCGTACATGAGCGAGCCGATGGCGAGCGCCTCGGCGAGAGCCCAGTCGACCTGCCCGCCGGCCACCAGCTCGTCGCGCTGGACGAATTGGCGCTCCAGCTTGGGGTGGATCATGAAGCCCTCGGGCACGGAGCGCACCACGGAGGACAGGGCCCGCAGCACGTCCGGCGCGACGCCCGTCGCAACGGAGGGTGTATCGCCGAGGGGCGGATCGGGCGCCGGCAGCTCGGTCGGGGCCAGCGAGGGCTCGTTGCGCACCTCGTCGAGGACGACCTGCAGGCTGGAGTTGAAGTCGTCGAGTGCCGACTCGGCCTCGTCCAGCGTGATGTCACCCCGGCGCACCAGCGTCTCGGTGTAGAGCTTGCGGACGGATCGCTTGGCCTCGATCCGCTGGTACATGAGCGGCTGGGTGTAGCTCGGGTCGTCGCCTTCGTTGTGCCCGTGCTTGCGGTAGCAGACGAGGTCGATGACGACGTCCTTGTGGAAGGTCTGGCGGAAGGTGAAGGCCAGCCGCGCCGCGCGGACGCAGGCCTCGGGGTCGTCGCCGTTCACGTGGAAGATGGGGGCCTGGACCATTTTGGCCACGTCGGTCGGGTACACCGAGGTGCGGGCCGACGCAGGCGCAGTGGTGAAGCCGAGCTGGTTGTTGATGACCACGTGCACGGTGCCGCCGGTGCGATAGCCCGACAGGCCGGACAGGTTCAACGTCTCGGCCACGACGCCCTGGCCGGCGAAGGCGGCGTCGCCGTGGACGAGAACGGACATGCAGGGGAACCCGTCGAGACCGTCCGCCGCCGCGGCGGGCGTGCCATCGGTCGGTCGGGAGATCCTGTCCTGCTTCGCCCGCGTCATGCCCTCCACGACAGGGTCCACCGCCTCGAGGTGCGAGGGGTTGGAGGCCAAGGTGATGGGGAGCTCCTCCCCCGCGCTGGCGTGGAACACCCCGCGGGCGCCCTTGTGGTACTTCACGTCGCCCGAGCCCTGCACCGATTCGGGGTCGAGGTTGCCCTCGAACTCCTCGAAGATCTCCCGGTAGGACTTGCCCACGATATTGGCCAGCACGTTCAGGCGGCCCCGGTGGGCCATCCCCATGACGACCTCGGCCACCCCCGACCCGGCAGCGGCGTCGAGCAGCGCGTCGAGCAGCACGATGGTCGACTCCGCCCCTTCGAGGCCGAAACGCTTCTGCCCGACGTAGCGCGTGTGGAGGAAGCGTTCGAAGACCTCGGCGGCGTTGAGGCGGCCGAGGATGTGCCGCTGCTCCTCGAGGTTGAGCGTGCTGGGCTGGCCCTCGACGTGCTGCTGGATCCAGCGCTTCTGCTCGGGATCCTGAATGTGCATGTACTCGATGGCAAGCGTGCGGCAGTAGGCGTCGCGCAGCACATGGAGGATCTCGTCGAGCGTGGCCACGTCGCGCCCGGCGAGGCCGTCGGCGACGAATTGACGCGGCAGGTCCCAGATGGTGAGGCCGTACGTCATCGGGTCCAGCTCGGGGTGGATGTGCGGAGGCTCGGCGTCGAGCGGGTCGAGGTGGGCGATGAGATGGCCGCGCACCCGGTACATGTTGATGAGCGTCTGCACGTGCACCTGCTTGACGAGCCGCTGGTGCTCGCCCTCCTCGCTGCCGGCGCCGGCGTTGCTGTCCACCTGCCAGCGGACCGGCTCGTAGGGCACGCCCATCGACTCGAAGAGGTCGTCGTAGAAGCCGTCGGCACCGGTGATGAGCGCGGCCACCCGGCCCAGGAACAGGCCGGACTCGGCCCCCTGAATGATGCGGTGGTCGTAGGTGGACGTGAGGGTCACCACTTTGCCCAGGCCGAGCTGGGCCAGCACGCGCGGGTCCGCCGCCTCGAAACCCGCCGGGTAGCCGAGGGCGCCGACGCCGATGATGGCGCCCTGACCGGGCATCAGGCGCGGCACCGACTGCACCGTGCCCAGCGTGCCGGGGTTGGTCAGCGACACGGTCGTCCCGGCGAAGTCGTCGGGGGCGATCTTGTTGGTGTGGATCTTGCGGATGAGGTCCTCGTAGGCCAGGACGAAGGACCGGAAGTCGAGGGTGTCGGCCTCCTTGATGCACGGCACGAGGAGCGTGCGGCTCCCGTCGCTCTTCTCCTGGTCGACGGCAAGACCCAGCCCCACGTGCTTGTGATGGATGACGCCCGGCTTCCCCTTGCCGTCGGCGTCGGCCACGAAGGCCGCGTTCAGCGCGGGGACGTCGAGCAGGGCGCGGACGATCGCGTACCCGATGATGTGGGTGAAGCTGACCTTGGCCCCGGTGGTCCGCGCCAACTGGTTGTTCAGGATCAGGCGGTTGACCTCGAGGAGCCGGGCCGGCACCGTCCGCACGCTGGTCGCCGTGGGCACGGAAAGACTTGCCTCCATGTTCGCCACGATCCGCGAGGCCGCTCCTCGCAGCGGCGTGGCCTCCTCGCGTCCCGCCGCACCGGTCGGAGCCGGAGCAGGCGCGGCCGCCGGCACGGCGGATCCGGTCGGAGCCTCCTTCGTGGCTGTCGTGGCCGCCGTGGCCGTCGCGACCTGGGGTTGCGGCGCGGGGACAGGAGCGGGGCGGTAGTCGGCGAAGAACTCCCGCCAGCTGTCGCTGACCGAGTCGGGATCGGCCAGGAAACGGTCGTACATGTCGTCGACCAGCCAGGCATTGGGGCCGAACGAGCCCCCTGCGCCACCGAACTGGGTCATGGGTCAACCCTACCGGTGGCGATCGGGTCTCATGGGCAGGCCAGGTAGCGTCTGCCCTGCCCATGAGCTATCCGGCCGCCCTCCACTTCACCGCGCGGCCGGGCGGCGGAGCAACCCCGGGTCCCCCGGCCGGCAACGCCACGGTGGTCTTCGTGCACGGGTCGCTCGACCGGGGCGACAGCTTCCGGCTGGCGATGCGCCGGCTCCCCGAATTCGCCACGCTGGCCTACGACCGCCGCGGGTACCAAGGCTCCCGGGGCGGCGGGGTCGTGGACCTCGCGGGGCATATCGACGACCTGCTCGCCATCGCCGACACTGCGCGCGCCGAGGGCGACGGCCCGCTGGTGGCGATCGGGCACAGCCTCGGCGGCAACGTGGTCATCGGCGCCGCACTGGCACGTCCGCGGGCGTTCGACTCCGTCGGCGCCTTCGAGCCCCCCATGCCGTGGCTGGGCTTTCGGCGGCGCGGGGCGCGCCCTGGCCGCCCCTCGCGGACGATCCCGGCGAGGAGGCCGAACGCTTCTTCAGCCGCATGGTGGGCGCGGGAACCTGGGCCCGGCTCAGCGAGGACGGGCGGGCCCAGCGACGAGCCGACGGACCGGCGCTGGTGGCCGACCTGCGCAGCATGCGGGGCGAGGGCGCACCCTTCGACGTCACCGCACTCGACGTTCCCGCCGTGTTCGGCCGCGGTGGTCCGACGTCGGGTGAGCACCACCGTCGCGGCGTCGAGTGGCTGGGCGCCAACGTGCCCGGTGCGGTCGTCTACGAGATCACCAAGGCGCAACACGGTGCGCACCTGTCGCACCCGGACCACTTCGCCGCCATGGTGCGCCTTGCGGTGGAGCGGGCGCGGGCCGCGACGGGGTAGTCAGGCCGACGAGAAGGGCGGCAGCCCGGTGTCGCTCATCGCGTCCTGGCCGGCGGGGTGGTGCGGGCGCTTGAGCCGGCGTGACAGCATCTCGTCGTACTCGACGCCCTTGCCCTCGCTCTTCATCCCCGTGATCAGGGGCGAGTGCGAGAGGAACACGGCGCCCAGGAACATGACGAGGAGCGACAGGGCCTCGAGGGGGCCGTAGGGGCCGGACGTCCGCAGGGAATCGCCGAACAGTGCGATGCCGATGCTGATGCTGGCGAGCGGGTCGACCAGCACCAAGGTGGACTGCGAGGCGGCCAGCGGCCCGGCGTGGAAGGCGTTCTGCGTGAGGAAGAGCCCGAGCAGCCCGAACGCGATGACGCCGTAGGTCTGCCAGTGCTCGAACAGTGTCGCCCAGTCGTTCGCGGCGTAGTCACTCACCACCTTGATGAGCGCTGCCGTGAACGCGTAGGAGATGGCCGCGGCCGTGCCGAACATGGCGGCCTTCCACCAGCGCGGTCCCCAGCGTGTGGCGACCACGGTGAGCACGATCAGCGCGAGCGTGCCGCCACCGACCACGATCCAGCCGAGGTTGGTGGGCACCTCGTTGCCCCCGCCCGGATCGGCGAAGAAGAGGAAGCCGGACAGGCCGAAGGCGATGGCGCCGGCCCCCACCCACTCGCGCAACGAGATGGAGAAGCGGAAGTAGGTGCCGAGGATGAAGACAAGGAACAGCAGCTCCATGGTCAGGATCGGCTGCACCACCGAGAGCCGGCCGATGTGCAACGCGAATGCCTGCAACAGGAACGCGCAGATCATGAACCCGAAACCCAGGAGCCACACGCCCCGGCGGATGGCGTGGGCCATGAGGCTGAGGCGCATGGTGGACTCAGCAGGGGCATCTTCGACGCCCATGCGTTGGAACACGCTGGTCAGCGCGTTGGAGAGGGCCGCGAGTACGGCAAGGACATAGACCATCGCCTCCCAGCCAATTTAGTGGTCGGATGTCACAAAGCACGCAGGGGACACTCAGGTGGCTCTCAGGTTCTATCTTCCGCGTTCAACCGCCTGTTTCAAGCCGGAATCGTGTGCAAACAGGCGCTGCGCACCGGATCGGACCCGAAGTTGGCTGCTTCTTGCAGATTTCCTCGGGATCTTGACGGTAAAGAATGTGGCAATTGCGTTACATTCGCGACCATCTTCCGACACTGACAGTGGATGTTGCAGTGAACGTGCAATGAAGGAAGGGCGGGAATCGGCCGTCACCGGGGCGACCGAGAAGCCAAGAGGAGCACAATGGGAATCAAGGGGTACTTGAAGCGGTCGGCCTTTGCCGCAATGGCAGCAGCCGCGCTCTCCGTGTCGATCGTCGCCGTGGCGCCTGCGACCAGCGGTGCCGCCACGAAAGCGTCCTCGTCCTCGGGCGGCACGGCCACCATGGCGCTCGACGAGAACCTGGCCGGGTTCAACATCAACACCTCGGCGGCCAACGAGTACGTGCTGCAGGAAATCATGAACATGGTGTGGCCGCAGGTCTTCATCATCACCAACAAGCTCCAACCGGTTCTCAATTCCCAGCTGATGGAAAGCGCAACGGTGACGAGCACCAACCCGCAGACCGTCGTCTACAAACTCAACCCCAAGGCGGTCTGGTCCGACGGCACGCCGATCACGGCGGACGACTTCATCTACAACTGGCAGGCCGAGAGCGGCAACCCGGCCTACACCGACGTCGGCGGCCAGCCCTACGACTCCGCCGCGACCGCCGGCTACAGCCAGATGCAGTCCGTCGTCGGCTCCGACCCCTCCGGCGGAGCGGCCTGCGATCCCGGCAGTACGGCCGACCGCAACGTCGGGCTGTGCCCGAACGGCCGCACCTTCACGGTGACCTTCAAGCCCTCCTTCGCCGACTGGCGCAGCCTCTTCAGCGGTGCCGGCGTCGTCCCCGCGCACATCGCCCGGACGGTCGGCTGGAACACCGGGTTCACGGGTCCGACGCAGACCATCTCGGGCAGCTGGTACAAGATCCAGAGCTACAACGAGAACCAATCTCTGGTCCTGGTCCGGAACCCCACCTACTGGGGCACTCCCGGCAAACTCAACAAGATCGTCTTCCAGTTCTTCTCCGATGACAGCCAGCTCGTGCCGGCCTTGCAGAACAAGGAGATCAACATCTTCAACCCGTCGACCTTGAACCTCTCCATCGTCCAGACGGCCAACCAGGTGCCGAACACGACGAAGGCGACGCTGCCGGGTCTCGAGTTCGAGCACTTCGACTTCAACCAGGCGGATCCGTATCTCGCCAAGCTGCAGGTGCGTGAGGCGATCGCCCACGGCGTCGACCGCCAGTCGATCATCACCCGCACGGTCGGTGAGATCTCCAAGGGCATCAAGCCGCTGGGGAGCCGCATGCTCGTGCCGACCCAGAAGGGCTTCAAGGGCACCAGCTACGCCTACAGCCCGAGCCAATCGAACAACCTCATGAAGGAGGCAGGGTTCAAGAAGGCCTCGGACGGTTACTACCAGCCCACCTTCGGCCCGCAGAAGGGTAAGGACCTGACCTTCACCATCCAGTCCACGACGGGCAACAGCATCCGCTCGCAGACGGAGGAGCTGTTCCAGGCCCAGATGAAGGCGATCGGGATCAAGATCAACATCCAGAATTACGACGCCAACACCTTCTTCGGGACCAACCTGCCGAACGGCACGTACCAGATCGGCGAGTTCGCCTGGGTCACGACCCCGTTCGTCTCGGGGAACCAGTCCATCTACTGCTCCTACACCGACGCGACCGTGCTGTGGCCAGAACTGGACACACTCCGCCAACGCGAACGTGGACAAGGACATGGCCGCAGGGTCGTCGGCTTCGAGCCAGTCCCAGGAGATCAACGACTACAACAAGGCCGATGCCATCCTGTGGCAGGACATGGTGACGCTGCCCCTTTACCAGAAGCCCCAGTTCTGGGCCTGGTCGAACAACCTCAAGGGGGTGCTCCCCAACACCTCGAGTGTCGGCGTGACCTGGAACGCCGAGGACTGGTCCCTCAGCTCGTAACGGCTCGTTGAACGTGTGGGAGGGGCCGGCCGGTCGCGGTCGGCCCCTCCCACCACGTTTCCGACTCCACATCTAGACTCCGCGCATGTTGGCCTACGTCATGAGGCGTTTCCTCATCAGCCTCGTCGTTCTCTTCTTCGCGACGATCCTGGTCTTCCTTCTGGTCAGCACCGCAGGCGATCCTCTGGCGCTGCTCCGTGCGAACCCGCATACTCCCCATTCGACGATCGTGGCCCGGGAGCACCTGCTGCATCTGAACGATCCGCTCTGGCAGCGCTATTGGATCTGGTTCTCCAACGCGCTGCACGGGAATCTGGGCAACACCACCAAGGGCCAGGCGGTCGCCCCGCAGCTCTGGTCACACCTCTTCGTGACCCTGCGCATGGTGATCGTCGCCACCATCATTGCCATCCTCCTTGCGATAGGCCTCGGGGTCTGGGCGGCCGTACGGCAGAACAAGTTCGCCGACCACACGATCACGGTCACGAACTTCGTGCTCCTGGCCACGCCGGTCTTCGTGCTCGGCCTCGCGCTGAAGGAATTCGTGGCCATTCCCATCAACCAACATGTGGGGAGCACCGTCTTCTACACCGACGGCCAGCAGAGCCCGACCCTCAGCGGGTCGTTCTTCAGCCGACTGCCCGACTACGCCGGCCATACCGCGCTGCCGGCACTCACCCTGATTCTGGTCTCCTACTCGGCGTGGGCCATCTACCACCGCTCGTCGATGATCGAGACACTCGATGCCGACCACGTACGTCTGGCCCGGGCCAAGGGATTGAGCCGCCGCCGGGTGCTGGTCCGCCACGTGTTGCGCAATGCGCTGATCCCCGTCACGACCGTCATCGCGCTGGACTTCGCCGCCGTGCTGGGCGGCGCCATCCTCACCGAGTACGTGTTCGGCTGGCAGGGGCTCGGGACGTGGTACATCACCGGTGTCACCACACTCGACGTCAACATCATGCTGGCCTACCTCCTGATCACGGCGACGTTCGTCATCCTCTTCAACCTGCTCGCCGACATCCTCTACGGCGTGCTCGACCCGCGGATCCGCTATGCCTGAGGAGGTCCGCGAGAACTTCGTCATTCAGACGCCGGAGCACGTGGCCTCCGCCGAGGCCGGCATGCACACCCTGGCTTCGCCGGGAGCCGGACTCGGGTTGTCGGGTTCGGACACCTACGGGCTGACCGGGGAGGCGAAGGGTCAGTTTCGCATCGTCCTCGGGCGCTTCGTCCACCAACGCCTGCCGATGATCGGTCTCTGCATCTTCGTGCTGATGGCCCTCGGCTCGGTGCTCGTCGGGCACTTCTGGCAGTACAGCTACTCGACCATCACCAACAACCTGAACGACCCTCCGTCGTGGACCAACCCGTTCGGCACCAACTCCATCGGCAACGACATGTTCGCCCAGGTGATGGCCGGAGTGGAGAAGGACATTGAGATCGCGCTGACGGTCGCCGCCATCGCGGTGTCTGATCGGCGTGACCATCGGTGCCATCGCCGGCTTCTACCGGGGGTGGGTGGACTCGCTTCTCATGCGTTTCGTCGACCTTGTGCTGGTGGTGCCGATTCTGGCCATCCTCATCCTGCTCTCGTCCAAGCTGGCGAAGCAGTCCAGCAACTGGCTCGGCTTGGCCCTCATCATCGGGCTTCTGTCGTGGACCTACGTCGCCCGGCTGGTGCGGGCGGACTTCCTCTCGCTGCGCGAGCGAGACTTCGTGGAGGCCTCGCGGGCGCTCGGCGCGACGAACCGGCGCATCATCGTGAAGCACATGCTGCCCAACGCCATCGGGCCCATCATCGTCAACGCCACGCTGACGGTCGCGCTGAGCATCATTCTCGAGTCGACGCTGTCGTTCCTCGGGCTCGGTGTCCAGCCGCCGAACGTGTCGCTCGGGCTGCTCGTCAGCCAGGGTCAGGACTCCGCCACGACGGAGTGGTGGCTCTTCGTCTTTCCAGTCGCTTTCCTGATCATCCTGATCCTCTCCATCTTCCTCGTCGGCGACGGTCTGCGCGAGGCGTTCGACCCCAAGAAGAGCCGCGTGAGGGCATAGTGCCTGAACCCGTCCTCCACGTTGAGCGTCTCGAGGTCGACTTCCCGACCAAGGACGGCGTCGTCCACGCGGTGCGCGGCGTGGACCTCTCCCTCGTTCCCGGCGAGGTCCTGGGCATCGTCGGCGAGTCAGGCTCGGGGAAGTCGGTGACCGCGCTGGCCGCAATGGGGCTGCTCCCCAAGAGCGCCCGGGTGCGAGGGTCCATCCGTTACGACGACACCGAACTCCTCACCATGAAGGAGAAGCAGCTGACCCAGGTGCGCGGCACGGGCATCTCCATGATCTTCCAGGACCCGATGACGGCGCTGAACCCCGTCTACACCATCGGATGGCAGATCACCGAGGCGATCCTGGCCCACCAGGACATCTCCAAGGATGCGGCCATGGCCCGCGCGGTCGAGCTGCTGGCCAAGGTCGGCATTCCCAATCCGTCTGAGCGGGTCGACAACTACCCGCACGAGTTCTCGGGCGGCATGCGGCAGCGAGCTGTCATCGCCATCGCCATGGCCAACGACCCCGACGTGATTTTGGCCGACGAACCCACGACCGCGCTCGATGTGACCGTCCAGGCCCAGGTGCTCGACTCGCTCAAGACGGCGATGGCGGAGACCGGGGCCGCCCTCCTCCTCATCACCCACGACCTCGGCGTCATCGCGGGTCTGGCCGACCGCGTGCTGGTGATGTACGCCGGGCGGCCGGTCGAGATCGGGACCGCCGAGGACGTCTTCTACCGGCCATCGATGCCCTACACGCTGGGTCTGCTCGGCTCGCTGCCGCGACTCGACGGGGACGGATCGGCGCGGCTCCGACAGATCCCGGGCGCCCCTCCCTCCATGCTCGGCGACCGGACCGGCTGCCCGTTCGCCGCCCGTTGTCCGCTGGCCGCCGACATCTGCCGCGAGACCGAGCCCGAGCTCACCGTCGTGCCCTCCGTGACGTCGGCGCTCGGTGAGCACCGTGCCGCCTGTCACTTCGCGGAAGCCGTGGGCCGGGGGGATCACGGGCTGGTCTTCTCCGACGGCGCCGTGGACAACGTGATCGCATGACGCACCACGGAGAACGGCCGCGACGTGCCGGCACCACACAGGCGGTGTCGAGATCCGCCGCTGCTGGAGGTCACCGACCTGGTCAAGGAGTTCCCACTGCGCGGCGGCACCTTCGTGCGTCGCCGGGTCGGCGCGGTCCACGCCGTCTCGGGCGTCTCGTTCAGCATCGCCCCCGGGGAAACCCTCGGCCTCGTCGGAGAATCGGGGTGCGGGAAGTCCACAACCGGTCGATCCGTGTTGCAGCTCACCCGACCGACCTCGGGCTCGGTCACGTTCGAGGGGACGGAGCTGACCGAGCTGGGCACCGCTGACATGCGAAGGATGCGCCGGGACATCCAGGTCGTCTTCCAGGACCCCTTCGCCTCGCTCGACCCCCGCATCCCCATCGGACAGGCCATCGCCGAGCCCCTCCAGATCCACGGCGTGGGTGACCGGACGGCCATTCAACAACGCGTCGCCGAGATGCTCAAGCTGGTCGGCCTGGAGCCGTACCATGCCAACCGCTATCCCAACGAGTTCTCCGGGGGCCAACGCCAGCGGGTCGGGATCGCCCGGGCGCTGGCGCTCCAGCCCAAGCTGCTGGTGCTCGACGAACCGGTCTCCGCGCTCGACGTCTCCATTCAGGCGGGCGTGGTCAACCTGCTCGACGACCTGCAACACGAGCTCGGGGTCGCCTTCCTCTTCATCGCCCACGACCTGTCCGTGGTCCGGCACATCTCGGACCGGGTGGCCGTCATGTACCTGGGCAAGATCGTCGAAATCGGGAACCGTGCCGACGTCTACGAGCGTCCGGCCCACCCCTACACCCAGGCGCTCCTGTCGGCCGTGCCCATCCCCGACCCCAGGGCCGAGCGTGCCCGCAAGCACATCGTCCTCGAGGGCGACGTGCCGAGCCCGCAGTCACCGCCGTCGGGCTGCCGCTTCCGCACGCGCTGCTGGAAGGCCCAGGAGATCTGCGCCACCGAAGAGCCCGCCCTGGTCGACCGCGGCCAGGGCCACCCGGTCGCCTGCCACTTCGCCGAGGTCGCCACAGTCGTCTGAGCGGCCGCGCCGCCCCTGCCCGCACCACGGGAGGTCGCGCAGGAAGGCCCAGCTGCGGCGGTGGATCGCCGTCGGTCCGTAGCCGCGCAGCGCCGCCTGGTGCACCGGCGACGGGTAGCCCTTGTTCCGCTCGAAGCCGTAGGCCGGGAAGTGGTCGGCCTCCTCGCGCATCATCCGGTCCCGCACCACCTTGGCCAGAACCGAAGCCGCCGCCACCGAGGCGCACTTGGCGTCGCCGTCGACGATCGGCCGCACCGTACCCTCGAACGGGTCGTCGGGGTGGCGCAGCAGGTCGACGGGACCGTCGACCAGGACGGCCTGGGGTGGCTCGCCGAGACCGGCCAGCGCGCGCCGTGCCGCCACCCGGAGTGCCTCGGTCATGCCCCACTCGTCGCACTCGGCCGGCGAGGCGTGCCCGACCGACCACGCCTGGCACCACCCGCCGACCGCGTCGAAGATCTCCTCGCGGCGCGCCTCGCTCAGCATCTTGGAGTCGCGCAGCCACGCCGGCATGGACCGCAACTGGACACGGGGGCGCACGATGGCGACGCCGACGGTGAGCGGCCCGGCCCAGGCGCCGCGGCCGACCTCGTCGAGACCGGCGACCGACTCGAAGCCCTGGGAGCGCAGGCGCCGCTCCTCCTTGAGATCCGGTGCGCAGACGGTCATCGGGGCACACGCGCGCGCGCCTCGTACGATGGGGGCGTGATGACCGACGGGGGGGAAGGCGCGGAAGCGCAGACGCGGTCCCCGCTCGCGCCGGGGGCGAAGGTCGACGTGCGCAACCGCTTCCAGGGCACCTGGGTCCGGGGCTTCGAGATCGCCGAGGTCACCGACGAGGGCTACCGCATCCGCCGCATGTCGGACGGGAGCGTCCTGGCCGAGCTGTTCTCACGCGACGATGTCCGCCGGGAGCGCACGCGTCAGGGCTTCTGGTGGCACTGAGCCTCAGCCCTGCTGCGGCTTGAGCACACCCTCGATGTAGTCGTCGATCGGGATGGCCGAGAGCGTCAGCGTCTTGAGGGTCCCACGCGAGCCCAGGACCAATGCCACCCGGGCCATGGTGGTCTCGTCCGGCGCGTCGAGCACGGTGCAGAAGTCGTACTGGCCGAGCAGGGCCCATTGGGCCACCACGCGTACGCCCATGGCTTCCACTTCGGCGTTCACCGCCTTGAGGCGGCCGGGGTTCTCGGTGAGCGTCGCCGCCCCGTCCGGTCCCACCGTGGAGAGCATGAGGAACGTGGCCATGCCTGCACGCTACCGCAGGCGCACGGCCGCTCCACGGCCCGGTGCTCGTCAGCGCAACTCGGCCCGGACCACCTTGCCCAGCGCGTTGCGGGGCAGCTCGTCGACCAGGCGGACCTGGCGGGGACACTTGAACGGCGCCAGCTCGGCCGCCGCCAGCTCCTGCAGCGAGCCCAGGTCGGGGTCGCCGACCACGAAGGCGACCACGGTCTCGCCCCACTCCGCCGAGGGCAGGCCGACGACGGCCACCTCCACCACACCGGGGTGGCGGGACAGGACCGCCTCGACCTCGGCCGGATAGACGTTGTGACCGCCGGTGATGATCAACTCGGTCCGGCGCCCGCGTACGGTCACGTAGCCGTCGTCCGCCACCGACACGAGGTCGCCGGTGGCGAACCAGTCACCGGGGTCGAAGGCGTCGCGGCCCCAGTACCCCCGGCAGAGCGATGGGCCGCGCACGAGCAGCTCCCCGATGCCCTGCTCGTCGGCGTCGTCCAGCGCGGCCTCCACACCCGGCAGGGGCAATCCGACCGAGCCGGGGCGGCGCTCGCCCACCAAGGGGTTGGACAGCGTGAGGAGGGTCTCGGTCATGCCGTAGCGCTCCAACACGGCGACCCCGTCGCCGGCCAGCTGCTGCCACAGGTCCGCGGCCAGCGGCGCCGACCCCGACACGCACAGGCGCAACGGCCCGAGCGCCGAAGCCCGACCGGACCCCGCCAGCCGGTGGTACATGGTCGGCACGCCGAAGAACATGGTGTTGGTCGACGCGGCAGCCAGGACCGCCGCCTCGTCGAAGCGGTCGAACACCGTGGTCGATGCGCCTGCGCTCAGCGTGCCGAACAGCCCGGCGCACAGGCCGTGCACGTGGAAGAGCGGCAACGCGAGGATGAGCCGGTCCGCCGAATCCCACTGCCAGGCCGCGCACAACGCAGCGACACCCGCCAGCAGCGAGGCGTGCGTGTGCACGGCGCCTTTGGGCTTCCCGGTGGTCCCCGAGGTGTACACGATCAGCGCATCGTCGCCGGGCTGGCGCGGCGGCAGTTCGGCGAGGGCCTCGGCGCGCCGCAGCAATGCGACACCAGGTCCTCGAGGCGCACGACCGCCGGGCCGACGGCAAAGGCATCCGGCCGATCGCGATCGCAGAGTGCCAGGACCGGCGCGGCGTCGGCGACCACGTGGTCGATTTCGGAGCCGGTGGCGGACGGGCTGAGCGGCACCAGCACGGCACCGCAGCGCAGCACGGCGAGGAGGGCCTCGACGGACGAGATGGTGGCCCGGGCACACCAGAGCACCCGGTCGCCAGGGGCGACACCCCACTCGACGAGGGCCGAAGCCAGCGCAGCAGTGTGCGCGTCGAGCGTCGCCGCGTCCACGCGGCGGGTGTGGTCCCACCCGTCCTCCAACACGGGTGCGTCCGGGTGGGCCGCCCACAGCCCGGCCCACACTTCCGGGAGCGTCCGGCCTGGTGCGACGGGCCGTCCGTCGGGCCACCCTGCGGCGGGGATCAGCGCCCTCACCAGCGGTGACCGCAGGTCATAGTCTGGCGGTCATGACCGCCCGCCGGATTGCCATCGTTCCGCACACGCACTGGGACCGGGAATGGTACAAGTCCTACCAGGACTTCCGCCTCGCCCTGGTGGAACTCATCGACACCTTGCTCCCCCTGCTCGAGCGCGACGCCAGCTACCCGCACTTCATGTTGGACGGGCAGATGGCCGTCGTCGACGACTACCTCGAGGTGCGTCCCGAAGCGGAGTCCCGCCTGCGGGCGCTGGCCGCGGCGGGCCGGGTCAGCATGGGTCCCTGGTACATCCTGATGGACGAGTTCCTCGCCTCCGGGGAGACGATCGTGCGCAACCTCCAGATGGGCCTCGGCCGGGGGGCGGCCTTCGGCGGGGTGATGGAGCTGGGCTACCTGCCCGACATGTTCGGCCACATCGCACAGATGCCCCAGATCCTCCGGTTGGCCGGCTTCCGCGACGCCGTGGTCTGGCGCGGCGTGCCCTCGCAGGTGACCAAGAACGCCTTCACGTGGGTATCCCCTGACGGCTCCGAGGTCCGGACCGAGTACTTGCCAGTGGGCTACGGCAATGGTGCGGCGCTGCCCGACGACGCCAAGGCGCTGATCCGGCGCACCAGCGACAACGTGGCCGAGATCGCCGACTTCCTCATGGGCGACCTCCTCTGCATGAACGGGTCCGACCACCTCATGCCCCAGCCAGGGCTCGGTCGAGTGGTGGCGGAGGCCAACGAGTTGCAGGACGAATTCGACTTCGAGGTGACCTCGTTCCCCGACTACCTGGCCGGCGCGCCGAGGGAAGGCTTGACGCGGGTGGAAGGCGAGCTTCGCTCGGGGGCCCGCGCCAACATGCTCATGGGCGTCACCTCGAACCGGGTCGACGTCAAGCGGCGCGGTGCGCTGGCCGAGAGGGAATTGGAGCGCCGCGCCGAGCCCTTGGCGGCGCTCTTCCAGGCGCCCGCGGACTACCCGGACCGCCTGTTGGAGCTCGCCTGGCTCGAGATGGTCCGCAACTCGGCCCACGACTCCATCTGCGCCTGCTCCGTCGACGACGTCGTCGACGCCGTGCTGCACCGCTACGCCGAGGCTCGGGCCATCGCGGCGGGGCTGGCCGACCGCGCGGTCAAGACCTTCGCCCGCTCGCTGTCACAGGCCGGCCCGACGGTCCTCAACTCCTCGTTCCGGGCCCGCGCCGGCATGGTGGAACTGGTGGTGCCGGCCGACGGCCCAGCCCCGGCGCACGTCCAGGTCCTGTCCGAGCGCGGTGGGCTGCCCGGATCGATGGTGCTCGACGCGGACACCGTCCGCACGGTGCTGGGGATGCTGCAAGGGCCGAAGATCAGCGACGACGCCTGGATCCACGCGGTACAGATCGAGGACACGGAGGAGGGCTTCGACATCACCATCGCCGTCGGGACCGAGGAGAAGGCCGACGTCCCCATCGCCGAGGCCAAGCAGGACGTCTACACGAGGCTGGGGGCCCGGCCCGACGCCGTCGTCCGGGTGGGCATGGAGCAGCCGGCGACGCGCAAGATCGCCGCCCGTTCCGCCGAGGTCCCGGGCTACGGCTGGAACGCGTTCGTGGCGGCGCCGCTGGCCCACCCGGTGGAGGTCAATGAAGCCGACGGAGCGGTCGCGCTGGCCAACGGGTTGGTGCGGATCGACATCGACCCCGCCACGGGCACCTTCGCGCTCGACGGCACGCCGGGTTACGGCCGCCTGGTGGACGGCGGCGACCTGGGTGATTCCTACAACTACTCACCGCCGCGCCAGGACGCGTTCGTGGACACGCCCCGTGCCGTGGCCGTCAAGGTCGACGAGCACGGACCCGTCCGGGCGCGCGCCCGCATCACCAGCTCCTACGACTGGCCCGACCATGTGGACGGCTCCTCCCAGGCACGGGTGGGGAGCCATCCGGTCGACGTCGAGACCGTGGTGGAAGTGCGGGCCGACGAGGCCACCGTGCGGGTGACGACCACGTTCGTGAACCCGAGTGGAGACCACCGCCTGCGAGTGCACCTGCCACTCCCCGAGCCGGCCCGTGAGTCGATGGCCGAGAGCGCCTTCACCGTGGTGACGCGCGGCCTGACCGCCGAGGGGCGTCCCGACGAATTCGGACTCCCCACCGCCCCGGCCAACCGCTTCGTCCGCGCCGGACGGCTCACCGTGGTCCACGAGGGCGTGTGCGAGTACGAGCTCATCGACGTCGAAGGCGACGCGGCGCACACGGTGGCGCTGACCGTCCTGCGCTCGACCGGCATGCTGTCCCGCCTCGGCATGGCCTACCGCCCCTTCCCCGCCGGCCCGCTCACCCCGGTCGAGGGCCTGCAGATGCGGGGCAAGCAGGTGGAGCTGCGCTACGCGCTGGCCCTCGATTGCGCCGACCCCTACGGGCTGGCCGACGACGTCCTGCTCCCACTCGAGCCCGTCCAGAGCCTGGGCGGTGGGACGCGTCCGGCCTCGGGCAGCGAGCTGACCGTCCATGGCGCAGAGGTCAGTGCGCTCCATCGCGTTGCGGGTGTGCTCGAGGTCCGCGTCTTCAACCCGACTCCTGAGCCGACCGTGGTGTCGCTCCCCGGTCGTGCCGGTTGGCTCGTCGACCTGCGCGGCTATCCGGAGGCGTCCTTCGAAGGCTCGTTCGAGCTACGACCCTTCGGCATCGCCACGGCCCGACTGCGCGACGTCTGAGCCGGATGCACGGTTGGCGGTGAGCAGGCGCTCGCCGACGCCCCGCAGCTCCTCCAGGTCACGGAGCACCTCGGACAGCCGTTCCCAGCGCACGTTGCGCCGGCGGTCGGCGGCGGCGCCGGCACCGTCGGCCTCCTGCCCGGCCCGGCCGCACCACCACAGCTGCACACGGCCGAGATCCTTCAACAGGCGAGGGCGGAGGGCCTCGGCCGTGAACTCGCCGGGCGCCTCCTGCTCCAGCGCGGTGTGGAATTCGTCCGACATGAGCACGGTCCCCGGATTGCCGATGTTGACGATCCTGTGCGCCAGGTTGACCGTCGGGCCGAAGTAGTCGCCATCCCGCAGGAGCACCGGCCCGCAAGCCATGCCCACCCGCACATCCGAGAGAAGATCGTCGTCGGCGTAGGCATCGGCCAGGCTGAGCCCGATCCGAGCCGCGTCGGCCACGCTGTCCACGACGAACATGACCTCGTCACCGATCATCTTGACCACCCGGCCCCGGGCGCTGGTCACGATGTCGTGCGAGATCTCCTCGAACCGCCGGACGACAGCGGCGAGCTCCTCGTCGCTCAGGTGCTGGCTCAGCAGTGTGAAGCCGACCATGTCGGCGAAGCCCACGGCGAGCACCGGGCTCTGCCCGGGGGCCAGGCCGTGGCTCCGCAGCACCATGCTGCGCTGAATGCCTGCCGCCACCTGGCGCCGCCACACGAATTCGAGGAGCTTGGCCATGGCCGGGATGGTGACGTCGGCGATGCCGGCAAACGCCTCGGCGGAGAGGATCGGGTCGACCTCGGCGCTCACCATGTCCCCGGGCACCAGCTCGGCCTCGGCGATACGCGCCATGGACGAGCCCATGACGCGGGCCAACTGCACCGCGGTCTCGGCATCGGCGGCGCCGAGCGCCTGCAGCCCCTGGAAGAGACGGACGGCCTCGAGGTCGAGGTCGGTGAACGCCCGGTCGTCGTCGTCCACGCCGGGGAAACCGAGCGCCCGCCAGAAGCGCTCGAGCATGTCGACCCCGACACCGGTGAGCTCGGCCACCTCGACCCGGGTGTAGCGCCGGCGCGACGGGACGAGGAGGCGGTCGGCCACGAAGAGATCGATGACGCCGTCGTCGACGGCCTGATCGATCTCCTCCTCGCTCGCCCCGTGCATCAGCAGGATCTCCTTGACGTGGGACAGCGCGGCCTCCCGGCGCGCCTCGTCGTCGTCGCCCGAGAGCGCGTCGAAACTGTGGAAGAGCCCGCTCACGCGGGGAGCCCGCGGAGCAGGGCCTCGTCCCACTCCGGCCGGGACGGCCGGCGCATCAGATTCAACAGGGCGTCGGCGGGTGAGCACTTCCCCTCCACGATCGCCTGCACCTGCTCCGCGATCGGCATTTCGACCCCGTTCGCCTGGGCCAGCCCGACCAGCGGCCCTGCGCTCTTGATGCCCTCGGCCACCATGTGCATGCCGCCGACGATCTCCTCGAGCGACTGCCCCTGCCCCAGGGCGAACCCCACCGTCCGGTTCCGGCTCTGGGGGCTGGCACACGTCGCCACCAGGTCGCCCACCCCGGCCAGCCCACCGAAGGTGAGCACCTTGCCGCCGAGCGCGACGCCCAGCCGGCCGAGCTCGGCGAGCCCACGCGTGATGAGCACGGCGCGGGCGTTGTCGCCGAGGCCCAGCCCGTCACCCATGCCGGCGGCGATCGCCATCACGTTCTTCGTGGCGCCGGCGATCTCGCACCCGATGACGTCGGTGCCCCGATACGTACGGAACGTGCGCGTATGCACCAAGGCCTGCACGCGGCTTGCCAGCTCCTCGTCGGCCAGCGCGACGACGCAGGCGGCGGGGTGACCCTGCGCTACCTCGCGGGCCAGGTTGGGCCCGGTCAGCACGCCGGCCGGGACCCCCGGCAGCACCTCGGCGACGACCTGCGACATGCGGAGGTTGGTGCCGATCTCAATGCCCTTGGCCAGGCTCACGACGGCCTCGATCCCGCCCGCCAACGGCTCCATGTCGGTGAGGACGGCACGGAAGCCGTGCGACGGCACGGCCATGAAGACGATGTTGGCGCCCTGGAGGGCCTCGGCGAGCGACGACGTGACCGCCAACCCGTCGGGGAGCCGCACGCCCGGCAGGTACCTCTCGTTCAGCCTCGTCTCCGCCATCTCCGATGCGAGATCGGGCGAGCGCACCCAGAGGGAGGAAGGGTGCGCAGCGCCGACGATGGTTCCCACCGCGGTGCCCCACGACCCACCACCGATCACCGCCACCCGGTCGCTCATGGGACAAGAGCCTACGGCCCGGCACGCTGCCGGCTCCGCGTTCACCCGTACACTGAGCCGGTGTCGAGGGCCACCGTGCCGGCAGGGCAGCACGCGGCGGCGCCCGACGACGTCCGATTGGGGCCCGAGGTCGTCCTGGTCCCGGTCAAGGCGTTCCACCAGGCCAAGCGGCGGTTGGGATCCGCCCTGTCCGACGCCGATCGCATCGGGCTCGTCCGGAAGATGGCTGCACAGGTCGTTGCAGCCTGCGTGCCGCTGCCCGTCGCTGTCGTCTGCGACGACCCTGACGTGGCGCGGTGGGCATCGGAGGTGGGCGCCACCGTCATGTGGGAACCCGGACAGGGCCTCAACGGAGCCGTGCGGGCCGGCGTCGACCGGCTGGCTGAGGCCGGCGCGCGCTGGGTGACCGTCGCCCACGGCGATCTGCCCCGGGCCCACGGTCTCGGCGAGTTGGCCCCGTTCGAAGGCGTCACCCTGGTCCCAGACCGGCGGGACGACGGGACCAACGTGCTCCGCCTGCCGGCCCGTGCCGACTTCCGCTTCGCCTACGGGCCCGGGTCCTTCCGCGCCCACCGGGCGGAGGCGACGCGCCTGGGCCTGCCGGTGCGCGTGCTGCGGGAGCCCAACCTGGCATACGACGTCGATTGGCCCGCCGACGTGGTCGAGCTCAGCCAGCCTTCGTAACTGACCCCGGACGCGGAGCCGGGGGCCCGAAGGCCCCCGGTCTCGCGTGTTCCCGAGGGAACGAAGCGGCTCAGCGCCGACGTGCCGGAGCCCGCCTCTTGGCGGCCTTGCGCACAGTGCGCTTGGCTGCCTTCTTGGCCGGAGCCCGCTTCTTGGTGGCCTTGCGTGCCGGAGCCCGCTTCGCCGCCCTCTTCGCCGGAGCCCGCCTCTTGGCGGCCTTGCGCACAGTGCGCTTGGCTGCCTTCTTGGCCGGAGCCCGCTTCTTGGTGGCCTTGCGTGCCGGAGCCCGCTTCGCCGCCCTCTTCGCAGGAGCCCGCTTCTTGGCGGCCTTGCGCACAGTGCGCTTGGCTGCCTTCTTGGCCGGAGCCCGCTTCTTTGCAGCCTTACGCGCTGGAGCCCGCTTCACGGACTTCCGTGCTGGAGCCCGCTTGACGGCCTTCTTGGCTGTCGTGCGCTTTGCTGCCTTCTTTGCGGGGGCCCGCTTTTTCGCGGCCTTCTTGGCCGGGGCCCTTCTTTTTGCGGCTACTGCCACAGGTGCACCTCCCTAGGAGCATGGTCACTGAATAGAGGTGAAGCCTGCGCCACGTCGAGGTCGACTGCCCCTCGCCGTGCGCACTGCCGCACCGGTTTCATTTGCAACTGCGTCGGCTGTGGCAACTGCGTCGACGTCATGAACAACGCCGCCGCAGTGCGCCAAACCGACTTGATTCCCCGAGGTGCGACGTCAGGCCGACCGCGTGCGGCGCGGTGAAAGGCGCGCGAAAACGAAGCCGACAGATTTCGTTCTGCGCGCCACACACCGTTGTGTCGCTACACATGTCTTACCCTCCCTCACGCTTCGGGTATACACATTCTTGGTTGTCAACATGCCCAGGTCAAGCATTCTTTATTCGCGGGGTCATTTTGCACACGTCAACGACGGTCGTTTTCACTCCGTTTTGCGCGCGCATTTGCGGTCCATCCAGCGTCAGCGCGTGATGCTGCGTGCGTTGTTGTCGCGACATTGAGTCATATGTCCCATGGAATTGTGTGTTCCCCAACGCAAACATCGTGTGTGTGGAACTCGACCCTCATCTGCATGTCGACAACGCCGAATCGTGCCTGATTTCAACGCGCGCACTGCGTCGGATCCACCGTTTGACGCGCAATGGCATCTATGTTGGAGAGGGCGCCAACGGGTGGATGTGGGCTGGCGCGCAGTGCTCGACACTGGTCCTGGGGCCACCGCGCTCCGGGAAGACATCTTCCCTGGTCATACCCAATATTTTGGTCTCTGAGGGCCCGGTCGTTTCGACGTCGACCAAGCCCGACGTCATGCGGGCGACTGCTCCGTCACGGAACAGCGAAGGGTGGTCGTTTCTCTACGATCCGAGCGGCGAGGTGCTGTGCCCGCCCGGCGTCGAGCGCGTCGGCTGGTCGCCGCTCACCACCGCGGCAGATTGGGACGCGGCAGTGGTGACGGCGGACGCCATGGTCGGTGCCAGCAGGCTGAGCGGTCCGCGCGCGGGTGACCAACACTGGACCGAACGTGCCGGTGCGTTGCTCTCCACGCTGCTCCATGCCGCTGCCCAAGAAAATATTTCCATGCGGGACGTTCTCAGGTGGATTGATCGCCACAATTCGGCCCCGGCCCTCGAAATCCTCGCCTCGCGCAACGGAGAGGACAGTCCGGCGACCGATCTCCTCGCCGGGATCGTCGCCACGGATTCCCGTGAGCAGTCAGGTATCTGGTCGACCGCATCGGGCGTGGTGGCCGCGTACCGCACCGAAGGCTGCGCTCGCATCCACACGAGCCGAGCCACTGGACATGCAAGCCTTCTGTTCCGGGCCCAACACCCTCTATGTGTGCGCCACCGGGCGGCGGCAGCGCCAATTCGCTCCGCTCGTCGTGGCGATCATGGGCGACGTGCGCGACGCCACCTACGCCCGGTCCCGCGACGGGCACGACGGGCCGCCCACCCTCTTGGCGCTCGACGAGGTCGCCAACATCGCTCCCATCCCCGACCTCCCGGCCATGGTCAGCGAAGGTGCGGGCCAGGGCCTCCTGACGCTGGCTTGCCTGCAGGACCTGTCCCAGGCCCGGGCGCGATGGGGCCCGGCGGCCGACGGGTTCCTCTCACTCTTCGGCACCACCGTGGTCCTGCGCGGCATTGCGGACACCACCACGCTGCGCGACCTGAGCGCGTTGGCGGGTGATCATGCAGTGGCCACGACGACGGTCAGCCGATCGGCGGACCGCTGGGGCCGCCTCCGTCCCTCCACGTCGGTCGGAACCACGCATCGGCTGCGCCTCCCGGTGGACGCCGTGGCCCACGGCGCGCCCGGGCAGGCGCTCGTACTCGGACCCGACAAGGCGGTGCACCACGTGGCGCTCACGCCGGCGCACGAGCGCTCGCCCTGGCGCGAGGTCCTGCCACCGGCGCGCCAGCTCGCCAGCCCAGGACGGGCCTGGCACGGCCGCTGACTCAGCGGGCGAGGCCCCGCTCCGCCGTCATGGGGTCGCGCCATCCGAGTCGGGTGCGCGCCGCCGCCACCTCACGCTCGGTCCGCACGTGGTCCGCCAGGCGGGTCGCCGACAAGGAGGCAAGAGCCGGAGCCGTGCCCGGGACACCGGGCGGCTCCGCCGGGTGTGGTGTGCCCCACCGCTCCCGGTACGCATCGAGCGCGTGCGCAGCGCCCCGCCACACCGCATGGTCGTCGGGATCGAGCGGCCGCGGACCCAACGAACGCAGATGCCGGTTCGCGGGCATGACGCTGCGGCGCTGCTGCAGCGGCTCGGCCACCCCGACCGGCCCGGGCCCCACCCACTGGTCCACCAGGCGGTCGAGGGCGAACGCCTCGACACCGCCCTGGGCCGCGGCGGCGAAGGCCGTGACCACATCACGGCGCCGTGCCCCGCCGTGCGCGGTGAGGGAGATCGCGCCGGCAAAACGGTGCTCGTCGAGCACGGCCCGGCTCGCCCCCGGCGGGTGCGGGGGTAGCTCGAGGTGTGGCGGGCCGCCGGCATCACGGGCCTGCCGGCGCCAACGGTCCACCAGCTCGGCGAACGGTGCGCTCGTCACCTTGTCGGGACGGGTGGCCGCCCAGGCGACTCGGGCGCCCCGGCCCGAGTGGACGCCCCGCTCGGACATGTGGCGACGGATGTCCGCGGCCCGCGATGAGAACGCGCCCAGCAGCTCCGGTCCGACCCCGTCGACATCCCCCGGGCGCGACAGGTCCCCGGCGCGCCACCGCACGCCAAGGGTGGCGGACATCCCGGCCCGCAGGTGCGCCTCGTAGACCCCCGACGCGGCGACGCGATGTGCATCGATCCCCCGCCGGTCGCAGGCAGTCCACTGGCCGTCCACGGCATGGACGAGATTGGCCACCACGACATGGCTGTGCAGATGCGGATCGCCGTTGCGGCTGACCCCGTGCGTGAACTCCGCTGCCACCGCCCCGCTGGTCGCCAGCACGGCGCGCTCGGCGCCCGCTCGCCGGAGCGCCGTGATGCCGTGCTGCTCGAGGTAGGCGAGCGAGCCCGCCACCGCCTGGCGGTGGGCGGCCACCACGGCGTCCGCCACGTGAGGGCCACCAAGCGCGAAGAGCACGCTGGCCGACTTGGGTGCGCTGAAGGTGAGGTCGAAGGCTGCCACGGAGACCCGTCCCGATCCGAGGCCCATCCCGGTCCCGGGGTGCCGGCCCTGGAGCAGGTGCCGGAAGGCGTCGGGTGCGACGGATCCGGCGAGGCCGAGGCCCACCGCGGCGGTCCCCGCCCACAGGCCCGGCCCGGCCACCGGCAACTCGCCGGCGAGGTCGGACAGGTAGTAGTCGGCCTTGTCCCGCCCGACCCCGTGGATCCCGAGCATGGCGACCTCCCTCGACCAGGACGCACCGGCGTGAGGAGAACGGTCGGCCGGCGCTCAGCCCTTGCGGCGCAGCTCCACGATCGGGATGACGCGTGTCGTCGACTTCTCGTAGTCGGCGAAGCCGGGCATGGCCGCCACCTGGGCGGCATAGAGGCGGTCCCGCTCGGGCCCCGAGGTGATCGGGACGGCCGTCGCCTCGAAGCGCTCGTCGCCGAACTCGACCTCGACCTGGGGATTGGCGAGCAGGTTGTGGTACCAGTCCGGGCTCGTGGGCGCTCCGGCTTTGGAGGCGACCACGTAGAGGGTGCCGTCGTCGAGGAGCCCCACCAGCGGGTTCACCCGCTTCTGCCCCGACTTGGCCCCGGTGGTGGTCAGCAACACCATGGGCGCACCGGCAAAGCCGCCGCCGACCGCGCCGTGGTTGGCCCGGAACTCCTCGATGACGCCGCGGTTGAAGTCACTCATGTCGCTCATGGGCCGACACTATTGGGATGCCCGCCCGTAGCGAGCCAGGACCCGGCGGGCGGCCGCGGCCGCCAGGCCGGTCAGCTCGGGCGGGCTCACGACGCGGACGGCGGGGCCGAGCTGCAGGAGGAGCCGTTCGAACCACGCCATCCCGGAGACGTCGAGGACGACGTCGGTGGCGCTCCCCGCGTCGTCGCGGCGCACGCCGCGCACGGGCACGGACTCGGGCACCCACTGGGCCCCCGGGCCGAGCTGCAGATGGACCTCCACCGCGCCGGGCCCCGGGACGAACATCTCTTCGAGTGGCCGCGACCGCACGGACGCGGGCCCCGGGCTGTGCTCCAGCGGGCGCACGGCGCCGATCCGGTCGACCCGGAAGCGCCGCATGTCGCCGGCCCGGTGACAGTAGGCGTCGAGATACCAGTGCCCGTCGATGGTGGCCACCTGCACCGGTTCGACCACGCGCGTGGTCAGCTCGTCCCGGGAGCCCGAGAGATAGTCGATCTCGAGGGCGCGGCCGGCGTCCGCAGCGTCGCGCACCTCGGCGAGGTGCGCCGGCGCGTCGACATCGAGGCCGACCGCCTCCCGAGAGCCCAACGCGGCATCGAGCTTGGCCAAGGCGCGGTACAGGGCATCGTCCTCCGAGCCCGGGACCGCCAGCAGGAGGCGGGCCGACGCCGCCACGGCGAATCCCTCGGCCGGCGTCAGGCGGCGGGGCCGCGCGTACTCGGCCGGCAGGAAGGCGCGGACGGAATGCTCGGAGACCTCAATCTCCATCAGCGTGTCCGGTGTGTACGGCGGAATGCCGCAGCAGGCCGCCAGCTCCAGCTCGGCCACGAGCTCCTTCTCGCTCATGCCGAAGCGCTCGGCGGCATCGGCGATCGGCGCCTCGCCGACCTGGGCCAGCCAGCCGACCAACGCCAGGAGGCGGCGAAGACGCCGGCTCGTCTCGCGGCCCGGCGCGCTGCGCGCCGCCACGGGCACGCCGGGCTCGACCGTCACTGCGGCATTCGGCGCCCGTGCGCCCGCCGGCGGTGGCGGGACGGAGGCCGTCAACGCGTCGAGCCACGCCACCAGCTCGTCCCGGAAGGCTTCGGGCTCCGTAATGGTGACGTGGTCGGACAGGCCGAGCACCCATGAGCGGATCGTGGCGAAGGAGGCCACCCCGAGCACGAGGTCGACGGAGCCGTCATCGTGGCGCGCCACGACCTTGTCCTCGCCCACCTCCTCGGTGACCCGCCGCGCCTCGAGCGCATCGACCCGGACCCGCATCTCGATCCGGTCCTCACCCTCGACCTCCCACGGCTCGTCGGGCAGCGCCGCCTTGACGTCCACATCGACGTCGTCGGGGACGAGGGCGTCACCCGCCTCGCCACGGACGACCTCCCCGTCGACGCGGTCGACCCGGAACGTGCGCACGGCGGCGCGGTCGAGGTCCCAGGCCACCAGGTACCAGTGCCCGAAGCGGAACCACAGGCCCACGGGAGCGACACGCCGGTCCTCCCCGCGGTAGGCGAACGCA
The DNA here is from genome assembly GCA_963753115.1 of uncultured Acidimicrobiaceae bacterium. Classification (GTDB taxonomy): domain Bacteria; phylum Actinomycetota; class Acidimicrobiia; order Acidimicrobiales; family RAAP-2; genus Bog-473. Next base: position 54,805 of record CAVWBB010000022.1, read on the forward strand.
GCCGAGGCATGCGTGCGCACGGCCTCGAACAGCTCGATGAGCGCCGCCGGGGGCACCAGGGAGGCGATCGGCCGGACGTCGCCCAAGCCCGCCGCACCCAACTTCAGCAGCGCATCACGACCACTAGGATCGCCCAGGTGGACGCCGGCGACGGCGAGGTGGAGCGCAACCTGCTCGTCGGGTTCGAGGTCAAGGTCGGGGAGGTAGAACGACTCGCGATCGATCTGGTACCCGTACTGCTCGTTGCCGGGCAGGCGCTGCGTGAGCACGGGGATGCCCTCGTCGCGCAGCAGCCGCTTGTCCCGCTCGAAGGCCTGGCGGCGCGCGGAATGCTCTTCGGGGTAGCCAGGCACCTGGTGTGCGATGGCGTCAAGGGTCAGCGGCTGGCGCGTATCGAGCAACACCAGGACCAGATCGGTGACGCGCTCCAGCCGATCGAGCTTCACGGGGGCCTCCATCGCCCTGAGCCTACGGCGGGCGCCGACCGGTGATGGCCGGAACCCACCCCTTCGACTGGCATCTCCATGTGTTCTGGCTCCTCGCCCTGCTCGGGCTCGTGGCCACCTACCTGTGGGCGACGCGCCAGCCGGGGTGGGGCGCCACGACCCGCCAGCGGCTCCTCTTCTTCGGCGGGGTGCTCGTGCTCGCGGTCGCCCTGACGTGGCCCCTCGGCGACCTGGCCGGCCACTGGTCGCTCATGGCGCTGGTGCTCCAGCGGTTGTTGCTCACCCTGGCGGCGCCCCCGCTCTTCGTGCTCGGAACGCCACGCCCGGTCATCGCCCGCCTGACCCGGCCGGCAGCCGTCGATGCCGTGCAGCGCACGGTGGTCCGGCCGGTGCCGGCCATCGTGATCGTCACCGTGGTGGCAGTGGGCACGCTGACCGTCGGGGCGGTCAGCCTCGCCGCGCACTCCCCGCTCGCCCGGGTGCTCATTGAGCTCGTCGTGCTCGCCTCGGGCTTCGTGTTGTGGGCGCCGGTCCTGACGGAGCTCCCCGGAGCGCCACGCCTGTCGGCACTTGGCCGAGGCGGCTATCTCATCGTGCAGTCGATCGTGCCGAGTTTCCTCTCCATCGTCTGGATCTTCGCCCGGCATCCTCTGTATCCCAGCTTCACCCACGCCGGCACCGTGGCGGGCATGTCGCCGCTGCTCGACCAGGAGCTGGCCGGCTTCCTGGCCAAGCTGAGCACCATCGCCGTCCTCTGGACCGTGGCCTTCGTGATCATGACGAGGGCCCAGGCCGCCGAGACGGCGGGCGAGGACTCCGAACCGCTGGTGTGGTCCGACGTCGAACGCGAGATTCAGCGCGCCGAGCGTCGCGACAGGCGACAGGGGCTGCCCGGGCCACCCACCCCCGGATCGTCTCCGTGACGGTGGCCGGCGTGACGGCGGCCGGCGTGACGGTGGCGGCGTGACGCGGACGGTGGTCAAGCGACGTTCGTCGCGACAGAATGGGGGCATGGCTTCCACGGTCAACTTCCGTGTCCGCGGGCAAGCGGACGCCACGGGACGAGCGACGGCGCCGTCTCGGACAGAACTTCCTCCGGCCTGAGCTCGCCGACGCGCTCGTCGCCGAGGCGGCCTTCGGCGCCGGCGACCTCGTGGTCGAGATCGGTGCGGGCCGCGGCGCCTGCACGTTCGCGCTCGCCCGGCACGGCGTCGATGTCATTGCGCTCGAGCGCGATCCGTACTGGGCTGATGCCCTCCGCCGCGAGGTCCGACGTCAGGGTGCGGCGCGCGTCACGGTGGTCTGCTGCGACGCGCGCCGCTATCGCATGCCGCGCCGGCCCTTCCGGGTGATGGGCTCGCTTCCGTTCGGTGCGACCACGGCATTGCTGCGCCATCTCCTCGACGACCGCGACAGCGGCCTGCGCCGCGCCGATCTGATCGTGCAGTGGGAGGTCGCACGCAAGCGGGCGGCCACGCCCCCCACCACCCTGCTCTCCACGGGGTGGGCGCCCTGGTGGTCCTTCAGCCTGGGCCGGCGCCTGCCGGCCCACTCCTTCCGGCCGGTGCCCTCCGTCGACGCCGGTGTCCTGCGGGTCACCCGCCGGGAGCCACCGCTCCTGCCCGAGCACATGGCCGACGCCTATGCCACGTTCGTCCGGGACCAATGGAAGTAGCGTCTCCTGCTCGTATGGAGGAGGCGTGGTCCGTTCCCGGCGTCTACCTCCTGGCGGAGGGACGAGGGGGTGAGGTGGCCGTGCCCAACCTGACGCTGACCTTCGGCGACCTGGGCCTCGCGTTGGACAAGGCTGACGGCGAACCCGTGTGGAACAGCAGCTGGGTCGACCTCGAAGAACTGTCGGCCGTCGAGCGATCCGTCCTGCCGGACGGTCGTGACGGCGTCGTCATCGTCGTGGTGGAGCGTGGCGGCCGGCGACGCCACCGCTTCGTGCTGGCATCGGAGCGACGTCGTCACCACAGAGGCCGCCATCCGCGACCGGGCCGCGGCGCACGGCGTGCGGACGAGGTCGGGCCGACGCGCGGTCTCGCGGCTCCTGACCACCTGCGTCGTTGCGGCGGCGCTGGCCACCCTGGCGGTTCTGCTCCTGTCAGCCGCGCACGTCATCCACTTCTAGACGCGCGACGAGCTCAGGCGAGTGACGCACCCCGGAGTTCGTCGAGCGACAGCTCGGCTGTCTGGTTGCCACCGCACTGCGGGCAGTGCTCCACGTGGCGCCACGACCGCAGCAGCCTCGTGCCCTCCGGGTTCAACAACACCACGAACGACTCCGAAATCGGGTCGATCTCCAGTCCGTAGTAGGCCCGCCATGCAGTGGTGGCGGCGTGGGCGTCGAGCGCCAGACCCTTCAGGACGCGCCGGAAGCGCATCCTGTCGGTGTCGAAGATCCACGTGCTGTGGCAGGACTCAAGGACGAACAACTCGTCGTCAGTGGGGGGGACCACATCGCTGATCATGCCCGATCTTTTTCCGGATTCGGCGTCGAATGCGGCTCAGCCTCGTTACGAAATCGTGACAATCCACAAAAGCCCAGGTGAACCCCTATTGTGGACCGGCGTCGTGCTTCCGACCCACCACCAGCTCCCGTTTCGTGCAGAGCTGGCGGAGGACGCCGCAGAGCACGATCCGGCTGTCCGCCGGGTCCACGACCTGGTCGATCAGTCCCCGCTCCGAGGCCGGCCACGGGTTGAGGTAGGCCCCTTCGTAGGCCAGCTCACGGTCGGCCCGCTCGACGGGCTCGAGGCCCCGGTGGAGAATCTGGACGGCGCCAGATGCCCCCATGACCGCCACCTCGGCCCCGGGCCACGCCAGGCAGACGTCGTTGCCGATCCCCCGCGAGTCCATGACGATGTAGGCGCCGCCGAACGCCTTGCGCAGAATGAGGCAGAGCCTGGGCACGGTCGCCTGGGCGTAGGCGAAGGCCAGCTCGGCGCCGTGGCGGATCATGCCGCGCCACTCGAGGTCCTTGCCGGGGAGGAACCCCGGTGTATCGACCAGGCTCACGATCGGCAGGTTGAAGGCGTCGCAGAGCCGGACGAAGCGGGCGCCCTTCTGGGACGCCGCGATGTCGAGGGTGCCGGCCAGAATGCGGGGCTGGTTGGCCACGAAGCCGACCGGCATGCCGCCCAGTCGGGCGAAGGCGGTCACGAGCTGGCCCGCCCAGCGTGGCCAGAGCTCACGGAACTCGCCGTCGTCGCAGAGTGACCGGACCACGTCCCGGGCGTCGTAGGTGGCTGCCTTGCGGTCAGGGATGACGGTGCGCAGCTCCGGTGTGGGACGGAGCACGGAATCGCTGACGGGGGCCTGCGGCGGGACCTCGTCGGTGTTCGACGGCAGGTACTCGAGGAGTTCGGCGACGGCGCCGTCCACATCGTCCGACTGCACCGCGCACAACCCGCTGGCGGTGGCATGGACCGAGGCGCCACCGAGCTGGCTGATCCCGACCTCGATCCCGGTGAACTCCGCCACCATCTGCGGGCCCGAGACGAAGGCCACCGCCTCGGAGCTCATCACGACAAGATCGGAGAGGCCGAGCAGCAACGCGGGACCCGAGACCACCGGGCCCGTGGCGGCGGCGATCACCGGCACCTGGCCGCTGCAGCGCGAGATGGCGGCGGCGGCGCGACCCCATCCATGCAGGGCGGCGACGCCGTCGAGGACATCGGCCCCGCTCGACGCGACGAAGAAGACGAACGGGATCCCGAGGTGCCGCGCCTGGTCCGCCGCCTCGGCCAGCCGTACCCCGTCCGCATGGGTGATGGCGCCACGGCGCAGGGTGCCGAGCGAGCGGGCAATGACCACGTTGCGGCCGCCGATCCGCCCGACCTCCGACGTCACGGCGCCGACGATCCCCTTGCCGACGACGGGTGCCTCTTCGACTTGGGTCACCGGGACCGAATGTAGACCAGCGGCCGGGGCCGGCTCACCGGGGATCCGCACCGGCGAGAAGACACAAGGATCGGCACGGTCGAGACGAACGACGGCCGTAGACGCCCGACCGAACTACATGACTGGATTAGTGGTGGTTGGCCTCGGGACGGCGCCAGGGACCGGACCGGCCGCCGGACTTCTCCCACAGCGCCAGGTGCTCCACGGTCATGGTGCGGTCGGCTGACTTGCACATGTCGTAGACGGTGAGGGCGGCGACCGTGCACGCCGTCATCGCCTCCATTTCGACCCCGGTGCGATCAACCGTCTCGACCTGGGCCTCGACCTCGACATAGTCGTCACCGATGGAGAAGTTGATCCCGATGGACCCGACCAGGACGGGGTGGCACATGGGGATCAGCTCAGCGGTCCGCTTGGCCGCCTGAATCCCGGCGATCCTCGCCGCCGCCAGCACGTCGCCCTTGGTGATGGCGTTGTTGGCCACCTTCGTGGTCGTCTCGGGCAACATCGAGACCCGGCACCGGGCCAGGGCCCGGCGATGCGTGGGCTCGCGGGGTGTGACGTCGACCATGCGGGCACCGCCCAATGGATCGAGGTTGGCCAGCATGCGGTCGGACACGAGGGTGGAGTCTACGACCTGGGATCGCCGCGGTCCGACGCCGAGGGCCCTTTCCGGCGGGTAGACTTGGCAGTCTCAGGCAGTGAGTGCCAACCAGCGGCCCCCGGAGGAGTCCATTGCCGACCTATGAATACGCCTGCACTGCTTGCGGGCACCGACTCGAAGCGGTCCAGAAGTTCACGGACGACCCCCTCACCGAGTGCCCCGAGTGCGGTGCTCCGCTGCGCAAGGTCTACGGCGCGGTCGGCATCGTCCTGAAGGGAAGCGGCTTCTACAAGACCGACTCGCGGGCGGCCTCGGGCAACGGCGGCTCCGGGAAGAAGAGCTCCGAGTCCAGCGGCAGCGAGTCGTCCACCGCCGATGCGCCCTCCAAGAAGGAGTCAACGTCGGACAAGGGCGGTGCGGACAAGGGCGGTACGGACAAGAGCAGTGCGGACAAGGGCGGAGGTGCCGACAAGGGCAGCAGCGCCGACAAGGGCACTTCGCGCAAGGACTCGACGCCGGCCTCCAGCACCGCCAGCTGAGACGGGTCGCTAGTCGCCGCTCAGCGCCATGTCCGCGATGGCCAGGGTCTGCCCTGCAGCCACGCCGGGCAGCCAGCGCAGGTCGCCACCGATCTCGACGACCGATTGCAGCATCCGCTGCAGCGTGGACGCCACCGTCACCTCCCGCACCGGTTGGCCCAGCGCGCCCCCTTCGATCATGAGGCCCTCCGCCCCGACGGAGAAGTCGCCGCTCACGGTGTTGACCCCGGAGTGGATGCCGGACACCGACTGCACGTAGAGGCCGTTGCCGACGGCAGCAAGGATCTCGTCGTGACCCTTGGTCCCCGGGGAGAGGACGAGCGCGCGGCACCCCGCTCCGGGTGTGCCGGAGAAGCCGCCCCGGGTCGCCGACCCGGTCGACACCGCGCCGGCCCGGCGGGCCGACACCGTGTCGTACACGAACATGCGCAGCACGCCCTCGGCAATGAGGACGTTGCGCCGGCAGGCCAATCCCTCACCGTCGTGTGACGAGGCACCGTAGGCCCTGCTGTCGGTCGGATCGTCCACGAGGGTGATCCCGGCGTTGGCGATCGTCTCGCCGATACGGCCGGCGAAGAAGGACCGCCCCTTGACCACGGCCTCACCGGACAGGGCCGACGCCACTACCCCCAACAGAGTGGACACGACCCGCGGGTCGAAGACCACGGTGCAGTGGGCCGAGCGCACCTTCTGTGCCCCGAGCATGCGCGTGGCCCGGAGGACCGCGTCGTCCATCGCCTCGTCGGGCACCAGGTCGCCCGGCCCGCGACCGATGCTGAACCCCGAGCCGGTCTGCGTGTCGGCGCCCGCCCCGGCGATGGCGTCCACCGACAGGAACGCGTTGGTGCGCCGGCGCGACGACGAGATGCCGGTCGTGGAGGCCAGGGCCACCTCCACCCGGCTGTCCGAATAGTCGGCCGACGAGACCTGGCGGACCCTCGGGTCCCCCGCCCGCGTGGCGCGTTCGAGCTCGATGGCCAGCGCGACCTTCTTCTCCATCGGGGTCGAGCTGACGCCGTCGTCCCACAGGTCGAGGTCCACGGCCTCGACGCCGTCGGGCACGGCGAGCACCACGTCCGGGTCAGGCGTGGCGAAACGGGCATTGTCGCGTGCGTCGGCCAGGGTGGCGGCAATGACGTCGGGTTCGAGCGACCCCGCCCACGCGAAGCCGACCTGGCTGCCGGCGCCGTCCGCGCTGTCGACGAGCAGCCGGATGCCGACGCCGGACGAGTCGGCCGAGGTGAGCGACTCGACCTCGCCCTCGTAGGCCCGCACCTCGGTGTCGGTGCCCCGGGTCACGTACACCTCCATGCCCTCGCCCGGCCGCGCCCGGGCGACGACCGACTGCGCCAGGTCCAGCAGCTCGTCGCTCACGCCGTGCCTCCGAGCGTCACGCCGGTGATGCGCAGCGTCGCCTGCCCGCAGCCGACCGGAACGCTCTGCCCGTCCTTGCCGCAGGTGCCGGGCGTCATGTCGAAGTCGGTGGCGACAGCGTCGATGCGCCGCAACACCTCCGGTCCGTTGCCGATGAGGTTCGCGTCGCGCAGCGGCTCGGTGATGCGGCCGTTCTCGATCAGGTACGCCTCGGTCGTCCCGAAGACGAAGTCGCCCGTCGCCGTGTTGACCTGCCCGCCACCGAGCTTCTTGACGTACACGCCCGAAGGGGTCTGCGCCACGATCTCGTCGGGATCCTCGGTGCCCGCCAAGAGATACGTGTTGGTCATGCGCACCATCGGCAGGTGCTGGTAATTCTGCCGCCGCCCGTTGCCCGACGAGGCGCGGCCTTCCTTGCGCGCCCGCAACCAGTCCCACATGTAGTCCGTGAGGACCCCGTTCTCGATCAACACGTTGTGCTGGGGCAGATTGCCTTCGTCGTCCACGGCGAAGTTGCCCCACTCCCCGAGCACCGTGCCGTCGTCGACCAGCGTGACGAGCGGGCTGGCCACCAGCTCCCCCACCTGGCCGGTGTACACCGAGGCGTCCTTGACGATGTGGTCGGCCTCGAGCCCATGGCCGCAGGCCTCGTGGAACAGGATGCCGCCGCTCCCGCCGGCCAGCACAATGGGCACCTCGCCCGAAGGCGCCGGCCGCGCCGAGAGCTTGGTCAGCGCCCGCGTCGCCGCCACCCCGGCGATGTCCTCCACCCGGTGGCGCTCGAAGATCTCGTAGCCCTCGGTGCGGGCCAGCGACTCGTAGCCCGTCTGCATGCCGGTGTCGCCGTTGGCCACGCACATGACGTTGAAACGAGTCCGAATCTGCTCGTCCTGGGCCAGCAACCCATCCGAGTTGGCGATGAGGATGCGACGACGGCTGTCACCGCATCCCACCTGCACCTGGGTGATGGCGTCACCCGCGGCCCGGGCGGCGTCGTCGGCCCGAGTCAGCAGCTCCAGCTTGCGCGCCTTGTCCACCGAGTCGGGCAAGGTCCGGTCGCCCCGCCCGTGGGACGTGAGCGGGTCGAGCGCCACGGTGCGCACCCCGTCGCCGCCCTGCCGGGCCACGGCCGCCGCCGCCCGGGCCGCGGCGAGCAGGCCGGCCTCGCTCAGGTCGGCGGTGTGGGCGAACCCGGTGGTCTCGCCGTCGACGACCCGGATCCCCGCGCCTCGGGACCGCCCCGAGGAGAGCTCCTCGATCCGGCGGTCGTCGAGCATCGCGCTGGCGCTCACGGCGTCCTCGGCGAACACCTCGGCCATGTCGCCACCGCCGACCAAGGCTGTGGACAGCACGCGTTCGAGCACGTCAGGGTCGATGAGGGCGGTGTCGGTCACGGCGGTATCGTAATCGTCGTGCCTGCCGATCCATCCCAGCCCCCCACCGCGGCCGGCCACGGACCGCACGCCGGGCTCAGCGCCCAACTCGAGCTGACCGTCGCAGCCGAGGACACCGCCGAGCGCTTTCGCTCCGGCGACGTCCCGGTGCTCGCCACCCCCCGCCTCATCGCCCTGTGTGAGGAGGCCACCTGCCGCGCCACCGACGGGCACCTCAACGAGACCCAGTCGAGTGTGGCCACCAGGGTCCAGTTCGATCACCTGGCGCCCGTGGCCGTGGGCTCGGTGGTGCTGGCCGAGGCCACGCTCGTCAAAGTCGAGGGCCGCAGGATGACCTTCACCGTGTCAGCGGCGCGCCTCGAAGGCGACGGAGGCGGCCTCGTCGGCGCCGGCCGCATGACCCGGGTCGTCGTCGACCGAGCCGCCTTCCTCGCCAAGGCGGGCGCCGCCGGCCCACCCTGAGCGCGACCCCCACCACCGACGGACCGGGCCTGCTCACCGGCGCCGGGCCCGTGGTGGCGTCGTTCGCGACCTTCGGACTCTTCTGGGGCAGCTGGGCCGTGATGCTGTTCAACATCCAGCACACCTTCTCGCTCAACGACGCGCAGCTCGGCCTGCTGCTGGCGGTCGCCATCGCGGTGGCCGGCGCGTCCAGTGCGGTCATGGCGCACTTCTGCGACCGGGTCGGGGCGCGCCGCCTCCTGTGGATCGCGCTCTTCGCCTGGTCCGTCCTTCTCTGTGTGTTGGCGCTCACCCACGACACGTGGTCGTTCGGCGTGGTGCTGGTCCTGGTGGAGGTGGCCGGCGGCTCCATCGACACGGCCATGAACGCGGAGGCGTCGCATCGCCTGGTGAGCAGCCCCAAGTCGCTCATGCGCCTGCACGCCCTGTTCAACACGGGAGCCCTGACCGGAGCCGCGGTCGCCGCGCTGGTCATCCATGCCGGTCTCTCGTGGCGCTGGGTGTGGCCAGGCATCGCCGTCGTGGCGCTCGGCGTCGGCATCTGGGCCCTGGTGACCGATCCGGGTGCGGCGTTGGCGCAAATGGACGAGCACGGCGCGCCGCTCCACTCGTCCCGCCACCCGCTGCGACGCCTGCGACGGGACGGCCTCCTCGTGCTGTTGGCGGTGTTCGCCCTGGCGGAGATCACCGAGGGCGGCGTCGACACGTGGGGCGTGCTCTACCTGCGCAACCACCTGGCCACGGGTGTGCTGCTCGGGGCAGGGGCCTACATCGTCGGGCAATTGGTGGCGACCACCACCCGCGGCGCCGGCAGTTCGGCGCTCGGGCGCCTCTCCACCCGGAAGGCACTGATCACCGGGGGCTGCGTGGCAGGCGCCGGCATCCTCCTCGAGTCCCTCACGTCCGTCTCGGGTGTGGCGGCGCTCGGGCTGGCCCTCGGTGCCGGCGGCGCCTCGCTGTTCTGGCCCTTGGTCATGAGCACGGTCAGCCGGATGGCCAGCCAGGTCGTGAGCGCGGTGGGGGCCTTCACCGCAGCGGGCTACGTCGGGTGGGTCGCCGGGGCCCCCATCGTCGGTTGGATCTCGCAGAACTTCGGGGCGGCCCGCGGCCTCCAGGTTCTGGCCGTGGCCTCCTTCGGCGTCGCCGTGTGCACCCTGCTGAGCCCCCAGCGCAGGGAAGCCGCGGGGGCCAGCGGGTAGCCTGGGGAGAACGCCATGATCCTGCCAAGCATCGAGACGCCCGCCGATCTGAAGGGCCTGAACGAGGAGCAACTCGCCGAACTGTGCGAGGAGATCAGGACCTTCATCGTCGACACCGTGACGACGACCGGAGGGCACCTCGGCTCCAACCTCGGCGCCGTGGAGCTGACCGTGGCCCTGCACCGGGTGTTCGACTCCCCCCGGGACGTCATCCTGTGGGACACCGGCCACCAGGCGTATGTGCACAAGCTGCTGACCGGCCGCCGCTACGGCTTCAAGACCCTGAAGCAGGCAGGCGGCATGTCGGGCTACCCCAACCGGGCTGAGTCCGAACACGACTGGATCGAGAACAGCCACGCGTCGACCGGCCTCTCCTACGCCCATGGCATTGCGAGCGGGTTCGCCCTCCGGGGCGTCGACGGCGACCGCAAGGTGGTGGCCGTCGTCGGTGACGGCGCGCTCACCGGCGGCATGGCGTACGAGGCCCTCAACAACCTCGGCCACTCCGGGCGTCGCGTGGTGGTCGTGCTCAACGACAACGGCCGCTCCTACGCGCCGACGGTCTCCCAGCTGTCCCAGAGCCTCACCACGCTGCGGCTCAACCCCACCTACACCGCCGCCCGCGAGCGCCTCCGACTCCGCCTGCGTGAGTTGCCCGCCCTCGGCGAGCTGGCCTACTCGGGCGTGCACTCGCTGACCAGCGCCGTGCGCGACATGGTGGCGCCACACACCTTCTTCGAGGCGCTCGGCGTGCGTTACGCCGGACCCATCGACGGTCACGACATCGAGCACATGGAACAGGCTTTCCTGCACGCCGCCGAATGGGACGGCCCGATCGTCGTGCACGTGCTCACCCAGAAGGGGCGCGGCTACGCCCCCGCCGAAGAGGACGACATCCAGCGCCTGCACGACGTGAAGGCGACCAAGTCGGTCGCGCTCGAGAACACGGTGGGCAGCTCCGCCGGTCGCGCCGTCGGCAGCTCCGCAGGCTCCGACGCGGGCGGCGTCGCCTCGCTGAGCGAGAGCACGATTGCCGAGTCGCCCCAGCGCGCCGCGACCTACACCGATGCGTTCTCCCGCGCGCTGCTGGCTGCGGCCGAGGAGGACCCGCGCATCGTGGCTCTCACGGCAGCCATGCCCGGGCCGACGGGCCTGCTGGCCTTCCAGGCCCGCTTCCCTGACCGATTCTTCGACGTCGGCATCGCCGAGCAACACGGCGTCACATCGGCCGCCGGCATGGCCATGGCCGGGTTGCGACCTGTCGTCGCGGTCTACTCGACCTTCTGGTCGCGCGCGTTCGACCAGGCCAACCTCGACGTGGGGCTGCACGGCTGCCCGGTCGTGTTCGTGCTGGACCGGGCGGGCATCACCGGCGACGACGGGCCGAGCCACCACGGCAGCCTCGACCTGGCCCTGGCCCTGTCCATCCCGGGCATGGCCGTGTTCGCGCCGTCCTCGGCCGAAGAGGTCGAACCCATGCTGCGCGCCGCCCTCGAGCTGCCCGGGCCCTCCACCATCCGCGTGCCCAAGACCGCGCCGCGGCACGTGGACCCCGATGACGTCGGGAGCGGCCTCCAGGCGCGCCGACTGCGTGCCGGGGACGGCTCGGTCTGCCTCATTGGCGTCGGCAAGACGGTCGCCGCCTGCCTGAGCGCCGCGGACGAGCTTGCAGCAGAGGGGATCGACGCCACCGTCTGGGACACGCGGGTCGTGTCGCCGCCCGACGTCACCATGCTGGAGGACGCGGCGCGGCACCGACTCGTCGTGACGGCCGAGGACGGGGTGCGCCACGGAGGTGCGGGCTCCTTCCTCCTCGACGCCATGGCGGCGCAGGCGGACTCGGCTGGCTTGCCGATGCCGGCCACCCGCGTGCTCGGGATCCCCCGCCAGTACGTGGCACAGGGCAAGGCCGACGACATCCTCGCGAGCCTCGGGCTCGACGGCGCCGGCATCGCCGAGAGCGTCCGCCGGGTCAGGCTCGGCGTCCCCGTCGAGCCCCGTCCCGACTGAGGGCGCCCGCGGCCGGTCGCGCTAGGCCAAGTTGGCGCCGTTCTGGCGCACGAAGTCGTTCACTGCGTAATACGCCTCAATCGACTCACCCGCGTCGCCCCAGAAACCCTCCTGGATGTCGTACGCCATCTGGGCCTTGCCGACGAAGTGGTTGTTCACGTCGGTGATCTCGAGCTCACCCCGGCCCGAGGGGACGAGGTCGCCGATGATGTCGAACACGCCAGCCTCGTAGCAGTAGATGCCCGTCACGCAGTAATCCGAGGCGGGCTGTTCCGGCTTCTCGTCAATGTGCGCCACCCGGCCGTCCTCCCCGAAGACGGGCACGCCGAGGTGGCGCAGGTGCTCCGGCTCGGTCACCTTCGACAGGAGGATGCGGGCGCCGGATGGGTCGGCCCGGAAGGCGTCGACCATCGGCTTGATGGAACGCTCGACGATGTTGTCGGCCAGCATGACCAGCACGGGCCCACCCTCGGCGAAGTGCGCGGCGAGGCCGAGGGCCTCGGCGATGCCACCTGCCTTCTCCTGGTACGCGTAGGCGAGCTGGTTGATGCCGTACTCGCGGCCGTTGCCCAAAAGGCGCAGGAACTCCCCGGCGTGGGTGCCGCCGGTGACGAGCATGATCTCGTCGATGCCGCTCGACACCACGGCCTCGATCGACCAGGCGATCATCGGGCGGTCGTAGATCGGCAGGAGGTGCTTGTTGGTGATCCTGGTCAAGGGGAACAGGCGCGAGCCCGTCCCGCCGGCGAGGATGACGCCCTTCATGACTTCGCTCCAGCTGAGCGCACCGTTGGCATGGCCTGCTTTCTAGTCGAAGGTCAGCACGCCACGCGCGACGCGGCCGGCGTGCATCTCGTCCACGACCTCACCGAAGCGGTCGAGCGGACGGGTCAGGGACACCAGCTCGTCGAGCATCAGCAGCCCCGACTGGTAGAAGTCGACCATGAGCGGGATGTCGTGGTGCGGCCGGGCGGACCCGTAGCGGCACCCGAGGAGGCCCCGGTCCACGTAGGCGAGGGCGTTGACGTCCACCGCCACCTCGGTGCCTCGGGGTGGGATCCCGATGGCCACGGCGTTGCCGGCCCAGTCGAGGCAGTCGATGGCGCTGCGCAGCACCGCCGGGTGGCCGACGCAGTCGAACGACCAGGTCACGCCACCGAGAGGGAAGAGCGCACCGGCGGCCGACTCGCGGTTGGCCGGAACGATCTCTCGGATGGCCGCCACCGCGTCGCCGGCACCGGCATCGACGAAGTGGGTGGCGCCGAACTGCCGCCCGAGCTTCTCCTTCTCCGCCACCGTGTCGACGGCGACGATCCGGGTGGCGCCGGCGATGCGCAGCCCCTGGATCACGTTGAGGCCGACGCCGCCGACGCCGAAGACCGCGGCCGTGTCGCCCGGACGCACCTTGGCCCGGTTCAGGACAGCCCCGACACCGGTGAGCACGCCGCACCCGATGAGGCAGGCCGACGAGAGCGGGATGTCCTTGGGAATGCGCACGGCCTGCACCTCGCTGACGACCGTCAGCTCCGAGAAGACCGACGCCGCGGCGAAGTTCGACGCCGGCTCGCCCTTGTAGGTGAAGGGCGTCGAGATGTTCCCGAGCGAGCTCTTGCACCACGTCGGGTGCCCGGTCCCGCAGGCGCGGCACACGCCACAGCTCGCCAGGGTGGCGATCACGACGTGGTCACCCGGCTTGACCGAGCGGACCGAGTCACCCACGGCCTCCACGATCCCGGCGCCCTCGTGGCCGAGCACCGCCGGAGCCGGGAAGGGGATCGTCCCGTCAATCACCGACAGGTCCGAGTGGCACACCCCCGCCGCCTGCATGCGCACCTGCACTTCGTTCGGGCCGGGACCGCGCACCTCGAGCGCGTCGGTGACCTCGACCCCGTCTCCCGTGTAGACGATGCCTCGCATTGTGTGCTCCTCTCGTTTCCTACGACTCGTTGGTGATCACGTTGTCCGCACCCTCCGCGTGGCGCTGGCGGAGCTCGCGCTTGAGCACCTTCCCGCTGGCGTTCACCGGCAGCGCGTCGACCAGGACGACGCTGCGGGGGACTTTGTAGTTGGCCATGGCGCCCCGTGACCAGCTGAGGATGGCGCGCCCGACCTCGAGGGTATCGGCGGCTTCGGTCGCGTCAGCCGCCGGCACCACATAGGCGCAGCCCACCTCCCCCATACGCTCGTCGGGCACGCCGACCACCGCCACCTGGCCGACGGCCTCGTGGCTCCGCAGAATCGCCTCGATTTCTGCCGGGTAGGCGTTGAAGCCGCCGACGACGAACATGTCCTTGACCCGGTCGGTGATGGTGACGTTGCCCGCCGGGTCGAGGACGCCGATGTCTCCGGTGTGCAACCAGCCCTCGGCATCGATCGCCTCGGCGGTCGCAGCCTCGTTGCCCCAGTAGCCCGGCATCACCGTGTAGCCCCGCACCACGATTTCGCCCGGCTCGCCCGGCGCCACCTCGGCGCCGTCGGCCACGGCCCGGACCTCCAGGCCGGGGATGGCACGCCCCGAGGTGGCGGCCACCACTTCGGGCGGGTCGCTGCGCCGGCACATGGTCACGGTCCCGCAGGACTCGGTCAGCCCGTACGCGGTCAACACGGTGTCGAAACCGAGCTCGTCGCGCATCGCCTGCACCAGTTCCACCGGCACCACGGCTGCGCCGGTCACCCCGAGCCGGAGCGACGACAAGTCGTGCTCGGCGCGGCGCGGGTCTGTCAGCAACGTCTGGTACAGCGTCGGTGGCCCGGGCAGCACGCTGATGCGCTCGGTGCCGATGCGCGCCATCACCGCGGTGGCGTCGAAGACGGGCTCGGGCACCACGGTGGCGCCGGCCATGAGGCAGGCCAGGATGCCCGCCTTGTAGCCGAACGTGTGGAAGAACGGGTTGACAACGAGGTACCGGTCGCCGGCGGTGAGCCCCACGATCGACGACCAGGTGCCGAACGTGCGCAACGACTGCGCGTGGGTCGCCGCCGCGCCCTTGGGGTGACCGGTCGTGCCCGAAGTGAAGATGAGGTCCGAGAGGTCGTCAGGTTGGACCGCGGCAGCACGTGCCGCCGAGACGGAGGGATCGATGTCCTCGCCGGCCTGCAGGAAGTCGTCCAGGCCCGTGACGGGCTGCGTTCCGGCGCCGGCGGAACCTGCCGCGTCCCCCTCGTCGCGCAGGAGCACGATGCGCGCCAGATCGCCGGTGTCCTGGCCCGCCAGCATGGCTGGGTAGTCGGCGCCCAGGAAGCCGCGCACCGTGACCAACGTCGTGGCCCCGGCGTTGCGGATGATGTAGGCCGCTTCACCGCCCTTGAACCGGGTGTTGAGCGGCACGAGCACCGCACCGGCCCGCAACAGGCCCAGCGCGGCCAGCATCCACTCGGCGCAGTTGGGCGCCCACAAGGCGGCCCGGTCACCGGCGGCGACGCCGGCCGCCACGAAGCCGCGGGCGTAACGGTCGACCTCCGGGGCCAGCTGCGCGTAGGTGAGGCGGAGCTCGCCGTCGACCAGCGCCTCGGTGCTGCCGTGCCGCTGCGCCGCGTCGTCGACCAGCCGGGGCACGGTGCCCCAGATGCGGTCGGCCCGCGGGTCCTCCTGGTCAGCTGGGGCACCCCCGATGCCGTCGCTCACGGGTGCTGGCTGCTCACGGAGATGACCTCGCCGGAGAGATAGGACGAGTAGTCGCTGGCGAGGAAGACGATGACGTTGGCGACCTCCCACGTCTCGGCGCCACGTCCGAAGAGCTCGCGGCGGCGCAGGACGGCGAGGTCATCGTCGGGGATGGCCCTGTTCAAGAATGGGTGTTCGGCGAGGCTCGGCGAGACGGCGTTGACGCGCACGCCTGCGGGGGCCGCTTCCGCGGCCGCGCAGCGGGTGAGCGCCATCACCCCGGCCTTGGCCGCGGCGTAGTGCGCCTGGCCCGGCTGGGCCCGCCAACCGAGCACCGAGGCGTTGTTGACAATGACGCCCCTGTGCTGCGGCAACATCAGGCTCAGCGCGGCACGGGTGCAGCGAAAGGTGCCGGTCAACGTGATGTCGAGCACGGTGGACCACTGCTCGTCGGTCATGTCCACCAGCGGCACCGTGCCGCCGAGCCCCGCGTTGTGCACCGCCACGTCAATGCGTCCGAACCGCGCCAGGGCGCCGTCGTAGAGCGCCCGCACCTGCGACTCGTCCCGCACGTCGCAGGGCAACGCGTGCACGCGCTCCGATCCCGCCTCGCCGGCAAGCTCCTCGGCGGTCTCGGCCATACGCCGTTCGTGGGCGTCGGACACCAACACCGACGCGCCCTCTTCGAGACACCGGCGGGCCGTCGCGGACCCGATGCCGGTCCCGGCCGCCGCGGTGACGAGGACGATCTTGTCCTCGAGCAGCCCGTGGCCGCCCGGGGGCGGCGGCGGTGGCGGCGGGTCGAAGGATGCATCAAGGCTGGTGCTCACGCCACCCCTTTTGGTTCGGGCGGCAGGCCGAGCACCCGCTCGCCGATGATGTTGCGCTGGATCTGGTTCGAGCCACCGTAAATGGTCTCCGAGCGTGCGAAGAGAAACGAGCGCTGGAACTCGCCAAGTCCGTACCCACCGTTCTCGGGGAGGGGCTCTCCGTCGAGCACGGTGGCAGCGGGCCCCAGGACCTTCATGGCCAGCTCGCCGAGCCGGCGGTGCCAGCTCCCCCAGTAGAGCTTGGCGATGGAGGCCTCCGGTGGGGCCACCGGCCCGTCGACGCCGGAGAGGCTGCGCAGCGTGTTGAAGCGCATGATCGTCAACTCGATGTGTGCCTGGGCAAGCTCCTGGCGCACCACCGGGTCGCGGGTCGAGCCGTTTTGCTCAGCCAGCGCCACCAGGCGGTCGAGCTCGCGCCGGAAGCCGAGCTGGAAACCGAGCAGGGCCACGCCGCGCTCGAAGGCCAGTGTGGCGAGTGCGACGCGCCAGCCCTCGCCGACGCCCCCCACCACGTTGTCGACGTGGGTGCGGGCGCCGTCGAAGAACACCTCGTTGAACTCGCTGGTGCGGGTGAGTTGGGTGATGGGACGCACCTCGACACCCGGCTGGTCCATGGGAACCAGCAGATACGACAGCCCCTTGTGACGCGCCGAGCCGGGATCCGTCCGGCACACCACGAAGCACCAGTCCGCCAAGTGGGCCAGCGACGTCCACACCTTCTGCCCGGTGACGACCCACTGGTCGCCGTCACGCTCGGCCCTCGTCTTGACGTTGGCCAGGTCGCTGCCGGCGTCGGGCTCGGAGTAGCCCTGGCACCAGAGCTCGCTGCCCTCCCGGATGGGAGGGAGGAAGCGGGCTTGCTGTGCGGGCGTGCCGTAGTGGATGAGCGTCGGGCCGAGCAGCCCCTCGCCCATGACGTTGACCCGCCCCGGGGCGGCCGCCCGGGCGTACTCCTCGTTGAAGATGACCTGCTCGGTCATGGAGGCGCCCCGGCCGCCGTGCTCGACCGGCCAGCCCAGGCAGGTCCAGCCGCCCCCCGCCAGCACCTTCTCCCAGCGCCGCCGCACCTCGAAGCCGAAGGTCTCGTCGCCCGAGCCGCCGCGGCCCCCGAGCTCGGCGAATTCCCCCGTCAGGTGCTCGCGCAGGAAGTCCCGGACCTCCTGGCGAAACGCCACGTCCTCGGGGCGGTCGCGCAGATCCATCGCCGGGGAGCGTAGCCAAGCCTGGACGCTCGACCTGACGGGTCGTCAGATCCCGGCCGGGTGCGGCACCCAGGCGGGTGGATGGGTGCCGATGGGCGAGGTAGGCACCTCCCAGCGGCCCGGCGTGAGGGGGAGCCGGGCCACGGGCGCGAGGTGGTGCAACCGCCCGTAGGGCGTGTCGCTGGCCGTGAGGAACGGGGAGAGGTCGCCGAACCCGGTGACCTGGCCGGCCACGACCGGCGCCTCGGTGAACCAGCGGGCGGTCTGACAGAGCGAGACGCGCACGTGATAGCTGCCCCCTTCGTGCGCCCGCCGCCACAGGGCGGCGATGGTGCCCAAGGCGGCGAGGTACCCCGTGGTGTAGTCGCACGCCGCCGCGGGGAGCAGCGCAGGGTGCTCGTCCCCGCCCTGGCCGACGACGATGCCAGTGACGGTCTGGGCCATCTGCTCCCACCCGGGGCGCAGGCGCCAGGGCCCGCTGTCGCCGTAGCAATTGATCGTCACCACCACAATGCCGGGCCTGCGCTCCGCGAGCTCCTCGGGTCCGAAGCCGCGGCGCGCCAGGGAGCCGCCGCGATACCCCTGGGTGAAGACGTCGGCGCCCGCCGCCAGCTCGCGGAGCGCAGCCACACCGGCGGGATCATTCAGCTCCAGGCAGCACGAGTGCTTGCCGTGGCTGGTGTCCATGACGAACAGGGGGATGTTCTCCAGCCGGCTCGAGTTCACGAGCAGCACCTCGGCTCCGTGCTCGGCGAGCGTGCGGGCATTGACCGGGCCGGCCAGCAAACGGCTCAGGTCGAGCACCCGCACGCCGTCGAGCGGACGCCGCGTGCCGCGCAACGCCTCGGGGGCGCTCTCCCCGATCTTCTCGATGCTGATCCGGCCCAGCGGAGCGATGGCCTCGGCCTGCGGGTGCGCCGACCACTCGGCGACGGTGCGCGCCATGGCGCCGCAGGTCCCGGCGTCGGCCAGCGCATCTTCGAGCGCGGGACCGTCCCAACGGGCCACCCTTTCGGCCACGATCTCGACCCCGCTGCCCACGTCGCACCCGAGGACCTCGCAGGTGCGCGCCGCCAGGTGGGCGAACTGGCCCTGCAAGTGGACCCACCGGCCGTCACGGCACCGGTAGAGCCGGACGAGCGGCCGCTCCCGGCTCATCGGGGCCGCCGGGAGGTCGGCGCCCTCGAGCCGCTGCAGCTGGAACCCGACCAACGATGCCCCGGCATGCCGCCGCGCCACGGTCACCGATTGCGCCTCGCCGGTGCGCTCCTCCCACAGCAGCGACGCCGCCGCGCCGATGCACCCCAGGACCGAGGCGGCACACTCCACGACCGGAAAGGGCGTGGCATAGGGCTGCCCCTCGCCGACGAGCTCCACCCGATCGGCCAGGTGCGTCGGCAACCCGACTTCGCCCAGCAGCCCTGGGACCAGCTCCGCAGCCACGTCGGCATCGTAGAGGCGACCCGCTGCGCGGCAGAGCGGCGCCGCACCCTGGAATACTGGCCCCGCACCACAGCACGACCACCCCGGCACGAGCGGAGTGCGAGAGGGAGGGAGGGAGACATGGCCTACTCCCAAGGCCGGATCGTCCACGACGCCGACGCCCACATCATGGAGACGCCGACGTGGCTGCGTGACCACGCGGAGGCGGCCTACCGGGACCGGCTGCCGGTCCTGCGCTATCCAGGCGGGAACGAGCTGCGTCAGACGGGCGACCCGGCCGACCAGCAGCGCGACCTGGCCGCGTCCTTCGACGCGCTGCGGGCGCGGCACGCCTCACCCGAATACCGGGCGAACGAGGAAGCCGAGATCATGGCGCGCAAGAACTTCGCCGCCACAGGATCGTTCATCGCAGAGGACCGCGGCCGAGCCCTCGATCTCCTCGGGTTCTCCAGCCAGCTGGTCTTCAACACCTTCCACAACGGGCGCCTCCACGACTTGGAGCACAGCGACGCCGACGTCGCCTATGCCGCCGCCCGCGCCCACAACCGCGGCATGGTCGAGTTCTGCTCGGTCGACCCTCGCCTGTTGCCCTCGCTGTACATCCCGCTGGTCGACCCGGCGCGCGCCGAGGCCGCCACCCGCGACGCGCTCGAGCAGGGGGCGGCCGCCCTCCTGGTGGCCTCGGGCTGCCCGCCGCGGCACTCGCCCAGCCACACCGACCTGTTCGGCGTGTGGGCCCAGGCCGAGGAGGCCGGCATCCCTGTGGTGTTCCACGTCGGCGGCACGGGGACGTTGATCGACCCGGGCTATTTCGTCAACGGCAAGCCCGTGCCACCCGACTTCCACGGCGGCGAGGAGAACTTCCGCTCCGTCGACTACATGGGCATCCCGGTCCCGCCGGCCCAGACGCTGGCCACACTGATTTTCGACGGCGTGCTCGAGGCGTTCCCCGACCTGCGCATCGGCGTCATTGAGCAGGGGGCGATCTGGGTCCCGTCGTGGTTGCGTCAGATGGAATCCGCCTTCGAGGCCTTCCACCGCCATGAGGAGCGCCTGCAGGCGCTGTCTCTGCGGCCGAGCGACTACGTGCACCGCCAGTGCCGCTTCACGCCCTATCCAACGGAGGACGTCGGGTGGATCGTGGAGCAGGCCGGCGCCGACCTGGTCATGTTCTCCTCCGACTACCCGCACGTGGAGGGCGGTCGCAAACCTTTGGAGCGCTTCGAGGCCTCGCTGGGCGATGCCGGGCCCGAGGTGCGCCAGCAGTTCTATTCCGACAACTTCCTCTTCCTCATGGGCAGCGCCGCGAACGCGCTGGCGGCCTGAGGAGAGGCGCGTCGATGTTCAGACGGAAGCCCGCCACGGATGCGGCCGCCTTCGAGGTCGCCAAGACCGACGAGGAGTGGAAGGCGCTGCTGCCCGCTGATCGCTACCGCGTCCTCCGGCGCGCCGGCACGGAGCCCGCCTGGTCGGGCGAGCTGCTGCAGGTGGACGGCCACGGCGTGTTCCGCTGTGCCGGCTGCGGCGCAGCGCTCTTCGACACGGACGCCAAGTTCGAGTCCGGCACCGGCTGGCCGAGCTTCGACCGGGCCAGGGCCGCCGGCACCGTCCTCGAGCGCAGGGAACGCAGCTTCGGCATGGCGCGCACCGAGATCCTGTGCGCCCGGTGCGGTGGACACCTCGGGCACGTCTTCCCCGACGGGCCCACCGACACCGGGCAGCGCTACTGCGTCAACTCACTCTCGCTGACCTATGAGCCCGGAGGTGGCGCCGCCGGGACCGAGGAGGCTGCGCCCGGGGCGTGAGCCTTGAGCCTGGCCTGGGACCTGCTCGCCCGGCCACGCCACAGGATCGCCCCGGCACTGGCGAGGGCCGCGATCGTCCCAACGCCCACGATCGCCGGTTCGAGAGCCAGGCGGGATGCGACTCCGGCCACCTGTGCCGCCAGGGCAGGCCAGCCGTCGGTGATGATCAGCCAAGGCACCTCAGACCTCGAGGGCCACGGCGTCGTCGTCGGCGTTCTCCGTCGCACCCTGGCCTCGCCGCTCGACCTTGTGCACGTCGGCCGTGGCGAAGCGCAGGCTCGGGCCGACCTCGTCCGCGGTGATCTCCACCTTGGAGCGGTGCTCACCGTCCTCGGTCTCCCAGGTCCGGTGCTCCAGCCGACCCGTCACGACGACCCGCATGCCCTTGGTGAGGGTCAATGCCACATTTTCCGCAAGGTCGCGCCAGCAGATGACGTCGAAGTAGGACGTTGCCTCCTGCCACTCCTGCGTGGTGCGGTCCTGCCAACGCCGGTTGACGGCGACGCCAAGCTGGGCTGTCGCCTGCCCCTCACGTGTGTAGCGGATTTCGGGCTCGCGGGTCAGGTTCCCGGTGATCGTGGTGGTGTTGGCCATCTGCATCCTCACTTTCGTCGCGCCCTTCGTCCGAGGGCGCGACGCAGCGTGCTGGACGGCTCTTGCCGCGAACCTTGCTGGAAACCTTGCCGGCTCGCACGTGCGAAACCCGGGCGGAGCGAGCAGCGCCTAGGACTTCGGCTTCAACCCCAGACAGCGCAACAAGAACGCGCCGAACCGCCCCGGCTTCTTCCCCGACTGATGGTGGTCGGCCGAGTGTCCGTAGCGCGATCCGTACACGTCGCCCGCACTGCCCGTCAGCCCGGCCGCGGGAAACGTGTTCGGCTCCTCGTACTTGGGCACCTTGGCCAAGCGTCGTCGCTGCTTCCTGGGCTTGTCACCAGCACTTCCCATCGAGACAGTCTGACCCAGACAGGCCGGCACCGCGTGCACCGGTCACGCCCTGCTGTGCGAGCATGCGGGGCGTGCGTGCTCGCTTCCCGTTCACCCGGCTGGTGCCGCTGGCCGCGGCCGCGCTGCTGGCCGTCGGGCTGGCCGCCTGTGGCAGCTCGAGCCCACCCGCCGCGCTGAGCAAGAGCGCGGGCGCGTCCCACGCGACTACGACGACGGCGGCGCCGGCGACCACGACGACGACCACGACGACGACCGCACCGCCGGGGCAGGAGATCAGCTTCTCCCCCTACACGCCCCTGGGCACCGCGGCCCAGGGCCTCCAGGTGACCCAGAAGGCCTCCGGCCGGTGCACGAGTCCCGGAGTCGCAGGGAGCGCGTCCTATCGATGCATCGCGCAACCGGGTGCGGTCGCCTACGACCCCTGCTTCGCCCCTCCCCTGGCGACGAAGGGTCCCCTGCTCTGCGTCCCCGATCCGACCGACACGGACGTCACCCAGTTCTCCACCGATGCGCTCCCGAAGGCATCGGCGCACACGCCGCTCAGGCAGGTGTGGGCCATGCGCCTGCACAACGGTCAGGTGTGCATACTCGTGCGCGGCACATGGGACGGCCGCGGGCCATTCGCCTGCCCGACGCCCACCGCGACGAACTCGCTCGCCGACTGCCACGCGCCCGAGCCCACCGCGCAGGGTTGGGCGACTTCCTGTCAGGCCAGGCAGGACGCATCGAGCCCGTTCAGCGTGGTCTCCGTGGTCAACGTCTGGAACTGAGCCCAGGGATTGCCCGTTCCTCAGCTCCGATGGCTGCGGAGCACGCGTCCGCCGATGACATAGAGGATCACGCCGACGACGAGCGATCCGACGATGACCCACCGGACCGCCGTCGTCTCGAGCGAGGTCGGCGAGCCGTTCGAGCTGATCTCGGCGAAGCCTCCACCGACCACCAGCGCGGCGAAAGCCACGATGCCGCAGACGAGCGACCCTTTGCGCGCGTTGTTGCAGAAGAACCGCGACTGCGACAGATCGGGCTTCGCCCCGTTCGAGTGGTGGCCCTCCCGATCCGTCATGGCGTGCAGGGTAGCGGTAGCGGTGGCGGTAGCGGCTGCACCTCGAGCGACTGATGCCCCTGGGACGCAACCAGATGGCACCCTGATCAAACCCCACCGAGGGTTAGGTTGCCTGCCGTGGGGGACGTGGCCGGGGGCCTCTTGCTCGATGCACCCGCGACGCGGGACGACGAGCCGCGGCCCGTCGAACTCCGGGCGCCCCGTGGCGGTCGTTGGCAGTTCTGGCGCTCGCCGTCGGACCAACCGGGCTGGGCGCGTCCGCTGCTCCTGCTCGCTGCCGCCATGGCGGCTCTCTCCTACAGCTGGGGTAGTGGCACCGCCCGGCTCGAGACGTACTACGGCGGCGCGGTCCGCAGCATGTCGCAGAGCTGGCACAACTTCTTCTTCGGCGCCTTCGACCCCTGGGGGACGGTGTCGGTCGACAAGTTGCCGGGTGCCTTCTGGGTCCAGGCGCTGTCCGTCCGGATCTTCGGCTTCCACATCTGGGCCATGGTGCTCCCCCAGGCGATCGAGGGAACACTCACTGTTCTCGTCCTGTACCGCGCCGTCCGCCGGATCGGTGGCGCCGGCGCCGGTCTCGTCGCCGCGGTCGCTCTGGCCGCCACACCGGTCACCATCCTGTTGAACCGAGGCAACATCTCGGACTCGTTGCTCATTCTCCTCCTGGTGCTGGCCGCTGACTGCACCACTGCCGCATTCCTGACCGGCCGCCTGCAGTCGCTCGTGCTCGCCGGCGTCTGCGTCGGACTGGCCTTCCAAGCCAAGATGCTGCAGGCGTGGATCGTCCTCCCCGCCCTCTACCTGGCCTACATCCTCGCCGCCCCCGCGGCCAGCCTGGAACGGCGCGTCGGCCAGGTCGCGCTCTCGGTCCTCGCCGTGGTCGCCGTCTCGCTGAGTTGGATGTGCGTGGTCACGCTGATACCCGCCCACGATCGCCCCTACGTCGACGGCAGCTGCGACAACTCTGTCTTCAGCCAGGTATTCCTCTACAACGGCGCCGACCGGAGCTCGGGCGCCCTGCTCACCCAGGCTGGCTGCAGCCAGCCGCCCGTCGGCCGGACGACGTCCACCAGCGGAGGTGCACCGACCCATGCCCTGGCGAAAGGGCCCGGCCGCTTCCTCGACGGCGGGTTCGGGCGCGACGCGGCGTGGCTCTTCGTCCCTTCGCTGGTCGGACTGGGGGGGATCCTGATAGCCCGACGGCGCGCTCCTCGCACCGACCCGTGGCGTGCAGGCGCGCTGCTGTGGGGCATCTGGCTGATCCTGACCTGGAGTTTCATTTCGTCCTCGCCCATCCTCAACGGGTACTACCTGGCGGCGCTGGCGCCCGCCATGGCTGCGCTCTGCGGCCTCGGATTCGCACTGGCGTGGAAGCTCCGCGACCGGACACCGGTCGTGCCCGTGGTCGTGATGGCGACGGTCATCGTGGGGGTCGCCTATGCCGTCTCCCTGGTGCCCGACATCGCCGGCATCCGGCCATGGATCGTCGCCACGAGCGCGCTCGCCACGGTCGGGGCCGTGGGCTGCCTCGCCCTGTCCTTACGAAGGGACCCGCGACCGTGGGAACGTGGGGCCGGACTCGGCCTGGCAGCCGTCGCGCTGCTCCTCGGCGCAGCATGGGCCTCGGCGACCGTCGTGGACGGCGGTTTGGGGCCCTTTGATGCGCCCTATCAGCCGGCCGCGACCACCGCGGCCGCACAGCTCAGCTGGTCTCGCGACGTTGCCGCCTGGCCCCTCATCGCCGCCGCAGCGGCGCACGTCCCCTCCACGCAGAGCATCGAGTCGTACGAGACATCGGCCCAGGCGAGCATCCACGTGTTGGCGACCGGCCGCGAGTTCCTCCCCGTCGGCGGGTTTTCCGGCGAGGTTCCCAGCATCCCGCTGACGACATTTCTCGAGGACGTGCGCCAGCAGCGCGTCGCGGCCGTTCTCGTCCCAATGAAGCCGCTGACGCGCAATCCCGACATGCGCTGGGTTCTCGCCCACTGCAGCGCCCAGACCGGCTCCCTTGCGACCGTGCACACGGGAAGTGCCATCGACCACCGCTACGTCTGCGCGCCGGCGGACGCCGGCGGGTGACGAGTATGACGTGATGGTGCCCGCCGACGAGTGTCGGCCCGCGGAGGCGGGCGCTGTCAGACGTCGAGGAAGCGGCGAATGGCGATGGCCGAACCGATGGAGCCGATCGCCATCCCCACGATGACCACGACGACGTTGGTCAACAAGACCTCAGACCCCGACATGTGCATCGCCGTGAAGATGTTGCTCGTCGTCTTCCCGCCGCCCTCGTGGTTGATGAAGAGGTAGACGAAATACACCACGACAGCAGCCAGTAACGACCCGAACAGGCCCTGTAACAACCCTTCCGACATGAACGGGATGCGGATGAACCAGTTGGTGGCGCCGACCAGCTTCATCACGGAGACCTCGCGACGGCGGGCAAAAATGGCCATGCGGATGGTGTTCAGGATCAGCACCGCGGCAGACACGATCAGGACGATGGCGATGGCCAGGCAGACCCATTTCGAGACGTTGATCACCGTCTCCTCGTTGTGGATCGTCTGCTGGGGCTCGGTCACCGAGAGGACCCCGGCGGTGCCAGTGAAGGTATGCACCACCTGGGCGGCGTCGCTCAGTGCAACGGGGGTACACCAGTAGGAGGTCGGCATCTCTGCCTGGGTGGTCGCCTGGAAGACGTCCGTCGGCAGCAAGCGGCGGGCTTCCAGGAAGTTGCGCGCCTTGTTCCAGTACATGCAGGGCTGCACGACGTAGTTCAACTGCTTCAGCTCGGTCCCGACGGCGGCGATCTCCTGAGCATTCGCATTGGGTTCCATCCAGACGGTGACCTGGGTGCCCCGCTCGAGCGTCCCGCTGGCGTTGGCCGAACCCTGACGCAGCAAGAGCGCGGCACCGACGAGCGACAGCGAGACGGCGACGGTCAGAACGGCGGCAATCGTCATGAGCCGGTTCCGCCAAAGGTTCGACGCCGTCTCGCGGACGACGTAGTCGATTGAAACTGCCACGTCAGCCCGCCGCCGCCACGTCGGTCGGTGGCGGCTGCTGCCCTGAGCCGTCGAACCCGTAGACGCCGCGCGCCTGGTCGCGCACCATGCGCCCGTTGCTCAGTTCAATGACACGCCGACGCATCTTGTCCACCAACACCTCGTCGTGGGTGGCCACGACGACAGTCGTGCCGGTGCGGTTGATGCGGTCGAGCAACTGCATGATGCCCTGGCTCGTCTGTGGGTCGAGGTTTCCCGTGGGCTCGTCGGCCAGGAGAATCAGCGGGCGGTTGACGAAGGCGCGGGCGACGGCCACGCGCTGCTGCTCACCGCCAGAGAGCTCTCCGGGCAGGTTGTCCCGCTTGTTGGCCAGGCCTACCAGGTCCAGGACCTGGGGCACCTGGTTCGCCACCACATGGCGGGGACGGCCGATGACCTCGAGCGCGAAGGCGACGTTCTCGAACACCGTCTTGTTGGGCAGCAGGCGGAAGTCCTGGAAGACGCAGCCGATGTTGCGACGGAGATACGGCACCCGCCATTTCGGCAGCTCCACGATGTTGCGACCGGCCTCGAGGATCTGACCGGTGTCGGGTAACTCCTCACGGAGGAGGAGCCGGATGAAGGTCGTCTTGCCGGAGCCGGAAGCGCCGACGAGGAAGACGAACTCACCCTTGTCGATGTCGACAGTGATGTCGCGCAGCGCGACCGTGGATCCCTTGTAGGTCTTGGTGACGTTTTCGAATCGGATCATCGGCAGGAGAGGTGTCGCCCCGGCCAACGCAGGCAGGGCACCCCAGAATCCTAACGACTCTCTCCTGCAGTTTCGGGTCATGGGCTCCGGCGCAGGTCACAGCCGCCCAGCGGACCGAATCAGCGCGCCCATCCACACCTCGCAGTTGCGGCAACCTCGGTTCGGCCTGCATCGTCCGGGGCGCGGTACCGCAGCGCTGGCGCACGGTTCCCGCTGCGGCGTCGCCTCCCGGACGCTTCTGGCGACTGAGTCGCTCTGTCTCACCGGGGATCAGCTTCGCCCGCCTGGTCCGTTGTGATCGCCGGCCGTGTCATCGCCGGCCGTGCGGCGCCGGCCCTCCCGGTTGGGACACGCTGGCGGCGGTGCGCCACCCGCCCTCTGAGGGCCGCTCGGCCGGTGTGGGCTTCCGAGTCCCGACCTGGTTCGCCGGGCGGGTCGCACGGCAGGCGGGTCGCACGGCATGCGGGAGAAGATGTCGTCGCGGGCTGTCAGGCGCATGGCCGGGCTGGTGCAGGCCTCGAAGCGCAGCGGGTTCGCCTCGGCGGGTGCGGGACTTCTCCCTGGGAACTCTCAACCGATTTGTTTAGAGTTTTCCTGACCATCCCCCGCAGATTGCGGCGCGGCTCGGCTCAGCCGGAGGGCCTGCACCCCAGTCGAAGAGGTGGTCGAACGGGCGATCCACGCCTGACCGCGCAACGCTCTGCGTCGCGATGCATTGCGTGCAGCGCACGCGCCGAAGATCAAGGGACGGTCGACCGTTATGCCGTGGACACTCCGCGTCGCCACGGTCGCGACGCGACGCGACGCAACGCGACGCCGCGATCCACGCGCACGACGTCGGTTACGAATTCCCCTCGCGTTGGCGACGCAACTCGGCCTCCATGAAGGGGTCGAGATCGCCGTCGAGCACAGCCTCGACGTTGCCGGTCTCGTAGTTGGTGCGGAGATCCTTCACGAGTTGGTACGGAGCCATGACGTAGGAGCGGATCTGGTTGCCCCACGCGTTGTCGACGCGGTCACCGCTCAGCGCGTCGAGCTCGGCGCGCCGTTCCATGCGCGCCCGCTCGGCCAGTTTGGCCCCGAGGATCTGCATCGCCTTGGCCTTGTTCTGGTGTTGGCTGCGCTCGTTCTGGCAGGAAACCACGATGCCCGTCGGGAGGTGGGTGAGGCGGACTGCCGAGTCCGTCTTGTTGACGTGTTGGCCACCCGCCCCCGAGGACCGATACGTGTCGATACGCAGGTCTTTCTCGTCAATGTCGACCTCAGAAGACACGTCTTCGAGGAAGGGCGTGACGTCCATGGAGGCGAAGCTGGTCTGGCGCCGGTGCTGGGAGTCGAAGGGGGACATGCGGACCAGGCGGTGCACCCCCCGTTCGGTGGCCAGCAGCCCGTAGGCGAACCGGCCGTGGACGATGAACGTGGCCGAGAGCAGCCCGGCCTCCTGGCCTTCGGTCGCCTCGTCCACCTCGACCGTGAAGCCGCGGCGCTCGGCCCATCGCTGGTACATCCGCAGGAGCACCTCGGTCCAGTCCTGCGCGTCGGTCCCGCCCGCGCCGGCATGCACCTCGCACACCGCGTCGAGCTCGTCGTACTCGCCGGAGAAGAGGGACTGGAGCTCCAACGCCCCGAGACGCGTCCCGAGGGCATCGACCATCTCGACCAGCTCGGCGTCCAACGATGCGTCACCAGAACCCTCGCCTGCCGATTCCTCGGTCAGCTCGAGCAGAGCCCGGGCGTCCTCGAGTGCGGTTCGCAGTGTGTCGAGCTGATCCAGGTCGGCTGAGACGCGTCCGAGTTCTTTGGTGATGCCGCGCGCATTGTCGGCGTCGTCCCAGAGGTCCGGCCGGGCCACCTCTGTCTCGAGCTCGGCGCGGCGTACCTCGAGTTTCTCCCGACCGAGATAGCGCTCGGCTTCGGCCAGTCGCTCCCCCAGCGCTTCGATCTCAGATGTGAAGTCGCGGGGGAGCTCGGCCGACGGACCGTCAGGCGGCGCCATGGCAGAGCTTGAACTTCTTGCCGCTCCCGCACCAGCACGGCTCGTTGCGCCCGATCTTCTCGTGTTGCTCCTTGACGATCGGCACCAACGCGTCGGGGTCGGGGGCGTTGGGCCGCTTGATCTGGGTCTTGCCCCCGCCGTTCCGGCCGTTGCCGGCGGCATCGGCGGGAGGGGTCAGCACGGCGGTCTGCGAGGGCACGTTCGTCCCCTGGTCGGCCAACAGCGCCGAGGCCAACGCCCCCGTCTCGGCCACCGGGTCTTCGGCCGCGGCGTAGACCGCCCGGTCGAGATCCGGCTCGGCCGCCGGCTGCTGGACCGCCTCCACGTGCAGGATGTAGCGGAGATAGTCGTTGTCGACGACCTCCATGAGCTGGCCGAACATGGAGTAACCCTCTTGCTGCCAGGCGTTGAGCGGGTCGGCTTGGACGGTCCAACGGAGATGGATCCCGTCCTTGAGGTTGTCCATCTCGGCCAGGTGGTCACGCCAGCGGGCGTCCATGATCTGGAGATACACGTCACGCTCGATCTGACGCATGGTCTCGGCACCGCCGGGCATCGCCTCGCCGTGCTTCTCGTAGTAGTCGAGCGCCTCCTCGACGATGGACTCCACCAGATCCTCCGTCGTCGCCGCCTGTTCGAGGTCGGCGACGGTGAACTTCGTCGGGTAGTACTGCATCAGCGAGTCGACGAGTGACTTGAGGTCCCAGTCCTCCTCGAATTCGGTCGGGCAGTGCTCGGCGACGAGCTTCTCCGCCGCGCCGGCCAGCAGGTCCTCGGTGTGCTCCTCCAGGTCGTCGCCGTCGATGATCTGGAGTCGTCGCTCGTAGATCACCTTGCGCTGCTGGTCCATGACCTCGTCGTACTTGAGGGCGTCCTTGCGCATTTCGGCGTTGCGGGCCTCCACCGTGTTCTGGGCCCGCTCGATGGCCTTGGCCACCGTCTTGGACTCGATCGGCACATCGTCGGGCAGCGTGCGCCCCATCACCCAGCTCATGGCTCCCGTGGCGAACAGGCGCAGCAGCTCGTCGTCGAGGCTGAGATAGAAGCGGCTCTCCCCCGGGTCGCCCTGGCGGCCAGACCGGCCGCGAAGCTGGTTGTCGATGCGCCTGCTCTCGTGGCGCTCGCTCCCCAGCACGTAGAGGCCGCCGGCCTTGCGCACCTCTTCGCCCTCGGCCCGGCAGCGGGCCTCCATGCCGGCCCGCCGACGCTCCAATTCGGCCTTGCCCTCATCGCTGTCGATATCGACGCCCTCGGCCGCCAGCTCGTGCTCCGCCAGCAGGTCGGCGTTGCCCCCGAGGATGATGTCGACACCTCGGCCAGCCATGTTGGTCGCCACCGTGACAGCGCCGCGCCGCCCGGCCTGCGCCACGATCTCCGCCTCCCGGAAGTGCTGCTTGGCGTTCAGGACGTTGTGCGGCACGCCTCGCTTCTCCAACAGGCGCGACAGCAGCTCCGACTTGGCCACCGAGGCGGTGCCGATAAGCATGGGCTGGCCGAGCTCGTGGCGCTCGACGATGTCGTCGACCACCGCGTTGAACTTGGCCTCCTCTGTTTTGAAGACGAGGTCGGGCTCATCGAGGCGGAGCATGTCCTTGTTCGTGGGGATGGGCACCACCGGCAGGCCGTAGGTGCCGGCGAATTCGCCGGCCTCGGTCTCGGCGGTCCCGGTCATCCCGGACAACTTGTCGTAAAGGCGGAAGTAGTTCTGGAGGGTCACGGTGGCCCAGGTGTGGTTCTCCTCCTTGATAGCCACGCGCTCCTTGGCCTCGACGGCCTGGTGGAGACCGTCGGACCACCGCCGCCCTTCCAGTGTGCGCCCGGTGAACTCGTCAACGATCTTCACCTCGCCGTTGGCCACGAGGTAGTCCTTGTCCCGTTTGTAGAGGTCCTTGGCCGTCAGGGCCTTGGTCAGTTGGTGGACGTAATTGACGGATACGGCGTCGTAGATGTTCTCGACCCCGACCGCCTGCTCCACCTTCTCTATCCCCGACTCGAGCGGGACGACTGTCTTCTTCTCCTCGTCGACCTCGTAGTCGACGTCACGGGTGAGCGTTCGGGCGATGGATGCGAACTGGTAGTACAGCTGAGCCGCCTCGTCGGCCGGCCCGGAGATGATGAGCGGTGTGCGCGCCTCGTCAATGAGAATGGAGTCGACCTCGTCGACGATGGCGAAGACATGGTCGCGCTGGGCCATGAGGTCCCGGCTCCGTGTCATGTTGTCGCGCAGGTAATCGAAGCCGAACTCGTTGTTGGTCCCGTAGGTGATGTCCGCGGCATAGGCGGCCCGCTTGATGGTCGGGTCGTCGATGTCCGATCCGATCCTTCCGACCGTCAGGCCGAGCCAGCGGTGGACCCGCCCCATCCACTCGGAGTCACGGGTGGCCAGGTACTCGTTGACCGTCACCATGTGGACGCCTCGCCCTTCGAGAGCGTTGAGGTAGGCGGGCAACGTGGAGACGAGGGTCTTCCCCTCACCGGTCTTCATCTCGGCGATCCACCCGAAGTGCAGCGCCATGCCACCCATCAGCTGGACGTCGAAGTGGCGCTGGCCCAGCACCCGCCAGGCCGCCTCGCGCACGACCGCATAGGACTCGACGAGGAGGTCGTCGAGGGTCTCGCCCTGGTCGAGGCGCTCCTTGAACTCCACTGTCTTGTGGGCGAGGGCGTCGTCGCTCAGACCCTGCATGTCGGGCTCGAGGGCGCCGACGAGAGGGACGAGCTCGGCCAGCCTCCTGACCTTCTTGCCTTCGCCGGCGCGCAGGACCTTCGTAAACACACTCATGGAGGCTCGATCCTACCGGCAGTGGCGAACGCGGAGCCGCCGCCGGGCGTTCCGATCAAATTGGGGCTGCGTGCGGCTGACCTGGTCTTTGACCCCACACTCGCCTGCCGCGAGGGTGACGCACCGGTGCCGGCGGTGCGACGGCGAGCCGCCCCACCCAACGGCGCCATGGTGGCGCGCATCGCCTCGTCTCCGCCCGCCCCCGACAGCCGGGGGCGCAGCGGGCAGGGCTTACCTCTAAGCCGCACCATGCTCAGCGACCACAAGTCGCCTTACGTGGGTCGTTTTGCCTGCGACTGGCATCGACTTTCAACCACAGACCCGCACGCAGCCCGCAGGCATCCTACGCCTGGGCGGTGGACCTACTGTCCCGGGACATTCGAGCCCGCCGAGCCGGAGGCGTTCCCGGCGCTGGCGGGGTTCGCCCCTTCAAGGACGGTGACGTCGGAGATCTTCCACACGCCGTCGACCTGCCTGAGGTCGGCGACCAGGCGGACGACGTCGGCCTGTGGTGAGGTGATCTTGTCGTTGACGTAGGTCTGGTCGACCACGGCGTAGACCGAGGCCGTTCCAGTGCCCTGATCCTCCGATTGGATCGCCAGATAGCGGATCTGCCCACGCGATTCGGCCAAGGCCTGCTCGAGCGCCTTTCGGATGGACGCGTTGAAGAACTGCTGAGCCTGGTTGGCGAACGCTCCAGTGGCCATCCCCGTCACTGCGTTGAAGTCAGAGTCGACCGTCTTGGCATTGAAATTGAAGAAGTCGGTCAGGAAGGCGCGTGACGCGGTCATGACCGCTGGGTCCTGGACGGCGCCACCAGTGCTCTTGGTGACGTAGAGGAAGCCGAAGACCAGCGTGCCGACGAGGCCGATCACCGCCAGGAAGGTGGCGAGACGGAAGGCCCGCCTGCTCGGGACGGCGCGCGCACCGACGGTGCGGCGCCGCGACTTCTTGGGCGGGGCTGCGGTGTCCGCTTGTACCTCGTGCTCCGGCGCGGTGGCGCCGACCACCTTGACACCGCTGTCGATTGGTTCTTCCGTCATGGTCATGTCTCTCCGTTCTCCCTCCGTGTGTCGCATTCCCCGGCACGCCACTGCGGCGCCCCGGACATCTGTCAGGCCCTTCGCCGCGTCCGCCGTCGCGAGGGTCGAGCGCCCCAGGCCAGGAACAGCGCCGGGACGACGAGTCCACCGAGCACCAGCAGCACGCCCAGGCGGTTGGCCGGGACGTGGTACGCCGCGCTGGACACCTGTCCGGCCGGCGTCGTCGAGGCGACTTCGACATCGGCCTCTTGGGCCGATGGGGCCACCACGTGGCCTCCGGCCGCCGGCGTGAAGCCGGGCTGGGTGGCAGGTCCGACGCCGTTGCCGAATGTGGTCACGCACCCGGCTCCCGGAAGCGTGTTGGGAATGGTGCTCGCCGAGCTGTAGGACTGCCCCTGCTCGTCGAGGACCGGTGGGAGGAGCAGCCGGGTGCGCAAGAAGGTCTGGTTCGAGCTCCCCGCCGAATTCGTCGTGGTGGGCTTGGCTACTCCCGGCACGGCGATGTTGTCGACCGCACCGAAGAAGTACTGGTTGTAGGCCAACCCCTGCGACAGGTTGGTGAGGTTCGCCGGCTCGGCGATGTTGGTCAGGATGCCCGCGGTGTCGTGGAGGAAACAGCCGAGGTTGGCAGACTGCGAGGTCAACAGGCTGTCGACGGCATTGAACGCGGACGATCCCGACGTGAGGAGCGTGTGCAACCCCGTCTTCTGTTGGGCGAGGACTTGGACGAGGGCCGCCGTGTTCGCCACGTCCTGACGGAGTTCGGGCGCGACGGCGGTGATCGCATCGAGGGAGGGGGGCGCGTTGGCCAGGAGCTCGGTGAACTGCTGCTGGTAGGCCACGAACTCCTTGGAGAAGGTCGTTCCGGCACTGATCAGGGTGCGGAGGTTGCCGGCTTGGCCGGACAGCGACGTCGCCAGCTCTCCGATCAACTTGTTGAGGTTGTCTCCGGGGATGGCCTGGAGCAGGCGTGTGGCCGACGCGACAACTGCACCGACATTGGCAGGGAGCTGGTTCGGAGCGGCTGGCACGCGGGCACCGCTGGTCAGCGCGGGCGCCGGGCCGGAGCGGGTCGGCACCAGGTTCACCACTTGCTCGCCGAGGTCGTTGGCGATTTGGACCGACGACTGCACGTCACTGGGCACCGTCGTGCCGGGGTTGATGCGCATGGTGACCTTTGTCGCAGTCTTGGTCAATGCCGTGGACGTGACGGTGCCCACCGGCACGCCGTTGAGCTCGACCTCGAAACCAGGGTAGAGACCGGACGCATCGGCGAATTGCGTGGTCAGCGTCGTCGGGCTTTGCAGCGGGTTCCCGAGAAGGTTCACCACGCCGTAGACAACCAGGGCGAAGCTGACCACGAAGAACACGATCAAGTTGGCCACGAGCCGGCGGTTGATCATGAGGAGTTGGCTCCCGAGGAATGCGGCGCGCAGGTGAAGGCCGCCGAGTTGTCTTCACCCATGCCGGGAATGCCGCAGATGATGATGTTCTCGTAGAGCTGGACGTACCCGTTGCGCACGGTCTGGGGTAGTGCGTTGTCCGCGGCGGGGATCTGGGACAGCAGCCCGGCCAGATCGGACTGATGCTGGGCCAGCTGGCTGCTCACGGCCTGCAGCGTCTGCAACTGGGTGACGATCTGCGGGTAGTAGTTCTCGAGCAGGCTGCGCCCCTGCGAGGACAGGCTGTCGAGCGACTGCAGAAGCGTCTCGAATTGCGACGAGTTCTTGGCCAGGATGGCCACTGTCTGGGACAGGTTCGAGAGTGCCGCGGCTGTGGCGCCGCTGGTCGGGGCCAACGAGGCGGTGAGGCTGTTCAGTCCATTGACCGCCTGGGTGATGTCGGTGGTGTGCTGCGCGTAGCCGTTGGCCACAGTGGTCAGGTCGGTGAGGAATGCCTTGAGCGATGCCTCCTGCCCCGTGAAGCCCTCGCCACCGGCCTCAATGATCTGCTCGAGCTCGGTCGTGGATATCGCACCGAAGACCTGCGATCCGGCCTGCACGAACTGCTCCACATCGGGGACCACCGAGGTGTGCGCGATACGGGCCCCGTCAGCCAGTTCGGGGGCCGTCGCCGCGGCGGCACCTGTCTCGTTCTTCGGCACGACCAGATCGACGAATTGGTCGCCGAGGATGGTCGTGCGATCGATGGCGGCGCTGACGTCGGCCGGGATGCGCACGCCGCTGTCGAAGTTGAGCGTCACCTTGGCCTTGTTCCCGTCCAGCGCGATGGAGCGCACGGTGCCGACAGGCACGTCTGCCATCTGCACCTGGGCGCCGTTGGAGAGGTCACCGACATCGGTGAAGACGGCCGTCGCCGTCCGCTGGCTTCCTCCACCTGAGACGGAGCACCCGGCCAGGGCGAGGACCAGAACCGCCAGGATCGGTGCCGCGACGAGGCGGCGGCGGGGTGGGGGCCGGAGGTGCGCGAGCCGCATCAGAACCACCCCGCGAGGTCATGGACCCAGCCCGACAAGAGTCCCCGATGCGTGTGCGCATGCGTGTGCGTGTGGCTCTGCTCTTGCGGCAGGGGCGGCAACAGGCCGGCGGCGGGCGCGGTGAGAGTCGGTCGGGCGGAGGAATCTGCTGCGGATGGCGTCGCGACGGCCAGGTTCGCCGTGGCCCGGCCCGAATCGTGGGCGACCTGGTTCGACAGCAACCCACCCAGCCCGGAACCGGAGGACCCCGAATTGTTCGACGTGCTCGAACCCGAACCGGAGTTCGAGCCTCCCGAGCAGCCAAGGACCACACCGAGGAGCCCACAGGTCGTCGTGGTGGTGGTCGTCGGCTTCGGCACGGTGGTCGTGGTGGTCGTCGTGGTCGACGTCGGGGCCTTCTGCGAAGGCGGCGCGGCCGGCGGCGCGGACGGCGCTGCCTTCGCACCCTGTTCGGCGTTGGCGATCTGTGCGAGGCCCTGCTGCAGGAGGGACTGCGCAGTGGCGGAGCTGTTGCTCCCGCTCAACGTATTGAGGATCGTCGGGATGTCGTTGAGCAGCGGATCGAAGAAGCCAGATGAAGGATCGCCGCACTGGTTCAATGTGGCCAGCACGGCTGCGGAGAGCCCGCTGGAGTGATTGGCCACGATGCGCCGACAGATCCCGGCCAGCCGGTCCCGGAGGAGCCCCGCGATGTAGGCACCGGTGACCCCGGGCGCCGCGGCGAGGTTGAGATCCAGCCAGTTGTACGTGGGGTCGTACGCGCGCTTGGCCCCCTGGAAGAGGTTGTTGCCGTTCTGCAGGATCTCGTCCACCGAGGAGAGGTTGCGGTCCAGGGTGCGCCCGACGGTCGTGACCGTGCCGACGTCAGCCTCCAGAGGCTGAAGGTTCGGGGTGAGCAGACTCACGAGGCCCGAACTCGCTCCGGCCAGTTGTGTGATGGCGTCGTTGAGCTGGCCCGAGTGTTGGGCCACAGCCGTCGACACGGTGTCGTACTGCTCGACGAGTTGCTCTATCTGCGTCGTGTCCGTATCGAGGGTCCCGGTCAACTGGGCCAGGGTCCCGTTCAGCTTGCCGAGGTCGTTCCCCTTGTTCGCGAGCAGTTGGACCGTCCCGGCCGCCGACGCAATGAGTTTGTTGAGATTCGCTCCCTGGCCGTCGAGATCGGTGGCGAGGTTGGTCACCAAGTTGCCGACGGCGTGCGGGTTGATGGCATTGAGCGTGTGCTGCAGCTCCTTCAGGAGCTCATCCGTCGAAACCGGGACCGCGGTGTGATCCTGCGGAATGGTCGCGCCCGGGGACAGGGACGGCCCTCCCGTGTAGCCAGGATTGAGGTCGACGTCCGGGGACCCGAGGAGCTGGGACGCCACCAGTGAGGCGAACGCAGAGGAAGGTATCTGTGTTCCCTGGTTCACCGCCAACGTGACGTCCACCTTGTCGCCCACGTTCCTCACGTCTGTGACGGACCCCACCTTGACGCCCAGGACGTCCACGGCAGCACCGGTGAACAGGCCCGGGGCATTCGAGTAGACGACGTTGATCGGATAGGTCGGCGTGCCCTTCGTGACCTCTACCCCCACGACGACGCCGGCGACGATGACCACGCCGGCCACCGCGAACCGGATCGCCTTCGACGTGAGCAGCGAGCGCAGCCGATCCATCACCCGATCCCCTGCAACAGCGGGCTGATCAGCTGGGAGAGTCCCCCGAGCCCCGAGTTCGGGCCGGTCGGGTCGCCCGCGCTGGACTGGGAGTGACCCGACGTGCCCGACGCGGTGGACGGGGACGACGGTGCGGCCGAGGGAGAGGAGGAACCCGAAGACGTGGAGGATCCCGACCCCGACCCCGAGCCCGTGCCCTCGCCGGGCAATGGGCCCGTCTGACCGTTGCACGATGCCGGGTCCGGCTCCGAGCACCTGGTTCAACACTTCGTCGAATGCCCCGCACGGCCCGATGACGCCGAACGTGTTGGTGAGCGAGGCGGGGTTGACGAAGATGTTGCCCCACGGCACCGGTGAGGATCCGCTGTACGCGATGGACTGGAACCCCTTGAGGGCGCCGCCGAGATAGCTCACGCCTTCTGCCAGGTCCTCCTGGTGCTGGCCGACCACGGTGAGGTCGGCATGCAGGCTCTTCAGGAGCGCATTCAGCGTGGGCGAGTCCTGGCTGACGAGGCTGTTGGTCTGGCTCGCCATGCTGTCGACATTCGTGATGAGATTCGAAAGGTCTTGACTGTGCGCGGCCAAGCCCGTGGAGACCGTGTTGAGGTTGTTGACGATGGAGAGCAACTGTTGGTCCCGCCCCGCCAGAGTCGATGACAGTGTGTTCGCAGAATCGATCAGCTGCGACACCTGACCGGAACGTTGGTCGACCGTCGTCGTCAGCGCGCCCAGCCCCGAAATGATCTGTGCGACTTGGGTCTGCTTGTCCTTCGTGATGTTCGCCAGAGAGGTGACGAGGCTGTTGAGGGCCTTTGCGTTGGACTTGGAAAGCAATGCGTGTGCCGTGTTCTGCAATTGGTAGAACTCCGTCGGCACGGTCGTATCTGTGATGAGAGTGCCCGGCTTGAGGGGATCGTTCCAGCCGCTGACCGGCTTCAGTGTCACGTCGACGACGCCCAACAGCGTCTCGACCTCAACGGCAGCCGTTGTCTCGTGCGGGAGGATCACCGAGCGGTTCACGGAGAGCTGGGCGTCGACGGCATTCCCGTGCACTTCGACCGACGACACCGAACCGACGTTGACGCCAGCCTCCATGACCTCGGTTCCCTTGGCGATGCCAGCAGCGTTGGTGAAGCGGGCGTCGATGGTGTAGCCGGAGCTGAACAGGCTCCGGTTGAGGAAGAGGATGGCCAGCACGCCGGCCGCCATGACGACCACCGCCGAAATGCCGACGATCTTGGGGTTGCGTTCTGTGAAGGCCTTCACGGCGACCCTCCCGTCGCGGCGCCACTGACTGCCTGCAGGACCTGTCCCAGACTCGACGCCGCCAACGGCCCCGCATTGGTTCCCGACGCAGCCCCATCCGGTGCACTCGACGAGCCGGTGCCGCCGCTCGGCAGACCCGGCGTCGTGACGCCGGAGAGCGGCGCCGGCAACGGCGGGCTGCCGCCGAGTCCGGAGCCGGCCGGCGGATTGCCGGGCTGGTAGTAGGGGCAGACCGACTGTCCCGCCAAACATGTGTAGACGGTCTCGACGGCGAACCACTGTCCCCACTGGGAGATCTCGATGTACGGCGCCAGCCCCGCGCCGAGGCTGGACAGGCTGGTAGCCAGGTTCTGCTGGTTGTTCTGGACGTCGGCCGCCACGGTCTGCAGGCTGTCGATGGTGCTCGTGATCGTGTTGTGGTTGTTCCCGATGAGACCGGCCAGGTCGGTGGCCACCAGCGAAAGGTTGCCGACGACGTCATCGAGCAAGGAGTTCTTGGACGCGAGGGCGGAGGACACGGTCTGCAGATTCGTCACCAGCGAGTCGATGTCGCCCGAGCGCGAAGCCAGCGCCGTCAACACTTGATTGAGGTTGCCGATGATCTGGCCGACCTGAGCGTCGAGCGCCTGCACGGTCGAGGAGACGGTGGCACCACTGTTGATCAGCTGGTTGATCTCGGCGGTGTCTCCCTCCAACGCTCCGGACACGTTCTCGACGAACTCGTTGGCCTCCTTGGGATTGATGGAAGAGAGGACGGGACCGAGCGAGTTCAGGAACGTGTCGATGCTTGCGTCTGTGACGTCGTGTGTCAGGGGGATGGTGGACCCGGGAACAAGGATCGGACCGGCGTGTCCGGGAAAGAGCTCAATTTCCTTCTGCCCGATCACGTTGTGCCATCGCATCCCGACGTCTGTGGCCCGGTGGAGAGTCACCGTGTTGTCGATGCTCAGTGCAACGAGCGCGTGGCCGTGCTGCACGCCGATGCTCGAGACCTGCCCCACCGGCACGCCGGCGATGTTCACTGTGTCGCCACTCGCCAGCCCGGTGACATCAGTCAGTTGCGCGTCGATGGTGTGGCGGCTGCTGAACAGCGAGACGTTCCCGATTCTCACGGCCAGGCCCGCCAACAGGACGAGGCACACCACCGCGAACAGCGCGAACTTGAGCGCCGACTTCGGGAAGTGTCTGAGGAGCCTCATAGCGAGCCACCCAGAAGCTGGGAGATGATGCCGCCAACGGTGGTCGGGGTGGACTTGGTCGGGCTGCCCGACGATGCCGTAGGCCTGATTGGCGGCAGCGGCGCCCGCATTCGTGGCGCCGGATGTGGCGCCCGCCGTCGGCTCCGGCGTCGACGAAGCCGCTGGCGTCGAGCCACCCTGCAGCGCATTGAACGTCGAGAGCTCCGAGGAACAGTTGAAGGCGGAGCCAGTACCGGCGAGCGCCTGTTGAATCGGTTGCAGGAAGGACATCCCTCCCGTGGGCGGCGCAAGCAGGTTGCAGACCAGGCTGTTGACGTCACCGAACAGAATGAAGGTGTTGAAGTAGGCGTACGTGCTCCCATCCGGGAGTTTGTTGAGGCCCGCAGCGCCCTGAGCGATCTTTTGGAAGTAGTGGTACGCGCCATTGATCACCTGCCCGATGGAAGACTGCTGGGCCAGCAGCACGCGGGATACGTTGTCCCCGGATGCGAGGATTGTCGCGATGTCCGGGTGATAGGTGGAGAGCAGCGAGGCCAACCGATTCGAGAACGGGATCAGCGTATTCAGGAGGTTCTCGTAGTCGGCCTCTTCAGCATTGAACGACGGCAAGGCCGCGTTGATCTGTGCGTTGAGGTTGTTCAGGTCGCCGGCAGACGGGGCGACGGCCTGGGTGAACTTGGCGAAGGAGTCGAGTGCGAGGATCTGCGCATTGAGCGTCCGGTCGAGGAGCCCGGCCAACTGCGTCCCCGCGCTGATGGAGGCGGCGATTTTGGGTCCCTCGCCCCGTGACGCCTGCGCCAACTCGGTCAGGACGGTCGACAGATTGGTCGTGTTGATCTTGTTCAGAAGAGGCGTGGCGGCAGCGAAGAGATCGCCGAGTTCGTCGCTGCTCGCGGCGTGGGCGAATGTCGAGCCGGGCTCCAGATACGGGCCGGCGTCGGAGTTCCGCCCAGGCGCTGAGAGAGACACCTGCTCGGCGCCGAACAGGTTCACCGGCTCTATGGTCGCCGTTGCCGTGGTTGGCACCTTGAAGGACGGCTCGATGAGGACCGAGACCCGAGCTTGATTCTGGTCGAGCGAAATGGTGGACACCCGGCCCACCTGCACGCCACGGAACACCACGGCCGAGCCCGGGTTCAAACCCTCCCCGGCCCGTGGAAAGGTTCCACTCAGCACGTAGTCGCCGGCGAAGTCGCCGTTGGCCAGTCGCACGAGCGTGACAGTGCCGAACACCAGGCCGAAGAGCACCGCCAGGCTGACGAGGATGCGGATGAGCCGCTTCATCCGACCAACCTCGCCGTCGCGTTGACCCCGCCGAACAGGATCAACGACATGAAGAGGTTCACCACGACCACGAGGATGATGGAGAGGCGGATGGCCCGACCGGCCGCCACGCCGACGCCGGCCGGACCGCCGGTGGCGTTGTAGCCGTAGTAGCAGTGCACAAACGTCACCAGCACGGCAAAGACCATCGCCTTGAGGAACGAGTAGAAGATGTCGAGCGGCGGCAGGTAGAGCCGGAAATAGTGCGTATAGGTACCGGTCGACAACCCGAAGAACTTCGTCACCACCAGCTCGGAGGCGAGGTAGCTGGCGAACAGCGCGGCAAGGTAGAGGGGGATCATGGTGATGAGGGCCGCCCAGACACGCGTGGCGACCAGGTAGACGACGCTGTTGACCCCCATGACCTCGAGCGCGTCGATCTCGTCACTGATGCGCATGGCGCCGAGCTGCGCGGTGAAGCCGGCGCCCACCTGGGCAGCGAGTGCGACTCCGGCCACGAGCGGAGTGATTTCGCGGGTGTTGGCGAGTGAGGTGATCACGCCGGTGAAGGCCTCGGCGCCGATCTGCTGCAAGCCGTT
The DNA here is from genome assembly GCA_963753115.1 of uncultured Acidimicrobiaceae bacterium. Classification (GTDB taxonomy): domain Bacteria; phylum Actinomycetota; class Acidimicrobiia; order Acidimicrobiales; family RAAP-2; genus Bog-473. The sequence goes on from CAVWBB010000022.1 coordinate 95,633, forward strand.
GAATCCTTCCAGGCCGACCTCGGTCCCGGTGAAGAAGGAGATGGAGACGACGACGAAGAACATGCCTCCTCCGACGACCAGCGCACCCGACCCGAGCGAGATGTCCGACATCAGGACGAGGATCTCTTTGGGGTACTGCAGGGCGCGGGGCAACGCCCGCACTATCCGGACGTAGAACTTCAGCTGCGCATACAGCGCGTCGAAGATCCCGAGGACGGCGTCGCCCGACTCGACGGCCTTGCCGCCGATCACCCTGGCCGCAGACACCGCCTTGACGGACTCGGGTCGCTCGGGAGCGTCGATTGCCATCAGAGGCCCTTCTGCGGAATGAAGTTGAAGTAGAAGACCGTCAGGAGGAAGTTCACGAAGAACGCCAGGATGAACGTGACAACAACGGCTTGGTTGACCGCGTCGCCCACGCCCTTCGGGCCACTCTTGCAGTAGAGGCCCTTGTAGCACGCGACCATCGCCGCGATGAAGCCGAAGATGCCGGCCTTGACCAGCGCGATGACGAGGTCGGCCATCTGACTGAGCTCGCCGAACGTGGCGAAGAAGCTGCTCGCCGTGATGTGGATGGCGTGTGTGCCGAACCACAGGCCGCCCGCAATGCCGGCGACGCTGACGACCGCGTCGAGGAGTATGGCGACCAGGGTGGCCGCGAGCAGGCGTGGCAGCACCAGACGGTGGAGAGGGTTGACGCCCATGACCTCCATGGCGCTGATTTCGTCGCGGATCCGCCGTGATCCCAAGTCGGCGCACATGGCCGAACCACCGGCGCCCGCGATGAGAAGCGCTGTCGCCACCGGGGCCTGCTCACGGACGACCGCCAAGACCATGGCAGCGCCCAGCTGGGACTGAGCGCCGATCTGCTGCAGGAGCGAGCCGACTTCGAGCGCGATCACCATGCCGAAGGGGATGGAGAGCAGGATCAATGGAAGCGTGGTGACACGCGCCAGGAACCAGCATTGGTCGAAGAACTCGGTGACCGGAACACCTTTCAGCGGGGCCTGCCGGAGTGCCTCGAACGCGGTGGCGAACATGTTGCCGGTCTCGCGGACGGCCGATGCGACCTTGCCGTCGTCGGTGACCGGCCGGCTGGGCCGGGGCATGACGCCCGTCGCATCGGGGCGCCCGCTCGGAGTACCGAGCCTCCGTGCCATCTCGTCACGACTGAGGGGTTGGGTTGACTCGGGTGCCTGCTCTGGCACAACGCCTGTCATGTCACCCGCTTCAGCCAACGTCCTCCCCCCTTCCGAAGCCTCCTTGGCACGTGAACAGGTGAAGACCCGTTCCCCCGTCCTTCCTTCAGGAGAAAAACGAAAGGGGGCCTCCAACCTTGCGGCCGGAGTAGCGGCGGGCCACACCGACAGGGTCCCGTGCAGAGAGAGCCGTCTCCATAGAGACCCGCGCAATCAGAACGACGTCATCCGAGACGTCATCCGGTCGGTGTGAGAATGCTCCACTCCCGGTTTGCTTGTTACTCAACTTTGTTGTGTGAAAAGCCTGCATTCGTTGTGCAAAGAGTTTGCAACCTCTGTTCAAGAAAGTTCCGTTTCACACTTTTGAAACCGGTGAATCCTGGACATAATGAGAGCTACCTCCTAGAGAGAGGCCGGACGGAGGGGGAGGGACGGGAACAAGTTGGCGCTCCGCGAAGAAGAGCTGACCAGTCTCTGCGACGACGTCGACCTGGACCGCGATCGCGCGCTCGTGGAGCGGTGCCAGGCGGGTGACTCCGCTGCGTTCGGGAATCTCTACGCGCGGTATTACGAGCGGCTTCTCCGCTTCTGCCTCCGCCGACTGAACGATCGCCATGAAGCCGAGGACGCGGCGCAGGAAGCATTTGCCCGCGCCTGGAAGGCGTTGCCGCGCTTTGCAGGCGAGCGTCGCTTCTACCCCTGGCTCACCGTGATTGCCGGGAACATCTGCACCGATATGTTGCGGCGCCGCTCGCGCAGCACGCCGACCGATGACATGGAGCTCACCGCACAGCATCCGGTAGGCGTTGCCGGCGAGGACACCTCCGAGGAACTCGTCCTCGCCGCCGTGGACGGCGAACTCGTCAACCGGGCACTCGACCGCCTGTCGACGCGCCACCGTCACGTGCTTGCCATGCGAGAGGGGTCGGGCTGGTCCTACCAACAGATCGCCGACCACGAGGGCGTCGAAATCGGAACCATCGAGACGCTGCTGTGGCGGGCCCGCCAGGCGCTCAAGCGCGAGTTCGCCGTGGTGTCCGAGTCCAAGGAAGCGTTGGCGGGGTTCCTCATCGCGACCGGCGCACTCATTCGCCGCACCATTTTCCGCGCAGCCCATCGTGGTGCCAACGTGCACCACAGCGGTGGCGGCTCAGGGACGATCCGCAACGCCATGACGGGCGTGGCCTTTACCGGCGCGGCAGTGGCGGCAGCATTCATTGCGCCCCATGCACTGTCCAGCCGCCCGAGCGGAGCCGCTTCAGCGCCGGGGTCGGCCCTCGCCGCACCGCCACTCGCGCTCGGATCGAAGCCTCACCCGGGGGGCGGGAGCTCCGGCGCGCTCAGTGCCAGTGCGCTGACCGCCGACGGCGCGACGACAGGGTCGGGAGGCGGCTCGGCAATGGGCGCCGACGGCTCTGGCAGTGGCGGTTCGAGCGGCGGGACTGCCAGTGGGAGTGGTGGCGGCTCCAAGGGTTCGGGCGGTCGCCGGCCTCCTTGGTGGAGCCCTCCCGGGCGGCTCGACTTCGGGAACGGGCGCCATCAGCGCCGGCCTCAACCAAGCCGCAGGCGGCGTGGGTAGCGCCCTCAACGGGGTCTCGGGCGGCGTCAGCCAGACCATTAGTGGCGTCACTGGCGGCGTTGGACAGGCGGTCGGCGAAGTCGTCGGCACAGTCGGGCAGGCCGTGGGAGGCGCGACCAACGGCTTGGCAGGCGGGGGCGGCGGTAGCGCGGGCGGCCTGAACAACACGCTGGGGAACGTCACGAGCGGCGTCAACGGCATAACGCAGTCGGTCGGCCTCGGGACGGTGCTCCCAGGTACGTCGGGCTCCGGGTCTTCGTCCGGTTCTGCCTCCTCGACAAGCACCCCGACCCCGGTGACGACGACAACCAACCCTGTACAGGGGATCGCCGGCGGTGCCGGCAAGACGGTCGGCGGTCTGCTGGGCGGCTAGCAGCACCCTCGCGAGGCGGGTAAAGCGCAAGCCTGGCGTTGCGCCTGGGTTCTCCTCATATGGACAGCCCGCAGGAGGATTCAGGACAGGCCTGGATAGCGCCCGGGGAACCGATCATCTCCCTGCGTGGGGTCACCAAGTCGTTCGGTTCCCACACGGTGCTCGAAGACATCACGTTTGACGTCCCCAAGGGCAGGATCACGGCGATCCTGGGGCCGTCTGGTACTGGGAAGTCCGTGCTGCTCAAGAACATTCTCGGGCTGCTGCGACCCGAGCGCGGCGAAATCTGGGTGGACGGCGACCAGATCGTCGGGCTTCGCGAGAGGCGCCTCTACGAAGTGCGCAAGAAGTTCGGCGTGTTGTTCCAGGATGGAGCGCTCTTCGGTTCCATGAACCTCTACGACAACATCGCCTTCCCGCTGCGCGAGCACACCCGCAAGAACGAGGCGGCGATCCGTGAACTGGTTCACCGCAACGCCGAATTGGTTGGCCTGATGGATCATCTCAAGAAGCTCCCCGGAGAGGTGTCCGGCGGTATGAAGAAGCGTGCCGGATTGGCCCGCGCCATGGTGACCGAGCCTGAGATCGTGCTCTTTGACGAACCGGACTCCGGCCTCGACCCGGTCCGCGTCGCCTACCTCGATGAGCTCGTGGTTACCGCGCAAAAGGAAACGGGTGCGACCTTCTTCATCATCACCCACAACATTCAGTCGGTCATGCGCACGGCCGACTACATGGGCGTGCTGTTTCGGTCCAACCTGGTGAAATTCGCCAGCAAGCCCGACATGGTCGCCACGGACAACCCGATCATTCAGCAGTTCCTCGCCGGCCGCCCCGAGGGCCCAATCGGCATGGACGAGATGGCGGACGCCGGCGGGGACGCCAGCCGCTACATCGAGGGTGACACCGAGGCCCTGGCCTTCGGGCCGCTGGCCCGCCCGGGAGAGCCGGCCCTTGCTGCGCACGCGCCCAGTGACCAGCCCGTCCCGCCACGCTGACGACACAACGAGAAACGCCGCCGGCTCCGGGCGGTGCGTTCCCGGAACCAGCGGCGTTCCCGATCAGGTGCGGCTCAGTCGCCGGCGGCAGCCCCACAGACGGTCTCGACCATCAGGCCACTGACCACGTAGGGGTCCATGTTGGCGTTCGGCCGGCGATCCTCCAACCACCCCTTCTTGTTCTTGGCGGTCTGCCACGGGATGCGGATGGACGCACCACGGTCCGAGGTGCCGTAGCTGAACTTGGTGAAGTGCGCCGTCTCGTGCGCGCCCGTCAGGCGACTCTCGATACCGATGCCGTAGTTGGTGACGTGCTCCTCGACGCGCTTCCCGAGGGCTTCGCACCCTGCGATGATCGCGTCCCAGCCGCCGTCCTCTCGCATGGCTTTGGTGGAGAAGTTGGTGTGAGCGCCTGCGCCGTTCCAGTCGCCGAGCACAGGCTTCGGCTCGAGGGTGGCGAACACGTCGAAATCTTCAGCAATGCGGAAGAGTAGCCAGCGGGCCGTCCAGAGCTGATCTCCGATCAGCGGGGGCGGAAGCACACCGATCTGGAACTCCCACTGCCCCATCATCACCTCCGCGTTGGTCCCCTCGATCCCCAGGCCGGCCTTCAGGCAGGCAGTGGTGTGGCGCTCGACGATCTCTCGACCGGGCATCTTGTCGCCACCGACCCCGCAGTAGTAGGGGCCTTGGGGTGCTGGGAACCCGGCTTCGGGCCAACCCAAGGGACGCCCGTACTGGAAGAAGGTGTACTCCTGCTCGATCCCGAACCAGGGCTCCTGATCGGCATACTTCTCCGCCATCTCGGCGGCCTTCCGCCGGGTGTTGGTGCTGTGCGGGGTCATGTCGGGGTGCAGGACCTCACACATGACCAGCTTGTCGCCCTCCGCCCGAAGCGGGTCGGGGCAGACGAACACTGGCTGCAGGACACAGTCAGAGTCACTGCCCTCGGCCTGGTTGGTGCTGGAGCCATCGAAACCCCAGATCGGGGGCTCCTTGCCCGCCTCGACGATCTTGGTCTTGCTGCGGAGGAGCGGGGTGGGCTCCGTTCCGTCGATCCAGATGTACTCGGCCTGGTAGCTCATGGATTCTCCTGTGTTCCCCTTCTCTTCCGTGGTCAAGCTGCCGGAGCGGGGGGTCCCGGCCTCACGCTGACACGTCCCCGCACCGGATGGCGGCTTCAGTCTCGCCCGACCCTATTTCACCGCCGTATCGGTTATGTGAACCGACGATGAAATCAGCCTGAGGATGACGCCTCCACGGACGTCCCGGCCAGCCAGGGCTCATCCGGACGGACCTTTCGCACCAATCCCGCACGCCCCCGGACGCGACGGAGGGCTGGATCTTTCGATCCAGCCCTCCGTAGGTTCTTCCCCTGTCCCGCCCTGCCCTTGAGGCAGACCGGTTCAGCTTCGTCCGGCGACGAGCGCCGCCGGACGAGTTAGTTCGTCGCGTTGCCGACGGAGTTGTTGGCGCTGCTGAACAGACCCGAGATGCCACCACCAAGAGCGGTGATCGCCACCACGGCGACAACGGCAATCAGTCCGACGAGCAGTGCGTACTCCACCATGGATGCTCCTCGCTCGGATCGAGTCCGCGCGGCCACCGAGCCACCCACCGCCCTCACTGCAACAAGAGCGTTCATGAACATTGAAACCATCTGTGTCTCCCCTCCTCGTCCTTCGCTCACCCCTCGGCGGCGTCGGTCCCACGTACAGCATTGAATACCCGATGACCAAGGTCCATAGGACTTTTTGACCCTATGAACGCGAGCAGGGGTGCAAGGTGGTTGCAGGCGTTCGCCATCACGATGTGGCAGCAGCAGGCAGTGTCTGACGTTGACGCGTTGTTGCGAACGCGACGGTGGGCTGGATCAGTCGATGCCGATCCAGCCCACCGGTCATCCCTTGGGGGAAGGGGGAATATTCCCTCAGGGAAGCGTTGCAGCAACGGTCTCGACCGAGCGCTGACCGTTGCTGCGAACCGATTCGGAGCTTGCCGCCGTACGCGCCGCCCGACCCTTCATTGTGGGTACGGGCCAGGAGGAACTCCATGGTCCAATTGGCCCAAATCTGTTCCGGGCCAATCCGTTACTCGATCGTGACGAGCCCCATTACGACTGCACGAACGAGCGCATGCGTGCGGTTGGTGACGTCGAGCTTCTGGAAGATGGCGGCGAGGTGGTTCTTCGTCGTCTTCGGGCTGATGTAGAGCCGCTGGGAGATCTCGCCGTTGGTGGCACCTTCGGCCAGCAACTGCAGAACCTCCAGCTCCCGCTGCGTCAGGGACCAGGGCCCCCACTGCCGCTCATCCTCCTGGCGCCCCGCCGGACACTTCCGGGTCGCGGAATTCCTCATCGACGACGACCTCGAGATCGTCTCTGGTCAGAGTCGCACGCGCACCGCGCATGCTCTCACCCCGGTGCACCGTCGTGCAGACCGACGGGCCGGACACGGACACTTGCGTGTAGAACGTCCACTCCGGCGCGCTTCCGGCGTCGAGCGGCGGCGACGGTTGCGTCGTCGGCCACGCGATCGAGGCTGTATTTGCCATTCCTCCCCCTCATTTCCGCCCGGACCGAGGTCCGTGCGGCCCCTCCCCAACCGCAGTGAAGCGGTGGAAACTCCCAGGTCATTGTATGCTTTTCCGCCTCAAACGACAGTGGCAACACTGTTGCGGCACGGGTGCGACCTGCGGCGAATGAACAATTCTCCGCGGTCTGCAGCGACGCGGACTTAACCCGAGTGAAAGGCGTGCCGGATCGGACCGACCATAGGGCCGAGGACGATGATCATGATCGCCGGCAGGAAGCAGAGCGCAAGCGGAAAGAGGATCTTGACCGGCACCTTGGCCGCCCTTTCCCGCGCCCGCTGGCGTCGCTTGTCGCGCATCTCGTCAGCCTGAGCCTGCAAGACCCGACCGATCGGCAGGCCGAGCGCATCGGCCTGCGAGAGCACCACTGCAAAGGTCACGAGGTCATCGATGTCCGTCCGCAGTTTCATGTTCTCGAGCGCGTCGTGCCGGGAGAGCCCGAGCTCCATCTCTCGGAGAGTGAGACGCAGTTCGTCGCAGACCGGTGATTCGAAACGAGCACAAGACACTTGCATGGCCTGCTCGAGGCCCAGGCCGGCCGCCACTGAGATGCACATCAGGTCGAGAAGGTCGGGCAGGTCGTTCGTCACCCTCTCACGCCGGACCTTGATGCGATGTCGCAACCAGTAGCTCGGGACCAATCCCCCGATCATGGGGAGGATGAAGAGGAGTGCCAACCCCATCTTCACGCTGACCACGCCACTCACCAAGCCAATGAGCCCGACGGCGATCCCCAGCATGACCGTTCCCGCCTGGACGGCTACGAATTCCTCGGCCCGCACCGTTCCGGTCAGGCCTGCCTTGAGCAGGTCCGCGTGCACGCGATCGACCTCACTCGAGGGGTAGAGGCGAGAGAGTGAGTTCCGGAACGTTCGGGCGATCGGCCCGAACATGCGATTGACGAGCGGCGCCTGTACGCGTTCCACGACGGGAGCGGCATCCGCATAGAGTTCGGCCTCGGCGCCGAGAGATCGGATGAACTCGAGCCGTGCGGTTGTCTTGTGGGAGCGCCAGGCCGCCACGCCGACTCCGAAGAGGCCGAACGCCATCAGCGTGATGCCCGTCAACGGAACGATGTAAGTGGCATTCATCGGTCTTCCTCAGATCTTGATGTTGACCATGCGACGCACGATCCAAAAGCCCAGCGCCATCAGGCCGGCCGTCCCGATGAGGACGATGAGTCCGCCCCCGTGGAGCATGGGCTTGAGGTAGCCGGGGTCCTTCATCTCCAATGCGACCACGAGAAAGAGCGGAATCGCGAACAGGACATATCCCGACATACGGCCCTCGGCGGACAGGGTCTGCACCTCGCGGCGGACCTCCTGGCGGGTCCTCATGAAGTCCGCCAGGGTGTGCAGAATGGGGGCCAGACGCCCACCGGTGCTCTGCTGGATCCGTACCGCTTCCACGGCCCACGTGAGATCCTCGACCCCTGAGCGCTCCGCCATGTTCTCGAGCGCCACCACCAGGTCCGAGCCCACGGCCACCTCAGCCATCACCCGGTCGAGCTCGTCCGACAGCGGCGGCTTGGCATCCCGGCGGTACATGTCGATGGAGCGTTGAAAGGTCTGGCCGCCCTCGACCGACGCCGACATCAGCGCGAGTGCATCCGGCAGCTGTTCTTGAATCTGCTTGATCCGCTTCGATGCCTTCCGAGACGGCAGATACCAGGCGATGCCGGCAACCAGGGCGACGGCAATGACGGAGCCGATGGGTGAACCTGTCATCACACCAATCACCACTGCCAGTCCGAGCGCGGCGCCGGAGCTGATGACGAGGTACTCCCCCGCCCGCAGCGGGATCGCGGCACGCTCCAGTCGGCGCTCCAGGGCGCCGTGCGTGTCGATGCGCCCGAAGATCCCGGAGATTCGAACCGTCAGCGCCGAGAGCTCGCCATGCTCGGGCGATTCGCTGACGACCTCGACCGGCACGTCTGCCGCTGCCGCCCCCATGGTGTCGTCGAGGATCTCGGCCAACGTGCGCTGTTTCGTGCGGACCCGCATGATCAGAGCGACGACGAACAGCGCCAGCCCGCCGCCGACGAGCACCGCAGCCATGACGGCGGTGCCCTGGGTTCCCACCTGGGCTGCGGGGACCATGGCGCTCACTTTCCGTCGCGCCGACGCGCGAGCATCTCGTACATCTCGTCGGACGGCGGCTCAACCACCCGTCCCGGCCGACTGGGTCGGTGGTGACGGCCTGAGGTCCGACCTCCGGCTCCCCCCGCCGCGTCAGCGTCGGGGCGGAAGAGATGCGCGGGCACGTCGACTCCGTTGAGAGCCAGTTCCTCGAGGATCTTGGGGCGCAGACCAGTCGAGACCAAGCGACCGAAGCCCTCCTGCATGTCGACCCGGTGGAAGATGTCCTGCAACAGAACGGTGTCGCCTTCCATGCCTTGGATCTCGGTGATGGAGTGCACGACACGAGGCCCGGCGGGGGTGCGCTGCAGCTGCACCAGGCAGCCGATCGCCATGACGATCTGCTCCCGAATGGCGCGTTGGGGCAGCTCGACGCCACCCATCATGACCATGGTCTCAAGCCGACCGAGGAGCTCGCGCGGCGTGTTGGCGTGCACCGTCGTCATGGACCCGGCGTGGCCCGTGTTCATGGCCTGGAGCATGTCGAGGGTCTCCGCGCCTCGACACTCTCCGACGATGATGCGGTCCGGCCGCATCCGCAATGAGTTGCGCACGAGGTCGCGGATGCGCACCTCTCCGGACCCCTCGGCGTTAGCCGGGCGCGTCTCGAGGGTGACGACATGCTCACCCTGGATCTGGAGCTCGGCAGACTCTTCGATGGTGATGAGGCGCTCACCTTCGGGAATGAAGTTGGACAACACGTTCAGCATCGTTGTCTTCCCGGTGCCTGTGCCGCCGACGACGATCAGACTGATCTTGCCCCGTACCAGCGCCTCGAGGAACACGGCGGCGTCCATGGAGAGCGAACCGAGCCCGATCAGGTCCTGCATGACGAGAGCTCTTTCGGGGAACTTCCGGATGGTGAGGACTGGTCCGTGCAGAGCCAGGGGCGGCACGATGGCGTTGATGCGAGAGCCGTCGGCGAGACGGGCGTCCACCATGGGGGACGATTCGTCGACGCGACGCCCCACGCCGTGCACCATCCGGTCGATGATGCGCCGATACTGGTGCGGCGAGTTGAAGACGATCTCGCTGCGCTGGAGCTTGCCCTTACGCTCGATCCAGACCTCGTCGAACTTGTTGCACATGATCTCGGTGATGCTGCCGTCCGCCAGCAGCGCCTCGAGTGGCCCGTAGCCCAAGGAATCCTCGAGCATCTCCTCCACGAAGCGCTGGCGTTCGATGGGTGAAATCCCGATGTCCTCGCGTTCGAGGATGTCGTTCACCGTGGAACGGACCTTTTCCCGCAGTTCGTCCGGCGAGAGATCGGCTGCGGTGGGGGCGATTTCGGCCAACACCCTTGCCTGGACCTTTTGCTTGGATTGCTTCCAAGCCGAGTCCAGTGCGGCTCGATCCGTGGACCGCCGCAGCGGATGGCCCTTCGCTCCCGCTTCGGTGCCGCCTCCAGCCGCCCGTCGCTCGAAGACTGGCTGCGCCCCGACGTCTCCCTCGCGACGGTTCCGCGGCGGCGCGGCCTCCACCGCTGCCGGAACTGGCTCTGCGGGCGGCCCGTTGCCGTCGGCGGCGGCCAGTTTCTCGGACAGGTTCATCTGGATCAGGCCCTCTCGAGCTCGGGCACCTTGGTGGTGCGACCCTTCCTCCTCAGCCGCCAGAACGTCCGCGTCTCACTGCTGTCTGACTTGTTCGAACCCGAATCGAGGGCGGGTGCGACCTCGTCCGAAAGGAACTGGTGCATGCCGCCCGCCAGTTTCTTCCCGATGTCAGAGTTCGCCGCTGAGACCAACGCCGGCTTGCCCTTGTTGATCGACTTCATGACCTCTCTCGAGTACGGGAGCACCGACACGATCTTGTTGTCGAGGACCTCCTGCACGTCGCTGATGTCGATCCCGATGTCGTCCTCGACCTTGTTCAGCACAACACCGATGGTCTGGCTGTTGATGCGGAGCTTCTCCAGAGTGGTCAGGAACACGCGCATGTTGCGGATGCTGGGGAGGTCGAGGGTCACCATGCACAGAACCCTCGTCGAATGGTCGAACGCTGCCAATACGATCTCGGACAGCTGGGCAGGCGTGTCGACCACGATGTAGTCGAAGTGCCGACGCAATGCGCTCATGACCTTGTAGACGTCCTTCGGAGCAATCATGTCTGCATCGGCCGGGCTGAAGGGTGCGGCGAGCACCGAAAACCCGAGCTCATGCTCTTCGAGGTATTCCTCGACGTGCTCATCGAGATCGTCGTCATCGACCGGCTCTCGAGACAGCAAGTCCGAGATCGTGAACCGCGGACGCAGATGCAGGGCTGTCGACACTTCGCCGAACTGCAGGTCAAGGTCGACCAGGCAGACGCGCAGTCCGGTTTGTGCGGCGAGGTAGCACGCCAGGTTGGTGGCGTAGAACGTCTTGCCACATCCTCCGCTGGAAGACGCCACCGTAAAGACCTCGGCGAACCTCGGGCGGTCGACAGCGGCCCCCTGGGACACCACGGGGAACGTCGGGTCACCACCTGACGCCGAGACATCGGCCATGTCGAAGGCGCGCTTCAACGCGGTGGCCATTTGGTGCTTGCTGGTCGGGTACTCGATCAGATCCACCGCGCCAGTCCGCACGATGTCGCTGAGGCTGGCCCTGGGCGATGGCCCGAGCGCCAGCACGATGGTCGGCACGGCTCCGGCTGCCCGAAGGTTCGCCAGACGGGCCATGCCCGCATGACTGTCGAAAGCTGGGCCGGCGACGAGGACGTCGAATGGCCCCTCGACCTGCACCTCATCCACCACGTCGGTCACGTTGGCGCTGGTCACGACCTGATAGCCGGGACCGAGCGAGGCCTGAATCGCCCTACTCAACGCCGGTGAACGGCTGATGACGAGAATCCGGCGACTCATCATGGCGCCGAGGTCGTCTGGTCCGTGCCGATGCACTGCCCGACCGGAGGGGGAGAAACGTCCTTCTGGGTCTGCACGACCGAAACCGACTCGTTCTGCGACAGGAATTCGAGCGTTCTCGCGTTGTTCGGCGTGACGGCCAGGAGCAGCGTCTCATTCGCCGGAATCGTCCTGCCTGTCGCCGACGGCTTACTTGCGTAGGACGGCACCGTGCTCTCGACGTCGAGCACCTGGATGTTCGCCATGGCGAGCTCGGTACACGGAACCGGGAGCGTCGAGCCGGATGCGGTCGTGGCGTTGGCTCCCGACGAGAGCGACTTGATGTTGGCGTAGACGTCGACTCGGCTCCCCGGCTGCAGATAGCCGGCAAGGGCGTTCGTCCCGGACAGCGTGACCGTGGCCGCGTTCATCCCTGTCGGCAGTGAGATGGAGGATGTGCTCGCTGTCAGCTCAGTGGAGCTGATTGCGTGGCCCTTCGTCACCGCCTGGGTCAAGACCTCGTCATTGAGCCCCGACACGGAACCAAGGTCTGTCGCGACGTACGACTTGGTCGGAATGAGCTCAAGGGCGACGAGACCACTCGACACCATCTCCTGACCCGTGGTTCCCGCTGGAATGTTCTTCTTGGCGACTACCGCCGACGTACTGACCGGTGCCACCGTCGTGCCCGTTCCCGCGTTCTTGCTGGCGCCTTTGACACTGGCATACGCGATCGCGCTTCCAGCGATGAACAGGATCACCCCGATCATCACCAATATCAGTGTCTGCCTCTTCACAGAACATTCCCCCTTCTCAACCGGCGGGCAACGTCGAAGGCCCTTTTTCAGGGTTGTTCCCGCCGTCGCTCCGTTGGAGGGTACGACGCCGCCCGGAGAAGGTACATAGGTCCTTATGACCATTCTCCAATGCAGCGTCCCTGGTGAGACCGCTAAATGGTCCATATGACCTATGTACCGGCAGCGACGGGCGGCCCAGAATCACATCGCACGTATCAGAGTGCGTCGCACTCGAAATTGGTTCAGAAGTTGGTACGCCGCCCGACGCATGGAGGAGGGGGTTTGGCTTTGGGATCGCGCACGTGGTGGATGCCGAAGCTGCCCTGGGGACAGCGCGACGAGCGCGGGGCCGAAATGGTCGAGTTTGCGTTCGTCGTGGTGCTCCTCATCGCGCTGCTCTACGGCATCATCTCGTATGGCCTGATTCTGGCAGCCCAATCCACTGTGACGCAGGCCGCCGCTGACGGCGCTCGCGCTGGCATCGTCGCCTCTTCGTCTGGACAAGCGAGCACCGCCGAGATACAGGCCGGCAACGATGTGAGCTGGATGGGCAAGGGTGCCTGTTACGAAAAGGACGTTCCTTCGGGGTTGCCAACAGCGGCGATCTCATGCACCGCGACACCCGAGCAGTGCCCATCGATCTCGACCAACCAGTGCTTGAAGGTCACGGTCATCTACAACTACAAGTCGTCGCCGCTGTTCCCGATACTGCCCGGACTGGGCATCATCACGCCGACGCAGATCTCGTCGACCGACGTCCTGCAGATCTCGACCCCGAGCTCGTAGGTCTTGTCCATGCAGCTCCGCACACGCCGATATCGGGGTCGAGATGAGAAGGGCGCCACCTTCGTCCTGGTCGCCGTCTCGATGGTCCTCCTCCTGTGGGGTGGTGCGTTCGGGGTCGACCTGGGTCTCACCGCGGTCGGGAACCGCCAGGTGCAGTCCATGGCTGACACGGCCGGACTGGACCTCGCGCGTTACGTCGACGTGGCCGACTGGACCACGACGATAAGGACGGCGCAACAGAGCACCAACTTCCTCGATGGGAAGATGGCCAATGCCAACGCTGACAACGGCTCTGGTGTCACCTTGAGCGAGATTCCGGGGGTGTGGCTGAACGGCAGCTTCACCCCCGAGGGCCAGAAGGTCGGCAATCCCCCGCAGCTCGTTCAATGTTGGTACTTCACGCCACCGGCGCTCCACCCCTGCAATGCCGTCAAGGTGACCGCGACGCAGGCGGTCCCGCAGATCTTCGTCGGCGGGCAATCCCACGTGAGTCGGTCCGCCATTGCCGCCGTGACACCGGAAGCCACCTTTTCCGTGGGCTCCTACCTGGCGTCCATCAACTCACAAGAGTCCGCCGTTCTCAACGCGATCATGAGCACGCTTGGGGGCACTGCGAACGTGACGGCCTTGGGCTACCAGGGGCTGGCGAACACCAACGTGACGATCAACCAACTCATCACTGCGTCCGGCGGCTTGCTCACCACGTCGAACGTCCTGACCGCATCGTTGCCCGGATCGACGTGGCAGTCGATATGGAACGTTGCGGTGGCCAACCAGGTCGCCCAGGCAAACTGCGGTGCCACGCCAACTCCCCTGCCGTGTTTGGCGAGTTCCGCACTCAGCGGCGCGAACGCCCTCAACTTCACTGCGTCCACGCAGGCGCAGCTCTGCCAACTCGTCTCCATCAACGGCTCGACGTGTTCGAGCGGCACCCTCACGGCTGCGGCCCTCTCGACCAGCCTCAACGCACTGCAGACCTTCACGACCGAGGCGGAGGTTGCCAACGGGACACATGCCCTCGACCTCGGGACCTCCCTCGGCATCACCGGTGTGTCCGACGCGAAGTTGACGCTCACCATGACGCAGATACCCCAGGTGGCTTTCGGCGCAGTGAATGCAGTAGCGACCACGGCACAAATCAGCTCTGACCTCCAATTGAGCGTCCTCGGCACCGGACTTGTGGACATCCCCCTGTCGGCTGCGCAGGGAACCGGCACCCTCCAGGGGCTGACCTGCTCGTTCAACTCCATGAAGTCGACCACCATTCAACCGACGTCGGCGGCCGTGCAGGGCACGGTCAACGTGGCGGGCATCAACGTGGGGACCCTGTCGGTCGCCGGGATCACCAGCCAGAACACCAGCGCCTTCGGCTACGGGCCGTCGGTCGTCCCGCCGTCCGCCTCGACGGCCCAAGCCGGCACCAACCCCCAAGCTGCCGGCGCCACGAATCCGACCCTCTCCTACAGCGGGCTGACCGTCACCAACCCCAGCCCGCTCTACACACTGCTCACATCGACGCTGCAGGGCGTGCTCGGGTCGATCCTTCAGGTGGCCGGGGCCGCCGTGGGCGGCGTCCAGGTGGCAGACCTCGGGACGAATTGCGGCGCCGTGTCGCTGGTGCAATGAGCACGTCCGTGACCGTCCTGTCCGGCGCGGCCCTGGGGATGGCAATCGGGTTGGCGCTCGTCCCGTTCACCAGGCGCGAGCTGGCGGCCTCGGTGGTCCGCGCCACCGCCAGCGACCACGTCGGCGCGCCGGACGACCAGGCGCCGCTTCTGATCACCCCGGTTCACTGGGTCGTCCTGGCTGCGGTCTCCGGCCTTCTGCCGGCCTACGTGTTCTCACGAGTGGGCTGGTCGCCCAATGCGATACCGCCCCTCTTGCTGCTCATCGGGCTCGTCCAGCTCGCCTACTGCGACCTGACGCGCCGCCTGCTGCCGAAGACCTTGGTCTATGCGCTGAGCGCGGCGGTCATGGCCAGCGGCGTGATCGTGTCGGGCGTCACGGGCGAGTCGGAACGGCTCCTCCATGCGTCGCTCGGAGGGCTGGCGTGTTTTGCCCTGTTCTTCTTGGTCAACCTGATCAACCCGCGCTGGATGGCCTTCGGCGACGTGCGCTTGTCCCTCGTCTTCGGGTTCGGGCTCGCCTGGGTGAGCCCGATGGCCCTGTTCCAGGCCTTCCTCTACGCCAATCTGCTGGCGATCGTTGCCGGCTGCGCGCTCATTGCCACCCACCGGGCAGACCGCCGGTCCGCCATGCCTTTCGGCGTCTATATGGCGCTCGGTGCCGCGCTGGTCCTGGTCATCTGGAGCTGAGCGAACCCCGCTCGTCAGGCTGACGTCAGAACCTTGACGTTGTGCGCCTCGTCACCCTTGCGGCCCGCACCGATGGTGAATTCGACCGTCGCCCCGGGTGCAATGCCCTGGCGGACGTCGCCCTCGACCTGCGAATGATGCACGAAGAGGTCCTCGCCGCCGCGGTGCTCGACAAAGCCGTAACCACGGGCACTATTGAAGAACTTCACCGTGCCCTTGAGTTTCCGGTCCCTCGAGTTGTTCACTCTCGGCGTGTTCACCCTCGAATCGTTCACACCCGGGGTGCTGACCTTCGGGGCTCCGTTCTTCGGCGCACCCTTCTTCGGCGCACCGTTCTTCGGCGCACCGTTCTTCGGCGCACCGTTCTTCGGCGCACCGCTCTTCCTGGAGTCCTCCCGAGCGAACTCGCCCGTCGGGGATCCTCCCTTCGGGGCTGAGGGGGGCGACATGGGAGCCGAGAAGGGCGCCAGGAGTCCGGGTTCGAGCCCGAGGGCCTTCTGGACGCCCCGGACCTCTTTCTGCTGCTCCGGGGTGACCAGGGACACGACGGTCCCCGTGTGGCCGGCCCGTCCCGTCCGGCCCGACCTGTGCACGTAGTCCGTGTGGTCCGTTGGCGGGTCGAAGTGGACCACGCAGGGCAGGGCGTCGACGTGGATGCCCCGCGCGACAACATCGGTCGCCACCAGCGCATCGGCCTTGCCTCTGGCGAATGAATCCAAGGCTCTTTCGCGCTGCCCCTGCGTGCGATCGCCGTGCATCGGAACCGCCCGGACACCTTGTGCCTGGAGCTGCTTGACGACGCGGTCGGCGCCACGCTTGGTGCGGCAGAACACGAAGGCCTGCCCGTGGTGCTCAATCAGTTTCGCCGTGATCGCCACACGCTCGGCCCGGTCGACCTTCCAGAAGTGGTGGGCCACGTCGCCCTTCGCCTCTTCGGTGGCCTCGACGGCCACCCGGACAGGGTCCCTCTGGTAGTTGCGGATGACCGACTCCACCTCGCGCCCGATGGTGGCCGAGAAGAGCAACACCTGGCGGTTCGGGGCGGTCTGGTCAAGGAGGCGACGCACCGCCGGAAGGAATCCCATGTCGGCCATACGATCTGCCTCGTCAAGGACCACGGTCGTCACATCGTCGAGCAGGACGTCGCCCCGCTCGATCAGGTCCTCGAGGCGCCCCGGACAGGCCACGACGATATTGACGCCCTTGTGCAGGGCGCGCACCTGATCGCGGTAACCCGTGCCACCGAAGATGGAGACGACGCGCTTGGAATCATGGCCGAGCAGGTTTCCGATGACATCGTGCACCTGGGTGGCAAGCTCGCGTGTCGGCACCAGGACGAGGGCTCCGGGGCGTCGCGAACGTCCCTGCGGTGTTCTGACGACGAGCGGAATGCCGAACGCCAGCGTCTTGCCGGAACCCGTGGGGGCCTTGCCGCAGATGTCCCGGCCGGCGAGCGCCGGCGGGATCGTCTCGGACTGAATAGTGAGTGGCTCGGTGATTCCCTGGCGAGTGAGGCGCTCGGTGCACGCCGCGGGGACGCCAAGGTCTGAGAAGGAAGAAATGACAAGACTCCGATCGAGGAAAAATGTGGCCTACTCGATCAGGAATGTCGAACGGGCCCCGCCGGGCGAACGCCCGAGGCATCACAATGATAGCAGACGCCGGGATTAGCCTGCCGTCATGACAGCTCTCACGCCTGAGCTGAAGGAGCGGTGGAATGCCGACGGCTGGTGCATCGTACCCGGAGTGATCCCCCCAGCGGCGTTGGCGGGGGCGCAGAACGCCATGCACCGTCACTTCCCCACTCCCGCCGAGATGGCGGCGCAGGGTGGCAGCGAGGCGGGCGAATGGCATACCTGGGATGCGCCGTGGCCCGAGTTTCCCTTCCACAGTTCGCGCCTCAACGCGCTCGTGCTGCACGACCACGTGGTGGACCTCGCCGAGAGTCTGCTCGACACCACGGACCTTGCTCTCTACATGGGCATCGTCACCGCCAAGTATGCGCACCAAGCCTCGGGCTACAACCAGCTCCTGCATGCCGACTATCCCAACCACATGCTGGTGGTGCCCCGACACGACGTCGGCTTCCAGCAGGTGGAGTTCTTCGTCTACCTCACCGACGTCACCGCGGAGGACGGCGCCACCCACTTCGTCTCGTGGCAGAAGACGAAGGACATCCCCGTCGAGCGGCACACGCTCAACTACATCGACTACGCCGACCTGTACGCCGACCCCTCCGTGGCCGCCGCACCGGCCGGATCGGTGGTGGCCTACCGACCTGACGTGTACCACCGGTCGGCAGACTTCACCGACCCCACCCGGTACCGCGTCATGCTCCATGTGTCGTTCCGACACCGCGAGGCGAGCTGGGGCGGGTACCAGGCGTGGCCGTTCCGCGGTTTCTCCCCGGAACTCGCGAAGTACGTGCAGCAGGCCACGCCCCGCCAGCTCGCGCTCATGGGCGTGCCGGCGCCCGGCCACCCCTACTGGAACGAGGCAACGGTCGCCGGCGTCCAGGCGCGCTACCCCGGCCTGGACATGACTCCCTGGGCGAGCGCGCTCCGCTGACGGTCAGTCGGCGCGCAAGGGTGCGCCCGGGGCCACCTGGGGCCAGGGCATCTCGCGCTCGGCCACCAGCGCCAGGTCGAGCAACAGCTGCTCGCGGTGGTGCCCGGCCAACACCTGCAGGCCGACCGGCAAGCCGTCGACCAGACCCGCCGGGATGCTCATGGCGGGACTTCCGTTGAGGTTGGACGGCGCCGTCAGTGCCGCCTGATTCATGATCGCCTGGGCGAAACCGACTTCGCGGATCAGATCGCGACCCGGCAGCGTCGATGGGGGCGGGCCTTCGGCCTTGAAGGCCACGTCGGGATGCGTCGAGCAGAACACGAAGTCGGCCTCGTCGAACAGGTCTGCCATCGCTCCGTTGAGTTGTCGCCGGTAGCGTTCGACGGAGGCCGCCCTCTCGAGGGTGTAGCGCTCGCGGGCACTCTCGAGCCCGAGCGAGATCTCGCGGGACAGCTCGTCGATGCGGTCGGGATAGGCGTCGCCCAGATCCACCACAAAGGGGGGCTGATTGGCCATGGCCCACGCCCCGCGCAGCGGTGGCAGCGTCGGCGACACGGTCACGATCCGCAATCCGGCTCTGCCGGCGAGCTCCTCGGCACTGGCTGCCACCAACGCGGCGACCTCCTCGCGGACCTGGGCGATCCCCAAGTCCACCAAGATCACCGCCGTCCGGCCCGACAGGTCGTGGCTGCCGAGTCCGGCCTCCCACCCCTCGACCCGGGGCAGGCTGAGGGGGTCACGCCGGTCGAACCCGTTGCACGCATCGAAGTAGCGGGCGGTGTCGCGCACCGACCGGCTCAGACACCCCAGCACGGTGGTCATCGGCTCAATGGTGCCGTCGGGTCCCTTGGGTATCCGCCCGTAGGTCGCCTTCAGACCGAACAGCCCGCTGAAGCCTGCCGGTCCCCGTATGGACCCCCCGCCGTCGCTCCCGGTCGCGATCGGCAGGAGTCCGCCGGCGACGGAAGCCGCCGTGCCACCCGAAGACCCGCCGGGGGTGCGCTCGAGATTCCACGGGTTACGCGTCGTCCCATGGAGCTCGGTCGACGTGCAGTTGATGCCACCGAACTCGGGGGCCGTCGTCTGGGCCGCGAGCACCGCGCCGCTGGCGCGCAACCGGGAGAGCGACGTGTCGTCGTGGGCGGCGACCCGGTCCCGGAAGATCATGGAGGCTTCCGTGTACGGCCACCCCTCCACCTTCTCGAGCTCCTTGATGCCGAAAGGGACGCCCCCGAACGGTAGCGAGACGTCGGCCCGGCGCGCTGCATCCCGGGCCCGATCGAAGTCGGTGAAGCTGAAGGCGTTGAGCGGCGACGCCACGATGGCGGCGATGGAGGCGTCAAGAGCCTCCAGGGGCGACAGCTCCCCGGCCCGGAAGGCCTCGACCAGGCCACAGGCATCTCCGAGCCACGGTGCGCTCACGAGCGGAGAGTACCCCGCTGCCCGCCGCCACGTCAGCAGGAAGGTCGGTAGCGTGCCGGATGTGCGGATATCGGAGCTGACCACGCCGGCGCTCATCGTGGACGCCGACCGGCTGGACGCGAACCTGCGCACCATGGCCGAGGCCCTGCCCGGAGATCGGCTGCGGCCGCACGTGAAGGCGCACAAGTGCACCGCGCTGGCCAGGCGCCAGAAGGAAGCCGGCCACAGCGGGTTCACCTGTGCGACCGTGCGCGAGATGGAGGGAATGGCGCAAGCCGGGTTGGGCGATGACCTCCTCTTGGCCAACGAGGTGGCCGATGCCACCCGACTGGGCACGCTCGCCCGCGCTGGTGCGCGCGTCACCGTCGCCGTCGACTCCGACGCGACCCTCGATGCAGCGGTGCGCGGCGGCGTGCCCGAGGTGCTCATCGACGTCAACGTGGGCCTCCCCCGCTGCGGTTGCCGACCAGAAGCCGCGGGGCGGCTGGCCGATCGTGCCCGGGCGGCCGGGCTCGGCGTGCGCGGGGTGATGGGGTACGAGGGCCACATCGTCGGCGTCGAGGACCGGGCGACGCGTGCCTCCTTGTTGGAGGACTCCATGGCGCAATTGATCCTGGCCGCCGGGGAGGTCGGCGGCGAGGTGATCTCGGCGGGCGGCACCGGGACCTACGACCTCAACACCTGGGCGACCGAGATTCAGGCCGGTTCCTACGCCCTGATGGACACGGCCTACGGAAAGCTCGGGCTGCCGTTTGCCCAAGCACTCTCCATCCTCGCAACGGTGATCTCCGTGTCAGCCAAGTGGACGGTGGCCGATTGCGGGCTCAAGGCACTCGGGATGGACCATGGCGACCCATCGGTCGAAGGGGGCGACGTGTGGTTCTGCTCGGACGAGCACCTCACCTTCGTCCCCGCGTCCCCGCTTCGCGTGGGCGACCGGGTGCGGGTGCTCCCCGCGCACGTCGACCCGACCGTGGCCTACCACGAGTTCCTCTACGTCGTCGACGGCGACGAGGTGGTCGACCGCTGGGACGTCGACTTGCGGGGCTGGTGAGGACCGGCACTTGCAGCGAGGACGTCACGAGGAGCACGGCGGCGCCCCGGTAGGGTCTTGCCCGACAAAGGAGGACGGCATGGCAGACACCACGTTCACGATCGGGGCTGCGGCGGTATGCAGCGACGGGCCCTGTGGCTCGGTGAGCAGAGTGGTCGTTGATCCCGTGGCCCGCGAGGTGACCCACCTGGTGGTCGAGCCCGTGCATCGAGCCGGCCTGGGCCGCCTCGTCCCCCTCGACATGGTGGAGAGCGGCGACGACGATGTCCGCCTCCGGTACACCCTGGCCGAATTCGAGAAGCTCCCCTCGGCCGAGGAGACCGACTTCCTACCCGGCGGCAGCGGTTACGACGCCTATGAGGCCCACGAGGCGTACTACTGGCCGTACTTCGGCCTGGAGGGTGGCGCCGATCCGAGGCTCGCCCTGGCCAGCGCAGTCGAGACCCGCGACAAGCTCCCGGTGGGAGAGATCGGCGTCCGCCGAGGTGAGGCCGTCCACGCGAGCGACGGCGAGATCGGCAAGGTGGAGGGCTTCGTCGTCGACTCCGCCCAGGGACATGTGACGCACGTGCTCCTGCAAGAAGGCCACCTGTGGGGCCGCAAACAGGTTGCCATCCCGATCGGCGCAGTCGAGAAGCTCGACCAAGGCATCACGGTCAAGCTGACCAAGGATGAGATTGAGGCCCTGCCGGCCGTGGGCGTCACCGAACACCACCGGTAGCACGGAAGGCGACGACCTCCGTCCGAAGGTCAGGACGTTTCCTCCACCTCCGTCGGTGCGTCGGGGAAGTCGCGCAGGGTTCGCATGGGAGACACGAGGAGCCACACGACCGCGAGAGCCTGGCCCACGGCACCCACCCAAAGGGTCGTGCGCAGCCCGAGCGCCGCACCGAGGACGCCGCCAATGAGGGCGCCGATGGGCAAGACGCCCCACACGACGAAGCGCATGGTGGCGTTCATGCGGCCGAGAAGACGATCGGGGCACAGCCGCTGCCGGAAGCTCACCTGGTTCACGTTGTAGACCGTCGCCGACAACCCGACCAGGAGCATCCCGAAGCCGAAGAAGAGGAGCCCACCGCCCGACATCGTGAGCGGAATCAGGAGGGCTCCGACGCTGGCGGCGATGCCCAAGATGGTGGCACGCGCCCCGCCGAAGCGACGGGCGAGCGGCCCCGCTGCGAAGGCGCCCACGACGCCGCCGACACCACCGAGGGTGAAGAGCAAACCGATCACCCCGGGGGACGCGTGGACCTGTCGGACCAGGAAGAGGATCTCGACCGCGGCTGCGATGCCGCTGAACAGGTTGGCCGTGGCGGTGGTCGCAGCGATGGCGCGCAGGAGCGGGTTCCCGAAGACGAACCGCAGCCCTTCCGCGATGCCGCGAGCGAGACGAGGGTGTCCGCCCTCCGGCACGACAGGCTTCGGTTCGGGCGCGCGGATGGCGCCGACCGAGGCGGCCGACACGAGGAAGCTCACCGAGTCGACGGCCACCGCGGCGGAGCTGCCGATGGCCTGAACGAGACCACCGGCGACGCTCGGCCCGGCCACTGCGGCCACCTGCGCGCTCCCAGTGAGCTTGGCGTTGCCCTCCACCAGGTGCTCACGCCCAACCAGAGAGGGAAGGTAGGACTGATAGGCCACGTCGAAGAAGACCGTCAGGATGCCGCTGACCAGCGTGACGACGAAGAGCTGCGCGAGTGTCAGACCGCCGACCGCGTACGCGATGGGAATGGACCCCAGCGCAAGCACACGGCCCACGTCTGCGCCGATCATGACCCGGCGTTTCCGCAACTGGTCGACCCACACGCCGGCCGGGAGCCCGACCACGAGGAAGGCCGCCGTGGATGCTGCGGTGAGCAGGCCCATCTCGAGTGTCGTCGCATGGAGCGTCCCGACGGCCAGCAGTGGGATGGCGAGGAGGCTGACTTGGGAGCCCAGTTCGCTGACCGTCTCGCCGCCCCAGAGCAGCCTGAAGTCGCGGTGGCGCAGGAGGGCACCCTTGGCCATCGGCGGACCCTAACGCGACAGGAGAAGTGCGCCCGCCAGCGTTCGCCCGGGCGGCGGATCACGCCGCCAGGCCGGGGGCGCCTGGAGGGTGACCGGTGATGGGCAAGGCCATGCCGTTCACAGCCATTGCCGCCCCGGTCTGCGCCTGGTTGTTGTTTCGGCCGTGGCGTGGGAGTTTGCGGGCGACCACCGCTCGGCCCGCGTGAAGAGCAGCCGCTAGCGCGCCGTCACCAAGGCGTCGAGGCGGGCCAACGTCAACTCCATGTCACGACGGGTCTTCTTCGAGTAGATGTCGCCCAGTTTGAGGAGCACTCGCTGATGATCGGTGGAGATGTCCCAACTCTCACGCACCAGCGTGCGATCTCCGCGAGGCTCCAACTCGTAGCGCCAGATCCTCCCGGCCACGTACGGCTCGAGCTTGCCCTTGGGTCCGGTCTGCCAGGCAATCCGACGGTTCTCCTCGAATTCGATGACGGTGTTCACGGTCGAATAGCGGACGCCCAGCTTCATCCCCATGCCGAACGTCACCCCGACGGCGAGGCGCTCAGCGTTTGGTTCGTTCGCCCCCTGGAGCATCCCGGAGCCGTCGATGAGTGCATGTTTGCCCGGGTCGGCCAGAACGTCGAAGATCACCTCCGGCGTGGCGCTGATGAGGCGCTCGACCGTGAAGACGTCGTCCTTCATTTGCCGCCCCCTGTTCGTCGTGACCGACCGACGGACCTCATCGGCTCAGTCGGCCTGCCGCATCATCGTTCCGGCAGGTCCCAGATTGCAAAGGAGTGAGGCAGAGGAGGGGTCCGGACGTCTGCAGGGGTCGGTGTCACGTGGTCGCAGCGTGTCCCGCGGGCGGATCTTCTTGCAGCCCGAGCGACGGGGTGAAGTCGCCCGCATACTTGTCGAACGCGGCCTTCCAGCTGCCTTCCGCAGGATCCTGCTGCCCGTCGAGGCGGGCGAGGCACTCCTCCCACCCGGCGGCGTTGCGCGCTGCGCTTCCCGGTGGGAGCTCGTCGGTCAGCACCATCCGGGTCCCGTCCCCCTCGGCCACGAGCTCGAAGCGCAGGATGTCCTCCCCCCAGGAGTAGCTGAGGAGCGTGGGCTCGTCCACCACCAGAACTTCGCCGTCGAGCGTCATGTCGAACTCGGGGGAGAATCGGAAGACGATCGCTGCGCCCACCCGCCACGTCCCCCCGACGACCTCGACATCGCAAGGGAACCACGACCGAAGATCATCGCGGTTGGTGAGGGCGTTCCAAACCACCTCGGGCGGGTCGGCGAGGTGGCGTTCGAGCCGCACGGATGCCCTCCGGCCGTCGGGGCGCAACGTCGCTTCCGTCATGGGGTCCTCCTCGTGTCGAGATGCTCTTCCAATCGGTCGAGATGTTCGTTCCACAGGTCGCGGTAGCCGGCGAGCCACCCATCAATCTCGATGAAAGGTTCGGGCCGAATGCGGTACAGACGTCGCTGCGCGTCGGTGCGCACATCGACGATGCCAGCCTCCTTGAGCACGCGAAGGTGCTTCGACACCGCGGGCTGACTCAATGAAAGGTGTTCGACGAGCTCTCCCACCGGGCATTCGCCGCGCCGAAGGAGTTCGATGATGGCGTGGCGACTCGGGTCACCGAGCACTTGGAAGGTCGCCGACGTCGTCATCGCCAAAGTATGCTCTTGTCGTTATATAGCTGTCAAGTTATATAGAGGAGTCGCCCGAGGGCGGGCCGAGATCGCTCTCGCTGGGGTCGGAGATGAAGAGGGGCTCGGGTCGGCATACGTGCAGACTCGAGATTCCAGCGTTTCAACACGTTGAGGACGGGATGGACGTGCCAGCTCCAACGGCGGGGGCATCAACCAGTCCCTCATCGGAGGATCGGAGGATTGCCCCAAAGTGCACCACGTACCACACTCCGCGCCAGGAAATCATTGACGCAATGCCAAAGGATCGGGTCTGGCCGTCCTCCTGGTAGATCACCCGCGCATTGGGCAACTCGTAGTAGCCGATGCTGTTGTCGCAAACGCCGGGCGGGACCCAGTGACCGAACCCGGATGGAGCGGTCGCCTCGAGGAGTTTGGCGGTGTTCGCGTCACTCCCCAACAAGGCGTGGGCAGCCCCAATGTCGAGGATGAAGTCAGCTTCGAGGCGGTTGACATAGTCGGACCTGGCGTTGTCGATCTTCTTCAACTGGAGGTAGGCCGATTCTGGGAAGTAGGCCGATGCCGCCAATGCGGCCGAATTCGCGACGACGGCTTGGAAGAGATCGCTCATCTCGGCCTGGAACTGCGGCGTCTGCGTGGACGGGAACGCGGCCGTCTGGGGCAGAAGTCCCGGATCTGTCGTTGTGGTGGTCTGCGGCAATGTCGTCGAAGTGGTGGATGAGAGCGGGACGTGGCCTTCGCCATCCGAGGACGGAGTGGCTTGGACCTTCGATCGACCGCCGGTCGCCAAGACAGAGCCACCCCACACGGCAGCTCCGGCGACCACGAGTACCCCCACCCACACCAACAGGCTGCGCCGCCCCCTACCTCTCCCTCTTCCGCGGTGCTGGTCGAGCATTCTCCCCCGCCGCACTCTGTTCCGGCTTCGTTCGTCGATACCCTGATTCGTAGGTGATACCCAGGCCAAGGTCAAGGCCGAGAGCCACCCACCTACGTGCTGCTTACCTGAGGTGACCCTCGAGGATGGGGCGGCCGACGAGGCTCGACCACCTGTGAACCGACCCGGTGGGCCGTTTCTGGCGATTGCCTTCGAGGTGACTTTGGTTGTGAGCCCGTGATCTTGAGCGCGCCGCAGCGTAACGGTCCCCGTGACGCTCGAGCCGCGCGCGCATCGTTGCGCTCCCATCGCAGACGTGTGCGTTGCTGGGCACGTAGGCCCTATCGGGCTGCACTCCGCCCTTCGACTGATTTCCGCTCATCCTAAAGTTGGACCGTCGCCATAAGCAGGCACGCGACCAGGACCAATTGCCCCACGCCACCCCCCGGGCGCCAACAGCAACCGAGGTGGGTCCGACGTCCTCGAACAGTACTGTTGACTCGTGGTAGGCGAGGACGTCGCGAACTCGACGCAGCTCGACGTGACTGCCGGCATCTGAGCCGCATGCCGGATCCGACAACTCCCGGTGGCAATGCCGGATGGGTCCCAGATGGAGCAAACGCCCGTCCTCCTGCTTCCGCTCACCGTCAGCGGCCCGTACCCGGGCCAGATCGCGCAGCTCGCGATGGCGAGAAGGTGGAGTCCAACGCGAGGTTGACCGGCATGACAGCCGCCCTCCTTCTGGTCGTCCTCGCCGCCGAAGGGCTGACCATTCTGCGCGTGCGCGCCTTGCTCACGCCACATGTCGTGATCGGCATGGTCCTCGTGCCCGTGGTGCTCCTGAAGATTGGTAGCACGACATGGCGCCTTACCCGCTACTACCTCGGTGACCCCGAGTACCGCAGGAAGGGACCTCCGCCGCTCCTGCTCCGCATGCTCGGCCCGTTCGTGGTCGTTCTGACGGTAGCGGTCTTCGGTACCGGCATCGCGCTGCTGCTCTCTCCCACAACTGGCCGCTCAGAATGGTTGTTCCTCCACAAGGTGACCTTCATCCTTTGGTTCGGTGCTATGTCGCTGCACGTCCTCGGGCACCTGCTCGACACGGCACGCCTCGCTCCAAAGGACTTCAACCGGCGCACCCGGAGGCAGGTGCGCGGAGCGAGCGCCCGGCAGTGGCTGATCGCGGGCGCAGTCGCGCTCGGCGTCATCCTGGCATTCGCCGTCGCCCCGAAGATCGGGCCTTGGCAAGCGGGCGGAACTGGATCGCCCGCCGATGCGGCACACCACGGCTCGGGCGGGTTTCCGACTCCTTCGCTGAGTGCCGGGAGAAATCGCTGAGCATGCGCTCGGACGCCGCCCCCGACGCGCGACTGGCGCTGGCGACCACCCTCGTGCTGTGCCTGGCTTTGCTCCTCGCTGCTTGTAGCAATGGCACGCCCGCCCGCGGTGCGGCTCAGACGACGACCTCGGGCCGACCCGGCGCACGATCGCTTCGACCGCAGGCCACCACGCCGGCCACGAAGCCCGCCACCACCTCGACCACACAGGTTCCGAAGAGTCCGGTCCCGCTGCAGACCCCGACGCGCTTGGTTCCGCTCACTTTGCCGGCACCGTCCGGCGAAGGTGCCTGGACCGCTGCGGGCCGGCCGGTCGACGGCATCTCGGCCGTCTACGAGACCTCGCTGGTCGCTCCCGGCGGCACGCAGGCGGCCGGGATCGCCTGGATGGACACCCGCCTCCTGTCCGCACGCCTGTACTCGGGCTCGAAGAGCCCCGGTGGCGGCCCGTACGAATTCACCGCCCCGGTTCAACCGGCACAGGCAGCGACCCTCGTCGCCGCCTTTAACGGAGGCTTCATGATGAACGCCGCCAAGGGCGGCTACTACACGGAAGGCCGCACCGTCGTTCCCTTGGTTGCCGGGGCGGCATCTCTCGTCATTTACGCCAACGGATCGATGACTGTCGGTGCATGGGGCACCGACATGTCGATGACGCCAGACGTCGTCGCCGTCCGGCAAAACCTCGTACCCATGATCGCAGGCGGCCAACCGACGGCCCAGGCAACCAGTCCCGACTGGCAGTCCTGGGGGGCTACGTGTGGGGTCACATCGTGTTCCTCGACGGTCTCGGGGATAGAGAACCAATGGCGATCGGGTGCCGGCGTCACCGCCGACGGCGCTCTTGTGTACATAGCGGGGCCCGGTCTCACACCGCTGCAATTGGCCCAACTCCTCGTGCAGGCAGGAGTCATCCGTGGCATGGAACTCGACATAAACCCCAATTGGCCCGTCCTGGCCACCTATGACCCTCCGACTCCAAACGGTTTTGCTGCCCCTTCGAACGGCGGCAGTCTGCAGCCGAGCAGTGTGCAGAACGCATCGACCTTCTTCAACCCGGCCTGGGCGCGCGACTTCATCACGATGTCGGCGGCGACCACGACAGTTGGCGGCTGAGTGCTTGGGCAGGACCGACTCGACATCTTGGAAGGAGCCACATGGTGGCATCCCAGTCCCGGCTATTGGGGTACCCAATGTGCTCGTTCCAACGCGTTGCCGATGATGCTCACAACCGAGGCGATAAGCCGAAGAATTGCCTCCGGGTCTCCTGCGCTTCGGGTGGGGTTGAGCTCGCCGATCGACAAGGCCCTACAGCGCGGATCTTGAGCTGCAATTCCGAAGAGCGTTCGCAGCCTGGTGAAGCGTCGGGCTGAGTTAGCTCGGGCGTCCAGCCAGTTGCCCTTGGCTCGGGGTGGTCGGTGTTGAGGAGCATGGTGACTGCAATGTCGAGTCTTCCCACCGCCTTGAGGTGGCCTCATATTGGGCCGTGGTCACCGTTCAAGTATGGCCACCGTCCTGGCGTGAGGGGACAGGCCAGGATTGCGGCATGGTCTCGGCGGTGATATGCCCTCGCCAGGAAATCCGCTCTTCTCCGTAGGGGGTGCACCATGGCGATGTCGAGAGTTGCTGCGTTTTCAAGTGCTCTCATCCTGGCGGCAGCGATAGGTGTGCTCCCGATGCAAGATGCGGGTGCTTCGCCCCCAAGCACCAGCGTGACAATCCCGACGAACAACTCCACCGTGTCGGGTACCTCCCAGCTGCTCGATGCGGTGGCATCGCCCCCGGCGAGCATCGTCCACTACGAGATAACCGGGGGCGCCCTGACCAATCAGGTCGTCGCCACAGGCATCCCGACCTACTTTGGTTGGCTCGCACAGTGGAATACCACGACCGTCGCTAACGGCACCTACAACCTCCAGAGCGTCGCTTCGTTCTCGGGCGGGGGCAGTGCGACGAGCGCACCCATCACGATCATCGTGAACAACGCGCCTCCGGCCACCGTCGTGCTGGCCCCGGCCAGCGGCGCCACGATGGACACCACAAAGGGCGTGGTGTGGGACGCCATCGCGTCCCCCGGAGCCACCAGCGTGTCGTTTGTGAGCACGGCAAACGGGGTTACGCAAACGAACACCGGAACTCCCACTATTTACGGCTGGGTCGCCAGTGTCTCGACCCCGTCTCAGCCCTGTAGCGGGTGCATCCCCTACTCCTTCCCGATCTCAATCCGGAGTGTGGCGTCGTACTCGGGTGGGGTGAGCGGAACGAGCCAGCCCGTCAACGCCACGATCGTCTTTTACTTGCCGAGCGACCTTCCTTAGGGTCGTTGAAGCGGATCCAAGAACCACCGCTCTTGCCGAACTGCCGGAGCCGTTCCTCGGCAATCCGGTTGCCCCAGTTAGAAGCGGAGGCCGCTTCGTGCCACTCCCGGGCGTCCGACCCACCACGAACACTTTGTCTCGATGCCCTAGCCCATTAGTGCCGTACTTCGGCACCCCGTGCCGGCGTTCTGAGATGACCTGGGTGCATCGAGCACCGGCACTTACGTTGCATTCCTGATGAGCCGTCGCCCGACGAGAAGTGCCTCGTAAGCAGCGCCGCCCGCTTGAATCCACCACCCCCGCCACCACTGTCGTTCGGCGGGAACGAGGCAGCGCCGAGATCAGGACGTATCTTCCACAAATCACGGGTCGCGGAACGAGAGTGGAAGTAATCCGATGCGATCGCCAATCGATCGACCCCCTCAAAGTAAGGAAGAGACCGCTCTCTGTTGTCCCAGGTCGATTCAGCTGTTGGCTCAACAACCACGTCATGCTGCAGAGCGAGCGCGGCGAGTCTCTCAGCCTCCCCCTGATGGCCGCTGGTTACCAGGGTGCCGCCACCATTCGAGGCGAGGGTGCGCAACGCCACGGCCATACGCCAGCGCTCCACCGCCCTATGCGACCGCCGTAGCCGGGGACGAGCACAACGATTGACACTCCGGGGAACATGGCCACTGGGCGCCCCGCGGGGGATGAACATGGCTCGCGGGGGCACCTTGGTAGTTGGAAAGCAGCTCGACATTGAGACCCAACCTGGGCGTATGGTTCCACTCGGCGTGATCCAATGCGGATTGCCCGGAGCACAACAGAGAGGGGGTGCCCTGTGGCACTCGGAATCTATTTCGTGCATGAAGGCTTTACGGCCGAGAAATACGACACCGCAATCAAGAAGCTGGAGGCTGCTGGTGGAGGGAGGCCAAAAGGGCGCACCTACCACTGCGCGCTTGAATCCAATGGTGAGATCCAGGTCTTCGATATCTGGGAGTCCCAGGCGGACTTTGACGCTTTCGGGCCGAAGCTGATGCCAATCCTCACCGAGTTAGGCGTCGGACTGAAAGAGCCGATGGTCGCCACCGTCCACAACGTGATAACCGGCTGAGTCTTCGCAACCGATCGGTCAGTTGGCTGGTTGCTGGCCATTGGCGTCGCTGACCACCCCGTCGAACCGGGGCGGGTCAGATCCTCCAAGGTTGACGCATGCGGCGGCGGGTGCGCGGTGAAGGAGGATCGGGCCGTGCCGCCCCACCAGGTTCGAGGGAACAGGGCGACCTTCCAATCGAGATCCGAGCTGCGCCGCGAGAGTACTCATGGATCAGGTTTCTGCTCTCGAGAACCCTGTTCAACGGAAATACACATGATGGAATCAAGCGCTGGCCAGCTGTGGTCGCCGTGGTCTCCCTTGAAACACATGGCCACCTGGGGCTTCCGGTGGAGGTGATGGGATTCGAACCCACGGCCTCTACATTGCGAACGTAGCGCTCTGCCAGCTGAGCTACACCCCCGGCGCCCCCCAGATTAGTCGGGCTCTCCGGTGCTCCTGGGAGCGCGGCCCGCGGTTACGTCAGCAAGTCTGGGGGCTTTCTGGGGGCTTCGGTCAGCGGGCAACGGCCTGCGGCACCTCGAAGTCGTCGTCGTCCCAGGCGCCTGGGTAGCCGGAGGTCGCCAGGCCCTCGGCCTGGGGTGCGCCGGTCTGGACCTCGCGCCGGAGGCGGCGGCGGGCCTGCTCGGCCTCGAGCTCTTTGGCGTAGGCCATCAGGCCGACGAGCCCGAACGCTGCCAACGCCGAAAGCCCAGTGAAGACCCAGGCCAGGTGCATGCCGGGAAACAGTCCGATGAGCCCGGTCGAGATCACCACCCCCCCCAGGCAACGGAGCAATGTCGTGCAGCGTCGTCGCGCCTGGTCACGGCGGAACGACGACAACTCTGCACCCGCTTCGGGGAGGCAGACAGGCTCCGGGCGATCGAGCACGCCCACGCGCTCGTAGTGGGAGCCATCATCGCCATCGACGTCAGCGGACGCCGCGTCGTCCGTCGGCCGCAAGAGCACCAACTTCGGCCGCGACGAGTCGGGGGTGAGATCGGCGGACGTGTCGGTCGGTCCGGCTCCGGGCATGGCGGTGTGCAGCCGGTATGCCGGAGCCACCGTCTTGGGACCGGCATGCTCAAGCAGCTGCAATTGATGATGGAAATGGTCGATGGAACCGACTCCCTGGCGCTCACTGAATCGCCGCCAAGCACTCGGAGCTAACACCGCCACCCAGAGAAGCACTACGAAAACCAGCAGGATCACAATCGTCACTCCCCGACGACCTACCTTCGCTCTGCGCGAAAACCCTAATGAATAGGGCTTTACAAGTGGTGGATGGTGGGGAAATGCCACAGCGCCGACCTCGTCGGCACTTCTCCTGTGCTTCCGTTTGTACCCTCAGCGGCACCTTGAATCAAGGCCCCTCTTTCGGTGTCCCCGGTCGTCGGCGTTCAGCTAGTCGTTCAGACGGCGCGGCTCCACCACCGCCCGTCGGTACAGCCCACCGCCACCTCGACGCCGAAGCACGCGGAAACCGCCTCCGAGGTCACCACGTCACCAAGCGGACCCGACGCCACCAGCGCGCCCTCTGACACAAGTCCTGCATGGGTGAACCCGGGAGGGATCTCCTCGCAGTGATGCGTGACGAGGACAATCGGCGGATTGGTGCTGTCTGCGGCCAACGCGGTGAGCCGGACGAGCAGCCGCTCGCGGGCACCGAGGTCGAGGCCCGCGAACGGCTCGTCGAGCAGGACCAGCTCCGGGTCGCTCATGAGCGCGCGGGCCAGGAGCACCTGCTGGCGCTCGCCCTCGGAGATCACCCCGAAGGATCGGTCACCGATTCCCGCCACGCCACCGAGTGCCATGAAATCGTCGGCTCTCGACCAGTCCCCATCCGTGTAGTGGTTCCACCAGGTCTCGAGAGCCCCGTGGCGGCCGCTGACCACCACGTGGCGGGCCGGAAGGTCGGCTCGGAGTTGCCGGGTGACTGCGCCACTGACGAGCGCTATCCGCGGGCGGAGGGTGCGGACGTCGACCTGGCCGAGACGTGCCCCGAGGACTTCCACTGTGCCGGTCGTTGGCCACAGACGAGCCGCAGCCACCTGCAACAAGGTCGTCTTCCCGGAGCCGTTCGGACCAAGGATGACCCAGCGCTGCCCCACCGCCACGTGCCAGTCGATGCCCCGCAACACGGGTACTCCCTCGCGCAAGACCGTGACCCCGCCCAGCTCAATGGCGGCGGGTGGCCCCGATCCGCTCACGCCGTGATGCCGTCGCCACCCGCAAGCCGCCGGTTGATGCGACCGATGAGACCGGAACAGCACTGCGACCACGTCCGCTCGCCCGCCAGCCACAGCCAGACCTCGCGCCGGTAACCCAACACGATCAGCCCGAATTCGTCCTCACTGAGCCCGGCCGAGGCAAGGGTGCGCCAACGGTTCCAAAGCCACGCCGTCACGCCTGCATCGCCATCGGTCAACACTGTGTCGAGCTCGCGCCCGTCGAGGACGGCCGAGAGCCAGTCCTTGGCCCGGGTGGTGGGCTCGTCGGGAACGTGCAGCGTGAGTACCGCGGCGGCGGTCAATGTCTGATGAAGACGGGCTGGCGGTCCGAGCCCTCGTAGGCCCGTACGTGCT
The DNA here is from genome assembly GCA_963753115.1 of uncultured Acidimicrobiaceae bacterium. Taxonomy (GTDB): domain Bacteria; phylum Actinomycetota; class Acidimicrobiia; order Acidimicrobiales; family RAAP-2; genus Bog-473. The sequence continues at coordinate 128,127 of CAVWBB010000022.1, forward strand.
CGTCGAAGTCGATGAAGAGCGGCGCATCGGGGTCGAGCTTGCGCTGCAGGGTTCGGCCGGCGATCTTTTTGTCCAGCGCGTCCAACCGCAGCAGCGCGGCGGGGTCGTCCAGTCCCCGCACGTCCAACTTGGCCCGCGCCGCTTGGAAGGCCAGGCGCCCACGCTCGGTCCGGATGATCACGCTCGTCCAGCCGTTCATGGATCCCACGCTGCCCACCGAAATGTCAGCCGATCGTCCGAGGAAATCCGCGCACTCGTCGCAGCCTTTCAGGGCGGCGCCGTGAAAGTCCTTGACCGGTTCGTCGACGGCCAACTCGCCATCGCGGTACTCGACGATCATGCGTCCACGGATGACATCCATTTTCGAGACCCGGTCCAGATCCACGCCTCGCTTGTCGCGCAGCTCCCGCAACGTCAGCGCCTCGTAGTCGAAGTTCTTCGTGCACATCAGCGCGATGGTGAGCACGACTGCGTCAACCCGGTGCGCCCCTGTCGGCCAGCGCCTGGCCTGCATGGCCCGCAGACCCTGGACCTCACATGGCGTGCCCACGACCGCGATCCGTGGCTTGGGGGGCAGGTCGTAGCGGGACAGGTCGAGCTCGGCCAAGGCCATCGTCTGGTTGTAGAAGCTGCCGGAAGCTGCCTTCACCTCACCCGGTGTGGTCGCGATGGTGGCGATGCCCTTCCACTGCTCGTCGGGATCAGCGCTCGGCCTCGAGACGAGTGCGCCGTCGATCTCCCCGGCGGCCAACAGCCCGATCAGCAGCGCGCTCACAGCACCGCCGTCCTGCGCGTCGTCGATCTCCGCACCCGCGCGCACTGCGTAGGAGTCGACCACTGCGCCGAGCCCCTCGGCCGGAGGGCCTCCACTGATCTTCCAGTACGTGTCCGACGAGTCCGAGCGGACCTGCTCTGGCTGCACCTCGGCGTCTTCGCTGGCCACCGCGGTCGAGGGTGGCCAGAGTGCCTCGTAGCGGAGGCCGCCCCTGGGGCAGAAGTCCCAACACAGTGAGCAGCCGGTGCACATCTTCACCAGCTCTGGCAGGTCGGTGTCCTCGTTCACGCCGATGGAGTTCGACGGGCAGACGGCGACACACGTGCCGCACTGGATGCAGCGGTCGGCGTGGATCACACCGGCTTCGAGTTCCCAGAACCAGACCTTGCCGGGCGGCTCGGTGATGCCGTTCATCTGCTCTCGGATGCGGTACCGCTTCACGACGTCACCGCCTCGGCGACGCCAGCCAGCGTGGACCGCAGGTCGTCCGCGTCGGTTCGTCGCGCCCAGAGTCGGAACGGTTCGCCGGGACGGCGCTCTTCGCGGTATCGCGTGACGACCCGGAGCAGCGCATCGGGGACTCGATCCACCGGCAATGCACCGACGACCCAATCGATGAACGCCGCATCCGGGCCGAGCGACCCGCCCAGCCCGATGTCGACAGCCTCTTCGATGTGCTCGCCGACGTGCGCGATGTCCCCCCGGAAACCGATATCGGCGATCTGCGGCTGGGCACACGACGCGGAGCAGCCGGAGAAGTGCATCCGGATCACCCCCGCATCCTCGCGATCCTTCCCGCCGTCGTCGGCCGACGACAGCTGGGCGTCGAGTGTCCGCGCCCATTTGACGGCGCGTTCCTTCGTCTCCACCACGGCGAAGCGGCAGAACTCGGAACCCGTACAGGCCACGACACCCCGCTCGAACGGTCCGGGGAAGGGCGAGTACGTCTGCATGAGCGGTTCGGCCAGCAAGTCGTCGAGACGTTCCTCGGGGACGCCGGACACAATGAAGTTCTGATCGGTCCCGATCCGCACCCCGCCATCGCCGTACGTCTCGGCGAGGCGCGCCAGCTCAACCAGCTCGATGCCGTGCATCCGGCCCACCGGGACCGAGCAGCCGACGTAGAGGAGACCGGGCTGCTTCTGGGGGTGCACCCCGACATGGTCGCCGCGGAACGCCGTCGTCAGCTCTTTGCCGGCGGGCACCAAGGCGAAATTCGTGCGCTCGTCGAGGGCGGCGCGAAATCCCTCCGGACCGAGTTCCTCAGCGAGGTAACGCATGCGAGCCAGGCCTCGGTTCTCCCGGTTGCCGAGTTCGCCGAAGAGCTGCGCGACGCCTCGACAGAGCTCGACGGCCTGATCGGGCCGGATGAAGACATCGATGTCGGACGCCATGCGCTCGCCGTCAGAGAGCCCCCCGCCGATGAGCACGTTGAACCCGACACGGCCATCGGCATGTTCCGCCGGCCACAGTCCGATGTCGTTGATCTCGACCCGCGGACAGTCCTCAGTGCAGCCCGTGACAGCCACCTTGAACTTGCGCGGCAGGTTGGCGTAC
>CAVWBB010000023.1:0-22455 GCA_963753115.1 uncultured Acidimicrobiaceae bacterium
GGCTGGCCGCCGCCACCGGGGTCGGCCCGGCAACGGCTGGCAGCGCCGGGCCGGCGACCACCGGCGCCACTCCTGCCGGAGCCGCCGCCCTCCCGACGCTGTCCTCACCGATATTCAGGGCGGCCAGCGACAGCGGCACTGGCGCCGCCTCCGTCTCGGGCCGGATCTCGGCGCCCGGCGGGCCGTACCTCTACGACAGCGAGGGTCGGGTGGTCTTCTTCCACGGCGTCGGCGCCGTCTACAAGTTCCCGCCCTACGAGCTCTACCCCGACCCGGGCAAGCCCTGGAACTTCTCCGTCGCCGACGCGTCGCTCATGGCCCGGCTCGGCTTCAACGTGGTGCGCCTAGGCATGACGTGGAGCGGGCTCGAACCAGGTACCGCCCCAGCCAACGACCCGGCCATCTGCGCCCACGGGAAGCCGACGAATCCGAACCAGTTCAGCCGCTCCGTCCTCGACCGCTACGTAGCGCGCCTCGCCAGGACCGTCGACCTGCTTGGACGCTTCCACATCTACACGATCCTCGACATGCATCAGGACGTGTACAACGAGATGTTCGACGGCGAGGGCGCGCCGCGCTGGGCCGTGTGCACCAACAACGTCCCGAGCGTCGACCCGCCCGGCCGCTGGTCGCTCGAATACGCCACCAAGGCCGCCGGCATTGCGTTCCAGCACTTCTGGGACAACAACGTGCGGGGCGATCTGCAGGGCCAGTACGACGAGGTCTGGGGCGACGTCGCGCACGCATTCAGCGGGAACCGCTGGGTCCTCGGCTACGACCCCTTCAACGAGCCGTTCTCGACGTCGCTCATCCGCGTCGGCGACGAACACTTCGACGCCCAGCTCGAGTGCTTCTACACCGGCACCGGCCACATCGGCACCCCGTCGCACGGCGCGCCGCCGCTGCACTGCCCGGCCGACGACCCCGCCGACGGCGTCATCCCCACCATCCTGGCCAATGACCCCCGCCATCTCATCTTCGACGAGCCGGACAACTACGCCAGCCGGGGTCTACCCACCTACATCGGCCCGATGGACCTGCCCAACCTCGTCTTCAACGTCCACATCTACTGCGGCGCCCGCAGCCCGGTGACCGGCAACCCGACCCACCCCGCGACATGCGCCGCTCAGGATGCGCACTCGCTGGGCGTGCGGGCGTCGGACCGTCCCGAGATGGCCTCGGCCACCCAACCGGGCGGCCCGGCCTGGTTCGTCAGCGAGTTCGGCGCCAGCAGTGATCCGGAACTGCTCGCGTCCATCACTGCCGCCATGGATGCGCGACGAGTCGGTTGGGCCTACTGGGCCTGGAAGTACTACGGCGATCCCACCGGGAGCGCGGCCGAATCGCTTGTCATGGCCAACGGGCGCCTGCGCTCGACCGCACGCGTCCTCAGCCGCCCCTACCCACAGGCGGTCGCCGGGACCCCGATCCGCTACTCCTTCTCCCCAGCGACCGACGTCTTCGACATGGCGTACGTGCCCAACCACCACGTTCACGCGCCGACACTCGTCTTCGTGCCGACTGCGTTGCACTACCGCCACGGGTACTGCGCCCGCACCACGGGCGCCAAGGTGACGTCGGCGCGGGGGAGCAACGTGCTCCAGGTGCGGAACGCCACGACCGGGGACCGCGTCACCGTCGAGATCACGCCGGGGCCCTGCGGGCCCGGGAGCGCCCATTCGACCGGGGCATAGGCTGGCTCCATGTGCCGCAACATCACCACTCTGCGCGGGCTCGAGCCCGTGGCCACCCCCGAGGAGATCGAGGCGGCGGCCCGTCAGTACGTCCGCAAGATCAGCGGCGTGCAGTCGACGTCGCCGGCGACCGAGAAAGCGTTCGAGCGTGCAGTCGCCCAGGTGACGAAGGCGTCCACCGCCCTGCTGGCCACGCTGCCTCCCCGCAAGCAGCCCCCTCCGACGCTCCCGCCGCTCCGTCGCATTGCCGCCAAGAAGGCGACTGCCACCGCCTGAGGGTCCTTGACCGGATATATTCTGGTTTGAGAATATATCCTGCATGACGGGTATTTTCGAAGCGCTGGCGGACGAGAGCCGCCGCGTCATCCTCTACCTGCTGGCAGATGGGGAGCGCCCGGTCGGCGACCTCGTGGGCCTGCTGTCGCTGAGCCAGCCGACGGTGTCCAAGCACCTCAAGGCCCTACGCGACGCCGGACTGGTCGAGTCCCGCACCGAGGGGCAGCGCCGGATCTACCGGGTCAGTGCGGAGCCCCTGCGCGAGATCGACGAGTGGCTGGGGTCCTTCCGCCAGGGATGGGCCGCGTCGGGGGACGGTCGCGTGAGTGCCCTGGAACGCCACCTGCAGATCATGGGGGATGCCGACGGCGGACTGTGAGGGGGCGGCCGATCGGCGCTAAGCAATGATCCGCCCCCTCTCGAGACTGGACACCGCAATGAGCATGCAAGGCAAGGTCGCGGTCGTCACCGGCTCCAACGTCGGCATCGGGTTCGAGACGGCCGTGGGCCTCGCCGCGCTGGAGGCGACCACGGTGCTCGCCTGCCGCAACCGGACCAAGGCCGAAGCGGCAGCCAGGGAGATCACCACGCGGACGTGGAACGACGACGTCCATGTCGTGCCGCTCGACCTGTCCGACCTCGCCTCGGTGCGCAAGGCGGCCGACGACATCCTCACACGCTGGGACCGTCTCGACGTCCTCGTCAACAACGCCGGCGGCACCTGGTCGGCGCGCCAGGAGACCGCACAGGGGTTCGAGTACACACTCGGCGTGAACCATCTCGGCCACTTCTCTCTGACCAACCTGCTGCTGCCCCGACTCAAGGCCAGTGCACCATCCCGCATCGTCAATGTCACCTCGGTGGGCCACCATGCGGCCCGGCGCGGCATGCGCTTCGACGACCTGCAGAGCGAGCGGCACTACGAGGCGATGGAGGCCTATTGCCGCTCCAAGCTCGCCAACGTGCTCTTCACCCGGCAGCTGGCGAAGCGCCTCGAGGCCGACGCCGCCATCGCCGTCACGGTGAACGCCGTGCACCCCGGCCCGGTCCGCAGCAGCTTCGGCATGGACGGCGACCTGCACGGGTTCATGGGCTTCGGCATGCGCCTCGTCCGCCCGTTCGAGATCAGCCCCAAGCGGGGCGCCAAGACTTCGCTCTACCTGGCCGCGTCCCCCGACGTTGCCGACAAGACGGGCATGTACTGGGTCCGCTCCAAGCCGGGTCATATGAGCCGCCGGGCGCGCGACGACGAAGCGGCCGCCCGGCTGTGGGACGAGAGCGAGCGATTGCTCGCCTCCGCCGGTTACCCCCTCGCTTGACCCGACCGGATCAACGAAGCCGGTCGGGCATCACGCATCACGCGTCTTCATCCGCCACGCCCCGATGGCGGTCCAGAACACGATCCAGCCCACGATCACCAACGACGACGCCAAGGTGGATTCGGGGATCAGCGGGTTGAAGCCACCGCCACCCCCGCCACCCCCGCCCCCGCCGCCGAACGGCGTCGGCAGTCCTCCTGGCTCGATATGGGCCATCGCCACGCCGACGATCCCGCGCTGCACGTTGACGAGGTGCGAGATGATGTGCCGGCTGAAGATCGGCGTGAGGATCAGCTCCAGGACGATGAGCAGGATCACCGCCACCGTGCGCTGGCCCATCAGCGAGGCCAGCCCGAGGCCGACGATGAACCCGATCGTCGCTTCGAGCGCGATCCAGAGCCCGACTTGGACCATCAGCGTCGTCGAGGGGACCAAGAAGTTCGAGTGGTAGTCGGCGTAGTCCTGGTTGGCCACCGTGACGGCGAAGGCCCGGATCTGGGCCGGTGACTCGGCGGCGGGGACGGTGAACGTCCCGCCGCCCTTCCCCTGGACCACCGTCCCCGGCGGCGGCCCGATCAACTGCCCGCCGCACGTCACGTTCGGCGGCGGCTGGTTCAGCCCGGCACCCCCGTGGAAATTGAAGTCGCAGATGACCTCGTCGGCGTGTGCGGCCGCCCAGCTGTCGAGGGCCGGCTGGGACAACCCCGCCGGGACGTTGACGCCGTCGTAGTTGAGCTGGGCCGGCGCGGCGAACACGCACACGGCACAGACGATCGTGTACCCGACCGCCACCATGGCGATGACGATGGCCAGTCCGGCCGGGATGCGCGCGAAGTAGAGGGCCAGCCGGGAACGGCCCGTGATCACCAGATGGCGGAACATCCCCTCGGTGAGGTCGACGGACCCCGCGGTGGCGCCCACGACGGCCGCGACGACGAACCCGAACACGTACATGAAGCCCGCCACCAGCGTCGTGAAGATGCTGTAGCCGCCGGCGGGCCCGTAGGACTTCGGGTCGACGGCGTGCGTGATGAGCCGCACCCCGAGGAAGACGACCGGGATGCCGATGTTCACCGCGACGAGGGCGATCATCAACCCCCGCCGCTTGCGCAGCTCCATGCAGCGCGTGGTGACCATGCCCCAGGTCGGGATCCACGAGCCGCGGTGGTCGCTCCGCGGCTCCGCCGGGATCGGTGAGGGAGTGTGACCCGGTGTGCCGAGGTCGGTGACGGTCGTCATTCGGGATCCCCCAGTCGCTTCGTCACCTCGAGGAACCACGATTCGAGCGAGGCCTGTATGTGCTGGAGCCGGAACACCGAGATCCCGCCCTCGACGAGCAAGCGGTTGATCTCCGCGATGGCGTCGCGCTGGGTGCCGTCCGGCAACGTGATGGCGAGCCCGTCCGGACCCGCCTGCACGTGGGCCCCGAAGGGTGTCGCCAGCAGCAGGCCGCCGGCCCGGTCGGGGTCCGAGCACTCGACCTGCACCTCGAACGACGAGCCCGCGAGCAGCTGGGAGATCGGGCCCTGGCGGATGACCCGGCCCCGGTCCACGATGGCGACGGCGTCACACGTGCGCTCGACCTCGTCGAGGAGATGGGACGACAGCACCACGGTGCGACCCTCGGCCACGAGAGACAGGATCATGTCGCGCATGTCGAGCATGCCTGCCGGGTCGAGGCCGTTCATGGGCTCGTCGAGGATGAGCAGCTGCGGGTCGCCGAGGAGGCAGGCTGCGACGCCGAGGCGTTGGCGCATGCCCATGGAGTACTTGGACACCTTGTCGTCGGCCCGATGGAGGATGCCGACGCGCTCGAGCGCCGGGTTGATGCGGCCCTTGGCGGCCGGCTCGCGCGCCGCCGCCAGGATCTGCAGGTTCTGGCGACCCGTCAGGTGGCCGTGGAAGCGGGGCTCGTCCACGATCGCACCGACCCGCGCCAAGGCGACGTCACGATGCCGGGGGACGCGGTGACCGAGGAGGAACATGGAGCCTGCGTCGGCGTGTGTCAGGCCCAGCAGCACGCGGATCAGCGTCGTCTTGCCGGCGCCGTTCGGGCCCAGATACCCGAACGCGCAGCCGCGGGGGACGAGCAGTTCCACGTCGTTCACGGCGACGTTCTCGCCGAACCGTTTGGTCAGGCCGTGGGTCTCGACGGCCCACTGGCTACCGCCGGCCACTGACGGCGGCGAGTTGGCCAGCGTTGCAGTGCTCAAGGCTCTGACCTCCGGGTTCGCGCGCTGCGGCCGACCTGGTCTGCGCTATACCCGGTATAGTACAGAGCACATACCCATTGCGGCTAGGGGGCTCTCACCCGTCTTCTTCCTGGGGCTGGCACCAGTCCATCTGCGCCACATGGGCGCCGGGTGCCGGGCGCCGAGCCGGCGTCAGTCGGCGAGCGCGCCCACCACGTGGGTGATGCAACCGCACAGCGAAGCGACGTCGTCGGGCTCGATCGCCGGGAACATGGCGATCCGCAACTGGTTCCGCCCGAGCTTGCGATACGGCTCGGTGTCGACGATCCCGTTCGCCCGCAACACGGCAGCGATCGCCGCCGCGTCGACCGCGTCGACGAAGTCGATGGTGCCAACGACGTGGCTCCGATCAGCCGGGTTCTCGACGAACGGCCGGGCGAACCCGGATTGCTCCGCCCACGTGTAGAGGATCTCGGCGGAGCGGTCGCAGCGCGACGCGGTCCACTCCAGGCCGCCGTTGCCGTTCATCCAGTCGAGCTGTTCGGCGAGCAGGAAGATGGTGGCGAGCGCCGGCGTGTTGTAGGTCTGGTCGAGCAGCGAGTTGTCGACCGCCGTCTTGAGGTCCATGGAGGTCGGGATCCACCGGCCGGAGGCAGCGATCCGCTCCACCCGCTCGAGGGCGACCGGCGACATGAGGGCGATCCAGAGGCCGCCGTCGGAGGCGAAGCACTTCTGCGGGGCGAGGTAGTAGGCGTCGAACTCGGCCGGGTCGACCCGGAGGCCGCCGGCACCCGAGGTGCCGTCCACCGCCACCAGTCCGCCTCCGTCGGCGGGGGCGGCCGCACCCTCGGGCCGCTGGATGGGCATCGAGACCCCGGTGGATGTCTCGTTGTGGGTGAGCGCGTAGAGGTCGACCGAGGGGTCGGCCTGGGGCTTGGGGTGCGTGCCCACCTCCGAGGCGATGACCTGGGGGTCCTTCAGGTGCGGCGCCGCCTTGGCGCACGCAGCGAACTTCGAGGAGAACTCCCCGAAGCTCAGGTGCTGGCTCTGCTCTTCGATGAGACCGAAGGTCGCGGCGTCCCAGAAGCAGGTCGTCCCCCCGTTGCCGAGCACGACCTCGTAGCCGTCGGGGAGGGAGAAGAGCTGGCGCATGCCGGCGCGCACCCGGCCCACCTGAGCCTTGACCGTCTTCTGGCGGTGGCTGGTGCCCATGTAGGTGGAGGCAATGCTGGCGAGCGCGTCGATCTGGGCGGGCCTGACCTTGGAGGGGCCGGACCCGAATCGGCCGTCGGAGGGCAGCAATTCGGGCGGAATGGTGATGTCGGGGGCGTCTGGCACGTATGAGATCATGGCATCCGTGACGACCACGAAATCCCCGACCGAGCTCCGTCGGATCTCTCGCCGGGCCGCCGCCGTGGCGCCCTCGGCGACCCTGGCCGTGGATGCGAAGGCCAAGGCGCTGCAGGCGGCCGGGGAACACGTCATCGGCTTTGGCGCTGGCGAGCCGGATTTCCCGACGCCGGAGCACATCGTGGAGGCGGCCGTCAAGGCCTGCCGGGACCCTGCCAACCACCGCTACACGCCGACCGGGGGGATCCCGGCGTTGCGCGAGGCGATCGCGGCCAAGACGCAGCGCGACTCGGGTTTCGAGGTGGCCGCAAACCAGGTGCTCGTCACGAACGGGGGGAAGCAGGCGGTGGCCAACGCATTCGCCGTCCTGTGCGACCCGGGCGACGAGGTGCTGGTGCTCGCACCCTATTGGACGACCTACCCCGAGTCGATCGCGCTGGCGGGCGGCACGCCTGTGATCGTGTCCTCCGACGAGACGACCGGATTCCGCTCCTCGGTGGCGGACCTCGAGGCGGCCTGGACCCCGAACACCAAGGCGCTGCTCTTCGTGTCGCCTTCCAACCCGACCGGTGCGGTGTACCCGCGCGAGGAGATCGAGGCCATCGGCCGCTGGGCCGTGAGCAAGGGCATCTGGGTGTTGACCGACGAGATCTACGAGCATCTCGTCTACGGCGGAGCCGAGCACCACTCCATGCCCGTGGTCGTGCCCGAACTGGCCGACCGCTGCCTGGTGGCCAACGGCGTCGCCAAGACGTACGCCATGACCGGCTGGCGCGTGGGGTGGCTCATCGGCCCGACCGACGCCATCGCGGCGGCGACCAACATTCAGAGCCACGAGACGTCCAACGTCGCCAACGTGTCCCAGCGCGCCGCGCTGGCCGCGGTCTCGGGCGGCCTCGGGGACGTCGCCATGATGCGGGCGGCCTTCGACCGCCGGCGCCTCACGATCACCGCCATGCTCAACGACATCCCGGGCGTGGTGTGCGTGGAGCCCCAAGGCGCGTTCTACGCCTATCCCTCGGTCAAGGGGCTGCTCGGCAAGAGCCTCCGGGGACAACGTCCGGCGAGCAGCGCAGAGTTGGCTGAAATTTGCATCAACGATGCCAAGGTGGCGGTCGTGCCCGGAGAGGCGTTCGGCGCGCCGGGCTACTTCCGCATGTCCTACGCGCTGGGCGACAACGACCTTGTCGAGGGCGTGAGCCGGTTGGCCACGCTCTTCGGCGAGGCGCAAGACTGACCGCTTTCATCGGCGGGGGGAGTGAGGAGACCACCGCGGTGGCACGGGTACTGGTAACTGAGAAGATCGCGCAAAGCGGACTCGACCTGCTGGCCGACGCCGGACACGAGGTCGATGTGCAAGAGGGCCTGAGCCCCGAGCAGCTGCTCGGGGCAGTGGCGGGCGCGCACGCGCTCATCATCCGCTCCGCGACGCAGGTGACGACCGAGGTGCTGGCCGCCGGGACAGCGCTCGCAGTCGTCGGGCGGGCCGGTGTCGGGCTCGACAATGTCGACGTCGACGCGGCCACCGAGCGCGGCGTCATGGTGGTCAACGCGCCCACGTCGAACATCCTCTCGGTCGCCGAGCAGGCCATGGCCCTGCTGCTGGCGCAGGCGCGCAACATCCCGCAGGCGCACAGCGCTCTCGTGGCGGGGCGCTGGGAGCGCTCGAAGTGGGAGGGTGTCGAGCTGCACGGCAAGGTGCTGGGCGTGGTGGGCCTCGGGCGCGCCGGCTCGCTGGTGGCCCAGCGCGCGCACGCATTCGGCATGGAGCTCATCGGCTACGACCCCTTCGTCTCCCACGAGCGCGCGCGGGCCATGGGGGTACGCCTGGTCAGCATCGAGGAGTTGGTGGGCGAGGCGGACTTCGTCTCCATCCACACGCCCAAGACGCCCGAGACCATCGGGCTGTTCGGCCGCGACCTCCTGGCCAAGGCGAAGCCCGGCATCCGGATCGTGAACACGGCCCGCGGCGGCATCGTCGACGAGGACGCGCTGGCCGAGGCCATCCGCGACGGCATCGTGGCCGGCGCCGGTCTCGACGTGTTCGCCAAGGAGCCCTGCACCGAGTCGCCCCTCTTCGACCTGCCCCAGGTCGTCGTCTCGCCGCACCTCGGGGCGTCGACCGAGGAGGCGCAGGACAAGGCGGGCGTGACCATCGCGGAGCAGGTGCTGCTGGCGCTCGCCGGCGACTTCGTGCCGTACGCGGTGAACGTGGCGGCGACGCGACGTCACCGATGTGGTTCGCGGTTTCATGGGCCTGGCCGAGCAGCTCGGCCGCTTCTTCGTCGGTCTCCACGACGGCCTGCCCGACGTCATCGACATGGAGTACCAGGGCGAGCTGGCCGGGGAGAGCACGGGCATCCTCACGTTGTCGGTGCTCAAGGGGATCTTCGGCGGCTCCACCGACGAACCGGTGTCCTATGTCAACGCGCCGCAGCTCGCCGAGCGCCGCGGCCTGCAAGTGCGCGAGTCGTCGACCGCCACCTCGCGCGACTACAAGTCGCTCATCACCCTGCGCTCGGGCTCGCACTCGGTGGCCGGCACGCTGATCGCCGCCGGTCTGCGCACCGAGCCCCGCATCGTGGTGGTCGACGAGCACATGGTGGAGGTGCCACCGTCGAACCACATGCTCGTGGTGCGCAACGACGACCGGCCGGGCGTGATCGGGATCGTGGGGACGGCGCTCGGGACGGCAGGCGTCTCGATCTCGTCGATGGCCGTTGGGCCCAGCCCGGAGTCCACCACCGCCATGATGGTGATCTCGACGGCGACACCGGCGCCCGACAACGTGGTGGATCAGCTGCGGGGTGACGAGGGCATCCTCGACATCCACCGCGTCACACTCTGACGCAGGCGGGTCAGTCCTGCGGCTTGCGTGGCACCGCCGGCCAGGTGTCGAGGCTGCCGATGACCGGCTCGCCCCGGTGGAGCTCCCGCCGCGGCGCTCGGTCGAGCAGCACGGCGCGCACGATGGCCAGCGCCCCGACGATCAGGGCGGCCCGGAGCAGTGTCGAGAGGAGCCGGCGCACCCGACCACGGTAGCGTGACCGGCCATGGCCACCCTGCAGAGCATTTCGCCGATCTTCCCCACGGCCGACATGGAGGCCATGCAGGCGCACTACGAGGCCCTCGGCTTCAGCGTGCACGTGCACAGCGGTGGCTACGGCACCGTCGCCCGCGACGGCATCCGCATCCACTTCAAGCTTGTGCCCGAACTGGGCCCGGGGATCGAGCGCGGTGCGGCCTATCTGGCCGTCGACGACGCCGACGCGCTGCACGCAGCCTGGCGGGCCGCCGGGGTGGGGGAGACCTCGGACCTCTTCGACCCCGGGTTCGGCGTCTGGGAGGCTGCGCACACCGACGGTGACGGGAACCTGCTGCGCTTCGGCTCACCGGTCCCGCCTGCGCCTTGACGCCCGCCCCACGCGATGGGACCATTACACTGATGGAGATGAGGCCGACTGCGTCCAACCTGCTGCTTACCTGACGGCGAACGCCACATCGCGTTCGCTCGCAACCTCCTGCGCCGCAAGGCCAGGGGGTTTTTTGTTGGGCCGGCAGCGGTTTGATCCGACCAAAGAGAGAGAAGGGGAGAAACCCATGGTTGAGGGACAGAAAGGGAGTGGTGACGACATGGAGCGAGGTCACCTGGCCCTGCCCTGCGACCCGTCACCCATGCCCTTTGGGAAGTATCACTCGCACGTGCCGCTCGTCCTGCGCGACCGCACCTGGCCCGACCGCCAGTTCACCGAGGCGCCGCGCTGGGCCAGCGTGGACCTGCGCGACGGCAACCAGGCCCTCATCGATCCCATGGACCCGGAGCGCAAGCTGGCGCTGTTCCAGACGCTGATCGACGTGGGGTTCAAGGAGATCGAGGTGGGGTTCCCGTCGGCGTCGCAGACCGACTACGACTTCCAACGCCTCATCATCGACGAGCACCTCATCCCCGCCGACGTCGAGATCCAGGTGCTCGTGCAGTGCCGCCAGGAGCTGATCGAACGCACCTTCGAGTCGCTGGCCGACGCGCCGCGCGCCATCGTGCACTTCTACAACTCGGTGTCCGAGCTGCAGCGCCGCGTCGTGTTCGGCCTCGACAAGGCGGGCATCATCGACATCGCCGTCAAGGCCGCTGAGCAGTGCAAGCAGTACGAGGCGCAGCTGAGCGGGACGGCCATCCGCTACGAGTACTCGCCCGAGAGCTTCACCGGAACCGAGCCCGAGTTCGCCGTAGAGATCTGCGAGGCGGTGATGGACGTGATCCAGCCCACGCCCGAGGCGCCGATGATCCTCAACCTGCCGGCCACGGTCGAGATGTACAGCCCCAACGTCTACGCCGACGTGATCGAGTGGTTCGGCCGCACCATCAAGCACCGCGACGCCATCGTGCTCAGCCTGCACCCGCACAACGACCGCGGCACTGCCGTGGCGGCGGCCGAGCTGGCCGTGCTGGCCGGCGCCGACCGGGTGGAGGGCACGCTGTTCGGCAACGGCGAGCGCACCGGCAACGTGGACGTCGTCACGCTGGCCATGAACCTGTTCTCGCAGGGCATCGACCCGGCGCTGGACTTCGGCGACATCGAGAAGGTGCGCCGCGTGGCCGAGTACGCCACGCGGATGCCGGTCCACCCGCGCCACCCGTATGCGGGGGATCTCGTGTACACCGCCTTCTCGGGCTCGCACCAGGACGCCATCAAGAAGGGCATGGCGGCCATCGGGAGCGAGTACGAGGAGTGGGAGGTGCCCTATCTGCCCATCGACCCCAAGCACACCGGCCGTACCTACGAGGCGATCATCCAGGTGAACAGCCAGTCGGGCAAGGGGGGCGTGGCCTACCTGATGGACACCGACCATGGCCTCGACCTACCCCGGAGCCTGCAGGTCGAGTTCTCCAAGCGCGTGCAGGAGATCACCGAAGCGAGCGGCACGGTCATCGCCTCGGGCAAGATGCGCGACGTCTTCGAGGAGATGTACCTGCCTGAGGATGCCGGGCTGCGGCTGATCACGAGCGAGGTCTCGACCGGGCGCGGTCACACCAGCGTCACGGCGCAACTGCTCGTGGACGGCCAGCATCAAACGGTGCGCGGCCAGGGCAACGGGCCGATCGACGCACTGGTCTCCGCGCTGAAGGCCGATCTCGGTATCGTGTTGGAAGTGAAGGACTACTCCGAGCACGCGCTGACCGAGGGCTCGGGCGCGTCGGCGGTGGCGTACGTGGAGTGCGTCGGGGCCGACGGCACGACCTGGTGGGGGGTGGGCCGCGACTCGTCCATCCTCGACGCCTCGCTCGGCGCGGTGGTGTCGGCGGCGAATCGGGCCCGCACCGGGTGATCCGCCCGGCGGTCGAGGCGGACGTCCCCGAGCTCGTGGCGATGATCCGCGAGCTGGCCGAGTACGAGAACCTCGTGGAACAGGTGGCGATCACCGAGGACGACCTCGCCCGCACGCTGTTCGGCCCAGATGCCATGGCCCACGACTGGGTCGTGGAGGACGGGTCGGGACCCCTCATCGGCCACGCACTGTGGTACCGGACGTTCTCGACGTTCCTGGGCCAGACGGGGATCTGGCTGGAGGACATTTACGTCCGGCCCGAGCACCGCCGGCAGGGCCACGCCACCCAACTCCTGACCCGGTTGCGTCAGGAGACCGACGGCCGCCTCGAGTGGGAGGTCCTCGAGTGGAACGTCCCGGCTCTGGACTTCTACCAGCGCCTCGGGGCCCGGCCCATGGCCGGCTGGACCCGCTACCGCTGGTTCGAGGGGTAGCTCGCATCGCCACCTTCGGCTGCGTGACCTGGTCGGCGAGATGGCTCTCCGCAGCCCTTCACACGCTGGAGGCCTTTCCCTCGGTGGCCGCCAAGGTGCAGGCGTCGAGCGCGTCCCGGAGCGGGGTCAGGTCACGGGCTCCACGCGTCGCCCGAGGCGACCGCTGAGCCCGTCCACGACGCCACGTCCGATCATCTTGAGCCTGAGAGCTCGACCCTCGTCCTCTCGGACGATCGCCCGCAAGGTGAGCCCGGCGAGCTTCCGTGGCCATCGCCCTCTCCCGTGTTTGATGTACAGGTGGAGGTACACATTGTTCCTTGCTTCGTAGTAGTACTTCCAGGGCGGATTCCCCCACTCGCCGCGCCCCTGTTGGTGGTCCAGCACGACTTCCGACGTGATGTGCATGGGGTACCCCCCGGCAGGGATACGCAGCATCAGGTACTCGAAATCCTCGGCCCACCAGAAGAAGTCCGCTCTCGGAAGTCCAACCGATTCAACCACCTCGCGCGCCACGAGGACTCCAACCCAACCGGGGAAATGAGTGATGGTTCCGCTCGGTGTGCGGACCGAAGGGATGAGGCACGCGCTCACTCCCATCTCCTGGTACTCGGCCAGGAGTCTGGCCAGGCTCTGAGGGGGTGCGACGATGTCATCGTCGAGGATCCACGCCAAGTCGTAAGGGGATCGAAGAAACTCTTCGAGTGCGCACGCCCATCCGCCTGCAGGCCCGCTGTTCTCCGCCTCGCGAATGACGCGCACATCGAGTTCCGAAGGGCGGCTCCACTCCTTCATGACCGTCGCAGCGGGCGGTGTGCCTGCGTTGTCGAGGATGAGCAGACTGTCGGGGAGCCTTGTCTGATTCCCCAGAGCCTGCAGGGTGCGCGCGAGCGTGTCCGGTGAGTTGTACGTCAGCACCATGGCGAGCACGGTCGGCCCCGCGGCGTGGGACTCGCCTCCAACCTGCTCGCCATGCATTCGGAACCCCTCCTTCCTGCGCCCTTCCTGTCAAGGAACGCTCTGCTGGCCGACCACCTTCACTCTCCTACATTGATCCCTTTCTTGCACATCTCTCTCGACGGACTTCGAGCACTGCACGGACCCAATGTCGATCACCAACGACCACTTCGTCCGCAAACTCTTCGGGCCCGAGGCCATGGTGCACGATTGGGTCGTCGAGAAGAATGGCGGCGTTGTCGTCGGCCACGCCCTGTGGAGCCAAGACGTGCATTTGGCTCGAAGATATGAGCGTCCGGCCCGAGCACCGCCGGCAGGGCCACGCCACCGAACTCCTGACCCGGTTGCGTCAGGAGACCGACGGCCGCCTCGAGTGGGAGGTCCTCGAGTGGAACGTCCCGGCTCTGGACTTCTACCAGCGCCTCGGGGCCCGGCCCATGGCCGGCTGGACCCGCTACCGCTGGTTCGAGGGACAACTCCCGCTAATCTCTTAGGGAGATAGTAGGAATCTTCCCAAGCTGCTTGACAGATCATCCATCCAGCGTCACTCTGGCCGTGGGAAGAGTGAATCGGAAGGAAGATCAATGCGCTTGCTCAAGGACGACCTGCAAGAGTTGGACCTGTTCTCGGACGCCAGCCGGTCCGAACTGGCGGTCATTGCGAAGCAGCTGACCAGGCTGAAGGTCAAGGCCGGGCGTGTCCTCGTCCGCGAGGGCGGTTTCGGCAACGAGTTCATGATCATCGTCAGTGGCATGGCCGAGGTGACCCAGGACGGCCGCAGCATCGCCACCATCGGCCGCGGTGACCTGGTCGGCGAAATGGCGCTCCTGCAGCCCGATCGCAGGGGGCGCCGCAACGCCACCGTGACCGCGGTGACCGACGCCGAGATCTACGCCGGCTCGGCCAGCGAGTTCCGCCGGATCCTCGAGGCCGCCCCGTCGGTGGCCGAGAAGGTCCACCAGACGATCGCCTCCCGGACCCTGGTCGGGGCAGCGGCCTGAGGCCTTCCCGACGGCCGGGCCCTGCGGCCCGGGCGCCCAGGTTGCCGGCGGGCGTTGCCTATCGGTAACCATTCTGTTACGGTAACGAACATGTTACCGGAATGGCGGCCCCGTGGCGGGTTCCAGCAAGCCCGACCGAAGCGCTGAACGGATGCCGCGGTCGCAGGCTGATCCCTTCGATGCTCTCGGTGACCCGACCCGCCGGGAGATCCTCCGTTTCCTGAGCGAGGGCGACAAGCCGGTCCACGAGATCGCGGCCGCGCTCCCCATCAGCCGTCCGGCGGTCTCCCGCCATCTGCGCCTGCTGAAGGATGCCGGCATGGTCGCCGAGCGGGCCGAGGGGAGCCGCCGGATCTACCACCTGGAGGACGGGGGGGTGCGCGCCGTCCAGGAGTATCTGGAGGGCATATGGGGCGAGGCAGCCGCACGGTTCCGGCTCCTCGCCGAGAACACCGTGCCGCCCGAGTCGTCATGACCACGCCGCTGCGCCTCACCTTCGACGTCGACTGCCCGCCCCAGCACGCGTTCACGGTCTGGACGTCGAAGATCGGGACGTGGTGGCCCCGCGACCACACGGTGAGCGGGGATCCCGATGAGGTCGTCCTCGAGAGCGGTCGCGGCGGGCGCATCTACGAGCGGACGGCGGCGGGCGAGCGGCACGAGTGGGGCGAGGTCACGGTGTGGGAGCCGCCCCGTCGACTGGCGTACCTCTGGCACATCGGGCGCGCCCGTGACGCGGCCACCGAGGTCGAGATCACGTTCGTCGGCGAGGGTCAGGACGAGGCGCGCACGCGCATCGAGATCGAGCACACGGGGTGGGAGGTCCTGGGCGACGAGGCCGATGCCTGGCGTGATCAGAACCGTGGTGGGTGGGATGCACTGCTACCGCACTTCGTGGCAGCGGTCGAGAGAGGAGCTGCGTGATGGCGACAGGGAGCAAGGACGACCCATGGGTGCTCAAGACCGCCCCGGGGAGTTCGGACTACACGATGTACCGGGACGAGCAGGCCGATCCGGCGCTGTTGGTGTGCCAGGTGGGCTCGACGAAGCTCACCTACGACCTGCGGGCGATCGATGACCTGCACCGCTGGCTTTCCGAGCAGGGCGATTGGGTGCCGCTGGGTGCAGCCGACGAGAAGAAGCCGGCGGCGGAGGGGACGGTGGAGGCGTGGGGCCGATCGCCCGACAACCCGATCGGGGGCTGGTACGGCCAGCGCAAGGGCTACCGGGGCCGCTTCGGCATGTACCTCCCGCCACTCCTGGAGGAACTCGGTCTCGCCGAGCTGACCCATGAGGCGCGCAACAACAGCGTGCGAGCCGTCTGATCGCGACGAAGGAGAGGAGCAGGACAGATGACGACGACCAAGGTGGTCCGCTACCGCACCACACCCGAGCTGGCCGACGAGAACGAACGCCTGGTACGGGACGTGTTCGCCGAACTGGCCGAGAGCAAGCCTGAGGGGCTGCAGTACGCGACGTTCCGGCTCGACGACGGCGTGAGCTTCGTGCACGTTGCCATCCTCGAAGGGGACGACAACCCGCTCTCGTCCTCTCCGGCGTTTGCCGCGTTCCAGGCCGACATCGGTTCACGCTGCGTCGATGGCCCGGCCCCGGCTGACGCCACCGCCATCGGGAATTTCCGGCTGCTGCACTAGCAGCAGGACCGGGCCATACCGCCTGCGGGCGCGTTGCCGGGGATGCTTTGACCCAGGCCGGCCTTCTCCGGTGCCGCCCGTCGTCGGGCTGCTGAAGCGCTCTAGGTGCTCGGCGGCGTCGTCGTGCATCCGACGCACGGCCCGAGTCCGTTGAAGAAGGCCGGAATGCGCGGCGAGTCCGTGGGGGGGTTGGTCGGGAGGAGGACCGGGGCTCGCGGTGTCTGGTTGAAGTCGAAATCGTTGACCATGTTGCCCAGGATCTTCTCGTCCTCGCGGACGTCAGGCCGCGGATCCGGTCTCTTGTCGGTCTTCGGGTTGAGCCTGGAACCACCTAAGAAATCGTCCTCGATGAACTTCAGGTAGGCGTCGCTCGAGAGTGTCTGGTTGTCGATGTACCCGGATTTGGCATAGGGCGAGATCACCATGGCCGGGACCCGCAGCCCGTAGCCGTTCTCGTCAACTGCGGGCGGCACGACGTTGTCGTAGAAGCCGCCCCAGTCGTCCCACTGCAAGAAGATGGCAGTCGAGTCCCAGTCGGGGCTCTTCATGGCCGCGTTGATCACCGCAGTGACGTACGCCTGTCCTTTGTGGACGCTGGCCGGCGGATGCTCACTGTCGGCCTGGGAGGGAGTGACCCACATCACCGAGGGCAGCGTCCCCTTCTTGGCCGCCGAAAAGTAGTTGTTCAGGGGCTGAATGTTGCGGACCTGGTGGTCCTTCTGCACGTCCTCGAAGATGGGGAGCGGGTTCCAGATACCCGGGGTGAGATAGCTCTGCGCCACGGGTGGGCAGGCCACCGCTGCGTCGTTGTCACAGTCGGGCTGGTCGCCGGTCTGCACGTAGTACGCCCAAGGAACGTGCTTGTTGTACAAGAGCCACGTGAGGTCGGTCCACGCGTTCGTGACATCGGCCGTGCCGGTGTTGATGGCCTGGTCCACGTACTTCTGCATCTGTGCCGGGGTGTAGGGCCCTTTGATCTCGTTCACGCAGCTCTTGGGATCGGGATTCGAGCATTGTGCCGACCAGCCCGACACCAGGTACAGATGGTCGGGCAGCGACCACGATGCGACAGGTTCGAACATGTGGTCGTCGAGTGTGAAGTCCTTCGCGTAGGCCCAGTAGTTCGGGATCTCCGCCGCAGTGTGGTAGCCCATGACGTCTGGCGCGACCGAATTCGAACACGCTGGATTGTCGACCGTGTTCGCTCCGCACCCCTTCTTGCCCTTGGCCGCCTGGGTGATGAATCCGTCCATCTTCCCCCCGTTGACGTCGACGCGCGCGCTACCTTCGTTGTGTGGCCCGCCACCGTTGACGTCGGCTGTGTCGTGGTAGGGCGCCTGACACCCACCTGTCGGGATGGGCACACAGACAGTTGGCGTTCCATTCTTCATGGGAATGCCGTCGGCCCCCGGATACGTCCCGAAGTAGCTGTCGAATGAGCGGTTCTCCTGCTCAATGACGATGATGTGCTTGATCTTGTGGATACCGGCCGCCACCACGTAGTGACCCGTCGCCCCACCGCTCACGTGTTCGGGGGATGCGGCTGGCTGCGGTGGCGAGCTGCCGCATGCGCTGAGGAGCAGCGCCAGGACGGCAGCGCCGCCTGCGGCGGTGGCGACTGCCGCGCCGAGTCGCCGCGATCTGTTTTGGTCGCTTCATGATCGTCTTCCTTTCGGTGAAAGGGAAAGGTGGAGGGAGCTGAGAAGGGACGTCGCAACCCATGCCGTGCCATCTGCGGGGTAGAAGTTGCAGTCGTAGCCGCCGTAGTAGATCTGGCCTCCTGCGAACGGTGAGGGAACGATGCTCCGGATGGAGACGAAGGCCTGCCCAGAGCGGATCGGCTTCGAAACCAGCGCCGAGGGCGTCACCGTCGGCCCACGCAGACAGCGCAACGTGTAGGCCGGCGACTGACCCAGATCGGTGCGCACGGCCAAGCACGCGCTTGCGTTGAAGTGCACGAGGCCGGAAGCGATGGGCCCACACTTCTGCGTCGTCGGGCAGGTTCCCTGGTAGCCCCACTCGAACCCGAACACCTGCCGATCGACGCCTCCGATCAGCATGGTCTGGAAATCGCCATTGTTGTAGGCGGCGATCACGTAGGCGATCGAGCCTCGTCCCGTTGCCGGGAGGATCGTTCCCTGCGTCGCCAGCATCTGGCGGATCGCGGGGGCGGGTCGGAACTCGAGCGTCTGCTCCAACCCGTCGGCGACCGAACCCGGGCTCGGGGCCGCCGTGGTATCGAGCTGGCTTCGTGGCAGATCGTCGAGTCGGTACACGTTGCCGTTGCCCTCAGTCGAGAGGAGCAGCGCTGGTGACCCGTCATGACTGAGGCACGTGATGCCTCGGAGGCCGCTGTTGTGCGGCCCGACCGGCGGCGCTCGATACACCGGGACCCAGCGAGGGATCCCGGACGGCAGTGCGCCGTCGTTTCGTCGATAGAGCGTGGTGTTGATGGTCGCATACACGGCTCCCGCGCAGTCAGCGAAGCCCGTGACCTTTTGGGTGACCGCACCCGGCGATCCTGGTGGGGCCACCATGAGCTCGGGCTTGGAACTGAACACCAGTGTGTGGCGAACTGGTGACCAGACCCCCTGGAGAAGCCCCGTTGGGCGGACTCCGGCATAGACAGACCAGACCCCGTTCGACTCGTGTGCTCCGAATGCACGGATGTCAGCACCTGCCGGGAGAACGAATGAATTGCGAAGGGAGAATGAGTCAGTGCCGTCGAGCAACCACTGGATCCTCGAGTGTCCGGCGACGATCGCTTGGGTCACGAGAAGGGAGTGCCCCGGACCGAGGCCCTGATCGCTCGGGATCGGGAAGGAATCCAGCGCCTGGACCCGAAGTGACTGTGTCTGCTCGAAGACCGTCCATGGACTGGTCTTCGATCTCTTGATCAGGACCTGACCAAACGCTGAAGGACCGGGATACTCCCATTGGCCCGTGGCCGCGAAGATGTGTCCCGAGTGGGTCACGAGCGCCTCGGTCTCGGTGTCGTGTGCCACGGGCGACTTGGCGTTCGTGGTCAGTGGCTCTCGCTGTGCCGCGACGGCATACGAGGCATCCGGACCTCGGGGGGCATTGGCCGGTGGAACAGAGGCTGGAGCCGCGGCGACAAACGGCGTTGCCGCCATCAGCGCCACTGTCACTCCCAGGGCGAGGCCAAACACACAGAGGCCGCGGAGCGCTGTCATGAGGGCGGCTTCCCAAGCGCGGCCGAATCGGCGAGCAGCGAAACTCCGTACATCGCTGTGCCCGGCGTGCCGCATGCTCGCAGTATTGGGTGCCGGCTACAAACTGTCAACCAAGTTTACAGTTTGCTAACATCTGCCGGTGGTTCCCGACACCGACATGCCGAGCGTTCAATCGACAACAGTGGGACTCGGGGCGGCGCTCAGGCGCGCCTGGCTCGGGTATCAGCTTCGAGTGGATCGAGCGATGGCCGAAGCGGGGTTCGGCGACCGAAAGTTCCCTGACGGGCGAGTGTTGCGAGGGTGCTCAGTTGAAGGTGGATCGACCATCGCGGCCATCGGACGTGAGCTCGGCATCACCCGGCAAGGCGCCAGCAAGGTCGTGGCACATCTTCGTGATCGTGGTTATGTCCAGGTAGCCGATTCGACCACAAGTAAGAGGGAGAAGTCGGTCGTGCTTACCCCTCTGGGGGTCGACTACCTCGCGCACCAGCGCGCGGCGGCCCAGGCGATCGAGGACGAATTGCGTGCCGAACTCGGGGACGCGGCGCTCGCCGCTCTGAATACGTTGCTTGTCGAGTTGGACGTCGGGAAGGGGGTCCGCCTGCGCGAGTACCTCCGTCGCTCGTCCAGCCTTTAGCGCGACCCTCGCTGCGATGTCGAGACGTCGTCTCGGACGAAGGCAGAAGAAGACACCTCGCGACCTGGACTCTTGTCTCGTTTCGCCTGACTTGGAAGACGAGGCCGTGCGGCTCGTTGCAGCCCCCTCATCCCTGCGTGCTGTTCTCCATTGCCTGCAGATCTGACAAGAACTGAGAGAACGAGATTGTGCTGCCGGGGGCGGGAGGTTCGATGCTGACTGAGGTTCCGAAGTTCTGGAAGGTCATGTCCACCTTGCCCGTTGCACCGCTGGTCCCGCCACTGATGGTCGCTGCTTCCCGGCGGAGCAGGCCGGACGCGTCGAACCAGACGTCAACAGTGAATGATCCGAGGGACTTGGCCTCATTCTGGAGGAGCTGTTCCTGTGATGCGGAGAACTGCCCTGTGGCGAACTCCTGCTGCATGTTCTGCTGCACCTCGGCGGCGCTCGGCGTCACGGAGAACCCGGACACGGTGTCGCCGTCGATCACCGAGGTCCCGAGCGGGACGACCGTCGCCCCCTTCTGCTCGAGCGTCTGGATCTGAGAGAGGGGATCGACACTGCCCAAGCCGGGCGACGTCGAGGTGCCCAGGCTCGGGACCGGGACGTCGACCCACTGCGCACCGCCGGTGACCGAGGAGAGATCCTGCCCGTCGGCGGTGACGCCGATGTAGAAGTGACCATCGGCGAGGAGTTCCTTTTCGACGATTGTGCCTTTGGTGCTGTCCTCGGTCACGGTGGCGGTGAAGCCGTCGTTCGAGAAATCGGCTTGTCCCGTGCCGCTGATGGGGATCGTCTGGCCGCCATCAGAGACCGACCCCGAGAAGACGACGTCGGCGGTGTGCTGCGCCAAAGTGTTCTGGGTCGAGGAGACCACGAAGTCGGCCGGAGCCATCCCGGCGCCGGGCGCGGGCGTACCTCCCGAGCTGGCGACAACGAACCCGGCTGCGGCGGCACCGACGGCGATGAGGGAGGCCGCCGCCCAGACGACCGGTCGCCGGCGCGGACCAGTGACCGGGGCCTGGGCCTCGTTTCGTGCCTGAACGGACTCTGGCGCCCCCGGGGACCCTTCCGGAGAGGAATCCGCTCCCAAATCGGTGTTTCGGCTTCGCCTCGACTACCCGCCATGTCTTCGTCCATGCGACGCCCTCCACTGTCCGCCCGGCAGATTCTCATCACACCCCAACAAATGGTGCGCCGACGCCACTCGGATGCCAAGGGCCAAATTGCCCATCTGCCAGGGGCGCGGCGATCGTCGTCGGCCTGGAGTGGGCGTCAGGGCACGAGGCATTCCGCCATGGTCACCTCATGGCTGCCGTCCCGGTGTTGCGGCAGATGCCGGGAGGAATAGGCCTCGGCGTTGGTCCGCACGGACGCACTTTCGACGGTCCCGAGCCGGATGCGGGCGGGTACGCCGAGGGCCATCGCCCCGGCGGGGACCTCGGTGCCGGGGGGCACGACGGCCCCTGCCCCTACGAGGGAGGGAGACCGGCAGACCACGCGCTCCAGGACGACGGCACCGGACCCGATGAGCACCAGGTCCTCCAGGACGCAGCCCTCCAGGTGCGCGAGATGACCGATGACACAGTCTGTGCCGATCCGGGTCTGGTTCGTGAGCTGGGTATGGATGACGGCGCCGTCCTGAATGGACGTCCGGGCCCCGATCACGATCGGTCCGTTGTCGGCACGGATGACCGTGTTCGGCCAGATGCTTGTCTGCGCCCCGACGTGGACCTCCCCAATCAGCACCGCCTCGGGATGCACAAAGGCCTCGGGATGGATCCGCGGGCGCTCGTCACCCAATGCGTAGAGAGTCATGGCGATCATTCAAACAGCACGGCCGCCGATCGTCCGCATCGCGACCAGGCGGTACGGTGCGAGCGACGGATAAGACCGCGGTTGCGGGAGATCGGAGACCGGAGATGACCTCGAAATCTGATTTCACAGATGACGAATGGAAGCAGATCCTGGAGGCGCCGCCCAGTGCCGGGATGATCGTGGTCACCGCCCAGAAGGGCGGCGCCTTTCGCGAGACGATCGCCATGGCCAAGGCCTATGTCGAGGCCCGGCAGCAGCACGGTAAGAGCGAGCTCCTCGACGCGATCGTGGCGGCGAAACCGGAGCGGGACCACACCCATTACCACTCGACTGAGGAACTCAAGCAGCACGGATTGCAACTGCTCCACGACTCGGTCGTCTTATTGGAGAGCAAGGCAACGCCAGCCGAGGTCGACGAGTATCGCAATTTCATTGTGACGCTGTCCCACCGAGTAGCCGCGGCGCACCGCGAGCGCGACCAGGACGTGAGCGAGGCTGAGCAGGCCGCGATCGACGAGATAGCGCGGTCGTTGCAGCCGACAGCGGCTAGTTCCACGGGCTTGTCATCATGAACCCACTGCGCAACGCAGTGCGCCTTCACCG
>CAVWBB010000024.1:0-104321 GCA_963753115.1 uncultured Acidimicrobiaceae bacterium
ACGGCGCACGAAAACAGCCTGGGCCGACGTAGGCGGTAGTGCGCCGCCACTATGCCGTCCGGAACCCTTCGGATCGACTCTGCGAGATTGAGAGCGTCGGCGAACCTGACGAATCCTGGATGCTCAAGACGATGTAATCGAAGGTCTCGGCGTTGTCCTTGCGGCGAACGCCTAGCGGCCCCGATCCCACCGGCGATCGGATCGTCAACGGCGTATCTAACAACCACCCTCCCTCGGAGGGACATCGTTATGGCGCCAGCGCACATGAGACACGGCTCGGTGGTGCTCGTTACGGCGAAGTCCTCGTAGTGGCCGGCCTGAAGTTGGAGTAACGCATTGACTTCGGCGTGGGCGACCCAGGAACCCGCTAGCTGCCCGGACGGCCGGTCGGGGTCGAAGATTCGGTTCCGACCCCGGGCGATCACCGTCCCCTTCTGGTCGGTTACGACGGCACCGATGGGAATGGTTCCTGCTCGCCATGCCTCCCAGGCAAGTTCGTAAGTCGCCTGCCACGCCGTATCCAGGGTCGACAGATCGAGGTTCATCCAAGAAATGGTGGCAGACCGACGATGACATTCTGAGGGACACCAAGCGAATCGCCTCTGGCTACGAGCGGATTTCGTTGGTGAATCGAGGTATCCCATATGTGTCGTACGGCCGCAGGGGTTGTCCGGGTGATCGAACATTTGGGGACAGGGGTCTCGACCGGTGACGAGCGGCGGTCAAGGGCAGCCGAAGGCTGGCGGAGCGAACCCTTGACGGCTGCGCCGTGGCTCCACTCGAAGACCACAATGGAGTTGGCCGGTCGTGTCAGCGACCGGCCTGGATGCGCAGTTGGGTCGAACTGGGGCGGGTGCGTGCCCTGTAACACAGCACCCGCAAAATACATACAAGGCCAATGAGTCACTGGGCTCAACGCACGCCGACACTCCGGCGTGAACATGCTTTTGATTCAGGGCTCGTAGTGGTAGCGGGCTTGCAGCACGACGATGTCGTCGCCCTCGACCAAGTAGACGAAACGATGCTCGCCGTCGATCCGCCTCGACCAGGATCCCTGGAGCACATGGCGGAGCGGCTCGGGCTTGCCGATGCCGGCGAAGGGGTCACGCAGCGTGTCCTCGATGAGCCGATTGATCCGCTTGACCATCTTCTTGTCGACCGCCTGCCAGTGGAGGTAGTCGGACCAGCCGTGTGGCGTAAAGACCAGCCTCACTCCGAGAGTTCGTGGGCCTCGAGCTCACCGCTGCGAGCCTGCTCGAGGCTTTCGAGCAGACGCCGGGCGTTTGCCGGCGACCGGAGCAGGTAGGCGGTCTCCTCGAGGGCGTCGTAGTCCGCCCGCGACATCAGCACGGCGTCGCCACGCTTGGAGGTGATCTCAATCGGCCGGCGGTCGTTGTTCACCTGCTCGATCAGGGGGAAGAGGTTCTTCCTGGCCTCGCTCGCCGTCATGGCCATCGGGATAGGTCCTTTCACTCGTACCGGATATCGTACCAGTCTCTGCGAGTAGTGAGCTCGGGGGTCCTCTGGGAAGAACTTCTCGAATGAGGGGCTTGACAGCCGCTGGAACCAGTCGCATACTTGCGACCCCATATGACCGAAGCCCCCGACTTCCGTTCCGACCGCAGCGAGAGCCCCGAAGGGCGGGGCATCGCCTACGGGCGCCACGCCGCCTTTTGGAAGTCCGTGCCTGACAACGTACGGGCTGAGGCCGCCGAGGGGGCCACCCTCAGCTCCATCGGGGATTACCCAGCACTCATCCGCGACGACGCTGCCCGGACTGTCATCGAGGATGCCGAGCTCATCGGTTTCTGGGTCGCCTGGCACAAAGCTGGCGGCTTCGCCGGCCTCGAGTCGGGCGGGTGGCACCGGGCCACCATCTACCGCAAGGTCCGCAGGTTCCGGGCCCGCTTCGGGACGCACCCCGACGAATACCGCTTCGAGTGGATCAAGCTCGACCTGCGGCGAGCCTGGAGCGACGAGCTCGAGGACTTCCTGCAGCACCCCCTGGGCACGGACCCCGACTGAGCAGCCGCAATGCATCCCTCGTCACACCCGTCTGCTCCAATAGTCGCAAATATGCATGTAGAATCCCCACGGCAGCACGGGGCAGTCCTCCGAGAGCTCGCATCGGGCGTCGACGCCCTCTATTTGTCCGGTCACGGCTACATCTCCAAGGGCTTTCTGGCCCGGTTAGATGAGGAGCGGATGTTCGCCGACCGTATGTCGGTGCCCGTCCCCTTCGAACTGGGAGCTCTCACGCTGGGGCTCGCTCCTCACGGCTGGGGCAAGTATCGCTACTGCCTCGACCACGAGACGGGGCGGATCGGCTTCACTTCCAGCCGCCGGCTGCCGTCGGTGCGCATCCAGCCCCGGGCCGAGTTCATCCATTCGGTCGGGCCAGAGGGAACCGTGCGACATTTCGCCGACCTGGTGCGACCGTTCATTGAAGGACTGGTCTTGAGCGTCGCGCGCCTCGACCTCTTCGTGGACATGGAAGGGATGCAGCTGTGCGCCCAGGACCGCAGTGCCTTCGTGTGTCGGGGCGACGGCTGCACGACCTACGAGAACGCCAACACCGTGACCGGGTTCGCCTTCGGCTCGAGACGGACCCAGCGCATCAGCGCCCGCCTCTACGACAAGACGGCCGAGATGGCCCTCAAGGGCACCGACTGGTGGGAGCTCGTGTGGGGCGAACGGCACACCCCCGGCGCGCAGGTGTGGCGGATCGAATTCGAAATCGGGCGGGCCGCCCTGAGCGATCTCGAGCTGTTCCGCCCCGAGGCCGTGCTCGACGCGGTCCCGTCTCTCTGGGCCTATTGCGTAGGGGAGTGGCTCAGCTTGCGCTCTCCGACAGCCGACTCAAACCGCTCTCGGTGGCCGATCGATCCGCGTTGGCAGGCGGTGCGCTCGGCGTCCCTCGCTCACGCCGCTACCGAGTTGCGCTTCATCCGAGATCGCAAGCGGGCCACATCCTTGGCCAGTCTCATGCCGGCTCTCGTCGGTTACCT
The DNA here is from genome assembly GCA_963753115.1 of uncultured Acidimicrobiaceae bacterium. GTDB lineage: Bacteria > Actinomycetota > Acidimicrobiia > Acidimicrobiales > RAAP-2 > Bog-473. Next base: position 3,009 of record CAVWBB010000024.1, read on the forward strand.
CGTGGCCTTTGCCGCACTCATGGGGACGACCGACTTCACGTCGACGGTCGAAGCCCTGCGGGTCAGTGTGGCCAACGACGAGATCGTCCGCCGGATGACCTTCACCGAGCGGGTCCAGCGCCGTCGAGCGGAAAGGGGGTTCCGGTGAGCACCGATCGTCACGACGCCAGCACTACCGGCACCGAGAGCCGAGGAGGGCGCCGAAAGGCGCCCTCCGGCGAGGGCCGGCCCAAAGGCCGTGCCCTCGCCGGCCGACCTCCTCGGTCCCCCAATCGTTCGCTGCGCTGCGCCGAATGTGGGGAGTTGCGCACTCCGTCGGCACTCCTCACCATGGACGAGGTTGCGCTTCGGCTGGGAACGAGCCTGCGCCACATGCGTCGGCTGGTGGCCGAGCGGCGCATCCCGCTCGTGAAGGTGGGTCGGCTCGTCCGCTTCGACGGTCACGACGTGGAGCACTGGGTGGATGACCACCGGGTCGACGTTGTCGTGCCGGCGGCCGTCGCCGTTCGAGCGGCACGCATGGAACGCCGAATCAACCGGGAGCATCGCCGTGCCGGGTGAGCAGTTTCGGGTGGAGGTGGTGTAGGCGGTGCCGGCCATGCGTCCTTTCGGCAGCGTCCGGCAACGGGGTCGCCTCTACGAAGCGAGTTACTGGCACAACGGCCGGCGGCACGTCGCACCGATGACGTTCGCGACCAAAGGCGATGCCCGGGCGTTCCTCTCCGCCATCGAGGCCGACATCCGTCGTGGCGCTTGGATCGACCCCTCGGCCGGTCGCCTCCTCGTGTGGGAACTGGCCGAAGAGTGGCTGGAGTCGAACCCGACCAAGCGGGAGTCCACGACGGCCCGTGAGGAGTTGACGCTGCGGCTCCACATCCTGCCGACAATCGGTGAGCACCGCCTGGAACGGGTCGGGCCACCCGACATTCAGCGTCTCGTCAATGCATGGAGTGCCGAGCAGGCCCCACGGACGGTCAAGCGCAACTACGAAGTGGTGCGGGCCATGTTCGGCTACGCCGTGCGCAACGATTGGTTGGCCCGCAACCCCTGCCGCAACGTGCACTTGCCTTCAATCGAAAGTACCCGTCGCTTCGACCTGACCCCCGAGGACGTCGCTGGCATCGCCGCCCAGGTGGCAATCGAATACCGGCCCATGGTCTGGCTCGGCGCGGTGCTGGGACTGCGCTGGTCCGAGGTGGCCGGTCTGCGGGTAGGGCGGATCGACCTGTCGGCGGGCCGCCTGGCCGTGGCCGAGGCGCTCGTGAGGGGGGCCGGCGGCCGCAACGTCTTCGGCCCGCCCAAGTCGAAGGCGGGTCGACGCACCATGTTCATGCCGTCAGTCATCGTCACCATGTTGCGGGAGCACCTCGAGCGTCTCGAGCTCTCAGAGGCAGAGGGCGATGCACTCGTGTTCGTAGACGACGACGGTGGGGCGTTGCGCTATTCGAACTGGCGCCGTCGGGTCTGGGTACCGGCCGTCACCGCAGCCGGTTGTACCAGCGCCGGCTTTCATGACCTCCGTCGACTGAATGCCACCACCCTCGTGGTCGGAGGGATCGATGTGAAGACGGCACAGACTCGGCTCGGTCACGCCGACCCCAGGGACGACCCTGTCGATCTACGCCTCGGCGCCGGCGTCGGTGGACCGGGCCGCAGCCGACATCCTCGGCGAGCGCTTCTTCGGCGACAACGGCAAAGCGGTCACTCAGACTGAAAACGAAAGAACACAAAGAGTTTCCGCGCCATTTCCGCGCCAATTGCCCGGAGAGTTCTGAAGCACTTCCCGCCGCCAACACCCTGAACAGGGACTTTCGAGTCGGGCTGCCCGGATTTGAACCGGGGACCTCTGCGTCCCGAACGCAGCGCGCTAACCAAGCTGCGCCACAGCCCGTCCGCCCCCCTGGGGGAGCAGCCAGCCACACTACCGCGGCGTCAGCCCGCCGCCTCCCCCGTCCCGTTCGCCGAGGTGTCCCGGCTCGCTGACGTGCCGTCGTCTTCCTCGTCGGTTCCGGGCACGGGCGAACCGCCTGCGAACGTAGCCACAACCTGGGCCACCCGGCGCTTGTCCATCTCGACGACCCGCATGTCCCAGTCCCCGACGCGGGTCGATTCGCCCTCCGTGGGGATGTGGCCGAAGCGTTCGAAGAGGAGGCCGCCCAGGGTCACATATTCGCCGTCGGGGATCTCGATCCCGATTCGCTCGCGGATGTCGTCGACGTTGGTCTGCCCGTCGATGAGCCATCGGGTGTTGTCGACCCGGACGATGTGCGCCTCCTCGACCTCGTCGAACTCGTCGCGGAGGTCGCCCACCAGAGGCTCGAGGAGGTCCTTGACGGTCAGCAGTCCCGCCACCCCGCCGTACTCGTCCACGACGACAGCCACCGCCCGACGCTGCTTGCGCATGTCGGCCAGTGCCTCCAGGACGCCCAGCGACTCGGGCAGCAGGTACGGCTGGCGCACCTTGCGAGAGATCTCCAGCGGGCTGGGGTCGGTGGCGTCCCTGGCTTCGTCGCCGTTGCCACCCCGCACGCCGGGACGGTTGGTCCGGAAGATGTCGTTGACGAACAGAATGCCGATGAGGTCGTCGAGGTCGTCGTGGACGACCGGGAAGCAGCTGTGCCCCGACGTCCGCACCGCCTGCGCGATGTCCTCGGCGTGCACGGGAATGGTGAGGAACGTGACGTCGACCCGTGGCGTCATGACCTCGCGCACGTCCATGTCGCGCAGGTCGGCGAGCGCCTCGGTGATGAACCGTTCCTGCTCGGAGGCTTCAGCCTCCAGGCTCTGGCCGTCGACCCCCCTGGGTGTGCCGGCGCCGTCGGAACGGCGCCACAGTCGTCGTGATCGCTGTGACACGGCGCCCCGGATCAGGGCCGCGTGACGGATCCTGCCTGCAGCTGGGGTCCGTCGCCCACCAGCACCGGCACGGGCGTGAACGAGTCGTCTGCGAAGGTGCCGCCGTCCAGGAGCGCGCGGACGGCACGGCGGAGCCGGAGGGGGTCCAGTGGCTTGACCAGCCAGCCCTCGGCGTCCGAGCGGCGGGCGAGGAAGACGTCGGGACGTCGATCGAGGAGCATGAGCACCGAGATGTGGTCGAGCGCGTCGTAGGACTCCTGCAGCCGCAGCTCCAGGCACACCGCCATGCCACCCATGTTGCCCATCTGCATGTCGACGATGAGCAGGTCCGGCGCCTCCTCGGCGACGAAGGCCACCACCTCGGGCCCCGAGGTCACGGCGCGCACTTCGATGTCAGGCCCGCTGATGACCGCCTCCACCTCCTTGCGGAGCGTGGGTGCGTCGCTGGCGACCAGGATGGTCTGCACCGCGGGGACACTATCGGACCCGCGTGGAGGGCTGAAAACCCGGAGGCGTCTGGGCGAGGGGCGGCGCGTCGGGGGGAATTCTCCACGGACTCTAAACGAGTCTGTGCATAGTTTTGACGGAGACTCCCCGTCGGTCTCGTCCTCCAACAGCGCGCCGGTTGTGGGAATGCGGGCACGACCGCCGCCGCCATCGAAGCTGCCAGCGCGACGATCCCTCAGGAGAAGAGGTGGTCGGCTGTCCGCTGCAACCCGACCAGCTCGTGCACGTCCTGTCCGAAGAGCGGGATCCGGCCGACCGGCGCCGGCGCCACCTGTTCCGCCAGGCCCGAGAACGAGCGTTCCTCCCGGTCGGCCAGCGCATTCAGCGCGGCCAGGTTGGCTTCGAGCGACGCGAGCGCGGAGTCGGACGCCCCCGGCGCAGCGGCGCGCCCACCACCGGCACCGAACGAGGGCGCAATGCGGTTCACCACCAGCGCGGCCACGGTGACGTCCCGCTCCGCCAGTTTCTCGGCGAAGAAGCCGGCCTCGGTGACGGCGTCGGGCCGGGCCGAGGTGACGAGGACGTAGGCCGTGGCGGGATCGGCCAGCAGCTCGTGGACGGCGCTGGCCCGGGTCCGGAACCCGTCCTCCATCCCTTCGAAGGCCTGGAAGAAGCCGACGGCGTCCTGCACGATTTCGGCGCCGGCGACCTTGGAGATGGTGCGCAGGAGGGCCTGGGTGGCCACGCCGACCGCCTTCAGCGACATGCGGGTCGGCACCAGAAGCGCCCGGAAGAGCCTGTTCTCCAGGAATCGGGTGAGCCGGCGCGGCGCGTCGAGCAGGTCCAGCGCGTTGCGGGTGGGCGGCGTGTCGACCACGACGATGTCGAACTCTTCGGAGTGGACCAGCTCGTAGAGCTTCTCCATGGCCATGTACTCCTGCGTCCCCGAGAGTGCGCCGGCGAGATTCTGGTAGAGCCGGTTGGCCAAAATGGACTCGGCCTGCTCGGGCGTGCGGGCGTAGCGCTGCACCAGGTCGTCGAAGGTCCCCTTCGAGTCGAGCATCAGCGCGTGCAGATGGCCCGGCCAGTCGCCCTGCACCTCCGAAGGCGTGTTGGGGAGCGACTCGACCCCAAGCGCGTCGGCCAACCGTCGCGCCGGGTCGACCGTCACGACGCACGAGCGCCGACCGGCCCGGGCCGCCGCCAGAGCGAAGGTGGCGGCGACCGTCGTCTTGCCGACGCCGCCCGATCCGCAGCACACCACGACCGAGCGTTCGGTCACGAGCTCGGGCAGCGTCGCAGGCGGCTTGCTCGCGTCCACACCGGCCACACCGGCCGCACCGGCCCCACCGGCCCCGCTCACGATGCGTCCTCCGCCACCAGCGCGGTCACGGCGCCCGCCAGCGCATCGGCCAGCTCCTTCGTCTGCTCGGGCCCGATGGAGGGGGCGTCGAGCGCCGGCACGAGGAGTTGAGCCAGGGGGAGGTCCCGGCGCAGCCGCTCGATCTGCTCGGTCGAGACGGCGTGGCGGGCCAGCCGGAAGGTCCGCGCCTCCTCCAAGGCCTCCAGGTGCTCGGGCGCCACGGTCAAGCCCGAGTCCGCCGCCACTTCGGCCGCCGGCCGCTCCAGTCCGACGGGCTCGGGGTCACAGGCGTTGACGATGACCGGCCCCAGCTGGACCCCCGCCTTGTCCTCGAGGGTGTAGGCGGACTCGATGGTCTCGGAGACCGGGAGCTCCTCGGGGAGGGTGACCAGGATCACCCGGCAGCGGGCGGGGTCGCTGAGCAGCTCGACCACGTCCTGGGCCTGGGAGCGCAGGGGCCCGCCCCGGGCCGCGCTGACCATGCCGCTGGCCGAGGTGAGGAACGTGATGGCGTGTCCCGTCGCCGGGGCGTCCACGAGGATCAGGTCGGCCACCCTGTCCCGCTCCAGCTGCTTCACCTTGCCGAGCACCAGGACGTCGCGGATACCCGGGATCGCGGTCGAGACCACGTCGAGGAGCCCCGAGCGCGCCAGCCGCTTGGACACCCGTTTCAGGCCGTGGTCCTCGAGATACTCCAAGAGCGCGTCGTCGGGCGTGAGCCGTCGTGCCCGGACCGAGCCCGTCCTGCCCGCACCAACGGGTGCGAGCAGGACTTCTTCGTAGCCGAGGTCCCCGTGGCGGCCGAAGGCGGCCGCGATGCCCGACTTGCCCTCGAGCTCGACGATGAGCACCGACTTGCCTGCTCCGGCGGCCATCTTGGCCAGCGCCGCGCTCATCGTGGTCTTGCCCACGCCGCCCTTGCCGGCGACGACGAGAACGCGGCTCTGTGCGCAGAAGGTACCCACGTCCATGTGGGGGCGAGCGTAGTTGCCGAGCCTCCAGGGCAGATCGATCTCCTCCCAAAGATCCTGGTCAGACCCCTTGAAAGCGCCAACCCGCGGCAGTAGCTTGACCTCGCGGGGGGATCCGATGGGGCCTATCGGGGGGTTCGATGCACCAGGGACAAGACATGTGGCAGTTGAAGGCAGCGTGCCGGGGACCGCAAGCAGCGGTCTTCTTCCCGCCGTCGCACGCGGAGCGCAAGGAGGAGAAGGCCTTGCGCGAAGTCCGCGCCAAGACCATCTGCGACCAGTGCCGCGTCCGCGGCGAGTGCCTTGATTACGCCATCCGGATTCGCGAGCCGCACGGGATCTGGGGCGGCCTGAACGAAATGGAGCGCAAGCTCATGCTCGATCGCCGGGCCAGCTGACCGAGCACCGCTGCCCCCGCCTCAGTGCGGGGGCGTGATCTTCAGCGCGGCGTCCGCTGCCACGACGCCGCGGCTCTCGCACACCGCTGCGGGCTTGTCCCCGTCGGCCGCGCAGATGGTGGCCGTGATCTCGTTGGCCGCCGTCACGACGGCCTGGGTCAGCGGGCTGGCTGGCGTGTCGAGAACGCCGGCGATCTGGTTCTGTGACATTCCGGCCAGCACGGACGGGGCGAAGCTGGCGCCGTTGAGGACGTAGCGGTTGGCCACGTCGAGCAGGGCGAAGGTGTTGGCACCCGCGCCGTCGCTGTTGATCGCCGCCGCCTGCTGCGCGTCGGGCCGCTCCAAGGTGAGATAGCGGGCTCCGGTGGGGTTCAGCGCGCTGTAGCGCTCGACCGACTCGAGGATGAGGTACTTGCTCGAGTACGAGGCGTTCCAGAAGGTGAACGTGGAGAGGTTGGCGAAGGCGGTGGTCGGGCTCGACTGCATGAGCCCCAGCTGCTTGAAGGTGCCGAAACGCGAGAGAGCGAGGACCAGGGGCCAGCGCTGGACCGCGGGGTAGGGCGCGAACTCGGCGCCGTAGAAGAACACCACCGGGAGGGGCGGCCCGCCGTTGGCCGCGGCCAGCCACATCGGCGCGGTGCCGCTGCCGGATGGTTGGGGCGCCTGCACGGGGGCGGTCGGCGAGCTGACCCCGATGGTGTCGTAGACCGAGGCAGGCACGGACGACAGTGTCGAGAGAAGCGAGGACGGCGCCGGGGTGAAGGTCTCGACCGTCGACGAGGTGTCCGGACCCGAATTGTCACGCACGAGGACCAGCGCGCCGAGCAGGCAGATGGCGACGATGATGAGCCCGAGAGCGAGGTAGCGGCGCGGGACATGGCGCAGCGAGGGCGCCGGCGCGGGCTCGGTGGCGGGCTGGCTCATGGACCGGGTCAGGTTAGTAAAGGGTGCCCCTGCTCCTGGGAGGCGCCGCCTCCTGCTGCCGGTACCCTCTCCGGCGTGCCTCCATCGGCTCCCCCCGCACCTCCGCCCCCTGCCGGGGCGCCCGACCCGGGCCAGGTGGAGATCCGCCCGGCCGCGACGGTCATGTTGGTGCGCGACGCACCGGCGCCGTCGGGTGGGACCTCGATCGAGGTGCTGATGGTCCGGCGCAACCTGCGCTCGGACTTCGTCGGGGGGGCCTACGTGTTCCCCGGCGGCGCCGTCGACCCGCTCGACGGCGGGCCCGAAGCGGAGGCCCTCTGTCTCGGCCGCAGCGATGCCGGTGCCAGCGCCCTGTTGGGCTTCGAGTCGGGCGGACTGGCCTACTGGGTCGCCGTCGTGCGCGAGACCTTCGAGGAGGCGGGCATCCTCCTGGCCCGGCGCGCCAGCGGGCCGGACCTCTTGTCCGGGAACCCGGTGGAGGAGGCGCGCTTCGCCGCCGAGCGGGCCGCGGTCAACGACGGCACCCGCCGCTTCCTCGACCTGTGCCGCGAGGAGGATCTGCGTCTCACCGTCGGCGACATCCACTACTTCGCCCACTGGATCACGCCGCGCGGTGCCCCGCGGCGCTACGACACGCGGTTCTTCGTGGCCGCGGCGCCCCCCGGCCAGATCGCCGCCCACGACGCGGGCGAGACCATCGCCGACGTCTGGATCTCGCCACAGGACGCGCTCGCCCGGCACCGCGCCGGCGAGATCGAGATCATCTTCCCGACCATCCGCAACCTGCAGGTGATCGGTCGCTTCGACACCAGCGCGGCGCTGCTGGCCGCGGCGGAGGAGGCGTCGAGCGCCGTCCCTGCCATTGAGCCGCGGGTGGTGCCCGACGGCAACGGCATGCGCATCGTGCTCCCGGGCGACCCCGGCTACGAGCGCGGCGCGGTGCCCGACCCCACCGACGGCTCGGCGCGTGGTGACTTCAACGAGGCGGTCCGCGAGGTCTCCATGCGGGCCAACGAGGAAGGGCCCGACACGGCGCCCGGGCCCCGCCCCGTCACGTCGTGATCCCGGCGGTGCCGGACCTCGGCATCGGCCCCGCGCCCGAACCGGGCCGGGTCGACGAGGTGGCGTCGGGCGTCCGCCGCTTGACCGCACCCAATCCGGGCCTCATGACCGGCCCGGGCACCAACACCTATCTCGTGGGGCGTTCCGAGCTTGTGGTGGTCGACCCCGGTCCGGCCGACGAGGCCCACACGGCCGCCATCGTGGCCGCGGCCGCCGCGATCGGCCCCATCGGCACCATCCTCGTCACCCACACCCACGTCGACCATGCGCCGGGCGCGGCCGCGCTGGCCGCGGCCACCGGGGCCCGGGTGGTGGGCTTCGGCCCGGCCGAGGGGTTCGCGCCGGATGCGCGCGCCGGTGAGGGATGGACCCTGTCCATCCCGGGAACCCCCGCCGGGGGGGACCTGACGCTGCGGGCGCTGCACACACCGGGCCACGCCTCGGACCACCTGTGCTGGCTCGTCGAGGAGCACGCACTCCTGCTCACGGGCGACCACGTGATGCACGGCTCGACCGTGGTGATCCGCCCGCCCGACGGCGATCTCCACCAGTACCTGGCCAGCCTGTCCCGGGTGCGTGACGCCGAGCCGCCCGTCCGCACCCTGGCGCCGGGCCACGGGCGCCTGATGGACCACGTGCCCGACGTCATCAATGCCTTGATCGCCCACCGCATGGGGCGCCACGAGGCGATTGCCGGCGCCCTCGGCCGACGCGGCGACGGGACGGTCGACGAGCTCCTGCCCACGGTCTACGGCGACGTCACCGAGCGCCAGCTCCCGGTGGCCCGCTTCTCGCTGTGGGCCCACCTGCGGGCGCTGGGTCAGGAGGGACGGGCGGTTGCCGCCGGTGCGCCGAGCGGGGCGGACACGATCGAGTCCCGCTGGGCCGCGGCCTGACGACGGGTCTCCGCCTCGCCCGCCGATCTCAGTCCGCCCCGACGTCCCCCTGGGCCACCGCGGCCTCGACCCGGTCGAGGAGGCGGGCGGAGCAGCCCTGGACGTCGACGATGGGCGCCACCTCGTCGGCCACCACCCGGGCCAACTCCTTGAAGGCGGCACCGAGTTCGCTCGCGTCGCCGGCCATGGCCACCGGCACGCCGGCGTCGCCGCCGGCGGCCAGGTCAGGGTGCAACGGGATCGACCCGAGCAGCGGCACCCCCAGGCTGTGGGCCAGGCGCTCCCCGCCGCCGGAACCGAACAGGGCATAGGTGGTGCCGTGCTCGCAGGTGAAGTCGCTCATGTTCTCGATGACCCCGGCCACCCGCAGGTAACCCCGCCGCGCCATGTCGGCCGCACGGGCCGCCACCTTCTGCGCCGCCACGGGGGGCGTCGTGACGACGAGGAGCTCGGTGCGGGGCAGCAGGCGCGCCAGCCCCATCTGGACGTCACCGGTGCCCGGCGGGAGGTCGATGAGCAGGTAGTCGAGGTCGCCCCAGTGGGCGTCCTGCAGGAACTGCTGGACCGCCCGGGTGAGGACGAGCCCGCGCCACATGATCGCCTGCTCCTCGTCGGCCAGGAACCCCATGGAGAGGACTCGCACCGTGCCCGGGCCGACGGCCCGCTCGAGCGGCACCATCTTCCCGGCCCGCGCCTCGACGTCGCCTTCCATGCCGAGCAGGCGGGGGACCGAGAAACCCCAGATGTCGGCGTCGAGGATCCCGACGGTCAGGCCACGCGAGGCCAGCGCCACCGCGAGATTCACCGTGACCGACGACTTGCCGACGCCGCCCTTGCCCGATGCGATGGCCAGCACCCGGGTCGAGGCGGCGATGGCCGTCTCCGGCGCGTCCTCCCGGGCCTTCCAGCGTGCCCGCGCCATGACGGCGGCCCGCTCGTCCGCGTCCATGGCCGCCACCTCCACGTCGACCGTGCGCACCCAGTCCAGGGAGCGGACGTGGTTCACCACGTCGGTCTCGATCTGGCTGCGCAACGGGCAGGACGCGATGGTCAGCGCCACGCCCACCACGACGTCGCCGCCGTCGACCGTCACGGACCGGACCATGCCGAGGTCGACGATGGTGTCGCCCAGCTCCGGGTCGACCACCGCCCGCAGGCAGTCGCGGACCTGCTCCTCCCGGCCCGCCCGCGAGGGGTCCACCGGCGTCGTCGTCGAGGCGGGTGGAGGGGTCATTGCCGAGAATTGTACCTGCGTGGCAGGGAATTCCGACCCTGGCCGGCCGGGGTGCTGGTACCGGCCCGGCACCGGTAACATGGGAACCGTCCGTGGCGCACCGTGCACCCGGGCGGTCGGACGCCAGGCGTGGCGCAACGAGGAGGAATCCAGTGACGACGATGACCACTTCCGTCAACATCGGGAAGAAGCCGGCACCGGTGACGCTCAGCGACGACGCCGCGGCCAAGGTCGCCGAGCTGCTGGCCCAGGAAGAGGGCGAGGAGCTCGCGCTCCGGGTCGCCGTCAAGCCTGGCGGGTGCTCGGGCTACAGCTACGAGATGTTCTTCGACACCGAGGTCATGCCCGACGACGTCGTGCGGGAGTTCGGCGCCGTGAAGGTCGTCGTGGACTCTGCGAGCGCAGAGCTGCTGACGGGCTCGACCCTCGAGTACAGCGACGGCCTGCAGGGCGCCGGTTTCAACATCATCAACCCCAACGCCACCCGCACCTGCGGCTGCGGCTCCTCCTTCAGCTGAGCCTCGGGCACACCGCCCCCTGAGCGGAACCGGCAGTACTCCTGAGCAACTCCTAGGCCCCGGCGCGCCCGCGCCCGCGCCCGCGCCGTCGGCCGTCGCCTTCGTCCTCAATGGGGACGCGGTCGCCGTCGAGGACGGGATCAGCCTGCTGGACGCGTTGCGCGGCGAGCTCGGCTGCCACTCGGTCAAGGACGGCTGCAGCCCGCAGGGTCAGTGCGGCTGCTGCACCGTGTGGGTCGACGGGGCGCCGCGCGTCGCCTGCGTCACCCCCGTCCGCCGCATCGCCGGCCGCCGCGTCACGACGCTCGAGGGGGCACCAGCCGCGCTGCGGGACCGCTGGTCGGCTGCCTTCGTGCAACACGGGGCCAGCCAATGCGGCTTCTGCACGCCCGGGATCGTGCTCCGGCTCGCCGCGCTCGAAGCCGAAGGGGCGCGGCGGCAGCCGGCGCGCCGGGACATCGAGGCGGCGTTGCGCGCCCATCTGTGCCGCTGCACCGGCTGGCAGTCCATCGTCGACGCCGCCTGCAGCGCGCTGGGCGTCGACGACGCGCCCGCGCCGCTCGCGGGCGACCCCCGCAACCCTGTGCTGGCGGCCTGGCGTGCCCAGTTCGAAGGGCCGCACTTCCAGACCTCGGGGCCCGACGTGGTGCTCGGGGGTGGCGGCTTTGCGGACGACTCGGCCCCCCGAGGCGCACTGGTCCAGCTCGGCGCGGACGCGCCCTTGGCCCCCGACCTGCGCGCCGCCCGCGCCAGCACCGGGCGCGTGCAGGGTCGCAACAGCACTGTTCCCCTGTCACATCCCGTCGACGTGCCCGAGGGCGAGTGGGCCCTCACGCTGCAGACGACCTGGGTCGAACCCGCCTACGTCGAACCGGATGCCAGCTGGTGCCGCCCCGGCGACGCCCCCGCCTCGCCACTGGCCAACGGGGGCGCCTTCGGGGGCAAGCGCGAGAGCCCGGTGTCCGACCGCGCGCGGGAGCTGGCCGACGCCGGCGGACACGCCGTGCGACTGCTGTGGCGGCGCGAGGACGTCGTGCGCCTCGGACCCAAGCGGCCGCCACTTGCGCTGGCGCTGCGCGCGGATGGCACGGGTCTCGTGCGCGTCGGGCGCACCGACGCTTCTCCCGCGCTCGGTGGACTGGCGGCCGCGGTGCGCGGGTGCTGTCCCGGCGTCGAGGTCGAGGAGATCGCCGTGGCCGGACCGCCGGTCTCGGCGTCCCTGCGCGGAGCGGGGTGGGCCGAGGTGCTCGCGGCACAGGCGGTGCTCGCCGCACCCACCGCACCCGCCGGGAGCGGCGAGGTGCACGTGGCCGTACCCGGCGCGGGCAGCGCCCGCGTCGCGCTCGACCTCGGAGACGGTCCACGCGGCCGCGTCGAGGTCGACGTCTGGGCCGGGGCGATCCTGTGCCCGGTGACCCTGCGCTCGTACGTGCTCGGCGCCGTCCACCAGGCGCTCGGCATGGTGTGGAGCGAGGGCATCGCCGTCGACGAGGCCGGCGAGCCGGTCGACCTGACCATCCGCTCCTTCGGCATCCTCGCCGCACGTGACATGCCGGAGATCGCCGTCCGCCTCCACGAGGAGGACGGCTGGCCCGTCAACGGGTCCGACGCGGTGTTCGCCGCCACCTTGGCCGCGGCCTGGATCGCCGAGGGACTGCCGGCGCGTTGGCCGACGCGGCGCGACGTCGTGCGTGCGCCCTTGCGCGACGTGGCACCATCAGGGAGCTGAGAGGAGCGCCCATGAGTCCTGCCGTTGGTCCCTATTCCCCCGTCCGCCGGGTCGGCGACTGGGTCATTACGTCAGGTCAGGTCGGCATCGCCACCGACGCCACCGGCGCGCCACGTCTGGTCGAGGGTGGGACCGTCGGCCAGCTCCGGCAGGTGCTGCAGAACGTGGCAGAGGTGCTCGCCATTGAGGGCGCGACATTGTCCGACGTGGTCAAGACAACGGTGTACCTCCTCGACATGTCGGAGTTCGCCGCGGTCAACGAGGTCTGGGTCGAGTACTTCACCGAGAACCGGCCGACGCGCTCCGCCGTCGCCGTCGCGGCCCTTCCCCTCGGCGCGCTGATCGAGGTCGAAGCCTGGGCCTACGCGCCGGTGGGCTGATTCGACGGGGTGTGCATCGGTGTCGATGGCGCCCCCGCGGAGCCGTTGCGCTGTGACACACCGGGGTGCCAGGCCACCTGGCCGAAGCGGTAGCCGACCGAGCGGACGGTCTGGATCAGGTGGGCGTGCTCCTCGCCGAGCTTGGCCCGCAACCGACGGATATGGACGTCGACGGTGCGCGCGCCGCCGTAGTACTCGTAGCCCCACACGCGGCTCAGCAGCGTTTCGCGGGTGAAGACCTTGGCCGGGTGGCCGGCCAGGAAGCGCAGGAGCTCGTATTCCATGTAGGTCAGGTCGAGCACGCGCCCCGACACGGCGGCCTGGTACGTCTCGAGGTTGAGCATGAGCGGCCCGTACTCAATGATGTCCGGCCGCATGCTCTGCCCGGTGCGCCAGAAGAGGTGCTGCAGGCGCGCCACCAGCTCTTCGGGCCGTGCCGGCAGCACGCAGAAGTCGTCGTAGAGGTCGTCGCGCAACAAGAGCTCGCTCACCTGGTCGGCTCCGATGGCGAGGAGCAGCGGGGTCATCGGCACCTCGCGCAGGCGGAGGTGGCGGCAGAACGCCACGGCAGCCGACATGTCGTCACCGGCGACGACGAGTGCGCCCGAGAATCCCGTCGTCTGCCCGTCGGGGCCGGGGACGGCCAGGTCGTCGGGCCCGGTCACGCTCTGGTGGCCGAGGCCCGCGTTCTGCAGCGCGAGGGTCACCTCGGCGGGCAGGTCGGCGGGAAAGCAGAGCAGGGGGTCCATCAGTCGAGGCGCCTCAGAGGAGCGGCAGGTAGCGATCCAGCTCGAACTGGGTCACCTGAGCCTGGTAGGCGTCCCATTCCTCACGCTTGTTGCGGATGAACCACTCGAAGACGTGATCGCCCAGCGTGTCGGCGAGGAGCTCGGAACCCTCCATTTCGTTGACGGCGTCGTGCAGGCTCGTGGGCAACTGCGCAATGCCCTTCTTCGCCAGCTCCTTGGGCGTCAGGGTGAACAGGTTGTCGTCGGCTTCGGGGGGCAGCGGGTAGTCCTCCGTGAGGCCGCGCAGGCCGGCCGCGAGAATCACGGCGAAGGTGAGGTAGGGATTGCAGGCGCTGTCGGGAGCCCGGTACTCCAGCCGGGTCGACTCGGCCTTGCCCATCTTCACCACGGGGACGCGGACGAGGGCCGACCGGTTGTTCCGGGCCCAACTGACGTGGACCGGCGCCTCGTAGCCGCCGATGAGCCGCTTGTAGGAGTTGACCCACTGGTTGGTCACCGCCGTGATCTCGCGGGCGTGGAACAGCAGCCCGGCGATGAAGCGGCGCGCCACCTCGGAGAGCCCGTATTCGTCGTTCTCGTCGACGAACGCATTGCGCTCGCCCTGCCACAGCGAAATGTGGGTGTGCATGCCCGAGCCCTGCACCCCGCCCAGCGGCTTGGGCATGAAGGATGCGAAGACGCCCTCTTGCCGCGCCATCTCCTTGATCACCATGCGCGTGGTCATGACGGTGTCGGCCATGGTGAGGGCGTCGGTGTAGCGCAGGTCGATCTCGTGCTGGCTGCGCGCGTCCTCGTGCTGGGTGTGCTCGACGGGGATGCCCATCTCTTCGAGCATGAGGACCGAGCGCCGGCGCAGGTCGCTCGTCAGGTCCGCCACCGAGAGATCGAAGTAGGAGCCCGAGTCCAGGGTCACCGGTCCCCGCTCGGGGTCGGCGTCGGCGAAGTAGAAGAACTCGACCTCCGGCGAGGCGAAGAACGTGAAGCCGGCGGCACGGGCCCGCTCGAGCGTCCGGCGCAGGGCGTGCCGGGGATCGCCCTCGAACGGCGTGCCCTCGAGGTTGGCGACGTCGCAGAAGACCCGGGCCACCTGCGCGTCGTCATGGTGCCACGGCAGCAACTGAAAGGTCTTGGGGTCGGGGCGGGCCAGGACGTCGGCCTCCTGGACCCGGCTGAACCCGTCGATGGCGGAGCCGTCGAAGGTCATCCCCTCGTCGAGCGCGTTCTCCAGCTCGGCGGAGGTGATGTTGAACCCTTTGGGGGTCCCCAGCACGTCGGTGAACCACAGCTGGACGAAGCGGATGCCCCGCTCCTCGACGGTCCGGAGCACATAGTCACGCTGGCTTTGCACCACACAAGCTTCGCATGCCCGGAGACCTCCCTCTTCCGGGGCCCCGGCCCAATCGGGGGAGGCGGGACCGCCGGTAATCTGGGCAGATGCCGCACCTGCGTCTCGCCGCCGCGCAGCTCAACACCGTCGTGGGTGACCTGTCGGGCAATGTGGAACGCATCCTCGCCGCGCTGGCGGCGTCGGAGGCCGCAGGGGCCGACATCTGCGTCGTGCCCGAACTGGCCATTCCCGGGTACCCGCCCGAGGACCTCCTCCTCAAGCCGGGCTTCGTGGCCGACAACCTGACCGCGCTGGAAAAGGTCGCCGCCGCCACCCGGCGCTGCGCCGTGGTGGTCGGCTTCGTCGGCGCTGCGCCGGGCGGGGTCGGCCTGGCCAACGCCGCCGCCGTCTGCGCCGGGGGCCGGGTCGTCGGCGTCTACCGCAAGCGCTTCCTCCCGAACTACGGGGTGTTCGACGAGCAGCGGTGGTTCGTGCCGAGCGACGAGCCGCCACCGCTCTTCGGCGTGGCCGGCGCGTTGGTGGGCGTCTCCATCTGCGAGGACGTCTGGTTCGACGACGGTCCCGTCGCCCAGGCGGGGCGGGCCGGTGCCGATGTGGTGGTGAACCTCAACGCGTCGCCCTACAACCGCGGGCGGCGGGCCGAGCGCCTCGCCATGTTGTCGGGCCGGGTGGCCGAAGCCGGCTGTGCCATCGCCTACGTGAACCAGGTCGGGGGTCAGGACGAGCTGGTCTTCGACGGCGACTCGCTCATCGTGGCCGCCGACGGGTCGCTGATCGGTTCGGGCCTCCAGTTCGCCGAGGACCTCGTCGTGGTCGACCTGCCCATCGGGGCGCAGCCGCCGCGCTCGGTCACCGAGCTGCTCCCGCGGATCGCGGTGACCGAGCCGGGCCGGACCGACCACCTCCCGCTGGCGGCGGTCGCGCCGCGCCCTGCGCTGAGCGACCATGCCGAGGTCTATGCCGCCCTGGTCCTCGGGACGCGGGACTATCTCCGCAAGAACGGCTTCACCGAGGCCGTGATCGGCCTTTCGGGCGGCATCGACTCGTCGCTCGTGGCCACCGTCGCCGTCGACGCCCTCGGGGCGTCGCGGGTGCACGGCATCTCCATGCCGTCGCGGTACTCGAGCGAGGGCTCCCGCGACGACGCCAGTGCGTTGGCCGAGCGCCTGGGCATCGACCTCAAGACCGTGTCGATCGAGGAGGCGCACGTGGCCTTCTCCTCCATGCTGGCGCCGCTGCTCGGCCGCGAGCCCTTCGGGCTGACCGACGAGAACCTGCAGTCGCGCCTGCGCGGGGTGCTGCTCATGGCGGTCTCGAACGCCAAGGGCTGGATCGTGCTCACGACAGGGAACAAGAGCGAAATGGCGACGGGCTACTCGACGCTCTACGGCGACTCGGCGGGCGGCTTCGCCGTGATCAAGGACGTGCCCAAGACGCTGGTGTACGAGCTCTGCCGCTACCGCAACACGCAGGCGGTGCTCGAGGGGCTGCCCGGCCCCATCCCCGACAGCGTGCTCGACAAGCCGCCGTCGGCCGAGCTTCGTCCCGACCAGCGCGACGATCAGTCGCTCCCGCCTTACGAGGAGCTCGACCCGGTGCTGCAGGGCTACGTCGAGGGCGATCGCACTGCGGCCGATCTCGTGCTGGAGGGTTTCGACCCGTCTGTCGTGGACCAGGTGGTGCGCCTGGTCGACGGCGCGGAGTACAAGCGACGCCAGATGCCTCCCGGTGTCCGCATCACGACCAAGGCCTTCGGCAAGGACCGGCGCATGCCCATCACGAACCGCTACCGGTCCTCGGCCGTCGAGGAGTTGGAGGATTCGGCCGGTGGCTGAGGCGGAGGTCGCCGCCAAAGCGTGGCGGGACATCGACGAGCTGGCCGAGCTGGTCGGCGTCTACTGCTGGGTCGAGAACCGGATCTTCGAGATCTGCGGCGCCTGGGCGAGCGCGCCGGACAAGATTGCCGATCCCGATCCCGATCCCGATCCCGATCCGGCACTGCGGGTCTGGTGCGCCGCCGTGTCCCGACGTCACGGGCTGCTTGCGGCTCGCTGGGCCGAGCGGCTGCCCGTGCGGGCCGGCGTCGATGCCGCCGCCCTGGTGGCTGCTCCGCCCGGACCCCTGTCCGACGCGCTCGACGCGCTGGGAACCGGCGCCGACCTGTCCGCCGGCGTGGCGGCATTGGTCCTGACGGTGCTGCCCCGCCTGCAGGGGGTCTACGCGGCCCACGGGCACGCGGCGACGCCGGTCAGCGAGGCCCCGGTCCTCGAGGTCCTGGCCGCAGCGCAGCGCGTCGTGGGCGGCGAAGTCGTGGTCGGCCGGGCCCTCGTCGAAGGGCACCGCCGAGGGTCTGACGAGGGGCGCCGTGCTCGGGGAAGAACTTGAACGGGCGTTTGCCGCCACAAGTGTTTTCCCTGCTGTACCCACATCTTGACAGCTCCATTACACTGTCTGGGCAGCCCACGTACGCCCGAAACGGCCGTCGGTTGTCTTTTCAAGAGCGCGACAGCCCGGCCAGGTTCCCCTGCCGTGGTCATGGGACGGAAGGTTTGGCGAAGACTTTGGCCAAGGAACGAATTGAGCGCGACGACGAGGATCTCGTCCGGCTCTACCTCACAGACATCGGACAGTACCCACTCCTGACCAAGGACGACGAGGTCCGGCTGGCGCAGGCGATCGAGGCCGGGCGCGACGCCGAGGCCGATGTTGCCAAGGCACCCAAGGGGCTGACCACCGCGAAGAAGCGTGAGCTCCGCCGTGCCGTCATGGAGGGCGAGCAGGCCCAGCAGACGTTCGTGCAGTCGAACCTCCGCCTGGTCGTCTCGATCGCCAAGAAGTACCAGGCCTCGGGGCTCCCACTGCTGGACCTGATCCAGGAGGGCAACCTCGGCCTGATGCACGCCGTCGAGAAGTTCGACTGGCGCAAGGGCTTCAAGTTCTCCACGTACGCCACCTGGTGGATCCGCCAGGCCATCACCCGCGGCATCGCCAACACGGGGCGGACGATCCGTCTCCCCGTCCACGCCGGCGACACGCTGGCCCGGGTGCAGAAGGCCCAGGCCCGCCTGGAGCTGAAGCTGGGCCGCCCGGCCACGCTGGCCGAATTGGGCATTGAGGTGGAGATGCCCGAGGACAAGCTCGTCGAGGCCCTGCGCTTCCGGGCCGAGCCCCTGTCGCTGTCCGAGCCGCTCCGTGAGGACGGGGACGCCGAGCTGGGGGATGTGGTCGAGGACCGCTCCGCCGAGTCGCCCTTCGAGGTGGCCGCGGTGTCCCTGCTGCCCGACGAGATCGGCCGTCTGCTCTCCCCGCTCGACGAGCGGGAACGGGAGATCCTGCGCCTGCGCTTCGGGCTGGACCGGGGCGAGCCCCGCACGCTCGAGGAAGTCGGCGAGCACTTCAACCTCACCCGGGAGCGCATCCGCCAGATCGAAGCCCGGGCGATGTCGAAGCTGCGCCACCCGTCCTCGGACACCGGGGCGCGCGATTTGCTGACCGTCTAGCGGCGCCTAGGCTCTTCTGCCATGAAGAAGCTGATCGTCCTTGCCCTGCTGGTCGCCATCGGCGTCATCGCCGCCCGCCGGCTGCGCGAGGCCTAGACACCCAGACTGCACCCTTACGCGGCGCGCCCGGCCAACCTGGCCGCGGCGTGGCGGCCCTTGAGGCCACGCCGCCACAGGATGAGCGCTGCACCGGCCACCGCAAGGCTCGTCGTCACCACGGGCGTGGTGCGCCCTACCCGGTCGCGCAGTCGGATCGGCTTGATGAAGTTCCGCACCTCCCAGCCGCGTTCGCGGGCCACCTTGGCCAGTGCGCGGTCGGGGTTCACGGCCACGGGGCGCCCCACCGCTTCGAGCATCGGGAGGTCGGTGCCCGAGTCCGAGTAGGCGCTGCTGGCCGCAAGGTCGAGCCCGGTGCGTGCCGCCAGCTCGCGCATCGCCGTGGCCTTGGACTCGCCGTAGGCGTAGAAGGCCATGCGGCCGGTGTAACACCCCTGCTCGTCGACTTCGCCCCGAGAGCAGATCGCGCCGTCCACTCCGAGCAGGTCGGCCAGGGGCAGCACGATCTCCTCCGGTGACGCCGAGACCAGGTAGACACGGTGGCCGGCGGCTCGGTGCAGCTCCATGAGCTCGAGCGCCTCGGCGTACATGATCGGCTCCATCGTCTGGAGCATCGTCTCGCGCACGATCTGGCGGACCTGGGCCCGGTCCCACCCCTTGGTCAGCGCCAACATCGACTCGCGCACGCGGACGAGGCGGTCCTCGTCGGCGCCGAAGTAGAGGTAGATGAGCTGGGAGATTGCCGCCCGTGCCACCATGCGGCGGTTGATGAGCCCACCCTTGAGGAAGGGGCGACCGAACGCAGCGATGGAGGCGCGGTCGATGACGGTCTTGTCGAGATCGAAGAACGCCGCCTCCATATCTTTATGCTACGGGTGACCGGCCCCGGGCCTTGAGTCACCGTGACATTTGGAGGACGGGTGCGCGAACGTTTGGTGCCCGTGACCTGGGATGTTACGGGGGTTGCCGGCCGGTTGCGGCTACGGGCGCTGCTCTGCGATGAACAGAGCGTGGACTGCGTCCTCAGCGTCGGCAGTCACGAGGACGAGCACCTCGTCGCCGGACTGCAGCGTCGTGTCGCCACGGGGGACGACCAGGCGGTCGGCCCGGACCACGGCGACGACCACGGCGTCGCGGGGGAAGGCCAGATCGGCGATGGCGGTGTCGTTGGCCGGCGAGTCCTCGGCGAGCGTGATCTCCACCAGGTGGGCCACGCCGCCTTTGAACTGCAGCAGGCGCACGAGGGAGCCCACCGAGACCGCCTCCTCGACGAGGGCGGTGAGCAGCTGGGGGGTCGACACCGAGACGTCCACTCCCCAGCTCTCGTTGAAGAGCCACTGGTTCTTGGGATGGTTGACGCGGGCGACGACGCGCGGCACAGCGAACTCCTGCTTGGCCAAGAGCGAGATCACGAGGTTGTCCTCGTCGTCGCCGGTCGCCGCCACCACGACGTCGACGGTGGCCAGGCCGGCCCGGTCGAGCGAGGAGACCTCGCAGGCGTCCGCGGCCACCCAGGTGATGTCGAGGGTGGGGCGCAGCCGCTCCACCAGCTCGGGGTCCTGCTCGAAAAGGAGCACCTCGTGGCCGTTGGCGTGGAGGTCCGCGGCGATGGCGGTGCCGACGCTCCCTGCGCCGGCAATGGCGACCTTCACGAACCGCTCTCCATGGAGCGGCCCTTGGCGCGGCCCAACATGTCGTCGAACTCACGTAAAGCGTCGTCGAGGACGACGAGGTGGAGGACGTCGCCTTCCTGGCCCACGAGCTCGCGGGCGTCGAGCCGGGGCACACCGGAGCGGGTCACCGAAACGAGGCTCAGCCTCCCAGGTTGCTCGATCTCGCTCAGGGGACGGCCGGCCCAGTCCTCGGGGAGGGAGCGGTCGATGAGGGCGAGGCGCCCGGTCGGGTCGGACCATTCCGCCGTGTCCGCGTCCGGCAGGAGGCGCCGCCGGACCTGATCGATGGTCCATGTGACGGTCGCTACCGTGGGGATCCCGAGACGCTGGTAGATCTCCGCCCGCCGGGGGTCGTAGATGCGGGCCACCACGTTGGGGATCTTGTAGGTCTCCCGGGCGATACGCACGGTCAGGATATTGGTGTTGTCCCCACTGGTCACGGCGGCCAGCGCATCGGCCTCGAGCGCACCGGCTTTCTCGAGGTCGTCGCGGTCGAACCCCGAGCCCACGATGCAGGGACCGTCCCACTCCTTCAGGCGGCGGAACGCCTTGGCCGACTTGTCCAGGACGGCCACCGAATGACCCTCGGCGCTCAGCGAGATGGCGAGGCCCGACCCCACCCGGCCACACCCGACGACGACGACGTGCACGCCACAGTGCAACACGCCGCGTCCGGTCTTGCAAAAGTTGACCCGTCCCGGACCTCTGCCCACCTCCAGGCCGCGGGACCCTGCTGGTCAACGACGGCGATCGAAATCTGGGACGACGACGGCCCATGATTTACTGAGCGCATGAAGGAAGCGGGATCCAGAGGTGACGATTCGGCGGCATCACCTGTGACAGGCACGAGCGATCCGACGACGTCGGTGAAGCCCGCACTGGAAGAGCGCTTGAAGCCAGCGGCTTCCACGCTGGCCCAGCTCGATCTCCCCGAGACCTTCCGTTACCGCATCAAGAACCGGTTGCTCGGGCCTCCCATCGCCACCGAGCGACAGTCCACCGAACGCTTGGGCAAACCGACCGCCCTGGCGGTCTTGTCCTCAGACGTCATCTCGTCGTCGGCGTATGCAACAGAGCAGATGCTCATTCCCTTGATCCCGATCATCGGCGTTGCGGCATTCTCCTTGGTCATCCCCATCAGCGTCGCAGTGATCTTCGTCCTTCTCTTCGTCACCCTGTCCTACCTCGAAGTGGTCAAGGTGTACACGAAGGCCGGGGGAGCCTACGTCGTTGCCCGCGAGAACTTCGGCCTCAACGTGGCCCAGGTGGCCGCCATGTCGTTGCTGATCGACTACACGTTGACGGTGGCAGTGTCGGTAGCGGCCGGGGTGGCTGCCGTCACCTCCGTCATCCCGAGCCTCGTTCCGTACACGACCTGGATCGCCATAGGCCTGGTCATACTGCTCGCGTACGGGAACCTGCGAGGAATCCGCGAAGCCGGCCGCACATTCGCCGTCCCGACCTACTTCTTCATAGCCAACATGGTCCTGCTCATTGCCTGGGGGCTCATCAAGACGGCAACGGGGTCCTTGCACGCGCATGCGATCTCCGGCCACCCAGGCTCAGTCCCCATTGGGACGGCGGGAAGCGGGCTGCTCTACGGAGCCACCCTCTTCGTCGTGCTGAAGGCATTCGCCTCGGGAGGCTCCGCCCTGACCGGAACCGAGGCTATTTCGAATGGCGTCAGCATCTTCCGCAAGCCCGAGTCCCGCAACGCCCGGATCACCATGATCCTCATGGCCACGATCCTCGGATCTCTTGTCCTGGGTGTCTCCGTTCTGGCCTCCATCACCCACCCTGTGCCGTACGTGTCCGGCACGCCGACGGTGATCTCCCAAGTTGCCAAGTACGTCTATGGAAGCCAGGGGTTCGGCGGAGTGCTCTATGCCATGCTCCAGATAGGCACCACCTTGATCCTCATTCTGGCAGCCAACACGAGTTTCACGGGGTTTCCTTTCCTCGCGAGCTTCGCGGCCGAGGACTCCTACTTGCCCCGCCAGTTGACGAAGCGGGGCCACCGTCTGGTGTTCTCCACCGGAATCATCGTGCTCACCGTTGTCTCCGTCCTTCTGCTCCTCATCACGAGGGCTCGGGTGGACAGCCTCATCCCGCTCTACGCCATCGGCGTGTTCACCGGGTTCACGATGGCCGGGGCGGGGATGGCGAAGTATCACCTGACGCACCGGGAGGATCATTGGAGAAGGAGATTGGCCATCAATGGCATCGCCTCGGTGCTCTCGTTCATCGTGTTGGTGATCATTGCGGTGGCCAAGTTCAGCGAAGGCGCTTGGGTCATCCTGATCATCCTGCCGCTCGGCGTGCTCGTTCTGTTGCGACTGCACCGCCAGTATGCGGACGAGGAGCACCAGCTGGAAGAGGGTGCGGCCGAAGCGGCGGCGGCGCGGGTGCTCAATCGGCACATCGTCGTGGTCCTGGTCGACCGCTTGGACATGGCGACGGCGCGGGCCTTGCAGTATGCACGGACATTCAACGCTGACGAATTGCGTGCGGTGCACTTCACGCTGGACAGTCGGGTATCGGCGGAGCTCGTGGCCGAGTGGAGCCGGCTTGGGCTGGCGCGACTGCCGTTGGACGTCGTGGAGTGCGAAGACCGCCGACTCGGCCGAGCCGTCCTCGAGCTTGCGGCCGAGGCAGTGGCCGACCAGGAAACCGAGCTGACCATCCTTCTCCCTCGACGCGGATTCGCCACTGGTTGGCATCGCCTGCTCCACGATGGCACGGCAGACCGAATTGCCGCCGCCGTTGCGCAACTTCATCACGTGAATGCCACGGTGGTGCCGTATCAACTGACCGGCGGTTGGTTCTCGAAGCGAGGAGCGCCTGATCGTGAGACGACCGATGCTGAGCTGGCTCGCGGGGCGGACCATACCGACCGCTCGCAGGAGCGGGCGGCACGACGAGCAGCGGACCGTCAAGCAGCGGTTTCTTCTTTCGAAAAGGCCGCATTCGGGAGCCATGCCGGTGAGACCACGCCCATCGGTCGGGTGGAGTGGCGTCAACGCGTTCGAATAGCGGGCCGCGTCAATTCAGTGCGGACCCAGCCCCGGGCCGGCAACGCGAACCTCGAGTGCGTCCTGGCCGACGGCACCGGCAAGATCCTGTTGGTGTTCCAAGGCCGGCGCCAAATCGCCGGGATCGAACCTGGAGCCCGCCTCGTCGTCGAGGGCATGGTCGGCGATTGGGCCCGGCGGCAAGCCATCCTCAATCCCTCGTACGAGCTGGTGCAGGCCACTTCAGAGCCGACGGGCAAGGCCGAGTGAATCCCTCGGGGAACGTTGTGCCGTCCTGTCGGGGGTATGGCGCTGGGCATGAGAGGCGCCCCCATCACCCGGTCCCACCTCGGTCGTTGTCCCTCGTCCTCCTTCATCGCGACCTACGCCAAATTGCCCGGTGGGTCGCCAGTCGCTAACGTCCCCCCCGGCCCGGCGTCGGGTGCGACCTCGTCGGCGCGCCGCCGGCTGGGGGCGATGACATCGAATGCAATGGTGCTGAGCGCTGCCGCACCACACGGAGGAGGGCGCCTCCATCCCCTCCCCGCCAGACGGACAGGAACAGAAAGGGCACACCGGGAATGATCAATCTGCTCGCAGCCGAAGGCGGCTATCAGCCCTTCCACCTCGGCGGGACGGACAAGACATGGCTCTACATCTGCCTCGTCGCCGGCATCATCGGCATCGTCGCCGGCCTGCTGCTGGCGCGGAACGTGCTCGCCTTCGACCAGGGCACAGACAAAATGAAGGAGATCGCCCAGGCGGTCCAGGAGGGGGCGGAGGCATTCCTGTCCCGCCAGTTCCGGGCCATCGTGATGATCATCATCCCGCTCGCCATCCTGATCTTCTTCACCGCCACCAAGGTGGTGAAGCCCGACGGTGCCACCGCACTGACCTTCCAGCAGGACGGCATCTACCGGGTCATCTGCTTCCTCTTCGGCGCGGCGTTCTCCGGCCTGACCGGCTTCATCGGGATGAGCATCGCCGTGCGGGGCAACGTGCGCACCGCCGCCGCGGCGTCACGCGGCGGCGGCATGGCCGAGGCCCTCCGGGTGGCCTTCCGCACCGGAGCGGTGACCGGGATGCTCTGCGTGGGCCTGGGCCTCGTCGGCGCCACGGCCATCGTCCTCATCTTCCAGAACTCGGCCACGGCCGTGCTGATCGGCTTCGCCTTCGGCGCTTCCCTCCTCGCCCTCTTCATGCGAGTCGGCGGTGGCATCTTCACCAAGGCGGCCGACGTCGGCGCCGACCTGGTCGGGAAGGTCGAAGCGGGCATCCCCGAGGACGACCCTCGTAACGCAGCGACCATCGCCGACAACGTGGGGGACAACGTCGGCGACTGCGCCGGCATGGCCGCCGACCTCTTCGAGTCCTACGAGATCACGATCATCTCGTCGATCATCCTGGGCTTCTCGGCCTTCACCTCCATCCACAAGAACCCGACGCCGGCCGTCCTCTTCCCGCTCATCGTGCCCGCCATCGGGATCTTCGCCTCGGTGATCGGCGTGCTGGTGGTCAAGGCCCGAAAGGGCGACCGCAACGCGCTGGCCCCGATCAACCGCGGGTTCTGGCTGGCCGCGGTCCTCACCGTCGTCGGCGCCTTCCTGGTGGCCCAGTACTACGTGCACGACCTCAAGGTGTTCTGGGCGGTCCTGACCGGGGTCATCCTCTCGCTCGTTGCGAGCCAGATCACCGAGCAGTTCACCTCGACCGAGCGCGGACCGGTCAAGGAGATCGCAGCATCGGCCCGCACGGGCCCGGCCACCACGGTGCTCTCCGGATTCTCCATCGGCCTGGAGTCGTCGGTGTGGGCCATCATCGCCATCGCCATCGCCATCGGCGTCGCCATCGGGCTGGGTGGCGGCAACATCGAGCTGACCTTCTACCTCATCGCCCTCATCGGCATCGGCCTGCTGGCCACCGCCGGCATGGTGGTCTCCGAGGACAGCTTCGGGCCGGTGTCGGACAACGCGGCCGGCATCGCCGAAATGTCGGGAGAGTTCACCGGTGAGGCCGAGCGGGTCATGGTGAGCCTCGACGCCGTCGGCAACACCACCAAGGCCATCACCAAGGGTGTGGCCATCGGCTCGGCCGTGATCGCGTCGGTGGCGCTCTTCTCCTCGTTCATCGAGACGATCAACTCGCAACTGAACCTCCACCTGCGGGCCAACGAGATCCTGGTTTCGCCCTTCACCCAGATCAACGTGTCCAACCCGAAGACCTTCATCGGCCTGCTCGTCGGGGGCTCGATCGCCTTCCTCTTCTCGTCGCTGGCCATTCGTGCCGTGGGGCGCTCGGCGGGGACGGTCGTGCTCGAGGTGCGCCGGCAGTTCCGCGAGCACCCGGGGATCATGGACTACACGGAGAAGCCCGAGTACGGGCGGGTCATCAGCATCTGCACCGCGGCGGCCCAGCGCGAGCTGGCCACGCCCGCGCTGCTCGCCATCCTCTCCCCGGTCATCATCGGGTTCGGCATCAACTACTTCGCGCTGGGCGCGTTCTTGGCCGGGACCATCCTGACCGGGCAGCTGCTGGCCAACACGTTGTCGAACTCGGGTGGCGCGTGGGACAACGCCAAGAAGTACATCGAGGACGGCAACGAAGGCGGCAAGGGCTCGGAGGCCCACAAGGCCGCCGTCATCGGCGACACCGTCGGTGACCCGTTCAAGGACACCGCCGGCCCGGCGCTGAACCCGATGATCAAGGTGATGAACCTGGTCTCGTTGCTCATCCTGCCGGCGGTGATCACGCTGCGGAACAACACGGGCGCCCGCGAGGCGATCGCCGGCGTGGCGCTGGTCATCCTGCTCGCCGCACTGGCCTTCTCCAAGCGGGGATCCGAGGCGATGGACACCCCGGACGCCGCCGACGAGATACCGGCCGCCGCAGCCACCGCGTCGGTCGATTGACCTGCTCAGGCAGATAGCGAGCCGTTCTGCCGTCACCCTGGTCGCGCACCGTGCCCTTGACAGGTGGGGTGGCGGACCCCCACTCTGACGTGACCATGCCCACCCCTTCCCCCGACCGATTGCTGCCCCACGTGGTGTGCCATGGGTAAGGCGCTCGTCATTGTGGAGTCGCCCGCCAAGGCACGCACCATCGGCGGCATGCTGGGTCCCGACTTCATCGTCGAGTCCTCCATCGGCCACATCCGCGATCTGCCGCGCGGCGCCGACGAGGTGCCCGCGGCCTACAAGGGCGAGTCGTGGGCGCGTCTGGGCGTGGACGTGGACAACGGGTTCAAGCCGCTCTACGTGGTGTCCTCCCCGAAGAAGTCCGTGGTGGCCAACCTCAAGAAACTGCTGAAGGGCGCGGACGAGCTGTATCTCGCGACGGACGAAGACCGCGAGGGCGAATCGATCGCGTGGCATCTCTCCGAGGTGCTGTCACCGACGGTGCCGGTCAAGCGCATGGTCTTCCACGAGATCACGCCGACCGCCATCGCCCGTGCCGTCGAAGAGTGGCGCGACCTGGACCGCCGCCTGGTGGACGCGCAGGAGGCGCGCCGTATCCTCGACCGCCTCTATGGCTACGAGGTGTCCCCCGTGCTGTGGCGCAAGGTCATGCCGCGGCTGTCGGCCGGGCGGGTCCAGAGCGTGGCGACCCGCATGGTGGTCGAGCGCGAGCGGGCCCGGATGCGCTTCCGCTCCGCCACCTGGTGGGGTGTCGACGGCACGTTCACGAATGCCGCCGCCGCATCCGGCTTCGGCGCGGCTCTGGTCGGGTTGGGCGGGGCCACCATCGCCACCGGCAAGGACTTCGACGAGCACGGGGAGCGGACCGGCAAGAGCGAGGTCCGCGTGCTCGCCGAGGACGAGGCGACCTCCGTCGCCACCGCCCTGGTCGGCCGCTCCTTCACGGTGAGCGCCGTCACCGAGCGGCCCTTCCGCCGCTCGCCGGCGGCGCCGTTCATGACCTCGACGCTGCAGCAGGAGGCGGGACGGAAGCTGCGCTTCAGCGCGCAGCGCGCCATGCAGGTGGCGCAGCGACTCTACGAGCAGGGCTTCATCACCTACATGCGTACCGACTCGACGACCCTGTCGGACCAGGCACTCACCGCGGCCCGCAGCCAGGCCCGCGAGATGTACGGCGACGCCTACGTGCCCGACGCGCCGCGCCGCTACGAGCGCAAGGTCAAGAACGCGCAGGAGGCCCACGAGGCCATTCGTCCCTCCGGCGAGACGTTCCGTACGCCCGAGCAGGCCGGCCGCGACCTGTCGGGCGACGAGCTCCGCCTGTACGAGTTGATCTGGAAGCGCACGGTGGCCTCCCAGATGAACGATGCCACCGGGACGAGCGCGCAGATCCGCCTGACGGCCGAGGTGCCCGAGGGGATGGCCCAGGGGCAGGAGGCGGAGTTCTCCGCCAGCGGCCGCGTCATCGCCTTCCCGGGCTTCCTGCGTGCGTACGTCGAGGGCGAGGACGACCCCGATGCCGAGCTCGCCGACCGCGAGGTCGTGCTGCCGGCGCTCGCCGTCGGCGACGTCGTTCAGGGCAGCACGTTCGAGCCCGGCTCGCACACCACCCAGCCGCCGGCCCGCTACACCGAGGCCTCGCTCGTCAAGGCGATGGAGGAACTCGGCGTGGGGCGCCCGTCCACCTACGCCAGCGTCATCGCCACCATCCTCGACCGCGGCTACGTCTGGAAGAAGGGGACGGCGCTCGTGCCGAGCTTCACCGCCTTCGCCGTGGTGGGTCTGCTCGAGCGCTACTTCGGCAACCTGGTCGACTACGGCTTCACCGCCTCCATGGAGGACGATCTCGACGAGATCGCCGCCGGGCGCGAGGAGGCGCTGCCCTGGTTGACGCGCTTCTACTTCGGCACGGCGGTGCCGGGCGCGGGCAACGGGCACACCGACGGCAACGGCGACGCGGTCGAGTCCGTCGGGCTCAAGGCCTCGGTGGCGACGCACCTGAGCGAAATCGACGCCCGCGAGATCAACTCCATCCCGCTCGGCGACGGGAGCGACGGCGAGCCGATCGTGGCCCGCGTCGGTCGCTACGGCCCCTACCTCCAGCGCGGCGAGGACCGCGCCTCCATCCCCGACGACATGGCGCCCGACGAGCTGACGATCGAGCGGGCCGAGGAGATCCTGGCCGCGCCGTCCAACGACCGGGTGCTCGGCGTGCATCCCGAGAGCGGGCTCGACGTGCAGGTCAAGGCAGGCCGCTTCGGGCCCTACGTGCAGGTGGGCGAGGTGGTGGAGGGCGGCGACAAGCCGCGGACGGCCTCCCTGTTCTCCTCCATGGAGCCGGCGACGCTCACGCTGGAGCAGGCGCTGGAGCTCCTGCTCATTCCACGCGTCATCGGGACGGATCCCGAGACGGGCGAGGACGTCGTGGCGCACAACGGGCGCTTCGGCCCCTATCTCAAGCGCGGCGCCGACACGCGCAGCCTGGGCAGTGAGGAGCAGCTCCTCACCGTGACGCTGCCCGAGGCGCAGGCGCTCTTCGCGCAGCCGAAGCAACGGCGGGGCCGGGCTTCTGCCGCGCCGTTGCGCGAGCTCGGCACCGACCCGACCACCAATCTGCCCGTCGTCGTGAAGGACGGTCGCTTCGGTCCCTACGTGACCGACGGCACCACCAACGCCAGCCTGCGCAAGGGCGACGCGGTGGAGTCCATCGACATCGAGCGCGCCTCCGAGCTGCTCGGCGAGCGCCGCGCCGCGGGCCCCTCGAAGAAGAAGAAGTCGGCCAAGAAGTCCGCGCCGGCCAAGAAGAAGGCGACAGCCAAGAAGGCCACGGCGAAGAAGACGCCGGGCACCAAGAAGGCGTCGGGAGCCAAGAAGGCTGCCGGCACCAAGAAGGCTGCGGCCGCGTCCGAGACGGGCGACTCCGCGGCAATGAAGGCTGCGCCGACCGAACCGTTCTGAGATGCCGGCCCGGGGTCGCCTCATCGCACTCGAGGGCATCGACGGCTGTGGCAAGTCCACCCAGGCCCGGGCCCTGGCCGAGGCGCTCGGGGCCCGGCTGACCTTCGAGCCCGGGGCGACGCCCGTCGGTGCCGGCCTGCGCCAGCTCCTCTTGGCGCCCAGCGCGCCGCCTCCCTCGCCCCGCGCCGAGGCCCTCCTCATGGCGGCCGACCGGGCCGAGCACGTGACGCTCGTCCTGGAGCCCGCCCTGGCGGCCGGGGAGTGGGTGGTCAGCGACCGCTACGCCGGATCCACCATCGCCTATCAGGGCTACGGGCAGGGCCTCGAACGCGGTTGGGCTCGGTGAGCTGATCCGCTGGGCCACCGGGGGGCTGGCCGCCGATCTCTCGATCCTGGTCGACGTCAGTGTCGACGTCGCGGCGGCGCGCCTGGCCGCCGGGGGGCGGGCCGGCGCCGATCGCCTGGAGCGGCTCGGGCCGGCGTTCGCGCAGCGCGTGCGCGACGGCTTCTTGGCCCAGGCGGCGACGGACCCGGCGCACTGGCTCGTCGTCGACGGCACGGCGGAGGTCTCGGCACTGACAGCGCATATCGTGGCCTCCGTGCGCGACCGGTTGGGTGACGCGCCGGCCGCGGGCCGGTGAGCGAGGAGCGACCCGCTCCGCGAGCTCTTCGCGGGCGTGGTCTCCCAGGACGCGGCGGTGGCGGCGTTGCGGGCCGCGGCGGCCAACCCGGTGCACGCCTACCTGTTCCGCGGACCGCCCGGGAACGGCGGCCTCGCCGCCGCCTACGGCTTCGCCGCCGCGCTGCTCTGTCCCGACGGCGGCTGCGGCACGTGCGCCACATGCCGGGCTGCCCTGGCCGGCACCGACCCGGACCTCCATGTCGTGCGCCGCAGCGGCGCCTCGGTCTCCATCGGCGACCTGCGCCATGTCGTCTCGCTGGCCCAGCGGCGACCCCTGCACGCGGCGCGCCAGGTCATCGTGGTGCTCGACGTGCATCTCGCCGCCCTGCGGGCTCCGGCGATTTTGAAGACCTTGGAGGAGCCGCCGGGCGACACCGTCTTCGTCTTGCTGGCGGACCAGGTCATCCCCGAATTGGTGACGATCGCCAGCCGATGCGTCGAAGTCACCTTCCCGCCCGTGCCGCGGGCCGACATGGTGCGGTGGCTCACGGACTCGGGTGTGCCGGCGGACATGGCCGCCGTGGTCGCGGACAGCAGCGGTGGCAACCCCGAGCGGGCCCGCATCATGGTCGACGACCCCGACGTGGCGGCCCGCGTGGCGCTGTGGACGTCGGTGCCCGACGAGCTGACCACCATGGGCATGACGGCCGCGGGGTTGACCCGGCGCGTGTTGGACTCGGCCGACCGGGCCGTCGAGCCGCTGCGGGAGGCACACGCACGGGAGATCGAGGCGCTGACGGCGGCGGCGAAGGAGATGGGTGAGCGCGGGCTCCCCGGCCGCAAGGAGATCGTCGAGCAGCACCAGCGCGAGGAGCGCCGCTTCCGCACCGATGCCCTGCGGGCGGGGCTGGGCGTCCTGGCCCGGGCCTACCGCGGCCAGGTCGTGCGGCCGGCCGGCGGCGCCGTCCTCGTGGGCGACCAGGACATCCGCAGTGCCACCGAGGCAGTAGGGCTGATCACCGAGACGGCGGAGGCACTGCCGCGCAATCCCAACGAGACGCTCCTCGTGCAGTCCCTCTTCGTGCGTCTGGCTGCGCTGGCGGCGTAGGGGCGCGGGAGGGGCACGGGAGGGGCACGGGACGGGGATTCCCGCCCTCGGCAACGAGGGGCGCGTGGAGTGCCTAGCATCGGCGGCTTCGGGGAGCGAGCGGGAGAGGTCCGGCATGTCGGGGAGCGATTCGGCGGGCGAGGTCGTGGGGCTCCCCATGCCCGCGGCGTCCGCCCGCCTGGAGATCCGGGTGCTCGGCCCCGTCGAGCTGGCGTGGGACGGGCGCCCCATCGACATCGGGGGCGTCAAGGCGCGGGCGCTCGTGGCCCGGCTCCTGGTCGATCGCCACATCGTCGTCTCGGTCGACCGGCTGGTGGACTCGCTGTGGGCCGACAACGACGGGCCGGGAGCCGAGATCGCGCTGCGTTCGACCATCTCGCGCCTCCGCAAGCGCCTGCGCGAGGCGGGAGCGCCCGAGGACGTGATCGTGACGCGGGCGCCGGGCTACATGCTCGCGGTGCCGGCCGAGATGACCGACGTCTTCGGGTTCGAGCAGGTCGTGGCGGAGGGCCGCCGCGAGCTGGCCCGCCGCCGCCCGAGCGAGTGCGTGCGGCTCCTCACCGAGGCCGAGCGCCTCTGGCGCGGGCCGGCCTACAGCGAGGTGCGCGACGAGCCATTCGCCCGGGCCGAGGCCCGTCGCCTCGAAGAGCTGCTGCTGATGGCCCGCGAGACCAGGATCGACGCCGAGCTGACGCTGGGCCGGCATGAGGCCGTCATCGGCGAGCTGGAGTGTGTGACGACCGCCAACCCGATGCGGGAGCGCTTGTGGTCCCAGCGCATGCTGGCCCTCTACCGTGCCGGCCGTCAGGCCGAGGCGTTGCGGGTCTTCCAGGATCTCCGGGCCGTCCTGGTCGCCGAGCTCGGCATCGAACCCGGGCACGACGTGACCTGGATGGAGCACGCCATCCTCGCCCAGGACCCGGCGCTGGACTTCGCCGTCCCCCCCGAGGCCGCTGCCGACCCGGACAGCGAGCCGTCGTCGACGCCCCCACCGCCGTACAAGGTCCGGTTGCCCGGTTCGCAGCACGATGGTCCCCTCGTGGGCCGCGCCCGCGAGTCGAAGGAGTTGCACGACTGGTGGGCGTCGGTGGACGCGGGCACCGGGCGGCTGCTCCTCGTCGACGGCGACCCCGGGATCGGGAAGACCCGGCTGGTGGCCGAGCTGGCGCGCGCCGTGCAGACGGAGGGTGCGCTGGTGCTCTGGGGCCATTGCGACGAGGACCCGGTGGCGCCGTTCCAGCCCTTCGCCGAGGCGCTGGGGCGTTACTTCCAGTCCCTCTCGGCGGACCGGATCTCGCGCATGCCCGAGTGGCAGCTGGCGGAGCTCTCCCGCTTGGTCGTGCGCCTGCGTGACTACGCGCCGGGGCCCGACGAGGAGGGGGGCGATCCGGAGAGCGAGCGTTTCCGGTTCTTCGAAGCGGTCACGGCGACGCTGCTCGAACTCTCGACGCGCCGGCCCCTCCTGTTGGTGATCGACAACCTGCACATGGCCGACCAGCCGACCCTGTTGCTCCTCCGCCACGTGCTCGGCGGCACCGACGACGCCACCGTCGGCATTGTCGGCATGTTCAACGACACCGAGGTGCCGCCGGCGCACCGCCTGCGGGCCATGCTGGCCGACTTCCGGGCGGCGCACCCGGTGGCGACGGTGCACCTGCAGGGCCTGACCAGCGGGGGCGTGGAGGAACTGGTGCAGGACTGGCCGAACGCGCCCGCGGACCTCGTGCCTCAGCTGTGCCGGCTGACCGACGGCAACCCCCTCTTCCTCGACGAGCTGTTGCGCCAATTCGGCTACCGCGAGTCCGAGCAGAACGAGGAAGGCGATGTGCCCGTCCCGCCGAACCTGAGCCCGACAGAGGCCATCCGAGAACTGGTGGCCCGCCGGGTCTCGCGGTTGCCCGAGGACGTGATCTACCTGTTGCAGGCGGCCGCGGTGGCGGGTCCCGAGTGCGAAGCGGCCATCGTGGCCGAGGCGGCCGAGCTCACGACCGAGCAGCAGCTCGACGCCTTCGACCAGGCCGAGGAGTCGCGCCTCCTCCGCCGCATCGGCCACGAGCGCTACGCCTTCAGTCACACCCTCCTGCGCGACGCCATCTACGGGGAGCTGTTGCGGGGCCGCCGCCTGCGGTACCACCACAAGATCGGCGTCGCCACCGAGCGGGTGCACGCCGATGACCTCGAGCCCTACCTCAACGAGCTGGCCCACCACTTCTCCATGGGCGCGGCCCTGGCCGACGCCGAGAAGGCCGGCCGTTACTGCCGCGCCGCGGGGGAGCGTGCGCTCCGCCTGCTCGCGTTCGAGGAGGCGGCGGTCCACTTCGCCCGCGGCCTGGAGGTGGCGGAGGAGTTCGGGCCGTCCGACTCCGGGACGCGCTGCGACACGCTCATCGCGTTGTCGGAGGCGCAGAACCGCGCGGGCGACACCGCGCGGGCGGACGCCACCGTGGCGCAGGCGGCCGCGCTGGCGCGCTCGATGGGTGATGCCGAGCGCTTGGCCGCGGCGGCCCTGCGCGCCGGTCCGCTGAGCTATCTGGGGATCGTGCGGGTCAACGAAGAGCAGATGCAGCTCCTGGAGGAAGCCCGTGCCGCACTCCCCGTCGCCGAGCACACCCATCTCCGGGCCATGGTGACGGCGCGGCTCGGCCTCGTCACCGTCTATGCGACCGATCTTCCCGACCGTGGGACCCTGGCTCGCTCGATCGCCTTGAGCAACGAGGCGGTGGCGATGGCCCGGGGCCTGGCGGACCGCGTGGCGCTCGGGTACGCCCTCAATGCCCGCATGCACGCCCTCTGGGGGATCGAGCCCGCGCCGGAGCGGCTGGCGATCGGGACGGAGCTCGGGGAGATCGCCGACGACATCGGCGACGAACTCCTGTCGCTGCACGGGCACATGTGGCGTATCCGCGAGCTGCTGGCCCAGGGCGACGTCGATGCCGTCCATGAAGAGATCGCTCGGTTCGGAGCCCGGGACACAGGTCCGGTGCACCCGCTCGAGGCGTCCTTCGGCTTCAACGTCTCGGCCATGATGGCGCAGCTGGAGGGAGACTTCGAGAAGGCGGAGGAGCTCGGCCAGCGGGCCATGGAGGTGGCGGAGGGGCACAACGAACTCGCGCTGAGCTTCTATGCCGCGCTCATGCTGTGGACCTGGTGGCAGCGCGGCGCCTTCGGGTCGCCGGACGGGCCCTTCGGTGAGCTCCTCGCCCACGCCCCGACGGGGTATCCCGCGGTGTCCGCGACCCGGGCCCTCGTCCATGCCGAGCTGGGCGACACCGGCGCGGCGCTGCACGAACTCGGCCTGCTCGAGGAAGTGGGATGGGAGAACGTGGCGGAGGATCAGACCGAGGGTGTGACGCTCGCGCTGGTCGCGGCGACCTGCAGCGTGATCGGCGCCGCGGCCGGCGAGGTGGCGCGCCGGGTCTATGAAGCGATGCGCCTCTACGCCGGCACTGCCGTCGTGGTCCGGGCGCCGGCGGCGGCGTGCTTCGGACCAGCCGACTCCTACCTGGGCCTGCTGGCGGGTGTCATGGGCGACCTGACCCTGGCCGAGGTGCACCACGAGGCGGCACTGCGGCTCGCCCGGCGCATGGGATCGCCACCGTTCGCGGTCGCGGCCGAGGTGGAGCTCGGCCGGACGTTGCACCAGCGCCGCCGCGCCGGCGACGAGGAGCGGGTGGCGATGCTGCTGCGCAACGCGGAAGAGTCCGCGCTCGCCCTGGGGTTGCAGCGCTTGGCGCAGCGGGCCGCCGCGCCGGGGTGACCCGGATTCAGCGCGGGGCGCTGTCCTGTTCGGGGAGTTCCAGCTTCGGGGTCCTCGAGCTCCTCGTAGGCCGCCAGCCGGTCGTCGGCCTCGCGAATGCGCCGGCTCATGCCGGCGAGCAGCGCGTTGCGGAACCCCGGGATCTCCATCATCGACTCGAACTCACGCGGCCCGACGATGAGGACGTCGAGATCGGTCGTGGCACGCACGGTGGCACTGCGGGGAACGGCCTCAATGGCGGCCAGCTCGCCGAAATGGTCACCGGCATGGAGGATGTTGACGACGCGCCCGGCACGCGTGACGGTCGCGGTCCCTTCCAGGATGACGAAGAGCTCGCGACCGAGACGGCCCTCACGCAGGATCACCTCGCCCGCCTGGATGTGGAGGCGCTCGGCGATGCGCGCCATCTCGGAGAGCTGTTCCTCGGTGCAGGCGGCGAACCAAGGGACACGTTGCAGTCGGTCTCTTCCGACCGCCTCGCCGTCCTCGCCTGCTGCACCCATCTCCGCTCCCCCGGAATCGGCGGAGGCCTTTCCCCGCGTCGTCAGGGTACGCGCTGGGGAGCCCTTGGCGGGGTCGTTCGGGTTTCCGGCCCCGTCGAAGGGCCGAAGGTCACCCGTCGAAGGAGCCATGAGGCTGAGCTGCGGTTGCGTCGTGGGCGTCGTGGGCGTCGTGAGCGTCGTGGCGTCGTGGAGGCGGCCAGCTGGGCGTCCATGGTGCGCAGCCGGCTGGCCATGCTCCGGAGGAGGGCATCGCGGAAGCCGGGGATGGCGGCCATGGCCGAGAATTCCCGTGGTCCGATGATGAGCACATCCAGCTCGGAGAGCGCCGTCACCGTGGCGTTGCGGGGCCCGGGGTTCATGGCGGCCAGCTCGCCGAAGAATTCACCGGGACCGAGGGTGTTGACGCGCCGCCCGCCCTGCGTCACCGCCACCGTGCCCGAGATGATCAGGAAGAACTCCCGGCCGATCCGCCCCTCGCGGGCAAGGACCTCGCCCTCTCCCACCTGGATCCGCTCGGCCAAGTGGGCCACCTCTTCGAGGTGAGCCCTGGTGCATCCGTGCAGCTGGTCGACGGCTCGCAGCCGCTCCACCGTGGTCCGTCGTTCCGTGGTGGTGGCCACGATCCATCTCCCGTCGTCCGCGCGCTGCAGCAGCCCCCTCGCCGCACCGGCCCAGGCCACCAGTGTGCGCCCCACCGCTTGCATCGTCATTGCACCGTTGTTGCAGGTCGGGAACCTGCATCCCTGGGGTTCGGTACCGTCGGCGACGACCCTCCGGGGCAGCCCGGACGCGGTCGGTCAGGGCGCTCGGTCTGCGACCACCGGGGCGTAGACGAGTCCGGGTGCGGGAAGGCCCGGCCGCTCGTAGTCCTCCCGATGGATGGCGTCGTCGTCGAGGGCGGCCATGGCCGGGTCGAGCGGCGGAATGGACCAGCGCCGGCGGAGGTCCTCGAGCGGTTCGGCGGCGTGGGCCCAGAAGTCCCAATGACCCGAGTAGACGTTCTCGGTCATGGCCCGGCCGCGGGCGATGGCGACCCAGAGCTTGGCGGCGTCGAGTCCGAGGTGGACGTTGCCTTCGTAGTTGTCGGCCCAGTCGGGGTTGGCCTCCATGCGGGCCTTGTCGCCGGCGTTGAGGCCTTTGTTGATGTCGATGCCGAGGTGGTAGATCAGGATGGTCGGCAGCACATGGCTCTCCATGAAGTCCACGTGGGGATCGAACTGCCCACCCGTGAAGGCGGCCACCAGCAATTCGCCCTGGGCCGAGGTCGAATAGCCGGAGAGCAAGTGGAGGCAGTCGTGGTTGATGGCCCACAGCTCGGCCAGGCCCTCGGGGTCCCCGGGCCAGGTGTACTGGTTCCGCTTGTAGTGGTGGTAGAGCGCGTTGCCGAGCGTGTCCGCGGGGAGATCGAGCAGGCGGTCGAAGCGGGCGACGAGGACCGGGTCTTCGGCATCCCCGCCATAGGGATGAAAGGGGCCGTAGGGGTCGTCGGGATCCCACGGCAGTCCCGGGATGGTCATGGTGTTGGCGCGGATCATGTCGAAGCCGGCCCAGCGGGCATGATCCAGGTGCAGCTGGGTCAGCGCGTCGACGAACTCGGCCTGGACGTGCAGGGCGGTGGCGATGTCCACCACGATGCCGATCTTGTCCTTCTCAATGCCACCGTCGAGCAGGGCCAGGACGGCCAGGACCCGGACGAGCTCGAGCTGGTGCTCGGGGTCGCTGATGGTCCGCACCAGCTCGCCCGAGGCGATGGGCGTCAGCGCGTCGAGGTCGATCGGGTCGGTGGAGCCGAAGACCGTGGCGAGGGCGCCGGTGATGCCGCGCTCGTCTGCGGTCGACAGCGGGGTCGTCCCGGCGGTGGAGGCGACGGTCCAGGCGGCGCGGGCGATCGCCTCCGCCTGGCGGGAGTTCACGGGCGGCATGTCGTCTCCAGGGTTCTCGGGCTCGGGCTCTGCGGCTCAGATCCGGTCATGCGAGCAAGATATCGACCTCGACCGAGCATCTCTTGAGAGAGGGCCGGCCTGCCGCCGCGGGGTTCGAGTACCCCACCGGAGCCTCTGACGGGGCCGTTCGCTGGGCGCCTGACCGAGGCGTCTACCATGTTGGGCCGGTTCCGGATCAAGGGGTCCCTCGAGGCCCCCGGCAGATCCGGGGACGGCGGTTGCCTGGGTAGCTCAGTCGGTAGAGCAGCGCACTCGTAATGCGCAGGTCGTCGGTTCGAATCCGCCCTCAGGCTCCAAAGTACCTGGTTACGGCTTGTCCAAAGTCGAGCACCGCATTGTCCCAACAGCCATCCCAGATCGGGCTCAACGGCTGCCGGCAGTGGGGGGCCGCAGGCTGGAATATTTCAGGCCGACCGCGGCGGAACGCGGGCCGTCGGTCTGCGATGCTGGACGCGCAAATCTCGACCGGCGACTCGCTGCCGGTCGGTGTGGGGCTCCGACCAAAGGTGAACCGGTGTTTCAATACACAACGCTGTCGCGACGGCACAGAGGACTCGTCGCGACGGGACCGCGAAGGGCGAAGTGGGGTCAACCCCCCCCTGGGCTGGGTAGGCCAACACCCTTGGTTTGCAGCGGCCGTCCTGGCTGAATGTTGCTCCATATGAGGACGACCAGGGGTCCGGTGCCGTCATGAGCCTCATATGGATGAGGATCAGGGCCGAGCTTCGCCATCGCTGGCGAACGCTCACCGCCCTGGCGATCGTGGTCGGCATAGGGGGCGGTGCAAGCATCGCCGCCCTGGCCGGGGCGCAGCGCACCGACACCGCCGTCCCGCGTTTCGTCGCGTACAGCCTGCCCGACGACGGGGGCTTCTTGTACGGGAGCATCTCCTCGCCGCCCCTCACCCCGGGCCTCCCGTCGAACTCGCTGGCCTTGGCCCCTCCCGAGCAGCGGGTCGTGCACCTTCCCCAGGTAGCGGCCTCATTCCGGTCGCCTTATCTCTTCCTCAGCACTGCCCGAAACGGCGCGAGCGGAATGCCGCTCAACGTGATCGGCGATGTCGACGCCGACCTGTACCACACGGTCGACCGGCCCATGTTGCTGGCCGGCCGGCTGCCGGATCCCCGGCGACCTTTCGAGGTCGCCGTGAACGACCTCGCCGCCGAGGGGGGACACCTGCGAGTGGGCTCGTCGCTCCGGCTGTACGCCTATTCGTACGCTCAGGTCACCGCTGGATCGTTGACCTTCAGAGGATCAGCTCCCGCAGCGCCGGCCGGACCCTCGTTTGAGGTGCACGTGACTGGGATCGTGCGCTTCCCCCAAGACGTCAACGCGGTACTGCCGTTGGTCGACCGCCAAGGCGTGTCATACGAGATTCAGCGGAACCTCTTAACGACGCCCGCCTTCATGCAACAGCTCGCCAGGGGCCTCGGCGTGCCGGTGCAGCAGATACCCAACGGCAACCTCGTCGCTGTGCGGCTGCACCACGGGCCCGCCGATTGGAGAGCCTTCGCGCACTCGGTGGCAAAAGCGTCGGGCGGCGCCGTGACGTTTACCTCGCCCGGCAACGTCATGGGCATCCACCGCGCCGCGGCGAGCGCGCAACGCGGCATCCATTTCGACGTGCTCGCCCTCATCATCTTCGGATTGCTCGTCGCACTCATCACGCTGCTCTTCGTCGGGCAGGCGATCGGACGGCTCGCGAGCGGCCATGCGGGCGATTACGCAGTCCTGCGCAGCCTGGGTGCCTCCCGGGGTCAGATCGTCGCCGTCGTCTTGTCGATGGCGGGCCTGGTAGGGATCGCCGGAGCCGCCCTCGCCGTGGCCGTGGCGTTCGCCGCCTCGCCCCTCATGCCCGTCGGCCTCGCACGTCAAGCGGAGATCCACCCCGGCTTCGCCGCCAACGCCGCCTACTTCGCCCTCGGGTTCCTCGCGTTTGCGGTGCTCCTCACCGCGGCGGCGCTTGTGCCGGCGCTGCGGGTGAGCCGCCCGAGCGTGTCCGAACGAGAGCCGCGGCGCGTGCGGACGAGCACCTTGTCGAGCTCGTTGTCGCGCGGCAGGTCCCCGGTCGCCTCGATCGGGGTACGTTTCGGACTCGAGGCACCTCCCGGACTGGTGGCTTCCACCGCAGGCAGCCTGGCGATCGCCGCGGTGGCCGTGGCCACGGTGGCGGCATCCCTCACCTTCGCTTCCAGTCTCAACCACCTGGTCGCGAGTCCGCGTGCGCAGGGATGGAACTGGGACGTCCTCGTCGGCAACCCCAACGACGAATCGGATCACGAGCAACAGACGGCCTCGTTGCTGGCGCACGACCGCTACGTGCGCGGCTATTCGGCGATCGCCTTGCTGGCGAGCGCGAACCAGGGAACCGCGGTCATCGACGGTCACACCATCGGGTTCATGATCGCGCTCGATCCTCTCAAGGGTTCGGTGCACCCGACCCTCGTCGCCGGACATTCTCCGCGGGCGCCCGATCAGATCGTGCTCGGTAGCACGACGATGGGGCTGCTCCACCGTCACCTCGGGCAGAGCGTGCACGTCCCCACACCGGGCGGACTCCTGACGTTGCACATCGTGGGCGAAATGATCGCACCGTCGGTGGGTGACCTCCTCCCCAACGGCCTCGGCGACGGGGCGTGGGTCTACGGGCCGGCGGTGCACCAGCAGCAGCCGCAGTCCAACAACGGCCTGCCTCCGACCGTGTTCGACCTATTCCTGGTCCGCTACACCCCCGGTGCCCGGCCATCGGTGGCGCTGGCCGATCTCCAGCACAACTTCGGCCATGACGTCCTGCAACACGTACCGCCGGAGGACGTCATCAACCTCCAGAGCGTCAGCGGCCTACCCTGGCTTCTCGCCGCATTGGTGGTCGTGCTCGGTATCGCCACGGTGGGCAATTCACTGATCGTCTCCGTTCGTCGACGCCGGCATGACCTCGCCGTCTTCAAGGCGATCGGCTTCCTCCGTCGTCAGGTCTTGGGTGTCGTGGCATGGCAAGCGTCGTCCATTGGGGTGGTGGCCTTGCTCGTCGGCATCCCCGTGGGGATCGCCGCAGGACGATGGGCCTGGAGCGCCGTGGCGTCCGGCATGGGAACCTCCAGCTCGGCCGTCGTCCCGGTGGCGGCCATGATGATGTTGGTCCCGTCCGTCCTGCTCATGATCAATCTCATTGCGGTATTGCCCGGCTCGGCGGCAGCGCGTGTCTCCCCGGCGCAGGCCATGCGAGCGGAGTGACATGAGGACGCGTGCGCCAGGTCGTTCTGGTGGAAGTATCAGCTGTTCTTCCAGTTGGGCGCTTGCCTCTCGGCAAGACGCGCCGGCCTTCCTTGGCGTCCTCGCTGTTGAAGATTTCGCCCGAGAGCTCCGACTCGATCCGGTAAGCCTCCTTGATGTCGGTGACCGACCCCCGCGTGCTGACTCCGTTGTCTTGCGGGCGACGAAGGGGACATTGGCCGTGATGCGGCGCGCGTAGTCGTAGCCCGGTACATCAGGTCGGCCGAGCGGAACACAGCGTTGAGCAGCCCCATCTCGAGGGCCCGCTGCGCCAGACATGGTCGGCGGACAGCAGGAACTCCACCGCAGCAGGGCCACGGGATCTGGCGGGCAGCCGCACGGGATACTCCCTCCAATTGTCCGGGCCGTGACCCGCTGGGGTTCGATGATCGGAGGGCATCTCCGATCACCCCTTCGAGCTTGACGCGGGCTTGGGCGATCAGCTCATCGGGCCAGGGGCCATGAATCTCGAGCTCGAGAGGTGCGGGGTGTTCGGGAAAGGTCCAGGCCGTCAGTACCTCGAGCGTGGCACCGGATCAATTGGCCTGACGGGCCGCCCACTGCAGGGCGCGGATCGGGGCTGTGAGACGTCGACACCGACCACGATTCGCCGGATCGGCGCGCCGACGCCTGGGTCGAAATTCGCTTCACTTACGCGTTCCCTCCTTGCCGTCGGGTTGCAGGATCTGTGGATCACGACCCCGAGCATCGACACTGATGCGGCGCCAGAGCGTAAGAGCTCCGATCGCCGTCACGACGACGCCGCCGGTCACAACAATCACCGCGGTCGGGGGAAGGTGGAGGGCGAACACACGGCGGGACAGCGAAATGCTGAACAGCACGACGAAGGCTGCCGCCATGGACACCACGAGGATGACCCGTGCCGGGTTGAACGGACTCGCGATCAGGACCAAGACCCACATCGCCATGGCGAACACGGCCAGCAGCGCTGCCGTCCTGGCTTGAGCCGAGGTGGTGTAGGGCCAGGCCCGTGCTACGAGATAGCTGGCGAAGGTTGCGGCTGCGGTAACGGTTCCGGCCGGGAGGGTAAAGCGCAGCACACGTCGTGTGAAACCTGAAACGGCGCGCGGTGCTCCCGATTCGAAGGCGAGGAAGAACCCGGGGACGCCGATGGTCAGCGTGTCCACGATGGTCAGGTGGCGCGGGAAGAAGGGATAGGGCTCTGCCCCAACGACGATGGCAGCAGCCAGGAGGGCGGCGTACACGGTTTTGGTGATGAAGAGGTTGGCGACCCGCTCGATGTTGGCGATCACTTTTCGGCCCTCCGCGAGGATCCGGGGTACGGCGGAGAACGCGCTGTCGAGGAGCACCACGCGGGA
Source organism: uncultured Acidimicrobiaceae bacterium (assembly GCA_963753115.1). Classification (GTDB taxonomy): domain Bacteria; phylum Actinomycetota; class Acidimicrobiia; order Acidimicrobiales; family RAAP-2; genus Bog-473. The sequence continues at coordinate 44,544 of CAVWBB010000024.1, forward strand.
AACGGATCGGCTCGATTGGCTCCCCGACCCCATCGCGATCCCGAGGTCCGCCTGCTTGAGCGCCTGCACGTCGTTGACCCCGTCCCCGACCATCGCCACCACGTGCCCCTGGGACTGGAGGATGTTCACGACCGCGAGCTTCTGCTCCGGTCGGATCCGGCCGAGCAGGTTGGTCGCATCGAGCGCTGCCCGCAGGGCCGGTTCGTCGGCGAGCCGGCCGGCGTCCTGCGCGGCGCCCAGCGACGGGATGCCGACGCGATCCGCGACCTGGGCCACCGTCTCGGGCGCATCACCCGAGAGCACCTTGATCGTCATCCCCTGCTCGAGGAGGTAGCGCACCGTGGCCGCCGCGTCAGTGCGCAGCTGCTCCGCCAGAACAATCAGTGCCACAGGTTCGAGAGTGGGCGGCAGTGCGCCTGCGTCGACGGGTACCGGAGCGCGGGCCAGGATCAGGATCCGACGTGCGGATCGCTCGTGCTCCCTGGCTCGGGCCGCCACGCCGGACTCGTCCTGGGTGAGCACGACCTGGGAGGCCCCGAGAACCCACGATCCATGGTCGACGAAGCTCACCGCGCTCCACTTGCGCGAGGACGAGAAGGGCACCAGAGACCGGACCCGCCAGACGGGCGCGTCGCCGGTCCCGAGCGATGCCAAGGTCTCGATCGTCGCGTTGGGTGCCGGATCGGCCGCGGCGGCGGCCGCCAGAACCTGCTCGACCTCAGGCCGTGACAGGTCCGAGAGGAGCTCGATGTCTGCGAGTTGCAGCCCCGGCTCGGTGAGCGTCCCGGTCTTGTCGATGCACAGGACGTCGACGCGCGCCAGACCCTCCACCGCGGCCAGCTCCTGGACCAGCACGCGATGGCGCGCCAGCCGGAGCGCCCCGACCCCGAAGGCCATCGACGTGAGTAGCACCAGTCCCTGGGGCACCATGGCGGCGACCCCGGCGACCGATCCCCTCAGGGCGTCGGCCGATGACTGGTGGCTCCGGAGAAGCTGGGTGACGAAGAGCGCGATGCCGATCGGGACCATCACCCAGGTCACGAGGCGCAGGATCTCGTTGGTCCCCTGCTGGAGTTCGGAGCGGATCAGTCTGAACTTCCGGGCCTCAGCCTCCAGCCCCCGCGCATAGGACATCCCCCCCACCCCGGTCGCCCGTATCCTTCCCGAGCCGGCGACCGCGAATGTTCCCGACAACACCGGTTCGCCGGTGGGCTTGGATACCGCCTCGGCCTCACCGGTGAGGAGGGACTCGTCGACTTCGAGACCCTGCGATGTCAGCACCGTGCCGTCGACGGCCAGCTGGTCGCCCCGCCGCACTTCGATCACATCGTCCAACACGATCTCTTCGAGCGGAACTTCTAAGACGCGACCAGAGCGCACGACGTGGCACTTCGGAGCGGCCAGCACGGCCAGCCGATCGAGCGCCCGCTTCGAGCGGATCTCCTGGAAGACTCCGATCGCGGTGTTGGCCACGAGGACGACGCCGAAGAGCGCATCTTGAGGAGGCCCAACCACCACCGCCACGAAGAACAACGACCCCAAGATGGCGTTGAAACGAGTGACCACGTTGGCCCGCACGATCTGGCCCACAGTCCGCCCGGTGGTGGGCTGCGCACCGTTGGCCTTGCCAGCACAAACCCTCTTTCTGACCTGCGCCTCGGAGAGTCCGACGGACGCGTCGAGCAGCGTCTCTGGCTCACCCGATGCGGAGGTTGCAGCCGTAGGCACGATCGCTTCGGGTGAACTCATCAACGCAGGGGCTGGGTGTTGGTCTCCGATGGGCGGTGCCTCCTCTCGGCGGAGTACAACGCGGCGCCCTGTTGCCTGTCTCCCATTAGCCCATCTTCCCCTCCCCCCAGCCATGCTCCTAGGGCCAAATGACCTGCCGGTGCCTTGGGCAGGACTTTCGACCCTGGCGGCGTCGAGATGCCCGGCTCACCATGACTGAGGTGGTGAGCGCGCAGTCGAACCCGCCGTCATGGCTCGGCCGACACTTGGCCGTCATCCTCCTGGACGTCACCGGTGCCTGCCTCGCTGTCGGCGGAGCACTCCACCTGGCCGGTGCCCCTACCGCGGGAAACGCGGTCTGGGTCGTGTCTGGCGCCATCGGGGCCGCCTACTCGCTCTGGACGATGGTGGACAGCCTCCGCCGAGGACGCGTCGGGGTGGACCTCATCGCCCTCCTGGCCTCGGTCGGCGCGCTCGCCGTCGGCGAGTATCTCGCCGCCGCCGTGATCAGCGTCATGATGGCCAGCGGACGGGCGCTCGAGGCATGGGCGGCCGGACGAGCGAACCGGGACCTGCGCCGGCTCCTCGAACGTGCCCCCACTACGGCCCACCGCTACGAGCAAGAGGAGCTCCACACTGTCGGCGCTGACAGCGTGGCACCGGGCGACCGCCTCATGGTGCAATCGGGAGAACTGGTACCCACCGACGGCATCCTGCTTACGAGCGCCGTGCTGGACGAATCCGCGCTAACGGGAGAAGCACTGCCCGTCACCCGTGAGTCAGGAGATCCCGTGCGCAGCGGTGTAATCAACGCCGGGTCGCCGTTCGACCTGCGCGCAACGGCCCGTGCGTCAGAGAGCGCGTACGCCGGCATCGTTCGGCTCGTCGCTGAGGCCGAATCCTCGCAGGCTCCGTTCGTCCGCTTGGCCGACCGCTATGCAATTTGGTTCCTCGTCCTGAGCCTGGTCGTGGCGGCCGGCGCGTGGATCGCCGCTGGACCGGCCCGGGCCGTTGCCGTCCTCGTTGTGGCCACGCCGTGCCCGCTCATCCTCGCCGCGCCGGTTGCCCTGGTCGGAGGTTTGTCGCACGCGGCGAGGCGTGGAGTCGTTGTCAAGGGCGGCGCGGTCCTCGAGCGCCTGGCGGAGTGCACCACATTGCTGATCGATAAGACGGGAACCTTGACGACTGGCCATCCATCGCTCACCACGATTGTGCCGTCGGGCACGTTGGCCACCGACGAGGTGCTTCGCCTAGCGGCATCCCTGGACCAGGTCTCGCCGCACGTGCTCGCCCATTCGGTGGTCAGCGCGGCGAGAGAACGCGGATGTGAGCTCGAGCTCCCCGAACAGGTCGAAGAAGTCGCCGGGGCGGGCATTCGAGGGGTCGTGGGCGGCCACGACGTCGTGCTCGGCAAGGCGTCGTGGGTCGATGTCGAGGGGTCCCCGGCCTGGGCCAAGACCGCTCGTCGGCGTGCCCGCCTCGATGGGTCGTTGACCGTGTTCGTCGGAGTGGACGCTCAACCCGCTGGGGTATTGGTGTTGGACGATCCGGTGCGCCGCGACGCCCCGAGAACCATCCGATCCCTTCGCCGAAGCGGCATCGATCGGATCGTGATGGTCACCGGAGACCGGCCGGAGGTGGCTGAAGCCATAGGTGCTGTCATCGGGGTGGACCAGGTGCTTGCCGAGCGCTCGCCGGCGGACAAGTTGGACGTCGTGAATGCCGAACGACTCCTTGCGCCGACGATGATGGTCGGGGACGGCATCAACGATGCCCCGGCCCTCGCGCTGGCCGACGTCGGCGTCGCGATGGCGGCTCAGGGAGCTTCGGCCTCGTCCGAAGCAGCCGACATCGTGCTCACCGCTGACCATTTGGACCGATTGGGCGAGGCTCGATCGGTGGCTGTTCGCAGTCGACGGATTGCCCTCGAGAGCGTTGTTGTCGGCATGGCGATGTCGCTCGTGGCAATGGGGTTCGCGGCAATCGGCCTGCTTCCCGCAGTCTGGGGAGCGCTGCTTCAGGAGGGGATCGATGTCATCGTGATCCTCAATGCCCTGCGGGCGTTACGGCCTCCTCAAGCTGAAATGGGCTTCGCTGAGGAGGAATCGGCCATCGCCAGACGATTCCAATCCGAGCATCTGACCATTCGGGCGGATCTCGATCGACTTCTTGCAGCCGCCAATGCGATGGGGACGATGCAGTCGGCGGAGGTCATGACGCACGCACGCGAAGTGCACCAGTTTCTCGTCGAAGAGGTTGCTCCACATGAGGAGGCGGAGCAAGAACTCCTCTACCCTATGCTTGAGCACCTCCTCGGTGGGCGAGAACCGACGGCTCCCATGAGCCGGGCCCACATCGAGATCCTGCATCAGATCAGGCGCCTGGGCGCGCTCCTGGATGAGATAGGGAACGAAGAACCCGATGTCGAAGACATCGATGAGATTCGCCGGCTGCTCTATGGCCTGCACGCGATCCTCCGCCTTCACACTCTTCAGGAGGAGGAGAGCTACCTGTCATTCGAGGACAGCTTGGATGCGAACCAGAAGTCAGATTCTCCCTCGGTCGACCTGGCGCACGGCGCTAGCGCTCAACCCCTGGGTGCGCTTGGAGGAGACCCCAATGTCTGGGGGAACAATCCTTAGGCCGGCCACGTTGCGGCGTCGCATCGTGGTGAGCGAGGTGGTGTTGCTCGCAACGGCTCGCCATAATTGCGGTTGCGTGTTCGGCCCCGCCATCAGGTCTCGAAGCTGTTCAGCGCTTCAAAGCCTCGGTCGTTTGACGCTCGGGCCCCGAGGAGGAGGGAAGACAGTTCCATGAGCGAATATCCACGGAGGGACGCGCTGAGGCCAGCTCGACCGATGCCGTTTCCCCGCCTGATCTTCCATAACCTTGCCAACCGGAAGGCCCGCACGATCCTCACGGCTACTGCAGTAGCGATCAGTGTGATGGCCATTATCACCCTCAGCGTGGTGACTCAGAGTCTGCAGGAATCGGCGGCATCGATTCTCCAGACCGGGAAGGCTGACTTCACCGTGGCGCAAAAGGGTTCTCCCGACACCCTCGACAGCGTCGTGACAGATACACAGGTCTCCCAGGTCGGCGCCACCCCCGGGGTACAGAGTGCGGTCGGTGCACTTGTCACCACAACCAATGTGGATGCCTCACATCCCCAGTTCCTCGAGATTGGAATCTCACCGAGTTCCCTCTCGCCCTTCGGGGTCAAGGTAGTTGCCGGCCGCCCCTTTAGCGCCACCGCCAGGAATGAGATCATGCTGGGGTGGCAAGCGGCCCAAGACCTTGGCAAGAAGGTCGGTGACTCGTTGACTATTGACCGCACCACCTACCACGTGGTCGGGATCTATTCGGTTCGCCAAGTCTTCGGGGACACGGCCTCGATGCTCCCCCTGATCTCCATGCAGGCGTCCGAACGCAAGTTGGGGACGGTGACGCTGATTGCGGTCAAGGTTCGATCGGGAGTCAGTATCGATCGTGTACGTAAGGCGATCGAGGCCGACAATCCCAACCTGGCGACCGTTCGGCTGGCGAGTGAGTTTGGGCGAGTCGACCGGAACTTCGCGTTCTTGAAGGCAGCTCAGACCGGCGCCACAATCATCGCACTGGTCATCGGGATCATCATCGTGATGAACACCATGCTCCTGTCGTTCATTGAGCGCATACGAGAATTCGGCCTTCTGAGGGCAGTGGGGTGGTCCAGACGCCGACTGCTGTCGCTCGTGATCGGCGAGGCTCTCGGCATCAGTGTCCTCGGGGCAGCGGTTGGCGTGGGCTTCGCCTTCGCCTTGACGTATGCCCTGGCGCGATTCTCCACGCTGAGGGGACTGCTCCAGCCGGAGTTTTCGGCATCCATCTTCTGGATGGCCCTCTATAGCGCTATTGGCATCGGCCTGATCGCGGCGCTCTACCCGTCAGCAAGAGCGGCACTGATCCGTCCTGGTATCGCGCTTCGTAAGGAGAACTGATGGATTCGGTCACTCCTCTGTTGGAAGCACGATCAGTGTCGAAACACTTTGGTGCGGTGTCCGCACTCGACGGTGTCACTCTGGCCGTTGATCCCGGAGAATGGGTAGCCATCTCTGGTTCGTCCGGATCTGGGAAGACCACACTCCTGCAGCTCTTCGCCGCTCTCGAGGTGCCGTCGCAAGGTGAGGTCCTCTACAAGGGCCACGACTTAGCCAACCTCCACGATCTCAACGGATATAGGCGGACGTCCATCGGTATCGTGTTCCAGCTTCACAACTTGCTTCCCCACCTCGACGTTCGGGGCAATATCGAGATCGTGATGTACGGGACCCACCGCCACGGTCACAAACGCGTCGATCGTGTGACTGAGCTGCTCGATGCCGTTGGACTCATCGACCAACAAGACCGCAAGCCTCCCGAGCTGTCGGGGGGCGAGCGCCAGAGAGCCGCCATTGCTCGAGCACTCGCCAACGACCCCGAGGTCCTCCTTGCCGATGAACCGACTGGAAGTCTCGACCCTGACCATGTTGATCAGCTCCTCCGGCTGATCCAATCTCTCAACCAAGACCGACAGATGGCCATCGTGATGGTTACCCATGACCGCGAGGTTGCCCGAAGAGCCGAGCGGATCATCCATCTTGAGGCGGGGACAGTGGCCCGAGACGAACGACCGGGGGTTGCGTTGTCACCAAAAACGCTCATCGACTCGACCTAGTGCAGACATTTCGAATGGTTAGCCATCGGCGCCCGACCCACGAGTGCTTTGGAACCGACGACGTGATCTCGTGAACCCGTGACTGTCTTTCCGGGCGCGGATCGACTTCGCAAACGGGCCGTTCGTCTCGAGTGGGCAACCAACTTCTGGAACGTGATGGAAGTCGGTGTGACCATCACACTCGGCATCCGGGCAGGATCATTGGCCCTTGTGGCATTCGGTCTCGATTCGGTGGTTGAGATCTTCGCCTCTAGCGTCGTGATCTGGAACTTGAAGGATCGCAGAAGCGATCCCGGAGATCGCAGAGTGCACCGTGCGCTCCGTCTGATTTCGTTGGCCTTCTGGTTCCTCGCGACCTTTCTCTGCGTCGCAAGCGTTCGTGGCCTGGTCCTGGGCAATCGTCCTCAGAGCTCGCCACTGGGCATCGCCTACCTCGCCTTGACGGCCTGCGCCATGTTCGTCCTCTCTGTCCTCAAACGGAGGACAGCCCAACAGATGGAGAGCGAGACGCTGTTGGCCGAGTCAGCAATGACCTTTCTCGATGGGTGCCTCAGTACGAGCATCCTTACTGCTTTGGTCCTGAACACCACGCTCCAGTGGTGGTGGGCCGATGCCATTGCCGCGCTGGTGGTCGCTGGGTTCGCAGCTTCCGAGGGCGTTCGGCACTGGAGGGAATCGGCACCACACCAGACGGTGGAGTAACAGACCGTTACGAGCGCCTGTGGCTCGGAAACCGTGCGGCCGGGTGTTCGGGCGAATGTGGTGGTAGATCACCATGACATGGAGACACCGCCGAGGTCGCTCAAGCACCTGGCAGCGACCACTTAGGCGAACCGATCGGTCAGAGCGCGATTGGTGTCCAGACAGCACTCAGCTATCGGCCACGGGAGTCGGCATCAGAGAGATGTTCTGCGAGAAAACGCAGTACGTGTTCGCGCCATCGGTACGGATGAGTGCTCAATCCAGCTGTATGGGCTGTGTCCGGCATCATCCAGGTCACTACGTTCGATGGTGACGACGACTGAAGATATCGGGCAGCCTGAAGTTCGTCTCTCCCTGCAATTATCAGCACTGGTCGAGGCGCTGCAGTGTGTAGTGATGTCCTTAGCGGTTCCGGCTGAGGTGCCCGGCTGAGGAGCCCAGCCGTTGTATAGCTGATCCAGGAGTCAGCTCGGCTGATGAGCGACTCAAGGCTGGTGCCGAGTCGTGCCGTGTCTGCGAAGGTGCGCCCGGTGACCCCCTCGGCGACCACTGCTCGGACACGAGGATCCTGTCCGATGGCGCCAATGGCTTCCTCGCCGCCCATTGACTCGCCGAGAACCGCGATCCCGCCGTTATGAGTGTCCGGTCGGCTCTCAAGGTAGCTGACTGCGCCCGCGAGATCGCTTTCGCCCCACCAGCCGAAGTCCATCGCCGTTCCTCCGCTGGTTCCATGGCCTCGGTTGTCCATGAGAAGGACGCCGTAACCGCGCTGCGCCAAAACAGCACCTTGGGCAATGACCGAAGTCCTGGTCGAGCCAGCACCGGGAACGACAACAACTGCACCGCCGTTGAGCGACGGCACATACCATCCGGAAAGAGGTGTCCCATCAGAGGCGGCGAAGTGAACAGTCTTATAGGAAAGGTCATGACTGGCCGGAGTCGCTGATCCGAGTGCTGTCGACGGCACGTTAGAGGCGTAGATACCGACGCTGAGCGGCAAAAGAAGAAACTGGAAGAGGACGAACGCAATCGGAAGAGCGAGGAGTCGCCACCATCCGTGTGCCGTCCGCAGCAGAAGCACCGCGCCGGCAACGAGCAGATAGAGCCCTGCAGTCAAGGCGACAAGTCCGGCGATTGCGGTGGCGTTGATCTCCGATTTCGCTACGTGCATCAACCCGATCCCGATGCCGGCGGAGACTCCAACGATTCCCACAACAAGGGCCGCTGTGCCCCGCGCTGCTCGATTGGGACGATGTTCCAGCCACACGGCACCGAGAGTGACGATCACGACAAACGCAACCCTGGCTAAACGCCACTGTGGGGAGCCGTGCAGGCCGACTACGACGAGCATGGCGATGCCGACGACCGTAGTGGCCGTGTTCCATGCCGACGATGGGGACCCTGAATTCACGGGTTCCTTCATCGATGTCACCACCGCGTCACTCTTCGAAAGCGGAGTGTCCTCAAGGTTGGTGCTCATGAAGTCTGCCGATCTGTGGCACCCCGCTAACCTGTGCTCAACGAGGTGTGGATCCACTTGTGATCCCGCTCGTTGTTGATCCTCCTCGTTCACCTGCTCGTTTCACCAGGGGCCAAGGTCACATCAATCGGCTTCGCGCACAGACCATCCGTCACATTCGGGCCTGAGGCGAGTGTTGCCGAGACGGCAATCGCCGATGAAGGCAGCGGGATATGACTTTGTCCCCTGGCGATTCAAGCGGATGAACAGCACCATGAACTGAAAATACGCGTCAACGCTCGGTCGGGCGTGGGATCAGGGCGCGTATCGGAGGTGATCGCCATGCGCCCAGGGAAGATCGTACTCATCATCCTCGGAGCGGTACTTGCCCTGGTCGGGTTGGGCTTTGTCGCAGGCGGAGGAACGCTCGTATGGGCCAACGCCACCCAACGAGACGCCAGCGGGTACTACAACACCTCTACTGATCCACTTTCGACGACAACCTATGCCCTCACAGGATCGGTCGACTTCGGGAGCAACGCCAGCCAAGCGGACTGGGTTCCCGCTCATCCTGCTGGGACGGTCCGCGTCAGGGCTACCTCGGTTACGGGTGAGCCCGTCTTCATCGGAATCGCATCGCAGTCCGCCGTCGACTCGTGGTTGCGCGGTGTCGCCCACGAGCACGTCACCAGCATCGAATTCGGGCCCTTCTCCACCGAGACGCAGCAGGTAGCCGGCAATCGGCCGGCCACTGCGCCGAGTCGTGAAGGGTTCTGGGCCACCTCGACATCGGGCAGCGGCACGCAGACGCTGACGTGGCCGACCCAGCGAGGTCAATGGTCAGTGGTTGTCATGAACGCCTCGGCGACGCGCGGCGTTGCCGTCGACGTCAGCGTTGGGACGAACACCGGACTGCTCCTGCCCATCGGCATCGGGCTCGGGCTCCTCGGGCTGCTGGTGCTGGGAGGGGCGGCCGTCATGTTGTACTTCGGCCTGCGGAGACCTTCGGCGACCCAAGTCCTGAGTCCAGATGCCGTCCCTGCATCTGCCCCAGAGGTACTGCCGGTCCCAGGCTCCTACCCCGTGCGCCTCGACGGGCACCTCGATCCCACCACGAGTCGCTGGTTATGGCTGGTGAAGTGGGTCCTTGTGGTTCCCCACGTCGTGGTCCTGGCGGTTCTGTGGCTGGCGGTCTTCGTGCTCACCGTTGTCGCAGGTTTCGCGATCTTGTTCACGGGGCGCTACCCCCGACCGATCTTCGACTTCAACGCCGGTGTGATGCGTTGGACGTGGCGGGTGTCGTTCTACGCCATCGGTGCCTTCGCGACCGACCGGTACCCGCCCTTCAGCCTCGCTCCCGATCCCACGTACCCGGCAGACCTCACCATCGACTACCCCGACCACTTGTCGCGGGGCCTCGTCCTGGTGAAGTGGTGGCTCCTGGCCCTCCCTCAGTACGTGATCGTTGCATTCTTCGCCGGCGGGTGGGGCTTCGGGCTCCACGGTTCGTCTCGTAGCGCAGCCGGCGTCGGGCTGATCGGCGTCCTTGCCCTCGTGGCCGCCGTGGTCTTGGCGTTACGTGGTCGGTACCCCGAGTCGATCTTCGACTTCGTCATGGGCATGAACCGGTGGTGCTACCGGGTGCTCGGCTATGCCGCTCTGATGCGTGACGAGTATCCACCCTTCCGGCTTGACAACGGCGGGACGGATCCAGGAAGTCAGACGGTACCCCCGATACCCGAAGCCCCCGATCTTGGCGGCGAACTCGTCGGAGCCGCACATTGAGGGTTGCGATGAACGGCTGGGACGAGAATCCAAGTGCAAGGTCTTCAAAGGTATATCCGCGAGGACAATAGATTTCCGAGGCACGCAGAATGAATTTCGTGTCCGACCTTCGGAACGATTGGTTTGCCACGGCGCCTGCGGCGTGACCCATGCGCCTGGAAGGGGCGAAGGACCCTGTTTTCCTGGCCACCGATGAGGTGCAATGGCCCCATGGCATTCACCGCGCGGGCACGGGCGACCTCGCTGCCGCCAGAGCCCAGCAGAGCACGCGGATCTTCCACGATCGCCCTCGCAGGCGTGACCAAGCGCTACCGCGGCGGCGGTGGCATCGAGCACGTGACCCTGGAAGTCCCGAGCGGTGAGGTCTTCGGATTCTTGGGACCCAACGGTGCGGGGAAGACCACCACGATCCGCCTCCTGCTCGACTTGATCCGTCCGGATGCTGGCAGGATCAGCCTGTTCGGGCTCGACGCACGACGCGACAGCGTGGCTATCCGCCGACGTATCGGTTACCTCCCGGGCGACCTCGCCCTCTACGAGCGCCTCACGGCGCGTGAGCTCCTCACGCACTTCTCCCATCTCCGGGGCGGGCCGCCCTGGGCGTCCGTCGCGTCCCTGGCGGAACGTTTCGAGCTCGAGCTCGACCGGACGATCCGATCTCTGTCGAAGGGCAACCGGCAGAAGGTCGGGCTCGTGCAAGCACTGATGGGCGAGCCCGAATTGCTCATCCTCGACGAGCCGACATCGGGTCTCGACCCTCTCGTCCAACAACAGGTCCACAAGGCCATCCGGGAGACCGCGGCCGACGGCCGAACCGTCTTTCTCTCTTCGCACGTGCTCTCCGAGGTCGGGCGGATCGCCGACCGTGTCGGACTCATCCGCCAGGGTCGGGTCATTGCGGTGAAGCGGGTCGATGAGCTGCGTGGCCGACCCGTCCACCTGGTGGACGTCCGCTTCGCCGACGACCCTCCCTCGGGCGTGTTGAACGGTGTCCCTGGCGTCGGCCGTGTGCAGGAGCGTGGGCGCGACGTGCACCTTGAGCTCACCGGCTCCTTCGATCCGCTCGTCCATGAGCTGGCGCGCCACCGGGTGGCCGACTTGTCGATCCGGGAACCCGATCTGGAGGAGCTGTTCCTCTCTTTCTACGAGGGTGACGATGTCCTGGCGTGACCACCGTCCGGCGACCTTGCACTCGGTGTTCGAGCGCACCTTTCACGAGGAGCGCCGCGCCCTGACAGGGTGGGTGGCCGGCCTTGTCGCCCTGGCGATCACCATGCTCGCCCTCTACCCGACCATCCGCGGCAACACGCAGTTCTCGAAGTTGTTCGAGTCCTACCCCGAGGCCTTCCGCTCGATGTTCGGCGTGTCCGACTACACCAGCGGCCCCGGCTACCTCCGCGCGGAGGTCTTCTCGCTCATGGGACCGCTGCTGCTCAGCGTGTTCTCGATCCTCTGGGGTTCCGACCTGACTGCCGGAGAGGAGCAACGCCGGACCATCGATGTGCTCATGGCCAACCCGGTATCGAGGCGCAGGGTGGTACTCGAGAAATGGGCGGCAATGCTCGTCGGCACCGCCGTCGCCGCGGCCAGCCTGTGGTTGACCCTCCTGGTCGGCGATCCACTGGTCCGGCTCCACTTAGGGGTGGCTGCTCTCTCAGCCGCCGTGCTTGCGTCGTGGCTGGTGGCCACGGTCTTCGGCACCATTGCCCTAGCGGTCGGCGCGGCCACCGGCCGCCGTGGGTTGGCGCGTGGGCTGGGCGCCCTCGCTGCGGTGGTGGCCTACCTGCTGAGCTCCCTCGCCGAGGTCGTCCGCTGGCTGGAGCCGGTGCGACCCGTCTCTCCGTGGTACCACGCGCTCGGGGTCGACCCCTTGGGCGGCGGCTTCCAGGCGCTGCACCTACTCGTCCTGCTAGCCATCATCGTTATTGCCGCCGCCGGAGCCGTGGTTGCGTTCGATCGACGCGACCTCGGGACGTGACGCCAAAGGCATTCGGTGTTCGGACAGCCGCATGGACAGCCGTTGGGACGTGCATAGCGCTGCAATTCCACTGCCACGGCAGCGGTTACTCCCTTTGGTCAAGCAGCAGATCTATCCCAACTTCATCCCCAAAGTTGGGTCTCGGCCCATCCCGTCAAGTCCCGAAGCGTCTCACGTTCAAAATTGCGCGACCCCGATGAGCAGCGAAATCGGCACTCTCCGGGACACGTCGGGACGGAGTGAGATTCTCCTGCTCTCCCTCGTAACGCGCAGGTCAGGAGTTCGAATCTCCTCTCAGGCTCGCAGGTCAGAGGCACTTTTGGTTTTGACAGAACGGAATTTTCGATGTCAGTGCCGCGAGGGTGACGCTCGGGCCAGAGGGCCCCAAGTCGGTGCCCTCGCACAAGGCCATCTATAGGGACCTGGCGCGTCATCACCTCATCGAACCCAAGGCAAGCGCAAGAAGCTTGTGACGTACAAACGCTGGGAGCGGGGCCGGCCCATAGAGCTGTGGCAGATGGACATCTTGGGGGCGCGACCAGATGTCGCCGGACGCGCGCTGCTGCACGTGGCCGAAGTAGTCCGGTGCCAGCTTGGCCGCCGGGAACTGGTCGCCCAGTCCCTTGAGGATGGCCGGCCAGAGCTGGCCCAGTATCTCGCGGCCGGTGAGCCGCCGCTCGTCGCTCGTCGTCATGTTCCGACTCCTTCCACTCCCAATCGGTTGACCGTGCGATGCTGCCGCGACGATCAGGTGCGCCACGGCACATGGCGCCGTCGACCGCGTGATCCTTGACCGCATGTAGGTGCACAGCTATCGTGCCGGAACTTGGTTGGGGGCGGGACTCAGGCTTGTTGTCATCCGACAGGCTGGAAATCAATCGCAATTGAGAGTTCAACCAAGGGGGTCGTTGTGCTGACGTTACGTCGCTCGCTGACAGGTGTCGCACGTCATCCACGGACTCGAGCGCCAATGCTGTTGGTCGGCGGTCTTAGTCTGATGACGTTCGTCGGCAGTGGCGCACTCGGCGCCGGTGCTGCCGCGCAAGCGGCCGGAGCGACCCCGAAACAGTTGGCGGCGCACGTTACCTTCACACCCAGTCCGTCTCCGGCGTACGCGGCTGACGCAGCGGACCCGAACGTCCTGTACTCCGGTGGGACGTACTACGCGTTCACGACGGGAACTCCCGCTGGCAACTTCATTCAAGCCCTGACCGACACGACGGGCACGCCCGCATCGGGCTGGCACCCTTATGCCGGTGGGTCGGGGTCGAGCGCGCTCCCCAGCCCGCCATCCTGGGAGACACCCAATACCCAGACCTCTCCCGGCGTCTTCAACTACGGAGGGCACTGGGTCATGTTCTACGACGCCTCGGTGAACCCCAATCCCAACGATTCGGGGCACAGCTGCATCTCGGTGGCGACCGCGGCGACCCTCAGTCCCCCTGTGTTCTCGGACACCTCCGCTGGGCCGCTCTATTGCAATGCGGCGGCCGTGGGCGTGCTGGACCCGAGCCCGTTCGTCGATCCGGCGACGGGTGCCGCCTACCTGCTCTGGAAGTCCAATGACGGTGGAGGATCGCCGGCGCCTTCGCAGATCTGGTCGGCGCAACTGAGCGCCGACGGAACCAGCATCGTCGGAACCCCGACCGTCCTGCTGACCGTCGACCAGCCGCTCCTGCCGTGGGAGACGACGACGGACGACCCGCAAATGGTGTTCGCAGCGGGCCAGTATCGCCTGCTGTTCTCCGGCGGCGACTTCACCACCTCGAGCTACAACGAGGCGCTCACCACGTGCTCCGGACCCCTGGGCCCATGCAGCCAACCGGCGGCACCGTTCCTCACGACCTACGGCACCGCCTACGGGCCCGGTGGGGGCGCCCTCTTTCAGGACGCCCAAGGGAATTGGTGGCTCGGCTACGCAGCTTGGTCGCTGCCCTGCACCTCCTACAGTTGCGGCGCGGTCAGGGAGCTGTACACCGCGCCGATCGATCTGAGCAACGGCCTGTCCGTGCCGTGTAACCCGCCGAGCGGCGCGCCGGTGGGCTATCGCTTCACGGCCAGCGACGGGGGAATCTTCACGTACGGCAACCAACCCTTCTGCGGATCGACGGGAGGCCATCCACATCAACCAGCCGGTCGTGGGGATCGCCAGCACCGCCGACGACGGTGGCTACTGGACGGTCGCCCGGGACGGCGGCATCTTCTCGTTCGGCGATGCCGCGTTCTACGGCTCGGCGGGATCGATCCACCTGAACCAGCCGATCGTGGGCATGGCCGCGACACCGAACAGCGGTGGGTACTGGCTGGTGGCATCCGACGGCGGGATCTTCTCCTACGGCAACGCAAAATTCTATGGCTCGACCGGTTCGATCCACCTCAACAAGCCCATAGTCGGCATGGCATCCACTCCCGACGGCGGTGGGTACTGGCTGGTGGCTTCCGACGGCGGGATCTTCTCCTACGGGGACGCCACGTTCTACGGCTCGACCGGTTCGATCCACCTCAATCAGCCGATCGTCGGCGTAGCCGCCACATCGAGTGGGCACGGGTACTGGCTGGTGGCCTCAGACGGGGGCATCTTCAACTACGGCGATGCGACGTTCTACGGCTCGAGCGGATCCATCCACCTCAATCGCCCGATCGTCGGCATGTCCGCCACACTGAGCGGGCACGGCTACTGGCTGGTGGCCTCCGACGGGGGCATCTTCAGCTACGGCGATGCCCAGTTCTACGGCTCGACGGGGTCGATCCATCTCAACGCCCCGATCGTGGCCATGAGCGGACCCTGAGCCGAGAGCATCGGGACGGACGACACAAGGAGGCGGAGCAGGTCGTTCTGGCGAGCGTCGCCGGTGGCTCTGCCCCGACTCCGTCCACCCCCAGCAAGTTGACCGTGGCGATGCTGCCGCCGCCGACCAGATGGGCCAGCGCCACTCTGGCCCCGTCGACCTGGCGTCCCCCGATACAAAGGCGGGGTTCACGGCGAATCTCCTCTCAGGCTCCAGTTCAGAGGGTTGTGTGGCCTGATTGTGCAGCACAGAACAGTCGCCAGCTCCCGGGGACACCTTTCAGCGCGTGTTCGCCGCGATCCTGAAACTCAATGCCCGAGCCAACGACGAGATCCTTCACGGTGCTCGATACGAAGACTGTTCCTGGGGACGCCGCCGCACCCACCCGAGCGGCGATGTGCACGGCGAGGCCGCCGAGATCCTTGCCTCTCACCTCGCACTCACCCGTGTGGAGACCCACGCGGAGCTCGATACCGAGGGCTCGGGTGGCATTGATGATCGCCTGGCCACAACGGATGGCTCGAGCCGGACCATCGAATGAAGCGACAAAGCCGTCTCCCGTCGTGTTGATCTCCCGTCCTCGAAAGATCCGCAGTTGTTCGCGGACCATTTGGTCATGGCTATCCAACAGGGATCGCCACCGTTGATCTCCCAGCGCGGCTGCGCGTTCGGTTGATCCGACAATGTCGGTGAAGAGAACAGAGACCAATACGCGGTCGATGTCGGTTGTCGGTCTCGTACCCGTCAAGAATTCGGCCACTTCGTCGAACACGATGTCCCGCTGGCCGAAGATCAACATGTCCTGGCCCGGTAGGGCGACAAATTTGGATCCCTCAATGTGCTCGGCGACGTACCGCCCCATGGCGATGGGCAAAAAGCTTGGATTGTCAGCGCTCAGGACAAGTGTGGGTGCTCGGACGAGCGGGAGCACCGGTCGAACATCGAGGTTCCGAAGCAGGTAGTCGTACTGCGCCGCCGCGGTTCTCGGGGTGACCGACGCCCGGAAGAGCGGAGCCAGGGCATCGCGACGAGCGGCGTCTTCTGCACCGGCTGCACCGGCAACCGAGAGGAACTCCGGTGTTCCCCAGTGGGTTCGGATGAACGCAACAACGAAATCGAGCGCCTCAGGTGTGAAACCGATCGGATAGTCGTCCGCGACGAGATAGCGGGCAGAGGTGTTGCACAGCACGAGGGAATCGACCCGTTCGGGATGTGTGGCGGCGTAAAGGACCGCGATCGGTCCGCCGTCGACCGTCGCCAGAATGGATGACCGTTCGGACCCCACCGCGTTGAGCACGCTCTCGATGTCTTCTGTCCACTCCTCCCAGGTTGGGATGGCGCTCCGCGGCACACCGTCAGATGCCCCAGTGCCTCGTCGATCGAAGACGATCAAGCGGCGCAACGACGCCAGCTGTTGGAGGAAGTCGGCAATGTCGGGGTTCTCCCACGCCATCTCGACGTGGTTGCCGAGCCCGTTGAAGAAGAGAAGGTCGGAGGGTCCCTCTCCGAGCACCTGGTAGGCAACGTCAGCATCCCCGACGGCGACGTACTTGGTGCCCGGACGGCTCATGAGACATACAGTCTGACCCCCGGCCCAGCGCAATGCCGAATCTTCTCGGCGAGGCTTCGTCGCCACGATCCAACTTCCGAACTGTTCGACGAGCCATGACGATTGGCGCCCGAGTCATCCAACAGGCCGACGTGTCCAACCGCTCATCGTTCGAGCGACGGCGCCGCCATTTTTGGCGGGCGACGAGCAGCGAGTGCGCGACCTCTCAGAAAGGTGGGCCCAGCACTCGAAGGCGATACGAGGGGGCGATGCAGTCTTGCTCGAAAGAGAACCAGCACGTCAGGAGGGGCATCGTCATCGGTCCGTGTTCCTGTTCGACGGTGACCTCCGGGCCGACGCGGCGCCATCCCAGTCGTTGGTAAAAGGGCAGACGGATCTCACGGCAGAAAAGAAGGGCAAAGGGTCGTCCTGTCATCTGCATGCGGTCGGTCGTCTCTTGGACCAGACGAGCGCCGATGCCTTGTCCTCGCAGTGAGGGGTGAACCATGACACTGCCTAGGCCAACTCCCGGGATGCGAACGCCGTCCGCCTCCACGTCGATGAAGAGGTATCCGGCATGGGCGACGAGTCGTCCGGCCTCCGAGAAGCACACCTGATGGTCTTTTGGCGCCCATGAGATGGCCAGATGGTCTGTTCCGTACGGGTCCGACTCTCCATCGGAGAGTCGGGCTGCCTCCCCCTCGGAAAAGGTCGAGGTTTCGGTGATCTCGATCAAGCGACGACAGTAGCAAGGTTGTTCTTGCCGGTTCCGGCATTGCGGATAGGTCGGTCACGACCTCCCCTCAGCCGCGTCCACCCGTTCGTTTGTACTCGTAGACGGTTGTCATGAGAATGCAGGAACTCGGCTGAATCACCTCGACCCGCAGAATGCCGGTGGATGCGTCGAAGTCAACCCCCTCCGCTTCGAACGTGCCGGAACAGGTGCTCTCTTGCGGGATCGCTCCCAGGTCCACCACGTGGCCCTTGACGCTGGCGCCGTGCAACGACGCAGGCAGATCAACCTCCAGGAGCGGCTTCTCGTTGGGAAAGAGCGTTCGTGAGTCGTCGTCGGAGGCACAGATCAGTCTGGCTGGGGCCACGAAGTCGCACCCTTGGATGTCGTTCACTTTGTGATCGAGCTTGATGTAGCCGGCGAGGCGAAGCGAGCGGCCGTGGCGGGGTGTCCGGTGGTTGAGGAGAGGTGTGGGGTAGATCTGCAGGTGGCTCATCGTGTCCCACTCACCGGCGACCATCCATTGGGTATCCGGCGAGATGGTGACGAACGAGTTGTTGTACTCCTCGCCCGGCACGAGGGTGTGGAGGTACTCCGAGCTGTCGCCATCCGGGGTCGTGACGAGGAACATCTTCGAGTTCCCGGAGCTCGGTCCTTGATAGGCATCGAAGACATAGCCGCGTACGGAGTCGGGGTCCCCGATATGACTCCAGCCCTCTGTCTTGAGATTGCTCGGTACAGACTGGAGCCCTCGGTACAGCTCGGAGGTGCCGTGAGGAGGTGCGAGGACGGTCGCCACGCCTTCGCCAGCGGCGAGTGTGTTCTGGTCGGAACTCCCCACCTGCGTCCAGCCGGTGATGCCGTCAGTACTGGCCGGCGCGGCCTGACCGACGGTTCCGGCCGCAGCGCCCGCGCCCGCACCCGCACCTGTGGCCCAGAAGAGTGCGGTGCAGGCCACGAGGAGCACGAACCACTCCACCTTCCGAGTCTCCGGTGCGCGTCTCATGTGGCTTGCTCCTCTGTCCTCCGTCGAAGGCGTTCGTGGTCTGCCTGAGGCGGTCGAGGGCGCGTCACTCGTCAACTCGTGCGATGGTCCTCCCCGGCATGGGCTCCGCCAGCGCCGTCCGCCATGGAGGTGCACCGAAGGGGTCCGCGAAGTATTGCGTCTCGTGGGCCACAGCATCGTTCACGAACTCCATGATGCTGACGGAGTAGCTCGGGGCCCCGTCGTAGGTGATGACGCACTCGGACACCCACAGGTCTCCGCCGCCACTGATCCGGAGCACGGTGAAGTGCCGATTCGCGGGATGTGCCCCTCGTTGCGCCGCGATCGCGTCGCGGCCGCGGAACCGCTCACCTGACTGCGGATAGTCGAGGATGCCGTCCTCGCTGTAGATGGCATGCTCGACCTCACTCTCTCCGCTCTCCGATGCCCGCCAGTGCTCCTCGATGGCAGCTCTCTTGTGACTGTCCGTGTTCAGCATCGGGCCTCGGTTCGTGTCAGCCGAAGCCTGGGATCCTAGGGAGACGAGGGCGGCCTGGAAAGGGCGAGCTTCAGCCAGGAGCCGGCATCCCTGCCATACGGCACGCTGGGAGATCATCCAAGTCCAAGTCCCCTTCTTCGGCACGCCAGCGACCGCGGCATCTTCAACTACGGCGATGCAGCCTTCTACGGCTCGACCGGCTCCATCGTGCTGAACAAGCCCGTCGTCGAGATGGCCGCGGGCTGATCGTCAGCTGAGGGGCTTCGGGGACCAGGTTCTCGATCCGGGACTCGTTCTCGACCCGGGCCGATGCTTTCCGGCGGAAGCATCGCCGCTGGGCAGTTCCGGAATGTTGCCTTCCGCTTCTGTTAGCCTAACCGGAACACCACGTTCCGTCTCTGGCGATCGGATCTTCATGGCGAGAAGACAGACCAACTACACGCTCAGCTTCGCCGTACTCGGCACCGCCGCGCTCGCGTTCAGTCTGCTGCAGTCCCTGATCATCCCGGCCATCCCGCAGCTCGAGCAGACGTTGCACACGTCGGAGAGCGGGGCGAGCTGGTTGCTCACGGCGTACCTGCTCAGCGCCGCCATCGCCACGCCGATCCTGGGCCGGGTGGGCGACATGCTCGGCAAGGAGAAGATCATCGTCGCGGTGCTGATCGCCCTCACGGTGGGGTCGTTGCTGAGTGCGCTGGCGACCAGCCTCCCTCTGATGCTGGTCGGCCGCGTGATCCAGGGCACGGGCGGTGCGATCTTCCCTCTGGCCTTCGGGATCATCCGTGACGAATTTCCGGCCGAGCGCGTGGCGGGTGCCATCGGCGTCATGTCGGCCATCCTCGGCGCCGGCGCCGGCGCCGGCATTGTGCTGGCCGGTCCGATCCTCGTGCACCTGAACTACCACTGGCTGTTCTGGATCCCGATGATCATGTCTGCCGTCGCGACGATCGCCACCTTCGTGTTCGTGCCCGAGTCGCCCGTACGGGCGCCGGGCCGCATCAACTGGCTCGGGGCGTTCTTGATGTCGGCCTGGCTGGTGACCGGGCTGCTGGCCATTTCGTACGCACCGACGTGGGGGTGGGGCAACACGTCGGTCCTCGGCCTGCTCGCCGCCACCGCTGTCCTCATCGTGATCTGGGCCATTTCGGAGAACCGCTCCACGTCACCGCTCGTCGACATGAAGATGATGCGCATTCCCGCGGTGTGGAGCACCAACCTGGCCGCCCTGCTCTTCGGGTTCGGCATGTTCGCCATGTTCGTGACCCTGCCGCAGTTCACCGAGACGCCGACCCACGTCGGCTACGGGTTCGGGGCGTCGGTCACCCAGTCCGGCCTCTACCTGGCGCCGTTCGCCGCCGCCATGGTGATCTTCGCCCCCATGACCGGGCGCCTTTCGAAGGCGTTCGGCTCGAAGATGGTCCTGATCGCCGGATCACTGTTCTGCGCGTCGAGCTACCTGCTCCTGTTGCTGGACCACACGCAGCAATGGTCGATCTACGCCGCGACCGGGCTCCTCGGCATCGGGATCGCTCTCGGGTTCGCCAGCATGGCGAACCTGATCATTGAGGCGGTGCCGGCCGAGCAGACCGGCGTGGCGACCGGCATGAACACCAACATCCGCAACATCGGCGCCGCCCTGGGAAGTGGGATCGCCACCAGCCTGGTGGTCAGCGGCCTGCTGCCCGACGGGTTCCCCAAGCAGCACGGCTACATGCTGGCCTTCGCCGTCAGCGGTCTGGCACTGGTGGTGGCCGCCCTCGCCGCCTTGACCATCCCGAAGCGGACGACGGCGTCCATCGTCGAGCGTGAGCCGCACCCGGCCCTCACGGCGGAGGCCGAGGTCATCGTGGGCGCCATCGCCTTCGGTCCCGAGGACCTGGCATGACGCAGCGGACCGTGTCCACCCCGCAGCGGGAGACCTCCGCCGCCACTGCTGCGCCCGAGCCGCGACCGCTGCGGCGCGACGCGGAGGTCAACCTGAGCCGGATCCTGGCCGCGGCCCGCGACGTGTTTGCCGAAGAGGGTTACGACGCCTCCATGGAGGGCATCGCCGTCCGGGCCGAGGTCGGCGTCGGCACCCTCTACCGCCGGTTCCCCAACAAGGCCGACCTCCTCGACGCAGTGGTGGAGGCGGCCCAGGAGCGCAAGCGACAGATCGCTGAGGCGGTCCTCGCCGAGGTGACCCCCGCGGAGGGGGTCTTCGAGTTCGTGCGCCGCTGCATTGCGGTCCCGAGCTGTTGGCGGGCCACGATCTCGGCCCCACCGTGGCGCTCGAGCGGGACCGGACTCGGGAAGACGGCGCCGTTGCTCGCAGAGATCCTCGACCGGAGCCAGCGTGCAGGCGCGGTCCGTTCCGACATCGAGGTCGCCGACATCGTGGTGGTGCTCATGGCGGTGCGATCCATCGCCGACGTCTGCGACACGAAGTCCTCCAAGCCGTCGTTGCGCTTCTTGGAGCTCGCCCTCGACGGGTTGCGTCCCGGGCACGAGCCGGTGGCCCACGACCCGCTGACCATCGCCCAGCTCGATCGGATCCTGCGCCAGCGCTGAACCCTGGCGCGGCGCGGGTCGCGCCGCCGTCAATCGAACGAATCGAGCGCGGCCACCACCGCTGCCAGCTCGTAGCGGAGATCCTCGGCGCGAGCCGGCTGGTAGAGCGGGCCCGTCCCGTCGGCCACGAGCAGGCGCAGCCGGGCCACCCCCTGCACGTCGACGGGTCCTGCGGCACTGAGGCGGCCGGCGATGCCGGCCAGTTGGGGCCGGACCCTGCGTACCGAGGGCTTGCACACCGGTGCGGTCAGGTGGCGCCCGGCCGCCTCCGAGGCGGCGACGATCCGCGTCAGGGTGCGCGCCAGCAGTCGACGTTGGGCCGGAGCGCAGAGGCGCGCCGCGTGGAGTGCGAGTGGGACGCTCGAATCCGGTGACGTCCCCGCAGCCAGCGCGGCGTCGAGTGCCGACGCCCGGGCCCGAACCGCCAGACGGTCCCGCCAGCGCACCCGACGGAGGCCGAGACCGCTTCCTTCTTCGAGCACCACGATCATGGGCGCTCCCGTGTTCGGTACGTGACCATCAAGAGCCATTATGGGCGTCACTGCCAGACCAGTCAAGAGGCTTTACCGGTCACTCATTGGTACAATGGTGGTGTGGAACTTCCGAATTGGGTCCCGGACGAGGAGACAAAGCCCGCACCCATGCCGCTCCTGGTGCTCCAGTCCTTCGTGAACACCTGGGAGGGTGACTCGAACGTCGACCTGCTGGCGGATCCCGTCGACGGCCCGCGCTGGCTGCGCCAGGTGGGGCTGGCCGACGGCCCCGAGGTCGATCTGGCACGGGCCAGGGAGATCCGCGAGAGCATCAGGGCGTTGCTGGTGCACAACGGCGCCGGCGAGCCCGTGGAGCCCGCCGACCTGCTGCCCTTGCGTTCGCTCGCCGACGCTGCCGACCTGCGGACCGTGGTGCGGGACGACGGGAGCGTTGACGTGCAGACCGGGGAGGGTGACCCGGCGGCCCTGGGCACACTGCTGTTGATCATCCGCGATGCACAGCGGGACGGCTCCTGGTCGCGGCTCAAGGCATGCCGCAACCCGGACTGTCGCTGGGCCTACTACGACCGCTCCCATGCCGGCCGGGGGGCCTGGTGCGACATGGCCGTCTGCGGCAACCGGATGAAGAACCGGAATCTGCGGTCACGTCGTTCGGCGTCGAACGCGGCGGGCACGGGGGGTTGAGCGGCATGGGCACCATCCGGAGCAGCATCGACGACAAGGTGGGCACGCTGGCGTTCGACAACGTCGCCAAGCGCAACGCGTTGGGCGCGGGGACGGTCGGGGAAATGCTCCAAGCGTTGCGCCGGTTCGAGGCGGAAGGTGTGCGAGTGGTGGTCGTGCGGACGGCCGAGCCCACCGCCGTGTGGTCCGCCGGGCACGACATCGACGAGCTTCCCGTCCGCGGCGTCGATCCGCTGCCATTCGCCGACCCCCTCGAGGAGCTCCTCCGCGCCGTGCGCGGCTACCCCGGCGCGGTCATCGCCATGGTGCACGGGACGGTGTGGGGCGGGGCCTGCGACCTGGTCCTGAACTGCGACCTGGTGGTCGGGGACGAGACCGCCGCCTTCGCCGTGACCCCTGCCCGCCTGGGCCTCCCGTATTCGGCCTCAGGGATCCAGTACTTCCTCGCCCGGCTCCCGTTGCACGTGGTGAACGAGCTCATCATGACGGCTGACCCGATCCCGGCGGAGCGGGCCCTCGCGGTCGGGATCTTGAACCGACTGGTCCCGGCGGACCAGCTGGAGGCCAGCACGGCCGAGTTGGTGGGGGCAGTCCGGAGCCGGTCGGGCGACGCCATCCGGGCCTACAAGTTGCAGGCCACCACGTTCGTTCGTGCGGTCGCGCTGTCGGCACAGGATTCGCAATGGATCAACGAACTCCGCCACGACGTCTATTCGGGCGACGACTATGCGGAGGGCATCAAGGCCTTCCAGGAGAAGCGGCCGCCCGACTTCGCGTAATCGCCCCACGGCCGAGCCGTCCGATCACGTGCCGTCCGATCATCGGACCAGCGCCGCAGCGCCGAGACCCACCGGGGCCAGGACCCAGCCCCATCGGGCCGCGGCAACGACGACCTCGGAGCGGTAGCCGTAGAGGACCGAGAGCTGAATGGGCTGGAACGAAGGAGCACTCAACGCGGTCAGGACGGCAACGACGACGAGCGCGTTCGACCCGGCCAGCGCGGCCACCGCGGCAACGAGCCCGTAGTAGACGACGCGCAGCGCGGTCAGCCAGCCCCACCTGCGTACGGCGTGCACGGTGCGGGGCACCGCCAGGTTGTGCGGATGGATGACCGATCCGGTGAAGAGGGCGGCCCCCGAGAAGGCGAGGAGCGGCCCGGCCAGCGTGAGGACGTCGCCGGTCCATGCCGGGGCCGGCCCGACGAGGTGGAGCAGGAGACCGACCAACGACGCCAGGACGGGGGACTGGTCGACCCACGTGGTGGAGCGCCGTTGCCGAAACGGGGCATCCCGTCGCATCAGGTGGACCGCCACGGCGTTCCATGCCGTCGTGATCACGTTGGCCAGCACCGCGATCTGCGTCCCGGCCGGGCCGGCGAAGGCCGCCGCCGTCGGGACCACCCAGAAGCCGGAGTTGGGGTTCACGGCCCAGGCCTCGAGCGAGCTCTGCCCTGCGCTCCGCTCGCCGCGGGAGAGCAGGGTGGCGCCGAGGAGGAGCCACATCCCGGCGGACAGCGCCAGTGGGCCGAGGAGCTGGCCGACCGACGTCAGGCGCCAGGCCGCCACCAGCGACAACGTCGCCGACGTGGCCAGGATCTGGACTCGGAGGAAGACGGGCCACGCCCGCTGCACGGCGGGCCCCCCTTGGGCCGCCCCCCATCCGACCAGCCCACCCACAACGAACCACACCAGGGTGAGCACACCCCGATTGTGGCCGCTCCCGGGACCGGGCCCGTCCCAGTTGACGTTCCGGCGCGAACGGATAAGGTGCGCCGATGCACACTCAACCGATTGACGAGGTGCTTGCGGAGGCGATTGTCGGGCGTCACTTGCTTGCGCACCCCTTTTACCGTCGCTGGGAGGCCGGGACCCTCACGGAGGGTGAGCTGGCCGCCTACGCGGAGCAGTATCGCCACATTGAGCGGGAGCTCCCGGTGACCCTGGCCTCCATTGCCGATGCACTGCCACCTGGGCGTGCCCGCGACCTGGTGGAGGCGAACCTGGCCGACGAGCTCGGCTCACCCGAGCCCCACGCGCAGCTCTTCGAGTCCTTCGCACTGGCTGCCGGCGCCAGGCCCGATGCGCCGGCGACGCCCTCGACGGCTGCGCTGCTCGCCGTGGTGCGGACGACGGCGTCGAACGACCCGGTGGCTGCGCTGGCCATGGTGGCGGCCTACGAGGTCCAGGCCGCCGACATCGCGGCCTCGAAGGGCGACGGGCTCCGCCGCCACTACGGGTTCGACGAGGAAGGCACGAGCTTCTGGGACGTCCACCGCACCCAAGAGGTGGAGCATGCCGGGTGGTCGATGGACGCACTGACGGCTCTCGGCGCCGACCCCGATGTGGTGCAGGCGGCGGCGACGGTGTCCGCCGACTCGTGGTGGCTGTTCCTCAGCGAGCGCGAAGAGCTGGCAGCCGCCGGCTCACGCTGAGACCTCTTCGCTGAGGGTGCCGTAGCGGCCTGCCGCCTTGGCAAACGCGGCGGAGCGCTCGCGGTAGTCGGCGAACCGCCCGAAGCTCGGGGCAGCAGGAGAGAGCAGGACGACGCCGCCGGCCGCGGCCCACGCAACGGCGGCGTCGACCGCAGCTTCGAGGTTGTCCGCATCGATCACCTCGACGCTGCCATGGCCGGCGTCGAGCACCGCCTGACCGATGCGCGGCCCGTTGTCCGGCATCGTGACGACGAGCGTTGGCGCAGCGCGTGCGGCGATCGTGTTCGCGAGCGGTGTGTAGTCGACCCCCCGGTCATGGCCGCCGACGAGCAGTGCCACGGGGCGCCCGGCGAAAGCCTGGAGGGCTGCCTGCGCCGGCAGGACGTTGGTCGACAGGCCGTCGTCGACGAACTCGACCGCGCCGACGCTGCCGAGCGAACGGCAACGGCTGGGGAGCCCCTCGAATCCCTGCGCGGCTTCGGTCAACCGGTCACTGTCGGACGCACCGGGGATGCCGAGCCCCTCGAGCACGGCACGTGCGATGGAGGCGTTCCGTGCGTCGTGCGGGGCGCGCAGGCCGAGTGCCTGCGCCCATGTCCGGTCCGTGTCCACGTCGGCGCCGCCCACCCAGCGGACATGGGGACCGAGCAGGTCCGCCTGCGCGCGCAGCTCCTCGTCGGTTCCGTCGGCCAGGGCCAGTGCCACGCCGGGTTTGGTGCACAGCGAGAGCTTGTCGGCGTAGTAGCGCTCGACGGTGCCGTGCCAGTCGAGATGGTCGGGAGCCAGCGAGGTCACGGCGACGACCCGCGGACCGTTCTGCAGGTCGGGGACCTGGAAGCTCGATGTCTCGATGATCCAGAAGTCCGGCGGCGGGTCGCCGGAGGGGTCCCACGGTGGTCGCCCGATGTTGCCCCCGGCGCAGGCCCGCAGGCCGAGTCCGTTGAGCAGGTGGACGGCCAGTGCCGTCGTCGTGCTCTTCCCCTTCGTGCCGGTGATGCACGCCACCCGGGCCGGATCGGCCTCTGCCATGAAGAGGCCGAGTCCGCCGCAGACGGCGACGCCGGCACCCTCGAGGTCCGCCACCTCCGTCCGGTAGCGGCTGATGCCCGGGCTCTTGACGACCACGTCACAGCGCTGCAGGGCGGACAGGCCGCCGCCGTCCGTGGCGAGGACCTCCAGGCCGTCGATCGCCGGCGCCGGCGGTGCGTCGTCGACCAGCACCGGGGCGCAGCCCATGGTGCGGAGCCGTCGGATGCTGGCCTGCCCCTCGACGCCGAGCCCCCAGACGCCGACGGCCGCGTCAGCGAGCGCGGACCAGGAGATCGGCTGGCGCATAGCGCTCCGGAATGCGATGGGTGCCGCGAGGCTGCAACAAGGTGGCGGTGTCGGCCGGCGTGGTCCCGGCCAGCTCAGTGCGGAACCGGGTCAACAGTGCACCGTCGGTCCGGTCCGCGCGCTGGGCCGCGAGCAACGTCGCGGCTCGGCATTCGTCGGTGTCGCCGACGCACTCGAACGGTTTCGCGTCGGGGCCCAGGCCCAGCAACGCACGGAACCGCTCCTCGTTGGCGGGGTCCTGCAGTGGTTCGTGGCCGGCGAAGACGGCTTCGAGCGCGACGCGGTCCATGAACGGCGCGAGGACGAGGTCGATGAAGCAGCACTTGTCGCAGCGGCCGCACCAAGAGTCGAGCCGCTGCGCCGGGTTCTGGTGGAAGGCTCGGTTGCAGCTGCGAAAGGCATGGTGGTACTGCGTCAGGCGGGCGAACTGCTGCGAGACCCACAGTTCGCTGCGCGGGCGGAGATACGAGAACACCGCGATGCCCGGACCCAGTGTCGACAGGACGAGGTCGCCGAAGGCCCGCTCGAACTCCTCGCTCTTGGACCACTGGTGGTTCACGGCCACGCCGTCGGCCACGACGGTGGGCACCGAGGCGGACCACTCGTTGGACAGCACCACGGCGTCGCGTCGCTCGAGGACCGCGGCCACGAGGGCCGCGGCAGTGATGATCGCGGTGACGGGCACGTGCCCGTTGAGGAACCCCAGTTCGGCCGAGCGGAGGACGAGGGGATCGATGGTGCGCGTGACGCGCGTCACGGGGAGTCCCGACACCGCGGCCGCGTCCTCAATGGCGGTGAAGCGCTCGCCCCGGGGCTCGACGACGAACAACGTGGCGTCGGGATGGTCCGTGGCCAGCGCTTCCACGGTGACGATCGAGTCGATGCCGCCACCGAAGGGGATGAGGGGTCGGCCGGGCTGAGGGTCGTAGACCACGGCGGGAGCCGGCGCGGCGACCGGGCCTTCCAGGCGCAGGCCGCGCAGGTCCAGTCGGTTCCGGTACGCGAACTCGCCCAGGCCGTTGACGAAGTACGCATGGAGAAAGTCGCGCTCCTGCGCCGTGGTGGCCATCTGGCCCAGGTCGATGACGGGGGCGGCAGACGTCTTGTAATAGGAGACGCCTGCCAGCAGGTAGAGGATGCGTACGGCCGCCACGACCGCCGGATCCGTCCAGTCGCCCCCCGCGGGGAAGGTGAACCGTTCGGTGAAGGCGCGGTCGACCGTGGAGTAGTGGCAGGTGACGGCCGAGTTCGCCGGGTCGATGGCGAATCCGTCGTAGCGGAACCGGTCGGGTGGAGGCATGCGGGTGGGGGTGGCCCGGCGATCCGGGCCTGCCCATGCTACGGCGCAGCCAGCCGGTGACGGCTCTCAGCCGGTGAGGCGGGCCAGCAGGGCGAAGCGCCCGCAGGGCCGCTGGGCACGGTCACTGAAGAAAGCGGCGTCCGCCGTGGTGGTCCCGCTCTCGACGATCTGGTGGTCCGGGACGCCGTGGGCGATCAGCTGCTGGCGGTTCGCGGCGACCAGGTCGACGAGCCAGTGACCAGGACCGTCCGGCTGCGCCACGTCGGCGTCGAGTCCGGCGGGTTGCACCGCCTCGGACAACGCTCGCCGCACGCCGTCCGTCACCTGGTACCGGTCGGACTGCACGGCCGGCCCGAGGAAGGCATGCACGCGCTCGATGTCGGCCCCGCAGTCGTGCATGGACGAGAGGGCGCGGCCGACGGCGCCGCCGGCCGTGCCGCGCCAGCCGGCGTGGACGGCCGCGAGGACACCGGCGTCGGGGTCGACGAGCGCCAGCGGGACGCAGTCCGCCACCAGAATGGCCAGCGTGACCCCGGGCGACGTGGTGACGAGGATGTCGGTTGCAGGGATGGCGTCGTCCTCGGACACGGTGCCGCGACCACGATGCTCCGGGCCGACGAGAGTCGTGGCGACCCCGTGGATCTGGTGGGCGACCACCCACGAATCGAGCGCGACCCCGAAGCTCTCGGCCGCCAGGGTCCGGTTGCGGATCACGCTCTCGGGGTCGTCGCCCACATGCAGGCCGAGGTTCAGCGAGTCGTAGGGCGAGGCCGAAACGCCCCCGTGCCGGGTGGTCACCGCCACATCGGCCCCCAGCTCCAGTGCCCCGTCCCAGCGCAGCAGCGGGACGGCTGGGGGATCGGACACGGTGTGTGACCCTACCGAGCGGTCCCGACCGGGCGGCTCCCAGCGGCCTTTGCAACGGTGAGCCGTAGCGTTGTGGCCGTGGGCCGTGGGCCGTGGGCCGTAGCCGTGAGCCGTCAGGAAGCCCGCTCGTCCCACACCGTGGTGGGAACCACCGAGAGAAGCGGGCGTCCCCGTCTCCGTGCCGCAGCGGTGGGTTGGAGCTCCGCGAAGCCGTAGAGCTCGGCCGAGTCGGTGCCGCTGTCGGCGCCATCGACGGCCGACGCCGCCGGTTCGGGGAGCCCGAGGACGGCGGCGAGTGACCGGCCGGCCTCGAGAGCGTCGAGGAGGACGCCGATCGATTCGAGCGAGAAGCCGCGATCCTGCAGCTGCAAGATCGCCGTCAGTCGGTCCCGGTGCACCGACTCGTACACGCCGGTGCGTCCGTGGAGCTCGGGATGGGGGAGCAGGCCGAGCGTCTGCAGTGATCGAATGCGTCTGGTCGTGGTGCCCGTCGCGGCGGCCAGTTCGTCGATGGTCATGAGCGCTGCGGCGCGTGGCTCCACTTGACAATCATAACATCTTTTCATGTAACATAGAACCACGTTGTCAAACGTCGAGAAGGCCGAGTCGGCCGAGGACAGGAAGAGGTGCTTCGATGGGACTGAATCTCAGTGCGGTAGGGGTCACCTCCGAGCCATTCGAGCGGTCATGGGAGCACAAGGACGCCCTGCTCTATGCCCTGGGGGTCGGAGCAGGGGCGCTGGACCCCACGGGCTTCGAGCTCGAGTTCACGACGGAGAATTCTGATGGCGTCACCCAGCGCGTCCTCCCGACGTTCACCACCATCATCGGGCAGGGGGGCGGCGCCGTCTCCCTCGGCGACTACGACCCGGCCATGCTCGTCCACGGGGAGCAGTCGATCCGCCTGCACGGTGAGCTTCCTTCGGCGGGCACGATCTCGACCACGACACGGGTGGCCGGTATGTACGACAAGGGTGCGGCCGGACTGGTGGTGCTGGAGAACGAGTCGCGTCACGCCGACAGCGGCGAGCCGGCGTTCACCAGCCGCACCAGCCTCTTCATTCGTGGTGCCGGCGGATTCGGTGGGCCGCGGAACCCCGAGGGGGACGAAGAGGCCGCCCTCGCCGCCGAGCCGCTGCCGACGCGCGAGCCCGACGATGTCGTCACCTATGCCACGCGTGGCGATCAGGCCTTGCTCTACCGGTTGAACGGCGACCGCAATCCGCTGCACTCCGACCCCACCTTTGCCAAGCGGGCCGGATTCGATGCGCCGATCCTGCACGGCCTGTGCACCTACGGCTTCACCGGGCGCGCCCTGCTCCACGCGGTGTGTGGCTCCGACCCGGCACGCTTCGGTGCCATGCGCGCCCGCTTCTCAAAGCCGACCATGCCGGGTGACACGCTGACCGTGTCCGTGTGGGACATCGGCGACCGCGCCAAGAACACCTACCGGTTCCGCACGGAGACGCAGCGTGGTGAGACCGTGATCGACGCCGGGCTGTTTTCGACGACCGGCTGAACGGCCGGGTTCTCGGGTTCTCCCGGTGTCAGGGTCGGGGGCAGAGAGGGTCAGGCTCGGCAGTCTGCGCACACGCCGAAGATCTCGACGGTGTGGGTGACGTCGGTGTAGCCGAGGTCCGATGCGGTCGTCTCGGCCCATCGCTCCAGGTCCGGCAGCTCCACCTCGGTGCCGCGGCCGCAGCGCCGGCACACGACGTGATGATGATGGCTCTCGCTGTGGCAGCGGCGGTAGACGAGCTCACCGTCGGCGGTCTGCAGGGAATCGAGCTGACCCTCGTCGGTCAGCAGCGCGAGGTGCCGGTAGACCGTGGTCAACCCGACGGTCTCACCCGATGCCCGCAGTGCGGCATGGATGTCCTGCGCGCTGCGGAAGTTGTCCGAGGCCTGCACGACGTTGAGCACGGCGTCTCCCTGCCGGGTCCGCCGCGAGGTGCGGGCCGGGTGCTCGGCGTGCTCAACCATGCCGCAACTCTGCCAGGTCCGGGCCCACGAACCGGTCCCTCCGGCGCGAGGCGATGGCGGGCCCGATGAGGCGGGCAATGACGTAGAAGGCAAAGCTGATGGCGACGATCAGCACACTCGGCTTGACCGTCGGGAACTGGAAACTCAGCAGCAGCCCGCCGTCGGCCGCCAGCACCGCCATCACCACCGAGAGCACCGTGACGACGAACGGATTGGCGCTCAGCCGTTGCGCCGCCGCGGCGGGCGTGATGGCCAGGCTGAGCACCAAGAGCGTGCCCACGATCTGTGCCGCCTCGGTCACCGTGATGGCGAGGACGAAGAGGAACACGATCCCGAGCAGGCCGGTGGGCACGCCGCGGGCCCGGGCCACGTCGGGGTCGATGGAGGCGAACAGCAGGGGGCGGCGGATCGCCGTCAGCACGATGGCCACCACCACCGCGATGACGCCGAGGAGGAGGATCTGCCCCGAGCTGATGCCGAAGATGTTGCCGAAGAGGATGTTCAGCGCCTCGCTGGCGTAGCCGTGGTAGTAGCCGAGGAGGAAGACGCCCAGCCCGAGTCCAGCGGCCAGGATCACGCCGATGGTGGAGTCCCGTTCAGCGGCGCGCTGCCCGAAGAGCCCGATCAGCGTGGCCACAATGAGCGCGCCGACCAGCGCGCCGGCCAGTGGGTTGTCGGCGACGAGCAACCCTGCCACCGCTCCGGTGAACGCGAGCTCGCTCGTCCCGTGCACCGCGAACGACATGGTGCGCGTGATGACGAACGGGCCGATGAGGCCGCAGCTGACGGCAACCAGGAACGCCGCCTCGAGGGCGTGCTGGGCGAAGCCGAACTGGAGGTAGAAGCCGATGCCCATCAGTGCGCGTGGCCGTGGTGTGCGTGCGCACCCGGCTCGGTCGGGAGCTCGTCCTCGGCGCTGACCACGAGGTAGCGGTCGCGCACCTTGACCACGTCGACGTCGATCCCGTACAGGTCGCTGAGGCGCTCGCTGGTCAGGATCTCGGCAGGCGCACCGATGGCCCACTTCCCGCGCACGAGATACAGGATCCGGTCCACGTAGGGCAGGACCGGATTGACCTCGTGGGTCACGAAGACGACCGGCGTGCCGGCCAGGCGCCGCCGCTGGTCGATGAGGTGGGTCACGGCCTGCTGGCTGGCCAGGTCGAGGGCGAGCAACGGCTCATCGCACAAGAGGACCTTGGGGTCGCCGAGGAGCGCCTGGGCGATGCGGAGGCGCTGCTGCTCACCGCCCGAGAGCAGCCCGACGGGCGCGTCGGCGTAGGCACTGGCGCCGACGGCGGCAAGTGCCTCTTCCACTCGTTCCCGGACGGCCCGGGCGTGGCGCGGGAGACCCCAGCGGTGGCCGTCGATGCCGAACCGGACGAGGTCGCGCCCGCGGACGGGCAGCGAGCGGTCGAAGGCCTGTTGCTGCGGCACGTAGCCGAGCTCGTGGTTCCCCAACCTCGGTGGCGCGCCGTTGACGCGCACCGTGCCCGCGGCCAAAGGGACGAGCCCGAGCAGGACCTTGAGCAGCGTGGTCTTGCCCGCGCCGTTGGGCCCGAGCACGGCCAGGAACTCGCCCTCGGCGATGTCGAGGTCGAGGCCTGTCCACAGATCACGGGAGCCCAGACGCACGGCTGCCCCGCGGAGCTCGACGGGCGCCGGCGTCATGGGTTGCGGCTCGATGCGAGCGCGTGGAGCAGTGTGGTCAGCTGGGACTGCTGCCACCGTTGATAGGTGGTGCCGGCGGGCATGGTCTCGGAGACGCCGACTACCGGAATGCGATGTTGGCGCGCCAGGCTGCGCATCTGGGCCGTGACGGGCGTCACGGTCTGCACGTTGTAGAGCAGCACGTTGACGTCATGGTTCGTGAGCAGGCGCTGCATGGCGAGGCTGTCCGCCGGGCCGGGGTCGGTGCCGTCCTCGATGGCGCGGGCGAACCCGGACGGCGTCTTGACGTCCAGGTCGGCCACGGCCAGCGCGTAGCCCGGTACCCGCTCGGTGTAGGCGACGGGCACGTTGTGAAAGCGCGTCTTGATGGTCGCCAGCGTCGCGTCCAGTGGGGCAAGACTCGCGTCGAAGGTGGCGAGGTTGGCCTTGAACGTCGCCGCGTCCCGTGGCGCGGCCTTCGTCAGGGCGGCGGAGATGGCGGCGGCCACGGCGGGCACGCGGGGGATGTCGTACCAGAGGTGTGGGTTCGGATCGCTCCCGGTGACGTGGAGCACCTTTGCCGCATTGACGATGCGCGGGTTCCCACCGTCCGCTCCGAGCAGTGAGCTCATCCAGGTGTCGTAGCCGGCACCGTTCTCAATCACGACCTGCGCTTCGGCCAGCGTGGCCGCGTCCGCGGCATCCGTCTCGAAGAGGTGGGGATCAGCATTGGGGTTCGAGATCAGCGACGTCACCTTGACGTCGCGTCCGCCGAGCTGGCTGGTGATGTTGCCCCAGAAGTTCTCGGCCGCCACGACGTGCACGACGCTCGACGTACCGGTGGCGTCCGCCGTGCTGCCAAGCCCGGCGAGGCCGAGGGTGGCCGCAGCGAGGGCGGCGCCGGCCAGCGCCGGCAGGCGGAGCTTGTTGGATCTCATAACGGTAACGGTAATCATTTCGGATAACAATGGCAAGAGCGCATCCGTGTTCTGGGAGTATCGGCCTGTTCCGGGCCAGTCGAAGCGAGTCGAGGCGGGGTCTTCTCAAAAACTATCAACAAGGTCGTTTATAGTTTTCAGGGAGACACAGGCGGCTTGAGAGCGTGACGCCGCCTCCGAGCGCCAGCGGCCCGGTCGCCGAGCCGCGCCCTCCCGCGGAGCTCAGCCCCCGAAGAGGAGCGAGTAGTCGGCGCCGCGCCGCAGGTGGTGGCCACCGTCGATCCCCAGGGTCTCACCGGTGACGAAGGCGGATTCGGGGCCCATGAGATAGCGGACGGCGCCGGCGACGTCCTCCACGGTGCCGACCCGGCCCAGGGGCATCTGCTCGATGTAGTCGTCGAGCAGCGGCCCACCGGCAGTGATGAAGGCCATCAACTCGTCGGCGATGATCCCGGGGGCCACCGCGTTGACGCGGATGCCGAGCGGCCCGAGCTCCTCGGCCGCCGTCTCCGTCAAGAAGCAGATGCCGGCCTTCGACACGCCGTAGGCCCACAGATGGGGGTGGGGGAAGCGTCCCGCCCCCGACGACATCAAGACGATGGAGCCGGGCCCTCCCTGGGCCTGCATGGCCGCGCCACCCTGCTTCACGCAGATCACCGAGCCCGTCAGGTTGAGGTCGATGGTGGCGCGGACCGCCTCGACGTCGGCGGTGAGCACCGAGCCCAAGTGCAAGGAGCCGCCGGCACAGGCGAACAGGCCGTCGATGCGGCCGGTCGCCTCGGCGGTGGCCGCCACCGCGACGGCGACCTGATCCTCGACGGTGACGTCCGCGACGACGTAGCGGGCGGTGGCGCCACCGGTCGCCGCCGCGCCAATGCGCGCAGTGGCATCGACCAGCTTCTGCTCGGTGCGCCCGCAGATGGTGACGTGGGCGCCGTCGGCGGCGAACCGCTCCGCCGTGGCGAGCCCGATGCCGCTCCCGCCTCCAGTGACGAGGATGGACCAACCAGCGACACCGGCCGCCGCGCCGTTCGCCTGAGCCATCAGACGGGCCCGATGCCCAACGACGCGCTGGGCGTGAAGGCCACGGGCATCTCCTCGATCCCCGAAATGAAGTTGGCCTCCCGCCGGGGCAGCGCGCCGCGCTCGACCGCCAGACGGAGGTCGGGGAGCCGGGCCAGCACCCGCTCGACCATCACCCTCAGCTCCAGGCGGGCCAGCTGGTTGCCCAGGCAGAAGTGGGCACCGAAGCCGAACGCCATATGGGGGTTCGGGCTACGCGTGATGTCGAAGGTGTCCGCGCGCTCGAAGACGTCCTCGTCGCGGTTGGCCGATGGGTACAGGAGGATGAGCTCCTGGCCGGCCTTGATCTGCGCCCCGCCCAGTTCCACATCGCGTGTGGCGACGCGGGCCATGTTCTTGATCGGCGTGACCCAGCGCAGCATCTCTTCCACTGCACCCGCCATCAACCCGGCGGGGTCAGCGGCCAGCTGCGCCACCTGGTCGGGGTGGGCGAGGAGCTCCTCCACGCCGCCGCTGATGACATGGCGGGTCGTCTCGTCGCCCCCGATCAGGATGAGCAGCGTCTCGTGGACGAGCGACCCGTCGTCCAGCGAGTCGCCGTCGATCTCGGCGTGGCACAGCACGCCGACGAGATCCTCGCTGTTGCCGGTTGCCCGCCGATCCTCGAACACGGGATGGATGTAGTCCGAGTACTCCGTGAAGGCGTTGGCCGCGTTGATCATGGCGTCGGGGTCGGGCGAGCCCTGGCCCTTGAGCATGTCGTCGGACCACCGCAGGAGGTCGTCGCGGTCGTCGGGGGCGACGCCGAGCATGTCGCCGATCATGATGATGGGCAGCGGTGCCGCGATGTCCCGCACGAAGTCGCAGCTGCCCTGCTCGCAGACGGTGTCGATGAGCGAGTCGCACACCAGGCGGAGCTTGTCCTCCATGGCCCGGACCCGCTTCGGGGTGAAGCCCTCCGAGACGAGGCGCCGGCGCCGCACGTGCTCGGGCGCGTCGAAGTCGATCATCATCGGCAGGGGCGGGAACTTGGGCCGGATGCCCCCCGCATTGGAGAACGACTCGGTGTCGACGGAGGCCTGTTTGACCGCCGCGTAGCTGGCCACCCCCCACAAGTCGTTGGCCTCGTCGTAGTAGACGGGGGCGTTGGCCCGCATCCAGGCGTAGGCGTCGTGGGGCTCCCGGCCGAAGAAGGGGCCGCTCATGAGGTCGATCCCGAGTCCCTCGGGTGCCGTGGTCACGGCCGAGACGATATCTCCGGGTGGGTAGGGTTGGCCCATGGCAGATCAGGCGACCTTCACCGACGTCGCCATGGAATTCATGCCCGGGCTCTATTCGGCCGCCCTCCGGATGACACGCAACAGGGCTGATGCGGAGGATCTGGTCCAGGAGACCTACCTGAAGGCCTACCGCTCCTTCGGTTCCTTCACCGAGGGCACCAACCTGCGGGCCTGGCTGTACCGCATCCTGACCAACACCTACATCAACAACTACCGCGCCGCCCAGCGGCGTCCCGAGGTGGCCGACGTCGAAGACGTCGAGGACCTCTACCTCTACAAGCGCCTGGCCGGTTCCGGTGGCAGCGACCCCGGCCGCTCGGCCGAGGACGAGGCGTTGGAGCGCTTCACCGACGAGGACGTGAAGGCGGCGCTCGAGGCGCTGCCCGAGGCGTTCCGGATGGCCGTGCTCCTGGCCGACGTCGAGGGTTTCAGCTACAAGGAGATCTCCGAGATCACCGACGTTCCGATCGGAACCGTCATGAGCAGGATCCACCGGGGAAGAAGAGCACTCCAGAAGGCGTTGCACGATGTGGCTGAGGCGCGCGGCCTTGTCGGTAGCGTGCCCGGGGGTTGATGGGAATGAGCGAGAACGTGGGTCAGAGCAAGGACAGCGGCACCGGGGGCGCAGACGGGCTCTTCGGGGCCACCGTCGACTGCCAGGAGGCCGTGCACGAGCTGTACCACTATCTCGATGGCGAGCTGACCGAGGAGCGCCGCGAGGAGATCCGGGTCCACCTGGACTGGTGCGGCCCCTGCAACGGGGCGGCGGACTTCGAGGCGGAGCTGCGCAAGGTCATTGCCAACCGGTGCAAGGACCGCGTGCCCGACAGCCTCATCCGTCGTGTCGCCGAGGCCATCGACGAAGAAAGCCGACAGCACCACGGCGAGCACTGACATCTCGCCGCTGGTGCCGGACGCCGTCATCGACGGCCCGGCCATGGTGGACTGGGCCCTCGCCCAGCGGGTCGCGGCAGGCGCCCTCATCCTCAAGCCCGCACCGGCGACCTACCGCTCGCGGGATCTGCAGGGGCAGTTCGACGAGCTGACGGCGCGGGCCGAGACGTTGGTCAGCGAGGCCACGGGCCTGCACTCCGCTCACGGGACGGCGCGAGCCAAGGTGACGGATCGCTCGGGCTGGGCCGCGGCCAACGTGCGGTCCGTGGAGCGCCTCGTCGGCCCGGCGATGGCGGAGCTGCAGCGCAAGCGTGGCTCCAAGCTCGGTGGGCCGTCGCTCGCCGTGGGACGTGCCGTCGCCGGGACGCAGCTCGGCTTGATGTTGGCCTACATGGCCACGCGCGTGCTCGGCCAGTACGACCTGTTGATCAACGACGAGTCGCCCGAGGATCAGGACCTCGTCTCCTACGTCGGCCCGAACATCGTGGCCGTCGAGACGCAGTACGGGTTCGAGCCGAGCGAGTTCCGCCTGTGGCTCGCGCTCCACGAGGTCACCCACCGGCTCCAGTTCACCGCGGTGCCATGGCTGCGCGACCACTTCGTCGGCCAGGTGAGCGAGCTGCTCGGACCGCTCTCGGGCGACGCCGCGGGGTTCGCCGAGCTCGTGCGCCGCGCCGCCGACGACGTGCGCTCGGGGCGCAACCCGGCGCACGAGGGTGGCGTGGTCGGCATGCTGGCCACGCCGGAGCAGCGCCTCGCCCTGTCGAAGATCTCGGGGATGATGAGCCTGCTCGAGGGCCACGGCGACGTGACCATGGACCGGGCGGGCGCGGCCGAGGTCCCCGGGGCGGCGCACTTCTCCCAGGTGCTGCACGAGCGGCGGACCCAGGCGCGCGGGCTCACCAAGTTGATGTCGAAGCTCTTGGGCCTGGACGCCAAAATGCGTCAGTACGCCGAGGGCGAGCGCTTCGTCGAGTCGGTGGAGGCGGC
The DNA here is from genome assembly GCA_963753115.1 of uncultured Acidimicrobiaceae bacterium. Lineage (GTDB taxonomy): Bacteria > Actinomycetota > Acidimicrobiia > Acidimicrobiales > RAAP-2 > Bog-473. Next base: position 81,866 of record CAVWBB010000024.1, read on the forward strand.
CGGCGGGCCGGCCCTCCTCGCCCGGGTGTGGGAGGGGCCAGAGTGGCTGCCCACGCTGGAGGAGATCCGCGACCCGGCGGCCTGGGTGGCCCGAGCCGGTGGCTGAGGAGGGCTCGACCCCTCCCTCCACCCTCATCGCCGACCTCCTGAGCCGGTGCACCTTCCCGCCGGGCGGGAGCCCACTGGCCTGCGCCGTCTCGGGTGGCGCTGACTCGCTCGCCCTGCTCGTCCTGGCCGTCGCAGCGGGGTGCGACGTGACGGCGATCCACGTGGACCACGGCCTGCGCGCCGCGTCGGCGGCCGAGGCCGACGTGGTGCGGCAGGCGGCGTCCCGCTTCGGCGCTCGCGTCGAGATCCGCCGCGTCTCGGTGCCACCCGGCCCCAACCTCGAGGCCCGGGCCCGGGCGGCCCGCTTCGCCGTGCTGCCGGTCGACGTCGCCACCGGGCACACCATGGACGACCAGGCCGAGACCATTCTGGTCAACCTGTTGCGCGGGGCTGGGGCGGACGGCCTGGCGGGCATGGAGCCCGGCGCCCGCCACCCGATCCTCGGGCTGCGCCGGCACGAGACCCACGCGGTGTGCGCCGCCGTCGGCCTCGCTCCCGTGTGTGACGAGAGCAACGACGACCCGGCATTCGTGCGCAACCGGATCCGCCACGAGCTCCTCCCGCTCTGCGCCGACGTGGCCGGACGCGATCCCGTTCCGTTGCTGGCCCGGCAGGCGGGCGTGCTGCGCGACGAGGTGGCGCTGTTGGACTCGCTGGCCACCGAATTGCTGCCCGACCCCGCCGACGCCCGGGCCGTGGCCCGGGCGGACCGCCCGTTGGCGCGTCGCGCCGTGCGGCGCTGGTTGCGCGAGCGCGGCGACGGCGAGCACCCGCCGTCGCTGGCCGAGGTCGACCGCACGCTGGCCGTGGCCTCCGGCGCCGCGGTCGGGACCGAGCTTTCGGGGGGTCGCCGGGTGCGCCGGACGGGTGGCCGGCTCCGGGTCGAGCCCGGACGAGGCTCCGGTAGTGTCCCCGCGGTGACCCTCGACGAGTCCGGAGCGGGCGTCCCGTCCTGGGCTGCGGCCGATGTGGGGCCGGTGCTGGTCGACGCCGAGCGCGTGGCCGCCCGGGTGGCGGAGCTCGGCGCGGACATCACGGCGGACTACGCCGACGAGCCCCCGCTGCTGGTGGCGGTGCTCAAGGGCGCCATGCTGTTCATGAGTGATCTGTGCCGGGCGATCGCCCTGCCGGTCGACGTCGACTTCATGGCCGTCTCCTCCTACGGCAGCGCCACCAAGACGTCGGGAGTGGTGCGGATCGTCAAGGACCTCGACTCCGAGCTCCAGGGCCGCCACGTCCTCGTCGTCGAGGACATCATCGACAGTGGCCTGACCCTGAACTACCTGCGCCGCTACCTCAACGCCCGCCAGCCCAAGAGCGTGGAGATCTGCGCGCTCCTCGTGAAGGAGGGCGAGCAACGGGTCGACCTCGACCTGCGCTACATCGGGTTCACCATCCCGCCCGAGTTCGTGGTGGGCTACGGCCTCGACGTGGCCGAGCGCTACCGGAACCTGCGCGGCATCCACCTCTACAAGGGAGCAGAAGCGTGAGCGTCGACGTCGAACGTGTACGGGCCGCGGTGTCCGAGATCCTCATTGCCATCGGCGAGGATCCCGAGCGGGACGGCCTGGTGGCGACGCCCGAGCGCGTGGCGTCCATGTACGAGGAGCTCTTCTCGGGTCTGCACGACGACCCTGCGCGCCACCTGGAGGTCACCTTCGCCGCCGAGCACGACGAGATGGTGATGGTGCGCGACATCCCGTTCGCCTCACTGTGCGAACACCACCTGGTGCCGTTCCTCGGGAAGGCGCACGTGGCCTACATCCCGGCCGAGGACGGCCGCATCACCGGCCTGTCGAAGCTCGCCCGTCTCGTGGACGGCTTCGCGCGCCGGCTGCAGGTGCAGGAGCGCATGACCACGCAGATCGCCGACGCCATCGCCTCGGTCCTGTCGCCCCGCGGGGTGCTCGTCGTCATTGAGGCCGAGCACCTCTGCATGTCGATGCGGGGCGTCAAGAAGCCCGGCACCGTGACGGTCACGTCGTCGGTGCGCGGCCTGTTCCGCTCCGACGTCGCCACGCGGGCCGAGGCCATGCAATTCATCCGGGGCCACTGAGACCCGTGAGCACGGACGCACGGCAGCCCCTGGTGATGGGGGTGCTGAACGTCACGCCGGACTCGTTCTCCGACGGCGGCCTCTACGCCACCTGCGACGCCGCCGTGGCCCGGGGTCTCGACATGATGGCGGCGGGCGCCGACGTGATCGACGTCGGCGGCGAGTCGTCGCGGCCGGGCGCCGAGCCCGTTCCGGCCGAGGTGGAGTTGGACCGTGTGATCCCCGTGGTCGAGGCGCTGGCCGCCGCGGCGCGGCGCGCCGAACGCCCGGTGCGCGTCTCGGTCGACACGGTCAAGCCCCAGGTGGCGTCCGCCGCGCTGGCCGCCGGGGCGAGCCTGGTGAACGACATCTCGGCGTCCCTGTGGGAGGTGGCGGCGGCGAGCGGGGCCGGCTGGGTCGCCATGCACATGCGCGGCGAGCCCCGCACCATGCAGGAGGACCCGCAGTACGGGGACGTGGTCGAGGAGGTCCGGTCCTTCGTGCTCGAGCGCGCCCGGCTTGCCCTGGCGGCCGGGGTCGGCGAGGTCTGGGTCGATCCGGGCATCGGGTTCGGCAAGACGTCCGCCCACAACCTTTCGCTGTTGCGCCACGTGGGGGAGCTCGTGGAGGCCGCGGCCGGGGCCGGCTGCGCCGGGGTCCTCGTCGGGACGAGTCGGAAGCGCTTCCTCGGCCTGCTGGCCGCCGGCCCTGGGGCAGCGGCGCCGGCGCCCGTGGCGGACCGTGGCGAGGGGTCCCTCGCCACCGAGGCCGCAGCCCTGGTGGCAGGCGTGGGCATGCTGCGGGTCCACGACGTGGCGGCGACGGTGCAGATGACGCGGCTGTATGGTCCTGCCGCATGAAGGGCAAGTGGGCCGCCGGCATTCCGCCGCGCAACTTCACCTGGGTGATCACGGATCACCTGGCCGTCAGCGAGCGGCCGGGCGGATTCTCGGCCAACCATCGGCGAGTGCGCCGCCAGGAGGAGATCATCTGGTTGCGCGTCCAGGGTTTCGGTCGCGTCATCTCGTTGCTGGCCTCCCCGCACAACCTGACCGCCTACGAGGAGGAGGGGCTCGCCTGGGCCCACTACCCGCTCGAGCGGAGCGGGGACCCACGGCCCGTCCTGGCGGCGTGCTACCGGGACATCGACGACTCCCTGAGCTCGGGCCTGCGGATCCTGGTGCACCAGGACGAGCTGGGCGACCGGGTCATGGGGGTGCTGGCCGGATACCTGGTCTGGTCGGAACGCATCAACAACCAGCCCCAGGCCGTCGCACTCGTCGAGCACGTCGTGGGCCACGCCATGGGTGAGCCCGGGCGCCAGCTGCTCTCGGAGCTCGAAGGCATGCCGACGCGTCGGCCAGGAGCAGTGAGCGACAGGATCGAGATCCGTGACCTGCGGGTGACGGGGATCCACGGCGTGTTGCCCGAGGAGCGGGAACGGGCACAGCCCTTCTCGGTCGACATCGTGGCCTGGGTCGACATGGAAGCCGCGCAGCAGAGCGACGAGCTGGCCGACACGGTGGACTACGGGGCGCTGGCCGAGGCGGCCGCCGAGATCGTGGCGGGGCGGTCCTACCGCCTGCTCGAGGCCCTGGCCGGGCGATTGGCCGGCGCGCTCCTGATTCTCGACCCCCGCCTGGAGGCGATCGAGGTCACCGTGCGCAAGCTGCGGCCGCCCCTGGCGCTCGATGTGGGCTCGACCGGGGTCAGGGTGCGGCGCGCCCGCTGATGGCGGGACCGGCCTCGCCGCCCTGGCGGGCCTTCATCGGTCTGGGATCGAACCTGGGCGACCGCCGCGCGCTGCTGCGCCAGGCGGTGGAGGGACTGCGGGCCGGAGGCGACGTCGTCGGCGTCTCCCCGCTCTACGAGACGGATCCGGTCGGCGGGCCGGAGGGTCAGGGCCCCTTCCTCAATCTGGTGGTGGAACTGTCGACGTCCGACGCCCCGCGTGCGCTGCTCCGCCGGTGCCGGGCCCTCGAGGAGGCCGCCGGGCGGGTGCGCACCGTGCACTGGGGCCCTCGGACCCTCGACGCCGACGTCCTCTGGGTCGAAGGGTGGCAGGTGGACGAGGAGGACCTCACCGTGCCGCACCCCCGCCTGTGGGAGCGGCGCTTCGTCGTGCAGCCCCTGGGCGACCTGGCCCCCGACCTCGTCACATCGGCGCAGCTCAGGGCCTCTGGTGGGAGGGTCGTTCCTGTGGGTAGTCTTTAGGCGTCGTTATCTTCGATCGTCTGTAGGCGAACGGCACCCGCAAGGGGCTGGAACGCCGAAGGAGGTCAGATGCACTCCATCCGGATCATCGGTCCCGGCAGGGCCGGCACGTCCCTGGCCGCTGCATTGTCTGCGCGCGGCTGGTCGTTCGCCGGTTTCCTCGGGCGCCACGACGAGCTCGGTCGTGCCGCGGTGGGCGTCGACCTGCTCGTGATCGCCACCCCCGACGATGCCGTCGCCGACGTGGCCGCCGCCGTCGCGCCCTGTCCGGGCACCACGGTGGCCCACCTGTCGGGTTCACTCGGGCTCGACGCGCTGGCGCCGCACCCGGTGCGGGCGGCCGTGCACCCGCTGGTGCCGTTGCCCAACGGCGAAGTCGGTGCGGCCCGCCTCTGCTCCGGCGTCACCTTCGCCGTGGCCGGCGCCCCGCTGGCGCGGGACATGGTGGCCAGCCTCGGGGGCCGGGTCGTCGAGGTCGCGGACGGCGACCGTGCGGCGTACCACGCGGCCGCCTGCATCGCGGCGAACCACGTGGTCGCCCTCCTGGGCCAGGTCGAGCGCGTGGCCGCCTCGGTCGGGCTCGACCTCGAGTCCTTCCTCCCGCTGACGCGGGCCGCCGTGGACGACGTGGCGGCCTTGGGAGCCGGCCCCGCGCTCACCGGCCCGGCCCGCCGGGGTGACTGGGCGACGCTGAGCCGCCACCTCGACGCCCTGCCCGAGTCGGAGCGTGCCGGCTACCAGGCCGGGGCGGCGCTGGCCACCCGGCTGGCCCAGTCGGGCGCACCTGCTTCGCACGCCTCCGCCATGGACGTCACCGCCTCGGATGTCATTGCGTTGGAAGCCACGGTGCCGGCCGAGCCGGCAGCGGTGTAGGAGCGAAGGCGGTGGACGTCCTCGAGACCGTGGCCGAGTGCCGTGCCGCGCTGGACCGGGCCCGCGCCGCCGGACGCGTGGTCGGTCTGGTGCCCACGATGGGCGCACTGCACGACGGGCACGCATCGTTGCTGGACCGGGCCCGGGCCGAGTGCGACGTGGTGGTCGTCAGCATCTTCGTGAACCCGCTCCAGTTCGGCGACCCCGAGGACATTGCGCACTACCCGCGGACCCTGGAGAGCGACCTGCTCACCTGCGCGGCGTCCGGCGCCGATGTCGTCTTCGTCCCGAGCGTGGGCGAGATGTACCCGTCGTGGCCCGCCGCCCCCTCGACGACCGTGTCGGTGTCGGGCGTCAGCGAAGGCTGGGAGGGCGCGTCCCGGCCCGGCCACTTCGACGGTGTCGCCACCGTGGTGGCCAAGCTGTTCACCATCGCCGGGCCCTGCCGGGCCTACTTCGGCCTGAAGGACTTCCAGCAGCTCGCAGTGGTGCGGCGCATGGCGCTCGAATTGTCGCTGCCGGTCGAGGTGATCGGGTGCCCCATCGTGCGCGAGGCCGACGGTCTGGCCCTGTCCAGCCGCAACGTGCGGCTCTCGGCGACCGAGCGTCGGGCGGCAACCGTGCTCTCGCGGGCCCTGGCAGCCGGCCGGGACGCAGTGGCGAACGGGGAGCGTTCGGGCGCAGCCCTCACCCGGGTCATGCGCGCCGAGGTCGCCGACGAGCCGCTGGTCGAGCTCGACTACGCGGTCGTGGTCGACGCCGACACCCTGCAGGAGGCGGCCACGGTCGTGGAGCCGAGCGCGATGCGCCTGCTCATCGCGGCCCAGGTGGGCCCGGTCAGGCTGATCGACAACAGCGCCGCGTTGGCGAGCGCCGACGACGTCCGCACCCAACCAGTGGCGCCCGACCGGGTGCGCCAACTCGAAAGGATCGGGTGAGCCGATGCGCCGCCGCATGATGAAGTCCAAGATCCACCGGGCCACCGTCACCGGGGCCAACCTGCACTACGTGGGATCGGTGTCGATCGACACCGAGCTGCTGGCGCTGGCGGACATCCTCCCCTACGAGCAGGTGACGGTCCTCGACATCGACAACGGGGCGCGTTTCGAGACCTACGCCATTGAGGGCGAGCGCGGGCAGATCTGCCTCAACGGGGCGGCGGCGCGTCTGGTGGCGCCAGGTGACAAGGTGATCATCATCACGTACGCCGACTATGAACGCGCCGAGCTCGAGACGTACATCCCGCGCGTCGTGCACGTGGACGGGCGCAACCGGGTGATCGACGAGGTGTCGGCCCGCCTCGACGCTGAGCTCACACTGACCGAACCGGCGTGACCACCGGGACCCGGCCCGGACCTTTCGACGTCCTGGTCCTGGGAAGCGGCGTCGCCGGCCTGTCGGCGGCCGTGCGGCTGGCGGGGCCGGGCGGCCCGTCGCCGTCCCTCTCGCTCGGCGTGCTGACCAAGGGCGTGCTGTCGCAGTCGGCGACGCGTTGGGCGCAGGGCGGCGTCGCCGCGGTGCTCGGTGCGGACGAGGACTCGACCGATCTGCACCTCGCCGACACGCTGGCGGCCGGGGCGGGGCTGTGCGACGAGGAGGCGGTGCGCATCCTCGTCGACGAGGGCCCGGGCCGCGTGCACGAGCTGATCGCGCTCGGCGTCGAGTTCGACCGCGAGGCCACGGGCGTGCTGGCGCTGGCCCGTGAGGGTGGGCACTCCCGGCCGCGCGTCGTGCACGCCGGCGGCGCGGCCACCGGCGCCGAAGTCGAGCGGGCGCTGGTCGACGCCACCTACAGCTCGGCGAGCGCGGTGTTGGAGGGATGGTTCGCCCTCGACCTGCTGGTCGAGGGCGGCCGGTGCGTCGGCGTCCGGGCCTTGCCGCCCGGCGGCGACGGTCCGGTGGCGGTGCGGGCCGACAACGTCGTGCTGGCCACGGGGGGCGCCGGGCAGCTCTTCTCGGTGACCACCAACCCGCCCGAGTCCACGGGGGACGGCGTCGCCATGGCGCTGCGGGCCGGCGTGCCGACGGCCGACGTGGAGTTCGTGCAGTTCCACCCGACCGCGCTGCACCACCCGGCCATGCCCCGTCCCCTGCTCTCCGAGGCGCTGCGCGGCCACGGCGCGCTCCTGCGCGACCGCGACGGCGAGCGCTTCGTCGACGAGCTGGCGCCGCGCGACGTGGTGAGCCGCGCCATGGCGGCCCGCATGGCCGAGCAGGGCGTCGAACACCTCTGGTTGGACGCCACCGGGCTGGAGCGCTTCTCGGCCCGCTTCCCGACCATTGCGGCCTCGCTCGCCTCCATCGGGCTGGACCCCCAGCGCGACTGGCTGCCCATCGCGCCGGCGGCGCACCACCTCTCCGGTGGCGTGGTGACCGATCTGTGGGGCGCCACCGCGCTGCCCGGCCTGTGGGCCGTCGGGGAGGTCGCCTGCACCGGCGTGCACGGGGCCAACCGGCTGGCGTCCAATTCCTTGCTCGAGGGCATGGTCTTCGGCGCCCGTCTGGCCGAGCGCATCCCATCTGGCGCGACGAGCCCGGAGCCGAGCGGCGCGATGCGGGCCGTGCTCGGGGAAGAGCCGATCGACGGCATCGGGTGCACGTGGCTGAAGGCCTCGGGCCCGGTCGCCGCGCCCGCCGCCGACCGCTGGCCGGGCGTCGACGTGACCAAGCTGCGCGACACCGTCCAGCGGGCCATGACCCGCGGCGCCGGTGTCGTCCGCAGTGCCGAGTCGCTGGCGGGCGCACGCGCGGTGGTGGAGGACGCGGCCGCCGTGCTGGGCGACGGCGCGGCGTCGGTGGCGGCCGGCGAGCTCTCGAACCTGCTGCGGCTGGCGGATGCGCTGTTGGACGCTGCGTCGGCCCGCACCGAGAGCCGCGGTGCGCACGCCCGGCGCGAGTTCCCCGAGTCCGAACCCGGGTGGCGGCGGCGGCTCGTCCACGGCGCGGTGGACCTCGACGGAGGAGGCGGACGTGGCTGAGCTCGACGCGGCGTCCGACTCGGAGTCCTACGCCCGGGTCGTGGCCGATGCCGTCGACCGCGCCCTGGCCGAGGACCTCGGGCCCGAGGGTGACCTGACGTCGGCGCTGGTTCCTGAGGACGTGCGGGCGCAGTTCGCGCTGCGCGCCCGGCGCTCCGGCGTGCTGGCGGGCCGCGACTGCGCCACCGAGACGTTCCGGCGCGTCGGCCCCGACGTCGAGCTGGTGTGGCTGGCGGCCGACGGCGACGAACTGGCCGCCGGCGACACGTTGCTGGAGGTGACCGGCCCGCTGCGGCCGATCCTCACGGCCGAGCGGACGGCGCTGAACTTTCTCGGGCGCCTGTCGGGCGTGGCGACGCTGACGGCGCAGTTCGTCTCGGCCGCGCACGAGAGCAACCCGTCGGTGGCAGTGCTCGACACCCGCAAGACGACGCCCGGCCTCCGCGTCCTCGAGAAGGCGGCGGTGCGGGCCGGCGGCGGCACCAGCCACCGGTCGGGCCTGTCCGAAGCCGTCCTGGTCAAGGACAACCACCTGGCCGGGACGACCATCGCCGACGCCGTGCGCCGCGGCCGGGAGCTGTGGCCGGGGCGGATGGTCGAGGTCGAGTGCGACGCCCTCGACCAGGTGGCGCAGGCCGCCCGAGCGGGCGCGGACGCCGTGCTGCTCGACAACATGGACCCGGGCACGGTGGTCGAGGCGATCGCCGTGGCGCACATGGACGCGTCCGGGCCCATCCTCACCGAGGTGTCCGGCGGCATGACGCTGGCGACCATCGGCGCCTACGCGGCGGCCGGACCGGACCGGATCTCGGTCGGCGCCCTGACCCATTCGGCCCCGGCGCTCGACCTCGGTCTCGACCTGATCTGGACCAAGGCGGGGTTGGACGACCCGCAGGCCGGAGGGAGCTGAGCCGTGCTGTTGGTCATTGACGTCGGCAACACCGAGACGGTGATCGGCCTCTACGCGCAGGACGCGGACGGGCAGGCCCCACCGCCCGAGGAGAGCATCGGGGTCGGCATCGGGACCGAGCACGACCCGACGGCGCCCCGCGGGCTCACCCACCACTGGCGGCTCTCGACCCTCCCGAGCCGCACCCCCGACGAGCACGCGGTCCTCCTCACGCAATTGCTGGACCTCGAGGGCCTCGACATCTCCACCTCGGTCTCGGGCATCGCGGTCTGCTCCTCGGTGCCGCACGTGACGGCGGAGCTCCGCCAGATGGCGTCCCGCTGGTTCTCCGACCTGCCCAGCGTCGTGCTCGGCCCCGGGTACCAAGAGCGGCATGCCGATCCTCTACGACAACCCCAAGGAGGTCGGGGCCGACCGCATCGCCGACGCCGTCGGGGCCTACGACCTCTACGGCGGCCCCTGCGTGGTGGTCGACATGGGCACCGCCACCACCGTCGAGGCCATCAGCGCCAACGGCGAGTACATGGGTGGCGCCATCACGCCCGGTGTGGGGGTGAGCCTCGACGCCCTCTACCAGTCGGCCGCCGCGCTGCGCCGGGTGGAGCTGGTCGAGCCGCGCAGCGTCATCGGCCGCTCGACGGTGGAGTCCATTGAGGCCGGGACGCTGTACGGGTTCGCCGGACTGGTCGACTCGCTGGCCCGGCGCTTCATGGAAGAGCTCGGCCCGTCCACCGTCGTGGCCACGGGAGGGTTCAGTTCGCTCATCGCGCCATATTCGGACACCATTGAACACGTGGAGCCCTGGTTGACGTTGCACGGCCTGCGCATCGTGTACGAGCGCAACGTCCCTTCATGAGCGAGCCGACGCCGCCCGAGGTCCCTTACCGCTTCGCGCGCACGCACCAGACGGCCGAGGTCGTCGAGGCGTGGTCGTCGTTGGCCCCCGGCGAGGAGTCCGGCGTCACCGTCGGGGTGGCCGGCCGCATCATGCTCCTGCGCGACCAGGGCAAGGCCGCCTTCGCGGAGCTGCGCGACAACTCGGGGACCATCCAGCTGTTCGCCCGTGCCGCGGAGATGGGGACGGAGAGCTTCGACGCGTTCACGAAGCGCAACCTCGGCGACTGGGTCGGGGTCACCGGTGAGGTCGTGCGGACGAGGCGGGGCGAGCTCTCGGTCAAGGTGGGCGAGTGGGTGCTGCTGGCCGAGGCGCGGCGGAACTTCGGCGACAAGTGGCACGGCGTCAGCGACGTCGAGACGCGCTACCGCCAGCGCGAGGTCGACCTGTGGGCCAACGAGCGCTCGCGCCAGCTCCTGCAGATGCGCAGCGACGTCGTGCGCCACATGCGGCGGCGCCTGTGGGAGCAGGGTTTCGTCGAGGTGGAGACGCCGCTGCTGCACCCCATCGCCGGTGGGGCTACGGCGCGGCCCTTCGTCACGCACCACAACACGTTCGACACGGACTTCTACCTGCGCGTGGCGCCCGAGCTCTACCTCAAGCGGCTCGTCGTCGGGGGCTTCGACAAGGTGTTCGAGATCGGCCGCAGCTTCCGCAACGAGGGCATCTCGCCGCGCCACAACCCCGAGTTCACGACGCTCGAGCTCTACCAGGCCTACGCCGACTACACCGACACCATGGTCGTCTTCGAGGAGCTGGTGGCCGGGTTGGCGCTCGACGTGCGCGGCACGACGCAGCTCACCTACGGCGGGCGCGACCTCGACCTCACCACGCCGTGGCGCCGCGCCACCATGAGCGAGCTCGTGGCGGAGGCCACCGGGTTCAATCTCGACGTGCGCTCGCCGCGGGCCGAGCTGGCCAAGGTGGCGGGCGAGGTCGGCATCGAGGTCGACGACGCGTGGGGCCCCGGCAAGATCCTCCTCGAGATCTACGAGAAGACCACCGAGCCGGAGCTGTGGGGCCCTGTCTTCGTCGTCGACTACCCGGCCGAGGTGTCGCCCTTGGCCCGGCGCCACCGCGACGGGCCCGAGCTCGTGGAGCGCTACGAGCCCGTGGTGGCGGGCCGCGAGCTCGGCAACGGGTTCACCGAGCTCATCGACCCCGACGACCAACGCGCCCGTTTCGAGGAGCAGGCGGCCAAGGCCCGTGCCGGTGACGACGAGGAGTCCGCGGTGGTGGACGAGGACTATCTCCGCGCTCTCGAGTACGGGTTGCCCCCGACGTCCGGCTTCGGGCTCGGCGTCGACCGGCTGCTGATGCTGCTCGGCGACGTGCCCAACATCCGCGAGGTCATCGCCTTCCCCACGCTGCGGCCCGACCGGGGCTGAGCCCTCCATTCTTCGATTCCCCTTACGTCGCGGCGCAATCGCTCACACCGCCATTACAGGTTCCTCACACCTGGGGCTCACAGTAGGGCGTGCCGTCGAGCGACGGCAGGTGCGCATCGAAGCGCCCAGAGTCCAAGGAGGACCCATGATTCGCAAGTTCATCGCAGGTACGGCGGTTGTAGGGGCCATGACACTCGGTCTCGCCGGGGTGGCCGGCGCGGCGACCGGGTCGACCGGGTCGACCGGCAACACGGGGGCGACGAGTCCGGCGATCACGCCGTCGACCACGGTGTGCTCGCTCGTTCCGAAGCTCCAGGCACGGGTCCAGAAGATCGAGAGCAAGGTCGCAAGCGAGCTGCCCAAGGCGCAGGCCGCCGAGGCGAAGGCCAAGGCGGCGGGCCACACCAAGTTGGCCGACCGCATCGGGACGCGGATCACCAAAGCGCAGAAGCGCGAGACCACGGTCAACGCGCGGCTGGCCAAGCTGCAAGCAGCGTGCGGCACCGCATCGAGCGCCGGCTGATCAACGAATACGTGTGTGTCGAAAGCCGCCGCCGACCGGGAACCCCCCGGCGGCGGCGGCTTCGCGTCGGCGCGCATCGCTCGGCAGCCGAAGGGACGCGCATCGGTCGCGCCCTGCTCCCGGCTTGTTCATGGAGCTGGTGCGGCACCGACACGGGCGCCTCTCACTGAGGCGGTCAGACCGCCCGGCCTCAAGCCGGAAGGTCGCTCAGGAGGTCGGCCACCAGCTGGGTGAGTCCCGCCGCGCAATTCGGGCGTGCGGATGCCGGCGGTGGCCTTCTGCGCGTCGTCGACGTAGCTGCGGGCCGCGTCGACGGCGACGCCGATCCCTCTCGACGCCATCACGATGGCGCGCGCCTTGTCGCGTTCGGGCTGGGCCAGCGGCGTCCCGAGCAGTGCCCGCAGGTCGGGGCCGGCGTCGGGGTCGTCGAGTGCCACGAGGGCCGGGAGCGTGTAGATGCCCTCGGCCAGGTCCTGTCCCGCTGGCTTCTTCAGCTGGCCGTCGGTGGCGGTGATGTCGAGGACGTCGTCGCGGATCTGGAAGACCATGCCGAAGCAATGGCCGAACGCGGTCAGGGCGTCGACCTCCGCCGCAGGCAGCCCGCCGGTCAGCGCGCCGATCCGGCATGACGTCGCGGTGAGTGCTGCCGTCTTGCCGCTGATGGCGGCGAAGTAGTCCTCGCGGGAGCGGGAGATCTGGAAGGCCGAGCGCACCTCGGTGACCTGGCCCTGGCACAGGCGGCCCAGCGTGTCGGCCAGGAGCTCGGCGATGTCGGTCCCGAGCCCGGCGGCGATGGCGGCACTGCGGGCCAACAGGTAGTCGCCGGCCACGATGGCGACCAGGTTCCCGAAACGGCTGTTGACGCTCTCGACGTTGCGCCTGATCGTCGCCTCGTCAATGACGTCGTCGTGGTACAGGGAGGCGAGGTGGACGAGCTCCACGGCGACCCCGCCCATCAGGTCGTCCTCGGTGGGGTCGTGGCCGCCCCCCGTGGCCGCGGCCAGCACGAGGAGGGGCCGGAGCCGCTTGCCGCCGGCGGCGATGAGGTGGGTGGTCACCTCATCGAGAAAGCCGTCACCTGTGACAACAGAGGCGGTGAGCAGGGGTTCCAGTCGCCGCAGTCCCTCTTGCAGGCGAGGCAGGCCGATGGCCTCGGTCGGGTTCACTGGTCCAAACGTTAGGGCACGAGTGCCGAATGTCGACAACTGCCAGGTAGAAGGGGGCGAAGGAAAACTCTCCGGCCTGGGTTTTCCGTGTGGATGCGGGCCCCGCGGGCTGCGGCGTGATGGACTAAGGCCACAGGTACACTGAACCGAGAAGCAAGAGGAAACAAGGAGAGGCGGTCAGGGTGTTCGAACGTTTCACCGACCGGGCCCGGAGGGTGTTGGTGCTGGCGCAAGAAGAAGCGCGCCTGCTCAATCACAGCTTCATCGGTACCGAGCACATTCTCCTCGGGTTGATCCACGAGGGCGAGGGCGTTGCCGCGAAGGCTCTGGAGTCCCTGGGGATCTCGCTCGAGGCCGTGCGCGAGAAGGTGGAAGAGACGATCGGCATGGCCGGCACGGCGCCGAGCGGCTCACCGCCGTTCACGCCCCGGGCCAAGAAGGTGCTCGAGCTCTCGCTGCGCGAGGCGCTGCAACTGGGGCACAGCTACATCGGCACCGAGCACATGCTCCTCGGCCTCGTGCGTGAGGGAGAGGGTGTCGCGGCCACCGTCCTGGTGAGCCTCGGAGCCGACCTCGGCCGTGTGCGCCAGCAGGTGATCCAGCTGATGTCGGGCAACCAGGGCAAGGAGTCCGTCGGCGCCAGCCAGGGCGCGGGCTCGGGCGACAACCCTTCGGGTTCGCCGGTCCTCGACCAGTTCGGCCGCAACCTGACCCAGCTCGCCCGTGACGGCAAGCTCGACCCGGTCATCGGACGTGCAAAAGAGATCGAACGCGTGATGCAGGTCCTGTCGCGCCGCACCAAGAACAACCCCGTCCTCATCGGCGAGCCCGGTGTCGGCAAGACGGCCATCGTCGAGGGACTGGCCCAGCGCATCGTCTCCAACGAGGTGCCCGAGACGCTGACGGGCAAGCAGCTCTACACGCTCGACCTCGGCGCGCTCGTGGCGGGCAGCCGCTACCGCGGTGACTTCGAGGAGCGCTTGAAGAAGGTCCTCAAGGAGATCCGCACGCGCGGCGACATCGTCCTCTTCATCGACGAGATCCACACCCTGGTCGGTGCGGGCGCCGCCGAGGGTGCGATCGACGCTGCCTCCATCCTCAAGCCGATGCTGGCCCGCGGCGAGCTGCAGACCGTCGGCGCCACGACGATCGACGAGTACCGCAAGCACCTGGAGAAGGACGCCGCCCTCGAGCGGCGCTTCCAGCCCGTCAAGGTCGACCAGCCGACGGTGGCGTTGACCATCGACATCCTCAAGGGCCTGCGCGACCGCTACGAGTCGCACCACGCCGTCAGCATCACCGACCAGGCCCTCGTCGCCGCGGCCAACCTGGCCGACCGCTACCTGGCCGACCGGTACCTGCCGGACAAGGCGATCGACCTCATCGACGAGGCGGGCAGCCGCCTGCGCATCCGCCGCATGAGCACGCCGCCGGACGCCAAGAAGCTCGACGAGGAGATCGCCCGCCTGCGGGCCGACAAGGAAGCCGCCATCGAGAAGGGCGCCTTCGAGCAGGCCAAGAAGCTGGCCGAGCAGGAGAAGGAGCGCCTGGACCGCAAGGAGAGCCAGGAGGCCGAACTGCGGGCCGAGGGCGTCGACCTGTTCGACGTCGTGGACGAAGAGGTCATCGCCGAGGTGCTGGCCGCCTGGACGGGCATTCCCGTCTACCGCCTCACCGAGGAGGAGACCGCGAAGCTCCTCCGCATGGAGGACGAGCTGCACAAGCGTGTGATCGGCCAGGAGGAGGCGCTCAAGGCGCTGTCCCGGGCGATCCGCCGCACCCGTGCCGGCCTCAAGGACCCCAAGCGGCCCAGCGGGTCGTTCATCTTCCTCGGGCCGACGGGTGTCGGGAAGACGGAGCTCGCCAAGACGCTGGCCGAGTTCCTCTTCGACGACGAGGACGCGCTCATTCAGCTCGACATGTCCGAGTACATGGAGAAGCACACGGTCAGCCGGCTGGTCGGCTCGCCTCCCGGCTACGTCGGGTACGAAGAGGGCGGCCAGCTCACCGAGGCCGTGCGGCGCAAGCCGTTCTCCGTCGTGCTCTTCGACGAGGTCGAGAAGGCGCACCCCGACGTGTTCAACACGCTGCTGCAGATCCTCGAGGACGGGCGGCTCACGGACGCACAGGGTCGCTCGGTCGACTTCAAGAACACCGTGCTGATCATGACGTCGAACCTCGGCACGGCCGACCTGCGCAAGGCGAACATCGGTTTTGCCAAGACGTCGGAGGCGGTCACCTACGAGCGGATGAAGGCGAAGGTGGACGAGGCGCTCAAGGCGCACTTCCGCCCCGAGTTCCTGAACCGCATCGACGAGGTGATCGTGTTCCACGAGCTCTCGCGGGCCGAGGTCACCGAGATCGTCGATCTCCTCATGTCGCGGACCGTCAAGCAGCTGTCGGATCAGGGCATCGGCCTCGAGCTGACGCCGGCTGCCCGGGCCCACCTGGCCGAGAAGGGCTACGACCCCCAGCTGGGAGCACGGCCACTGCGCCGGGCGATCCAGCAGCTGGTCGAGGACCCGTTGTCCGAGCGCATCCTCTGGAAGGAATTCCGCGTCGGCGAGACCATCGTCGTCGACGTCGAGGAATCGCCCATCGACGGCGAGGGCCCGCAGCTCAGCTTCACGGCGATTGAGGGGATCCAGCCTCCGCCGCTGGAGCTCGCCGGTGCCGGCGCCGACGCCGAATAGTCACTCCCAGCAGTAGCTGAACTCCCCGCGCAGCCTCGAGCTGTAGTCGGGGAGTCGGCGCGCCTGGAAGTTGGGGTTGTCCGCGCCGACGGGTGGGTAGCTGAGCCCGAGCGGGCCCGCCGGTTCGAAGCCGAACCGGCTGTAGTAGCCGGGGTCGCCGAGGAGCACCAACAGGGGCCAGCGCCGTCCTTCCGCCGCCTCGATCAGCGCGCCCATGAGCGCCCGGCCGATGCCGTGTCCCTGGTGCGCCGCGGCCACGCAGACCGGAGCCACCCCGGCCACGTCCGTGGCGCGCCCGTCGAGGCGTCCCGGCGCGGCCAGGAGGTGGCCGACGAGTTCGTCGGCGCCGGCACTGGCGTCGGCCTTGGGGTTGGGGTCTGCGGCCCCGTCGACGGCCACGAGCTCAATCAGGGATCGGCCCTGTCGGGCTTTCCAGGTGTCGCGGACGATCGTGAGCTCCTCGCCGGGGTCGCGTGTCGTGCCGTACGAGAACGCGTCGCCCACGACGGCCAGGATCCCGTTCGCGTCGTCCGCGCGCGCCGGGCGGACGACCTGCGTCATGCGCGCCGCGCCGCCCGGGACGCACCGGGGCGATGTCCCGTCCATCCTTTGAGCCTGCCACTGCCACTGCCACTGCCACTGCCACTGCCACTGACGCCGGCAGATCGCCGGCTGGGCCGGGGCCGTCCCCACCGACCGAGAGTGCGGGGTGTGCCTCAAAAAACTATTCGCAGATCTGTTTAGAGTTCTTCGAGAGTACCCCCGGCGCTCACGCCCTCGACAGGTCCGCCGCGTTGTGACACCCCTCCCGTAGGGTGCCGCCATGGCCTCGGCTCCCCGTGCGCGCTTCCGTGCCGACGCGGGCGACGGCGCCTTCTTGTGCTCGGCCTGCACCGCCACTGCCTTGCGCTGGACAGGACGCTGTCCCGCCTGCGGTGAGTGGAACACGCTCGGCCCCGCGCCGGCACGCAAAGCCAGCACCAAAGCGGCACCGGCCGGTGGCCCGTCCGCGTCGCCACTGGCCGACGTCTCGACCGACGGCACCCACCCCCTGGCGACGGGCGTCAGCGAGCTCGACCGGGTCATGGGCGGCGGCGTGGTGGCCGGCTCGGTCACCCTGCTGTTCGGTCCCCCCGGGATCGGCAAGTCGACGCTGCTCTTCCAGGTGCTCTCGTCGTTGGCGGCGACCGGCGTCGACGTCATGCTGGCCTCGGCCGAGGAGTCGCTGGCCCAGGTGCGGGGACGGGCCTCGCGCATCGGCCTCGTGCCGAGGCATCTCCTCGCGCTCGAGGGGCCCGACGTCGAGGCGATCGAGGCCGCCGTCGAGCATCACCGCCCGGCCCTGGTGGTGGTCGACTCGCTCCAGTCGGTCTCCGACCCCGAACTGGGCCAGCCCGCCGGCAGCTTGGCCCAGGTGCGCTGCTGCGTCGAGCGCCTGACCCGCATGGCGAAGTCGACCGGAGCACCGCTCCTCCTGGTGGGTCACGTGACCAAAGACGGCGACCTGGCCGGGCCGCGGGCGGTCGAGCACCTGGTCGACACGGTCCTCTCCTTCGATGGCGACCGGCACCACGCCCTGCGCGTGCTCACCTCGGTGAAGCATCGCTTCGGCCCCGCCGGCGAGGTGGGCATCTTCGAGATGCGCGACGACGGCCTGCGCGCCGTCCCTGATCCGGGTCCACTCCTCCTGGGCGACCGCATGGCCGGGGTCCCCGGCAGCGTGGTCGTCCCTGTCCTGCAGGGCCGGCGGCCACTGCTGGTCGAGGTGCAGGCGCTCCTCGGTCCAGGGAACGGCGGTGGCAGCGGGCCGCCCCGCCCGCAGGCACTGGGGATCGACGCCGCGCGGGCCAACCTTCTTCTGGCCGTCCTGGCCTGCCGCACTGCGGTCGAGATCCCGGCCTCGGCCCAGATGTTCGCCGCCGCCGTGGGCGGCATCACCGTGACCGAGCCGGCGGCCGACCTGGCCGTTGCCCTGGCCATGGCCTCCGTCATCACCGACGTCCCCGTGCCACCCGATGTGGTGGTCTTCGGAGAACTCGGCCTGGCCGGCGAGGTGCGGACCGTCCCGGGCGCGGATCGTCGCCTCGCCGAGGCGCACCGGGCCGGCTTCACGCGGGCGCTGGTGCCGGCCTCCATGGCGAGCGCGCCCGTCGTGGCGCCCCCCGGCCTCACCGTGCACGGTGTGCGGACGCTGGCCGAAGCCCTCAGCCTGGTCCGATCGGAGGCCGACGCCCGGGTCGCGCCGGGTACGATGCCCGAGTGGCCGACGGTGCCGGCGGCAGCCAGCCTCTGAACGACGCGCTGGCGATGATCGCGCCGGGCACGAAGCTCCGGGAAGGCCTCGACCGGATTCTGCAGGCCAAGCACGGCGCGTTGATCCTGGTCGGCGACGACCCCGCCGTCCTGTCCGTCTGCACGGGTGGTTTCCTCCTCGATGCGGAGTACACGCCCCAGCGACTCTCCGAGCTGGCGAAGATGGACGGCGCCATCATTCTGGCCGCCGATGCCTCCCGCATCGCCCGGGCCAACGTGCATCTCGTTCCCAAGGCGACCATCGCCACCTCTGAGACCGGCACGCGGCACCGCACGGCCGAGCGGGTGGCCCGTTCCATCGATGTGCCGGTGATCGCGGTCTCCGAGGCGATGGCGACCATCGCCGTCTACCGCAACGACCGCAAACACACGACGCAGTCGGCCGGCTGGCTCATCGACCGCTCGAGCCAGGCGCTCTCGACGTTGCAGCGCTTCCGCTCCCGCTACGACGACGCCCTGTCCACGCTGACCCGGCTCGAAATGGAGGACTCGGTCTCGGTGCGCGATGTCGTCTCGGTGCTCCAGCCCGGCGAGATGGTCCGCCGGATCGCCGAGGAGATCGAGGGGCATCTGGTCGAACTGGGCTCAGACGGGCGGCTCATCCACCTGCAGACCGAGGAGCTCCGCTCCGGCGTGACCGAGAGCCTGGCGCTGGTGCTGCGCGACTACGCCGACGACAACGCCACGGCGCACCTGCGCTCGCTCTCGGCCGACGCGCTGATGGACCTGCCCAAGGTGGTGGCCGCGCTGAATCTGTCTCCCTCCGCGGCCGAGCTCCACGCCGAGCTGGCCCCGCACGGCTACCGCCTGCTGCACCGGCTGCCCCAGCAGCTCTCCGAGACGCTGATCGAGCGCCTTGTCGAGCGCTTCGGCTCGCTGCCCGACATCCTCTCGGCCTCCGCCGCCGAGCTGGAGTCCGTCGACGGCATCGGCGCCGCCACGGCCCGGCACGTCCGCGATGGCCTCGCCCGACTCGTCGAGGCCAGCATCTTCGAGCGCTACGAATGATGACCGGGTGGGTCTGGTAAAATGGTCAGTCGCCGTCGGACGGTGAGTACCCGTCCAGGTTGCCACCGCACAGCATCGCCGCAGCTCTGCGTGCCCGTGCGGGCGCAGCCGATCCACCCAAGGAGTCGTGAGTCCTGTGCCTTTCAAGGTCGGAGACAAAGTCGTCTATCCCCACCACGGGGCCGCCGTCATTGAGAAGCGCGAGACCAAGGTCGCCTTCGGTGAGAAGAAGGAGTACCTGGTGCTCCGCCTCGCCTACGGGGACCTGATCCTCAACGTGCCAGCCGACAACACCGATGGGGTCGGCCTGCGGGAGGTCATCAACGACGAAGAGGTCGAGGAAGTGTTCGCCGTGCTGCGCAAGAAGGAAGCGCGCATGCCGACGAACTGGTCCCGGCGCTACAAGAACCACTCGGAGAAGCTGCGCTCGGGCGACATCTACCAGGTGGCCGAGGTGGTGCGGAACCTGTCCATCCGCGACAAGGACAAGGGTCTCTCCGCCGGGGAGAAGCGCATGCTGCAGCGGGCCCGCCAGATCCTGGTGTCCGAGCTGACCTTCGCCCTCAACGTGGACGAGGAGACGGCCGAAGAGCGCCTCAACGAGGCCCTGACCTGATCGAGCGGTCCGGTCGCACCGTGGCGACAGGTGTGGTCGATCGTCGTGGCCGGGGGCTCCGGCCGCCGCTTCGGGCAGATGAAGCAGTTCTCCGTGCTCAACGGTCGTCCGGTGCTTGCCTGGGCCGTGGAGGCGTGCCGCCCCTCGTCCGCCGGCGTGGTTCTCGTCCTGCCCGCCCCAGGCGGGCGACGCGACGGCGACGGCGGCGCCGAGCAGGAACCCCACGGTGCCGATGTCGTCGTCACCGGCGGCGCCACGCGGGCCGACTCGGTGCGCTGCGGCCTGGCCGCGGTCCCGGCTGACGCCGACGTGATCGTCGTCCACGATGCGGCGCGGCCGCTCGCCTCGCCGGCCCTCTTTGCCGCCGTCATCGAAGCCGTGGTCGACGGGGGCGCGGATGGTGCCGTGCCCGGCGTCCCGCCGAGTGACACCATCAAGGCCGTGGACTCGTCCGGGCACGTCATCACCACGCTCGACCGCGCCACGCTGGTCGCGGTCCAGACGCCGCAGGCCTTCCGGGCCGACGTGTTGCGACGCGCGCACGACGACGCCGAGGCTGGCGCCACCGACGACGCCATGCTGGTGGAGGCGCTGGGCGGCACCGTGCAGGTGGTGCCAGGCGAGCCCGGCAACCTCAAGATCACGGACCCCGAGGACCTCGGGGCGGCCGAGCGCCAGCTGGCGGAGCGGGAAGGGTGAGCATGCGCATCGGTCAGGGCATCGACGTCCACCGCTTCTCCGAGGACCCGCATCGACCGCTGGTCCTGGGCGGCGTCGTCATTGAGGGCGGCCGCGGCTTGGGCGGTCACAGCGACGCCGATGCGGTCTGCCACGCGCTGGCCGACGCGGTGCTGGGTGCGGTCGGCCTGGGCGACCTGGGGCGGCACTTCCCCGACACGGATCCCGTCTGGGAGGGAGCCGACAGCGTGACCCTGCTGACCGAGGTGGTGGCCATGGCGGCCGCCCACGGCTTCGCCTGTGCCAACGCCGACTGCACCATCGTCGCCGACGCGCCCCGCCTGGCCCCGCACACGGCCGCCATGGTGGAGCGGTTGAGCGCGGTGGTGGGAGCGCCCGTCTCGGTGAAGGCAACCCGCGCCGAGGGCCTGGGCGCGCTGGGCCGGGCCGAGGGCATCGCCTGCATGGCGGTGGTGCTGATGGAGTCGGCGTGAGTCGGCGCCCGCCGCCCCGCGGGGGGCCGCGCCGGGCGAACACCCGCCACGAGCCGCGCCGCGGCACCGGAGGCGGCGGCGGTGGTGGCGGCGGCGGTGGCCGCGGCGGCGACCCCAGGGGAGGCGGCCAAGCGCCCGACCGCCGTCCGGGCCCGCGCAGCGAGCTCGGTGGTGATCAGGTCGAGGGGCGCCGGGCCGTGCTCGAGCTCCTGACCGTCGGGCGCCGCACCGTGCGCCGGATCATGCTGGCCGAGGACCAGGACCCCTCACCGCAGCTGGATCGCATTGAGGAGCTGGCGGGCAAAATGCGGGTCCCCGTCGAGACGGTGCCGCGGGCGCGCCTCGACTCCCAGGCCCGCACCGAGTCACCCCAGGGGGTGCTGGCCCTCGCCCGCCCTCTCGAGCCCGTCGCGCTGGAGGACCTGGCCGCGCCGGACCGGGGCGGCAACCCGCCGTTTCTCCTGGTGGCGGCCGGTATCACCGACCCACGCAACCTGGGCGCGCTCCTGCGCAGCGCCGAGTGCGCCGGCGTCACCGGCGTCGTGCTGCCGCGCCACCGCTCGGCGCGGCTGTCGCCCACGGTGACCAAGACGGCGGCCGGGGCGATCGAGCACCTGCCCTTCGCGGTGGTGGGCGGCGTGCCGGCGGCGCTCAGCGAGCTGCGCGACCTCGGGGTGTGGTCGATCGGCTTGGCCGGCGAGGCCGACCAGTCGCTCTACGACCTGCCGCTCGGCGACGGCCCGGTGGCCTTGGTGGTCGGCAGCGAGGAGAAGGGGTTGGCGCCGCTGGTGCGCCGGCGCTGCGATGCGGTGGCCGCCATTCCACAGCACGGCACCCTCCCGTCGCTCAACGTCGGCGTGGCCGGCGCGGTCGCCTGCTTCGAGGTGGCGCGCCAACGCGCCGCCCAGACGCCCGGTTAGGCGGCGGCCCCGACCTCAGTCGTGCAGAAGGCACACCGGCGTGCCGCGACCGGGATGTCGCTCAGGCATTCCGGGCACTCGCGGGTCTCGGGCTTGGGCTCCTCGGTGGGCAGCAGGTTGAGGCGCCGCATCAGCGCGGTCAGCGGGATCACGACAGCGAAGAACACGACCGTCGCCACGATGAGGAACGACAGCAGCGCGTTGATGAACGACCCGTACTTGAACGTCGAGTGGTTCACCGTGAATGTCAGGTCGGAGAAGTTGGGCTTGCCGAAGATGGCGGCGATGAGCGGCGTGATCAAGTCGGCCACCAGCGCGGTGATCATGGCCGTGAAGGCGACGCCGACGACGACGGCGACCGCCAGGTCGACGATGTTCCCCCGCAAGATGAACTTCTTGAAATCCGACAGCATCCCGGCCTCCCAGCTCGCGGCGGGCTGACGCGCCCGCATCTCTTCCTCACCCTGCATCTGTACCCGTTCCCGTCCGTTGGGTGCACATGGGCGCGCGGCCCGCAGCCACGCCAGCGGCCAGCCGGACAGCTGCCGGTGATGAAAGGGACCTGAGATCGGGAGCCCGAGGCAGGAATCGAACCCGCGACATCTTCATTACAAGTGAAGTGCTCTACCAACTGAGCTACTCGG
>CAVWBB010000025.1:0-140737 GCA_963753115.1 uncultured Acidimicrobiaceae bacterium
CTTTCTGATTCCGTGTTTCCCGACGTCGAATACGGATTGCCGGTGGCCGCAAAGATCCACCTTCGGACCCTTCAGCCCCTGGCGCTCCATCTGGCGAACTCGATATTCCTGGGCGACTACCTCTCGAGTGAGGGTCAGGCTGGCTCGGAAGACCTTCAGATGATTGCCGACTCCGGATTCGGTCGAAGGCCACGAGGAGCAGACCCTTCCGACCGAGCGTCGTGACCTGGTCGTGCTGCGTCGTCGAGGGCCAGGTACCCAGATCCCTGTCAACGCCTGAGTCGTCAGCATCGTCACACCTCAACGCACCCGCCTGAGCAACTTCTCGTAGCAAAACCACAGGGACCGGGGTGGCGAGCTCGTTGCGTTTAACAGACTTACTGCCGAGCGAAGTTGATATCCCGCCGCTTCGTAGTACGGCTGCAGCCGGACACCACAGTCAAGGCGAACATAATCGACGCTGCCAGACTCGACACCCGCTGCTTCGATCTCGGACAGGACTGCATGTCCGACCCCAGCACCCCGACGCTGAACGGCAAAGCGATGGAGGTACCACGTCTTCCCCTGAGATCTCCCCAGAACATGGGATCCTCTGTGAGAATGCTTGCCGTCCGCGATGGTGTCTCCGTCCAACGCTGCAAGCAAGACCGTGTTGTGTCGGAGGTCGTGGTCGACTGTGGATCGAGGAAAGGGCGAAGGCCACTGTTTGACTCCGCCCGCTTCTAGCCAAGACGCCGCCTCGTCGAGGATGTCAAGGATGACTTCGCGATCGGTGACGTCGGCTGTCCGCAGACTGACCCTGGCTCGATCCACGGTGGCTCTCACGCCTCGGTAGCGTACGCAGGCCTTGGAGGTGAAACGTGTCTGTTGTGGCGGCTGTCTCGGGCATGGCCAGACCTCTGCCCTTGACCGGCTTCCGCATAGCTCGGAACCGCTCTGCGGTCAGCTCCATGCTCTCCTCGGAGGTAGCCCTGTGAGGCCCGTCGATAGCCGCGGTTGAATTGGTCTCAGATTCAGAGAACACTCGGACCATGGCCGCCGTCATGAAGTATGTGGGATCGAGTGGCGTCGGACGACACGTTCCCGATGATCTGCAAGAGCGGGGATGGCCATCCGCAGACCACGGACCTCAGTGATTGAGTTGGTCAGCCCGGCGTCGCCGGCACTTCGCGCGGTGCGATGCTCAGTTCTCGCCGGCACCGGCGTAATGAACAGGATGGTGCTCGGGCGAACGGGAGCCACGCGGTGCCAGATGCCGGTTGGCACGACGCAGCCGAATCCCTTCAAGATCCGAACTGGCCGCTCGCCAGCGCCGTCGTCGAGAAGAAAGTCAATAGACCCATCGAGCACGAGGGCCAGCTCTTCACCGTCGGGGTGACGCTCCTGGTAGTCCCAGGTGGTCGAGTAGCCAAAAACCGAGAGAATCTGCCCGGTGGTGAGCTGTGGTCGCCCTCTCTCTTCCCAAAATCTCTCTTGCTTCGTCCAGCATGAGATCGGCCCAGGGCCGATGAGGTGAAGTGCGGAGTCTGTGATCGGAAAGGTTGCGGTCATAACGTCATCATGAGGCCTGCCGTTTGGCGCAAGTAGCCCTAAGGAGTCTCTGCCTAGTCATAAGATATACTTATGGCCCTGGAGCTTCGGGATCTTGCCGTCTTCTTGGCGGTCGAGCGTCATGGCAGCTTCGGGCGCGCTGCTGGCGAGCTCATGGTCTCGCAGCCGGCGGTGAGCGAGCGTATCCGTCACCTCGAACGGGTCGTAGGCCGGCCCCTGTTCGTGCGCTCTGCTCGAGGGGTGGTGGCCACCCTGCGGGTGCTGCGCTCCTGCCGTATGCCGAACGTTTCGCCAGCCTCGGAGAGGAGGCGCTGGAGGCGGCCGGGCGCGCCGAGGCAAGCCCGCCCCTCGTCTTGGCGGTGCACTCCACCTTTGCGCTTCGGATCGTGCCATTGGTGCTCGGCGCTCTCGGCGCCACGCCTCGGCGAGTGTCGATTCGAGACGTCCATTCCGATCAGGTGGCCGCCCTCGTCCTCGACGGAGTGGCCGACCTCGGCATCGCTCTGTCGGGGGGCACGCTCAAGGGGCTGGTGCGGGCGCCGTTGCCCTCTGACGACGTCATATGTGTGACCGGTCCAAATCATCGAATCGTCAGGTTGAAGCGAGCCAAGATCGCAGATCTGAGGGACTGCCTCATCGCATTGAACGCCTGGGGCGACGGTGCCAGTGCATTCATGTCGAAGCTGCAGTCGACTGGGATCGATGACTGGCGCATCAGGCTCTGCGCCGACGCCGGCACGGCCCTGGCGCTCGCAAGAAACCATGATCACGCAGCTCTGGTGACCGGGTCAGTCGTCGAGCCAAGCGAGGGAATCCAGATCGTTCCCCTCGTGGGCCTCGGCGGCTGGACGGTACGACTGGATCCCTCTATCGCGGCGCTGATCGAAATAAACCCGTCATTACCGCGGTTCGCGACGCCCTCGGCGCCGTGTGATCAGTAAGGGACTCCTGGCGAACACACCAAGCCGTCTCTGATCGCTTACACCGCGACTACGCCAACCGTCAGGAACGAGTCCAAAGATCGTAGAAGCGGTAGCCCAGATCTCGGAGAAGGGTCCGGAACACGGCCAGGGACAACCCCATCACATTGTTTGGATCGCCTTCCACACCCCTTACAAACCCTCCGCCACGCCCCTCGAGGGTGAACGCTCCCGCTACTCGCAGAGGCTCACCGTCATCGACGTAGGCCGCTAACTCGTCCTCGTCGGGCCGAGCGAAATGCACGACGGTCCGCGCAACCGACGCACTTTGCGTCTTCTGCTTCGTGTCGATGAGGCAGTGACCCGTCATCAAGGTGCCGGAGCGCCCAGCCTGGCTCCGCCACATCTCGAGGACCTGGTCAGCGTCCTTGGGCTTTCCTCTTGCGAACCGTCGACATCGAGCATCGAATCGCACCCGAGTACCAGTGCATCGCCGCAGCGATCCGCCACAGCGCCGGCCTTGCGTTGGGCCAGCTCAAGAACCAGCGATTCCGTTGAGTCTGTCTCAATGTCCTCGTTGACTCCACTGACGAGGACCTCAGGGTCAAAGCCGGCACCTCGAAGCAGTCGCAGCCTCGCCAGTGACGAAGACGCCAGAACCAGTCGAATGAGAACCCACCTCCCGTACGCGGTCACGACCATGTTATGAGCGCGGGAAACGCCAGCAGGTGCCTCGTCCCCGACGGTGCCGGTAACGTCGCTAGCGACCAGGAGGCGTAGGGGCGAAGACGCGACTCAAAATCTGCTTCATCTCGAGCGTCGAAGAAGCCCAGTTGGCCGTCGTACGCGGAGCATCGGCCCTCGGGTTGGTCTCGGAGATGCCCAGCGGCGTCGGATGGTCGACGAGGAGCTGATGGCCGACTCGAGATCTCCTCAGCCCTACAGCCTCTGCTGAACGGCATCGTCAGCCCGCGCCTGAAAAGCGTGAGGTCACCGGATCGACGCCGGTCCCGACCACTGGAAAGTCCCTGTTCACGGTTGTCTTGGCGAGCCGCACACGCAGTGGTTCGAAATGTCGTGCCCCCCACGTGCCCCAACGGAGCTAGAACCGGTTGGTCTCTCGCTACAACTTCGATGCAGGCGGGTTCGCCGAACGGGTCGTTATCGGTTCAGGCGGAGGTCAAGGAATGGTTAGCGCTCGCTTGTCCAGAGGGTGGGTTGTCGAGTCGAAAAATTGGATTCGCACTCTCGGAAGCACGTGAACGTACCTTGCCTTCTCTGCAATGATCTCGTCCCGTGCCCCTGGCCGAATGCTTATGGCGAGGCGCCTAGAACCTGCGAGTGCATTGCCGATGTGCTCGTCCTGTTTCCCGAGGCTGTGACCGAAGACGACCAACCCGTCAACGTTGTCGATGAGCGTCTGAAATGCGAAGGTCAGGTAGTCGCTACCTCTGATCGAGGTCAGTTTGTCGCGGGAGGTGCCTTCGCTGACGAACAGGGGAACATCCGTGGCACGTCGGAAGGACTCCAGGAGATTTCTGGACAGCGCTCTCCGCTTGCGGGCTGCACCGTTCGTTTCACGAACCAGGTGAAGACCCCCATGCAAATACAGCACTCTGGTGCGATCACGCCAAGCCTCGGAACGTGTGATGTCAAACGTGTTGTTGGTTCCCCAGAAGTAGTCGACAAAGTCATCGACGGGGTCCTTCGCCATGATGGTCCAGTAGGTGAGCAGGTCATAGTTCGTCGATACAACGACGTTGTACTCACTCAGTGCCCGGCGGATGCGCAATAGTGTCCGCTCGGGCATCTCGTTCCAATCGACATGAACCGACGCAACGGTCTCAACGAGAGAGGATCGAATCCGGCCGTACTGCGACTCTATCCGGCGAGTGGAATGGCCGGCGTTGTTGCACACGATTGCACCCGTGTGTAGATCCGTGAGCACACGTTCAAAGTTTGTTGTATCGAGAGACTCGAACAGGTCCTGATCGCGTTGCCGAAGAGTCGCTGCGTCAAAGAGGGAGGGGTAGGAGAATCGGGCTGAGACATTCACGCTCGCCCCATTGCCAATCAGTAGTGCGTTCCCGTACCGGTCTGCGATGTCGGACCAGTCGAACAGTGAGGCATCCACAAGGTGTCCACGTGGTGGCATCTCCCTCGACCCTATTCTGGGTCCGACATCAACCCAATCCAGCGCTCTCATTCGTCTGAGAACGATGCCGGATTGATAATCCAGCCTATGAAGAGCCAGCGTCCTCAATCCTGTAGATAGGAGTGGACGGGGCACTCTGTGCTCCTCCTCCGAGAGCGAGACACGCCGATGGGCGCGGACAGCTCACGTCGCCGATGCTCAGATATTCCTGGCCCAGGTAGTTGGGAGCATCACTCGGGAATGGTGAATGTCTCCTTGCTCCATGTCGCCCCACCGTCGGTCGTACCCACCAGAACTGGTGACCCCTCGTCGTGCACGTTGCCGATGACCTGGGGAACCGACTCTTGACCCGAAGCCCAGCAGACGGACGCACTTGCGCACGAGAGGCTGAAGAGCTGTGGCACGGGAACGTCGCTCGGGAGTGAGCTCGACTGCCATGTCGTCCCGCCGTCCGAGCTGCTGACAACGGCGCTCACCTCGGCCGTTGGCTCACTGTCGCAGGAGTCGAATCCTGGTGGCGGCACCACACGTGGTGGCGTCCCCTGACACTGCCTGGGATTCGGAACGCTTCTCGCTCCGATTGCCATGCAGTTGCTGGTAGTCGCACACGAGATAGCGGAGAGCACCGGAGCAAACCCAAAACCCTGCGGGAGAGTCCCCGTGACCCAGGTCTGGCCGCCGTCATTTGAGGTGAGTACGAACCCCGACGGAGTAATCCCCGGGTGCAGCCCCGAATAGCCGATGGCGACGCACGCGTGATCTGAAGGGCAAGAAACGGACAGGAGCGTTCCGGAGGCCGGTACGGGTGAGGGCGTCCACGACGTTCCTCCATCGGTCGTACGGATGAGCTCGTTGCCGGAACTCGGCATGTCCAGTCTCGTCCGAGCCGCCACTCCGACGCACAGGAGGCTGGTTGGGCATGTCACATCCCGAAGGACCCGGCCCCCCGCCATCGGAACCACACCCCATTGATGCCCTCCGTCGATCGTGACGGCGAAAGCCGGTTGCCTGCCGTTCGTCCCGCCGACGCTGCAGACCCGAGCACTCGAACACGAGAGGGGTGAGGTGGGCAAGAAGCCGGTGGGCATGGGCAGAACGGACCACGTGGTGCCGAGGTCTGACGACACGTAGAGAGAGACCGACTGAGGCTTTGCCCCTCCTTTTGGCGATGCATAGCGAACGGCGAGGGCGTAGCAAGCCGTGACCGTTGGGCAGCTGAGCCACGCAGGCGGAGGTCCGGAGGTATCGACGTTCCACCCCTTGTCGACGACGAGGCCTACCAATTGCCAGCTCTGGGAGGTCTTCCCGCTGCTGGGAACGTGGAAGTTCACTGGTAGCGGTCGTGCTGCGTGCCAGGGTGTGACCCGGGCACCATTGGGGAGCGACGAGTGTGAAGCGTGCGGTCCCGTTCCGAGCCCGATCGTGAGGCCGGCTGCCAGCAGGACGAGTACGCCTGCGACGGAAACGAGTGCCGTGAGATGAGCGCGCTTGTGATGAGCAGTTTTGGGTCGCTCGCCCCCATGGTGTGATTTGGGATTCGTGCTGAGGGCATCATCTGCGACGAATTGGCCTGAGACGATTGCATCAAGGAGCTCGTCGAAGACGGGAGTTGCTTCGAGCACTTGAAAGTCCATTCCACGGGCGGGGTCAGCCGTGCGGAGGGCGGTCAGGGAATCGCTCATGTTTCTGGTGCCTCCTGCAGTGGTGGTGTCGCCCTCAGAGCGGTCACTGGGCGATCACTCCAGGCTTGATTGAGACGTGCGCGGGCTCGGTGCAGGCGGATGCGGGCAGCCGTCGGACTGCAAGACAGCACCCAGGCGAGTTCCTGAGTGGTGAGACCGTCCCATGCAACCAGTATCAGGATCTCGCGGTCCTCAGCGGACAGGCGATCGAGCGCATCGAGAGCGGCCAGGCGTTCGGGATCCAACTCCTCCGTGGCTGGACTCGAGGTTGCAAGCTCACGCGCGAGCTGTCTGACCACTGTGGAACGGGTCGAGTTCCGCCTCGCCCTATTGGCGATCACATTTCGCGCCACGGTGTACAGCCATGGCACTTCTCGTTCGTCGTCAGGAACGGTCTCTAGTCGGCTCCAAGCGATGGCGAACGTCTCCGCCACGACGTCAGCGGCGTCCTCACTGTTAAGGGTCCTCCGCATGGCGTAGGCGACTACGCGACCGCGTCCCAACTCATAGAGACGATGAAAACGTTCCTCGCGTGAGTCCACCCCGGCCTCTTCCTCCCCTGTCCCCATGTATGTCACGGCACGGCCTGATGTTTCAGGACTTCAAGGTGAATTACATGGCGTTCTCAGCGTGAGTAGCTGAGAACGCCGCACGTCCAAGGGCACGCTGGGGCACGTGGGGGGCACGACGGACCCTCTGAGTCATCGAACCTTCGTCGTAGACAATGCAAATATCGGGTTCTGACCTGCGAGTTTCGAGAGAGCGGGCGACGGGAATCGAACCCGCGTTCTCAGCTTGGGAAGCTGATGTTCTGCCTCTGAACTACGCCCGCGAGAACGCGGAAACTCTACACGCTGGGTAAACGCGATCTGCTTGGCGTCGACTGTGACCGAAAACCGCTAAGTACGCCTTCAAGCGCCGCGCGGTGGGGCACGAAAGTGGCACGCGGAGCCTGTTGCACGGTGTTGCACGGGACCGTCTGAGGCCGATTCGGGAACGCCGATGAGGCCCTCCGGAACCGGCCCGGCGGCCAGGTTTCGAGGCGGCCCGGCACGGGAATCCAACGGGGGTCGCCGGAGTACGGGAGCCGGCGGCCACGTCCCCCCAACTGGGCCACCCCATGGATGCCCCACTATCCTCTGGTCCGCATCGAAATCCCAGGTGGCGCTCGCAACTCCGCCGCCTCCCTGTTCGTAAGTAACCAGGCAGTAACCGAAGGCGAGGAGTATTCGTGCCGGTCAGAATCGTCATTGGCCTCTTGGTGACCGTCGTCGGGTTCGGCATTGCCGCCCGCCGCTTCCACTGGCTGTCCAAGCTGATCCGTTCCGGGAAGAAGGACCCCAACCGGGCCCGGGGTCCCATCAGGTTCAAGGTGGAGGCCGAGACCGTCGAGGTCGCCGGCCAGCGCAAGCTCCTGCAGTGGACGGTCCCCGGCCTGGCCCACTTCTTCACCATGTGGGGCTTCACCATCCTGCTGCTGACGATCATCGAGGCCTACGGCGACCTCTTCAACAAGTACTTCCACATCCCGCTCATCGGGACCTGGAACTGGGTCGGCTTCATCGAGGACTTCTTCACCGTGGCGGTGCTGATCGCCCTCATCACCTTCTCCATCATCCGCCTGAAGAACGCCCCGAGCCGCCTCGAGCGCAAGTCACGCTTCTTCGGCTCCCACCTCGATGCCGCCTGGATCACCCTCCTCATGATCGCCGGCGTCATGATCACGCTCCTCCTCTACCGGGGCGCCCAGGTCAACACCGACCCGACCCAGTTCCCCTACGGCTGGGGCGCCTTCGCCTCGCACGCCGTCGCCAAGCTGCTGGCCCCGCTCGGCGCCGGGACCAACGCGGTGCTGGTGACCGTGTTCCTGCTGCTCAACATCGCCATCATCTCGGGCTTCATCGTCTTCGTCTCCTACTCGAAGCACCTGCACATCTTCTTTGCGCCCATCAACGTGGCCTTCTCCCGGCGCCCGCGGGCCCTCGGTCCGCTCTACAGCACGCCCGACATGGACATGGAGAACGTCGACGAGGACACCGTGTTCGGCGTGGGCGAGATCGGCCACTTCAGCTGGAAGCAGATGCTCGACTTCGCCACCTGTACCGAGTGCGGGCGCTGCCAGTCGGCCTGCCCGGCCTGGAACACGGACAAGCCGCTCTCACCCAAGCTCCTCGTCATGGCTTTGCGGGACAACATGTTCGCCTCGGCCACCCCGCTGCTCACCGGCGAGGGCGAGCAGACCGCCCTGGTGCCCAACGTCATCGACCCCGACGTCCTGTGGGCCTGCACCACCTGCGGCGCCTGCGTGAACGAGTGCCCGGTCGACATCGAGCACATCGACGCCATCGTCGACATGCGCCGCTACCAGGTCCTCATGGAGTCCGAGTTCCCGTCCGAGGCCGGGCTCATGCTGCGCAACGTCGAGAACCAGGGCGACCCCTGGGGCCTCGGCCAGAACAAGCGCACCGAGTGGACGAAGACCCTGGACTTCGAGATCCCGGTCATCACCGGCACGATCCCGGACGACATCGAGTACCTCTACTGGGTCGGCTGCGCCGGCGCCCTCGACGAGCGGGCCCGCAAGGGCGTCCAGGCCACGGCGCGCATGCTGCACCGGGCCGGCGTCACCTTCGGCATCCTCGGGCCCAAGGAGTCCTGCACCGGCGACCCGGTGCGCCGCCTGGGCAACGAGTACCTCTACCAGGAGCAGGGGAAGATGAACATCGCCACCCTGGACGAGGCCGGCGCCAAGAAGATCATCGCCAGCTGCCCGCACTGCTTCAACACCATCAAGAACGAGTACCCCTCCCTCGGCGGCAACTACGAGGTCATCCACCACGCCGAGCTGCTCGAGCACCTCGTGTCGTCGGGCAAGCTCACCCCCGGGTCGGGCTACAACGGCAAGGTCACCTACCACGACCCCTGCTACCTCGGCCGGCACAACCGGATCATCGAGGAGCCGCGCTCGGTGCTCAGCGCCATCCCCGGCGTGGAGCAGATCGAGATGCGGCGCTGCAAGGAGCGGGGCTTCTGCTGCGGCGCCGGCGGCGCCCGCATGTGGCTCGAGGAGAACATCGGCAAGCGGGTCAACATGGAGCGCATGGACGAGGCGCTCGGCACGGGGGCCGACGTCGTGTCGACGGCCTGCCCCTACTGCATGATCATGCTCGACGACGCCGTGCGCGCCAACGCCAAGGAGGACGACGTGCGCGTGCTCGACCTCTCGCAGCTGGTGGAGGAGTCGCTCAACGGTGGGCCGGTGGCGGCCGCGGCGCCCGAGCCGGCTCCGGCCGAGACGCCCGCCTGAGCCAGTCGTCGGGGACCGGGCGGCCGGGCGTCAGCCCGGAAGGATGCCGTAGGCGCGCTCGGGCCGCAGGGTGAGGGCGAGCCGCTTGTCGGCGATCATCGCCGCCCGGTACTCGTCCCAGTTCGGGTGCGCGCCCGAGCCCGCCTCGTAGTAGCGGATCAGCGCCTCCACGGTGGCGTCGTTCGGCTCGGCGGCCACCGGTGAGAGCTCGGCGGTCGCCTCGATGACGATGTACTGCCAGAAGTTGTCGCCCGGCACGTAGAGCGAGGCGCGCGGGTCGCGGCGCAGGTTGGCCGTCTTGGCCCGGTCGTCCGTGATGGAGATCAGGAACGTGTCGCCCTCGTCGGGCACGTACATGATGTTGGACAGCTGCGGCCGCCCGTTGGCGCGGATGGTGGCCAGGACCCCCTGCTTGCGGTCCCGGGCGAATGCGAGTGCCTCGTTCAGATCCATGATCCGACCGTAGCGGGCAGATCGCAACGGGCTGCGTTCGAGGCGGGTTACGTCGAGACGGGCTCCGGCTTGAGCGGCTCCACCACGATTTCGTCCTTGGAGCGGTCGGCGACGACCAGATGGATCACCGCCGCGATGATCGCTCCGACGAGTGGGGCGACGAGGAACAGCCAGACCTGGCTGAGCGCCGTGCCGCCGACCACGAGGGCCGGCCCGAGGCTCCGGGCCGGGTTCACCGACGTGCCCGTCAGCGGGATGCCGATGAGGTGGACGATCACCAGGCCGAAGCCGATGGCGACGCCGGCGGCACCCTGAATGGCCGCCTTGTGCGTGGCGAAGAGCACCACCATGACGAAGATCGCCGTCAGGACGACCTCAATGAGGAAGGCACCACCCTGGCTCACCAACAGGTGCGACTCCTTGCCGTACCCGTCGGTGCCCAGCCCCTGGATCGACTTCTTGTAGAGGGGGGACGTGGTGAACATCCAGTAGAGGAGGTAGGCCCCGGCGATGCCACCGGCCACCTGGGCGACGATGTAGGCGACGCCCTCGCCCAGCTTCATGCGCCCCGAGGAGATGAAGCCGAGCGTGACCGCCGGGTTGACGTGGCAGCCCGAGATCGGCCCGATGGAATAGACGAGGGCCACGAGCACCAGCCCGAAGGCCAGCGCGGTGGCGGCGACCCCGGCGGCGTAGCTCAGCCCGAAGAGCTTGAAGCCGAACGTCTCCGTGGCGACGCCGACGGCGACGACGACCAGTATCAGCGTCCCGAGGAATTCCGCGGCGAGCTTTCTGGGATCCAGACTCATGACCATGACCTCCTGTGTCCAGGCGAGGGGAGTGGACACAGGAAGTTTCGCAGCGCCTGTTGGCGACAGGCGCGGATACTCGGAGCGAACTCCCAGCTCACAGGGCTGCCACAGGCGCTGCAGTGCGAAGCGCCCGTTGGGGTCCTACAGGACGGCCATCGCCTTCTCGTCGGCCTCGCGCAGGCGCGTGGCCATGGCGGCCAGCATCTTGCGTGAGAGGGCCGGCACCGCGTCGAGCACGCCGTTGAACTGGCGCTGGCCCAGGACGAGCAGCGTCATGTCGGTCTCGGAGACCACCGTGGCGGAGCGGGGACGGCGGTCCAGCAGCGCCATCTCGCCGAAGTACTGGCCGGGCCCGAGGGTGGCGACCTTGCGGTTGTTGCGCCGCACCGCCGCCGTCCCCTTCACGATCAGGAAGAACTCACGCCCGATCGTCCCCTGCTCACAGAGCATGCGGCCGGGCGGGACCTTCACCTCCTCGAGCGCGCGCTTGATGGTGCGCAGGTCCTTGGCCGACGAGGTGGAGAACAGCCAGATCTTGGACAGGTCGAAGTCGTCGCGGCTCATGGCGCAAACAGTACCCCTCGACCCCTCTCACGTGCTTGTTTGCGCACGGCCGGGGTGCGCAGACGGGGTTGCGCAGCGGGTTGCTCAGCGGCGTGGCTCAGACGGCGTCGGCCCCGCGCTCGCCGGTCCGCACCCGCACCACGGTCTCGGCCGGCACGACCCACACCTTGCCGTCGCCGATCTTCCCGGTGGCCGCGGAGGCGACGATGGCGTCGACCACGGCCTCGGCCCGGTCGTCCTCCACGAGCACCTCGACCCGGAGCTTGGGCACGAAGTCCACCGTGTACTCGGCCCCGCGGTAGTTCTCGGTGTGCCCATGCTGGCGCCCGAAGCCCTGCGCCTCCGTCAGCGTCATGCCGGCCACGCCCATGTTCTTCAGGACGTTCTTCACGTCGTCGAGCTTGAACGGCTTGACCACCGCAACCACGAGCTTCATCCTGTGCTCCTCACGATCCGACGGGCGCGAGCGCCCACACGAACCACGCTAGTGACGCCAGAGGAGGGCCGTCCGGCCGACGTCGAGGTGCGGTCAAAGAGCAGACCAGGCCCGTTCCGGGCTCTCCGATGGGAACCCCACTTGGGGTGAGCGCTAGCCTTCCCCGAATGGCCGTGAACGACGACGCCGACAATTCAGGGGGCGACGACGCGCCCCGGATGTCGGCGTGGCAGCGCATGAAGTACACGTTCGTGCAGCCAGACGCCATCGAATCGGACAAGGCCGTGGTCGACGACCGCTCGGTCGAGGAGCTCCAAGAAGCCATCAGTCGGTCCGACGACAAGGAGCGGGCGATCGGCCTGATCGCCGCCCCGTTGGCGGCCCTCGTCGGCATCATCATCAGCTCGGCCACCATCACGAACGCCAAGAACCTCCACCAGAGCACGACGGTCTACGTCGAGCTCACCTACGTCATCCTGGGGATGGCGGTGCTCATCCTGGTGGCGTCGTTGCTGCGCAAGCGCCTCTTCCAGGGCGTCACGATGGCCCTCTACGGGCTGGCCGTCTTCAACCTGCGCTTCTGGGGCTTCGGCGTGCCCTTCCTGCTCGCCGGTGCCTGGTATCTCGTGCGCGCCTACCGCCTGCAGCAGGCGCTGAAGAAGGCGGAGGCGGCCGACGCGCCGCCGCGGCCGAAGGGCGCCAACCCGAGCTCGAGCGCACCGCGGCCCCGCCGCAACAAGCGCTACACGCCGCCGACCTAGAGCCCCCCGACCGAGAGCCCCCGACCGAGAGCCCCTCCGGCCGTCCCGCGCCGCTCAGGTGGTGGTGGGCTCGTCCCCCGTCTCGTCCCGCTGCGTCCGGTAGCGCAGGAACAAGAACGCGACGAGCGCCGCCAGGATCGCCAAGAGGATCAAGGGCACCAGGAAGACGCCGCTCGATGCGTGCTCGGTGGCGACCATGGCGGCCGGCGACACGAGCGCCGGGTCGCCCGGCACCGCGATGGCGGACACCGTCGAGCCCGGCCGGTGGAAGTCGTTGCCCGGCAGCTGCTCGCTGTAGGTGTGGCCGTTCAGCGTGTACGAGCCGTGGCACACGTAGCCGACCGGGTTGCTCCCGCTGCCGCCGACGAGGCCGGTGCAGCTCGAAACCGTGAAGGTGACGGGGACGCCGTCGTTGTGCAGCCGGTTGTCCTGTTGGTTCTTGTGCACGCCGACGAGCGTGAAGACGACGACGAGCACCGCCAGCGTCACGAGGATGACCCAGACGATGATCTTCCCGAGGCGCCGCGTGTCGACGCCGCCCACGCCCGCACCGCGGAGCGCCGCCACGCGCTCGGCCGGCTCGCCCCCGGCGACGTCGTCGGGAACGCCGTCGTCGGGAACGCCGTCGTCCTTGCCGGGCTCGGGCGCCGGCGGGTCGGTGGCGGTCATCACGATCGAGCGATCGTAGTGGGGTTGCCCGCCCGAGCCGGAGCCGCCTCTTCGGCACCGTTCGGAGCGGCCTAAACCCTGAGATTGGGGTGAGGGGCCGGATTAACAAGCCCGAAACACACGCGTGACCATGCGGAAACTCCTGACCTGCATTGTGTCTGCGGCGGGGAGAACCGTCAGCAGTGGCAATGCCGTACCGGCGCTGGTGTGACGCCTCGCTCACACGAGGAGCCGGGACCTATGACAGTTAGGAGAGCTTGAGTGATCCATCTGATTGGAGCCGCAGTTCCGGTTCCGTACCCCAGTTGGCTCAATCCGGCTGACAACACGTGGCAGATGACAGCCGCCACGTTCGTCGGCCTGATGAGTCTCCCTGGCCTGGCAGTGCTCTACGCATCGATCGTGCCCAAGAAATGGGCCGTCAATGTCCTCTCGATGATGTTCGCAGGGTTTTCCCTGGTTCTCGTCGCCTGGGTGTTGTGGGAGTACAAGCTCGGCTTCGGTTCGACCTCCATCGGCGGGGGGGTGAGAGTCGTCGACGGGTTGGTCACCCAGACGCAGAACGCGGGCACGACGGGAACCTTCACGCACTTCTTCGACAACTTCCTCGGGAAGCCAGGCGGCATCACCAACAGCCTCGGTGAACAAGGCCAGGCGATGTCGGCGGCGAACACCGCGATCCCGTTCCACTTCCCGACCGCGACGCTGGCGTACTTCCAGTTCGTGTTCGCAGCGATCACCCCGCTGCTGTTCCTCGGGAGCGTGCTCGGGCGCATCAAGTTCCTCGCCTGGTGCATCCTCGTCCCGGCATGGAGCACCTGCGTCTACTGCGTGGACGCGTTCCTGCTCTGGGGTGGCGGTTACTTCGCCCAGGAGGGCGCGCTCGACTACTCGGGTGGGTACGTCATCCACATGTCGGCCGGTGTGTCCGGCTTCGTGGCGGCCTGGGTCCTCGGGCCGAGACTCCTGCGAGATCGCCAGCATGCCTTGCCCAACAACCTCGTGATGGCGGCCGTCGGTGCCGGCATCCTGTGGCTGGGCTGGAACGGCTTCAACGGTGGTGACCCGTACTACGCCGGTGCCAGTGCCGCTGCTGCGGTGATCAACACGAACCTCGCCACCGGCGTCGGCGTCCTGGTGTGGATGCTCATGGACGCGCTGTTGTCCAAGGAGAAGAAGCCCACCTTCCTTGGAGGCGTGAACGGCATGATCTGCGGCTTGGTCGGGATCACACCGTGTGCAGGCTTCGTCAACGGCCGGGGCGCCATCTACATCGGCGCCATCTGCACGGCCATCGTCTGGGTCGCCTGGAACTACCTCTCGAAGGTGCGACCGTTCTCCAAGGTCGACGATGCGCTCGGTGTCATCTACACCCACGGCATGGCCGGTCTGGCCGGTGGGCTCCTGCTGGGCATCTTCGGTGACCCCAACATCCTGGTGACCGGCTGCGGCAAGCTCGACGGTGCCGGCCAGGTCGTCAACCAGGCGGCGTCGGGGGCCGGATCGCAGACGATCTACTCGACCTCGCACGGCGGCTGCTCGACCTTCAGCGTGCAGGGCCTGATGTACACCGGCTCGGCCCACCAGTTGTGGGAGCAGTTCCGAGCGGCGGTGTGGGTCATCCTGTGGTCCGCGCTGATCACCTTCATCCTCATGAAGATCATCGGCTGGATCCTCCGTGGCGCCCGCTACAAGGACGAGATCCTCGAAGTCGGCGACCTCGCCATCCACGGCGAGGAGGCCTTCCCCGAGGAGACGTTCGCCATGCGGACCGACACCAGTGGTGGCGGAGGTGGAGGCGGAGCATTCGCCCTGGCTGGCTTGGACAAGGGAGGTTCTGGATCTCCAGAACCCAATCCATCCCCACCACCCGGTGGCGGCGGTTCCTAGGCCCAGTCAGACAAGGACGAAAGGAGCTCAACAATGAAACTGATCGTGGCAGTCCTCAAGCCGTTCAAGCTCGACGACGTCAAGGAGACCCTCAAGAACCTCGGGGTGCAGGGCATGACCCTGACCGAGGCGCAGGGCTTCGGGCGCCAGCGAGGGCATACGGAGGTGTACCGCGGTGCGGAGTACGAGGTGGACTTCGTCCCCAAGCTCCGTGTCGAGGTGCTCGTGGACGACAGCCAGGTCGACGAGGTGGTCGACGCCATCGTCGCCTCGGCGTCGACGGGCAAGATCGGCGACGGCAAGGTGTGGGTCATCCCTGTCGAAGCCGTGGTGCGGGTGCGCACCGGAGAACGCGGGCCTGACGCGTTGTAACAGCGCAGCAGTCCTGTAGACGGTCGGTCAGGCCGGGGCGCGGCGAGGTGCCCCGGCCTGCCGCTGTCTGTGGGCATGTTCCAGGGCATGCTGTTCGCCCGTCCGCAGTGTGCGAGCGGATGGGCGACCGGGCGGCGTGCCCTCGTGCTGTTTCCCTTGGGTGCGTGGGGAGATGCTGAGGTCAGTCCTGCTTGGCCGGCCGGCCCCGCTTGGGCAGCGGAGCCGCCTGCTTGGGCATGCGGCCGGCATCGGTCAGCGCCCGGCGCAGGAGCATCTCGATCTGGGCGTTGACGCTGCGCAGGTCGTCGCTCGCCCACCGCATGAGTGCGTCGTGGACGGCGGGATCGATGCGCAGCAGGACCTGCCGCCGTTCGCTCACGTATAGAGCGAACCCGTGTTCACGACCGGCGACGGCGGCTGGTCGC
Organism: uncultured Acidimicrobiaceae bacterium; assembly: GCA_963753115.1. Lineage (GTDB taxonomy): Bacteria > Actinomycetota > Acidimicrobiia > Acidimicrobiales > RAAP-2 > Bog-473. The sequence goes on from CAVWBB010000025.1 coordinate 15,998, forward strand.
CGCAGAGCACCACCATCAGGTTGCTCACCATGGCGGCGGTGCGCTCCTCGTCGAGGGTGACCACGCCACCCTCGTTCAGGCGGCTGAGCGCCATCTCGACCATGCCGACGGCGCCCTCGACGATGCGCGAGCGGGCCGACACCACGGCGTTGGCCTGCTGGCGGCGCAGCATGGCCTGGGCGATCTCCTGGGCGTAGGCCAGGTGAGAGATCCGCACCTCCACGACCTCGAGCCCGGCGATGGAGACGCGCTCCGCCACCTCGACCGCCAGCTCGCCGGCGACGACGTCGGTGGAGCCGCGCAGCGACGTGCCCGCCCCGGTGGTGTCGTCGTAGGGGTGGCTCACCGCGACGTGGCGCAGGGCGGACTCGGCCTGGACCGAGATGAAGTCGACGAAGTTGTCCACGGCGTAGGTCGACCGGGCCGTGTCGGCCACCTGCCAGACCACGATGGCGGCGATCTCGACCGGGTTGCCGTCGGCGTCGTTCACCTTGAGGTGGCCGGTCTCGAAGTTGCGCACGCGGACGCTCACCCGGCGGCGCACGGTCAGCGGGGCGACCCACCAGAAGCCGGAGCGCCGCGCCGTCCCGATGTAGCGGCCGAAGAACTGCACGACCGAGGTCTGCCCCGGGGGGACGATCACCAGCGACGTGACGATGAGGACGAAGACGAGGATCGGGAGCCAGATCCAACCCGGGGAGTTCTTGGCGGAGAGGTACATGCCGCCGACGCAGACGGCGAGGGCGAGGACGCCGAACCACCCGTTGACCGAGACGGCGGGCCGCTCGGTGATGTCGACCCGGACCCCCTGGTGCCCGACCGGTGTGGCGTTGATGGGTGACTCAGCGATGCTCATGGCGACTCCTCCGACATAAAGTGATATCTAATAGATATCACTTTCCGAGTCGCTTGCCTACCCCCTCGTGACGAGGGCGGTCAGAAGAGCGGACGAGGGGACGAGCGAACGAAAGGTCAGCCGGGAGGCTGGTCGGCCTGGCGGGCCACGGCGGCCGCGGCCGCGGCGGCGGCCTCGGGGTCGCCGAGATACTCGGCCGAGTCCACCCGCAGCTCGTCGGTCAGGCGCATGCGGAAGGGGATGCCGGTCGGGACCTCGAGCTCGGTGATCTCGTCGTCGGCGATGCCCTGGAGGTGCTTGCGCAGGGCCCGGATGGAGTTGCCGTGGGCGGCGATGAGCACGGCGCCACCACCCTCGGCCGCGGCGCCGCGCAGGTCGGGGACGACGACGGAGTCCCAGTAGGGCACGACGCGCCGGACGACGTCGGCCAGGCACTCGGTGCGGGGGAGCTGGGCCGGGTCGAGGCCGCGGTAGCGGGGGTCGCCGGCCACGTCGTAGGGGTTGTCCGGGGAGAGCGGCGGCGGCGGGGTGTCGTAGCTGCGGCGCCAGAGCTGGAGCTGGTCGGCCCCGAACTCCGCCTTGACGGCGGCCTTGTTCTTCCCCTGCAGGTCCCCGTAGTGGCGCTCGTTGAGGCGCCAGTCCCGGCGGACGGGGAGCCAGCTGCGGCCCGCCGCGGCCAGGGCCAGCTCGGCGGTGCGGATGGCCCGGGTCAGGACCGAGGTGTGCAGGACCCGCAGGTCGAGGTCCTCGGTGGCGCCCAGGAGCTCGCCGCCGGCCCGGGCCTCGGCCTCCCCGGCGGGGGTGAGGTCGACGTCGACCCAGCCGGTGAAGAGGTTCTTGGCGTTCCAGGTGGACTGCCCGTGACGGAGGAGGACCAGATCGAGCACGGCACCAGCGTAGGTGGGTCCGGCGGCAGGGTGTAAACCACCAGCTCAGGCCGGGTAGAATTGGCGTGGTGGCCTTGCATCAAGAATCTTGACATTGAGGCACTCAACTTTGCTATACTTATCCACAGCAATCAGCGACAGCAGCGACGAGACGTAGAGACTCGAACGTAGAGACAGAGCCGTAATTACAGAGGCGCCGGACGGAACCGGCAAGACGTACGACGAAGCGGAAGGAACGACAGAAATGGCCAAGGCCGTAGGAATCGACCTGGGAACCACCAACTCGGTGGTCAGTGTGTTGGAGGCGGGCGAGCCCACCGTCATCCCGAACGCGGAGGGTGGCCGGACCACCCCCTCGGTCGTGGGCTTCTCCAAGACGGGCGAGGTGCTCGTCGGTGAGGTGGCCAAGCGCCAGGCCATCACCAACCCCGACCGGACCATCCGGTCGGTCAAGCGCCACATGGGCACCGGCTGGACCGTCGACATCGACGGCAAGGCGTACACGGCCCAGGAGATCTCGGCCCGCATTCTGGGCAAGCTGAAGAGGGACGCCGAGGCGTATCTCGGCGACACCGTCAGCCAGGCCGTCATCACCGTGCCGGCGTACTTCGACGACGCCCAGCGCACGGCCACCAAGGAAGCCGGCTCCATCGCCGGGCTCGAGGTGCTCCGCATCATCAACGAGCCGACGGCCGCCGCGCTGGCCTACGGCCTCGACAAGGAGGACTCCGACCGGACCGTCCTCGTCTTCGACCTCGGCGGCGGGACGTTCGACGTCTCCGTCCTCGACATCGGCGAGGGCGTCTTCGAGGTCAAGTCCACCTCGGGCAACACCAAGCTCGGTGGCGACGACTGGGACGACAAGATCATGGAGTGGCTCGTCACCGAGTTCAAGAACACCGAGGGTGTCGACCTGTCGCAGGACAAGATGGCCCTGCAGCGCCTCAAGGAGGCCGCCGAGAAGGCCAAGATCGAGCTGTCGACCGTGCAGGACACGCAGATCAACCTGCCCTTCATCACCGCCACCTCCGAGGGCCCCAAGCACCTCGACCTCAAGCTGACGCGGGCGAAGTTCAACGAGCTCACCGCCGACCTGGTCGAGGCCTGCCGCGGGCCGTTCGACGCCGCCATCAAGGACGCCGGCCTGAAGACCTCCGACATCGACCACGTGGTCATGGTCGGCGGGTCGACGCGGATCCCCGCGGTGCAGGAGCTGGTGCAGAGCCTGACCGGCAAGGAGCCCCACAAGGGCGTCAACCCCGACGAGGTCGTGGCCATCGGCGCCGCCGTGCAGGCCGGCGTCCTCAAGGGCGAGGTCAAGGACGTCCTGTTGCTCGACGTCACGCCCCTGTCGCTCGGCATCGAGACCAAGGGCCAGGTCATGCACAAGCTCATCGAGCGCAACACCACCATCCCGACCAAGCGGTCGGAGATCTTCACCACGGCCGAGGACAACCAGCCGTCCGTCGAGATCCACGTGCTCCAGGGCGAGCGCGAGATGGCGATGTACAACAAGACCCTCGGCAAGTTCCAGCTGGTCGACCTGCCGCCGGCACCACGGGGCGTCCCGCAGATTGAGGTCACGTTCGACATCGACGCCAACGGGATCGTCCACGTGTCGGCCCAGGACAAGGCCACCGGCAAGGAGCAGTCGATGACGATCACCGGCCAGTCCTCACTGGCCAAGGACGACATTGAGCGCATGGTCCGCGACGCCGAGGCACACGCCGAGGACGACCGGAACCGCCGCGAAGAGGCCGAGGTGCGCAACTCCGCGGACACGCTGGTGTACCAGACCGAGAAGCTGCTCAACGAGCAGGGCGAGAAGTTCGAGGGCTCCGAGAAGGAGGACGTCGAGACCGCCGTCAAGGGCGTGAAGGACGCGCTGGCCGGCACCAACGTGGAGGCCATCAAGGACGCCACGGAGAAGCTGGTCGGTGTCTCGCAGAACTTCAGCCAGCGCCTGTACGAGCAGGCGTCGGCCTCGGCTGCGGCCGGGGGTGACGGTGCCGGCGGTGACGCCGGCGGTGCGGGTGCAGGCTCGGGCGAGGGCTCCGGGGGCGAGGGTGCGTCGGACGACGACGTGGTCGACGCCGAGATCGTCGATGAGCAATGAGCTTCGGCGACGGGGCCGTTCCCGAGGAGGAGCCTGTCTTCTCTGAGGCCGAACTGGCAGAGGAGGAGAACGACGAGGCGAACGCCGCGGCGGTGAACGGTGTGCCCGGCAACGCGGCACACGGTTCGGTGCGAGGTGCGGCACACGGTGCGGCGCTGGCCGAGGAGGCCGACCCGCGGGAGGTGCTGGCACGCGAGCGGGACGAGTACCTGCTCGCGCTCCAGCGCACCCAGGCCGACTTCGAGAACTTCCGCAAGCGGATCGCCCGCCAGCAGGAGGAGCAGGCGGCGCGGGCGTCACAGCACCTGGTGGACAAGCTCCTGCCGGTGCTCGACACGCTCGACCTGGCCGAGAACCACCTGCGCGAGTCGCTCGACACGAGCGAGGGCGCCAAGGCGCTCCACGCGTCGCGGTCGATGTTGATGGACATCCTCTTGAAGGAAGGCCTCGAGCGGGTCGACCAGCCCGAGGTCCCCTTCGACCCCTCGGTGCACGACGCCGTCGCGGACGCGGACGGGGACGGCGGGCCCGACGGCGAGACGATGGTGGAGGAAGTGATGCGCTCCGGTTACCGCTGGAAGGGGCAGATCGTGCGCCCCGCCATGGTCCGCGTGCGGGGGTGAACTGACCGATGGCCGCACAGCGGGAATGGTTCGAGAAGGACTACTACAAGGTGCTCGGCGTCGTCTCGACGGCGTCGGACAAGGAGATCACGCGCGCCTACCGGAAGCTGGCCAAGGAGTTCCACCCCGACGCCAACCCCGGATCGGAGGAGCGCTTCAAGGAGATCAGCGCCGCCTACGACGTCCTCGGTGACGCCGAGAAGCGCAAGGAGTACGACGAGGTCCGCGCCCACGGGCCGGTCGGCGGCTTCGGTGGTGGCATGCCCGGCGGTGCCGGTGGCGGCACCTTCCGCATGGAGGACATGGGCGACCTGAGCGACCTCTTCGGGGGTCTCTTCGGCGGTGGCGGCCGCACCCGCCCGACGCAGCGCGGCCCGCAGCGGGGCGCCGACATGGAGGCGCAGCTGCACCTGTCCTTCCAGGACGCGGTGCACGGCGTCACGACGTCGGTCAACGTGCCCCAGGAGGTGCGCTGCTCGAACTGCCGCGGCTCGGGTGCCGCGCCGGGGACGTCCACCCACACCTGCCCGCGCTGCGGGGGGTCGGGGAGCCTCAACGACAACCAGGGCCTCTTCTCTCTGAGCACCGTCTGCCCGGACTGCATGGGCCGGGGCACGCTGTTCGACACGCCGTGCCCGGTCTGCCACGGGACGGGCCAGGAGCACAAGGTGCGCTCGGTCAAGGTCCGGATCCCGCCGGGTGTCGAGGGCGGCCAACGCATCAGGGTCAAGGGACGGGGCGCGCCCGGACAGGGCATGGCGCCTCCCGGCGATCTGTACGTGGTCGTCCACGTGGCCCGGCACGAGATCTTCGGGCGCAACGGGCGCAACCTGACCATCACGGTGCCGATCACGTATCCAGAGGCGGCGCTGGGGACGACGATCACGGTCCCCACGCTCGACGGCAAGGTGACGTTGAAGGTCCCGCCGGGGACGGCGTCGGGGAAGGTGCTGCGCGTGCGCGGCCGCGGGGTGCCCTCCGGATCCGGTCGCAACGGCAAGAAGCCGGGCGACCTGCTGGTCAAGGTCGAGGTCGTCGTCCCGACGGAGCTCACCGACGAGCAGAAGGCGGCGCTGGAGTCGTTGGCCGCGGTGACCGAGCCCGCGCCGCGCATCGCGGTGGAGGGTTGAGTCGTGTCTGGTCTGTCGGTCGTGTGGTGTGTCGGTCGTAGAAGCGGGGTGATGCAGTGATGGGCGACCGCAATGCCAACCAGGCGGTCTATGTGATCTCGGTGGCGGCCGAGCTGACGGGGATGCACCCGCAGACGTTGCGCATCTACGAGCGCAAGGGCCTGCTCGATCCGTCGCGCACGAGCGGCGGGAGCCGGCGCTTCTCGGACGAGGACCTCGAGCGCCTGCGCCACATTCAGGAACTCACCTCGACGGGGCTCAACCTCGAAGGGGTGCGCCGGGTGCTGCAGCTCGAGGCCGAGCTGGCCCGGTTGCGCGAGGAGCTGGTGCAGGTGCGGGCCCAGGCCTTGGACGCCGTGGCGGCCACGCACCGCCAGTACCGGCGCGACCTGGTGCCGCTGCGGCAGATGCCGACGCCGTTCCGGCGGTCCCGGACCGGGACGAACAACTGAACACGGATTTTGAATGTGCAACGAACAGAACTCGCAGGTCAACGTGCAGAACGTGCAGGACTTGCAGAGCGCGCCGCATGACACGAGGAAGGTGAGCCGGTGCCGATAGACCCAGAACGCTGGACCAACAACACGAAGGCCGCCTTCAGCGCGGCCACGGGCCACGCCGCGTCCTCGAACCATCCCGAGCTGACGCCGGCCCACCTGCTCGACGCGCTGCTGCAGCAGCAGGAGACGATGACGCGCCCGCTGCTGACCGCGGTCGGGATCGACCCCGACGTGCTGGCCGGCAAGGTGCACGAGCAGCTGTCGCGCCTGCCGCAGGCCCAGGGTGGATCGGAGCCGGGCCTCTCACGTGAGGCGCGGGAGGTGCTGGAGGCGGCGGACCAGAACCGCCGCGACCTCGGCGACGACTACGTGTCGGTGGAGCATCTCGTGCTGGCGCTGGCCGACCAGATCGGGGTCACCAGGGACGCACTGCTGGCCGCCCTGCGCACGGTGCGGGGGAACCACCGCGTGTCGACGCCGGACCCCGAGCAGACCTACCAGGCGCTGGCCAAGTACGGGCGCGACCTGACCGAGGCGGCCCGGGAGGGCAAGCTCGACCCGGTCATCGGGCGCGACGAGGAGATCCGCCGGGTGATCCAGGTGCTGTCGCGCCGGACCAAGAACAACCCGGTGCTGATCGGCGAACCGGGTGTCGGCAAGACGGCCATCGTCGAGGGCCTGGCCAACCGCATCATCGAGGGCGACGTGCCCGAGGGCCTGAAGGGCAAGCGCGTGATCTCGCTCGACCTCGGCTCCATGGTGGCCGGTGCCAAGTACCGCGGCGAGTTCGAGGAACGACTCAAGGCGGTCCTCAAGGAGATCACCGACGCGGAGGGTGAGGTCGTCACCTTCATCGACGAGCTGCACACGATTGTCGGGGCGGGCGCGGCCGAGGGGGCGATGGACGCCGGCCAGATGATCAAGCCGATGCTGGCCCGGGGCGAGCTCCGCCTGATCGGCGCCACGACGCTCGACGAGTACCGCACCTCCATTGAGAAGGACGCCGCCCTGGAGCGGCGCTTCCAGCCCGTGTTCGTGGGCGAGCCCTCGGTGGAGGACACCATCGCCATCCTGCGCGGCCTCTCGGAGCGCTACATGGCGCACCACCGGGTGCGGATTCAGGACGCCGCGCTGGTGGCGGCCGCCGTCCTATCGGACCGCTACGTCACGGGGCGCTTCTTGCCCGACAAGGCGATCGACCTCATCGACGAGGCCGCATCGAAACTGCGCATCGAGATCGACTCCATGCCGACCGAGCTCGACCAGATTTCGCGGCGCATCCGTCAGCTCGAGATCGAGAAGCTCGCGTTGGAGAAGGAGACCGACGAGGCATCGAAGGAGCGCCTGGACCGGTTGGAGCGCGAGCTGGCCGAGATGTCCGAGCAGCGCGACTCCATGGCGGCCCACTGGCAGCAGGAGAAGAGCACGCTCAACGCGGTGAGCGCGCTGCAGGAGGAGAAGGCCTCCAAGGAAGAGGAGGCGGCTCGCCTGGAGCGCGACGCCGACCTCGCCGGCGCCGCGGCCATCCGCTACGGCGAGCTGCCGGAGCTCGAGCGGCGCATCGCCGAGGCCACCGAGGAACTGGCCAAGCTGCAGACCGGCTCGCGGTTCTTGAAGGAGGAGGTCGACGCCGAGGACATCGCCGCGGTGGTGAGCCGCTGGACGGGCGTGCCCGTGTCGCGGCTCCTGGAGGGCGAGGTGCAGAAGTTGGTCCGCCTCGAAGGCACCCTCCACGAGCGCGTGGTGGGGCAGGACGAGGCGGTCTCCGCCGTGGCCAACGCCATCCGGCGCAGCCGCGCCGGCCTGAGCGACCCCAACCGGCCCATCGGGTCGTTCCTCTTCCTGGGCCCGACCGGCGTGGGCAAGACGGAGCTGGCGCGGGCGCTGGCCGAGTACCTGTTCGACGACGAGCGGGCGATGATCCGCATCGACATGAGCGAGTACGGGGAGAAGCACACCGTGTCGCGCCTCGTCGGCGCGCCTCCCGGGTATGTCGGCTACGAGGAGGCTGGGCAGCTCACCGAAGCGGTGCGGCGCCGGCCCTATTCGGTCGTGCTGCTCGACGAGCTCGAGAAGGCGCACCCGGATGTGTTCAACATTCTGTTGCAGGTTCTCGAAGACGGGCGCCTGACCGACGGTCAGGGGCGCACGGTGGACTTCACCAACACCGTGCTCATCATGACGTCGAACCTCAGGGGTGAGCCCGCCGATCACTTCAAGCCCGAGTTCATCAACCGCATCGACGAGATCGTGCGCTTCAAGCAGTTGAGTGAGGACGACCTGGCGGTCATCGTCGGGATCCAGCTGGGCCGGCTGCGTGGGCGCCTCGCCGAGCGCCGCCTCTCGCTGGTGGTCACGCCCGAGGCGGAGGCGTGGTTGGTGCGCACCGGCTACGACCCCGATTACGGGGCGCGGCCGTTGCGGCGAGTGCTGCAGCGGTCGATCGAAGACCCGTTGGCTCTGGCGTTGCTGGAGGGCCAGTACGTCGACGGGGCGACGGTCACCGTCGCCCTGGACGACGATCACATCGTGCTGCGCTGAGTCGGCCGTGGGGCGGCGCGGCCGGCGCGTCCGGCGCAGCTGGTCCACATTGCCGTTGCACTGCGCACACATGCCAACGCTTCGACAACGCAGCAGCGGCACGGTCCGTCGGGTTGCACAGGCACTACTACTCTTTGAGCGACCGCACATGAGACCTTCCGGTCTCGCGGACGCCAGGGACGGGAGGCGCGCAACGTGACACGGCTGCTTCGAGGGTGGACAGGGCTGGGGGCGATGGCGCTCCTGGGCCTGTGCCTGGTGACGGGGGTGGGCGCAGGTGCCGGCGCGTCGGCGGCCGGGGCGCAGGACGCGCACGGTGGCGCGGTCGCCGCTCCGACGAGCGCATCGGCGGCATCATTGCAGACGAACCCGGCTCATTTCGTGACGCCACCGCAGCCCCACCTGCCGGGTACGACGAACGCGGACGAGTCCACCAACTGGGCGGGCCAGATCGCGACCACCAACGGCGGCCCCAAGTTCAAAAGCGTCGCGGGGAACTGGACGGTCCCGACGATCGTGCCGACGCAGTACCTCGGTGCGTCGGCGACCTGGATCGGGATCGACGGTGCCGGCACCTCGCCCAACTCCATCATCCAGACGGGAACGGCGCAGGAGACGGAGAACGGCGTCACGGCGTACTACGCCTGGTACGAGCTCTACCCGGCGGCGCCGGTGAACCTCGCCCTGGTCTCGCCCGGCAACCAGATGTCGGCCGTCATCACCCAGACGAGCGGCACGTCCTGGGACCTCACCATCAGCGACCTGAGCACCGGTCAGTCATGGCCGCTGACGGGACTGCAGTACAACGGCCCCGGCGACTCCGCCGAGTGGATCGAGGAACTCCCGACGGCGGTCAGCCCGCCCCAGCCCACGCTGGCCAACTTCGGGTCGGCCACGTTCACCGGCGTGAATGCCACGACGACCAGCCCCGCGGCCCAGGTGTTCGACACCACGAACATGGTCGACGCCGAAGGCACCCTGATCGCCTCGACCGGGGCCCTGTCCGGTCCGCCCGGGAACCAGGCGTTCACGATCACCTACGTGACGCCGCCGCACGGCTACTGGCTCGTCGGCTCTGACGGCGGCATCTTCACGTTCGGCACGGCCCAGTTCTACGGGTCGACCGGGAGCCTCAGGCTCCAACGGCCGGTGGTCGGGATCGTGCCCACGTTCGATCGCGCCGGCTACTGGCTCGATGCGTCCGACGGCGGGGTCTTCTCCTATGGCGACACCCAGTTCTACGGGTCCATTCCCGGCCTGGGACTCCATCCGGCGGGTTCGGGCCAGCCCCACAGCCTCAACGCGCCCATTGTGGGGATGGTGCCGTCCAACGACGACAACGGGTACTTCATGGTGGCCTCCGACGGTGGGGTCTTCGCCTTCGGTGACGCCCACTTCGCCGGGTCGTGCCCCGGCATCGGCGGGTGCTCGGGCTCCGCAGTCGCCGTGATGCCCGACTCCAGCGGCAACGGCTACTGGCTGGTGACCGCGACCGGGAACATCTACACCTTCGGGGACGCGCCGTACTTCGGGGCCCCCGGGCACGGCACGGTCACCTCGGCCGTGGCCACCCCCGACGGTGGGGGCTACTGGGTCCTGCTGGCCACCGGCCAGGTCCTGCCGTACGGCGACGCCGCCAACTTCGGCTCACCCTCGTCGTCGAACTTCCTCGGCTTCGATGCGGCGGCGGCCATCTTCAGCACGTCGGACGGCGGGGGCTACTGGGTCTCGTCGGCGCTCGGAGCGGTCTTCAACTTCGGTGACGCGCCGAACGACGGGGGCATGTCCGGGACCCACCTGAACGGGTCGATCATCGCGGCCACCGGGTTCTGAGCCGACTGGGCTTGCGGCATTCGAGACTCCGAGGGTCCTGAAACCTGAGGGTCTCGGGACCGTGCAGTCTCCGGACTCCCATAGTGACGGAATGTCCCTTGACGATGGTGCCTTCGTCCTGGCGAACGGGGGCGTCTGTAGCGACGGAGGCTCACGAAGCATTGAACGCGTATCGCACAGTGGAACAATGCGCAATGGCGGTTGCGCGCCAGCAACGCAATCAGGCATACTCCCCAGCGGTTGCCCAGCTCTAATCCAGGAAAACCTCAGGAGCGGGCACCTCGGCAGATCGTCCGGAGAGGGAGGTGCGACGTGGCGGGGAACCTCACATACTGGAAGCGGTTGTCAATCGCGGGATCAGGAATCATCACCGTGGCGGCTCTGCTGTTCTCCGCGGGACCTGCGTTTGCCCAAGGCGATTGGGGACAGGCTGTCGAGGTCACTGCCCCGGCCAACGCAGGGGCCAACCCCAACGCTTCCCTCACCGCGGTCTCGTGTTCGTCGGTCGGGAACTGCACTGCCACAGGGAGCTACAACGCTGGAAGCCCTGGGGTTAACCAGGCGACAGCGGCGAACGAGACGTCGGGAATCTGGGCGCAGGCCACCGAAATCACCGCCCCTGCAAATGCCGGGAACAGCTTCCCCGGCGCTTCCTTCAGAGGAGTCTCATGCTCGTCGGTCGGTAACTGCACCGCCACGGGGAGCTACGTCGACTCCCTTGGGAGCTTCCAGGCGATGGCGGCCACCGAGGCCTCGGACACCTGGGCGCAGGCCACCGAAATCACCGCCCCGACCGACGCGCAAGCCCTTCCTAGCGCTTACCTCAGTGCGGTCTCGTGTTCGTCGGTAGGCAACTGCACCGCCACCGGGAGCTACGTCGACACCTCTGGGAACAGGCAGGCTATGGCGGCCACCGAGAGCTCGGGCACCTGGGCGCAGGCCATTAAGGTCACAGCCCCCGCCAACGCCCAGGCGAATCCGAACGCGTTCCTCAGTGGGGTGTCGTGCTCGTCGTTCGGCAACTGCACGGCCACGGGCGGCTACACCGATAGCTCTGGGAACATGCAGGCGATGGCTGTCACCGAGACCTCGGGCTCATGGGCACAGGCCACCGAAATCACCGCACCGGCCAACGCCCAGGCGGACCCAAGCGCTTCCCTCAGTGCGATCTCGTGTTCGTCGTTCGGCAACTGCACGGCCACAGGGCCCTACATCGACAACGTCCCGTTTCCCGAGGCCATGGCGGCCACCGAGACGTCCGGCACCTGGGCACAGGCCACCGAAATCACCGCCCCGGCCAACGCCGGGAACTTTCTCCCCGGCAACTCGATCAGTGGAGTCTCATGTTCGTCGGTCGGGAACTGCACCGCCACAGGGGGTTACGTCGACAGCTCTGGGAACAGGCAGGCGATGGCGGTCACCGAGACATCGGGCTCCTGGGCACAGGCCACCGAAATCACCGCACCGGCCAACGCAGGGACGAACCCCGGTGCCGGGCTGACTGGGATCTCATGTTCGTCGGTCGGGTACTGCTCGGCCACGGGTGGCTATGTCGACAGCTCCGGAAACGCGCAGGCGATGGCGGCCATCGAACCCGCTCCGCCCGCCCCGCCCGCCCCGCCCGCCCCGCCCGCCCCGCCCGTGACGACCAAGGGCTACTGGCTGGTGGCTTCGGATGGGGGCATCTTCAACTACGGCGACGCCGGGTTCTTCGGCTCCACCGGGGCGATTCAGCTCAACAAGCCGATCGTGGGCATGGCGGCCACCTCTGACGGCAAGGGCTACTGGCTAGTGGCCTCCGACGGGGGCATCTTCAACTACGGCGACGCCGGGTTCTTCGGATCCACCGGGGCGATCCACCTCAACAAACCCATCGTCGGCATGGCGGCCACCACTGACGGCAAGGGCTACTGGCTGGTGGCCTCCGACGGGGGCATCTTCAACTACGGCGACGCCGGGTTCTTCGGCTCCACCGGGGCGATTCAGCTCAACAAACCCATCGTGGGCATGGCGGCCACCTCTGACGGCAAGGGCTACTGGCTGGTGGCTTCCGATGGGGGCATCTTCAACTACGGCGACGCCGGGTTCTTCGGCTCCACCGGGGCGATTCAGCTCAACAAGCCGATCGTGGGCATGGCGGCCACCTCTGACGGCAAGGGCTACTGGCTAGTGGCCTCCGACGGGGGCATCTTCAACTACGGCGACGCCGGGTTCTTCGGCTCCACCGGGGCGATCCACCTCAACAAGCCCATCGTGGGCATGGCGGCCACCACTGACGGCAAGGGCTACTGGCTAGTGGCCTCCGACGGGGGCATCTTCAACTACGGCGACGCCGGGTTCTTCGGATCCACCGGGGCGATCCACCTCAACAAACCCATCGTGGGGATGACCGGCTGAACTTACCCGCGGACAGTGAGATCAGTGTTCCGAGAGAGATACTGAACAGCGACGATGACGCCGACGATTCGGTTATTGATGCGCTAATGCAGAAGCTAAGGGACGCGCAGAGCAGATTCGACCGAGAGGCTGCGCTCGTGGTCTGCGCACAAGGACCTGTGGGCTGGTGGCGGTTGATGCGAACCATGAAAGGAACTGCGTCCCGCATCTAGGAAGTTCGATTCGAGGTGCAGGCGGATCTGGCGATTGGAGGCCTGTCACCCTGGGGGTCCAGAGCCCGGGGTCTCAGAGTCCAGGGTGTTCGTTCAAAAACTATTCGCAAGGCTGTTTATAGTTTTCACGAACTCCCCCGAGAGAGCGCGGGAGCCTTTCCCCGGATAGCAACGGTTTCCGGAGAAGGTCCGAGCTCTCGGCGGGCGGGCTCCAGCCCGGCGATCAGCTGGAGGCGAAGTACCGAGGCCCAGGTCCAGCCCCAGTTCCAGTTCCAGGTGACCCCGCGCTGTGGGCCGAGGAACCGCCGGCACCCGCGAGGTGGGGCCGGATGGCCGGGACGTCGTTGGCGGCCTGGGCCGTCGGCTCGCCATTGGTGGCCATGCCGACGACCGGGCTCAGCCCCAGCCCGGCTCCGCTGCCGAAGAACGGGGCACCGCCGTAGTTGAAGAGGCCCCCGTCGGCCGCGGAGAACCAGTAGCCGCTGCCGTCCGGCATGGCAGCCATGCCGACGATGGGTTGCACCAGCGGGAGGGACCCGGCCGAGCCGTAGAACGAGGCGTCGCCGTAGCTGAAGATGCCGCCGTCCGACGCGACCAGCCAGTAGCCGGCGCCGTCAGGCGTCGGGGCCATCCCGACGATGGGCTTGTTGAGGTGGATGGAGCCCGTCGAACCGTAGAACTGCGCGTCGCCGTAGCCGAAGATGCCGCCGTCGGACGCGACCAGCCAGTACCCGTTCCCGCTGGGGGTGGTGGCCATCCCGACGATGGGCTTGTTGAGGTGCATGCCGCCAGTGGATCCGAAGAACTGCGCGGCGCCGTAGCTGAAGATGCCGCCGTCGGACGCGACCAACCAGTACCCGTTGGGCCCGTTGGCGTTGTAGGTGCCGGCCATCCCGACGATGGGCTTGTTCAGCGTGATGGCCCCGGTCGAGCCGTAGAACGGCGCGTCGCCGTAGTTGAAGATGCCGCCGTCGGAGGCCACCAGCCAGTAGCCGCCGTTGTCGCCGGTCTGTGCCATGCCCACGATGGGGTGGTTGAGCGGCACCTTCGACGCGTCCCCGTAGAAGCCCGCATCGCCCGCGTAGGCGACCGTCCCGTTGTTGGTCACCTGGTAGTAGCCGATACCGCCGATGCCCTGGAGCGTGACGACGGCGGTCGGGTCGGCGGTGTCGCTGAGGCTCAGGCTGGCGTCCCGGTTGCCGAGCGCTCCCGGGTAGAAGTAGAAGTCCACCGTGCACGAGGAGTAGGCGGGAAGGGGGACCATCTCGCCGGCGGGGTCGAGCGGAGCGGAGCAGCTCGACTCGAAGTTCCACGCGTAGTCGTTCACGGCCGAGCCGCTGAAGGTGAAGGTGACGATCTGGGCGCTGCTCCGACGTGTTCTTCATGGTGAAGCTCTGCGGCCCGACATAGGTCCCGAGCGTGGCCTCCCCGAAGGTCAGGGCGCTGGTCGACACCTGGAGGGCACGAGGGCTCGCCGCGCCGGCCGCGCTTCCCGCGCCGGCCGCGGCCACGAGGGAAAGTGCCCCGCCGAGGATGGTGCACAGCGCGAGCGAGATCGAACGCCGCATCCGGGTCTTCATGGTTACCGCCTCCATGGTTCGCGGGGACCCGTCATCCCCGGCGCTGCGCACGCTAGCCAGGTCGGCCTCGGCGCGCGTGGAGCGCTCGGGTGGAGATCCCCTGTGGATTCGCGCAGACGTCGGGTCAGACCAGCACGCCGTCCGGCGCGAACTCGACCGTGAACTCACGGCAGAAGGCGTCGAGGTCGTCAGGCCTGCGGCTGGTGATCAAGGTGTTGATACCCAAGCGGCAGACCACGACGTCGCGGTCGACCCAGTAGGCGCCGGCATTGCGAAGGTCCGTCTGCAGGCTCGGCCAGGAGGTCAGCGTGCGCCCGGCCACCAGGTCGCCCTCAATGAGCGTCCAGGGACCGTGGCAGATGGCCGCGACGGGCTTGCCCGCCTCGAACATCGCCATGAGAAAGTCCACGGCCGCCCCGTCGGTCCGGAGGCTGTCCGGGTTGGCCACGCCGCCCGGGAGGATGACGGCGTCATAGTCGGCGGCCCGGGCCCGCTCCGTCAGCTGGTCCACCGGGAAACGATCGGCCCGGTCGAGGTGGCGCATCGTCTCCACCATGCCCGAGTTGGGGGCCACGAGCTCCGCCGTCCCGCCGGCGTCGACCACCGCCCGCCAGGGCCGCAGCAATTCGACCTGTTCGATGCCCTCATTGGCCACGAGAAAGGCCACCCGTACGTCCTGCAGTTCGTTAGCCACCGCCAGTTCCTCCCTGGAACCCCCCTCGAAAGACGCCCCGGGCGATCCGGACGGTCCTTCCCCTTGCCCGTCGCGGTCCCTACCCGGAGTGAGCAGGTGGAAACACCGCAAATGCGGACCCCGATTTCGGGGAGGGGTACACTGGTGCGTAATCCGAGCGACAGAGCGAACGGAGAGGCGCGTGCCCGCAACCGTTGTGGTCGGGACCCAATGGGGCGACGAGGGGAAGGGCAAGCTGACCGACCTCCTTGCTCGCGATGTGGACCTCGTGGTCCGCTACCAAGGTGGCCACAATGCCGGCCACCGCATCGTGGTCAACGGCGAGGCCTTCGCCCTCCAGCTGGTGCCCAGCGGCATCCTCTACGACCACATCACGCCGATCATCGGCAACGGTGTCGTGGTGGACCCCGGGGTCCTCCTCGACGAGCTGGACGGCCTGGCCGCCAAGGGCATCGACACCAGCCGGCTGGTGGTGAGCGGCAACGCCCACCTGATCATGCCGTACCACCAGGAGCTGGACCGGGTGACCGAGCGCTTCCTGGGCAAGAACGCCCTGGGCACGACGAAGCGGGGCATCGGCCCGGCCTACGCCGACAAGGCGACCCGCGTCGGGCTGCGCGTCCAGGACCTCTTCGACCCCAAGATCTTCCGCCAGAAGCTCGACGTGGTGCTCAAGGAGAAGAACGCCATCCTGGCCAAGGTGTACAACCGGCTGCCGCTCGACGCCGGCGACATCGCCGACCGGTACCTGGGTGAGTACGCCCCTCGGATCGAGCCCATGGTGGGCGACACCGTCGGCATGGTGCACGACGCCATGGACCACGGGCGCCAGGTCCTGCTGGAGGGAGCCCAGGCGACCTTCCTCGACCTCGACCACGGGACCTATCCCTTCGTCACCTCCTCCAACCCCGTGGCCGGCGGTGCCTGCACGGGCTCGGGCCTCGGGCCCCGGGACATCGAGCGCGTCGTCGGCATCGCCAAGGCCTACGTGACCCGGGTCGGCGCCGGGCCCTTTCCGACGGAGCAGGAGAACGACATCGGCGAGCTGCTGGTCGAGCGCGGCCACGAGTTCGGCACCAACACCGGACGCAAGCGCCGCTGCGGCTGGTTCGACGCCGTCATGCTGCGCCAGGCGGTGCGCCTGAACTCCATGACGGAGGTCGCGCTGACCAAGCTCGACGTCCTCGACACGTTCGAGTCGGTCAAGGTGTGCGTCGCCTACGAGGCCGACGGCATCCGCTACACGCACCTGCCCTACCACCAGTCGACGTTCCACAAGGCGAAGCCCATCTACGAGGAGCTGCCGGGATGGCGCACCGACCTCAGCGCGGCGACGGCACCCGGCGACATGCCCGCCGCCGCCCGTGACTACGTGGCCTTCCTCTCCGAGCAGATCGGCGTGCCCGTCCGTCTCGTCGGGGTCGGACCGGGCCGCGAGCAGACCGTTTCCTTCGCCACCGCGTGAAGGTCTGCGTCTTCGGCAGCGGCGGCCGCGAGCATGCGCTCGCCCACGTCCTGGCCCGCACGGCCGACGTCGTGGTGACTCCGGGCAACCCCGGCATGGCCGAGCCGATCACGGTGATCGACGACCAGCCGATTCAAGAGATCGAGGCCGACCTCTACGTCATCGGCCCCGAGGCGCCGTTGGTGGACGGCCTGGCCGACACCCTGCGGGCCCAGGGCCGCGCCGTCATGGGCCCCGGCGCCGACGGCGCGCTCTTGGAGGGCTCCAAGGCCTTCATGAAGGAGGTGCTGCAGGCCGCGGGCGTGCCGTCGGCCCGCTTCGCCACCTTCGACTCGCTCGAGTCGGCCGCCGCCCTGGACTATCTCGAGACGCTGACCGGGCCCTGGGTGATCAAGACGGACGGGCTCGCCGCCGGGAAGGGCGTCCTCGTGGCGCACAACCTCGACGAGGCCCGCGCCGACGTCTCGGCCAAGCTGTCCGGCTCGGCCTTCGGCGACGCCGGTCGCTCCATCGTCATCGAAGAGGGACTCGTGGGTGAGGAGTGCTCGCTGCTCGTCCTCTGCGACGGGACCCACGCCGTGCCACTGCTGCCGGCGCAGGACTTCAAGCGCATCGGCGACGGCGACACCGGTCCCAACACCGGCGGCATGGGGGCCTACGCGCCGATGCCGCACGTGGACGGCGCGGCGGTCGACGCCATCATGGACACGTCCGTGCTGCCGCTCGTCGAGGAGCTGCGCCGCCGCGGCATCGACTACCGCGGCGTGCTCTACGCCGGCCTCATGCTGACGGACGACGGCCCGAAGGTCATTGAGTACAACGTGCGCTTCGGCGACCCCGAGACCCAGGTGGTGTTGCCGCTGCTGGCCGACGACGCCGCCGAGCTGTTCCTCGCCGTGGCCAACGGCGACCTCGGGGGCGCGGCCCCGCCCGCCTTCTCCGGAGACGCCGCCGTGTGCGTCGTGCTGGCCTCGCAGGGCTACCCCGAGCACCCGCGCACGGGCGACACCATCGAAGGGCTCACGACAGCGGGCCAGTCCGTCGCCCCGGTCGACGGCGTGACCGTCTTCCACGCGGGCACCCGGCGCCACAGCCCGACCGGGCCGTTCCACACCGCCGGCGGGCGCGTGCTCGGGGTGACCGCGGTGGCGCCGACGCTGGATCTGGCCCGCGAGCGCGCCTACGCCGCCACCGCGCCGATCGACTGGGAGGGCATGCAGATGCGCCACGACATCGCGGCGCTGGTGGCCGGGTCCGCCGTCGGCGCGGGGGAGGGAGCTCGATGATCCCGCGCTACGCGCCGGCCGACATGGCCGCACTGTTCAGCGACACCGCGCGCTTCTCGCTCTGGCTCGAGGTGGAGCTGCTGGCCACCGAGGCTCAGGCCGCCGTCGGCGTCGTGCCGGCCGAGGACGCCGCCACCTGTCGGGCCAAGGCCCCGACCGTCGACGACGTCTTCGTGGCCGACGTGCTCGAGCGCGAGAAGATCACGGATCACGACGTGGCCGCCTTCGTCGATGTCGTGCAGGAGCGCATCGGCGCACCGGCCGGCTCGCACATCCACTACGGGCTGACCTCTTCGGACGTGGTGGACACCGCGTTGTGCGCCACGCTCACCCGGGCGGCCGATCTCCTGCTGGCCGACCTCGATGCCTTCGTCGCCGCTCTCAAGGCGCGCGCCCTCGAGCTGCTGCACGTGCCGGTCACCGGCCGCACCCACGGCATGCACGCGGAGCCGACGACGTTCGGCGCCAAGTTCGCCCTGTGGGCGCTGCAGGCCGACCGAGACCGCCGCCGCATGCGGGCCGCCCGCGAGGGGATCGCGGTGGGCAAGCTCTCCGGCGCCGTCGGTACGTACTCGAACATCGACCCCGCGGTGGAGGCGAGCGTCTGTGCCGCCCTCGGCCTGACCCCGGTGCCGGCCACCCAGGTCATCGCCCGCGACCGCCACGCCGAGTACTTCTACGCCTGCGCGGCCATCGGCTCCACCATCGAGCTGATGTGCACCGAGATCCGGCACCTGGCCCGGAGCGAGCTCGGCGAGGCCGAAGAACCGTTCGGCAAGGGCCAGAAGGGCAGCTCGGCCATGCCGCACAAGCGCAACCCGATCCTCTCCGAGCGGTTGTGCGGGCTGGCCCGCCTGCAGCGCGGCTACCTCGGCGCCGGGCTCGAGGACGTGGCGCTGTGGCACGAGCGCGACATCTCGCACAGCTCGGTCGAGCGGGTCGCCCTGCCGGACGCATCCATGCTGGCCTGCTACATGCTGCGCAAGGCGACCGGTCTCGCCGCCGGCCTGGTGGTGCACCCCGAGCGGGCGCTGCAGAACCTCACCGAGGGCACCCTCGGGCTCGTGTTCTCGCAGTCCGTCCTGCTGGCGCTGGTCTCGGGCGGGCTGACCCGCGACGAGGCCTACCGGATCGTCCAGCGCGACGCCCGCCGGGCCTGGGAGGAGCAGACGCCCTTCCGCACCATCCTCGAGGACGACCCCGAGGTGACGCTCGACGCCGCGCAGCTCAATGCGGCCTTCGACCTCACGCGCACGCTGCGCCACGTCGACCGCTTCGCCGACGCCCTGGCCGTACTGTGAACACTGGACGTGAGCACCGACCGTGCAGTGAGCACCGACCCTGCCGTGACCGACCGATGACGATGGAACTGCCCCGGGTCCACTCGGGCAAGGTGCGCGAGCTCTACGACGCCGGCGAGGGGCGCCTCGTCATGGTGGCCTCGGACCGGGTCAGCGCGTTCGACGTGATCATGGCCGAGCCCATCCCCGACAAGGGACGCGTGCTGACCGCCATGACCAGCTTCTGGTGCGACGAGGTGGCGGACATCGTCCCCGGGTCGCAGATCACGGCGGACCCGGTGGCCATGGCCGACGCGCTGGGCGGTGCCGAGCTGCCCGCCGACTGGGCCGGCCGGGCCGTCCTGGTGCGGCGGGCCGAGATGCTCCATCTCGAGTGCATCGTGCGCGGCTACCTCGCCGGGCAGGCCTACGAGGAGTACTCCCGCTCCGGCACCGTGCACGGCACGACGATGCCGGCCGGCCTGCAGCTGGCCAGCCGACTGGACGAGCCGATCTTCACCCCCTCCACCAAGGCGACCGAGGGCCACGACATCAACATCGACTTCGCCGGCGCCGTTGACCGGGTGGGGGCGGAGGCGGCGCTGGCGGCGAAGCAGATTTCGCTCGCGCTCTACACCCGCGCCGCGGCGCGCTGCGCCGAGGCGGGCTTCGTGCTCGCCGACACCAAGTTCGAACTGGGCTACGTCGACGGGGTGCTGTGCCTGTGCGACGAGGTGTGCACGCCCGACTCGTCGCGGCTGTGGCCGGCCGACCAGGTGGTGCCCGGCGAGACGCCGCCCGCCTTCGACAAGCAGCCCCTGCGCGACTGGCTGGCCGCACAGGACTGGGACCGCCGGCCACCACCGCCGCCGCTGCCCGCCGAGGTGACCTCGGCCATGTCGGCGCGCTACGTCGCGGCCTACGAGCGCGTCACCGGGCGGTCGCTGGACGACTGGTACGGTGCGAAGGCATGAGGTTCCGGGCGCGCGTCGAGGTCCAATTGCGGCCGGGCATCGCCGACCCGGAGGGGGCGACGATCGAGCGGGCGCTGCCCGCGCTCGGGTTCCAGAGCGTGGCCCACGTCCGGGCCGGCCGGTCCTTCAGCTTCGAGGTCGACGCCGCCGACGAGGGTGCGGCGCGCACCACGGCGACCGAGCTGGCCGAGCGCCTGCTGGCCAACCCCGTGATCGAGCAGAGCCGGCTCGAGCTCGAGGCGATCTGAGTGGCACCGCGCATCGGCGTCGTCGTCTTCCCCGGCACCAACTGCGAGTTCGACGTGGTGCAGGGGGTCGAGGCAGCCGGGGGCGAGGGCGTGCTGCTCTGGCACGGTGACGCCCAGCTCGCCTCCGTCGATGCCGTCGTGCTCCCGGGCGGCTTCGCCCACGGCGACTACCTGCGGCCCGGCGCACTGGCTCGCTTCTCGCCGGTCATGGAGGCGGTGCAGGATTTCGCCCGCGCCGGTGGCCCCGTGATCGGCATCTGCAACGGCTTCCAGGTCCTGACCGAGGCGGGCCTGCTCCCGGGCGCGCTGCAGAAGAACGGGCGGTTGCGCTTCTTGTGCCAGCCGACGCGGCTGGTGGTCACCTCGACCGCGTCGGCGCTCACCTCCGGTGCCGCGGTGGGCGACGAGCTCGTGATGCCCATCAACCACTTCTCGGGGAACTACACCTGCGACGACGAGACGCTGCGGCGCCTGCAGGCGGAGGACCGCATTGTGCTGCGCTACGCCGACAACCCCAACGGCTCCATCGACGCCATCGCCGGCATCACGAACGAGGCCGGCAACGTGGTCGGGCTCATGCCGCACCCCGAGCGGGCCAGCTCGGCGCTGCTCGGGTCCGAGGACGGGCTCGTGCTGCTGCGCTCGCTCGTGCTGGCCGCGTCGGCCCGCGCCGCCGCCGCAGCCTGAACCCGCCCGACGGCAGGCTCAGACTCAGGCCCGGGCCCGCGAGATCTCGGCCTTCTGCAGCACCGCCGCGCTCACCCCGGCGGCCCGCCAGGTCCCGTAGGTGATGCCCTTGCGCTCCCCGTAGGCCTTGGCCACCTTGATGAACTGCTTCTCCAGCGCGGACAGATCCTTGACGCCGTCCACCCGGGAGCGCTCGTCGAACAGGTCCTTCTGCTCCTGCAGGAGGTGGAGGCGGGTGAGGGCGTCGGCCCCGGCGAGCTGGGACTCGATCGCCGCCAGCCGGCGGTCGATGGAGGCCGGCGTGCGCTTGCGGCCCCGCTTGGGCTTGGAGGTCTCGAGCGCTTCGAGATAGTGGCGAACGGTTGCACTCTCGGCACGCCCTCGAGCGAGGGCGGCCTTGTGGCCGCTGCTCATGGGCTTGCGAGGAGCCGGAGTTTTTGCTTTTGGAGCCATGCGCCCATTGTGGCCTATGACGCGCACGCATCTGCCCCAATTCGGCGAGTTTCCTTGCTTTGTTCGGCCGACCCCTATTTCGGGTGGAATGCGACAACGATTACCCAATTGAGCCGGCACGGGGCGGCTTATTTCGGCGCGCGCCGGAGCGTTAGCGTGCACGCATGACCGCGACCACAGGTCCCTCCAAGGTCAGCCCGATCCCGGTCCGCAGTCGCCGGGCCATGGCCGGCCTCCTGCTCGCGGCGGCGCTGCTGATCGCGGCCTACTGGCTGGGCTGGCTGGTGCACCGCTCCCTGGTGGCCTCGGAGACCGGCGCGGCATACACCCAGTTCGAGGACGCTTTCCCGCTGGCCGACGGCTGGTTGGTCCTCTGCCTGGTCGCCGGGGCGTTCTGCCTCTGGACGGCGCGGCGGGCGGCCCTGTTCTGGCTGCTGGCCGGGGGCGGCGCCGGGATCTACCTCTTCTGCATGGACGTGCTCTACGACCTGCAGCACGGCGTCTGGGGCAAGGGCGCCAATGGGGTGATGGAGTTGCTCATCAACATCGTGACGCTCGCCCTCTCGCTCTTCGTGCTCCGCTGGACCTGGGTCCGTCGCGACGCCCTGCTTGCATGATGCGACCATGAGCGAGAGCCCGAAGACCGATGCACCGATGACCGATGCACCGATGACCGATGCACCGATGACCCAGTTCGAGTTCGACCCCGCCACGTACCTGGGCATGATGCGCCGGGAGCTCCCGGCCTACGACCGGCTGCAGGTCGCCGTCGCCGCCGCCACGGCGGGGCTGTCCGTGTCGTCGGTGCTCGACCTCGGGACCGGCACCGGCGAGACGCTGGCCGCCGTGCTGGCGCAGCACCCGGAGGCGGCGGTGGTGGTGGCGTACGACAAGAACGAGGCGATGCTCGGCGCCGCTCGCCAGCGCCTCGCCGGGACCCCGCTCGAGGTCCGGGTGGGCAACCTGACCGACCCGCTGCCCGCCGGCCCCTTCGACCTCGTCGTCTCGGCCCTGGCCATCCACCATCTCGACGGGCCGCAGAAGGCGGACCTGTTCACCCGCATCGCCGGCGTGCTGCGCCCCGGCGGCCGTTTCGTCCTGGGCGACGTGGTGATCCCCGAGGACCCGGCCGACGCCGTGACCCCGCTCACGTGCGGCCACGACCAGCCCTCGACCCTGGCCGACCAGCTGGTCTGGCTGGCCGACGCCGGGTTCGCCGCCGCCACCACCTGGACCGAGCGCGACCTGGTCGTGGTGCGCGCCGACGCCGCCGGCTGAGGGGCCCCGAGCTGGCCGTGCGGAAACGGGCGGCGACTAAGTTGGAGGCGTCATGACTCCGCCGGCCGAGGAGCCACTGCCCGACCCCGCGCCGGCCGACGTGTCCCTGCACCGGGCCCTGGGCCTGACCGACGACGAGTTCGAGGCCGTCGGCAAGATCCTGGGCCGCGCCCCCAACCATCTCGAGCTGGCCCTCTACGCCGTCATGTGGAGCGAGCACTGCTCGTACAAGTCCTCCCGGATGCACCTGCGGCGCCTCCCGACCGAGGGCCCGCGGGTCCTCGTCGGCCCGGGCGAGAACGCGGGGGTCATCGATGCCGGGGACGGCATCGCCGTCGCCATCCGCATCGAGAGCCACAACCACCCCTCGGCCATCGAGCCCTACCAGGGCGCCGCCACCGGCGTGGGTGGCATTTTGCGCGACATCTTCACCATGGGCGCCCGCCCGCTCGCCGTCATGGACCCGCTCTTCTTCGGCTCGCCCGACGACGCCCGCCAGCGCTGGCTCGTCGAGGGCGTGGTGAGCGGGATCTCCGGGTACGGCAACTCCGTCGGCGTGCCCACGGTCGGCGGCGAGCTGACCTTCGACCCCTGCTACGCCCAGAACCCTCTCGTCAACGTGCTGTGCATGGGCGCGCTGCCCGTCGAGCGCCTGGTGCTCGGCATTGCGTCGGGCGTGGGCAACCTCGCCGTGCTGCTCGGCTCGAGCACCGGGCGCGACGGCATCGGCGGCGTCAGCGTCCTGGCCTCGGCCGGCTTCAGCGGCGACGACGCCGGCGCGGCGGACGACACCAAGCGCCCGAGCGTGCAGGTGGGCGACCCCTTCGAGGAGAAGCGCCTCATTGAGGCCTGCCTCGAGCTGCTCGACACCAAGCTCGTCGTCGGGATCCAGGACCTCGGCGGTGCCGGCCTGGCCTGCGCCACCAGCGAGACGGCCGGGCGCGGCGGCGTCGGCATGGACGTCGACGTGACGGCGGTGCCGCGGCGCGAGGAGGGCATGGAGCCCTGGGAGGTGATGACGAGCGAGAGCCAGGAGCGCATGCTGGCCATCGTCACCCCCGAGTCGTGGCCGGCCGTGGCGGCCATCTGCACCAAGTGGGAGGTGCGGGCCACCGTCATCGGCACCGTGACCGAACCCGAGCCCGACGGGGGCGGTCGCCTGCGCATCCGCGACGGGATGGACGGCCCCGTGCTCGCCGACGTCCCCGCGGCGTCGCTCTCCGACGACGCGCCGCTCTACGACCGGCCGCGCCAGGCCCCGACGCGCGCGGCGTCGGCGCCACCCGCAGCACCGACCGACTGCGCCGGCGACCTGCTCGCCCTGCTGCGCTCGCCGGGCTGGGTCTACCGCCAGTACGACCACCAGCTCTTCCTCAACACGGTGGTGGGGCCGGGCGCCGACGCCGCCCTGCTGCGCCTGGCCGGACCGGGGCTGCCCGCCTCCGAGCGCGGCGTGGCGCTGACCACCGACTCCAACCCGCGGGCCTGCGCGCTCGACCCGCGCGGCGGCACCGCGCTGGCGCTGGCCGAGGGTGTGGCCAACCTGGCCTGCGTCGGGGCGACGCCGGTCGCGGTCGTCAACTGCCTGAACTTCGGGAACCCCGAGCACCCCGAGGTCATGTGGCAGCTCTCCGAGTGCATCGACGGCATGGCCGAGTCCTGCAACGCCTTCTCGCTGCCGATCATCGGCGGCAACGTCAGCTTCTACAACGAGAGCGGCGGCGCCGACATCGACCCCACGCCCGTGCTCGGTGTCCTCGGCCTCGTCGAGGCGGTGCACGCGCTGCCGCCCGGGTTGGCGTGGTCCGACGGCGACACCGTCGTGCTGCTCGGCCCGCGCGCGGCAGCCGACGGCTCGTTCCCCCTGGAGGGGACGCGGTGGGCCACCGAGCGGCGCGACCACCGCACCGGGTCCATCCCGTCGGTCGACTTCGCGCTGCACGCCAAGACCTGTGCCTTCGTGGCCGAGCTCGTCGCCGCGCAGGTGGCGGGCGGCTGACGCGTGACGGCGCGTCGCGCTGGTGCACGCGGTGCACGACGTGTCGGGCGGCGGGCTGGCCGTGGCGCTGGCCGAGATGGCCGCGGCGGCGGGGAGCGGCTGCACCGCGGACGTCGACGACGCCGCGGAGCTCTTCACCGAGCTGCCGTCGCGTTTCGTGGTGGCCACGGGCGATCCCGACGAGCTGTGCCGCCGTGCTGCGGCGAGCGGGATCCCGGCCGCCGTGCTGGGTCCGGCGGGCGGCGCCCGGCTCACCCTGGGCAGCCTGCTCGACCTCCCCGTCGATGCGCTGCGGGAGGCGCACGAGGGGAACCTGGCCCTGGCCCTGGGCGAACCGTGATGCTGCTGCCCTGTGCGAGAATGGGTGACGCGTGAAGGAAGCCTGCGGTGTCTTCGGGGTCTACGCGCCCGGAATGAGGGTGGCCAACCTCACGTTCGACGGACTCTTCGCCCTGCAGCACCGCGGGCAGGAGTCGGCGGGCATGGCGGTCGCCGACGGCGACACCGTCACCGTCGTCAAGGACATGGGCCTCGTCGCCACCGTCTTCGACGAGCGCACCCTGTCGGGCTTGGACGGGCATCTCGCCATCGGCCATACGCGGTACTCGACCCACGGGTCCTCTGACTGGGCCGGCGCGCAGCCCGTCTACCGCCCGGTCGGCCGCGCCGGTTTCGCGCTGGGCCACAACGGCAACCTGACCAACACGACCGCGCTGGCCGAGAAGGCCGGCATGCTGCCGGGCTCCGTCGCCACCGACAGCGACGTGGTGGCCGAGTTGCTCATGCAGTCGTTCCCCGAGACCGAGGATCTCTCGACCGCGCTGCAAGCGGTGCTCCCCATCCTCGAGGGCGCGTACTCGTTCGTCCTCATGAGCTCCGAGCGCCTCTTCGGCGTGCGCGACCCCTACGGCTTCCGCCCGCTCTGCCTCGGGCGGCTCGGACCGGCCGACGAGCCCGAGGGTTGGGTGCTCGCCTCGGAGACGCCGGCACTCAGCGTCATCGGCGCCACGTTCGTGCGCGAGGTCGCGCCCGGCGAAATGATCGTGATCGACGCCGACGGCCCGACGAGCCTGGAGATCCCGTGGCTGCGCGACGTGGAGCCACGCCTGTGCATCTTCGAGTTCGCCTACATCGCCCGGCCCGACAGCCGCCTCTACGGCAGGGAGGTGCACGAGGTGCGCTGCCGCACGGGTGAGCTGCTGGCGATGCAGTCGCCGGCCGATGCCGACATGGTGATGGGCGTGCCCGAGTCGGGCGTCCCCGCCGCCGAGGGCTTCGCCCGCGCCAGCGGCATCCCCTACGGGCAGGGGCTGGTCAAGAACCGCTACATCGGCCGCTCCTTCATTGCGCCCGGCCAGCAGGAGCGGGCCGACGCCGTCCGCCGCAAGCTCAACCCGCTCACCGACGCCATCGCCGGCAAGCGGCTGGTGGTGGTGGACGACTCCATCGTGCGCGGCACGACGCAGCGCTCGGTCATCCGCATGCTGCGCGAGGCGGGTGCGGCGGAGGTGCACCTGCGCATCTCGTCGCCGCCCTGGCGCTGGCCCTGCTTCTACGGCATCGACACGCCCTCGCACGAGGAGCTGCTGGCGACCGATCACACCGTCGAGGACATGGCGCGCATTCTCGGCGCGGACTCGTTGGCCTACATCAGCATCGAGAACCTGAAGGAGGCCATCGGGGCCGACGGCGGGTTCTGCGACGCCTGCTTCACGGGCGACTACCCGACCCCCGTCCCGGCGACGTCGGTCACGATCCGGCGGCCGGAGCCGGTGACCGTGACCGCGCACCAGGGCGCACTCCCCGGGGTCTGACCACCGTGGGAGAGGGCGGCGCCACCTACGCCGGCGCCGGCGTGGACATCGCGGCCGGCGACGAGGCGGTGGAGCGCATGCGCTCCCTGGTGCAGGGGATCGGCGGCTTCGGCGGGCAGTTCCCGCTCGACATGTCCCGCTACCGGGCGCCGGTGCTGGTGGCCTCGACCGACGGCGTCGGCACCAAGATGGTGGTCGCCCGCGACACCGGTCGCTACGAGACGGTCGGCATCGACCTGGTCGCCATGTGCGTCGACGACCTGGTCTGCGTCGGGGCCGAGCCGCTCTTCATGCTCGACTACATCGCGACCGGCAAGGTCGATCCCGACCAGGTCGCCACGGTGGTGGCGGGTGTGCGCGAGGGCTGCAACCAGGCGGGCTGCGCGCTGATCGGCGGCGAGACGGCCGAGCACGCCGGCGTCATGCCGCCCGACGAGCTCGACCTGGCCGGTTTCGCCGTCGGGGTGGTGGAGCAGGGGACCCAGCTCGGGCCCGAGCGTGTGCGTGCGGGTGACGCCGTCGTCGCGCTGGCCTCGCCGGGACTGCGGTCCAACGGCTACACGCTCGCCCGGCACGTGCTCTTGGAACGGGCCGGCCTGGCGTTGGGCGACCCCGCCTGGGCGGGGGCCGCGCACAGCGTGGCCGACGAGCTGCTGCGGCCGTCGGTCGTTTACGCGCCGGCGGTGCTGGCCCTGCGGGACGCGCTCGGTGCGTCGCTCCATGCGTGTGCGCACATCACGGGAGGCGGCCTGGTGGGCAACCTGCCCCGGGTGCTGCCCGAGGATCTCGGCGCGGTGCTTGCTCGTTCTGCGTGGGAGGAGCCGCGGGTGTTCGCGGAGATTCAGCGGCTCGGTGCCGTGGCCGAGGACGAAATGGACCGCGTGTTCAACCGCGGCGTCGGCATGGCGCTGGTGGTCGACGCCGGTGCGGTCGAGTCGACGCTGTCGGTGCTGGGCGACGCGGGGCAGCCCGGGGCCGTCATCGGCGAGGTGGTGGCCGGCAGCGGGGTCCGCTTCACGTGAGTGCGAAGTCGAGTGGTGGGGGTTCGGGTGGCGGGGGTGGCGGCGAGTCCGCCTTCGCCGAACTGCGGGACCACCTGCTGGCGCACTCGGTCAAGACCGGCGACTTCACGCTCAAGTCGGGCCGCAAGAGCAGCTGGTTCATCGACTCCAAGCAGACGGTGTGCCGGCCCGAGGCCATGGTGCTCGTGGCCGATGCCGTGCTGTCGGTGGTCCCGGACGAGGCCACGGCCATCGGCGGGCTCACCATGGGCGCCGATCCCGTCGCCTTCGTGACGGCCGGCGTGGCGGCGACGCGGGGCCGGCTGCTCAAGGCCTTCAGCGTGCGCAAGGAGGCGAAGGATCACGGCGCGGGCGGCCGTATCGCCGGCGCGCTCGACCCCGGAGACAAGGTGGTCGTCACCGAGGACACCGTGACCCGGGGGACGTCGTTGCTCGAGGCGGCCCACGCCGTGCAGGACGCCGGCGGCGAGGTGGTGCTCCTGGTCGCCGTGGTCGACCGCGGCGGCACGGTGGAGGCGATGGCGGCGGCCGAGGGCATCCCGTTCCGCGCCATCCTGACCGCGCCCGACCTCGGCTTCCCCTACGAGGGGGCGTGAGGAGCATCCCCGTGGCGCGGGGGTTCGTTCCCTAGATTGCACGAAGTTTCGTTGACACGAGAATCACTGCGCAGCGCCAGCTGAGCTGTCGTGCACGGGCGCACCTCTGCCGTCGGTGCGTGTTGTGCGCAGGTTGTGCCCGTTGTTGCAAGAGTCGTTGCCCTGACCCATGCAATCCCTTAACGTGCTCCATACGCACCCCCCCCGGAGGTACCTGATGGCGAACCGTGTGAGTCCTGGACGCACCACGACGAAATCGGGTCGGGTGACACGAGCGAAGCTCCGGCGTTCCGCCGTGGTCGCCGTCGACGGGGCCCTCGCCATCAGCGCCGGTGCGTTGGCCGGGCTCTTCGCCACGGGGCCCGCCGCCGCGCAGGCGCCGAGTCCGGGATGGTCCGGGACCACCGCGCCGCTGCCCAGCGCCCCGAACCCCGGCGCAACGAATCCGCAAGGGAACATCAACGACGAGTCCTGCATTTCGGCGGTGTCGTGCGCCGCGGTGGGATCCTACGAAGACGGCTCGAGCAACACGCACGGGCTCCTCGAGGTCCTTGCGGGGGGATCCTGGTCGTCCACGGAGGCGCCGCTGCCGGCGAACGCCGGCGCCGCCGGCGTCTCCGATCTGGGGTCGACGGCGTGTGCCACCGGCCAATGGTGCGTGGCCGTCGGCAACTACACCGACAGCGCCAGCGGCAGCGACGGGCTGATCGAGACCTACACCGGAGGGAAGTGGACGGCGATGGAAGCGCCGGCACCGCCCGACGCGTTGGGCGGGTCGAGCGCGGACACGTTCCTCAAGTCCGTCTCCTGCCCGGGCGTCAACGACTGCACGGTCTTCGGGACCTACGAGACGGCAGCGGGGCAAGTCGGACTGATCGACACGCTCTCGGGCGGCCAATGGAGCACCCAGGTCGCGCCGCAACCTGCCGACGCTGCGGCCCACCAGCAGGTCGACGCCGCCGCGCTCTCGTGCCCCAGCGCCGGCGGCTGCGTCGCCGTGGCGATCTACGAGACATCGAGCGGCGGCACGCAGCCCGAGGTGCTGTCGCAGGCCGGCGCCGGCGGTGCCTGGACGGCCCAAGATGCCCCCCTGCCCCCCGACGCGCTCACCGGCGCCAGCCTGGACTCCCAGCTCTTCAGCGTGTCGTGCTCCGCCGGCATCTGCGAGGCGGCCGGGCAGTATGCCGCGACCGGGAACCTCGAGACCGGGCTCCTCGAGCGCTTCGCCGGCGGCACCTTGACGCCCACGGAGGTCCCGCTCCCGAGCACCGCCGGAACCGGATCCAACCACCAGGGAGCGTTACGAGCCGTGTCGTGCGCGCTCGACGGCTGCATGGCCGTCGGCGGGTTCCTCGACACCTCCGGAAACGATCGTCCCCTCGCGGTGACGGTCAGCGGCACCGGCGCGGTGTCGTCCGCCGAGGCGCCGCAGCCGGCGGACGCGAACGCGACGGCTTCGAATGCCAGTCTCGTCGCGGTGTCCTGCCTCTCGGTCTCGACCTGCGCCGCGGGCGGTGACTACCAGAACAACACCAGCAGCAGCAACCAGAATGCCCTTCTTGATTCGCTGAGCGGCACCACCTGGAGTGCGGCGCCCCCACCCGTCCCGGCCGGCAGCAGCCAGTCGACGATCGAGACGGTCTCGTGCTCGAGCCGGGGGGCGTGCGGCGCGGGAGGCAGTCTCACCGACGCCGGGGCGAACCGTCAGGGTCTGCTGGCCTCCTACGTCCCGGCCCAGGGCTACTGGTCCGTGGCCTCCGACGGCGGGATCTTCAACTACGGGCCCACGTCTTCCTTCCACGGCTCCATGGGCGGGCAGCACCTGAACGCCCCGATGGTGGGCATTGCTGCCACCCCGGGCGGCGCGGGCTACTGGGAGGTGGCGTCCGACGGCGGCATCTTCAGCTTCGGCAACGCCGCCTTCCACGGTTCGACCGGCAGCCTGCGGCTCAACAAGCCCATTGTCGGGATGGCGTCCACGCCCGACGGGGAGGGCTACTGGCTCGTCGCCTCCGACGGCGGCATCTTCAACTACGGCGACGCCAACTTCTACGGCTCGACCGGTTCGATCCGCCTCAACAAGCCGATCGTGGGCATGGCGGCCACGCCCGACGGCGGCGGCTACTGGCTGGTCGCCTCCGACGGCGGCATCTTCAACTACGGCGACGCCAACTTCTACGGCTCGGCGGGGTCCATCCACCTCAACCAGCCCGTGGTGGGCATGGCCTCGAGCCCGTCCGGCCTCGGCTACTGGCTCGTCGCCTCCGACGGCGGCATCTTCACCTACGGCGACGCCGGCTTCCTGGGCTCGCGCGGTGGGCAGCCCCTCAACAAGCCGATCGTCGGGATGATGAGCACCGCCGACGGGGCCGGCTACTGGCTGACCGCCTCGGACGGGGGCATCTTCAGCTACGGCGACACCGGGTTCTACGGCTCGGCCGGGTCGCTGCGCCTCAACGCACCGGTGGTGAACGGCACGGCCAGCTGAGCCGGGCGGCGCCGGCCGCCCCGCCCGACGCTGTGCCGTGGGGCGGCTGCTCCCGACGCGGCTGCGTCAGAACAGGTCTGCTTCAGAACAAGACGTGTCAGAACAGGGCGCGTCAGAACAGAGGCGTCAGAAAAGGCGATGGGGTTCACCGGCGACGCCGTGCCCCGGCGGAGCACCAGGGGCGCCACGGTGAAGAGGAACTCCCAGCGCGCCTCCTCGGCGCAGGCGGTGGCGAGGGCGTCGAGGTCGAGGTTGTCGAGCAGGTGGACCCCCATGGCCACGATGACCACCGTGTGGATGGGCATCCCGACGCCCTCGACGCGGGACGGCAGCACGTCGGAGACGCAGTCGCTGCCCAGGGCGGCCACGTCGCGCGCCCGGAGCCAGGGGAGGCAGGACGCGTCCAGGCCTGCCGCCAGGCGGCCGGCGTCCCAGGGCCCGTGCTCCTTGCGCCACTGCCAGCGGCCGGTGCGCACCAACAGCGCGTCACCGGCGCGCACCGTCAGCCCGGCCCTCTCCTCGGCCGCCTCGAGCTCGTCGGGGAACACCGGCTCGCCCGGCTCGAGCGCGTCGACGCCGCGCAGCGCGGGGATGTCCAGCAGCACGCCGCGGGTGACGATCCCCGCGTGCAGGTGGTGGATGCCCAGCTTGGTGGCGCCGTGCGCGGTCACCGCCTCGGCCGGGTACCCGTTGTAGAGGTTCCCCTCGTGGAAGATGTGGCACAGCGCGTCGATGTGGCTGGTGGCGAAGCCGTGGGGCGCGATGGCGAAGTAGTCCGCCCCCATGCCCTCGGTGGCCGTGCCGGTCATGTGGTGGGCCACCGGGGCGGGGTTGTCCGCCGACGACACCGTGTCGAGCGGGCGGGCGCAGGACACCGAGCGGCCGGCGTGCACCGTGGCCGCCGCGGCGGCCGTGACCTCCGGCGTGATGAGGTTCAGGGCACCCAGCTGGTCGTCGTCGCCCCAGCGCCCCCAGTTGGAGAGCGTCTGGTGGAACGCGAGGACGTCGGCGGTCTCCATCGGACGACGGGGCACGATCGGACAGTAGCCCGCTCCCAATACGATCGGCCCATGAGCACACTCCAAGGTGACTACGAGCCCAGCCCGTCCGACTGGGTCCGCGACCAGGTGGCCGAGTACGAGGCTTCCGGGGGTCAGCGGGCCAACACGCTCCTCGATACGGGGATGCCGATCATCGTCGTGACGACCCGCGGCGCCAAGAGCGGCAAGGTCCGCAAGACCCCGGTCATGCGGGTCGAGCACGGGGGCGAGTACGCCCTGGTGGCGTCCAAGGGCGGGGCGCCCGAGCACCCCGAGTGGTTCTACAACCTGGAGGCCCATCCGGACGAGGTCTTCGTGCAGGACGGGCCCGCGCCGTTCGCCGTCACGGTGCGCGAGGTGACCGGTGACGAGAAGGCCCTCTGGTGGGAGCGCGGTGTGGCGGCCTACCCGCCCTACGCCGAATACCAGGAGAAGACGGACCGGCAGATCCCCGTGTTCGTCGCCACCCCGAAGAACGCCTGACGCGCTCGTTCAGCGGCCGCCTGCGCCTGCGTCGGCGTCGGCGTCGGCGTCGGCGAAGGCCTGCACCATCGCAGCCCGCCACGGGACGAGGTGCTCCTCGCGCTCGTACGGCGTCTTGCCCAGGCGGATCACCATGAGGTCGAGGCTGGGGCAGAGGGTGATGGACTGGCCCTCGTAGCCCGAGCAGCGGAAGGTGCCCAGCGTGTCGCCGGCGACGCCCCACCAGTGCGCGCCGTAGGGGCTGGCGTCCTCGGGGTCCTCCGAGACCCACGTCCGGGCGTAGTCGACCCAGCCCGCCGGGAGCAGGCGCACCCCGTCCCACATGCCGTCGCGCAGGTAGAGCAGCCCGAAGCGCGCGTAGTCGCGGGCGGTGGCGCGCAGGAAGGAGGAGGCCACCCAGGTGCCGGCCTCGTCGAACTCCGGATCGGCGCTCGTCATCCCGAGCGGGCCGAAGAGTCGGCTGTGCAGGAAGCGGGCGTAGCTCTCGCCCGGCCCGACGGTGCGCGCCACCACGCCCGACACGATGTTCGAGGTGCCCGACGAGTAGTTGAACCGCGTCCCGGGCGGTGCCGCCAGCGGGCGGTCGGCGGCGAAGTGCGCCATGTCGGCCTGCCCGTCGCCGAAGAGCATCCGCATCACGTCGGAGACCTTGTCGTCCACGTAGTCCTCCGCGAAGTCCAGCCCGTCGCGCATGGCGAGGAGCTGGCGCAGCGTGATGCCGTGACGGGGGTCACCCGGATCCGACCACTCGGGCACGGCGGCGGGCGCGTCGATGTCGAGCGTGCCGTCACCCACCAGCAGGCCCACCGCCGCCTGCAGCATCGACTTGGCCATGGACCAGCTGAGCAGCGGCGTCTCGGCGGTCACCGGCGTGGGCGGCCGGTCGAAGTGCTCCAGTGCGCCCTGGTAGCGCTCGACCACGACCCGGCCGCGGTGGACCACGAGGACGGCGAACGTCTCGGCCAGCGGCCCGTCGGGGTCGAAGGCCTCGTCGAGCAGGGGGGCCAGGTCGACGCCCGGCGCAAGCCCGCCCTCGGGCCAGTCCTCCGTCGGCCACGCCACTCCGGCGGGCTGCGGCGGCAGCGCGACGAGGCTGCTCACACGTCGGAGAGGAAGGCGAGCAGGGCGGCGTTGGTCTCGGCTGGGCGCTCCTGCTGCACCCAGTGGCCGGCCCCGTCGACCACCGTGGCACCGCGGAAGTCGGGCATGGCCTCGGCCATCGCCTCGATCGCCCCCGGCATCATGGTGTTCACGGGGTCGAGCGACCCCGTGATGAACCCGGTGGGCATGGTGTACACCGACGCCGGGATGTCCTTGGAACGCTCCCAGTTCGCGTCCATGTTGCGGTAGAAGCTGACGGGCCCGAAGAAGCCGCTCTCCTTGAACGCCGCCGCGTAGACGTCGACGTCCGCCTCGGTGATCCAGCTCGGGAGCGTGTCGGGTGCGGGGGACAGGATGTCCATGAAGCGGGTGCCCTCGCGTGGGTGGTCGCCGAGCGGGTTCCCGGTCGCCATCCCCTCGCCGCCGGCCGAGTAGAGCATGGTGCGCAGGAACAAGCGCGGGTCCGCCTCGAACTCCGCTTCGGCCGGCCCGACCTCTTGGAAGTAGAGCATGTAGAAGAACTTGCCCTCGAAGATCACCTCGAAGATCTGCGTCGGCGGTGCCGGCGCGTTCGACCACGGCACGCTCATGTTGCAGAGCGACGAGACGCGATCGGGGTGGAGGCGTCCCATCTCCCACACCACCATCGCCCCCCAGTCGTGGCCCACGAAGGCGGCCTGGTCGTAGCCGAAGTGGTCGAGCAGGCCCCCCAGGTCGGCGGTGAGGTTGTCCGAGCCGTAGTCGGCGACCTTGGACGGACGGGAGCTGCTCCCGTAGCCGCGCAGGTCGGGCGCGTAGGCGCGGTAGCCGGCATCGGCCAGCGCGCCGAGCTGATGGCGCCACGAGTACCAGAGCTCGGGGAAGCCGTGGCACAGGACGACCGGCGGGCCGTCGGCCGGCCCGGCCACGGCGACGTGCAGCTCGATCCCGTTCGTCGGCACCTGCTCGTGCGTCACCTCAGCCATTGGGCGTCACCTTCTCCTCTGCTTTGGCCGCTTTCTCGGCTTTCTCCTCCTGGTGCTGCTGGATGGCCGACATCACGGCGTTGACCGCGCCCCCGATGAACTCGGGCCGGTTCTCGGCGGCCCAGTCGCGGCTCGCGGTGAGGGACGCCGACGAGTCCTGGAAGCGGGGCGCCACGTAGCGGGCGATCAGCTCGTAGGAGTGCCGGGTGGCGGCGGTGTCGGCCCACTCGTGGCCCATCAACAGGTAGGTGCCGAAGCCCCCGGACTGCTCCTGGAGGCGCTCGATCTGCGCGATGGCGTCGTCGACGGTGCCGATGACGGCCATCCCCGAGGCGTTGAGCGCGTCGACGAGGGACTCGAAGTTCGTGGTGTCGGGCGCGATCGGCAGCGCGGCGACCCGTTCGAAGTAGTCGACCCACTCGGCCAGGCCGAAGGCGACGTCGGCCACCGCCTGCTCCTTGGTGTCGGCGATGTGCATGGGCCCGACCAGCCGCCACCGGTTGCGGTCGACCGTGGTGGAGAACTCGGCGGCCCGCTCCTCCATGACCTGCCAGTGCGAGGCCAGGACGTCGAAGCCCCCGGTCGTCGTCGCGCCGAGGGAGAGGAGGCTGCAGCCGAAGCGCCCCGCCGCCCGCGGCCCGGCCGGTGACACCTGCGCGGCGACGGCCACCTCCGGGAAGGGGCGCTGGTAGGGGCGGAGTTGGAGGCGCGCCTTGACGAGCTTGAACCAGTCCGTCTCCATGGAGACCGTCTCGCCGGCGAGCAGCAGCAGGATCGCCTCGAGCGACTCCTCCATCATGTCGCGCTGCTTGGCCGGGTCGATGCCCATCATGAAGGCGTCGGACGGGAGGGCACCGGGACCGACGCCGAGCATGACGCGTCCGCGCGTCAGGTGGTCGAGGAGCACCATGCGGTCGGCCAGCATGAACGGGTGGTGGTACGGCAGCGACGAGACGCCGGTGCCGAGTCGGATGTGCTTCGTGCGTTGCGCGGCGGCGGCAATGAACACCTCGGGCGAGGCGATGATCTCGTAGCCGGCCGAGTGGTGCTCGCCGAACCAGGCCTCGTCGAAGCCGAGCGCGTCGAGGTGCTCGATGAGCTGGAGGTCGCGCTCGAGCGCCAACGTCGGGTTCTGACCCACGGGGTGGAACGGGGCCAGGAAGATCCCGAACTTGAGGCGGCCGTCGGCGTCAATGGTGGTCATGGCTCTCCCGGTTTGTCATCGGTGGTTGCAGTGCGGATCGGTTGCGGTAGTGCGGATCGGTGGAGGCAGTGCGGATCGGCGGCGCGATTGCACGGCGCTGTGATCATCGGCGAGCGGTGAGGTGGCGGGGATGGGTTCCAAAAACTCTGCACAGACTTGTTTACAGTTTTGGGAACCATCTCGCCTGCCGAGCGGCAGCCGAGCCGGAGTCGCAGCAGCCGCCCCAACCCCCAGCCGCAGGGCCGCTCACGGCGCCACCAGGATCTTGCCGTGCTCGCCGGGCGTGCGCAGTGTCTCGAAGGCGCCGGGCGCGCCGGCCAGGTCCACCCTCGACGTGACCAGGAGCTCGGCCCCCGGCACGCCGTCGGCCAGGCGTCCGAGCGTGGCGGCGAACTCGGCCGGGGTGTAGCCGAACGAGAACCGCAGCTCCATCTCCTTGGTCACCGCCATGAACGGCTCGATGGTGTCGCTGTGCATGCACACACCCACCACCACGATCCGGCTGTGCGGCGGACCGTCCGCGATGAGCGACTGCAGCATGCCGGGGACGCCCACCGCCTCGAAGATCACCGGGTCCGGCACGGACGCACCCAGCATGGACGAGCCGATGCGCTCCATGACGGTGCGGGCGATCCCGAAATCGGACCAGCGGTCGTGCGGCGACCCCTCGGCGGGGTCGATGACCTCGTCGGCGCCGAACGCCTCGGCCAGGCGCCGCCGGGTGGGCGAGAAGTCCGCCGCGAGCACCGGCCCATGGCCGCGGCCCTTGAGCGCGGCGATCACCGCCAGCCCGACCGGGCCGCACCCGACGACGAGGCAGGGCTGGCCCGGATGGAGGTCGGCCAGACCCACGGCGTGCTCGCCCACGGCGAGCGGCTCGGTCAGCGCCGCCAGGTCGGTGTCCAGCGCGTCGGGCACCGGGAGCAACAGCAGCTCCTGGAGCACCATGTGCTCGGCGAGCGCGCCCGGGTAGGCGTTGGAATAGCCGATCTGCTCCACGCCGGTCGGGCCCAAGATGATGGGCACCGAGCAGACACGGGATCCGATGGGCAGGGTGCCGGCCGTGTCGGGCCCGTGCTCCACGATTTCCGCGCAGAACTCGTGACCGAAGACACAGTCCGCGGCCGGGTCCAGGGCGGGCACACCGACGGAGTCCATGAGCCCGGTGAAGTGGGCGAAATCGGCCAGCGCGTGCAGGTCGGATCCGCAGATGCCGGCGGAGAGCGAGCGCACCACCACATGGCCCGAAGACGGCACGGGCTCGGGCACGTCGCCCACCACCAGCCGTCCACCCCTGGTCACCGCGGCACGCATGGCAGAGCCACCCCCACGGACGGCGCGGCCGCCCGCATTCGTCGCTACGTTTGCCCCGTGAGTTTCACACACGATGCTTCGGCACGCCCGTTCGCCGGGAGCGTCGCGCTGGTCACGGGGGCGGCCCGTCCCCGCGGTATCGGGCGGGCCACCGCGGTCGCCCTGGCCTCGGGCGGAGCGGACGTGGCCTGCCTCGACATCGCCCGTCCCTACGACGACGCGCCGTTCCACGGCACCGGCAGTGGCGACGACCTCGAGGGCCTTGCCGCCGAGCTCACCGGGCTGGGTGTGCGGGCAACCACCGTGCAGGCCGATGTCTCCGACGAGGCCGCGGTGGAGGAGGCCGTGGCCCGGGCCACCGAGGAGCTGGGGACGATCACCCTGGTGGCCAACGTGGCCGGGGGAAGCGGTCCGGGCTTCGGACTGGGCCCGCTGCTCAACGTCCCGGCCGAGGAGTTCCGCCGCGTGCTCGACGTCAACGTGGTCGGGACATGGCTGGTGTCCAAGGCCTGTGCCACCCGGATGGTGGATGCCGGCGTCGGCGGACGCATCTGCAACGTCTCGAGCCAGGCCGGCAAGCGCGCCTTCCCCTTCCTCGGTGCCTACTGCGCGGCCAAGGCCGGGATCATCCTGCTCACCCAGACCATGGCGACCGAGCTGGGCGCTCAGGGCATCGCCGTCAACGCAGTGTGTCCCGGCACGGTGGACACCGACCTCATCAACCGGGATGCCATGTTCGAGACCCTGATGGGCGGTCCCGAGGGCCTGGCCTCCTACATCGCCCGGGAGATCCCGCTCGGCCGCCTGCAGAGTGCCGAGGAGATCGCGGCCGCCATCTGCTGGCTGCTCTCCGACGCGGCCCGCGGCGTCACGGGTGAGGCGTTGAACGTCAGCGCCGGACAGACAATGGTGTAGCCATGCCGATCCTCGACGCCCGTCACGACCTGGCCCACCCCGTCGAAGGGGATACCGCGTGGAGCGAGTCGTACTACTTCAATGCGTACGACCCCGCGACCGACTCGGGCCTGTTCAGCCGCATCGGCATCCGGCCCAACGAGGGGACGATGGACGTCGGCATGTCGCTGTGGCTCCCCGGCGGCGAGCTGGGCGAGTACCGCTGGGTCAAGGAACAGCGCGAGATGGTCGACTCCGTGTTGGAGGTCGGCGCAGTCCGCTACGAGATGCTCGAGGCACTGCAGTCGTGGCGCCTGACCATGGACGGCGAGGTGCAGGCCCGCCCGTGCGTGCGCGGCGAGACGACGACGCACCCCGTGCCGATCGGGCTCGACCTGCGCTTCGACGCCGTGACCCCCGCCATCGGTACGGACGGCCAGCCGAGCGGCGGCCCCAAGTCGGCCGAGGCCGCTGCGGCCGCCGGCACCGTGGGCAAGGGGCACCTGGAGCAGGCGGGGCGCTGGACCGGCACGCTCACGGTCGACGGCACGCCGTACGAGTGGCGCGGTGCGCACGGCAACCGGGACCGCTCCTGGGGCCCGCGCCGCTGGGGCGGCCCGAAGATGTGGCGCTGGTTCTCCATCAACATCGGGGAGGACATGCACTTCGGGGGCATCCGGCTCGGTACCGATGCCGGCGATCTGCACCGCGGCTGGGTGTGGGACGGGACGCGGGCGACGTCGGTGGCCGAGTGGCGCGTGCGGACCGAGCTGGCCGACGACGGCGTGACGCACCGTGTGGTGCACCTCGACGTGGTGGACAAGAAGGGTCGGGTCTACCCGCTGCGCGGCGACGTGCTCCGCGTGGCCGACATCGGCCGGGCCGGCGGCACCATGGTCAACGAGGGCTTGGCGCGCTGGACCTACGAGGATCCCGACGGTGCGCCGCACACGGGCTACGGCATCTGTGAGTACCTGCACCAGCTCGACGACAGCGGGAGGCCTGTCGTCCCCGTCGAGTAGGGATGGCGACACGGCTGAGCACTGAGGAGCTGGCCGCCGCGCTCGGGCGCCAGCTCGGCGGCGCCGTCGAGAGCCTGCACCGCCTGTCGGGGGGCGCCTCGCGCGTCACCAGTTCCTTCGACCTGCGGGCACCCGGCGGCGGCGTGCAGCCGCTCATCCTGCAGATGGATCGCGGTGACAGCGCGCCGCGCGGCCGGGCGCGCATGGAGGCGGACCTGCTGCGTGCGGCTGCTGCGGCCGGCGTGCCGGTGCCCGGCGTCGTCGCCATGGGGGAACGCGACGAGCTCGGGGCGAGCTGGTTGGTGGTCGAGCGCCTCGAGGGGGAGACGATCCCGCGCAAGCTGCTGCGTGACGACGAATGGGCCGGCGCCCGCGGCGCCCTGACGGGCCAGGTGGGGCGCGCCCTGGCCGCCATCCACACCGTCGACCCGGCGTCCATCTCCGGGCTCGCCCCGTCGGACCCGCTCGGCGATCCCCTGCCCTTCCTCGATGCGCTGGGCGAGGTGCGTCCGGCGCTCGAGCTCGGCGTGCGCTGGCTCGCCGCCCACCGCCCACCCGACGGCCCCCGCGTGGCGGTGCACGGCGACTACCGGATGGGCAACTTCCTCGTCGGACCCGACGGGCTGCGTGGCGTCCTCGACTGGGAGCTCGCCCACACCGGCGATCCGGCCGAGGACATCGGGTGGCTGTGCGCCCCGGCGTGGCGCTTCGGGGGGAGCGGCGAGGTGGGCGGATTCGGTGCGCTGCCCGAGCTGCTGGCGGCCTACGCCGACGCGGGCGGCGAGGTCGTGACGCCGGCCCGGGTGCACTGGTGGCAGGTCTACGCCACCATCAAGTGGGCCACCATCTGCGCGCTGCAGGCGTCGGCCCACCTGAGTGGCGTGACGCGTTCCGTCGAGCTCGCCGCCATCGGCCGCCGCGTGTGCGAGAACGAGTGGGATCTCTTCGCCTTGCTGGGGACGCCGCCGCCGCCCGCCGCCGAGCCGGTCGCGGCCGACGCTCCGACGGCGCCCTTCGGCCGACCCACCGCCGCCGAGCTGGTCGAGGCCGTGCGCGAGTACCTCGAAGGCGTCATGGAGCGAAACGAGGGGGGTGCCCGCTTCGAGGCGCGGGTGGCGCTGCAACGCGCTGGGCATCGCCGAGCGTGAGCTCCGTCTCGGGCCGGCCCTCGTCGCGGCACACGCCGAGCGCCTGGCCGCGCTCGGCTTCGCCGATGACGCCGCGCTGGCCGCTGCGCTGCGCTCGGGCAGCCTCGATGACGAATTGGAGGTCGTTGCGCCGGCACTCGCCGCGTCGGCGCGCGACCAGCTGCTGGTGGCGAACCCCGCCTACTTGCCCGCGGCGAGCGGGTAGAGCGCGGGTGCGGGTGCGGGTGCCGGCGCAGGCACCGCAGCGGGCACCGCGACCGGCACGACACTGGCCTCGGGGGCCGGTGCATGCGGCTCCGCCTCGAGCGAGGCATCGGCCACCTCGGTCACGCGATTGCCGACGCCCTGCAGCAGCGCACCGGCGGCCAGGCTGCAGGCGATCATGAAGACCCAGGCGTGGTGGAACGCCGTCACCGCCGTGGCACCGGTCGTTGTCCCGAGAATCGCCACCAGGCCGGCCACCCCGAGCGCGATCCCGATCTGCCGGGTCATGACGTAGAGCGCCGAGCCGGTGGCGAAACGCTCCGGCGGCAGCGGCGCCGTGGCGGCTCCGCCGAGCGACGGGAGCATGAGGCCCACGCCGATCCCGCTGACGATGCTGCCTGGCAGATAGGCACCCGCCCAGTCCGGCGTCACACCCACGTGGGTGATCCACCACACGCCCCCGGCGGCAAAGAGCAGGGCGCCCGCGGTGCCGACGACCCGGTGCCCGAAGCGGGCGCCGAGCAGCCCGCCCGGGAAGGCGGTGATCCCGGCCAGCAACGGACCGGGGGCGATCATGAACCCCGCGCGCAGGACGGACTCGTGCCACAGGCCGGTGAGCAGCAGGACGCCGCCCAGCACCAGCGCCCCGAAGCCGCCGAAGAATGCGAGCGAGCTGAGATCGGCCATCGCCACGGCGCGGTGGCGGATCACGGCCGGCTCGATGATGGGGTTCGGGTGCCGGAAGGAGCGCAGGACGAGCCCCGCTCCCGACAGGGCGGTCAGCGCGAAGGCACCGAGGATCCGCGGGCTCGTCCAGCCCCAGTCGGAGCCCTCGACGATGCCGGCCACGAGGCTGGCCACGGCGACCATCAGGAGGGCGGCCCCGAGGAGGTCGGACTTCTGGGCATCTCGGTCACGGACCTCGTCGAGCGTGCGGACGCCCAGCACGAGCGCCACCACCGCGAAGGGCAGGTTGACGAGGAACACCCAGCGCCAGCTGGCCTGGACGAGCAGGCCCCCGATCGGGGGGCCGAGTGCGGCGGCCGCCCCACCGACTGCGGACCACAGGCCGATGGCCGCACCCTTGCGCTCGGGACCGAAGGCGGGCAGAAGGAGTCCGAGGGAGGTCGGCAGCATGAGGGCACCGCCGATCGCCTGGAGGACACGCGCCGCGACGAGGAACCCGAGGGACGGGGAAAGGGCGCAGAGCGCGGAGGCGGTGGTGAAGACGGCCAGCCCGAGCAGGAAGGCCCGCTTGCGACCGACACGATCGGCCCAACGTCCGGCCGGGACCAGGACGGCGGCGAAGACGATGGTGTAGGCGCTCAGCACCCAGGACAGCGAGCTCAGGCTCTCGCCGTGGTACGTCGCCGAGATGCTGGGGAAGGCGATGTTGACGATGAACAGGTCCAGCGAGGACAAGAACACCCCGGTGAGCACGATCAATGCGGTCAACACCGGTCGGGCCCGCCTGGCCGTCACCGTCGGGGACTCCATGAGTTCTGTCATGCAACGGACTGTACAGGAAGAAGTTTTATGAAGCAACCCAACTAGCCGGATCTGGGCTATGATGGAGGCGTGCTCAAGCGGGATTACCCCACCCAGTACTGCCCGGTGGCCTCGACGCTGGAGGTCATCGGCGAGCGCTGGACCCTGCTCATCGTGCGTGACGTCTTCCTGGGCATCCGCCGCTTCGACGACATCCAGCGCGACCTGGGCGTGGCCCGCAACGTCCTGCAGGTCCGACTGGAGCGCCTGGTGGAAGAGGGGATCCTGGTCAAGCGGCCCTACCAGGAGCGCCCGCTGCGCTCCGAGTACCGCCTGACCGAGAAGGGCGCCGACCTGTGGCCGATGCTCGTGGCCATGCTCCAGTGGGGTGACCGCCACGCCCTCGAGGGTGGCGAGCGGCCGATGATCCTCCAGCACCGCAACTGCGGTGGCGAGCTCGACGACCGCCGGCGCTGCCTCAGCTGTGGCGCTGACGTCACCGTGACGGAGGCGGTTGCCATCCGCACCGGGGCGCGCCGCCCCGCCGCCGACCCGGGAGCTGCCTTCGTGGCCCCGGCCGCACCGACACCGACACCGACACCGACACCGACGCCAGCTCGGCCTGAGGCGCCGCTCGCCTGAGCACCCGCGTCGGCCTGAGGCGCCCGGGCGCGCCGCCGCCCGCATCACTACCGTGCATCCCATGAGTGATGACACGGCGTGGATGGACGCAACGGCCCAGGCGGAGCTCGTCCGCACCAAGGAAGTCTCGCCAGCTGAATTGGTCGGCGCGGCGATCGACCGCATGGAGCGGCTCAACCCCGAGCTCAACGCGGTCATCCACGAGCTCTACGAGCGGGCTCGGGCCGAGGCGGCGGGCGAACTGCCCGACGGCCCGTTCCGCGGGGTGCCCTTCTTGTTGAAGGACC
The DNA here is from genome assembly GCA_963753115.1 of uncultured Acidimicrobiaceae bacterium. Classification (GTDB taxonomy): domain Bacteria; phylum Actinomycetota; class Acidimicrobiia; order Acidimicrobiales; family RAAP-2; genus Bog-473. The sequence continues at coordinate 58,749 of CAVWBB010000025.1, forward strand.
TCGGCGCTGAGCTCGCCGGCACGCCCTTCAACGAGGGCATGGCCTTCTCCGGCGACTACCACTCGAGTGTCACCCAGACGCTCACGCAGCGCTACATCGACGCCGGCTTCGTGATCTGCGGCAAGACGAACGCGCCCGAGCTCGGCATTCTGCCGACCACCGAACCGCAACGCTTCGGCCCGTCGCGCAACCCGTGGAACACCGATCACTCCACGGGCGGCTCCTCGGGTGGGTCGGCGGCGGCGGTGGCGTCGGGCATGGTGCCGGCCGCGCACGCCAACGACGGCGGCGGCTCCATCCGCATTCCCGCCTCGTGCTGCGGCCTCGTCGGGCTGAAGCCGACGCGTGGGCGCAACTCGGTGGCGCCGCAGTACGGCGACATGATGGGCGGCCTCGTGGTCGAGCACGTCGTCACGCGCTCGGTGCGCGACTCGGCGGCCATCCTCGACGTGACGGCCGGCCCGGTGCCCGGCGACCCCTACTGGGCCCCGCCGTTGCGCGGCCCGTCCTTCGCGGCCGCAGCCGCCTCCGCGCCGTCGGGCCTGCGCGTGGCGGTGATGACGACGTCGCCCACAGGCAGCGACGTGGACGCGGAGTGTGTGGCGGCGGTCCAGGCCACGGCCTCGCTCTGCGAGTCGCTCGGCCACAAGGTGGAGGAGGCGGCCCTGGCCGTCGACGGCGACGCCTTCACGGCACACTTCGTCAACCAGTGGGCCTGCAGCAACGCCTGGGCCGTCGAGGACTGGGAGTCCCGGGTGGGGCGGACGGCCCACGAGGGCGACTTCGAGCCACTGAGCTGGGCCCTGGTCGAGCTCGGCCGCTCCGTCAACGGGGGCCAGTACCTCAAGTCGGTGCAGGAGCTCCAGCGCATCAGCCGCGGCATCGCCGACTACTTCGAGGAGATCGACGTCCTGCTCACGCCGACGCTGGCCGAGCTCCCGGCACCGCTGGGCACGTTCGACTCCCCGCCGGGTGAGCCGCTGACCGGGCTCTTCCGCGCCGCGTCCTACGTCCCCTTCACCCCGCCCTTCAACGTGACGGGACAACCCGGGATCTCGCTGCCGCTGCACTGGAGCGGGAGCGGGCTGCCGATCGGCGTGCAGTTCGTCGGGCGCTTCGGCGACGAGGAGACGCTGCTCTCGCTCGCCGGGCAGCTGGAGCAGGCCGCCCCGTGGGCGGCGCGCCGGCCGCCGGTCTCGGCGTAGGCAGAACCCGGGCGGCGACCTACCCCGGAGAGCCGGTTACCAGGACACAGCGCGTGCCCGAGTAGATGGTGGGCATGCACTTGTTGCAGTGGATGCACAGCGAGGTGGTCGACGTGCCCGCCTGCATGCGGTTGGGCAGGTCGGGTTCGCGGAGCAGGGCACGGGCCATGGCGACGAAGGCGAAGCCCTCGGCGAGCGCCATCTCGACGGTGGCCAGTTCCGTGATGCCGCCGAGGAGGATGAGCGGGGTGGAGAGCGCGCGCTGGAACTGGCGGGCATAGGGAAGGAAGAACGCCTCCTCGTAGGGATAGGACTTGAGGAAGCGGTGGCCGACGAAGCGGAAGCCGACGCGGACCGGCCCCGGCAGCGTGGCGCCGAACTCCTGCAGTGGCGCGTCGCCCCGGAACAGGTACATCGGGTTGGCCAGCGAGCTGCCCCCGGTGAGCTCGAGCGCATCGAGCGCGCCGTCGGCCTCGAACAGGGTGGCCACCTCCACGCTGTCGTCGAGCCACAGGCCACCGTCGACACCGTCGGCCATGTTGAGCTTCGCCGTCACCGCCACGTTCGGGCCGGCGGCGTCGCGCACCGTGCGCAACACCGTGCGGGCGAAGCGGGCGCGGTTCTCCACCGACCCGCCGAACTGGTCGTCGCGACGGTTGAGCTTGGGGCTCAAGAAGGCGCTCAGGAGGTAGTTGTGCCCCACGTGCACCTCGATGCTGTCGAAGCCGGCCTCGACGGCGAGGGTGGCGGCGCGCCGGTAGTCCTCGGTGATGCGCTCGATGCCGGCCACGTCGACGGCGCGGAGGCGCGAGCCCATGGGGGTGAAGCCACCGGACGGCGAGAGCGCGGGGGCCCGGTTGGAGCGCGCGTTCGCCACCGGCCCGGCGTGGCCGATCTGCGCCCCCGCGGCGGCGCCCTCGGCGTGGACGGCGTCGGTGAGCCGGCGCAGGCCCGGCACCGTGTCGTCGCTCAGCAGGAGGCAGTGCCGGTCCGTCCGACCCTCCGGTGAGACCGCCAGGTAGGCCACCGTGGACAAGGCGGCGCCGCCGGCGGCGACCCGGCGGTGGAAGGCGATCAGCTCGTCGCTGACCTTGCCCCCCGGCGTCACGCCCTCGAACGTGGCGGCCTTGATGATGCGGTTGCGCAGGGTCAGGGGTCCGAGGGGCGCCGGGGCGAAGACCGCCGGGGCGGCGTGCTGTCGGGTGGCGCGTGGCATGGGCCTACCTTTGTCCACCGGCGCGCCGGCCGCACGTTGGCGTCAGCGCGGACGGTTGGCGGTGGCGGCCAGCGAGGGGTTGAGCGGGGGGCCGGAGACGCCGCAGTTCCAGGTGGGCTCCTCCGCGACGGCCTCGACGGCGGCTTCCACGGCCGCCGGCGTGCGGGCCGGGTTGCGGATGGTCAGCGCGGCCAGCACGCCACCGGCGGCGGCGACGAGGCCCGAGATCACCATGGCGGTGCGGAACCCGCTGGCCAGCCCCGCGCTGCTGAGCGCGGCGGCCCCGGTCAGGCCGGCGAGCAGGGGCAACACGGCCACCGCCAGGAGTCCAGCGGCCCGGGCGACGACGTTGTTGATGGCCGAGGCGACGCCGGAGTGCTCGGGCGGTGCCGCGCCCATGGCGGTGGCCGTCAGCGGGGCGACGGTGATGGTCAGGCCGACGGCGAAGAGGAGTACGGCGGGGAAGACCTGGGTCCAGTAGCTGCCGGGGTGGGTGGCGCGGGTCAAGAGGGCGAGGCCGGCCCCGACGATGAGCGGCCCGACGGTCATCTGGAGGCGGGGCCCGATCCGGGCCGACAGCGCGCCCGACCGGGCCGAGAGCGTCAACATCACGAGCGTCACGGGAAGCAGGGCGATGCCCGATTCCAGCGGGCTGTAGCCCTTGACGATCTGCAGCTCGACGGGGAGCAGGAAGAGGGCGCCGCCAAGGGCGCCGTAGACGGCGAAGGTGACCCCGTTGGCCCCGCTGAATTGCCGGGAACGGAACAGCTTGAGGGGGAGCATCGGTTGGGCGCGCCGGTGCTCGACGACGAAGAAGGCGGGCCCGGCCAGCGCGGCGAGCACGAGGGAGCCGACGACGGCGGGGTTGGACCAGCCGCGGGTCGGCGCCTCGATGAGCCCGTACGTCAGGCCGGCGAGGAACAGGACGGCGAGCGTGGCGCCGACGGTGTCGACGCGGCCCGTCGCCGTCGGGTCACGCGACTCGGGCACGTGGCGGATCGTGATCAGCACCACGAGGGCGGCCAGCGGGAGGTTGATGAAGAAGATCCAGCGCCATGAGCCGATGGCGAGCAGGTAGCCGCCCACCAGCGGGCCCGCGGCCGCCGCCACGCCACTCAACCCCGACCAGGCGCCGATGGCGCGGGCCCGGTCGTCGGGGCGGAACGAGGCCTGCAGGATGGCCAGGCTCGCAGGCGCCAGCAGCGCGCCGCCGACCCCCTGGAGCACCCGGGCCCCGATGAGGAGGCCGGCGGTCGGCGCGATGCCGCAGAGGGCGGAGGAGACGGCGAACCAGACCACCCCGATGGCGAACACGCGCCTGCGCCCGTAGTGGTCGCCGAGCGCTCCACCGAGGAGGAGGAAGGCGGCCAACGTGAGCGCGTAGCCGGTGACCACCCACTGCAAGGTGCCGACGCCGCCGTGGAAGTCGCGGTTGATGGAGGGGAGGGCGATGCCGACGACCGTCGCATCGAGCATGGCGATCCCCGAGCCGAGCACCATGGCCGCGATGACCCAGCGCCCCTGCGCGCTCGAGAGGGCCAGTTGCACGCTCGCCGCGCCCATCGGGGGAGGGCCGCCGGCATCGGGCCGCGGACTCATTGGGGACAGATGTGCATGGTGAGGGACACCGGCGTGCCGGGGTGCAGCACCGTCCCGGCGCCCGGGGTCTGGGTCAGCACCGTGGGTCGCGGCTTCACGGTCGTGGTTGTCACCGGCGTAGGCGCGGTGGTCACCGGCGCGGCGGAGGACGACGTCGACGAGTCGGAGGTCGTCGTGGTGCGAGCGCGTGTCGTGGTGGTGGTTGTCTCCTTGCCGACGGAGTAGCAGGCCCAGGTGAGCCCCACCGCGTGCAGGGCGTGACGGGCGGCCGCGAACGTCAGCCCGACGACGGCGGGGACCGTCGCGGTGTCGCCGTAGCAACCCGACCATGTGATGCCGATCCGCGTGCCGGGCGGCACGACGGCACCGGGGGGCAGGGGGACGGCGCCGACGCGCAGGTCCGGTGCCGTGCCGGGGATCGCCAGGGAGGAGACCACGCTCTGGCTCGCCAGGCTGCCCTTGTTGCACGGTGTGTTCAGCGGGACGCTGGGGAGCCCCACGGCGCGGAGCGCGGCATGGGCGGCGGCGATCTTCGCTCCGATCACGTTGGGCACGGTGACACCGGGCGTCGTGGTTGACGACGGTGTGGTCGTCGACGTCGAGGAGGTCGGTGCCACGGTCGTCGTGGACACGGCGGTGTGGCCGGCATTCTTCTGCTCCGCTGTGGGCGAACTGCCACAGGACGAGAGGACACAAACGGCGACGATCGCGACCGGGCCCGCGACGGCAGTTCGGCCCCCCAGATGCATGGATCCATCATGGTTCCTGTGCCGTCCCGGCGCGTCCCGGCGCGTCCCGGCGCGTCCCGCCTGCGTCCGACCTGCGTCCCGCCTGGCCGGGGGCGCTACTTCAAGATGTTGACGGCGCGGGCGACGACGAGGATCGCCACCACCAAGGAGATGGCCTCCTCGGCCATCATCATGAGCTTCATCCAGGGCTTGACGGCCGACACGTCGGTCGGGCTGAAGGCGGTGGCGGTCGCGAAGGCGAAGTGGAAGTAGTCCACGAAGGTCGGGGTCCAGTCCTGCCTTGACGTGCTGGGGGTGCAGCATCTCGGGGAAGATGAGGGCGGGCGGATCGTCGGTGCCCGCGGCGCGGGCCGCCGGGCCGCCCCGGTCGAGGTTCCAATACCAGAGCGCGAAGGCGATGATGTTGGAGAGCCAGATGGCGCCGCCGCTCGCCAGCAGCACCTTGGCGTCCTGGGTGAAGCTCGACACGTTGACGATGCCGACGACCAGGCGGATGGCGGCATCCGCATTGGCGATGGAGATCAGCCCGATCAGCACGCTGGTGAGGTTGTGGAGCCAGGGCCGGTCCCGGTCGATGCGCCCGGGGTCTCCGATGATGAGGATCGCCAGCAGTACCACCACGAGAACGAGAAAGAGCCAGGCCGCGTCACCGTTCCGCAACTGGTGCGGCAGCGCCGCCCGCAACAGGCCGGTCGTGAGCACGGCGAGCGCCATGGGCCAGCGGGGCTCGCCGAGGCGGCCCGTGCGCTGCGCCTGGGGCGGCTCGGGCGGGGCGGACATCAGGGGACGTACGCCCCTTGGAACGCCAGCACGGCGTAGAGCGCCATGGCGGCGCCGGACAGGACGAAGGTCACGGCGGCGACCCGCGGCGACTTGAGCAGGGTGGCACCGGCCAGGACGAGGGGGAAGGCGCTCAGCGCATAGCGCTCGAAGGAGTCGAGGTTGGATCCCGACAACGCGATGACGACCACGCACAGGGCGAACGCACCGTAGGACACGGGCAGGCGCCAGAACGCCACGACGAGCAGCACGACGGCGACCCCGATCCACGGCACGTGCAGCCCGTCGCCGATGTGGTGCCCATGCGCCAGATTGGCCAGCGCGTGGTAGATCGTCGGAGCGGGGTCGGTGAGCGCCCCATGGTGCGCTTGTTGCTGTTGGATCTTCAGCGGCTCGAGAAACCCGCTCCCATACCGACTACTCACCCAGGCGAGATAGGTCACGGCGCCGGCGCCGGCCGACACGATCGCCACGACCTTGCCGGGCCACCGGGCCCAACGATCCGTTCGCCAGGAGCGGATCACCTCGATGACGGCCGGGACCACCAGCAGGCACCCGATCGGTCGGGCGGTGCCGGCCAGGTAGCCGAACAGCGAGGCCCACCACCAGCTGCCCCGCCGGATGGCCACGAAGAAGGCGACGGCCAACAGGACCAGGAGTGCCTCGGAATAGCCCATGACAAAGACGAACGCTGGTGGCGCCAGCATGATCAACCACACCGCACGCCGGGCGATGACCTTGTCCTTGTACTCGGAGCAGGCCAGCACGTAGATCCCGATCCCTACGAGCAGGCTCGCCGCGTTCGTGATCACCAGCGATGCGATGCCGACCGTCATGGTGGTGACGTCGCTCACGCCGCGATCGAGCAGAGGCAACAACGGGAAGAAGCGGGTCGCCGCCCGCGGCAGCGGTCCATACCCGTTGGCGGCGATGGTCTGATACCAACCCGCGTCGGACCCCAGCAGCCCGTAGTGCGTCTCGAGCACGGCCTTGGGGTTGGTGATGTGGAAGTGCTTCACCTCGTACTTGGCCAGCCCGAGCGCGAAGGCGGTGATGACCCTCGCGGTGAGCCACGGCAGCCAGGCCACGCCGAGTGCTTCGAGGATCAGGCCACGACGACCCCGCCAGCGCCCAACGAATCCCGGCGTGGAGCCGAGCTGGTCCGTCGTTGGGACGTCGGAAGTGCGCGTCACCGGGGACGCAGTATCCACTCCTCCGGACGGCATGCGTCGATGTTTACACGAACACGGCGCAGGCGCGAGTTCTTCAGTGGGGTGTCTCGGCGAGCGTGCGATAGAGCCGCGCCAGCTGTTCTCCCGCTTGCGTCCAGGTGAAACGCCGGACCCGCTGCCTGCCGGCGGCGACCAACCGATCGCGGGTCGTCGAGTCCTGGAGCGCCACCAGGAGGGCCTCGGCCAGCGCGGGCACGTCGCGCGGTTCGACCAACACCGCGGCGTCGCCGACCACCTCGGGGATGGCCCCGGCGGTCGTCGCGACCACCGGGACACCGAGGGACATCGCCTCGAGTGGTGGCAGCCCGAATCCCTCGTAGAGCGAGGGGTAGGCGAGCACGCGTGCACCAGCGATGAGCGAGCTCCTGTCGTCGACCCATCCGATGCGATGGATGCGTCCCGCGTGTCGGGCGCGACTGATGCCGGCGGCCAGTGCGTCTTCACCCCACCCCGCCGGTCCCGCGATCGTGAGCTGGACGTCGGGATCCGACTCGGCCACGCGGTCGAACGCCGCGACCAGATCGGGAATGCCCTTGCGGGGCTCGACGGTGCCAATGGCGAGGATGTACGGAGCTTCGGATTCGTCGCGCGGCTGTGGAGGTCGCAGCGGCGCCACGCCGTTGTGGATGACGTGCACACGATCGGCCCCGACGCGGAAGTGCTCCATGACCTCGTCGGCCATCGCCTGCGAGACAGTGTGAATGGACGCGCCCTGTGCGATGGCCCGTCGGATGAGACCGGGGTACTGCAGCGACGTCGGGGTGCAGAGCTCGGGAAACCGCAGCGGCGTCAGGTCGTGCACCGTCACCAGCCGGGCGGCCTTTCGCGAGGGTGGCACGACGAAATTGGTGCCGTGCACCACATCGACGGGCCCCGTCCACAGCTCCACCGTCGGATGGTCGAACCGCGCCCACGCCCGCAGCAAGGCCGCCGCCGGGATCGGGACCCGTCGCCCGGGTTTGACCGACGCGGGGAGCAGTCCGGGGAGCGCCCTCCCCGCGTTGGCACTGAGGCCGTACCCGACGACCGTCAGATCGGGAGCGGCGCCCACGGCCGCCATGAACCCGGCCACGGACTCGCCCACGCCCGTGCGCACCCCGAGCAATGGCGTGGCGTCCATCGCCACGGAGACAGGACGGCGCGGGGTGGGCATCAACCGAACCTTAGAGAGTCCGGTCCGATGCCCCGATCACGCCTCCTGGCAGTTCCGACAGCGACCGAAGATGGAGAAGTGGTGCGGGTCGATGGTGAAGCCGAATTGCTTCTTGGCGCGGTCGGCCAGGTTCACGAAGAGCTCGTCCGGCGCCTTGACGGCCGCGCCGCAGTGTTCGCAGACGAAATGACAATGCGCACTCGCGGCGAGGTGATAGGTGGCCGGCCCATGCCCCAGATGGGAATGGACGACGACCCCGAGCCTCTCCAGCTCGTCCAGGTTGCGGTAGATGGTCGACAGGTGCACGTCCGGGGCCTTCGCCTGGACGATGACCGCCAGGTTCTCGGCACTGTGGTGTCCCGGCTCGTGGAAGATCGCCTCGAGCAGCAGGCGCCGGGAATTCGTGACCCGGCCGCCGCTCTCGCGCACCAGGGCGAGGACGTCGTCGACCGTGCTCACGTCGTGCCGGGGTGCATCTGCGCCGAGAGGAACGCCCATGACCCCACCACTGTACGGCGGAGGAGCTTCTTGCAAGTGATTCGCATTTGCCTTACCTTGGCGATAGCGAAATGGCTGGATCCGACGCACCGAGGGGGGCACACGACATGGCGGGGCCGATCGGTCGGATCAGCAAGATTCGCAACGGTCTGACCCCCCGGGAGTGGACCGGGGTGGGGTTGATGGCGGCGACCGTTGTCGGCCTCAACATCGTGGGGTGGGGGATGTTGGCCCTGGCCCTCCGGGGGCACCACCACGTCAACAAGACGGCGTTCTTCGGCTTCGGGACCGGGGTGCTGGCCTACACGCTGGGGATGCGCCACGCCTTCGATGCCGATCACATTGCGGCCATCGACAACACCACCCGCAAGCTGATCCATGACGGGCAGCGCCCGCTCAGCGTCGGGTATTTCTTTTCACTTGGCCACTCGACCATCGTCTTCGTGCTCGCTGTACTCCTCAACTTCGGGATCCGGGCCCTCAACGGAGCGGTGCAGAACAACACATCAGGCCTGCACCACTGGACGGGCATCATCGGCACCTCCATCTCGGGGACGTTCCTGTACCTGATCGGGCTGCTGAACCTCGTTGTCCTCTTCTCGATCCTCAAGGTGAGCCGGGAGATGCGTCAAGGCAGGTACGACGATGGCGAACTCGAGCGTCAGCTCAATGCGCGCGGGCTCATGAACCGGGTTCTCGGGGGCTACGCCAAGCGGGTGGACTCGCCCGAGAAGATGTACCCGATCGGGGTGCTCTTCGGACTGGGCTTCGACACCGCCAGCGAAGTGGCGCTCCTGGTGCTCGCCGGCACCGCAGTCGTGGGCGGTCTGCCCTTCTACGCGGTGCTCTCACTCCCGATCCTCTTCGCCGCCGGGATGTGCCTCTTCGACACGATCGACGGCTGCTTCATGAACTTCGCGTACGACTGGGCCTTCTCCAAGCCCATCCGGAAGATCTATTACAACCTGACGATCACCGGCCTGTCGGTCTTCATCGCCCTCTTCATCGGGACGATCGAACTCCTGGGGCTGATCGCCCAGGAGACAAACCGGAGCGGCGGTGTCTGGGACGTCGTCGAGAAGTTCAACATCAACCGGGCGGGGTTCATCATCGTCGGGATCTTCGTGGCGACATGGGTCGTGGCCCTGGCGGTCTGGCACTTCGGCGACATCGAGCGGAAGTGGGAGACGCAGGCGGCCCAGGCCTACGCACAGGCGGCTGGGCCATCGGCCGAGTGACGGCCCGTCCGGGTCAGGACAGCCGGAACGCGACGGGTGCGGTCACCGCCTGCGGATCACCCGCAAACGAGGATGCCTCGATCACGACGGAGGCGGCGGCCGCCGTGAAGCCTTCGCCGGTCCAGCGCTGGAGCGGGCGCGTCGACCCTTCCAGCTCCACGCGGGTCGCAGCGCCTGGCTCCAGCACGACCGGTGCGAACCCGAGCAGCACCCGATCGGGAAAGTCGTCCCCGGCCTCGAGGTGCCCGTACAGCTGCACGACGTGGCGCCCGGCGCGACGGCCGACATTCGTCACGGTCACCGCGGCTCCGAAGGAGTCGCCCACGAGGTCGTCGACCGAAAGATCGGAGAGCGCGAACTCCGTGTAGGACAGGCCGAAGCCCAACGGGAAGGCGGCAGCGTGCCCGTCCCGGTCGAGCAGGCGCTGACCGAACCACTTGTCGTAGGTGATGGCCTTCGCCGTACGGTCGAAGAAGGGGAGATGGTTCTCCGACGTCGGGACGGAGAACGGCAGCCGTCCGGACGCGTCGACGTGGCCGAGGAGCACATCGGCCAGGGCATGGCCGCCCTCGGAGCCGGAATACCAGCTCAGCATCACGGCGGGCACGGCGTCGCGCCATTCCTCCGTGATGACCGCGCCAGCCGTGATGATCGCCACGACCGTGCGCGCGTTGGCCGCGGCCACGGCACGGATGATGTCGGCATCGACCGGGCGGAGACGCAGGCTGAGGCGGTCGCCGCCAGCGCCGTCGCTGCCCACCGTCGATGCGCCCTCGCCGCTCAACATGGCCTCCAAGCGCTTCTGCAGGGCGGGGTCGTCGGGAAACGGTGGGAAGACCGCCAGCAGCTCGGGATCGCCGAAGGCCTCGTTGTCGATGTACTCCCCCTCGTCCTCGGCGGTGTAGCCGACCAGGACCACGGCGACGTCGGCCGCTCGTGCCGCATCGGCTGCCAGGGCGGGGTCGTCCTCCGGCGTATAGCTGATCTCCACCCCTGACAACGCGGCGCGTAACCCTTCCAGCGGCGTGACGACCGCGGGCGAGCGCACATCCGATGATCCGTGGTCACCCGTGTTGGCCATGTCGGCCAGCCGACCGATGACGGCGACCGTGCGGAGGGCTCCACCGTCGAGCGGGAGGAGGGGCTGCCCGGCGACGGGCTCGTTCTTCAGCAGGACCATGGCCCGGCCGGCCACCTCGCGGGCAAGGCTGCGATGCGCCGCGGAGAACACCACGGAGGAAGGCGGCGCCGCGTCCGCACGCCGGACGTAGTAGCGGAGCTGCGTCCCGAGAATGCGGCGAGCGGCGCGCTCGATGTGCTCCTGGGTCACGCCGCCGCTCCGTATCGCCTCGGGAAGGTGCTGGGCTCGCTGTTGGACGAAGGGCTCCTCCACGTCGAGGCCCGCCCGGAGCGACTTGGCGGCGTCACGCAGGCCCCAGAGGAAGTCGGAGACGGTGACACCTTCGAAGCCCCAGCGCGCGCGCAGCACACCCTCGAGGAGGCCCTCGTTCTCTCCGACCCACTCGCCATTGACCGAGTTGTAGGAGGTCATGATGCCGTCGACGCCCTCGTCGACCACCCGTCGGAAGTGCGCGAGGAAGACCTCGTGCAAGGTCGCGTCGTCGGCCGAGACGTCCACGGTGAAGCGGGCGTTCTCCATGGAGTTGAGTGCGTAGTGCTTGGCCACCGCCATCATGTTCGGCGCGACGCCGCGGACCAGCGCCGCCCCCATCTCACCTAGGAGGAGCGGATCCTCGCCGTAGGTCTCCTGCACCCGCCCCCAGGCCGGATGCCGGGGCAGGTTGATGCACACGCCCCCGAAGAAGTTCGCCCCCTGGGCGCGCCCTTCGAGGCCGATGGCGGTGCCCACGCGCTCCTCCAGGTCCCGATCCCAGGTCGCTCCCCGGGCCATCGACACGGGAAACGCCGTGGAGTGCCCCATGACCACTCCCCGAGGGCCGTCCGAGAACAGCAGCCCCGGGATGCCGAGACGCTCGACGCGCCCCATCGGGATCGGCGTCCGGTTGTAGCCGGCCACGTTCATCTCGATGAGCCCGTCCCAGAACGGCACGTCGCCATCCAACAGTCCGAGCTTCTCGTCCATCGTCAGCTCGTCAAGCAAGTCCTCCACGACGGCACCGAGTGGTTCGCCCAACCGGAGCCGCTCCACCGATTGCGAAAAAACGGTCGAGGCGCCGGAGGTGGCGACGGAGTCCGGAGGCATCCGGTCACAATAGGGACTCTCCCGTCCGGTGTCACCGACGTCGCACCCGGGACCATCCTCCGCGTGCACCGCGCATCCGATGGGTCAGGTCAACGACGGAGAACAGAATCGTTCAATCGGAACGCATCGTCGTCCAGACGCGCAGTTCTCGGACCACGCCGAAGGCGGCCGCGGCCAGCGCCACGAACATCAGGCCAACCGTGGCGACGAACCAGAGATCCCACGGTGAGCCAGGGGCGCCGCCGGGGCTGGCGCTCAAGAAAGCGGGTGCGTCCTTCGCCATCGCCCCCCACCAGACCGCCGTGGCGCCGACCATGAGCACCATCGCCACGGCGATGGCAGCGGCCAGGGCCGCCTCCGCGGTGAGGGCGGCTGGCGAGAACTCCACTCGCCTGGCCGTCGCGATGGCGGCCAGCGGTCCACAGAGCCAAGGTGACGACGATCAGCGCGGCCCAGAGCAAGAACAGCGCCCCGTACCAGTGCAGACCACCGTTTCGTTGGTGCGGTGTGAGGTGATGTGCCCACAGGAGAAGTGGCAGCGTGACGACGCCCACGAGGGCGGTGCAGACGAGTGCTCGCATGAAATGCCGACGCACAGAGGCCCAGCCACCCGCTCGCAGGAATCGCACGAAGGCGGGCAGCGCGAGAAAGGCTCCCGCGACCACCAGGAGGCTCGCGACCCCGGCCACCGTCTGGAGCAGTGTGAACGCGAGGTCAGGCACGCGATGGGCGCCCGACCGGTGGGGTAACGCCTCGTCGAAGTGTTCGGAGAACTTGGCGAAGCTGGCGCCGGCGATCACGAAGGCCGCCCAGGCGGCGAGCACCACCAACGCCCCGGCCCGCACGCCGTCGGTCGCTGGTGCAGTGTCACCGACGAGCCCCGACTGCCGGGCCCGCTGCCGGAGGCCGCCGGTGACAAGGCTGAGACGCACCTTGACGGGGACAGTGCCGCCGTACTCCTCGTCGAGCAGTGCGACCAGTTCGTCCCCGTATCGGGCGCGCCACGAGGGCGGATACCAGCGGAGGCGTGGATCGTTTGCTGTGTGCGTGATGCTGCTCGGAGCGTCGTCCGTTCCTGGCTCTCCAGATCGCATCAGGCCAGCCTCGGTCGCGCTGTCCGGACGGTCTTGAGCCGGGCCTGTCCTACCTGCACGAGCTCACGCATCTGGGCCACGGCATCAGCCAGAGCCTGCGACCCTGAGGCCGTGATCTGGTACGGGCGTCTGCGGTCGTCGGATTCGAGCGGCTCGATCAGCCCGCGCTCTTCCAACCTCGTGATCGCGCCATAGAGCGCCCCGGGACCGAGTTTCACACCGGCGAACGCCTCGATGTCCTTCAGCAGGGCGTGCCCGTGCTTGGCCCCGCCGGCCAGGCTCATGAGGATCAGGGTTGGCGGGTCATTCGACCGCCGCCGTGAGGACGGCTTTCCCTCATCGACAGCAGCGGGGCGTCCGTTTCGCATGCCTGGCAGAATACTACGTCGTACGTAGCTACGCAAGGCGTAGATAACCCACGTGTGCATGGTGAGCGTTCGGTGTTCGGGGTCCGGTCCCGCTGCGGGGTCTGACGTCGCTCACTGTCGCGGAACGTTTATTCGAATGGGTGAAGGGAATTCATCACCAATGCAGACGTTACGGAACTCCAGACTGACAGCGAAGTCGTCCCTGGGAATCGCGGTGGCGGCGATCGCAGCAGTAAGTCTCGCGGCTTGCTCGGCCGGGGGGGCAACTTCTTCTGCGGTCAGCACCAAGCAACATCTGCGCCAGCAGAACCGCGAGAGCGCGGTCAAGCCATCGGTGTCGGTCACGAATCAGATGACCGACGGCTACTCGGTCACCGTGGCCCATGCGACCTATCCCAAGAATCCCGTCACCGGCAGGAGCGCCCAAGGCGTCGTCACCGTTGCGCCGCTCGTGAACGGGCGACCCGGCGACATCGCAGGCTTCACGGTCGTGCGACACGGCACCTCGACGAATCTCAAGGTGCCCGTGCAGGTCCAGCTGACGAGCGGTACCTATCGCGTCGCCCTCTACCCGGGACGCAAGGCTCCCTCGGACGCGCTCCACGCGCTCACGTGGAAGGACGTGACCCTCTCCGTTCGTTCGAGCTGACCCAGCTCGCGCCGGCCACCGACCAAAGCCTTTGTCCTCCCGCCTCGAGCGCTCGTCCTCGGGTCACGCTCGGACCTACGATGCGAGGCGAAATGCGCCGCTGGATCTCACCTCGCGCCCTGCTCCTGCATCTGGAGTTCTGGATCATCGTTGCCGGTTGCGCTGCGGCGACCTGGTGGCAGGCTCGTCGAGCGCTGGCCGGGAATGGCCTGAGCTGGTTCTACACCTTTGAGTGGCCAATCCTGGCCGGCATTGCCATAGCGGCGTGGTGGCACCTCATACACGAGGATCCGCAAGAACGAGCTGCCCGCCGGCTGGAACGGGCGGGAGCCGACCCCGCGCGGCGCCCGGCCGAGTGGTAGCACCAGATTGGCGCTCACGGGCCGACGTGGGCCGCGATGGGCCGGCGGCGGGCGACCCTGGGGGGTGGAATCGGGCTGACTAGCCTGACCGTGTGCCTATGGGGGGACGACTGACAGGCAGGGGCAGGAGGGGGCGATGACGCTGCCCGTCGTCGCCCAGCACCCGAAACGCTCGCAGGATCGTGTCTTCAAGTGGATCGCTGCCGCTGCGGCCGCCTGCCTGATCGGGTTTCGTGATCTTCGTGATCGTCCGCGGCTCCCCACACCACACCACCGTGGGCTCCGCGGCTCTGAAGGCCCCACCGCCCCCGGTCCTCCGGGCAGGTACGACCGCCCCCGGGTTCTCGCTCCCAGCGCTCCAGGGGGGCAGTCCCGTCGTGCTCTCGACGTTCCGCGGAAAGCCGGTGATCGTCAACTTCTTCGCCTCATGGTGCCCCGACTGCCGGGCCGAACTCAATGCCATGGCTCGCGTCGCCCAGGCGAGCAGCGGCCGCCTGACAGTCATCGGCGTGGATTCCAACGAGACCTCCACCGCGACGGCCCGCAAGCTGCTCGCCGCCGCTGGCGCGACGTATCCAGTAGCGATGGACATGCAGGCCAAGGTGGCGTCCCAGTACCTCATTCAGGCGCTCCCCGTCACCTATTTCCTGAATGGATCGGGCCAGGTGGTCGGAACCGCCCTCGGCCCTCAGAGCGTCACCTCCCTGGAGCGCTGGGTGGCCCGTCTTGAGGTGGCCCGTTGAGCGATACCGAGGCGGGCCGTGCCTCCGCGTCCACCGAGGAATGGAGCGAGTCTCCTCCCCAGGTGCCCATCGACCGATCGGCGGCGCTCGCCGAGGGTGCGCCCGGGATCCCGCTCAAGTTCGTCTACTGGGGACTCGGAGTGGTGCTCGTCTTGAGCCTGGGTGGGCTCATCGGCGAGCACCTGTTCTCAGCGGCCGGGCTGAATCCGTCCCCGACAACGCCCACCCAGCCACCCGCGACGCGGCCGATCACGACGCCCACCGTCCCGGCGCCTGCCGGCTCGATTCAAACCTCTCTGGGCTCGCTCATGGGGCTGAGCGCAGTCGCGCGTCGCCCGGCCCCGACCTTCACTCTGACCGATCAAGACGGTCGGCCGACGTCCGTCCCCATGTCGCCCCCACACGTGGTTGTCCTCACCTTCTTCAATGCGCCCTGTAACGACATCTGTCCCGTGCTGGCGGCAGAGATCGAACAAGCGGACAAGGACCTCGGAGCCCATGCCGCTGACGTGGAGTTCGTGACGGTCAACACCGATCCGAACGGGCTGGCCCAGTCGGCTGAGGCGCCTGTGCTGAACGGGACGCAGCTCGGTGCGCTGCCCAACTGGCACATGGTGACGGGCCCATTGGGCACCCTCAATGCACTCTGGAAGGCCTACGGGGTGTCGATCTCCGTGCAGAGCAAGACCGGAGTGGAGGCGCACAACAACGTCATGGATTTCATTGACGCGCAGGGGGTCCTGCGTGACCGGGCCACGCCTTTCGCCGACGAGAGCAAGACCGGGACCTACTACCCTGCCCCCCGGGAGCATCGCCCGTTGGGGTCAGGGAATCGCAACCTATGCCGAGAGGCTGGTGCGGCAGTGACCGAACCGAGGGAGTCTCCGAAGAGACCCCCGATCTGGGAGCGCCGGCGCGGGCTGGTGATCGGGATCGCGGTTGCCGTGGTCATCGTGATCACCGTCTTGAGCGACCTCCCGGTCAGCACTTCCAGGGCGAGCGACATCAGCGCCGAGCGCAGTGTGATGAGTGAGGTGAACACCGACCTCGCGCCGTGCGCCTACGCCATCCACCAGGCCATCGGGATCTGGAAGCTGCAGGCAGCGCACCAGCTGACTCCGGCCGATCGAGCTCCCACGCCCGGCCTGCTCAGTGACGACCAGTCGGCCTGTTCGTTCACCGACGAGAACATCTTCGACTTGTCGAGCGTGCAGGTGCCGCAGACAACCGCAGGCAAGCAGCTGGGTCAGATGGTCGCCTCCGCCACGCTCTGGACGACCTCAGACGCGCTGCGGGCGATCGAGGACGTGCAGACGCTGCTGAACGACCCCAACAACACAGCAGCGCTCCACGGCCTCTCGACCGCAGAATCCCAGCTGGCCGTGGATCGACTGCGCGCGCAGGCGCAGGAGAAAGCCGCAGACCGTGCTCTCGGCACCCACCTCCCCCCCGTCGACCTTCCGGTGATCGCAGGGAGCACCTCCGGCTGACGATCATCTCAGGGAGATCTAACCGCCGCCCTCCTGCCGCCCGGTCAACGGCGGCGTGCCTCGCCGGCGTTCCGCCCGCTCCAGCGCCAGGAGCTCCGCGTCGGGGTCCTCGTCGGTCCGGAGCCACATCATGGCGTTCCAGAAGATGACAGGCATGAAGGCTGCCGCGGCCACGAACCACAGAACGGCGGAGGCGACCTGCTGGTCGGCCGCCGCGCTGAGACCACCCGGCTGGTGCGCGAAGTTCGGGTAGAAATCATGGTTGGACAGCCCCAGGACGTAGGCGAGGATCCAGAACGTCCACATGGCGAAGGCAGTCAGCACCGCCCGCCGCAGATAACCCGAACGCGGCACGAGAGGGGGCGACGACACCAGCTCGAGCCAGAGGCCCAGGCCGAAGGCCAAGAGCGTCATGCCCTCCAGCGGTATCAGCCAACCGTGCTCTGACACAGCTGCCACGGCCCTCGGTGCGTGCCAGGCAACGACCGCACCCAGGTCGAGGGCGATGAAGACGAGGGACCGCGGCAGCTCCCGGTGGCGGAGCCGGCGATCGGCGACCCGGTCAGCGAGGCGCGGTGGATCGGGCGCCGCCACCGCCGCCAGCCCCAGGCGCCGCCACGGGGCACCGATAGCGACCAGAACGGGCACCACGATGGCGAGGAGCGAGAATTGCAGTGCTTCGCCGTATTCGAAGCGGCGGGCCGTGCTCGAGAGCGGCGGGACGAGGCATAGCACTGCGATCACAACGGCGCCAAGCAGCACCCAACGCCGCAACGATGCGGTCAGCTCGTGGGGCCGCTCGCCAGCAGCCCCAGCGGTCACCGCGTCGGTCGGCGCTGGAAGAACCCCCAGAGGATCACGACGCAGAGCACGCCGATCGGGATGGCGAAGGTCAACGCCTGGGTCGTTGCCACATCAGCCGTGATCACTGGTTCACCTCTTGTCTCAGACCACGTAGAAGAGTAGCCAAAAGAACAGGGATACGAGGCCGATGAAGCCCCAGAAGTAGGTGCATCCGTTGAGATTGGCCCGGAACAGGCGCACCACCGGCAGTGTTGAGCTGGGGTTGCCCCCGTCCTGGGCGATGGCGCGCCGGAGCCGGATCTCCCGGGCCAGGATCGTCTCGAGCCAATAGGTTCCAACCAGCACAACGGCGATGTTCATGGCGGCCCAGGCGATGAAGCAGGAGGCGTAGCCGCTCGACCCTGGGAAGAACGGCAGCTCCGTCAGCTGCCAGATCTGCAGCCCTATGACGAGCAGTCCGCCGAGCACCGATGTCCAGCCGGCGACCTGCCAGTCCAAGGTCTCGTCCTCGCGGAAGCGCCGCTCGCCGTACTGGACGAGCAGGGCGGCGGCCACGGTGACGGCGAAAATGGCGGCTCCGGTCGCGGTGGGGGCGGTGACGCCCCTGGGGCGCCACAGGTTCTCGTCGTTGGCCGAGCGCAAGTAGAAGTACGCGAAGGCCAGGGCGGCGAAGGCGAAGGCCCAGATGCCGATGAGCAGCCGGCCACCCGTCCACAGGGCCCCTTCTTGGGCGCGCAGCTCGAAGGCGATCTCCTCGGGCGTCTCCTGGAGCTGGACGAAGCTCTCGAAGTTCTGATTGTCGGAGGTGCTGGATTCCATGTCTCTCTCTGACCTCACAGCATCGGTGGGCGTGGATCGCCATCGCCGCCCACTCCGGTACCGAGATCACCCTGGCTCACCGAACCCTCAGGCGCGACGACCGACATCGCCATTCCGAGGTCCGCGACCGGCGCTGCATCCGGCTCTCCATAGTGGTAAGGGTCGTTGGTGATGACCGGGATGTGCTCGAAGTTGTACCAGGGGACCGGGGTCGGGGTCTGCCACTCCAGGCCGAGCGAGTCCCAGGGGTTGGGCGGCGCCTCGTGCGGAGTCAGATAGACGGACCAGACGAAATTGACGATGAAGAAGATGAAGGACGCACCGAGGAAGTAGGCGCTGATGCTCGAGATGTCGTTCAGGGTCTGCAGATTGCTGGCGTACTCGAACACCCGGCGGGGCTGGCCCAGGATCCCGACCAGGAACAGCGGGAAGAACGTGAAGTTGAAGAAGATGAAGAAGGTCCAGAAGTGCCACCTGCCCAGCCTGCGGTTCATGGTCTTGCCCGTGATCTTCGGGAACCAGTAGTAGAAGCCCCCGAACAGGGCGAAGATCATGCCGCCCATGATCGTGTAGTGGAAATGCGCCATCACGAAGAAGCTGCCGTGGACGGTGACGTTGACCGGGACATCGGAGAGGAAGACGCCGGTGACGCCTCCGATCAGGAAATTGAAGAGCATCCCGAGACAGAAGAGCATCGGGGTCTCGAAGCGTATTTTCGCCTTCCACAAGGTTCCCAGCGTCACCAGGAAGAGGAAGCCCGTAGGGATGGAGATGAGCTCGGTGGTGAGCATGAACAGCGGACGCATGTCCGGGTTGATCCCGCTCTGGAACAAGTGGTGCTGCCACACGAAGAATGACAAGAGCGCAACGCCGAGCATGCCCGCCGCCGCCACTTTGTACGCGAAGAGGGGTTTGCGCGTGAAGACCGGCATGATCTCCATCACGATCCCGAAGCCGGGGAGCGCCATGATGTAGACCTCGGGGTGGCCGAAGAACCAGAACAGGTTCTGCCACAAGAAACTGCTGCCCCCGTGCTCGTTCACGAAGAAGGCGGTTTCGGCCGTGCGATCCAGGATCCCGAACAGACCGGCCACCACGAGCGTGGGTGTCGCCAACGTGAGGAGGGCGCAGGTGGCCAGGACGCCCCAGGCGAAGATCGGCACCCGGCTCCACGTCATGCCAGGTGCCCGGTAGTTGATGATGGTGCAGGCCAGGTTGAAGCCGGCCATGATCATGCCGATGCCGATGACCGCGAAACCGACCAAATACGAGTCCATCCCGCCGGCGGCCTGGGTCTGCAGCGGGGCGTACCCGGTCCAGCCGGTCGGGAAGCCTCCGAAAAACAGTGCGCTGAGTATGACGAGGTAGCCGGCCATGAAGATCCAGAACGAGAAGGACTCGACGCGTGGGTAGGCCATGCGTCGTGACCCGATCATCAGCGGGATCAGCCAGTTGCCGAGCGGCCCGATCACGGCCGACGAAGCCATCATCATCATGATCGTGCCGTGCTCGCCGACGAGGGCGATGTAGGTCCCCGGTCCGAAAGCATGGTTCGTCGGGTTCAGCAACTCGGTCCGGATGAGCATGGCGAGCAGGCCGCCAGTGAAGAGGAACAGGAGGACCCCGAAGGTGTACTGCATGCCGACCACCTTGTGGTCTTCGGTCATGCGGAAGTAGCGCACCCAGCCCTGTCGAGTGGGAGACGGTGAGAGCTCGTAGCCGAGCATTTTGGCGAACGGGTAATTGAGGGCACCGATGCCGGCCAGCCAACCAACGACGCCGAGACTGAGGCCGAGGACGATGGCGACGTCGTTCTGCGAGGTCTGCACCTGGTCGTAGCCGCTGGCGATGACGTTGCCCAACCAGTGCCCGAGAAGGTAGCCAAGGACGGCACCGGCGATCGCCCACAGGACATTGGGGCGCAGCCAGTCAGAGCGCTGCCCGGAACGCGGCGCCCGGGCCGGCGTGGCGACGCCTTCCTCTCCGGGGTACTCGAGCTCGCTCACCGGGGTGTCAATGGCCATGGCGGGTTTCCCTCGTGTGCAGAGCCGGACGGATACGGGGCAGGTTCGCGAGCTGCATTCAGTTGCCCTTTGCCGTCGACGCGCCGTAGGTCTCCACCTTGGAGTACGGGTCGTTCTCGGGGTAGTAGCCGCCGTCCGCGCCGTTCGCGTCCGGCGTGTAGGTCAGGGCATAGGGCGGGAGGAGCTTGGTGTTCCTGCGCAAGCGGACCGCAGTGACCCTCGCCCACGACTGGAACTGCTGAGGGGTCACGACGGTGCCCGTGTTGTACATGGCACCGTGCCAGAGGCCACAGAGCTCGACGCAGCGGACGGTGAACGAGCCCAGCTGCTGCGTTGTCGTATACGCCACGTTGTTGTAGTCGGGGTTGGCGTCCGCCTTCACGCCGAGCTGGTAGGCCCAGAAGCTGTGGATCACGTCAAGCGAGGTCACGTTGAATTGAATGGTGGTGTTGTCGGGTACGACGAGCTGGTCGGTCTCGAAACCGCCGAAGGTCGGGTACCGGTAGGTGAACTTCCATTGCTGGCCGATGACCTGAATCGGCAAGATCGTCTTCGAGGTCGGCGTCCAGATCGGGCTCGACCCCTCGCCGCCGCCGGCGCCACCCGGCTGCACGAGCTCATAGGTGCCGAATCCGGCCAGGAACAGCACGACGACCGTGGTGACCAGGATCCAGCCCACCTGGATCCCGAGGTGCCCCCGTGCGTCCGGGCCGCCGACTGGCTCGGGTCCGCCCCGCGAGGAGCGCCACATGACGATGGCGTACACCATGTAGATCCAGATGCCGAGGAGCACGGGCAATGCGATGACGAACAACACGTTGAAGTCGAACTGCGCCCCCTGTGCCGTGTCGGTCATCGTGCCGGGCGGGATGTGAGGCCCGGCCAGGAAGTAGTAGAGCGGGTCCAAAATGGCGGAGAGGACCACCCAGACGGCGAGCAGCCGCCACCAGTGGTGGGTCTGATCGGCGGGTCCCCGGTTGGGCCCTCCGGGCTGGTCTCCCGCGGGTGCCTCCCCTACTTCCGACGGCGCCGGCGCGTCGCTCACGCGGGGACGACCTGCATGAAGCCGCCCATGTAACCCAGCGTCGACATGGGCCCTCCGTTCCCGAAGAGATAGCCGCCCCCGCAGGGCACGAAGCACTGCCAGCGGTAGTTCCCGGGTCCGGGGCTGGTGAAGGAGAATTTGATCACCTGGTGCGGCGACTTGGTGGTGCACGGCGCAGCGGCACAGAGGTTGGCGTTGTCGTTGTCGCCGTACAGCGGCACGCTGATGCCCAGCGAAGGCATGGAGAAGGTGTGGGCCACGCCATTGCCGACGTTGGAGTTGATGACTCGGAACGGCTTGCTGTTGAGGAGGGCCACGTTGCCGTAGGTGCCGGTGACCTGTCCCAGCTGCTGGTTGCGCAGCGGACTGCCTGAGTCGTACTGGACGATGGTGACGTTGACTCGGACGTGCTCGGGCACCTGGAAGTTCGTCGTGTGGACCCATTGCCCGTCGGGCGCCTTGACGAGGTAGGAGACCCAGCTCGCATGGCTGCCCGACCCGTAGGTGCCGACGGCCTGCAGGGTCACGTTGACCGACTGGCCGGGCGAGCTCGAGGTGTAGTCGACCGTCGGCGGGGTGCCGAGGAGGTTCACGATGAGGACGACGGCTGCCGCCGCTCCTACGACGAAGACGATGGCCGTGACGGTCACCTTCCACGCCATGCCCATCGCTACCCCCGATCTCGTGGACGACCCTCGGTGCTTCCCGGCTGAACCTTGGCCCATCCTTGACGCAGCCTGTGCGCCGATGAAGCGGAGGTTACGTTTCCGTTTGGCACGCGTCAACTGTTTCCGACGAAGAAGTCCTCTCGGGCGCCGCAATGGGGAGTGCTATGGTGTTGCTGGCGACGATCAGCAGCGCGGTGCACCGCTCGGCACTCGAGGCACTGGAGGCAGCGAGGCGCGGCGCGGAAAGCCTCGAGTGAGGGTCCCGGGTCCCTGTGGAAAAACCGGTCGACCCCGAGCGAGAAGCCACCTTCGCTGTCGATTGCACGGCGGATGGTCACCGCCAACGCCGGGACGGCCCAGAAGTCACCACAGATCCAGAGGATGGCGGCTCCGATCTGCTGGTCGGCGAAGGGCGAGAGCGTGATCCCGGGCAGGTGGCCGTAGACCGGGTACCAGTTGCTGCTCGTGAAGAGCGACATGGACATGGCCAGGACGAACATGACGACGTTGGTGGAGATGATGGCCCCGACCTGCCACAACGGGCTCGCCTTCATCCGGAAGGGCGCGGAGGGGATGATCTGCAGCCAGAAGAGCACACCGGTCACGAAGAAGCTGGCGTGCATCAACCAGATGTGGACCAGTTGGTTCTCCTGTGCGGCGTCGAGCAACGCCGGGACGTGCCAGAGCACCATCACGACGTTGAAGGCGATAAGCGCAGTCCACGGGTTCGCTGCGAAGCGTCCCACCGCCCTCAAGGGGTGCGACAGCCGTCCGAGCAACACTGCCCGTAGGAGGCGTCGGCGTGGCCCGACGGGCAGACCGTGCAGCAGCGGCAGCCATGGTGCTCCGGCCACGATCAGGATCGGCGCGAAGAAGGCGATGAGGATGTGCTCGATCATGTGGACGAAGAAGTAGTCGTCGGCCCAGTAGTCGATGGGTGACATCACCGCGATCAGGAGCAGGGCCAGACCGCTGTAGAAGAACAGGGAGCGCAGTCGTCGGGCCCGAGCCCGTTCGGGGCGCGAACGACGGCGGAGATTGGCGAGGCCCGCCTCGTGGAGCGCCACGATGCCCGCCACGACGATCACGAATGGGTCGAAGCTCCAATTGTCGACCAGATAGGTCACCAGCCGCTCCGTGTGTCGCAGGGATACCGCTTGGTCACGGTACCCCGGCGACGCTCAACCCGACGAGCCGTAGGCCAACGGGATACGGCTTGACTGGATCCTGGCCCATGCCGTGCCCGCGGGAGTCAATGAGAAGACATCGAGCGACTCGCCAGCCACCGAGAACGCATTGACAGCGGGTTGCCCGAAGGTGAGAGCGCCCCCGGGCAGAGCCAATGCGGTGGTCCGCGCGGGAAGGCGGGGCAGCCGATTCCAAATTCCCCCTGGCGCGATGTCGATGGCGTTCCGCATTCGGCCGGTACCGACGCCGAAGAGTACGGCCACGTCGCCGGCCGAGTTGACGGCGGTCGACCGCACCGACGAGCCGGAGCTGAGGGTCAGCGGCGCTGCCACCGTCCACGGCGCGCTGCCGCTGCGCCACAGGGCCACGAGGGATTGCCGACCACGCAGGCTCGCGACGGCGAGCACGATTGTGGTCGCTGCCGTCGACTGCACCCGGAGCACGGTGGTGGTGGCCTCCCGCAGTGAACCGCCCAACGTGACGCCACTGTCCTTCCAGGACGTGGACGTCCGCGTGAAGAGGCCGACATGACCACTGCGCCGGCAGCCCGTGGCGATCAGCGGCGCCCCACCTGGCATGAGCGTGGCACCGTCGAGCCCGTTCACGCCGCAGCTGGGTGACAGCCGGCCCAGCGCGGCCGCCGTGACCAGGGGCGACCAGGAACTGAGTCCGACCGGCCCGGTCAGCGCGCGCCCCCCACCGAGCAGAGCGATTGCCCCGCCGGGGGCGGTCGAGGTGTATGCGAGGGCATCGGGGAGCCGGGGCCAGTGCCCCTGGGAGGAAGGCGGGAGACCACGAGGTCCCGTCCTGCGCACTCTGTGCGAGCGGCGAGAATCGCAAGAGGTCGCTGGGCACGACGCCGACCAAGGCGGCACCGGCGGAGGCTGACGCGATGAGGCCTCCATTGTCAGCGACGCCTGGCGGTGTCACCAGTGACCAGTGCGAAGAACCTGGAGCAGCATGGAACAGCTCCCAGAAGGTGTTGCGGGGGTCAGTGAGGCGTCCCATGGGGAGCGTGACCCACGAATCGCTCGAGGTCGAAACTGCGCTCACCATCGATGTGGTGGTCGCGGCCTCCGCAGTCGCCGGGGCGAGAATGCATCCGAGCAGCGTGCTCAGGATTGCGAGCGCCGCAACAACTCGGGATCGGACCCGTACGACCCGATCTCGTGACCTCACGAACCGACGACTTGATTGATCCGGCTCAGGAGGAGAGAGGAGAACGAGGACGCGAAGGTCTGTGTCGGACCCGGGTCGTCGATGAGGGCGTCGCGCTCGCGGCCATGGCCGTCAATGATGAAGGCGAGGTCGCTGTGGGCGATCATCGCCCCGGCACCAACCGTGCTGACAAGGACCCCGTAGGAGTTCCAGACCCGTTGGAGCTGGCTGAGCGAACCCGTGAGGAAGTACCAATTCGGCAAGCGGTTCATCGATTCCTGGCTGTCGAACGCCTTGGTGAAGGAGATGGACCGGTAGATCGGGTTGGCCACGATTGCGATGAAGTCGACATTGCGCCCGGCGGGGCCCAACTGCAGGTCCGTCTGGCGGAACTCCTGGGCGATCAGCGGGCAGTCCGAGGTGCAGACCGGATCGAGGAAGGTGAGGGCGACCGTATGGCCTCGGAGGCTGGCCAAACTGACGCTCTGGCCGTGCTGGTCGGTGAGGGAGAACTGCGGTGCTGGCAACTCCAGCGAGTTCGGGCTGCCATTGAGTGCCTCGGACAGGATGGGATCGGCGTTGCCGTTGACCGCAGCGGTCGCCATCGGGGCCGCTCCGACCAGGACGATGGCCAACGCGGCGACTAGCCGCCGCCGATCGAACGGTGTAGGACAACGAGGCCCGTTCCCACCACGCCGTTGCTTCCGTCGTTGACGGCCCCTTCCTCGCCCGACACTGGAGCCACGGCGGCAGCATCGGGGATCGTGGCAACCGGAACTCGCACCATGGCCACGTAGCCAGCGACGAAAATGAGGGCCATCGGGCAGCATGGAATTGGGATCGGTACCCAACCCACCAAAGAACCCCAGATCTTCCACGAGGACCCAGTCGGCGAGGCAGAGCGGCACCAGAGCGATCAGGCCCACGAAGCTGAGCCGGGGACGCCCGCTGAGCAGCAGGCCGCCGATGGTGGCGAGGGCGAGGACGGCGACGAGGTTGACCGCCCACCCGTGCGCGGCGACAACGTTCCCGAACGACGAGACCCACGAGGAGAAAAGGCCCGGCTGGGGCGTTTGAGCCATGGCACGGACCATCCCGGTCAGCGTCCCCCCGTGGCCCTGCCAGAACCCTCTTCCCGGCCACGCCTGCAACACGGCCATTCCGATCAGGAAGACCCCGCCCAGCGCGAGCACGATGCGGCCAAGGCGTGCGGTGGCA
The DNA here is from genome assembly GCA_963753115.1 of uncultured Acidimicrobiaceae bacterium. GTDB lineage: Bacteria > Actinomycetota > Acidimicrobiia > Acidimicrobiales > RAAP-2 > Bog-473. The sequence continues at coordinate 84,273 of CAVWBB010000025.1, forward strand.
TAGGCCCGTTCGGGCAGGGCGATGAGGATGCCCGCGGCGCAATAGAAGAGGGCGGCACCCGGCAACCCGAAGAGCCAGGTCGCCCCGGTGGAGAAGATGCCGCCGAAGGCCTCGCCGAAGGACCAGACCAGGAGGCCCCATCCGACCGACACCAATCCGCCGAGCCGAGACCACCGGCCACGTGGGGCCACCAGGAGCCACAGGCCGATCCCGACCTGGATCCACACGGTGGCCGAAGCCGCTTGGATCGGGTGGTTGGACCAGATCGTCGCGCCGGTGTTCACGAGGTGCTGCACCCAGCCCGGGGAGCTGCTGGCCGACGGCTGGATCACTCCCGATGGGAGTCCGAGCGGCATGGAGGATTGAATCTGCAACAGCCCGTCGAAGATCCAGAGTGCACCGAAGCCGATTCGGAGGATCCGCCGGGCCTCCGGCTCGGGCACGGGGTTGGCCTCACCGGACGAGGGAAACGAGGCCATCCCGTGAGCCTTCAGCCTTCGGTACTGGACGGTTCGGAAGACGTTGAAGCCAATGGCGCAGAGTGCGCCAAGCACGAAGATGGCGATGAACTGATGGAAGAGCGCGGCGTGGAAGCTTGAGACGATCAGGCTGTTGCCCGTCTGGACCGAACGTCCCATGCCTGGCATCGGCTAGCTACGTCCTTCGAGCGTTCGTCGGGCCGATGATCGGTGCACGCACGGGGAGACTACAGCCGCCTCTCGGCGCGCCGATTTCGCCCCTACGTGGAACGCAGTCCCGCAGGGCTTTCCCCGTGCCCTCCACCGTGACCCTCGATCGATGGGGACCCCGCAGATGGCAGCAGGTAGCGCGCTCGGTGGAACCGTCCCCGAGCCAGAGGGGCTCCTCCCGCTCCATCCGCCTGCAGTGACTGTTCCGACAGCACCCCAGTACGGGCGGGTCCGTTCCAGCTAACCGGGACAGCGCGATATGGCGACGATCACCCTGGCCCTTCCGGCCCTGAGCTATCAGCGAGTGGGATGAGATACGCGAAGAAGGCGAGGAGCGCACCGGCGAACATCACCCCTGCGCCCGTGAGCCGCCACGAGTGCCACACGGTGAGCACCCCACCGCCGGCGCCAAGCATGAGCCCGACCACGCCGATGTGTGCGCCCAGACGCACGAGCCTTGATCGATCGCGCGCCCTCGTGAAGATGGTGAGCGCACCGATACCGAGTAGACCCCCGAGAAGAGCGTGGGCGACGTACACGGCCTTGCTCTGCGGAGGTAACCACTGGTCAGGTCGTCCCATCGGCACCAGCACCAAGCAGGCCACACCCAGCGCGAATTCGACGCCGATGCCGATCATCATGACGAACCAGACCCAGCGTGCGACCATGCACCTTCTCTAGTTCACGGTAAAGCCGGGTGGGGAGTACCCCCTCTCCGTCGACAGAGTGGCGTCGCGTCGACATGTCTTGGGTGTTGGCGTGCAAGTGGAGCTTCGGACTGCTCGCCAGGGACGTCCACGGGTCGACCGGCGTGACGCTCGCTCTCGATCCCATCCCGCCTCCCACGCCGCGTCATGCGCCAAGGGCAGAAGCGCCTAGGACACGTGGGCGTTGTTTGCGTGCGCATGGAAGCGACTCCTGCTGGGCGGGGTCGCTTCGGCCATGCGGCGACGATGGTCGGCGTGGGACATGAAGATGAGGGGCAGGACGACGAGCGCAACTGCCAGAACCATGAGGGGAACGCTGATCATGAAGAGTGTCATTGATTTCGTAGGAACGGTACGGGTTGGTTCCTTCTCCTGGCGTCACTGTGGCGAACGGACGTCCATCGGAGGTCAGAGGACCTTAGGCAGTCGCTGAGGATCGCTTTACGGATCTGATGAACAGTTCGGATCCCGCAGGCCGTTCCTGTGGAGTCTGTGGATCCTGTGACTGGGATGAGAGCGAGTGGCGCTGTCCGCCGCCCTACTGGCGTTTGGCTCAGCTCGAACGACGCCTTCTTCTGTGCTTTCTTCTGCAGTGCGGCTGTTCCCGGCGGTGACCCGGCTCGTCCCCCGCTCGGATCGAAGGTTGGGCATTCGTAACGGGAGCACGCCAGAGAGCTCTAGGGGCGCCATTCCGAAGGTGGCAAGTGGAGTCAGAGCGGAAATCAACCACGTCGTCTCACTGCACCCAGTCTGACGCCGTCGCGCGCGCTGCAACGAGCCCCCGGATCGACCACTCATCGACTTCGAGATCGCCGGCAGCCTCAATGAATGCAGGGAGCGCCTCGGCAAGCTTGAGCTGCGTCGGTGACGGGAGCCGCAAAAGAATCGATTGAAGAAGCTCGCCGCGCCGATTGGAAATCGTTTCGAGCTGCTCGTAACCCCTTGCCGACACGACGAGAAAAATTGATCGCCGATCCGAGCCACGGCGTCGTCGCGAGATCATTCCCTTTTGGACGAGGCGATCGCACAGGGCTGTCGTCGTCGATGGCGTAACCCCCAGCGATCGTGCCAGATCTGCGGGTCGTTGCCCCTCTCGCGAGGCGAGCAGGGCAAGTGCTCGATACTGCTGGAGAGACAGCTCCTCTTCGTCACCGACAAGCGAGTTGGCGGCGATCGCCACGAAGATGCGACTCGCTCTGACCAGGTCATTGACTATCTGCTCAGCCTGGAGCTCTTGGAGCACTTTGGGCCTTTCGACGAGAGGTCTGTGGTCGGTCCAACGAACATACTAGTAGACGAAAGGTTGCATTAATCGAACTATTCGATTAGTCTAAAGAAATAGTGGGGCTTCGTTCGAGGCCCGTGAGTACGACAAGGAGGACGTTCGTCATGTCGAACCTTTCAACAATCGAGACGCTCAAGGGGCCGGCGGCGCCACAAGCGCCGCAAAGGCAAAAGGACGACAAGGGCCCCAGGTGGGTCGCCCCGGTTCTCGTTGCTGCTCTCGTCGTCGGCTTGGCCGGCTTGGGTGTCGGTGCCTACGCGGTGGCGACGACGCCGGCCAAAACATCCGGTCCTCAAGGTCCCGTGGGCCTCACTGGGGCGACCGGACCACAGGGTCCACAGGGGGTGCCCGGAGCCAAAGGGGCGGCTGGGCCTGCCGGGCCGGCCGGAGCACTCGCTTCTACAACGGTCGTCTCCAGCACTGCCCTCAAATCGGCTCCGAACCCTGCGGTCGGCACCGTCCTGGTGGCCAAGACGGCATGTCCAACGGGAAAGATCCTCTTGAGCGGAGGCGCCCAGGTTTCGGCTCCTGGCGCCCAGGCTGACCGAAACGTGGAGTTGCGCTCCTCCTTTCCCGTGGACGCAACCAGGTGGCAGACGGTTTCCATCGTCACCGGTTCGCTCGGAGCCGGGGTTTCCATGACAATGAAGCCCTACGTCGTCTGTGGAGTAGCCACTCCGAAGGCTTCTTCCACCACACCAACCACATAGAAACGCTGATCCGGGCGTGACGGAGTCTGGTCTACGACGATCGGCTGGGGAGATATTTGGTTCGTGAGGGGTCGAAGAGGGCCTGTCGGCGGGAGCCACGGGGTCCTGGGGCTCGGGCTCAATGTCCTCGCCGATGTGGCGGGTTCGGTCGTCCTCTGGCCGGTTCGGAGCTGGTTGACGCGATCGAGCAGTGGTCTTCGAGCTGAAGCCCGAGCCTCGCTCGTCGTCGCAACCGCTCTCAGCGTCGCCGCGGTCGGGTTGGGCATAGTCGCAGCGGCGGTCGACCTCGGGCTCTTCGTGTTGTGGGGAACTGAGTCGCATGGCCCGAATCCTCGCTGGACTCGACGACACGGCATCGCAGCAACGAGTGCGCTGGGTGTTCGTCATCCTCCTGAACTTCGCCGGCATTGCACGCGGGTTCGGGGTTGACTCACTCTTCTGTGTGTTTGTGGCAGGGGTCTTACTGTTGGAGGATCGCGAGGCCGCCCAGACATGGAGCTTTTGCAAGCGAACCTTGATGCCATCGGATTTGGGTTCTTGATTCCGGCGTTCTTTGTAGTGACGGGTCCAGTACGTTTGGATGCCCTGTTCGCCAACTCCGAGTGATTGAATCCGTGCCGTGTGCTGGTGGTGTCGATCGCTGTGGTGCGCAAAGGACCGACCCTGCTGTATCGGTCGCGTCTTGCGTTGCGGCCTGCACTCGCGGTGGGATATCTGCAATCGAAGAGCCTGACCTCCCCGTTGTGGTTACCGAAATCGGTACTTCCCTCAACCTGCTCAGCCGGGCCACGTCGGTGGCGCGCATCGGCGCTGCATCACTCTCTATTGGTCTCCCGGCGCTCGTACTTGGTCTGCGTCCATGGACTGTGGCGAAGGACGACATGGTTACAACATCCGGTCACTGACCAGGTTCTGGTCGCGCCCGCGCCCTCGTGTCCCGTGGGAACGAGGGTCGCAATGCCACCTCGTCCGCAGCTCCCGACAGGACACCTGAGCGCAAGCTCCGAGCGGGTTCTTGTCGGACATACATGTAACAAGGACCGTCGCAGGCGGGCCGACCGGTGGTAGCGGTCGCTGCAACAGTTGTGCCGGCCCGACTGGACCTTATGGTGATGGTGCTGCTTGTCTCCGGAACGGGAGGCCATCCCCTGGGGTTCTTGGACCCCCGCCGGGCCGGCGTGGCCGTACTTCCCCGTAGGGCCTTCGGCTTGACCTGCCCCGGCCATCATGGAATGAACTGTCCTTGCGCACCGCCCTCTGTTTCATACCCTCACTGCGCGCTCTCCGCTCGCATGGGGGCAGATTGGATCTACAGCGCTCATAAGACAGCTATCTACGGCCTGGGATCGCCGGAGGATCAAGCAGAAGATGGCAGCTTGGTACGACGTATCGATCTATTGCGTCATATTGATCAACGACGCATCAGAGCCCTCGGTCGGCGGGGCGAGAAGCTATGACGTGGCGTATGGACAATCGAGCAGTCATGCATGGATGGCGTCGTGGATGTCCTCCATGGACAGTTCTGTTGTCCTGTGACCACCGCACTGCGCGCAATCCTGGGTGTGTCGCCAAGAACGGATCAAACGAGTTCGCGCTGCATTGAGATAGACAGTGAACTCCTCACCCTGCGGGTCGATGTCGAGACCCGAGTATGAACGCCACTCGGTGGAAACGGCTCGATGTGAGACTTCGACCCCCTTTATGATGCGGCAGAACCTCTTTCTGCCAACTTCAAAGACCCAGGTGCTGTGACATGACTCCAAGATGATCTCTTTCATACCGCATGCATTTTCCAGCTTCTTAAGCCAGATCTCAAAAGAAGAATGCAGTCGTGTTCAGTTCCTGTTGCGGTTTCTTGACAGCGACAGTTGTCTGCAGAGATTGAAGAGTAAAACGACCTATACGACCATACGGGCATCACAATTCGCCCACTAGACTGTTGCGGCTTCGCAATAGCAAGACGGTCGTATGTCCCGTCCCCATAACCATTCAGGTCGCGGGAATCTTGCGGACTCCTGAAGGTGCTGCCCGTCCGGCAGACCTTGGACTCGAGGGACAACGCGTCAGGGCCCTCGGCGTCATCCGTGGCGACTGAAGTCACCGTGACTTCTGTTGGGAAGCGGCCCGTCAAAATCAAAATCCCTGATCTTCTCCCTCGTGGGGTGACCCGGACTGCGATCTCGGTGAGATGAGAATCCACGTTGCGGTGATCGGGGGGTCAGAACTCTGATGTATCGGGGAGCTCGCTTTCCGCATCAGCACATGGTCTGAATGAGAGGATCAGACGTCGCTCATCACGCCAGCGCTTGCCGCGCCCAGTCCGTCGAGAAGCAGATCCAGGCCGACTTTGAACTGCGCAGGTGTTGTTAGCCGCGTGAGCTCCTGCATCACGCCACCGCCGCCATCCTCGTCGCCCAGCGCCGCTTGGCCCCGAGCGGCCTCGAGAGCCGCGAATCCGACGGTGTACGTGTGGATTGCGCCATAGGCGCGGCGCGCGTCTCTCTCCCCGAAACCGGCCGCACTCAGGACGCCGAGCATGGAATCCATCCGCGCGATTGCCGCGGGGGAAACCACCGGGTGCCGCAGGTAGGCATGCAGGGCCACTGGCTCGCGGACCAGGAGTTCCCGAAGGCGATCTGCCGCTTCGGCGGTCCAGCGGCGCCAATCACCTCGACGTGCCCTCGGTTTCCAGACCTCGGCGAGGAGACCATCGGTGACTTCGTCGATCAGGTCATCTTTGTCGCGCATGTGACGGTAGAGGCTCATCGGCGCCACGCCGAGTTCAGAAGCCAGGCTGCGGATGGTCATCTGCTCGGAACGTCCCTCCCGGACCGCCTGGGCAGCGGCGTCGACCACCTGCTGCCTCGAGATGCTTCCCCATGCGGCGCGCCCGTGCTTTTTCGAGTCGGCTTTCGGACTGGTCGCTTGCGGTCTTCCATCCAGAAAAGGCTACCCAGAAGGGTACGTGTACGTGTACGACTCTCCCTGGAGGGGTACGTGTACGCAAAGACCCATACCCGGGTTGGAGAAGGGAGGCAGCGAGTGAACTGGATCTGGGCTGCAGTGTGGAGTCTCGGTGTCGCTTCTCTTCGTTTTCAGCGTGGTCATGTGCGCGCCGAGCGCCAGAAGGATCATCTCGACGCGGGGAGTCAGGCCCCCGTTCCCCCGGGATCGGCGCCAAGTGAGGTCGCGACATCGGATCCATCTGATCCACCTCCACTCGGCAGTCCCAACGAGATCATTCGCGGCCCAAGTAGCGACGTTTTTGTTCGCCCCACGCTTCACAACCAAAGAGTCGACGAAGAGAGGATCTAACACGATGACCACCCGACCGATCGCTGTGGTGACGGGCGCCTCCGGCGGCGTTGGACGGGCCACCGTCCGAGTCTTTGCGGAAGCCGGCTACGACGTGGCGCTTCTAGCCCGTGGCATCGCCGGCCTCGAAGGCACCGCAAAGGAGGTTGAGGCAGCTGGCGGTCGGGCGTTGGTGATCACGACGGATGTCGGCAGTTTCGAGGAGGTCGACGCCGCGGCAACGCTGGTGGAGAGCGAGCTCGGACCGATCGACGTCTGGGTCAATGACGCCATGACGACCGTGTTCGCCCCCACCTGGGAGATCGACCCGGAAGACTTTCAGCGGGCTGTCGAAGTCACCTTCCTCGGCCAGGTGTGGGGGACGATGGCAGCCCTCGCCCGCATGCGGCCGCGAAAATCGGGGGAGCATCGTCAACGTCGGTTCCGCCCTTGCCTACATGGGGATCCCCCTGCAGACCGCCTACTGCTCCTCGAATTTTGCCTGCCGGGGGTTCTTCGAGTCGGTGCGCGCCGAACTACTCCATGAAACACAGCGCCATCCGGTTGAGCATGGTGCATCTACCCGCCGTGAACACCCCCCAGTTCGACTGGTGCGAGACCACCCTGGACCGCCATCCCCTCAGCCGGTCCCGCCCATCTACCAACCCGAAATCCCTGCTCACTTCATCCTCGAAGTGGTGCATAATGGTCGCCGCACGAAGGTAGTCGGCGCGTGGAATAAGGTGCTCGTGATCGCGGGGAGCCTGTTCCCCGGACTCGGCAACACATACGCCGCTCTCGGGGCCTGGGACAGGCAGCTCGCCTCGATCTCGACCTACCGATCTCACCGGGGCGGAAATCCAATCTCCATCTCCCCGTCGATACTGCGGAGGACTACGGCGTGAACGGCATTTTCGACGATCGTGCGGGGGGGTCTCTTCGATCCCAGCTTCCTCCGCTCCCTGCCTGACGTCGTCCGTACTCTCTGGGATCTTGTAACTGCGTCCGCACGGCGCGGGCGAAGGGTAAGAGGTACTCGGTGTGGTCTGGCGCTCAAGACGGTGGACGCCCGATGAAGCTCCCCCACTTCACGCAGCACGGCACCCGGAAGAGCGGCGACGCCCTGGACCTCTTCGTGGGAGGAGTCCACGCTCTTGCGACAGTTGTTCGCAAAGTGGAACACCACCACACCGGACCGGACGATGGGGGGAAACGCGGTCACTGCCAAGTGGGACCATGGCACCGTCGGCAAGTTGCTCCTCGAGCATGCCGCGGTCCGGCCCCGCTGCCGCCGAAGACATCGCCCGCGTTCGGGAGAGAAGTAGGTCGAACACAAGAGGCCCGACGGCTCGTGGAGACGAGTCGCCTCGTTCGCCCAGTCCTGGACGAGATGTACGACAACTCCCGCGGCGTCCAACCGATCTCCATGGCTATTGCACCGGGCTTCATCAAGGCCCCTTGAGCAGCTCCAAGACCTCTTGCGTCAGGAGCTGGGTGGCGGACCGGAGAGTCTCGCCCGATCCGAATTGACCGCCGCCCTTGGCCCTGAGCGCACCCGGCTGCGCAGTGCCAAGTTCATCCGTAAACACGCCCCGGCGCACCCCGGACCGGGGCAACGCTGGTACGACCGGGACCCGGGCCTTCTTTGGGTGCATGCGGCCGAAGATCGACTGCGCGGTTTCCCATGGGGCGAGAGCCACCTCGGCGACCGCAAGTTGGCGGAGCGCTATGACCGTGAAGACCGCAGACCTCCCTCGCACGTGCCCGACACGTTCGGGTGGCGCTCGGAGTGCGCTACCTCCTGCTCACCGGGGTGCTCGTGGGTGCCGTGGGTCTCGCTGGGAGATTCCTGGCTTGGCCGCTTCTGACGAGCACCGTCGGACCCACCGCTTACGTCTTCGCAACCCACCCCCACAGCGAGGCCGCCAGGTTCCGAAACGCGTTGGTCGGCCATGGGGTAGCCATCGCCAGCGGGCTGGGCGCCCTCGCCGCCTTCGGGCTCGCGGGTACCCATCGATCAACGAGACCGGATCGCCCTCGGCCGCCCAGGTGGCCGCAGCGGTGCTCGGCGTCGGCCTCACCGTCTTCTTCTTCTTGGAGGTGGCCGGGTCGCATCACGCTCCCGCGGCGGCAACGGTGCTGCTCGTCACCACGGGGCTTGCGAAGCCAGGGGCTCCTCTGATTGGCCTGGTCCTGGGTTTCGCGATCCCATCGCGCTCGGACCATTGGTCGGGCGGATCCCCTTCGCTCCCAGGACCCGGGTCGAACCATACTCGCACGCCGCGAACCGTCCCGGGACGGCCGGGAGGTCGTCTCGTGAGAGCTCTCCGGGGAATGACGGGTTCGCGCCCATAGAGGACTATGCCGTCCTCGGCGACGGGCGGACCGTTGCACTCTTGGCCGGCGACGGCAGCGTTGATGGTGGGCCCTCCCTGCGCTCGACTCCCCCCCCGTGCTGTCCGGCCTCCTCGAACCCGATGGCGGGGGTCGCCTCACCCTGGCGCCCTCGAAGGACCAGAAGTCGCCCGCCGATACATCGAAGACACCAACGTGCTCGACGGTGCAACACAACAGAGACCGGCATCGCTCGTATCACCGCGGCGCTCAACGTGGGATCGGCAGGCCGGCTGCCCTGGACCGAACTCGCCCAGCGGATCGAATCCTCGCCGGTATCGTGGACCTCCGTTGGAAATTCACCCCCGGAGACCGGTTCGACCGAGCCAACCCATGGGTGACCGACTGCGGTGGGACCCCGTTGCCCACCATCGAGGACCAGACAATCGGAGTGGTCCTCGATGGTTTCCCTGCCCCCGTGGTCACCGCGCACAGCGTCTTCGGCCGAGGCAGGCTGTGCGAAGGGGATCGAGCGCTCGTCGCCGTCGTGGCCACCGACGAGGAACCGCTGTTCATCCCCACGGCCAACGCCATCCAGTCTCGGTTGGACCGGACCATCGACTCCTGGCGCCACTGGGCCCTGTTGCTCACCTGCGTCGGCCCTTGGAACGCCCCAGTACGAGTCAGCGTTAGCGCTCAAGACCCTGCTGGCTGAACGTTCCGGCGCGATCGCTGCGGCCGCCACGACCTCACTACCGGAGCGGTCGGAGGCACCAAGAACTGGGACTACCGATACGCGTGGGTGCGAGACTCGTCGTTCACCCTCGACGCCCTCATCAATCTCGGCTTACACGAAGAAGTCCATGGAGCCGTCTCCTGGCTGCTTGGAGCGATCAAGGACAATGGCGGTGACCTGCTTGTCTTCTACAGCCTCGATGGAACCGTGGCCGACCGGGAGGAGACGTTCGACATAGCCGGCTGGCAGCACAGCCAGCCGGTCCGCTCCGGGAATTCCGCCCTGGGCCAGACACAACTCGGCACCTACGGCGACCTGTTTGACACCGTCAGCCGATATCGCGCCGAAGGCCACCTCATCGACCCGAGCACCGGACGCATGCTTGCCGATCTGGCCGACCGCTGCTGCGATCAGTGGCGACACCGCGACTCCGGCATCTGGGAACTCGACGCCTGCCAGCACTACACCATCTCCAAAATTGGCTGCTGGGTCGCGCTCGATAGAGCTGCCCACCTCGCCGAATTGGACGAGATTCCAGGCCTGCACATCGAGCGCTGGCGATCAGTCTCCGAAGAGATTCGGACCTGGGTCAACGACCATTGCTGGTCGAACTCCAAACAGGCTTACACCTTCTACGCCGGAACGGACGACCTCGACGCCGCCGTGCTCCTCGCTGGACGCACCGGCTTCGAACGCGGCCCTCGATTTGCGTCGACCATCGACGCCATTGCCAATGAGCTCGGCCATGGACCGCTGGTCTATCGATACACTGGCATGAGGAGGAAGAAGGCGCCTTTGTCGCCTGCAGTTTCTGGATGGTCGATGCCCTCGTTCAGACTGGCCAGACCAGCGAGCCCGCCACATCATGGAGGGCGCCGTCGCCCTGGCTAACGACGTCGGGCTCTTCTCCGAGCAGATCGACCCCGACACGGGCGCCTTCTTGGGCAACATGCCCCAAGGCTTGTCCCACCCGCGCTGATCAATGCGGCGTTCGCCCTCGAAGGAGCGGGCCGCCAGTGATGACTCGCACATCCCAAGGAGACGCACCGTGACATCGTCCTTGTCTCACCCGACCCGTCCCCGCCCGACTTTGGGTCTGATCCGTCTGGCCTGGGCCGCCATGCTCCTTGCCGCTCCCGCAGCAGTCCTCGACGCGGTGGCGGCCCGGTTGACTCGGCCTCGGTGACCGTTACCCGCTCTCGGGGCCCGTCACGCGCCCCAGGGATTTCGAAGTCGCTACCTGGCCGAAGTGGCGTCGAGCCGGATCCCTCGTCGACGCCGCTCATAGCTTCACCGCAGTCGGACTCGGAGTCAGTTCTCCTCGCTGGAGGCGGGTTGGCCTCGCAGACGGTGTCGTGGCCGCCGCATTTGCAGCCGGAGATTGAGGTAACCGGGTCGCCTCCGGGTGCACCGAGACGATTGCGGCATCGCCAACACCAAGTGACTCGAACCCAACCCGAAGTCGAAACAACCCGTAATCGAAAGAAGGCACAGAGATGAGTGAGACGGTTGCAGATTTCGTTCTGTCCAGGCTGCGCGAACCGGGCATGAAGCAGGTCTCGGGTAGCCCGGAGACGGCATGAACGGACTGCTGGCGGCGTGGGGGAGAGTAGGCAACGAACCTAAGTTCGTCCAAGCTCGTCATGAGGAGATGGCAGAGTTCGAAGCCGTCGGCTACGCCAAATTCCGGTGAGGTCGGCGTGTCCGCGGCGACCTCGGGCCCTGGTGCAGTTCATCTGCTCAACGGTCTCTACGACGCAAAGTTGGATCACGTGCCGGTGGTGGCCATTGTGGGCCAGACCTCGCGCTCGGCGATGGGTGGCTCTTACCAACAGGAGATCGACCTGATTTCGATCTAGAAGGACAGTTGCCATGAATTCGTGGAGATGGCGACCGTGCGCGGAGCGGTTGCCCGAACCTAATCGACCGGGCCATCCGGTGGCGACGGCCACTCACAGCCCGACCCTGCCGGTCAGGGTCTGCGCCACTTCGACGTCCAAGAGCTGAAATACTGGGCGCCCGGTCAAGCGACTAAGATGGTGCCCTCGAGCATCGGGACGGACTTGGTGAACCCAGGTCGCTGGCGGGAGGCCGATGGGCAAGGCCGACGAGATCCTCGACGAAGGAGGGTCGTGCGCGAGGATCTTGGTCGGCCAAGGTGCCCACGGCGCTCGGAAGGAGGTCCTCGAGGTTGCCGATCTGCTCGGTGCAGGGGTCCTGGCCAAGGCTTTGCTGGGCAAAGACGTTCTCAGGCCGATGACCTCCCGTTCGTCACCGGAGCAATCGGGCTGCTCGGAACTGGGCAGGGCTACGAAATGATGATGGACTGCGACACGGTCCTGACCGTCGGCTCGAACTTCCCCTACACCCAGTTCATGCCCAAAGGCGATCAGGCCCGGGGGATCCAGATCGATCAGGACAGTTCCCTCATCGGGATCCGCTATCCGTACGAGTTGAATATCGTCGCGGACGCCACGTATACCCTGCGGCACTGATCCCCAAATTGGAACGCAAGGCCGATCGTTCGTGGCACGACACGGTCAGACGAACGTGGCCGGTTGGTAGAACACATGCAACGTATCGCCCATGACCGACAGCGACCTGCCTGGGGTTGTGAACCCGCAGCGGTTGGTGCTCGAGCTGAGCGAACAACTCCCCAGCAACGCCATGGTCGCCGCCGACTCGGGTTCGTGGAGCAACTGGTATGGGCGGGATCTCCGGTTCCGAGGGGATGTGCGTGGATCGCTATCGGAGACGCTGGCGACCATGAGCCCAGGGTGCCTTATGTGATCAGCACCAAGTTCGCCCCCACCCCGACCGACCGGCCATCGCCATCGTAGAGACGGCGCCATGCAGTGAACGGCGTGGCCGACTCCTGACGGTCGAACGGTATTGAAGAAGTAGTACTCGAACCACGCCCGGCTCATCGTGGCCGTCCTGCACAACAACGATCTGAATCAGGTCACCTGGGAAATGCGGGCCATGGAGAGCACACCGAAGTTCAGGTCAATACGCAGTCCCTACCTGACCACTCGTACAGCGTTCACGTAGTCCGTGGACATACACGCCATCGAAGTCACCGAACCGGGCCGAGATCGCCGACTCCCTGGCGCCAGGCCTACGCAGCCGACCGGCCAACCGTTCTTGACGTTCACACGGATCCCAACGTTCCTCCGATCCCGCCGCACGCCACCTTTGATCAGGTGAAGTCCGCCGGTCTCGCCGTGCTGCACGGCGACGAGGACGCCCACGCCGTGGTCGCCAGGCATGAAACAGAAAGTGCAGGAGTTTCTCCCCGGCCGAAAGGATCGATGATCCGCGCCCACAGAATTCGCTGGCTTACCATCGCCGTCCCCACGAGGCATGGGTTCGTCGCCCGAGCGTTGCACGACGTGCGCACCGGTCGCTTCGAGCGGACCCTAGCTGGTCTCGCCGCAGCCGGTGCCATCGTCACGACCGTGGTCCCCACCTCCCACGACAGCGCCAGCTTCGGGAACAAGATGATGTGGTGGCCGATCCTGACCGTCCCCACCCTTCTTCCAGCGGGGATCGCTGCGGTGTTCAGCCGACGGGCCGCGAAGACGGTCCTCCCGGTGGCGTCGCTGCTCGTCATCGCCAATGGGGCGCAGGGTACCTTCCTTCATATGCGAGGAATTGGGCGTAAACCTGGCGGATTCAAGAACCTTCGCTACAACCTCGAGATGGGTCCGCCGGCTTCGCGGCCGCCTTGGCCAGCCTGGTCGGGGGTATGGGTTTGTTGGCGGCGCTGCTGCGCCGGGAGGGAGGTTGAATGGCATACCGCAACCCGTCGGCCAGATGCGTGACCCCCGGTGGTCGGGGGCGGTTCCCCGGTTTCGATGTCCTCGATGAGGTGAATCGGTGGGACGACGTCACGGCGGGGTCGTGCTGGCCCGATTGGACCCGCAGCCCGAGGTGTCGTTCTTCACCGTCGCTGAACAGGCGACCGCGGAGGCACTGTTCGACCGGCTCCTTGGGCAGGATGCCGACCCGAAGGTGCCGGTACTCCTCCTTGTTGACCGCCGACTCGCACTCGGCCAAACCGACGGCTGGCGTTATGAAGACATGCCCGAGGACGGCCGCGCCTGGCGCGAGACATTGGCTGGTCTCGACGCCGACGCCCGCGCCCGCCACGATGAGTGCTTTCACCGCCTGGCCTGGGAGCAGCAGGGCGCCCTGGTCCAGGCGGTGCATCACGCGGACTGCTGGCATGGAATGCCCGGTGCACGGGTCTGGAGCCTGTGGACCCGCTACACCAGTACGGCCTTCTACTCCCATCCATGGGCTTGGAACGAGATCGGCTTTGGTGGCCCCGCCTATCCGCGAGGTTACAAGGCGCTCGGCATGAACAAAAGGGAGGGCTGGGAGGTCGCCGACCATCACAGTGCAGACCCGGTGACGTTTGCTCCGCGCGTCGAGAGAGCCAAGAACCGGCATGCCGGAATCACCGGCACGGACCGCAGTGCCCAATGAACCGGTTCAGTGACTTGAGTATCAGGGCAAGGAACGAATCTGCGTGGCTGGTCCCCGACGGCGACGATCGCACCAACCACCGGCTGCGAGCCGACATGCGTGATTTCGCCGACGACGACGAGGTCGACATTGTGATCGTCGGGTGCGGTGCCGGTGGCGCAACGTTGATGCAACGCCTGGCTCGGGCGGGATGGAGCGTCGTCGGGTTGGATGCCGGACCATTCTGGGACCCTGACGCCGATTGGGTCAGCGACGAAGCTGGTTCGCACCGCCTGTACTGGACCGAACCCCGAGTGATCAGCGGTGCCGACCCGGTGCCGCTCGGATCGAACAATTCCGGTCGGGGAGTGGGTGGGTCCATGGTCCACTACGCCGGGTACACGCCCCGCTTTCACCCCTCTGACTTCGACACCGCGACGTCCGAGGGGGTCGGTGCCGACTGGCCGGTCTCCTATTGGGACCTTCGCCCCTACTACCAGGCCATCGAGGAAGAACTGCCTGTCTCGGGGCAGGACTGGCCGTGGGGCGATCCGCATTCGTACCGATACTCCCCTCAACCACTCAGCGGCAACGGCGAGATCTTCTTGCGAGGCGCCGCGGCGATCGGTCTCGACGCTCGGGTCGGCCCGGTTGCCATCGCTAACGGTCGATTCGGGAACCGGCCCCATTGCATCTATCGGGGCTTTTGCTTACAAGGGTGCAAAGTGAACGCCAAGGCGTCCCCGCTGATTACCCATGTTCCCGATGCGTTGGCCCGAGGCGCCGAAATCCGGGCGAATTTGCATGGTTTCCAGGATCGAGGTCGCGCACTCTGGTCTCGCCACCGGTGTCACCTACTTCACGGGAGGCGCCGAGCACTTCCAACGGGCGCGCATGGTCGCCGTTGCGGGTTACTCCATCGAATCACCCCGATTGCTTCTGCTCTCGGCCAGTAAGCAATTTCCCGATGGGCTGTGCAATGACGAGGGCCAAGTCGGACACTACGTCATGGTCCAAGGTGCACCCCAAACTGCCGGTCGGTTCGAAGACGAGATCCGCATGTTCAAGGCGCCACCACCGGAAGTGAGCTCCGAGCACTATTACGAGACCGATCCGAGCAAGGAATACAAGCGCGGCTTCTCCATTCAAAACGTCTCCCCGCTACCAATCACCTGGGCAGAGCACGTTGCCGCTCAGGGGCATTGGGGCGAACTTCTGCGCGAGTACATGCGCGACTACGTGCACTGGTCCACCCTCGGCGCTCTGTGCGAATTCCTCCCGCAATACGACAATGCGGTCACCCTGGCCGAGGAGGCTGATCGTCACGGGCTGCCGGTCGCAAAGTTCTCTTACAGCCAGTGCGACAACGACACCATGCTCATGAAGGCTGCTCGTGGTGTCATGGAGGAGCTCCTCGAAGCAGCGGGCGCCGAGGAGGTCATGACCATCGACCGCTACGCCCACCTCGTCGGTGGCTGTCGAATGGCGGCTTCCCCCGATGACGGGGTGGTCGACGGCAATCTGCGCAGTTTTGCCGTACCGAACCTCTACATCACTGACGGAAGCGTGCTACCCACTCAGGGTTCCGCGAATCCCGCCCTCACGATCATGGCCCTGGCTGCGCGCTGTGCCGACCACCTCATCTCCTGCTCGAAGGTCGGCCCCTACTCTCAGCGGAGCATCGGATGACGGTGACAGATGTTACAGCCAAGGCTTACGCCATCCCAACCGATAGGCCCGAGGCTGACGGGACGCTGACGTGGGACGCCACCACCACAGTTGTCGTCACGGTTACCGATGGCGACGAGCATGGGCTCGGCTGGACCTACGCGGGCTCGGGCGCGGTCGATGTAGTCAAGGATCAGCTCGCGCCAGTGGTGGCCGGAAGCGATACGGGCGAGATCCCCCGGTTGGCCGAGGACATGGCCCGAGCTTGCCGCAACGTAGGACGGGCGGGCGTCGCTGCGTGCGCCATTTCGGCCGTCGACATCGCCCTCTGGGATCTCCGGGCACGCCAGCTCGGGGTCGCGCTGGTTGACCTGTTCGGTCGGGCACACGAGTCAGTACCCGTGTACGGCAGCGGTGGATTTACGACTTATGACGACGAGACGACTGCCGCGCAGCTGGCAACCTGGGTCGACGACTGGTCCATCCCGCGTACCAAAATCAAGGTCGGCCAGTCATGGGGCACCGAAGCCGATCGCGACCTCGCCAGGGTCGCATTAGCCCGTCGAGTAATCGGTGAAGCCGAACTGTATGTCGACGCGAACGGCGGATATAGCGTCAAGCAGGCAATCCGCCTGGGTCAGATATTGGCCGATCAGTACAACGTCAGCTGGTTCGAAGAGCCGGTCTCGTCCGACGACCTGTCTGGCCTCCATCAGGTCCGGGACATGTACAGCGGCGACGTGGCCGCTGGAGAGTACGGCTACACGCTCGGCTACTTTGCAACGATGCTCCAGGCCGAAGCCATCGACTGCCTGCAGGCAGACGTTACAAGGTGCGGGGGTTACACCGTGTGGCGGCAAGTGGCCTCCCTCGCCGACGCGCAGCACCGACAGCTCTCTGCGCACTGCGCTCCGAACCTGCACGCGCACGTTGCGGCCTCAATCCCCAACCTCCGTCATCTCGAGTATTTCCACGACCACCACCGCATAGAGGTCATGCTCTTCGACGGCACGCTCAGCCCCGACGGAGGCGTCATGGTCCCTGACACGTCATCGCCGGGACATGGCCTGAGCTTCCGTGAGGCGGACGCCGCCCCGTACCGAACCGCATGAACGATTGGCTGGGAGCGCGCCAGGCTCTGGACCGCGTGATTGCGGGGACGGTGTTGGTCGTGCCCTATTTGGGTACATGTACGCGTAATGAGGACTGGGAAAACGAAACAAGAATCCGAGCCGTCGGGGAGGGCGCCCAGGGTGGGCCTCGTGCTGGGAGCTGGCGGGATCGTCGGCCTCGGATATCACGCCGGAGCTCTTGCCGCCCTGGAGAACGATTTGAGGTGGGATCCGCGGCGGGCAGACATTATTGTTGGATCCTCCGCGGGGTCTGTCATCGCAACCTTGTTGCGTTCGGGGATTTCGGCCTCGGACCTTGCCGCTTGGTGCGCGGGGCCATCGGATGATCCGCTGCTGGTACGGGTGCGCCAGATGGAAGAAGGGCTTCCCCCGCTCAGGATCGGAGATCTCCTTCGGCATTGGCCGTCGTCAGGGCTCGCATTCTGGCCGCGAGTACTGGCCGATCCCCGAAGACTCAGCTTTCCGGCCCTGTCGTCTTTGTTGCCGGCGGGAAATCACGCGACCACTGGCTACAGAATGCAGATGCAGCGTCTTTTGGGCGAGGGCTGGCCTAACGGACTCTGGCTCTGCGCAACGCGAAGAGATACCGGGCAACGAACAGTCTTCGGGATGCCCGACTCGCTCCGTGTGCCCTTGAGTGACGCCGTGACTGCATCCTGCGCCATTCCTGCCTACTTTGAACCGGTTGTCATGGATGGCAAAGAGTTCGTGGATGGGGGAATCCGCTCCTCGACCAATGCCGACCTCTTGTCGAGCAGCCTTCTCGACGTCGTCATCGTCATTGCACCCCTGTCAACACGCGACCCCAGAAGTCGAGAATGGTCTGCACCCATGCGCTTATGGGCGCGTCGACACGTCAGGCAAGAGGTCGCCGCCTTGAGGGCAGCGGGGACGAAAGTCCTGCTGCTTGAGCCGGGAGGCGCCGTGCGCCACGAAATGGGGCTGGATCCCATGGGCAAAGACCGTTCTGAGCGTGTAATGCGTGCCTCGTTCTTCGATACGGGACGGCTCGTCTCGAGTGAGGCAGTCCGTGAAACGATCGGGGAAGTTCTCGAGCGGGCGGCTCATCGACCGGCTGCCGCGGAATCAGCAGCATGAAGGGACCGTCGGCGCTCCACTCGCTCGTTCGGCCGCGTCGCAGAACGCGCCTCCGCTCAATCCGTCGAATATCCGCCTCAGAACTCTGGCGGTGTGGGACGTCAGGGATGCTCGGCTAGGCGGTGGCTCAGTGGCCGCGTTCGCTTGAACGTGTCGGCGAAGATCGCGGCCAGGTCGTCGTAGCGAGCCCGTTTCGCGGGATCGGGTTCGTACACGCCTTTGATCCGGAGGCGCTTGGTCAGGTCGGAAGCCGCCGCGATGCCCAGACGGTCGAACCCGAAGACCGCCGTGCCGATGGAGTTCGCGAAGCCCGCGTCAGCCAGCTGGTGCACGGGCTTGCCGAGGACGTCGGCCATAACGCTCGACCAGAGATCGGAGCAGGCTCCGCCGCCGTAGAAGACGTAGTGGGAGATCCGGCGATGGATGAACTTCTCGACTGGGCCCTGGAGCCAGCGCAGGTTGAGGGCGACTCCCTCGAGTACGGCGCGGGCGAGGTCGCTGCGGGTCGTGTCGAGCCCCACGTTGAGGAACCCACCGCGGATTTGCCCGTCACCCTGCGGGGCGAGCGAACCTCGGAGCCAAGGCAGAAAGAGGACGCCTCCAGCGCCTGGTTTCGAGGTTGCGGCCGCCGCGTTGAAGGCCCGGTAGCGGTCGTCGATCGTCTCGGGGGTCACGAAAGGGTCGTCTGGATACACCACGCTGTCGAGGAAGTAGTTGACGGCCACTCCGGCGACGCCGTTCTCCGCCGAGAGCATGTGTGCGCTTCCCAGTGGACTTGGCATGGTGTAGAGCGACCGCAACGGGTTGACCTTCTTCTTCTCCAGGTGGGTCACGATGACAGCGGTGGTGCCGAGCGCCAGGCCAGCATGCGTCCCCGAGAACGTGCCGGCGGCCACGCCGCCAGCCTGCGTATCGTTGATGCCGGATAGCACGGGTGTGTTCGCCGGGAGCCCGAGCGCGTCGGCGATCGTGGGCAGCACCGTGCCGACGACGCTGCCCACGGGCACCGACTCGGGTAGCTTGTCGGTGTCAATCATCGACGACTTGATTAGGTCGTGATGCCAGCCAGCGCTGGGCACGCTGCGGTTGTCCGCCAGCATTTGCATGAACGATGAGCACTGGTTTGCCGTGGTGCGGCCGGTCAACCGTGCGGTGACATAGTCGACTGGTTCGAGGAATGACGCGGTCCGCTCGTACAGGTCCGGATGCGCGTAGCGGAACCAACGCATGTGATTCAGACTCATGCCCGACTCGAGCGGCGCCAACCCGTGCACGCGCAGGTACTGTGCCAGGGCCAGGGGCGAGTCACCGAATCTGGGATAGCCAGGCAGCCGCTTGAGGCGCTTGGGCGAGCTCCGCTGGTCCATCCACGTGATCATGGGGGCGACGGGCGTGCCGTCGGCTCCAACCGGAACAATCGACGAGTACTGGGCAGAGGCAACGACCCCCACGATCGAGGATGGCTCGACCGCCGCGGCGAGCGCCCGCCGAGCAGCCTCAAGCGTCGCCTGCCAGACCAGTTCGGCATCCTGCTCGGCGGCGCCATCGGGGCCGAAGTTCGTCGATACCGACACCCGAGCCGACCCGACGAGGGTGCCGTGGGAGGACACAACGGCGGCCTTGGGGCCGCTGGTGCCGAGGTCGATCGTCAGGATGTGTTGATGGGTCATGTCGAAAGTTCGTCGAACGGCGCAGTCGGATCGACCGTTTGCCTGGGGCATCCCGATCAGCGGATCAAAGGCGGCGTTCGCTCGCGATGGAGGTTCAGATCAGGAATGATCGCATGTCGACCGCCTAGTGGTCGTTGGCGCATCGTGCACGCCTCAGAGACTGTGCTGGGAAGCGCCCGAAGCACCAAAATCTGAAATTGGGTCTAGCACTCTCGATATGAGAGTGCTAATAATTCCACTGTCACGCTGACCAGTGGCGCTGAGGATGGGAGCTCACACACAAGGAGGAATCGCAATGGCTCTCGTACGTTCAGACCCGTTTCGTGATGTTGACCGGCTCTTTCAGCAGTTGGCCGGGGGTGCCCACCAGGGCCGGCAACTGCAGATGCCCCTGGACGCGTTTCGCAAGGGCGATACCTTCCTGATCACGCTCGACTTACCCGGCGTCTCGGCTGAATCGGTCGACCTGACCGTGGAAGACAACGTGTTGACGATCAAGGCCGAGAGGCCGGCACCGCCCAAGAGTGAAGAGGTCGAAGTGCTGATCGCCGAACGCGCCTACGGCACCTATGTCCGACAGGTCTTTCTCGGAACGAATCTCGATACCGAGCACATTGAGGCTCAGTATCAGGCGGGTGTCCTCACCCTCTCGATTCCGATTGCTCCGCACGCCAAGCCGCGGCGCATCCAAGTACAGAGTCGGGCCGAGAGCGAGCTCGTCTCCGCATAGGCACGGCCACCCCTGAAGGTCCGGTCAGGACGACCAGAAAGGAAGCTTTGTCACATCTTCTGGGGTGGGAACCGTTGAGCCTCGGCCACTGGGACGCCGCTTGTGCAGTCGTAGGGCTGGGCTCTGGCAGAGCAAAGTGGCGGCCCCGGGCGGATGGAGTCTTTGGCGATTTCGCCCGGGGCCGGGGCCGATCAGTCACTGATGAGAAAGGAGTTGTGACGTGACGACGACCTTTCATTTCGAAACGAACGAGCCTCAATACGAGTATTCCTACGAAGGTGCCGATCTCCAGCTCCGCTGCCAGGGGCTGGTGGCAGTGGCGGCGGGACCGGCACCCGCGTTCGAAGAGAGCGCCACCCGTACGTGGTTCGAGCTCTCTCCCGTGAGCGGGAAGCGAATACTGGCAGGGGTTGGGAGAAGTACGCCGAGCGCCACCGCTGCATCAGCATTTGAAACGAAAGAGACGATGTGGGCCAATGCCATGGCCGGCCTTTCCCCACTCGAGCTCGCCGAAACGAGCGCCCCCGTTGCTGACAGTGCCTATGCCCTGGTCGACTCGACCACTGGACGTGTTGATCTGGGGCGAGCAGGACGCGGAACAAGCGCCTTGATCTTCGATGGTAGCGAGACCCGGCTGGTGCAGTCTGCGCCGTCCGAAGTTGGCGTTGGCCATTCCACTTCATTCGAACTTTCCGCCGGGTCCGCTCTGCTTCTCCTAACCCACGATCCGGCCGAACGCCAACGGTCGACTTCCGCCATTCAGAGAGCCCTTGCCGCTCGTTCGGTAGAAGGCGATGAGGTAGACGCAGTCCTGGAGTGCTGCCTCGAATTGCGGAATGGTCCACTGAGCCAGCGCGAGTCCATCCTCGCTCTGCGTTTCGAGCGTCTCGATGGCACCCCCGTCAGGCGAGGTCTATCCGATCTTCCTCCCAACGCTGGGGTGGTCGTCCATGAGGATGCCTTCGCCACTGATGGCAAATCCAAAGTTGGACTTCATCAATTCAAACACCACGCCAAGCTGTGTCGCCGCCGGGTGGCCGGAATGGAGCCGTTAGGAAAGGTCCGACACGTCAAGGGTCTCGTTTAGAACGTGGGACACCGCAGAACGGATCTCGCCCAGGGGCGGTGGCGGTTCAATGGACAGGACGTGTGGTCCCGATCGCCGAGGCAACTTCGACCTGAAGTGGTCTCAAGATTGTCCATCCTTCTGCCCATCTCGTTGGCAGTATCGAATGGGCCAGACAAAATTCCTGGACACGTTTGACCCTTGACTTGGAACGATCAGGGCACGAAATCTCAACTACCCGAAGGCGAATCTCCGTGAGGATCGGCCTACCTGCATCTTTCCGGTGGTCGGGACCGGCGTCGATCCGGTGACCTCACGCTTTTCAGGTCGGATCAGGGGAAAATCTGTCTCACTGTCGTGACGGGCGATTTTGCCCGAAAAGCCTGTTCAAGGCGCAAATCTGGACCTCTCGCTGCTGTGCGATGGGTCACGAAGCTTCGCCTTGTTACGCGGTCGTATGGGCACGTTATGGGCACGAAACTTGACAAATCCAAAGTGTCTCGGGGTTGGCCCACGGCCCGGTTCCATCGAGGACAGAGCCGTGGGCGATCTGGTCCGCGGGAGTGCGATCCCGGCTCAGGTAGCTCGGCGCTGTTGACTGAACTTGACCGTGTTCACCACGAGTTTCACCACGAGCCCCAAGAACACGAGATCCAGCCACATCTGGATTGTGACCACGAGTCGAGCAGCCTCGCTCTTTGCGGTGATGTCCCCGAAGCCGACGGTCGTGAAGACGGTGGAAGAGAAGTACATGGCGTCAGTGCGACTGACTGGAGCTCCGAAGGAGCTCTGATTCGTACGAGCCATGAGAAAATATGTCGTCGCGAAGAGAAGCACGTAGAGCGGAACACTCAGAGCAAGCGCTTCAACAGCGCGGCTGATGGGGCGATCGGATCCGACGATCCTTTGGATCTGCCAAACGAGTAGTGCCGCGAGCACCAGGACTCCCAGTGCGAGTTCTGCCACCGCCCCAGCATTTGAGCCGTGGTCCAACGGGAGCAGGAAATAGAGGGCCACCACCAATGCGATCGTCAGCCCCGTGCGAACGACCGCGATGACGGCGAGTCGTCTGCGACCTTGGAGGGCGAGGCCCCTAATGTGCGCTGGTTGTTCTGGTGCCTCGGTTGGGGCCACGGCGATTTCCTCCTCTCCCTGCAGCATTCCGTCATGCCGTCTTGGCAGAGTGCCTCTGGATCCGGTCAGCCACGAACATCACGAGCACCCCGATGCCGACACCAATCATCGTGAAGAGGACCCGCCGCCCCTCGGCGGCGTAGTCCGTCGGCTGCGGCAGGTCGGCAGCGATAAGCGCAGCACACGCGATCGCAGCGGCGTAGTAGGCGTAGTTCACACCCTTGATGGCTATTCCGAGTCCGGCCAGAAGGATGATGATGACCTCCAGCGCGTGCTTGCTCCCGACCAAGATCAAGATGGGAATGGCTGCCGCAGCGCCCATGGCCGCACCCACAAGGCGCTGCTCGCCGAAAAGCTTGGATTGTTCGAGGCTCGGCTTCATCGCGACAATCGTCGCGATGGGCATCCAGTCAGCGCTGGGTAGATGCCCCCCGAAGGCGATGGCGGCGGACGCGGCCAAAGCGAGCGACCGGATCAACGCGAAGAGGACGACGGGCCGGGTCAGCTGCACTGGAGCTTGGCTCCCGGGAAGGTCCATGACCGGTGCAGGCCGCCATCTGCCTCTGCTCGCCACCCACACGACAAACATGAGCACGATCCACGCCGCCGCCCCGATGAGCCAGGCCAGGGCTTGGTCCCAGGCGCTGATCTTGAGATGGTGTGTGTCATGAGTCGCGAGTGAGAGCACGACGAGGAACCAGACGTTGAGCAGCAGCCCAGCGGCGAATCGGTGAACTCCGAGCTTGACGGCCAAACCGCACGCCAGCGTCACAACCAAGACCGCGAGGACCACAAAGCCCCAGGCCTCATTGCCCACGTAGAAGCCGAAGGCCGTCACCAGCGCACCAAGAACGGCGAAGAGAGACATTCCCTCCATTCGCTTCCCAATGCTTCCGCCTGGGTCACTCTGTGCCACCAGAAGGACGGCGAAGACGACGGGAACGAAATACTTCTGGTTATTCGTCTGGACGATGACGAGCCACAGCAGGAGCAAGAGGGCCGCGACACCAGCGCCGCTCTTGATGTTCAGCTTCTCGCCTTTAGTGGCGAAGACCGCCTCCATCTGGCTCTTCGTCCAAATCCGAGCCATCAGACGTGCTCGGGAGCGCCTGGACGGGTCGCCATCTCATTCTCCGGGTGAGCGACGATCGGAAGGCCGCCGTTGCCTACCTCAAGCGCGGTGCCGTGAAACCCGTGAGGCTCGCTGATCTGACCCATCGTCTTGAGTCGGGCAGAGGAGGCCATATTTCGAGTGTTCATCCGTCCTGTCCCCGGTCTGGATTCACAGACAGGAGTTCCATGCCAAGTTCCTGGGCACGCTCAATGATCCCGAGAAGCTGGGACTGATCGACGACGTCGCCAGTGAGCACCGTCACACCCGCCTGACGCTCCAAGTCCATCCCATCAAATAGCATGCCGAACGAATCCCCCAGTTCCCCCCGAAGCACGAACCGATACCTGCGAGGTTGCGTCCGGTTATCGTCCATTTCGACGCAGCATGACAGTCTGATAGGCGACCCGTCATCACCTCCCGGCTGGATTCACCTAGGGGAAGCCTCCGGCTAACGGAGCGAAGAGAGCCCCCATGACCGGCCCGCCCGACGATGGCACTGACAATGTGAGCCAGACGCTGGCGGCGCCGCACAAGGGCGTCGTCCGCTGCGTTCGCCCTTCGAGTCTCCTTAGAGAAGGCCCAGTTCGCGGCTGCGTTCGAGCGCATCGGCCCGGGAGCGCACGTCGAGCTTGCGGTAGATCGACCGAACGTGGCTATGGACCGTGTACGGAGACACATACAGTTCACGCCCGATATCCCGCTCCGAGAGATCGCTGCGCAGGAGCTTGAGCACCCCGAACTCCCGCGGCGTTAGTGCGCGGTCTTCGGAGTGGACGCGGCGGTTCGGTGCCGGACGCTCGAGGGTGGAAAGTGATTCGGCCAGAATCCCCGGATCAGGGCATTGCTCGAGGACGGAATTCGCATCGGCCACAGCGGTCGTGGCGGCCATGTGCTCTCCTAGGGCCCGGAGCACCCTCGCTTGGCCGAGGAGGGCATGGGCAACCTGGAGTGGCTGGCCAAAGGACCGGGCCATCGCCACGCCGTGTTCGATCAGCGGCAACGCCTCCTCGGGCCGACCACGTGCCGCCAGCGATGCCCCTAGAGCAAGCGGAACCGTGCCGCCCGCCTCCGCCGTGCCATGCTCCCGTCCGAAGCTGGCTGCCTCCTCGGCCAGGGTGCGCTGTTCGTCAACACGGCCCCACTCGCCCGCGATTTGCGATCGGTAGGCCAGCGACGACGTGCCAGCCAGCCACTGGCTGCTCGCGGGCGCCAGTGCCGCCGCTTCCTCAAACCATTCGTCGGCTTCGTCACGCTGACCCTTGAAGTACAGGCCCATGCCAGCCGCCCAGCAAGCTAAGGACCGCCAAGGCGACCCGGGACCTTCGAGTTCGACCGCCCGTCGGGCAAAATTCACCTGAGCGTCGACATCTCCCCAGGGAAAGCTGGCCCGCAGCAGTGTCAAGCTCGCTTCAGCGGAACAAAAACCGTCGCGCAACGGTCCGACGCCCAGATCGCCGACCCGCTCGATCGCCGCGATGGCCCGTGCCGCCTCTTGCTGTCTCGCAGACAGTGAGAGCACCCACGCCTGAATCAAGAGCAGATGTACCTCGCTGGTCACGACCTCCTCGGGAAGTTTCCCCAACCAGGCCAGGACGGTGTCGTATTTCCACGTGTTGGCATACCCGATCCAGAAGGTTTCGATGAGCTCGACTGCTTCGGCGTAGCTTTCTGCCGCAACGGCGTGCTCGATCGCCTCGTCGGTCGTCCCGTGATCTCGGTGCCACGTGTAGGCACGGCGGTGCAGCGCCGAGGCCAGGCCCGGCTCGCGCCGCTCGAGTTCCACTCGGAGCAGCTGCCCAAAGACGTGGTGAAAGCGGTAGCACCCGGCCTCGTCGAGCGGGACGAGGAACAAATTGCTCCGTGACAGCGTCTCGAGCATCTGCGCCGAGCCCTCCTGCTCCATCACGGCATCGCACAGAGGGCCGGTCAGTCGGTCGAGAATCGAGGCACGGAGCATCAGTGCCTGTGCTGGCGGATCATGCGCTTCGAGTACCTCTGACACAAGGAAATCCACCACGTGACGGTTCGATCCGCCAAAGGTGCGTACGAAAGCGTGGCGGTCGGCTGCAGATTGGAGCGAGAGCGCTGCGAGATAGAGCCCCGCCGGCCATCCTTCCGTCCTCAGCAAGAGGGAGTCGACGTCTTCGGCTGTGAGGTCGAGCCCGAGGCGGCCATTCAGGAAGGCGCAGGCCTCTTCGGAGGTGAATCGCAGATCGGCGGCTCGTAGCTCGAGGAGCTCGCCGTGGGCCCGCAGACTGGCGACTGGCAGGTTTGGCTCCGTCCTGCTGGCCAGCACGAGATGGAATCCGGGCGGCGCATGTTCGATGAACCACCGCACGCTGGAGCGGGCCGATTCACTGGAAACCCGGTGGAAGTCGTCCAAAATGAGGGTGATCTCAGCTTTGCCGTCCAGCTCATTGACCAGACGAGGGAGAACCAAATCAATAACCGGTGTGACGACTGGATCCTCAGACACCGACTTTGCGACGTCCGGATTCGCGCGACGTAGCGCCCCAATGGCATGCGACCAGAGGACCACCGGGTCGTTGTCGCCCTCGTCCAGTGTGAGCCACGCAACACTTCTCCGGGAGACCTCGGACTCGTACCAGGCCGAGAGAAGAGTGGTCTTCCCAAAGCCCGCTGGGCAGGCGACGAGAGTGAGCTTGCGATCCGATCCTCTGCGAAGATCATGCAGAAGGCGCTGGCGCGGGATGGACTGTTCGCGCACGGCGGGCGCCCGTAGCTTCGTGCCCACCAGGGTCGGCGGCAGGACACCCTCGCGCTTGCCGGTGTCCGCGACAGAATTTTGCCGTTCAGGGGTGCCGTGTAGGGCCTCCGACGGTACCTGACGAATTGACTGGATCGGCCCCCGCTCTTTGCCGGCGGACACCCTCGTTGCGGACACAACGTTCAGCCTGCCAGCTCAAACCTCGCAGGTCCATGGAAGAAAGTCCCTACTCCAGGGACCTCCTTCCTGGAAGTGGCCCAAGAGTGTTCGCCAGCCACGGAGCTAGCTCAGGCACGCCACCCCGCAAGCAGCCACCTTCGAGTGGTGGATTGGTCGCTGCGAGGCCTCCGATGGACCGGGCCCGTGCTCCATTTCGTGCCTGGCACCTCGCCCTCGATCCAGTCGGAAATGGACAGCTATCCCCTAGGTGAATCCGCCGGCAGGTGATGACAGTTCGCCTACATGGGTGTGAACCTGGCATATGACGGACCGACCGCTTAAGGCGTTCGAGTTGGACGCCAGAGCGTTCGCCATTGTCGAGTGAAGCAAGTAGCACAAAGTTTTCCAACGAATGCACAGAAGAATGGAGAAGGCACCATGCCCAAATCTGACGCAGTGTTTGTCTACGTCGGCACCTACCCGAGCGAGGTTGCTGCTCGGGACGACTACGACGTCGTGAAGGACCTCCACGCCGCAGGGGCTGTCGGCACCTACGACGTGTCCGTCGTCACGAAGGACCCCGACGGCAAAGTCCACGTCGACAAGGACGAGACCTCGACCCGTCACGGCGCCTGGGGCGGAGCAGCGGTTGGGGCACTCGTCGGCATCATCTTCCCGCCGTCCCTCGTCGTCGGCGCCGCAGTTGGTGCGACGGTCGGCGGAGTGAGCGGTCACCTGTGGAAAGGCATGTCCCGATCAGACGTGAAGGACTTCGGGGACATCATCGACGCCGGGCAGGCGGCCTTGGTCATCGTGGGCGAAAGCACCATCGGAGATGCAATCGAAAAGGCCAACCTCAAGGCCGAGAAGCATGCGGCGAAGGAACTCGACGTGAACTCCAAGGACATTGACCAGGCAGTTCAGGAAACGGCGAGCGAACTCAGCTGATGCTGGCCGTTCGGCCGAGCGGCATCGTCGAGATAGCGGCGAGCCCGCAAGTCCGCAAAGCACAGGTCCTCTGAGTCGCTCGTATCACTCCGACGTCGTCTTCTATGCCTACCGTCGACGGATCAAGGAATGACTGACGCCAAAGTGAGCAAGGGCGGGATCGCAATCGTCGCCTTGGCCTCGGCCCAGTTCCTCATGGTGCTGGATCAGTCGGTGATGAACGTGTCGATCAGCTCGCTGGTCCACGACTTCCACACGACGGTCACCACGATCCAGGCCGTGATCACCCTGTACTGCCTGGTCATGGCCATGCTCATCCTCACCGGGGCCAAGATCGGCGACATGATCGGTCGCCGACGGGCGTTCGTCATCGGTTTGATCATTTACGCCTGCGGCTCGTTGTTGACCGCACTCTCGCAGTCCGTGGCCACGCTTGCCCTGGGGTGGTCGGTTCTCGAGGGCATCGGTGCGTCGCTCGTCTTCCCTGCCCTGGCGGCCTTGATTGCCGGCAACTTCGAGGGAACTCGACGCAAGGCTGCCTACGCCGTCATCGGTGGTGTCGCTGGAGCTGGCATCGCCGTCGGCCCGATCGTGGGTGGATGGGCCACGACGATGCTCACCTGGCGAGTTGTGTTCATCGGTGAGGTTTTCATTGCTGCCTTCATCCTGATCATGACGCGCAAGGTGGCGGATGCACCTCGCCCGGATCCGCCCCCGAAACTCGACGTCGTCGGTTCGGTGCTGTCAGCCGCCGGCCTCGGGGTCTTTGTCTTCGGCGTTCTGGAGTCGAGCACGTGGGGATGGCTCAAACCCAAGAACTCGCCGATCACCATCTTTGGCTTCTCGCTCACCATCTTCGTTATCGCGGCCGGATGTTTTCTGCTGTGGGGGTTCGTCGCGTGGCAGCGTCACCGGGAAGCGACAAAACGCGATCCACTCGTCCACCTCTCGTTGGCGAAGGTCCCACCAGTGCGATCCGGCGTCATTGGGCTGTTCAGCCAGAACCTGATCCTTATGGGTACCTTCTTCGTGGTTCCCCTGTACCTCCAGCTTGTGCTCGGACTCAGTGCGCTCGAGACCGGGATCAAGATGCTGCCTATCTCGGTCACCATGTTCGTGACGGCCGCACTCGGCGCAAGGCTCTCGAGCCGGTTCTCGGTGCGCGCGATCGTCAGGACCGGGCTCGTCGTGACCGTTGCCGGTGTGCTTATCCTGCTCTCGACCATCAAGCCCACTCTCGCCAACGCCGGATTCGCCCTCGGCATGGCCGTCTTGGGCATTGGAATGGGCCTGATGATTTCCCAGCTCGGCAATGTCATCCAGTCATCCGTCGAAGAGTCGGGCCGTAGTGAGGCAGGCGGATTGCAGTTCACGGGCCAGCAGCTCGGCTCGGCTCTCGGGGTGGCGTTCATCGGTGCCATCGTGCTGACGGGTCTCACCAGCACCTTCATCTCCAATGTCCAGCACGATCCCCGCGTGAGTGCCGATGTGTCAGCGCAGGTGGGAGTCGAAGCAGGCTCTGGTCTCAATTTCGTGTCCTCGACACAGATCGAGAGCGCGGCGAAGAAGGCGGGCCTCGACCAGCCGACCACGGCGGCCCTGGTGGACGACTACGAGACGGCCCAGCTCCGATCGCTCAAAGCAGGTCTTTTGGGTGCTGCTCTCCTCGCCCTCATCGCCCTCGGATTCACGAGAGAGCTACCCCATTCCAGGCCTGTCCGTCGCAAAGATAAGGCGACGCCTGTCACCCATTGACGGAGCTATCCAGGCACGCCACCCTGCGGGCAGCCACTTCCCCGGCGGTGGAATTAGATCGGTCGCCGCGGGAGCTCCGATGGACCGGCCGGGTGCTCCATTCCCCGTGCCCTGCACGCTCGATCCACGTGGAAACGGGCAGCTTTCCCCTAGGTGAATCCGCCGGCAGGTGATGACAGTTCGCCTACATGGGTGTGAATCTGGCCTGTGACGGACCGACCGCTCAAGGTGTTCAAGTTGGACGCCAGAGCGTTCGCCATGGTCGATGGAAGCATGCAGCGCCGCCGTCGTGGGGCGCCGCGCCGTGTCGCCCATGTGAACGGACAACAGAAAGGCAGAGACACATGAGTGAGGACCGACCGCTTCTCGACACAGTGCTCGAGATGACCGTTGCTTCGGTGAGCAACACGAACTTGGACGACCGTGAGCTCATGATCGCGCGGGTCGCTGCATTGGCGGCAATCGACGCTCAACCGGCGTCGTACCTACTGAACATGCCGGCCGCCAGTGATGCGGGATTGACGCTTGAAGACGCCCGGGGAGTGCTGGTGGCTGTCGCCCCGATCATCGGTACCGCCAGAACGGTGTCCGCCGCCACTGCGATCGCGGAGGCCCTCGGACTGGCGCTGGCCATCGAAGACGCCATCGAAGAGAGCCAAGCATCCTGACTCTCCGTCATTCCCGAGTCGATCTCCACGTACCGTCTATCTAGGGCATTTGAAAAAGGTATGCAATGACCACATCTGTTGAGCACCCGACCCATAAGAAGCGTGCCGCAAAGGGTAAAGCTGTCCGGGCGGAGTTGCCACGTGAGCGCCATGCTGAGTGGTCGACTGCCCAGCGAAAACAAACGCCCCTGGATCTCCTGGCTGAGCAAGCAACGACTCGCGTGCCAGAACTGGTGCCGATCAGGTATGGGCGCATGGCGGCGACGCCGTTCACCTACTACCGGGGTGCTGCGCTACCGATGGCCGCCGACCTGTCCACCGGGCCACGTACAGGTCTCGATGTCCAATTGTGCGGCGACGCCCACCTGTGCAACTTCGGAGGCTTTGCCTCGCCCGAAAGGGATCTGCTCTTCGACGTCAACGACTTCGACGAGACGGCCCCGGGACCTTTCGAATGGGATCTCAAGCGGTTGGGCGCCAGCTTTGAGATCGCCGCCCGCAGCCGCAACTTTCCGGCAAAGGAGGGTCGAAAACTCGTCACGAACTCTGTGTGCGCCTATCGCGAAGCCATACGTGAGTTCGCCGGCATGTCCAACCTGGAGGTGTGGTATTCCCACCTGGACATGGGCGGCACAGTGCAACGGTGGGGATCCGAAGTCAGCACCAAGGTGCTTGCGGGATTTCAGAAAACTGCCGTCAAGGCGGAATCAAAAGATCAGCTCAAGGCTCGAGACAAGCTCACCGAAGTGGTCGACGGCGAGTTGCGGTTCCGGAGTGATCCTCCGTTGCTGGTCCGGGTGAGCGATCTCTACGGCGACACCGACGCTGGGCAGATCAGGCACACGATCCACGAGGGCATTCGCTCGTATCGACAGACCCTCAATGGGGACCGTCGTCACCTGCTCGAGTCATACGAGCTGGTGGACGTGGCCCGCAAGGTCGTCGGAGTCGGAAGTGTCGGCACACGGGCCTGGGTCGCTCTCTTTGTGGGAAACGATGCCGGCGACACGCTCATTCTGCAGATGAAGGAGGCCGAAGCCTCGGTCTTGGAGCGCTTCTGCACCAAGAGCGCGTTCAAGAACCATGGCCAGCGGGTCGTCGAAGGGCAGCGGTTCATGCAGGCATCGAGCGACATCTTCCTCGGCTGGCATCGAGTCGCGAAAGGATTCGACGGCAATTCGCACGACTACTACTTCCGCCAGCTGTGGGATTGGAAGGTCTCCGCCGACGTGGACAACATGGCTCTGGAGGCCCTTCTCGTCTACGCGAAAATGTGTGGCTGGGCACTGGCTCGGGCTCATGCCCGATCCGGTGACCGGGTGGCCATCGCTTCCTACCTCGGGTCTGGCGACGCCTTCGACAGGGCGATCGCCGATTTCGCCACCGCCTACGCCGATCAGAACGCGCTCGACCACCAAGCGCTCCTCGACGCCATTACCAACGGCTCGGTGCTCGCAGAGGTTGGCGTGTAGTCCCCAACTGCAGAAGGACGAAGGAGGTCGACACCTACAATTTCAGCAGAAATTCGAAAACAGACTGAGGGCCGTGGACCTACCCATCACCTGGGCTGACGAACTGCCCCACTTGTGGAATTTGGAGGAAGAATCATGCTTCTTGCGTATAGCTATCCGTTACTGAGCGTCATTTGGACGCTTCTTGTCTTTGCCGGACTCGTCTTGTGGATTTTCATCGTCATCTGGGTGTTCATCGACAACTTCCGGCGCCGGGACCACGGCGGTGTCGCCAAGGCCCTGTGGTTCGTCTTCATCGTCTTCGTTCCCGTTATCGGGGTGATCGCCTACCTCATCGCGAAGCCACCTGCCGAGGAACTAATAGTCACAACGTAGGGCGCATCAACGTGGCATCGCGGTCACTGATAAATCGGTGGATCCGTCCTTGCTTTCAAAGGGAAGAGCTGAGGATTGACGCCGCCGGCCGGTGAGTGACGCTAGGAGAGGTCATTGGGACCGGTTGGGGCATGTTCCATTTCTGCGTGGGCACGTTGTGGGCACGACGGCCGATCGCAATCACCCATTAGGCCTCTGCTAGGGACGATGCCGACAGAGCCGCGCGACCTCACGCATTTGCATCGCGAGGGTCCTGGCCAGGGATCGACGTCTCGCTTGAGAGCGAGCCCTGGTCAGGCTCTTCCGGTGGTCGGGACCGGCGTCGATCCGGTGACCTCACGCTTTTCAGGCGCGCGCTCTACCAACTGAGCTACCCGACCGGGTAACCGGGTTCCCACCGCCCGAAGGCGGTCCGGAACTCGGTGGCGGACCTGACGGGATTTGAACCCGCGACCTCCGCCTTGACAGGGCGGCGTGCACTCCGAGCTGCACCACAGGTCCGTGGCAATGGCCATCCCGCTCCCCGGTTCCGGATCAACCCGGCCGCTGAGCAGCCCTTCACTCTAGCCCGTCCCTGATTCGGCCCCACCCTCGGGAAAGAGCCTCCAGCAGGCTTACGGCGTGGCAGCCCGCAGGGTGATCACGCCAGATTCGAAGGCCGAGTACCGGGCTTGGTCGAGGGCGGCGGCGAGGGCCGTGGCGCACAGGCGATCGGTGATCTCCTCGGCCTCGTCATGCCGCTGCTTGATGGCGGCGAAATCCGGGAAGGGCTCCGACCACCCGAAGAACTTCGCCTGGCCCGGGCCCTCATTGGTCAGGATGGCCTCCAAGGGTGAGAGTCCGACGGCGGTCGTGGCGACCAGATGCACCCCGCCCCGCCACTCGCGCAGGATCTGCATCAGTTGCGCGGCTTGCCCTGCGGCGGATTCGGCCCGGGTGGCATTCCGCCATCCAACGAAGAGCGGAATGGCCGACCCTTCGAGTCCGTCGACGAGGTCCGAGGTGACCGCGACGATCTCCCCCATCCCCTCCACGTCGGCGTAATGCTTCTCGCCCCACTTCCCGTGCGCCTCCGCCATGCGCACCGCCGCCCCGCTGGCGCCGGCAACCCCCACACCCTCGGAGAACATGGCGTGCACCGTGTTCGGCTCGAACCACCCGAAGGCAGACGTCACGACGTCCGCACCGACATCGCCGAGCATGCCTCCCCGACCGGCGAAGTAGAAGGCGAACGGGTTGGACCAGCCCCACTCGGCGGCCCAACCGGCGATGTCGGGGCTGAGGTAGGCGGCGGTGCCGATGTCGTGGATGGGGACTGACGTCGCCTTGACGACGGCGAGCGCGGCATCGTGCTCATGTGCGCCCATATGGGGACTCCCTTGGATCAGTTCGATTCGAGCGGGATGGATGACGTCGTGCGCAGGACGCGTCGCATGCCGGGAATCGTTCCGACGACGGCCTCCATGAGCCGAGCGAGATCGGTCACGACCGTGTCCAGGTGCGTGAAGCGGTCATCGAGCAGGCCGACGACACTCGAGAGCTCCGGCGAGACCTCTTGCAGGGACCGGGTGGCCTTGGGGAGTTCGTAGGCCAATTCGATCGCCACGCCGCTCAGCCGCTCGGTCAGACCACGGAGAGCCAGGGCGGAGTCGGACAGGGACGGGAGCGACGCGTCGAGGATGCCGACAGCCTGCTCCAGTCCCGAGACGGCGCTCGAGATTCCCAGGGCGGCGAAGTCCATGCCCGTCCCGGCCCTGTTGACGCCGCCTTCGAGCCGCTCGAGCAGCGTCGTCAGGCGGTCCATGCGCTCGGCGACGTTGTTCACGGCTTCGAGCGTGGCCAGGGCCGAGGAGGGGAGACGAACGACGGCTGCCGGGAAACCGATCATCGCCTCGAGAAACGACTGAGATTCCACACCTTGATCATGGGGGCGAACGAGGCCAGGTGTCCAGTTCCTGCCTCTCGCTCGGGAGGGGTCACTTCAGCTCCGTCTCAATGGCCTCGTGGAGCTGGTCGAGCACCGGCTTGCGGACGCGCCTTTTGGTGGCGGCGTGTGCAACACGGTCGACCGCACCGAGGTCCTGGGCCACGCCGAGCGCGAGGGACTCGAGGTCCTGCGCCGACACCACCGTGTCGAGGAGGCCGGCTTCTCTTGCCGACTGAGGGTCGAACATGTCACCGGTCACGGCGGCGTGATCGAAATGCGCCGGAGTGAGCCGGTGCCGGGCGAGCACGACTGCGAACCAGGGGAGCGTGAGCCCGATCCGGACCTCGTTGAGTCCCAGTCGGTATGGCCCGTCAGTCCCGATCCGGGCGTCGGCTGCCATCAGGAGGAACGCGCCCGCCGGAAAGGCGTGCCCGGTGCACGCGACGACGACCGGCGCGGGGAAGGAGAGGATCCGCTCGGCCAGGGACGCGCCGAGCCTGAGGAGGGTGACGACGTCGGCGCGTGGTCCGCCGAGTGTCTTCAGGTCGAACCCCGCCGAGAAGCAGCCCGGCCGCCCTTGCAACAGCACGACCGTTCCGTCGTGCTCGGCCTGGTCGAAGGCCTCGTGGAGCGACCGCAGCATGGGGATGGAGAAGACGTTGACCTTCCCGTCGTCCACCGTGACGGTGCTGACCAGGTCAGAGCGGGTGTACGTGAGGGCGTCTGCCATGGCACCTCCTGGTGGGGTGGGGCACTTATAATGAAACCATGTTTCGGAACAATGTTTCAGTATTCGGGGCCGGTGGTCAAATGACCCCCACGAACTGCCCTTTCTGATGCCGCGCACCAAGCAGCGCACTCCCGAGCTGCGAGGCCGAGTGCTTGCCGCCGCCGCCGACCTGCTGGCCGACGAGGGTGCGGCGGGCCTCACCGCGCGGTCGCTGGCCGCCCGTGCGGAGACGTCCGCCCCGGCCGTCTACGAACTGTTCGGGGACAAGGCGGGAGTCGTGCGGGAGCTGTATTTCGAGGGTTTCCGCCAACTGGGTTCCGAGCTGGCGGCGTTGGCTGAGACCGAGGACCCGGTGGCCGACCTCTGGAACCTCGCCAGCGCCTACCGCCGGTTCATCCGGGCCAACCGCGAGCTGGCCGAGGTCATGTTCTCCCGACCGTTTACGGATTTCTCGCCGGGAGCGGAGGAGTTGGCGGCGACGAGCTCGGTCCGCGTCCTCATCGTCGGCCGGGTACGCCGCTGCATCGACGCTGGGCGGCTGCGAGGTGACGAGACAGACGTGGCCCACGTCCTGGTCGCGTTGATCCAGGGCATGGCGTTCGCGGAGGCCGCGGGACGGCTGGGGACGTCGACGGAGTCCATCGAGCGGCGTTGGCGCCTGGCCATCGGCGCGGCCCTCAACGGATTCGGTGCCCGTTCCGCCCAGTGATCGGGCGCAACACCGCAGCACTACCGGTGCCGGGCGGCGGCACCCCTCGTGAGGACTGACTGGTAGAGCGCGGCCGGCAGGCGCGCGACGAAGTCGATCACCTTCGCATCGGGACCGACGAGCGCGCGCCGGCGGTCGCGGCGGATGGCGGTGAGGATCTGCCCCGCTGCCTTCTCGGGGCTGGTGATGAAAGCACGCTCGAAGTCCCTGACCGCCTTCTCGGGATCCCCTGCCAGGTCACGGACGCTCGCGTCCATGCGGGCATTGCGCGCGATGTTCGTCTTGATGCCGCCCGGGTGGACCGTCGTCGCCGAGACGTTGGCGTGTTCGATCTCGAGTTCCATGCGCAGGGTGTCGGTGAACCCCCGGACCGCGAATTTGGCGGCGTTGTAGGCCGACTGGGACGGCACGCTGATGAGGCCAAAGACGCTGGAGAGATTCACGATGTGACCCTCGCCGGACTGCTTCAGATAGGGCAGGAAGGCCTTCGATCCGTACACCACGCCCCAGAAGTTGATGTTCATGAGCCACTCGAAGTCCTCGTAGGACATCGACTCGACGGTGGCGCCCAGACGCGACCCCGGCATTGTTGATGATCAGGTTGACGCGACCGTGATCGGCGACAACCTGATCCGCCCAGGCGTAGACGGCCTCCCGGTTGGCGACGTCCAGCTGCTGGGAGGTGACCTTGACCCCGAAGCCTTCGCACTGCGCCACCGTCTCGGCGAGTCCCGAGTCGTCGATGTCACTGAGGGCGAGGTGTGCCCCGCGTCGAGCCAGGGCGTTGGCGAGCGCTCGCCCGATGCCCGAACCGGCTCCGGTGATGGCGGCCACACGACCGCGGAAATCCTGCATCGTGTTCCCCTCTCCGTGTCAGGAGCCGACGTTCTCGAGGGTCTTCTCCGGGATCCTCGGGCCGGAGAATTCCATGATGGCGTCGTCAATCTCGCTCATCTTCAGTGCGCGGTAGTCGCGCAGGTAGCTCTGGTGCACCTTCCAGGGGTACTTCGTCCCCTGCTTTGGCAGGAGGTGGGCCGAGCGCTGGATGTATCCCGAGGTCAGTCCGAGGATGGGGCCCGCCGTCGCGGCGGCGTCCCGGTTGCGGGGCACACACTCGGTCAGGCCGCGTTCGTGCATGTAGCTGAGCAGCCGGCACACGTAGTCGCACGTGAGATCGCACTTCAGCGTCCACGACGCGTTGGTGTACCCGATGGCCAGCGCCATGTTCGGGACGCCCTCGAGCATCATCCCCTTGTAGGTGAGCCTGGTCGCGGCGTCGACAGGCTCGCCGTCCACGCTGAGCGCGATGCCACCCAGGAACAGCAACTCGAGGCCGGTCGCGGTGACGATGATGTCCGCCTCGATCTCCTGCCCCGACGTGAGCAGCAGGCCGCTCTTGGTGAAGCGCTCGATGTGGTCGGTGACGACCGATGCCGCACCCGAGGAGATGGTCTTGAAGAGGTCGCCGTTCGGCACGGCGCAGAAGCGCTGGTCCCAGGGGTCGTAGCGCGGCGTGAAGTGGGTGCCGATGTCGTAGCCGGGAGGCAGCTGGCGTTCCAGGCCCTTGGCCAGCATCCGTCGGACCAGCTTCGGGTACTTGCGGCTCACCTGGTAGAAGGCCTGAGTGAGGAGGGCGTGCAGCCACTTGGCCGCGGTCCCGGCCTGTTTCGCAGGAAGGATCTTGCGCAACAGCGCCACCGCAGGGCTCTTCTCGGGCAGGGAGGCCACGTACGTCGGCGACCGCTGCAGCATGGTGACATGGGCGGCCGACCGCGCCAGCGCGGGGACCAACGTGACGGCGGTCGCCCCGCTGCCGATGACCACGATCCTCTTGCCGGCGAAGTCCAGCCCCTCGGGCCAGGCCTGTGGGTGCACGATGGTGCCGCCGAAGTCGTCCATGCCCTCGAAGTCGAGGCAGGTACCCGTGGTCGTAGCGGTAGTAGCCACTGCAGGAGAAGAGGAAGGAGGTCGTGAGCTCGATCGTCTCCTTGGTGTCGGTCCGCTCCGCTGTGATGTGCCAGCGCGCATCAGGGCTCGACCAGGCGGCGGCAGTGATGCGGTGGTTGAAGCGAATGCGCGTGTCGATGCCGGACTCCCTCGCTGTGTCCTTGATGTACTGCAAAATGGAGTCGCCGTCGGCGATCGACTTCTCGCCGTCCCACGGTCGGAACGAATAGCCCAAGGTGTGCATGTCCGAATCGGAACGGATGCCGGGATAGCGGAAGAGGTCCCACGTCCCGCCGATGGCGTCGCGGGCCTCGAAGATCGCGTAATCCACCCAGGGACACTCGCTCTGGAGGTAGTGGGCGGCACCGATCCCGGACAGCCCGGCGCCCACGATCAGAACGTCGAGGTGCGTCGACTCCGCCGCCCCTTCCGTCGTTGCTGCCATCAGGCTGCTGCTCCGATCAGTTTGTCGTTCAAGGTGCCGCGCTCGCCGAAGAGCTCGTTCCTCCAGGTTTGCACCAACTCGGTGGTGTCGCTGTCGTCGGGGTGGAAGCCCGGTCGGTTGTAGTCCTTCAGCTGCGCCCAGATGGCCGGGTCGACGAGCGGCGAGTTCCGCAGTCGCCTCCAGCTCGTGCGCAGGGTGCCACGGCGGTAGGTGGCGCGGTCGCCCAGCAGTGAGAGCACCACGGCCAGTCCCATGCCGAGGACGAACCCGAAGCGAAAGAAGTTCATCGTCCAGACCCGCAGTCGTTCGCCACCACCGACCGCCTTGTAGACGTCGAACGCCACTGCTTTGTGCTCGGATTCCTCGAGTGCGTGCCAGACGAAGAGGTCGCGTACGGCCTCCGCACCCATCAGGTCGCGGATCTCCTCGTTCCTCAGCACGAGTTCCGCCAGCGTGGCGGTGAAGTGTTCGAGCGCCGCCGTGGCGGCCAGATTCGAGATCGGGGGAAGGATGCGCTCGCGGAACCGCAGCCCGACCCGGGTGACACGCTCGTACCGCTTCGTCGGATAGCCCAACTCGCCGAGCCTGTCGTTGAAGACGCGGTGCTCGCGTCCGTGCACCGCCTCCTGCCCGATGAAGCCGGCAACCTGGCGCTTGAGCGCAGGGTCGGTGATCCGGTCGCGGTAGTGACGGACCGATCGGACGAAGTAGTCCTCCCCGTCGGGGAACACGGACGACAACGCCGCGATGACGTGTCCCGAAATGAGGTCGCCGTCGGCGGCGAAGTGCCGGGGCAGGTCCCGCATGGATGCCTCGAAGGTCATGCGCCGGGTCGGGACCTTCCGCTCGGGGTTGCTGGTCTGGGCCATGGTGGCCGTGTGCATCATCTCTCTCTCGCCTCCCGCTCGGCTGATGCGCTCAATGGTAGACTAAATGAGAGATTTCCTCAAATTCTCTATTTTCTTGGAGCAGAGCGTTGACCCCTGAAGCCGACCCGACCCCGGAGACCAAGGGAGCCCAGACGCGCCGGGCGATCCTGCAGGCGGCGATCACCCGGTTCGGCCGGGACGGGTTCCGCTCGACCTCGGTCGTGGACATCGCCCGGGATGCCGCCGTCGGGGGCACCGTGGCCTACGCCTACTTTCCGAACAAGGAAGCCCTGTTCCTCGCTGCCGTCGACGAGGACGCGGCGGGTGTGATCCAGGAGGGCCTGGCCACCGTCCTCGACGTGGCCGACGTCCGGCGCTGGCACGACACGTTGATCTTCACCCTGGTGGAGGCGGTCGAACGCCATCCTCTGGCGCGACGCCTCCTGGCCGGCCTCGAGCCCGATGTGACCTTCCGGGTGCTGGAGATCCCGGCCCTGAACGAGCTGCGCAAAGCCTGCACGGAACTCCTGCGCACGGGTCAGGCCGCCGGGACGGTGCGGGCCGATATCGACCCCGCCACGGTCGGGAGCGGCATCATCGCCCTCATGCTGGCCGTCCTGATGTCGGTCACCCAGGTCGGCAACGAGGCGGCGGTGGCCTACTCGCACGACGTGGCCGCCGTCTTCGAGGCGGCGCTCACGGCCCCTCCAGCTCCCGGATAGCCGGAGACCCGCGCCACCCTGGTCGGGAGGGAGTCAGCCTGGCTGATTCATGACCCTGACGTTAACGTTAAACTTCTGGGAGTGGCGACCGCGACGCTGACCGACACCAACGGGGCGACCCCGGACGGGCTGGCCCCCGGCCCGCCGTCGGCGTACCGCTGGATCGCGCTGGGGACGGTGACCCTGGGCACCCTGATGGTGTTCATCAACCAGTCCATCGTCCTGATCTCGCTGCCCGACATCTTCCGTGGCATCGAGCTCAACCCGCTGACTCCGGGCAACACCGGCTATCTGCTGTGGATGCTCATGGGGTTCACGGTGGTCCTCGCCGTGCTGGTGGTCACCCTCGGCCGGGTCGGCGACATCTTCGGCCGGGTCAAGATCTTCAACCTCGGCTTCATCATCTTCACCGCGTTCTCGCTCCTTCTGGCCGTGACCTGGCTCACCGGCACGCCGGCCGCCATCTGGCTCATCGCCATGCGCATCGGCCAGGGCGTCGGCGGCGCCATGCTCTTCGCCAACTCCTCGGCCATCATCACCGACGCGTTCCCCGCTGATCAGCGGGGCTTGGGTCTGGGCATCAACAACACGGCGGCCATCGCCGGTTCGTTCGTGGGGCTCGTCCTCGGCGGCGTGCTGGCGCCGGTCGAGTGGCGCCTCGTCTTCCTGATCTCGGTGCCCTTCGGGATCCTCGGCACCCTCTTCGCCTACGCGAAGCTCGAGGAGCGGGGGACGCGCACACCGGCCAAGATCGACTGGTTGGGCAACGTCACCTTCGCCGCCGGCCTCATCCTCGTCCTGGTCGGGATCACCTACGGCCTGCTGCCCTACGGCGG
The DNA here is from genome assembly GCA_963753115.1 of uncultured Acidimicrobiaceae bacterium. Lineage (GTDB taxonomy): Bacteria > Actinomycetota > Acidimicrobiia > Acidimicrobiales > RAAP-2 > Bog-473. The sequence continues at coordinate 124,401 of CAVWBB010000025.1, forward strand.
GCACTCGATGGGCTGGACCAACCCCAAGGTCCTGGCCGAGATCATCGGCGGCATCTGTGTGCTCGTCGTCTTCGGCATCGTCGAGACCCGGGTCAAGCAGCCGATGTTCCGCCTCTCCCTCTTCCGCATCCGCGCCTTCTCGGCGGGCAACGCGGCCAGCTTCTTGGCCTCGCTCAGTCGGGGTGGGCTGATGTTCATGCTGATCATCTGGCTGCAGGGGATCTGGCTCCCGCTGCACGGGTACAGCTTCTCGCAGACACCGCTGTGGGCCGGCATCTACATGATCCCGTTGACGATCGGATTGCTGGCAGCGGCGCCACTCAGCGGCATGCTCGCCGACCGCTACGGCGCGCGGCCGTTCGCCACGGGCGGTTTGGTGCTCGCCGCCCTCACCTTCATTCTGTTGAGCCAGTTGCCGGTCAACTTCTCCTACGTGGGGTTCGCCGCGCTCATCTTCTTGAACTCGGTGGGCATGGGCATGTTCATTGCGCCGAACCAGACCGGAATCATGAACAGCCTGCCGGCCAACCAGCGGGGCGCCGGGGCCGGCATGGCCGGGACGTTCAATGCCTCTGCCCAGGTGCTCTCCATCGGGCTCTTCTTCACCCTCATGATCCTGGGCCTCGCCTCGACACTGCCCTCGGCGCTCTATCACGGCCTCACGGCGCAGGGGATCAGCCCGGCTCTGGCGACCAAGGTGTCGCACCTGCCGCCGGTGGGCAGCCTCTTCGCGGCGTTCCTCGGCTACAACCCGATGCAGGTCCTTCTGGGTCATGCGGAGTTGGCACGGCTGCCGCACTCCACCGCGGCGTACCTCACGAGCCGCCAGTACTTCCCGCACCTCATTGCCCCTGCCTTCTCGAAGGGTCTGACGGAAGCGTTCTCCTTTGCGGCGGGCGCCTGCCTGGTCGGTGCCGTGGCCTCGCTCCTGCGGGGCGGCAAGTATCACCACGAGGACGACGTGAGCGACGCGTCCCACCAGGATCGGGTGCCGGCCCAGGAGGCAATGGCCGAGACCGAATCGTTGCTGGTCGACTGACATGGCGGTCTCCACGCAACGGGACGACGCCGCGACTGGCACCTGACGAGCACGCTGCCGAGTCCGGCATCCGGATCAGCGACGCCGCCACCCGGGTCGGCGTCTCGGCCCGGACCCTGCGCTACTACGAGGAGCTCGGCTTGCTGACACCGTCGCTCTACACCCCTGGTGGCGAGCGGCGCTACACCGACGAGGACCTGGCCCACCTGCAGCGGATCCTGGAGCTGCGTGAGGTCCTCGGGATGAATCTCGACGAGATCCGCGAGTTCCTCGCCCTCGAGACCCGGCTCGACGAACTGCGCGCTTCGTACCGCGCCACGAAGGGCGCCACCAGCAAGAAGGCCTTGGCCGAGCAGAAGGCGACCCTCCAAGAAGCACTGGTGCTGAACGAGTCGCTGGCGGAGCAGATCAGCGCCAAGCTCGCCCGGATGGACGGCTTCCGGGCCAAGCTGACCAATGACGCCGAGCGGTGCCGGGAGCTCCTGACGGAGCTCGAGTAGCCGGGAGAGCCGTCGGAAGGCCGGGCCGACCTTCCGCTGCATACGCTGGTCGGGTGCCGTACGACGAGGACCTGGCGCACAGGATCAGAGCCCTGGTCGGTACCGAACGCGGCCTCACCGAGAAGCGCATGTTCGGCGGGCTCGCCTTCCTCGTCGGAGGCAACCTGGCCGTCGCGGCCAGTGGCCAGGGTGGCCTTCTGGTCCGGGTCGGTGCGGAACGATCGGACCAGCTGGTGGCGACGACGAAGGCTTCGGTCGCCGTGATGCGGGGACGCCCGATGACGGGTTGGCTCCGGGTCGGCCGTGAGGACCTCAGGACCAAGCGTCAGCTGGCCAAGTGGGTCGACATCGGAGTCGGCGTCGCACGATCGCTCCCGGCGAAGGGGGCGACGGGATAGTGCATCCCAGCTCGTAGAACCCGCTCGCGACAGACGCCCGCTCGTGACAGACGCCCGCTCGTGAAGGACGACCTCGCGTCTCCGGCGGTCGCGCCAGCTCAGCAGGGGGTCGTGGGCTGGATCCGCTCCAAGGACCCCGACCTCCTGGTGATCAAGCGGTCCGTGCGCGCCGCCGTGGTCATCCCGATTGTCTTCGCGCTCACGCATGCGATCTTCTCGGACCCGCAGATCTCGTTGTTCGGCGCCTTCGGCTCGTTCGCGCTCCTTCTCCTGGTCGAGTTCACCGGGCGACCCCACATCCGGCTGGCCTCTTACGGAGGGCTCTTCGTCGTGGGCGCCTGCTTCACCGTGCTCGGCACGGTGGTGTCGACCCACAAGGTGGCCGCCGTCATCACGATGGCGGTGGTCGGCTTCGCCGTGCTGTTCACCGGGATCGTGTCGCCCCAGGCGGCGACGGCGTCCACGGCCGCACTGTTGACGTTCGTCCTCCCCGTTGCGGTCGCCCAGCCGGCCTCGGAGGTGGGGCCTCGGTTGTTGGGCTGGACGTTCGCGGGCGTCTTCTGCATCACCGCCACCATGGTGGTGTGGCCGCCGCCCTGGCACGACAACCTGCGCCGGCGGCTGTCGGCCGCGGTCTCGGCGGTGGCCCGTCTGGCTGACGCGCGCAGCCGCGGCGCGGAGGACCGTGCGGCATACGAGGACGTCTCGTCCGAACTGGCGCGCTTGCGCCAACAGTTCTCCGGGACCCCCTATCCACCGACCGGCGCCGCCTCGGGTGCCGTGGCGATCTCCAAGCTCGTGGGCCGCGTGGAATGGGTCGCCGGCAACACCGCGATGATCCGCGACGAGCACTGGTCGAACCAACCCCTGCCGGCACGGGCCGTCACCGAGAAGGTGGCCGAGACGCTCCATCAGGCCGCCGCCCTCATCTGCGACGGCGAGGGGCACCCCGTCCAGGACCAGGCGCACATCGTCGCGGTGCAGGAATCCACCCGGCGACTCGAGCAGCTGATCAGCGCAGAGCTCGAGGCTGACGTGAGCACACTGAGTGCGTCGGAGACGACACCGGTCACGACCGCTCCACCTGCCGAGCCCTCCGGGGACGAGGACCTCGCCGGCTCGCTCGACCCGGGGTTCCACGCGCGGGCACTCGGCATCGCGACGGAGATGGTGGCTGACGCGGCACTGGAGGCGGCGGGAGCCGACGCCGTCATCGACCGCCGCCTGGGGATGGCCGACGAATCCTCCTCGTACGTCTTTGCACACCGGCTCCTCTCCCACTTCTCGTTCCGCTCCGTCTGGTTCCGCAACGCGCTGCGGGGGGCGATCGGGCTCGCCCTCGCGGTCGCCGTGGTCGAGGTGACCAACGTGTCCCACGGCTTCTGGGTGGTGCTCGGGACCATGTCGGTACTGCGGTCGAACGCGCTCGGGACGGGTGCCACCGCCTTGCGCGCCGTCGGCGGGACGGCGCTGGGCTTCGTGGTCGGATCGCTCATCATGATCGGCGTCGCCGATCACATGGTCCTGCTGTGGGTGCTGCTCCCGGTGGCGGTGCTCATCTCCGGGATCGCGCCTTCCATGATCTCTTTCGTGGCGGGGCAGGCGGCCTTCACCTTGCTGGTGATCATCTTGTTCAACATCATTCAGCCCATCGGCTGGAAGGTCGGGCTGACCCGCATTGAGGACGTGGCCATCGGGTGCGGGGTCAGCATCGTCGTCGGGCTCCTCTTCTGGCCCCGCGGGGCGACGGCCGCTCTCGGCCGCGCCCTCTCCGTGGCCTTCGCGGCGAGCTCGGGGTACCTGGCCGACGCGGTCGAACGGCTGACCATGACGCGCCGCCACGTCGACACCGAGGTCAGCCAGCAGGCGTCGCACCGCGCCTACCTTCTCCTCGACGACGCCTTCCGCCAGTTCTTCGCCGAGCGGGGAGCGAAGGTCGTGTCCGTGGAGACGATCTCGCGCCTCTTCACGGGATCGAACCGGCTCCGGCTGGCGGCGTTCACGCTGGCCACGCTCCCCGTCCGCCCTCCGGCGGCGGGTCAGCCCGAGCTCGAATCCGTCGCCGTCGCCGAAGCGGTCCTGCGTGACTCGTACGCCACCAGCCACCGCTGGTACGAAGAGTTCGCGGAACTGCTCGCCGACCGTCGCGCCGTGCTCGACGAGCCGCCCCCGCACGGTGAGGTCCTCCACGACGTGCTCCGCAGGGCCTTCGAGGACGTCAGGGACAAGCAGCGCGCCGACCGCGTCCAGACGACACTGCAGATGTTGTGGGCCGACGAACTGCTCGAGAACCAGAGCCAGATGCAGAGTGATCTGCAGGCCTCGGCCGATCTGTTCGTTCGGGGGAAGCGGCGGGGACGCCTGATCTAGGCGGCTCAGGCGTGTCCCAGCCGTGATCGGGTGATCCGGTCCTCCGTCCCCAACATTTGACGCATTCGTGGGTACAGTCGTCGGCTCGGCGGGACGATTGAGAGAGGTGCCGATGGGGCTCAGGCTCACCTATCGAAGGAAGGTTGCCCTGGCGGCGACCGCCGCCATCGCCGCCGCGCCGCTCCTCACTGTCGTCGCCGAGGCGGGCGCGGCCACGACGACGACCGTTGCACCGGGGCCGTCGACCACCACGAGCGACCACCACGACCACCAGGCCGCCCGCCACGACGACGACGGCGCCGTCGACGACGACCTCGGCCACGGCGCCGCCGACCACCACGCCCCCGGTCCCGGCGCCGGTCGGAGCGACGACCACCACGACGACGGCGCCCAGGCACGTGGTCAACCAACCCAACATCAATGCCCTGTCGCCACACGTGGTGCGACTGCACGGGAAGGGCGTGCAGTACCAATTCAGCAGCGCGGCCTCCACTCCGGGCAACGGCCCGAACGTTCCCAGCTACCTGAGCTCACCGGGTGGGCCGTACCTCTACGACGCCAACGGGCGCGTCGTCCTGCTGCACGGCGTCAACGTCGTCTACAAGCACGCGCCCTACATCGCGTACCCCGACCCGGGGACGCCCTGGAACTTCAGCGCCACGGACGCCGCCAACATGCAGCGGCTCGGGTTCAACGTCGTGCGCCTCGGCATTGAGTGGCAGGCGCTCGAGCCGGGTTCAGGCGGCCCGAACCAGCCGCAGGTCTGCACGCCGGGAGCACCCGGCAATGCGCACGAATGGAACAAGGCGGTGGCCGAGGCCTATCTGAACCACGTGCAGGCCACGGTCAACCTGCTCGCCCGATACGGGATCTACACCCTGCTCGACATGCATCAGGACGTGTACAACACGAACTTCCGGGGCGAGGGCGCCCCGGATTGGGCCGTCTGCACCGACAACGTCCCGATTGTGCCCAAGGGTGGTCGGTGGTCGAACAACTACTCGAACCCGACGCTGCAGACGGCGGTCGCACACTTCTGGGCCAACGACGTGGTGGGGAACCTCCAGGGCAACTTCGACCTCGTGTGGAAGACGGTGGCACAGCGGTTCAAGAACGATCCCTGGGTCGTCGGCTATGACCCGTACAACGAACCCTTCTCGACCGAGACGCAGACCGCGGCGGAGTCCACGTTCACCGGGCAGCTGGAGTGCTTCTACACCGGCAAGGCCCATACCGGCTTCCTGGCCAACGGCGCGGGCGCGCTCGAACTGCCCGACCGGAACGCCCGCCAACGGCGTCATCCCGACCATCCAGTCCGTCGACCGCCATCACCTGACCTTCGTGGAGCCGGACATCTACTGGGTGACCGGCGGGAACGTCCCCTCTCAGCTCGGCCCGATGCCGTTCAAGCGCATCGTGTTCAACTTCCACACCTACTGCGGCGACCGCAGCCCGCTCACGGGGAACCCGACCGATCTCCTCAAGTGCCTGCAGTCGGAGGAGACGTCGGCCTCGGAGCAGGACATCACCAGGCTCGGCATGAGCTCGGCCAACCAGCCGAGCGGGCCGGCCATCTTCATGAGCGAATTCGGCGCGACGACGAGCATTCCGCTCGCCGGCTTCGACGTGGAGTACGCCGGTCTGAGCCAGCTGAGCTGGATCTATTGGGCGTGGAAGTTCTACGACGACCCCACGGGCTCGTCGGCCGAGGGTCTGGTCGAGCCCGACGGGTCGTACTCGCCGATCGTGGGGGTGCTCTCGCGCGCCTATCCGCAGGCGGTGGCCGGCGACCCGAACTCGGTCATCTTCAACCCGTTCACCGGTGGCTTCAACATGGTGTACGCACCCACCGAGGCCGCGCACGGGGTGACGACCGTCGACATCGCGGCGTCGCAGCACTACCCCGACGGATGGTGCTCGGCCGTCAAGAACGGCCGCATCACCTCCAAGCCCGGGGCGACGCATCTCACCGTGCAGACCGTCGGGAAGCCGACTCAGGTGTACATCACGGTGACGGCCGGAGCCTGCCCGTCGTCGTGACCCTGGCGCCTACGAGCGCTCCATGCTCTGCACGTCGAAGTAGATCGGCAGCAGGTACTTGACGTAGAAGGCGTGGATCGTGAGGCCCGGGTAGACGAGGTCCTCGTAGCGCTTGATGGACACCCGGTCGTCCTTCTCGGCGTAGCGCTCGCAGGCCTCGAGCACGTCGTCGACCTCTTGCCGGGTGTCCTGGAGCAGTCCGAGGTGGTCGAAGCCGGGCGAGCTCATCGGCCGCTCGCTCTCGGCCAGCAGGATGAACTGATCGGGGTCGGGCATCAGCAGGTGGCAGGACTGCCCGACCACGTCGGTGTCGAGTCCCTTCCATCCGAAGACGGAGCCGTAGAAGGCGTCGATCTCCTCACGCAGCGCCGTGGTCAGGCTCCCGACCGGGAACGTCAACTCCATGTGGTTGAAGCGCATCGTCGTGCGCCCCCTCTCCCGTCAGCCTCAGCCCTCTCAGCCTCAGGGTCCCAGTCTGACCGAGGCTAGAGCCACTTGCGCCGCTTGAAGAGGACGTAGAGGGCCGTCGAGCTCGCCACCATCAGGCCCAGCGCCATGGGGTAGCCGTAGTACCAGTGGAGCTCGGGAATGTGGTCGAAGTTCATGCCGTAGATGGTCCCGACAATGGTCGGCGCGAAGCCGATGGCGGCCCAGGCGGAGATCTTCTTGACCTCCTCGTTCTGGGCGACGCTCGTCTCGGTCAGGCTGCGCATCTCGTCGTTCTGTTGCTGCCCGACGAGCGTGCTGTGGACGGTGAGCGCGTTCTGGAGGAGGACCCGGAAGGAGTCGGCGCGCTCGACGATCCGGATGACGTGGTCGCTGACGTCGCGGAGGTTCCTGCGCAGCTCGAGCTCCACCTCGTACTTCTCGAAGCCCCCTTCGAGCGCCCGCAGCATGCCGAGGAGCGGCTGTGTCGCTCGCTGGAACTCGATCACCTCCCGGGAGAGCTCGTAGATCCGCCGCGCCAGCGCCCTGTCCCCGCCCTTGAAGAGCTGGTCCTCAATCTCGTCGATGTCGTTCTCGAGACCTGACACGACCGGGCCGTACTCGTCGACGACCTGATCGACGATGGCGTAGAGCACCGCCTCTGGGCCGAGGCGGAGCAGGTCCGGCGTCTCCTCCAGCCTCTTGCGCACCTTGCTGAGATCAGGCGTCTCCGCGTGGCGGATGGTGACGACGAAGTCGGGCCCGGTGAAGATGTGGAGCTCGCCGAACTCGACCTCCTCCGTCGCATCGACGATAGCGCGCCGGCCGCAGGACGGTGAAGAGCGTCGTGCCGTAGCGCTCCAGTTTCGGGCGCTGGTGCGCTGCGACCGCGTCCTCGACGGCCAGCTCGTGCAATTGGAATTCGTGCGCAACGGACCGGATCTCCTCGAGATCGGGCCGGTAGAGCCCGATCCAGGCCATGCCGTGCCGCTCACGCAACGCCTCGTAGGTCTCGTCGAGCGTCCGCGGGTCGGCCGTCCGTCGCCCGTCGACGTACACCGCGTTGTTGACCAGGGCCATGTGACCTCGACTCATTGACCGAAGGTGGTGGAGCCGACTCAACGTAGCGCCCAGCCCGAAGATCACCCCCAACAGGACGTTATCGAACTCACCAAACTTGGAAGCGAGCCAGGTCACAGCCTTGACGAATGGTCTGTGTGATCCCGAATTCGTCCGATTCTTCAATCCATGCTCAGGGAGCGGATCCAACACCCGCGACCATCCGCAGGCAGTCGCAGGCGACCCAACTCGACGATCTTCAACCCCTTCACGGGGGCGTTCAGCATGGTGTACGCACCGACACGGGCTGCGAACGTCGAGAGGACCGTGTTCATCGCGGCGACGAAGAACGGAAGGATCACCTCGAAGCCGGGAGCCAGCCATCTCACCGTGCAGGCCGTGGGCCACCCGAAGCGGGTCTACGTCTCCGTCACGGCCGGAGCGTGCCCCTCCTCGTCGTGAACCGCCGGCCGCGGGCCGCTGTGGAGCCCATTGGCTTAGGTGTCGAATCGCGCGATGGAAGTGTGAGATGGTCGGGCCCGCCGTGCCGATCCACCGGTGAGGCACGGAGACCCAGGATCGGTTCGCTCAGGCCAGGTGGACATCTGCCTCGTCAGACCGGAGAAGGCTGTCCAGCAGACTCCCTCCAGACGACGTTCTGGCTCGAAGCGGTTCATCCTCGACAGAGCGACGCCCGCCGTGGTCATGTCTGGCCTTCCCGAACGTTGCGGCAAATTCGGACTCGAGGGGAGAAACGGCGCTTGCAGCCGCGTGTCCATTCGTAGTACGAGGTAGTGCGTGGCGTGCGCAACGACGTGACCGTCCGCAGGGTAGGGACCGAGCTGACGAGACGTGAGGTGGGCGGATGACGATCGCCGACCGGGTCGAGTCCCGGGCAGAGGCGAAGCGCATCCACGAGTCCGCACCCGCCCGCCGCGATCGGGATCTGCAGCAGACCCTTCGCTTACTCCTCGCCACCGTGTGGCTCATGGACGCCGCGCTGCAACTGCAATCAGTCATGTTCACCGCGGGGCCCAACGGATTCAGCGGGAGGTTACGCGCTGCCGCGGTGGGTAACCCCTCGTGGATTGCGCACACGATCACCTGGAGCGCTTCGTTGAGCGCCCACCAACCCGTCCTGACAAATGGGACCTTCAGCGCCGTCCAATTCCTGATTGCGTTCGGCATTGCGTGGCGTCCCACGTGCCGTGCCGCACTGGCTCTCTCGGTGGTGTGGTCACTGCTGGTGTGGTGGTTGGGAGAGGGTCTGGGCGGCCTGTTCACCGGCGGGGCGAGTCCATTCGGCGGCGGACCGGGTGCTGTCTTGTACTACGCACTGCTTGCCGTGGTCCTCTGGCCGGCGACCGCCGCGGCGCCCCCCAGCCGCTTCGTTGCCGCCAGATCGATAGGGGTGCCCGCTGCCCGCATCCTCTGGGCGTCCGTATGGACCCTGGTGGCAGTACTCACGGTGGTCGGTCACGGCCGTTCACCGCTTGCCTTGCGCGACGTAGTGGAGGAGACACGAGCAGGCGAGCCGGGATGGCTTGTTGGTCTCGATCGCTGGTCGCAGGCCATCCTGCTGCACGACGGGACGACGGTAGCGGTTCTCTTCGCACTTTTCTGCATGGTCGTTGCAGCGTGCGTCTACTTCCAACCCGCGCTGACGCAGGTGATCCTGGCCGTCGCGTTCATCGTCTTTACCCTCATCTGGGTCGCAATCCAGAACATGGGAGGGGTGCTCGCTGGTGGTGCGACAGACCCGAACTCCGGGCTGCTGGTGCTCCTCTTCATTGTGGCGTACTGGCCCCTGCCCCCCGCGTTCGAATCGGGGGCCGACTCTGGTGCCGATACGGCAGGCGAGCTCGAGACCTGATGGTCGGCAACCCGGTCGGCCTGTACTACCTGTTGGGCGTCCTCATGCTGGTGACCGCCGCCTACGGTCTGGTGTTGCTACTCACGTCAATCTTCGACCGCCGCTCCGGGGGCCGGGACGTCGAGATCTCTCACGTGGCTATGGGTGTATCAATGGCGGGCATGTTCGTCCCCGCATGGGCTTCCGGCCCGAGCGTGCTCTGGGAAGTGATCTTTGTTGCCCTCCTGGCCTGGTTCGTCGTGCGCTCGATCCAGTCAGTGCAGGTCTGGGGTCTTCACGTCCCGCATACGGCCATCCACGCGGTCATGAGCTTTGCGATGCTCCTCATGTACTGGTTCCCCGCCGGCGGCTCGCTCCCCGGCTCCATGTCCATGTCGATGGGCATGAGCACGGCGACCGGAGCGGCCCGGCTCGACCCGGGGCTGGCCTTCGCGACGGCCTTGCTTCTCTTCGGCTCGGCGATCTTCACCATCGCATCTCCAAACCGCGGTGCCACCTATTTCGGTACGCACTGCAGGGGGACAGGGCCGCCCGGTCCCGGGACCGGCATCGAACCCGAAGCTGGGAGGGATATTGGTGATCCGGGCGGCATTCGCGCGGCAATTGCGAGGCCTGCCCTGCTCGACACCTCCCACGTGCTGATGGCGGTGGCCATGGGTGTCCTCTTGGTTCTCATCATCTGAGTCCTCACGCGCGGTCGGCAATATCCTGACTGCTACCTTGGCGACCGCCGCGCAGCTCGTGGCGGGGCCATGATGAGAGTCAGGGAACGGAGACGGATTGCAACTGCAGCGATGCTCAATGCTCATCACTTGTTTGGCTGCGACCGTGTCCGTTGCGGTCGGCGGCTCGGCCATGACGAGCACCGCCGCGTTCTCCGCGACGCCGCACGGCCAGACAGACAATGGGTCCTCGCCGGCGACGCTGGCGGCCACACGAACGATCTCGTCAGCGCCTGCTCCGGTGTACGAGGTCAATGCGGGGAAGGTGCGCGGGCTGGGAACGGTGTTGCTCGACGGCCAGGGCTTCACCCTCTACGTCTTCGCCCCGGACAAGCAGTCCGGCAGCTCGAAATGCTATGGACAATGCGCGACGGCTTGGCCACCGCTGCTCCTTCCCAGTGGAGTGACAAAGGTGCCATCCGGTCCTGGCATCAAGGCCAGGCTGTTGGGCATGGCGAAGCGCAAGGACGGAACCGTGCAGGTCACCTACAACAAGTGGCCGCTCTATCTCTGGGTGATCGATTCGGGCCCGAAGGAGTCGACGGGGCAAGACATCAACAACCTCGGGGGCAAGTGGTTCGTGATCGATCCGGCCGGTACGGTTGTAAAGAAGCGACCATGACGACCGTCGAACTCGATGTGACCGGAATGCACTGCGAGTCCTGCGCTGCACTCATCGAGGAGGTCCTCGCCGACCAGCCGGGGCTCCTCACGGTTCAGGTGGATCTCGGGGCGCGCGCGCCCAGCTGATGTTCGACGACGACGTGACCAATATCGGCGTGCTCCAGTCGACGATCGCCGAGCTCGGCTACGGATCATCACGGGTCGATCACGGGGACCCGCCGCCCACGCCGTGACCACGGCGCTCCCGACTGCTGATCGCCTGGTCGGAGACGCGGAGAAATTGGCGACGTCCGAACTACTGATCGGGGGCATGCACTGCGCGTCCTGCGCCCAGCGCGTCCAGCGCTCGCTCCGATCGAATCCGTCGGTGGCGAGCGCTGCAGTGAATCTGGCGACCGAACGGGCCTACGTCACTTTCGATCCCGCCACGACGTCGACCAGGGAGCTGTGCGCCGTGGTCGACGCGACCGGGTACTCCGCCAGTCCCGCCCCAGATGTGCCGTCGGGGACCGACGAGTCGGTTGACCGGGACGGCTGGTGGTGGCGTGCCGGCGCATCATGGCCGCTGGCACTCACCGCGCTGCTGATCGCCCTCCTTGCGCCCGAGTCGGCGACGAGCGGCTGGATCGTGTTCCTCCTGGCGTGCCTCGTCGAGATCATCGGCGGTTGGCCCTTTCTCCGCACCGCCGCACGCCTGCTCCGTCACGGAGCGACGAGCATGGACACACTGATCACGTTGGGCACGCTCGCTGCGCTGGCGGTCAGCGCCGTCGAGGCGGTGGCGTTGGGAGGCCGCCACCTCCACCTGGGCGGCAATGGGGCCTTCGCGGCGCGGCTCCACGGCGCCATGGCGCCGCTGATCATCGCTGTCCTGGCCACCGGGCGCGCCGTCGAGGCCCGCGCCCGTGTCCGCGCGGCGCGGGCGTTGCACTCGCTCCTCTCGCTGCGTCCCCCGACGGCGCGACTCATCACGCCGGCCGTCGAAGGGGTCATCTTCGACCGGGTGGTCGCGCCCGAGGCGGTCCCCGTTGGCGCCCGGGTGCGCGTGCTGCCCGGAGAGACCATCCCCCTCGACGGCGAGGTCGTAGAGGGCTGGTCGGCCGTCGACGAGTCCATGCTGACCGGCGAGCCCCTGCCAGTCGATCGCGGCCCAGGGGCACGCGTCACCGGAGGCACGCGCAATGGTTCCGGCATTCTGGTGGTCCAGGTGCGGGCGGCCGCCGGGGAGTCAGTGCTGGCTCGGCTCCAACGTGTGGTCGACGATGCACTGAGCCAGAAGGCACCGATCGAGCGGCTGGCCGACCGCGTGAGTGCCGTCTTCGTGCCCGCCGTCCTTCTCCTTGCGGCACTGACGTTCGTCGGATGGTGGGCCATTGCCTCCGATCTGGGGACGGCGACGCTCAGCGCCATTGCGGTTCTGCTGGTCGCGTGCCCTTGCGCCATGGGATTGGCGGCTCCCGTGGCGATGATGGTCGGGTGCGGCCGCGCATCCGCGCTGGGCATCCTCATCCGGAACGCCGACGCGCTGGAGCGGCTGGCCTCGGTCGAGGTCGTCGCGTTCGACAAGACGGGAACGCTCACAATGGGGACCGCCGCGGTCGTCGCGGTGTCGACGCTCCCGGGACACTCCACCGAGGATGTGCTTGGTGCGGCCTCTGCTGTCGAAGCAGACATCGAGCACCCCATCGCGGGCGCTATCCGGACGGCCCACCAACCCCGGCAGCGCGCCGAACAGGTCGAAATGCTCCCCGGCCTCGGGGTCACCGGCCTGGTCGACGGCCGGGTTGTCCGGGTCGTGCGGGCCCAGGTGGACCCCCTGCCGGACGAGTTGGAGCCGGTGGTGAGCGAGTACCGCGCGCGAGGCGAGACGGTGGTGGCCGTCGCGGTGGACGATGAGGTGGTTGGTGTCCTTGCCATCTCCACCCCTCTTCGTTCGGAAGCCGGCGCAGCCGTCCGCCGGCTGCACGACTTCGGGATGCGCACCGCCATTCTGAGTGGAGACAGCGACGCAGCGGTGACCGCGGTGTCCGCGGCGCTGTCGATCGATACGGCCCGCGGCGGCCTCGATCCTGAAGAGAAGCTCGCGGCCCTGCGCAACCTGCGCGGCAATTCCCGCGGGGTCGTCATGGTCGGTGACGGCGTCAACGACGCACCGGCACTCGCCGCCGCCGATGTGGGGTGTGCGATCGGGAGTGGTTCTGAGGCCGCGCTGACCACGAGTGACGTCGCGTTGATCGGAAACGACCTTCTGGGTGTGCCGGCCGCGATCGGCGTGGCCTCCGCCACGTACTCGGTGATCCTGCAGAACTTCGGCTGGGCGATGGGCTACAACGTGTCGGCCTTGCCGTTGGCGGCGGCTGGTCTGCTCGATCCGTTGGTGGCGGCAGTAGCCATGGGACTTTCCAGCCTCCTGGTCGTCGCCAACAGCCTGCGGCTGACACGCGTGGGCCGCCAGGGCGTGGCCTCGGTGCGCCCGCCGCAGCTCGTCCGCGGGCGCCGGGGCCTCGCCGCCGCCGTCGCTCTCCCCATCGCCTTGTTCGCGACCATCACCGTCGGCGCGCAGCTGATCTCACCGGCCAGGGGTCAGAGCCTCTTGCCCACTCTGCCGGACATCACGAGTGTCAACCTGCCGACGGGCGGCGCGGCACAGGTGTACCTGTCCCCGGGGTCGGCCGGCCCCAGCCAGTTCCACGTGGTCCTGCCTTCGGAGCCCTCGGCGACCCCGATCGTCACCGCGTCAGGGCCGGGCGTCCCTCGCCAGCGGCTCCGACAGTTCACGCTGAGTCCGGGCCACTACGTGGACATTGTGGTGACCACCCCGGGGACCTGGCATTTCTCGGTGACGTCGACGCTGCACCATCACACCGAAACCTTCAGTGTCGCTCGCACGGTACGCGGGTAGCAGACCAGATACAGTCCCCGTCGTGAGGGGCGGGATCCTGGTTCGTGTGGCTGCGTTGGCCGTGCTCGCCGGGTCGGTCTTCTTCGGGGCCGTGCCGGCGGGGGGCCAGTCGCTGCCGCCGCAGACGACGATCTCACTGCAGGCACCGGGCGCGTACACGCCACATCCGCCGAACGGCGGGACGGACGACTACCACTGCACCCTCGTCAATCCTCACGTGACGCAGAACTCGTTCATCGTGTCGAGCCAGTTCTACCCCAACAGCGACGAGGTCCATCACGCGATCCTGTTCCTCGTGCCACCGGCGCTCGCGGCCCAGGCGGAGGCGAACGACGTCGGGGGGAAGGGGTGGACGTGCTTCGGCGAGACAGCGTTGCCGGGAGCCGACCTCGCACACCTCGGGGAGACCCCATGGTTGTCGGCGTGGGCACCTGGGCACGGCGAGGATGTGCTGCCCGCCGGCGTCGGGCAGCCCCTGCCGAAGGGCAGCCTCGTCGTCATGCAGATCCACTACAACCTGCTGCTCGGCGACAGGCCGGTCCGCGCCAAGCTGGTTCTCCACACCGTGCCGTCATCGACGCCTTTGCGGCCCCTGAGCCTTGCCCTCATGCCGGCGCCACCAGATATCCCATGCCCCACGGGCGTGACCGGTCCGATGTGCAACCGCACCGCCTCGCTCGCTGACCTGGGCCAGCGATTCGGACAGGGCGCAGTCGGTTTCGTGAACACGATTGAGGCGGTCTGCGGGCGGAATAGCCAGAACCCACCGGCGGGCGACACCACGTCGTGCAGTTGGCCCGTCAACCAGGCGGGGACCGTCGTCCGCGTCGGGGCGCACATGCACCTGCTCGGCCAGAGTATGCGGATCACCCTCAATCCCGGCACCCCGGACCAGAGGACGATCCTGAACGTTCCCAACTACAACTTCCATTATCAGAAGGCCTACGACCTGGCGACACCGATCGCGGTGAAACCGGGGGACAAAATCCAGGTCTCCTGTACCTACGATCCGACGCTCCGTCAGGAGTTGCCCTCGTTGCGGAACCTCCCGCCGCGTTATGTCACGTGGGGGGACGGTTCGTCCGACGAGATGTGCCTCGGCCTCGTGATGACCGTTCCGCCCGCCGGGACCGTCGGCGCGGTGGGTTGGCCGAAGCAGGTTGACTCTGGCGCCGTCACCTTCTAACCGGGCGAGCCAGAACTTCCCTTCTCGGTTCGAGTACTCGCCGGACCGCTTAGTCCCCGGCCCAGCAAGCCAGGATCACATCAGCCACCGTCACGGCTATGTCGCTCCTCCTCGTGGGTGGATCACCGAACTGCGGCGGTAGCCCCGAGATGTCGACCGTCAGGATCTTCCAGTCCTTCCGGACGATGACCGTGCCATTCTTGGTCTGGTACGACCCCTGACCCAGGTTGCGGATGGTCTTCACCCGACCGAGTCGGCGTGCCTGGGCGCCGTAGTGGGCCAAGGTCTGTGACCAACTCGACAACTCTTTCACGGTGAGGGCGAACGAACCGTTCGGGTATCGATAACGGCAGGCATAGGCATGGTTCACCCAGGTCGGTTTCGAGACGACCGCCTTCACTCCAAGAGCTCGGCCATCTCCTTCTGGGCTTCGCGCGAACAGACCATCCTGGAGATCGCCGAAGGCGTGCGACCGGCCGGGAGCGGACGTGTGGAGCCGGCGGCAGCGGCCAACGGCGCGTCAAAGCCGACAGAGGTCGTGAGCACGATTATCACGGAAGCGAGCAGCAGGGCGCCGGCGTGGGTGCGGCCACTGTGTCGCCGTGTCCCCGTGGACCCGGTCATCGGAGGTGGGTGGAATACGCAATTCGCCGAAGGTATCAGGAGCAGTGCCGCTGATGGCCGCAGGTCCGTTGATTCGACAACCTGGCGGTGATGTCAGCAGGCCCTACGACGTGAAGTCGCCCTGGGGTGGGGATGCTTCCGCAGCCGCCTCGTGTGGCGCAACCGATCTGTGGCGACGAGGACGCTCAGTCGGACGACGAGAAGGTCAAAGTAATGGTGCGCCATGACGCGGACCGGGCCATGAGTCACGGCCACCAACCCCGTTTGTAGATCGCCGGTTCCCAGGTCGTCGAGCGTCGAGTCGACTGTCTGCCCCGACCATGGCGGCGCCGTCGATGTGTGATACCCCCAACTGGCCGTCGGCATGGCCGACTACTTCGAAACATCTCCAACACGGCCCGGCCCCGCAGCGCCCGAACACCCTGAGCCCGACCGTATTCGCAAACCTACACACAACCATCCCGCTGGCCGCATCGTCATCACTGCGGTTCACCGAACGGGGCCAAGCCCAAAGAGCACCCCCAACCGGATTCGAACCGGTGCTGCCGCCGTGAAAGGGCGGTGTCCTAGGCCG
>CAVWBB010000026.1:0-64972 GCA_963753115.1 uncultured Acidimicrobiaceae bacterium
AGAGCGGAAGACGGGATTCGAACCCGCGACCCTCACCTTGGCAAGGTGATGCGCTACCGCTGCGCCACTTCCGCGTGGGCAATCACTTTATCGCGCTGAACGCCCGTCTACGGGGAGGGTGCCAACGAGGCCTTCAACCTGGTCATGCTCAGCCTTGCTCGTCGTGTCCGCCGGCGGTCGACGAGCCCGGGTGCCTGGCTAGATTGCCGTGTGTGCGCCAGGATGACAAGACCGCCGTCCTCAGTCGGTCCTTCGGCGAGGTCGCAAACGAGTACAACCGCCTCCGCTCAGGCCCTTCGAAGGAGGCTCTCGACTGGCTCATTCCTGGGGGTGCGACCGACGTCCTCGAGATCGGGGCTGGCACCGGCATCCTGACGCGATTGCTGGCTGAGCGTGTCCACCACGTCATCGCCGTCGAGCCCGACGCTCGCATGCGGGCGGTGCTGGCCGCCCACAACCCGATGATCGAAGTCCTCGCCGGCCATGCAGAGGAGATTCCTGCTGCCGCCTCATCGGTCGACCTCATCATCGCCCAATCGGCCTGGCACTGGGTGGACGAGGAGCGCGCCGTTCCGGAGGTGGTGCGCGTCCTGCGGCCGGGCGGGCGACTCTCGCTCGTGTGGACCGGACCTGACCGCACTGTCGACTGGATGCGGTCACTCTGGGCCGGAGGCATCATCTTCAGTCCTGAGGAGCAGTCCGACGAGGACGACCGCCGGAAGCGCAGGCATCTCGTCAACGTCGATCTTGGAGGCGAGAGCGCGTTCTTCCAGCCCGAGACGGTCCTCTTCCGATGGACCCGGCCGATGCCACGCTCGGATCTGGTGGCGCTCTCGGCCACGTACAGCGCGGTCATCACCATGGAGGAGAACGCCCGCCGCGAGCATCTCGAAGCAATGACGCGATTTCTCGACTCCAACGAGGCATTTGCCGACCTTGACGTCATCGACGTCCCCATGCGCTCCTACTGCTGGCGGGCCACGAAGCGCTGACCCTGCGCTGACCCTGGACTGTCCCAGGAGGAGACGAACAGCCCGAGGGAATAGGACGAAGGTCCCGAAGAATTTCGCGAACCCCCAGCGTATGGTGACTGCATGTTCCTCGGAGTACTCCTCGGTGCGCTGATCAACCTCGGCGGATCCGGCCGCTACATCCACTGGGGCTTCATTCAGATCTCCGTCGCCAATTTCGTCGTCATCCTCTTGATGGTGGCCGTCTTCGTGCTGGCGATCCTCCTCCCATTCCCGCGTCGGAAGCGAGGCCACCGATGAGCATCGACACGGAAACCCCCGCAGAGGCGCCATGCTCGCGGTTCCGCATCAGCCGAGTCACGCCAGTGGACGGCCAAGGTGCGTGGTGCCGCGGAAACGGCCTTCCCGCCCAGCCGGCTACTCCCCGACCGCCAACCGGCCTACATGGCCTCGTGGATCTACGTCTTTGGAGTCCTGACCGTCGTCAGCCTGGCCTGGGTGATCATCACGGGCTGCATCCTCGCCGTCATGGGGCCGAGCTGGTGGCACGTCTCGACCGCCGGGCACTTTGTGAACTCGCTACACCTGTGGAGCGTCGAAGCCTTCTTCTTCTTCATGGTGATCCATCTCTGGGGCAAGTTCTTCATGGCGGCATGGCGGGGCAACCGTCGGCTCACCTGGGCCACCGGCGTCGTCTCCTTTCTCGCGTCCGTCGGTGCCGCGTTCACGGGCTACCTCTCACAGCAGAACTTCGATTCGCAATGGATCTCGACCCAGGCCAAGGACGGCATCAACTCCACCGGGGTCGGCGCGTTCTGGAACGTCTTGAACTTCGGGCAGATGCTCATGTGGCACATCGTCCTCCTACCCATCGCGGTCGCGCTCATCGCCGGACTGCACGTCCTGCTCGTGCGGCGTCGCGGCATCGTTCCTCCATTCGAGCTCTCACCGGAGGGTGACGGGGCCGGGGAGGCAGCGCCGGATCAGGAGTCGGCATGAGCCGGGGAACCCGGAGCCGCCGGCGCTTCAACCCTGATCGCGACGTCGCGGAGTGGAAGGGCGCGACTATCCCCTACGACATCCTCAAGGAGGCCTTCGTGGCCTTCCTGGCGGTGGCGGTGCTCATCACGCTCCTGGCCGTGGTCTTCTCATCTCCCGACGAGCCCTCCGCCACCTTGAAGACCTGGTCCGCGATAAATCCCGTCGACTTCGCGCAGACCACCGTCACCGAACTGGACGGGACCAGCGGTACCGCCACCTACGGGCCTCCCTACAACGCCACAGCCGATGCCTCGCAACACATCGGCTTCTTCGAGCCCGCTCAGTGGGTGGGCGTGCACCAGCCCGTGGACACGGCCAAGGATTTCGTGATCGACCCGCTGCGCACCCTGCCCAATACGCCAGGGACCCAGCGCGCCATCAACGCCTACGAGGCCGCTTCCCCGGCGCAGCAGAGCGCGTGGACGACCGCGTACGAGAAAGCGGTGGCCAATGCCACCAATGTGCACGGCCGGCTCCACGTACCGGCGGGCACCTATGGCCCAGTCGGCACCATCGTCGGCTCGCTCACCACCATGGCGCAGACAGGTGGCCTCGACGGCACCCTGCTGAGCAACGGGCAGTTCTACAACACCGATTACACAAAACCACTCCTCTTCCTCGCTGACGGCACCTATCTGGAAGATCGCGCTGGCAGCCAGCACCTGCAGGGAGATCAGTGGGGCATGATGAACGAGACCGGGAACTTCCCCGGTCAGGCATGGCTGTGGCTCTACACCATGTGGTACCAGGTGCCACCGATGAATTCGTCGTCCAACGGAGATCTCGAGGTGTGGGGGATCATGATGGTGCTCTCCCTCGCCTTGGTCTTCCTCCCGTTCATTCCCATCCTGCGATCCATTCCGCGCTGGTCCCGCGTGTACAAACTGATTTGGCGGCGTCACTACCGGGAGCAGGCCATCGCCTGACGCCGGGACCGCGCCCGATTGGCGCGAAGAGGTTCCCGCTCGCGAGTGTCACTGCCTGCAAAGCAGGTATGCACAGAGCGCTGAGCCTGGGAGCCGCACGACACCTGTGAGGTTTCATCCTTTCGTCAGGTAACTCGATGCACCCGCCTACCGTGCCCTGCGGCTGCGCACAGTTTCAGAGCGCAGCGTGTGTGTACCGGTTCGAACGAGCCGGCGCTTCACCCAGCAGAAAGGCACACACCATGCAGATCCGCCTTCGTCACGCACTGGCCGTCGGGGCCCTGACATCGGGACTCCTCGCTGGTGGCGCACTGGTCGCCAATGCGGCGACCACGTCCAGCACCACACCGTCGTCGAGTTCGACCACGGGCGGCACCGGCTCGGGCACCACTGGCTCAGGCAACACCGGATCGGGTTCCTCGAACTCGTCGACCAGCTCGGGATCAGGTTCCAGTTCGAACTCCGGTTCGAGCTCCAGCTCAGGATCCGACTCGACGAAGAACTGCCCGAACATGGGGAGCGGATCGGGATCAGGCAATCCGCCGTCCGGTTCCGGCCCCCCGACGGCGTCGGGCTCGGAGAGCGGAGCGACCTCCACCTCCTAGCGCTGAGCTCCTCCGACAGAGGTCCGACTCCCACCACAGAGGAACGGGCGGTGTGGGCCGATCGCCAAGCGGTCCGCACCGCCCCCCTCTGGAACCCCCTGGACCCTCCGGTGAGGATCCGAAGGTTCAGGCGGTTGCCCCTCGGGCGTCGAGGGCGCACGCCACCAGCTCACCGAGTGCATCGTCGACATGGACGGCCAGCTCGTCGAGCTCGGGGAGGAGCCGGCGGCAGGACAACAGTCCGAAGTAGACCTGGCCGAGATACGAGAAGGCGGTCACGTTGATGCCGATGCCCTCGGCCATGGGCCCCACCGGGTAGGTGCTGGCGACACGGCTCCCCGCCAGGAAGAGGGGGACGTCCGGCACCCGGACGCTCGAAATGGTGACATTGAACGGAGGCCGCACCTTGTCGAAGAGCCGGGCGCCGGCCACGGCGCGCGCCACCCGGGAGGCCAGTGCCGGCAGGGCGATCTGCGCGAGGTCACCGACGAAGCGTCCCCCGTGCAGCTTCTCCTGCTCCTTGGCCACCCGGGACGATTCGGAGATGGCATCGAGCCGGGCCACCGGGTCCTCGATGTCGCTGGCCAGTGAGACCAGCATCCCGGACAGCTGGTTCCCCAGTTCCTCCGTCTCCCCCTCCGCCCGCGTCGAGACCGGCACCATGGCGACGAGCGAGCCCTCGGCGCGCTCCCCCCGATCGTCCAGCAGCCGGGACAGGGCACCCGAGACGCAGGCCATGATCACGTCGTTGACGGTCGCTTCGAAGACCTGGCCGACCAGCTTCACGTCCTCCAACGGGACGGAGAGACCGGCAAAGCGCTTCCGGTTCGAGACAGTGCCGTTGAACGACGTGCGCGGCGCGGCAAAGAAGCCGGGCGGCGATTGTTCCCCACGGCCCGCCAACTCGCGGTTGTGCATGCCGAGGTCGGCCACGGCTTCCACACCTGCCTGCAGGGTGGTCAACGCCGAGCCCGGCTGCCGCCTGAGCGACGAGGCTGCATGGAGCAGCATCTGCGTGTTGGAAGGTAAGGGCGGCGGGTTCCACTCTGGCGGCAGCTCCACAATGCGGGTACGCGGCGTCAGATCGAGGAAAGCCGCCAGCACCGATGCGCCGCTCACCCCGTCGAGGATGGCGTGGTGCACCTTGGCCACGAGCGCCGTGCGCTCTCCTTCGAGTCCCTCGACCACGTGCATCTCCCACAATGGGCGATCGGGGTCGAGTTGGCGGCTCATCACGCCAGCGACGAACGCATCGAGCTCGGCCTGGCCGCCCGGAGAGGGCAGGCTCGCCCGGCTGAGATGGTCGTCGAGCTCGAAGTCCGGATCGTCGATCCAAACGGGATGATGCAGTCCGAGGGGAACCCGGACGGCCCGCTGCCGCATCGGGGGGATCAGGTGGAGCCGCTGCTGAATGACCCGGCGGACCTGCGCATAGCGGGTGGACGGCGAGAAGAGCGACCGGGTGCCTTCGGGCGGGTCCAGCACGAGCGCCACACCGACGTGCATCGGCGTGGTCGGCGTCTCGAGCGCGAGGAAGGCGGCGTCCATCCCGACAAGTGACTCCATGACCCTGCCCTTCTTAGCGTCTCCCCGGTCGTCCGTCATGTGCCGGTATGCCCGAAGCCGCCGGTTCCCCGCTCCGACTCCTCCAAGCCCCCGTCCCCGACGAGGTCGAAGGCCGCCTGCTCCACCCGGATCAGGACCAATTGGGCGATCCGATCGCCCCGGCTGACGGTGTAATCGTGCTCGGGATCGTGGTTGACCAGGACGACCTGGAGCTCGCCCCGGTAACCCGAGTCGATCAACCCGGGCGTGTTCAGGCAGGTGAGGCCATGGCGGGCGGCCAGACCGCTCCGGGGGACCACCAGCCCGGCATACCCGGCCGGGATGGCCACCGCCACGCCGGTCGGGACCACGGCGCGCCCTCCCCGGCACGGCAGCACGACAGCAGATCGAGCGAGCAGGTCCGCGCCGGCGTCGCCCTCCCGGGCGTACCCGGGCACGGGCAGATCGCCGTCCAGCTGCTGCAGGGCCACGCGGAGCATCGCCGGACATTACAAGGGACCCGGTCCCTCCATCCCCCGTCGGAGCCGACCGGTAGCATGCCCGCGCATGCTGGCCTGGATCGATCTCGAGATGACAGGGCTCGATCCGGCGCGCCACACGATCGTCGAGATCGCCTGCCTGATCACCGACGACAACCTGCAACTGGTGGAGGAGGGCCCTGACCTGGTCGTCCACGCCACGCCGGAACAGCTCGCCCACATGGACGAGTTCGTGCGGACCATGCACACCCGTTCCGGGCTCCTTGCGGCCATTGAGGCTTCGACGCTGAGCCTTGCCGACGCCGGGGCCCAGACGCTGGCCTTCCTGAAGTCACACATCCCCGAGGCCCGCACGGTCCCCCTGGCGGGGAACTCCATCGGGACCGACCGGCGGTTCCTGGCCACACAGCTCCCCGAGATCGAGGACTTCCTCCACTACCGCTCCGTCGACGTCTCCACCATCAAAGAGCTCTGCCGGCGCTGGCTCCCCGACATCTCCAAGGCCGCACCCGAGAAGAAGGGCGGTCACCGAGCGCTGCAGGACATCCGCGAGTCCGTGGCGGAGCTGGCCTACTACCGCGGAGCGATCTTCGACAGCGCCGCCACGAGCGAAAAGGAGTCCACGTGAGCACGACCGGCAAGGACGCGCCATCGATGTCGATCGCGGAGGCCAACGAGGCCCTCACCGCCGCCGGGCAGCTCTTCGAGATGCAGGAGCTCGACATTCGCGGCGTGCCGACCCGCACCTGGAAGAACGCCCCTCCCTCGCTCCGCGCCATCATGGACATGTCGCTCGGTCACGGCGATGCGGTCTTCCTCGTCTACGAGGACGAGCGGACGACCTTCGCCGAGCACTACCGCATCGCCTGCACCCTGGCGCACCGGCTGCGCTCCGAGTTCGGGATTGAGCAAGGCGACCGCGTCGCCATCATCATGCGCAACCTGCCGGAGTGGGTCATGGCGTTCTGGGCGGCCACGCTGGCCGGCGCCATTGTGGTCCCGCTCAACGCGTGGTGGAGCGGCGAGGAGTTGCGCTACGGCCTCGACGACTCGAGCTCGAAGGTGGTCTTCGTCGACACGGAGCGGGCCGAGCGGATCCGTCCCGTTCTCGGCGACCTGCCGTTCCTCGGTGCGGTGATCGTGGCCGATGAGCACCGCACCGAGCCCGCCGAGCCGCCGGGCGTCTCCGAACCGGCCGGCGGCGTGCCCGAATGGCCCTTCCCGCTGGCGGTGGGCCCCGTGGACGAAGACGCCTCGCCGCCCGACCTCACCATCGACCCGGAGGACGACGCCACCATCTTCTACACGTCGGGCACGACCGGTCGCCCCAAGGGTGCCGTCGGCACCCACCGCAACATGTGCACCAACCTGATGAGCCTCTTCTTCATCAACACCCGGGGCGCCACCCGCTTCGGCAGCCCGACCCTCGAAGCTCCCGGGGAAAAGTCGCAGGCCGCTTTCCTCCTCTCCGTCCCGCTGTTCCATGCCACCGGCTGTCATTCAGTGATGGTGTCCAACCTGGCGGCCGGCGGGAAGCTCGTGATGATGCACCACTTCGAGCCCGACCGCGCCCTCGAGCTCATCGAGCGGGAGAAGATCGGCACCTTCGGCGGCGTGCCGGCCATGGTCATGCAGGTGCTCGACTCGCCCAACTTCTCCAAGTTCGACACCTCCTCCATCCGCGGCGTCTCCTACGGCGGAGCGCCAGCGCCTCCCGACCTGGTGCGCCGGATCCGTGCGGCGTGGCCCATCGGGCAGCCCTCGAACGGCTACGGCCTGACGGAGACGTCGTCGGTCACCTCCATGAACTCGGGGGGCGACTACGTGGCCCGGCCCGAGAGCGTCGGCCCGCCCGTGCCGGTCTGCGACGTGGCCGTGGTGCCGGAGGACTTCTCAGGCGACGAGCCGGATGCCACGCTCCCCCGTGGGCCCGCAGTCCGCGGCGAGCTCTGGATCAAAGGCCCCAACGTCGTGCGCGGCTACTGGAACCGGCCCGAAGAGACGGCCAAGACCTTCACCCGGGGATGGCTGCACACCGGCGATGTCGCCCGGCTCGACGAGGACAACTTCATCTACATCGTCGACCGGGCGAAGGACATGATCATCCGGGGCGGCGAGAACGTGTACTCGGTGCAGGTCGAGGCCGCGCTCTTCGAGCACCCGGCCGTCGCCGATTGTGCGGTGATCGGCGTGCCACACCCCACACTCGGTGAGGAGGTGGGAGCGGTGGTCGTCCTCCGCCCGGGCGCCAAGGTGACCGCCGACGAACTCCAGCTCCATGTGAAGGCCAGGCTGGCCGGCTTCATGGTGCCGACCCATATCTGGTTCCGGGCCGAGCCGCTCCCACGCAACCCCCAAGGGAAGGCGCTCAAGCGCGAGCTGCGCGACGAGCTGGTCTCCCCCTCGGACTGAGCGTCCAATCGGCTCAGGCCGGGTCGGGCTGGCGACCGGTGAGGCCGAGGAGACGTTGGAGCAGGGGCGCGTCCTCTGGTACCGCCACGGCCGCCGGATAGACCCCGATGGCGCGCCACTCCTCGGCATGCGGGCTCACCTCGTCCCAGACCCCTTGCACGAGCTCGTCCTCGAGACCGGCCGCGACCCCGATCTCCCGCGCGATGTCGTGTGCCCGCAGGGCTCGGAATTGGTTGATCTGCCAGAAGTACTCCCGCACGGAGTAGTCGCCGAACGAGAGGTGCGCCACGGCGTCGAGATCCGTCACGGCGGCCGCTGCCGCGCAGGCCTTTTCGACGATGGCCCCAAAGCTGGCCACGGGATCATCCCCGAGGAGGTCCCCGTCGAACTTCTCCGACCCCGCTGCTTCCATGGTGAGTCCCGCCAGCATGTCGGGCACCCAGGCATCGTCGTACGCGTGGTAGTTCACCAGGGTGCGGAGCGAGGGGGGCTCCGGCCGGCTCCGCGTGGCGAAGCTGCTCGGCAAGATCATGTCCCATTGCTCGTGCGTGATCTGCGCCACCACACGGGCCAGGGCCCGGTCCGCCAGTTGGAAGCATTCCGGTTCAGCCATCTCCGGTTCAGCCATCTCCGGTTCAGCCATCAACGTCACTCCTCGCTCTGCCTGACGCCCGACATGGCGCGGCTCGTCATATTGTCCGCACGCTGTGACAGACGAACGCCGTCGGCCCGACCTTCGGCCCGACCTCGGCCCGGACGCGGACGTGCCGGCCACCAGGGCCGGCACGTGCCACCATCGCGCCCGAGGCTGTCGGGCGAGCGGGTCTCCTCAGCGGTTGGGCTGAGGGGTCACCCGCAGGTAGGGCTTCAGGGCCTTCCAGCCCTTCGGGAAGCGGCCCTTGGCGTCGTCGTCGCTGAGCGCCGGGACGATGATCACGTCGTCACCGTCGGTCCAGTTGACCGGCGTCGCCACCGAGTAGTCGGCCGTCAGCTGCAGCGAGTCGAGCACGCGGATGATCTCGTCCACGTTCCGCCCCGTCGACGCGGGGTAGGTCAGCGTCAGCTTGATCTTCTTGTCCGGGCCGATGATGAAGACCGACCGCACCGTGAGGGTGTTGTCGGCGTTGGGGTGGATCATGTCGTAGAGGTCCGCCACCTTGCGGTCCTCGTCGCCGATCAGCGGGAAGGCCAGGGCCGAGCCCTGGGTCTCCTTGATGTCCCCCGCCCAGCCCTTGTGGGACTCGACCGAGTCGACCGAGAGCCCGATCAGCTTGGCGTTGCGCTTGTCGAATTCCGGCTTGGCCTTGGAGAACGCCCCCAGCTCGGTCGTGCAGACCGGCGTGAAGTCCTTGGGGTGGGAGAAGAGGACCCCCCAGCTGTCACCCAACCACTCGTGGAAATTGATGGTGCCTTCCGTGGTGTCCGCCGTGAAGTCGGGGGCGGTATCCCCGAGTCGTACTGCCATTGTGTTCCTCCTGAAGGGGTGAAGGTCCGTAGATGCGGAAAGTGACTTTACCGGCTGCTCCGGCAATTGTCGACATGATTGGTCATATTTGTCCCGGCCGCCGGCGAGCTGACGGAAAGTGGCTTTCACCTGGGAACCAGCGCGCCCTCAATGTGCGAACACCCCTGGGTGTCGTGGGAGAATGCCTGTATGTGTCCCACGCCGTCAGCGGGCGACCCGTCACCGGAGCCCTATACGCCGTACCGGGCCGACACGCTGCTGGTCGAGCACGACGGGCCCGTGACCGTGGTCACGATCAACCGCCCCGAACGGCGCAATGCCGTCGACAGCGTCTGTGCCGACCAGCTGCGGGAGGCCTTCCTGGCCTTTGACGCAGACGACGATCGCTCGGTGGCCGTGCTCGCCGGCGCCGCGGGGACCTTCTGCGCCGGCGCCGACCTGAAGGCGGTGGCCGAAGGGGACCGCCGGCCCATCCCGGACCACGGGCCCGGGCCCATGGGTCCGACCCGCCTGACACTGGGCAAGCCCGTCATCGCCGCCGTCGAGGGTTATGCCGTGGCGGGTGGGATAGAGCTCGCGCTGTGGTGCGACCTGCGGGTCGCAGCCGAGGATGCGATCTTCGGCGTCTTCTGCCGACGCTTCGGGGTGCCGCTCTGCGACCTGGGCACGGTGCGGCTCCCGCGCATCGTCGGGCACGGGCGGGCCATGGACCTCATCCTGACCGGACGGGCCGTGCCGGCCCCCGAGGCTCTCGCCATGGGGCTCGTGAACCGTGTCGCCGCCCCGGGTGACGCGGTCACCACGGCCGTGGCGCTGGCCCAGCAGCTGGCCGCGCTGCCTCAGGTCTGCCTGCGCTCGGATCGCATGAGCGCGCTCGAGCAGTGGGGGCAGGCCGAAGAGGATGCGGCCGTCGGCGAGGCCCAGCGCGGGCGTGCGGTCGTGCAGAGCGGGGAGACGCTCGAGGGAGCACTGCGATTTGCGGGAGGTGCCGGCCGTCGTGGCACTGCGCTCGACTGACGACGCCACGAACGGGCACCGTCCACCGGGCCGCCCGACCGTCGCCGCCTTCGACTTCGACGGCACGCTCACCGATGCGGGCAGCGCGTTCCCGTTCCTCATCAGCGTGCGTGGGCTCCTGCCCGTGCTGCGCGCCACCTTGCGCCTCTCCCCCGGCCTCCTGCGTGCCGCCATCGCCGGCGGTACGGCGGCCGATGAAGTCAAGGAGAAGATGTTCCACCGCCTGCTCGGTGGCCTCGCCGTCGAAGAGCTCGACCGCCGTTCGGCCGTCTTCGCCCACCGGCACCTCCAGCGCCACCTCCGGGACGACACACGCCGCCGCTTGGAGTGGCACCGTCGTCAAGGTCACTACACCGTCATCGTGTCGGCCTCACCCGAGTGCTACGTCAGCCCGGCCGGCGAGGAGCTCGGCGTGGACGGCGTCGTCGCGACCCGGCTCGCCGTGGGCGGAGGGGGCATCCTCACCGGAGGCTACGAGGGGAAGAACTGCCGGGGCGCCGAGAAGTACGCCCGACTCGTCGTCCACCTCCGCGCCCGCGGCCTGCTTTCGAACAACGGTGGCGAGCACCCCGTGTTGTGGGCCTATGGCAACAGCCGCGGCGATCTGCGGCTGCTCAACGCGGCGGACCACGGTGTGGACGCCGGACGCCTGGGCCCGCTGGGCCGCCTGCGCCGGTTCCCCCGGCTCGCCGAGGTTGCCGCGTCAGCCGGGAGTGGCGGCGATCCCGACGGCGTGGCCTGAGTAGCCCTTCACCGCAGTGGAGACGTCCCCGAAGTAGGGCGCATCGCCATAGGCAAAGGCCTGGCCGCTGCCGTTGACGGCGTCGAAGCCCTGTCCGCTGAAGTCCGGGATCAGCCCGGTCATCGGGCTCTTCATGGTGCCGAGTGCGGGCGAGGCCCCCGAGATCCCGACCTGGGGCGCATTGCCGAAGTCGTACACGGTGCCGTTGGCGCCGAGGACCCAGTACCCGCCCCCGTTGGGGGTCGGGGCCACGCCGACGAGCGCGGTGGACGGCGGTGCGCCACCCAGCGAGCCGAAGAAGCCCGCGTCGCCGAAGGCGAAGACGCCCCCGTCGGACGCGATGAGCCAATAGCCCAAGCCGTCGTGGGTCGGCACCATGCCGATGACCGGCTTGTTGAGCCTCAGGCTGCCGGTGCTGCCGTAGAAGCCGGCGTCGCCGTACGCGAAGATGCCGCCGTCGGAGGCCACCAGCCAGTACCCACCGCCATCGGGCGTCACCGCCATGCCGACCATGGGCTTGTTCAGCCGGATGCTCCCGGTGCTGCCGTGGAACTGTGCATCACCGAAGCTGAAGACGCCACCATCGGTCGCCACTTCCCAATAGCCGGCGGCGTCGTGCGTCGAGGCCAGGCCGACGACCGGTGCATTCAGGTGCATGCCTCCCGTGCTGCCATAGAACTGTGCGTTGCCGAAGCTGAAGACGCCGCCGTCGGCCGCGTTGATCCAGTAGCCGCCGACACCGCCACTCGCCAGGTTGTTGCCAGCCAGGCTCGTCCCGCCCGGAAGGTTCTGCAGCGTCGCGGGGCCGTAGTAGTGCGCCACGATCTGTTGATACGTCCAGTTCCCGTCGCCGTTGTCCTGGCCGATGGCGTAGCCGAGGGCGCCCCACTGCCCCATGCCGATGCCGTGGCCCCAGCCCTGGCCACTGATGAATGCGGAGGAACCGTCCGTGGACGTCACGGTGAAGAGGTCCGACTTGAGACCGAGGTCGACATAGAACGCGGTGCCCGGGATCTGGAGGCCAGAAGGCATTGCCGTGCCGACGAGTGTGATGGTGGCGACCCGTCCGAAGGT
This sequence comes from uncultured Acidimicrobiaceae bacterium, assembly GCA_963753115.1. Taxonomy (GTDB): domain Bacteria; phylum Actinomycetota; class Acidimicrobiia; order Acidimicrobiales; family RAAP-2; genus Bog-473. The sequence continues at coordinate 12,299 of CAVWBB010000026.1, forward strand.
GTTCTCGTTGAACGGGCGGCCGGGATCGAACGTGGCGCCACCGAACCCGGTGAAGGTGCCGATCTGGGGCCATGCATTCTGAATGGCCGTGTAGGAGACCGAGGTCGACCATGCATGGTTCGGGTTGCAGGCCACGTTCACGATGCACACCGCGTCGCCATCGTCAGGCACCGCGGTGAACGGCGACTGCTCATTGGCACTCGAGGTGTAGCCACCGGTCGAGGCGGAGTACTCGGTGGTGGCGATCGTCCCGTTGGGCATGACCATCACCTGGCCTGCCGTGTCGTTGGCGGCGGCGATGCTGGTCGCCGTCTCGTACTGCACGCCGCGGTAGGTCTGGCACGTCAGGTCGCACGTGTCGGCATAGCCGCCGTACCCGCCCAGGTTGGCCAGGACATAGGAACGGACGGCCACCGCCTGGGCCTCGAGCTCCTGGAAGCCCCAGTTCATCCCCTGAGGACCGGCGCTCCCGAGGCCGGCCCACGTCGACGGCGATTCACCGGGCACCGTGTCGGCCACGTACTGCTCGAGCGGCAGCGTGTTGACCGACCTGGCCTGCCCCAGCGAGTTGTACATGGCCGTCAACGTGCCGTGCACGGTGGGGCTGCCACCCGCCACGCACAGTGTCAACAGCCCGCCCACGGGTGAGGCCACCGGGTTCGTCTGGCTCGTCGTCACGGCACCCCACGGGCCGCTACAGCCCGGACCGGTGTCGACTTCCCACGTGCCCCCGGTCTGGTGGAACCGGACGGCCGCCGCTCCGGCGACACCAGGTGCGGACACTTGCCCACCCGATGCCGCCACGATCACATCGAGCCCGTCGTTCTCGGTCATGTCGATCCGGACGTTGGTCGAGTCCCCCGGCAAGGCATGCGCCTGGGACGACTGGATCAGCGGCACGGATGGCCGGTCCGGCGCACCGAGGTCGGCCGCCGCCGGAGATGCGAGGCCGACCAGGGCGGTGGGCACGACGATGCCAAGCGAAACGAAGATCAGGCCGAGCGCCCGGGACGGATGGCGACGCGGCGAACGGAGACGCGCGACAGCGGTTCTGAACAACACGATCAGCCAAGGCTATCGGCGCGAGCTGGGGAATTTGGTGCATGGGGTTGCGCAATCGGCATGCGTGGTGCGCCGGTACACTCACGGCCGTGCGGGTCGACCAGGTCATACCGTCCCTGGCCAGCCGTGACGCAATCGGGGTCCACACCTTGAACCTGCGCAACGGATTACGCGCCGCCGGCATCGACTCCGACATCTTCTACGGCAGTCACACCGCGGACGTGCAGGCGGAGGGCCGACCGGTGATCGAGCTCGGCCGGGCCAGCCGCGATCGCTGGCTCCTCTACCAGGCGTCCATCGGGAGTCCCGTCTACGACATCCTGGCGGCGCGGTCCGAGCCCAAGCTGGTCAACTACCACAACATCACCCCGGCTGCCCTCCTGCGCGACTGGGAGCCGGCCGTCGCCTACGAGGTCGAGCTCGGACGCACGCAGCTCGCCCGCCTCGCGCCGCAGAGCCGCTTTGCCGTCGCCGATTCCGCCTTCAACGAGTCCGAGCTGCACGCGCTCGGCTACGAGGGGACGGCCGTCGTCCCGCTGCTGATCGACATGCGCTCGAAGAGTGACCAACCCGATCCCGAACTGGCGCGCGCCTTGGCGCGCCGCAAGGAACGCGACGGTGGGGCCGACCTGCTGTACGTGGGGAAGATCTCCCCCCACAAGGCGCCGCACGATCTCGTCAAGATGCTCGACGTCCTCCGGCGCACCGATGACCCCGCGGCCCGGTTGCATCTCGTCGGCTCACCGCTCGGTGAGACCTACGAGCCCGCGCTCCGAGGCTTCATCGACGAGCTCGGCCTGGCCGGGGCCGTCACCCTCCCGGGGTCCGTCAGCGGCGCAGAGCTCGAGGCGTATTTCCAAGCGGCGGACGTCTTCGTCATGGCGTCGGACCACGAGGGTTTCTGCGTCCCCCTGGCCGAGGCCATGGGCCACGGCGTCCCGATCGTCGCCTATGGGGTCACCGCCGTGCCCGAGACCGTCGGCGGCGCGGGCCTGGTGCTGCCGGACAAGTCGGCGGTGCCGTTCGCCGCGGCCGTCGGCCGCGTGCTGCAGGACGCGACGCTGCGGGCGGTCCTGGCCGGGGCCGGCCGCGCTCGGGCGGCCGAGTTCGATCTGGCCGCGTCCACGACCCGCTTCGTCGAGCTGGTGCAGCGCGCCGTCGGCGTCTCGCCCACCCGCAGCTGAAGCACGGCTGACAACAGCGCAGCCGGGGCAGGGCGTCCCGATCCGGGTGCCGGCCCTCAGGCGACCAACGAGGTGACCAGGTCGACGGCACGCCCGGCGGCGCCCGGGAGGTCGAGGGCGGCGATCCGACGGCCGGCGGCCTCCGCGAGGTTGGCCCGCAACGCAGCGTCGCGCAGGACACGGGCGACCGCGCCCGCCACCGCGTAGGGATCACGGGCGTCGACGAGGACACCGGCGTCGGCCACCACCTCGGGCAACGCGCCGGCGTCGTTGGCCACGACGGGAAGGCCGAGCATCATCGCCTCGAGCACCGGGACGCCGAAGCCCTCGTGGCCCGAGGTCACCACCAGGACGTCGGAGCCGGCCATGGCCTCGACCAGTGCATCGTCGCCCACCGAGCCCGCGAAGCGAACCGCATCCTCCAACCCGAGCTCGGCCACGAACCGACGGAGGGCGGCGGTATAGGACGGGACCACCGGGCGGCCCACCACGTCCAGCGTCGCGTGTGGGTCCTGCCGCGCCCGGGTGACAAGGAGTGCCATGACGGCGAACTCGATCGCCTTGTTCGGGGCGAGGCGCCCGACACTGACCCACCGCGCCCCCGGGAGCGTCGCCCCCGCGGCGTGGACGCCGGGAGCGGCCGTCACGATGGCCGCCGGCGGGACCACCGCAGTGTGGGCGAAGCCGGCCTGGCGCAGCTCCGCCTCGTTGAAGGCCGACACGGCGATGCCGAGTGCGGCGCGCGGAGCCAGCTCGCGGAGCTGTGTCTGAGCCAGCAACTGATGACGGGCCATGCCGTTGTTCCACGGCGCGTAGAACTCGGGCGGGGTCACGTTGTGGTAGTTGACGACGAGGGTCTCGGGACGGGCACGGAGCCAGGGGGCGATGGCCGACGTGGTGGCGAACTGGTAGAGCAGCACGTCCCCGACCTCCGCCTCGTCCGCGTAGCGGCCGAAGGGCCGCGTCTCGGACGCCGTCTCGGGATCGCTCATCTCCACGTAGATCTGCGAGGGGATCCCGCGCTCGACCATCACGTCGCGCAGTCGCAGCGTGTGCCGTCCCACCGCGTCGGAACGGTGCAGCATCGGGACGAACTGGTGCACGCCGCTCACGCCGAGGAGGCCTCCGACCGGGCGAGTGGCAGGAGCAGGTCGACGAACCGGTCCGCCGCCGAACCGAGATGCAGCTCGGCCAGGCGCCGCCGCCCGGCCTCGACCACTGCGTCGCGCCGGGATGTGTCGGCGAGGAGCGCCGCGATGGCGGCGGCCAGCGCGTACGGGTCCTTGTCCGAGACGAGGACCCCGGACCCGCCGAGCACCTCGGGCACCGCACCCTGGTCGAACGCCACGACGGGCAGCCCGGCGGACATGGCCTCGACGACGGGCACGCAGAATCCCTCGTGCTCGGATGTCACGACCAGCACGTCTGCGCTGGCGTAGGCCGAGGCGACCGTGGCGTCACTCGCGTGGCCGGCGAACAGGACGGCGTCGGCCAGGCCGAGCTCGGCCACGTAGCGGTGCAGTGCGTTGACGTAGGAGTCCGTGGCCGGCTTGCCGATGATGTGGAGCGTGGCGTCGGCGTCGCCCTGGGCGTGGGTGACGGCCAGGGCGGCGATGGTGCTCTCGAGCGCCTTGTTGGGCGAGACCCGGCCGACCGCCAACCAACGCGCCCCGCGACCTGTCGCAGGCGTGGCGCGCCGCCCGTCGTTCCCCGGGGCCGTGGTCTCTGCATCGAGCGCGGCCGACGGCGAGACCACCGCCGTGACGGCGAAGCCGGAATCGGCCAGATGCGCCTCGTTGTAGGCCGAGTCCGCCACCGCCAGCGCGGCCCGGGGCGCGAGCAGGCGGAGGTCCCCCTGCGCCCGCAGCTGCCCCAGGGCCAGATGGTTGTCCCAGGGCGCCATCAATTCGGGGGGCGTGACGTTGTGGTAGTTGACGACGAGGGTCTCAGGCCGGCTCGCGAGCCACGGCGCCATCGCGGAGGCGGTGGCGAACTGGTACACGACGACGTCGCCCGGGCGCGCCATCTCGGGATAGGAGAGCACGGCGATCGCCTCGTCGGCGGTGTCATGGTCGATGGTGTCGACGAAGATCTCCGACTGCACGCCGCGCGCGCGTGTCGCGTCACGCAGTCGGAGGGTGTGCCGTCCCACGGCGTCGCCGCGATGGAGCACGGGGACGAAGTGGTGGATGCCGCTCACGAGGGGGCAGAGGCCGACACGGCGATCCGCCGGTCCTGGCCACTCCCGTCGGGCAACGGGGCGACCTCGACGAACCCCGCCCGCCGGAGCAACAGCTCCCAGGTGGCCTCGTGGAGAGGGCGGCCGTCGACCAGGTCCTGCGCGGACGTGTCGCGCGCCGCCAGGGCCGCCACGGGTTCGGCGACCACGACGAACGGGCTTCCCCGTCGGAGCACACGGCGGCTCTGGGCCAACAACGGCAGGAGCGCGTGGAGCGGCAGCCGGTCGACCACGCCGCTCAGCACGACACCGCCGGTCGTCCCGTCGGGGCGGGACGCCAGATGCTCCGACGCTTCGGCGATGGTCACCGAGCAGCCCTGCTCAATGGCACGGAGCGCCACGGCGCCGCGCGGCTCCACGCCGTGTGCGGCCGCGCCGCGCGCGCGCAACGCGTGCACCAGCGCGCCCTCCCCGCAGTCCGCGTGGACGATCTCGCCACCCGGTGTGCACGCCAGCACGTGTGCCGCGATGGGACCGGCCCATGCCCCCAGTTCGCGCGCGGGGACGAGCCAGGCGGCGCCCTCCACGGGCCGGTCCTGGGCGGCGAGCCTCGCCTCGAGCGTCTCGACCCTCGCCGACAGGAAGCGAAAGGCCTCGACCACGTGGCCCATGGCCTCTTCGAGCTCGGTCTTCTCGCCGTTGCCGTCCCCCGGGCGCGGGGAGCGATCCCTCCTCGGGCGCAACCGGTCGAGGGCGCCGGTCCGCCGTCCCTCGGTCCGGCTTGCCGAGACTGCGTCGGAGAGGGCCGAGGCACCAGGGTGGTACGGGCCGTAGCGGTCGCCGAGATGCGTGAAGGCCGCCAGGAAGTTCCAGGCGTCACTGCCCTGTGGCGCCAGCCGGGTGAAGGCCTCGCGCAATGCAGCCGCTGCCCGTACCTGGTCTCCAGCCGGGGGTTCCCCGACCTCGCTCCGGGTTTCGGCGTCATCGGCATCGCCAGTTGGAGGAGGGGCTCCGGACATGAAACCTGATGCTACCGGCGATGCTCCCTCCCCTTCGGGGGCGGCGCGTTCCCCTCCTGGCGAGGACCGACTACTTTCGGACGCTTGGCCAAGAGATTCGGGGCAACGTGACGAACGCGCGCGCACTGGCGACACGATGCATCCTGGCGAGCATCTCCGTGACGGGAATGTGCATCGTTGTCGGCGCGGCTGCCGCTCCGAGCGCGTCGGCGGCCGCCCCCCTCACGTTGACCGAGACGTGGAATCCTGCCGCCGTCCACCCCGGTGTCGTCCTCAACGACGCGCCGTGCGGCGTCGTGCAGGCCTCGCCGGTCGCCTTCAACGACGGCGGCACACCCGCCGTGGAGGTCGGCGACCGCCAGGGCAACCTCTACGGGCTCAACCTGCAGGACGGTTCCGTCGCGCCGGGGTGGGGCAGCGGGAGCGGGAGCACCGTCGGCCCGGCCGACGGGTGCGTGTCCAACCCTGCCGGTGGGACTCCCGCGGTGGGGATCGACGGCGTGCAGATCCCCGGCAGCCCGCCGGTCGACTCGACCGCCTCGCTCACGGGTAACGGCAACCTGTACTTCGGCGCCGGGAACGCGGCCTCACCGGTCGACGGCGGCTACTACGCATACGCTCCGAACGGCTCCGAGCTGTGGAACCAGGTCGTGACCAACCCGCCCACTGACTCCGCGCCCGACGGGGGCGTCCAGGCGTCGCTCCCGGTTGCGGACGGTGGATCACTGGTCGAAGGAGGCTCACTCGGCCAGATGACGTACGGGCTCAGCGCGGCGACCGGCGCCCCGGCCCGCGGGTGGCCGCAGTTCTCCGCCGACAGCGTGTTCTCCACTGCGGCGACGGGCGACTTCTACGGCACGGGATCGGACGACTTCGCGGTCGGCGGCGCGTCGTCGGCGGGCTTCGCTCTCGGGACCCACTACGCCAACGGTGGGCACGTCCGCATCTACAACGACCACGGCGGCGTGGTCTGCAGTGCGAACACCGACGAGGAGGTCGACTCCTCGCCCGCCGTCGGGCCCATCCTGCCCGGCGGTGCCTATGGGATCGCCACCGGTACCGGCAGCTTCTTCCCCGGCGCCAGCGACGAGAACACGGTGAAGGTGTACAACACGAAGTGCAGCCAGGTGTGGAGCCAGACGCTCGACGGCACCACGGGAGGCAGCCCGGCTCTGGCGAACATCCAGGGGAACGGCCAGCTCGCCGTGGTCGAAGGCACGGTCAAGGGTCAGGCGAGCGGCTCGGTCTGGGCCCTCAACGCGGCGACCGGTTCGGTGATCTGGAAGACCTCCCTCCCCGGCGCGGTCTACGGTTCCGTGACCACCGCCGACCTGAACGGGAGCGGCGCGCAGGACGTGATCGTGCCGACCGACCAGGGTCTCTACGTCCTCGATGGCCCGACCGGTCAGGTCGTCGCCACCGTCGACGTCGGTGGGAGCGGGACCTATGGCTTCCAGAACGCGGCTCTCGTGACAGCGGACGCCAACGGGTCGATCGGGATCACGGTGGCCGGCTACTTCGCCGTGCAAAACGGCAATTACGTGCAGGGCATCGTCCAGCACTTCGAGGTGACGGGCTCGAATGCTGGCAACGCCGACGCAGCCGGCGGCTGGCCGCAGTTCCACCACGACGCCTCCCTGTCCGGATTCGTCGGGGGTGGCGCTGCGCTCGGGACCTGCGACCGTCCCGCCGCGGCGCAGAACGGCTATCTGACCGTGGCCTCCGACGGCGGGATCTTCGCCTTCGGGCAGGACTTCTGCGGGAGCACCGGGAGCATGGCGCTGAACAAGCCCGTGGTCGGCATGGCGGCCACGCCCGGACAGGGCGGCTACTGGCTGGTGGCGTCGGACGGCGGGGTGTTCTCGTACGGCGACGCCGGGTTCTTCGGCTCGACCGGGTCTCTCGTCCTCAACAAGCCCGTCGTGGGAATGGCGGCCACCCCTGACGGGCGGGGCTACTGGTTGGTCGCCTCAGATGGCGGAATCTTCTCCTACGGCGATGCCGGCTTCTACGGGTCGGCGGCAAGCGTTCCCGGACAGGTCATCGTCGGGATGGCGGCGACCCCGGACGGCCTCGGCTACTGGGAGGTGAGCACGACCGGCAGGGTCTTCACCTTCGGAGACGCCACGCCGGCGGGCGACATCCCCTCTCTGGGCCTCCATCTCAACGGGTTCATCGTGGGCATCACTCCGGATCCGGTCACCGGCGGCTACTGGCTGGTCGGCTCGGATGGCGGCATCTTCTCCTTCGGGGCGCCGTTCTTCGGCTCCACCGGCTCCATCCACCTCAACCAGCCGGTCGTCGCGATGCAGTCCACCGGTGACGGGCAGGGCTACTGGTTCGTGGCCTCGGACGGCGGCATCTTCTCCTATGGCGATGCGCCGTTCCGCGGCTCAATGGGCGGGCAGCACCTCAACAGGCCGATGGTCGGCATGGAGGGCTTCTGACGGCGACGGTCGCCCGCCCTGCGCTCCCGGGAGTGCGCGGACGCCTCGCCTAGAGTGACGCCCCATGTTCCGGCGACGTGAAACCGAGAGCGGTTCTTCTGGCCCGGCGGGGCCTCCAGCCGCCCTTCCGGCTCGTGGCCCCCTCCTCCCGTCCTACCCACCGCGCGACTACTTGGGCCAGCTCGAACCGGCCTACCAAGCCGCATTGTCGGATCGGCGCGCCGATGCGGACCTCTCGGATTTCGTCTGGTACCACGCCACCGAGCTTCCCGACGGCACGGTCCTGCCGGGCGTCTGGGACCTGCGGGGGCACGAGTCGACCTACCTGGGCGGTGTGGATCTGGCAGGGAAACGCGTGCTGGAGCTCGGACCGGCCACGGGTTACCTCACCTTCTACATGGAGCGCATGGGGGCCGAGGTGGTCTCCTTCGAAGCCGGGCTCGACGTGCCCATCGACACGCTCCCCGTCAAGGGGCAGGACCAGCCCGACGAGCGCATGCGCGTCATGCAGGAGACCATCGACCGCAACCACGACGGCTGGTGGTACCTGCACCGCGCCCTCGGCTCGTCGGCCCGCTTCGTGCAGGGGAACATCTACGACATGCCGGCCGACCTCGGGACCTTCGACATCACCGTGGTGGGCGCCATCCTGCTGCACCTGCGTGAGCCGTGGGGCGCCCTCTCACAAGCGGCACGCCGCACGAGCGAAGCGATGATCGTCACCGAGCCGCTCCAGGACGACCTGGACCCACCCGAGACCAACATCATGCGCTTCTCCCCCTCCGCCGAGCACCACCTGACCAACTGGTGGTCGATCTATCCCGGAGCGGTCGTCTCCATGCTGGCCCGCCTCGGCTTCGGGCAGACCGTCACGACGATGCACAGCCAGCGGCACCACCTGGCCCACGACCTCGGAGCCGACGCCATCGACCAACCGATGTACACCGTCGTGGGGCGCCCCGTCTCCTGATTCGAGTCGGTCGCGCCCGCGTCAGAACAAGCCGGGTGTGCCTCTCCCCCGCTCGACCACGGTGGTGAGGAACTCGTCGTAGCGCGCCACGAGCACCGGCCATCGGAAATGCCGATCGACGAAGGCGCGTCCTCGCCTCCCGAGCTCCACCGCGCAGCGGGGCGTCCGACACAAGCCGGTCGAGCACCCCTTCGAACTCAGGGTAGGAGGTGAACCACAGGCCGCCGCCCGAGCGCTCGCAATGCTCGCGGGTCGGCCCGCAGGAGCCGTTGACGAGGACCGGCAGCTGCTCGACCCAGGCCTCGATCACGACGAGCGAGAACGACTCGAGTGCGGACGGCGAGATCGCCACCAGCGCGTCGCGCATGATGTCCCATTTGTCGGCCTCGTCCACCGCTCCGGTCACGATGATGTCAGGATGCGGTGGGAGGTCCACCGACACGGGCCCGACCAGGACGAGTGCGAGCGGTCCGGGGTGTCGCTCCTTGTAGGTCGCGAAGTAGGACGCCAACATCTTGGAGCCCTTGTGCTCGTCGACCCGTCCGACGCTGACGAGGTAGGGGCGCTCGCCCAGCCCAACGATCTCCGCACCGGGGCGGCCGGCGGCCTCGGAGTCACCCACCCCGAGCCCGAGCACGATCTGGGGGCGCTCCGCCACCTGGTACATCCGCTCGACGAGCGCGCGTTCCGAAGCCGTGTAGAAGCAGAACGCATCCGCGTCGCCGAAGGTGCCGCGAAAGACCGGCAGGTAGAGGGCGGGTTCGTCGTGCGCCGCCGGGTGGAACACCGCCGGCACGCGCACCTTGCCGATGGTCGCCACCGTCGGATGGTAGAGATACGGGGACAAGGCAACGACATCGGCGTCCGAGGCGACCACGGCGTCGACCAGCTGGGGGGAGACGGGGCCGTTGTAGTCGACCCACCGCCTTCCCTGTTCCCTCGTGGCGAGGCGCGGGGCGAGGCGCACGGTCCCATCGAGCCCGTAGAAGTCCGGGATTCGGCCGTGCGCCGACGAGTGGCGGTGCACGGCCACCCCGTTGATGTCGGTCGTGCCCGGTTCGAGGACGTCGTCCCACGTGATGGCGTCGAGCGCGCAGGTCGTGTGGACCTCGGCCCTCCAATCCGTCAACGCGGACAGGTGCTCGGCGAGCTGGCGCACCGCGGTCTCGGCACCGCCCATGATCTCCGGGCCGTAGCGCGGCGTGACGAACACGACCTTGCCGCTCATGGCTCGCCCACCACGGAGGCGATGGCGTCGATGATGCGGACGGCCACGGCGTCCCCCGAGAGCTCGGCGGCGCGGCGTGTGCCCGAGGCGGTCAACGTGGCGCGGAGCCGGCGATCGGTGCAGGCCCGGTGCAGGGCGGCGGCCACGTAGGAAGGGTCGGCGGCGGCCAGCACCAGCGCGGCGTCGGCCACCGTGTCCGACACGGCACCGGCGCCACGGGTCACGACGGGGACGCCGGCGGTCATCGCCTCGACGAGTGGCACCCCGAAACCCTCGTGCGCCGACAACGAGAGGTACACGTCGGCGGCGTCGAAGTAGGCGGCCAGCGCCGCATCCGACACCTCGCCCGGCAGCCGCACGGCGGCGGACAGGCCGAGGTCGTGGACGAAGTCCTGCAGCGCCTTGGTGTACTCGAAGCTCGAGGTGCCCCCGACCAGGTGCAGGCGGGCCTTCTCGTCGTAGAGGCGGCGAAAGGCCCACAACGCCTTCACCAACTCGTGCTGGGCCTTGGAGGGGACGATCCGCCCGACGAACAGGATGTCGGCGCCACCGCCCGCGCGGAGCTCGGCCAGCTGCGCCGCCACCCGGGGGTCGGGGCTCCCGGTGACCCGCCCGTAGTCGGCCAGGACCGGCACGACCTCCGTGCGCCGGCAACCGGCCCGCCGGAGCTCGTCCCGGCTGAAGGGGCTCTTGGCCAGCCCGAGCAGCGCTTCCGGCGCCAGGAGCGCCAGCTCGTCGGCGGCCGCGGCGGCACGCGCCACGCTGCGCGGCTCCCAGCCGGCGAAGTACTCAGGGCCCGTGAAGTTGTGAAAGTCCAGGATCAGTGGCAACCCGCGCTCGGCGAGGTAGCCGGCCACGGCCGAGGAGGTCGTGAACTGGTAGATCGCCACGTCCCCCGGTGCGGCGTGCTCGGGGTACATCCAGTGCTTGTACGCCTCGGGAGCAAGGTCGTCGTGGATGGCTTCGGCGAAGATGTCCGACCTCCAGCCCGCGGCTCGCAGGGCCTCGCGCAGCTGCAGCGCATGGGTCCCCGTGGCGTCGTGCGGGTTGAGGGTGGCGATGAACTGGTGCACCGCCACCGGCCTCCCGGCGGCGGCGATCACCGCGGCGGCGGCGCGTACGGCGAGGTGATGGCGGCCCGGACCGCGACCACGAGGAAGTCGTCGCCGCCCGGGCCGGCGTGCGCGACGGCCTCGTAGCCATTCTGCTGCAACAAGCTGCACCAGGTGCTCGGGCGCAGCGGGCGGCCGGCCGCGAGGTCGGCCTCAGGTGGCGCGTCGGCGGACTCCCACGCCTGCATGGTGACGGAGTGGACGACGAGCGTGCCGCCCGGCGCCAACCGGGTGCCGATGGCGGCCAGCAATTGGCCGCGTTCGGCCCCCGCCATCCCGTCGACGGTCCCGCTCAGCACGACGGCGCCCAGCCCGGCCGCGGCCACGGCCCGCAGGTGCTCGCCAACGGACTCACCACGCAGGTCCAGGGTGCCGAGCTCGGCGGCGTCAACCAGACGGGAGCGGGGGTCGACGCCGTAGGCATCGCCGCCGGCCGCCACCATGCGCCGGACGAGCCACCCGTCGCCGCACGCGGCATGGAGGATCCGTCCCGGCGCCTTGGCCACGGCCGCCACAGCGGTCTCGACCCACCAGGCGTCCGGCTGCACCTGGGCCGGGAACTCGATCACGCCGGCGGCGGGGACGCGCTGGCCCTCCACCTGGCGCTCCAGGTCCTGGAGCCGATCGTCGACGATGTGCAGGGCCCGGCTGACCGCCGACGCCGACTGGCTCATCTGGTGCGTGAGCCACCCGACGTACCAGAGGAGGAGCGAGCGCATGCCCTTCTTGACGACGGCACCAGCGGCCCGCTCGGACTCGACCGGGACCACCGGGTCGATGAACGTGGCGGCGTCGACCATGCGCAGCGCATCGCCCAGATCGCCCCCCCGGCCCGCCACCGGTGAGTGGGCCAGGAAGAGCTCGTCGAGCTCGCGCTCGAGCTTGGGAGGCAGGTCGCCCGACGCCCGACGCAGTCGGACCTCCTCCGCGATCTCCGCCATGACCTGCTCGACGTAGGCCCTCGGGTCTTCGGGCAGCGTCACCTCTGTGTCGCGCACGCCGCCAGCTCCGTTCAGTAGGGCTGCGCCATCGCAGCCGACGGGTCGAACTCGCTCTCGGTCGAGATGAGGGCTGCATGCACATCCATGCGGAGCGTGCCGGTCATCTTCCCCGGGTTCATGACCTCGAAGGTGCCGGCGTGCTCCTGCCAGTCGTACAGGATGCCGCCCCGGCTCTGGATACCCAGTGCGAACGAGAAGGAGCCGTCGAGCAGCGGCATCTGGACGATCCCGAAATGCATGATGTTCGTGCCTCGCGGAGCCTGGATCTGGACACCGATGATGGAGGTGTCGGTCCGCATGATGCTGTTGCCGTCGTTGTCGCGGATCTCCAGCGAGAACACCACGTCCTCCATCGCATGGAGCGCTTCGAACTCCACCCGGATGATCAGGTCGTCACCGCAGCGCATGTAGGGCACCGTGTTGTCACCCGAGTAGATGCGGTGCACCGAACGGAACCGGACGGGCCGCTCCGTGTCGGGCAGCGCATCGGCGTCGAGGGAGCCCGGCAGTGCCGGCACGGCGATGAGGGTGGGGTCGACGATCGACATGCCGGCGCCCTCCGCCATGAGGCGCTCCCGGAAGATGCGCGTCACCTCGCCGGGGTCGCCCTCGGCCACGAGGTGCCCGTGGCTCAGCACGATCCCCCGGTCGCAGATGGCACGGATGGAGTCGGCTGCGTGGGTCACGAGGAGGATGGTCCGCCCTTCTCGCTGGAACTGGTTGACCCGGTCGATGCACTTGCGCTGGAAGCGCTCGTCCCCCACGGCCAGGACCTCGTCGATCACCAGGACGTCGGGGTCCACGTTGACGGCCACCGCGAACCCGAGGCGCACGGCCATGCCGGAGGAGTAGAACTTGACGGGGCCGTCGATGAACTCTTCCAGTTCGGAGAAGTCGACGATGGCATCGAAGGCCTTGTCCACCTCACGCTTGGACATCCCCAAGAGGGAGCCGTTGAGGTAGATGTTCTCGCGTCCGGTGAGGTCCTGCTGGAAGCCCGCACCCAGCTCGAGGAGTCCGGCCAGCTTCCCCTGGACCGCCACCTCGCCCTTCGTGGGCTGCAACACGCCGCAGATGCACTTGAGCAGCGTCGACTTGCCCGAACCGTTGCGCCCGAGGATGCCCACCGTCTCGCCCTGCCGGACGGTGAGCGAGACGTCGTCGAGTGCCCAGAAGTCCTCGACGGACTTCCGCTTCCCGCCGTGGATCAACCGCTCCTTCAGCGAGTTGTACTGCCCGTGGGCCAGCCGGAACCGCTTGGAGACGTTGCGGACGTCGACCGCGAAGTCACTCACTGCTCAAAGTTCCTCGGCGAAGTTGCCCTCGAGCCGACCGAAGGTGGCGAGAGCGACCAGGAAGAGGACGAGGGCGATGGCGAGGACACCGAGATCGAGCCCGACATACCAGAGCATGCCCTTGGGCGGCAGGACCTTGTACGTCGTCAACGTGCCGTTGACCACGGCGTACGTCGTCGTGTGCGCATAGATGCACCGCTGGAACGAGAGCACCAGCGGCACCAGGGGGTTGAGGAAGTAGACCCACGTCAACCCCTTCGGCCCCAGCTTCTCGCCGATGCTCTGCTGGTAGGGGTAGACGATCGGGCAGGCCCAGAACCAGGCGGTGAGGATGACCTCAATCAGGTGCTGGGTGTCCCGCAGGTAGACGTTGATCGCCGACAGGAGCACCGCCAGCGCCGAGGCGAGGATGACGCCCGTCACGAGGGCCAGGAGCAGCACGGGGAGGTAGGCCAGGTCGGGCGCCGCATGCAGGACGATCATGAAGATGACCATCACGACCACCTGGAAGAAGAAGAAGACGCAGGCGGATCCGATCGCCGCGAGAGCGAGGATCTCGCGGGGGAACGAGACCTTCTTGACGATGCCGGCGTTGTTCACCACGACGCCGGTCCCCGTGAGCACCCCGAGGGAGAAGAGATTCCAGATCAGGAGCCCGGCGAACAGGAAGATCACGAAGTTCGGCATTTTGTTGCCGAGGATGATCTGGAACACGAAGAAGTAGATGGCCAGCGTCATGGCCGGCGCCACCATGGACCAGACCAGCCCGAGGACCGAGTTCTTGTACTTGACCTTGATTTCGGTCCGGACGAGATAGATCAGCAGCTCACGGGAGAGCCAGATCTCGCGTATGCGCTCGCGGACGTTGGTGGTCGGGGTGACGATGCGGGTGACCGACCCGCGCCTGGAGTCACGCGGGCTGACGCCGGCCGCCTCGGCGGCCATGGGCGAGCGGTCCGCCACCCTTCGTTCGACGGCCTCGTCTGATTTCGGATCTGCGCCCGGCGACGTGGCTGGGACGTCCAACGCCACCTCTATTTGTTCCCTGCCGCCGCCGTGGCCGTCGACCGGTCGATGACCTTGTCGATGAAGCCGTACTCGCAGGCCTCGTCCGCGGTGAACCAGCGGTCGCGGTCCGAGTCGGTCTCAATGCGCTCGAGCGGCTGTCCGGTGTGGAAGGCGATCCGCTCGGCCATCATCCGCTTCAGGTAGATGATCTGCTCAGCCTGAATGGCGATGTCAGCCGCCTGGCCCTGCATGGCCCCGGAGGGCTGGTGCATCAGGATGCGCGAGTGGGGCAGGGCGTAGCGCTTCCCCGGGGCGCCGGCGCAGAGCAGGAACTGCCCCATGCTGGCGGCCAGGCCGACGCAGATGGTCGAGACGTCGGGCCGGACGTACTGCATGGTGTCGTAGATCGCCAGGCCGTCGGTGACCGACCCGCCCGGCGAGTTGATGTAGAGCGAGATGTCCTTCTCAGGGTTCTCCGCCTCCAACAGCACCAGCTGCGCACAGACCAGGTTGGCCGTCACCTGGTCGATCGCGCTTCCGATGAAGACGATGCGCTCTTTGAGCAGCTCTTGGAAGACCCGTCCAGCGGATTCCATTTCGGCCCCTGCGGCCGTGATCCGGGGGGCGTCAGATGCGTTTGCCATGGCAATGAGGCTAGTGGGCGGAGGGGGCACCTGTAGGCACACCGCCGTACACTCCCTGTTCACCCGCATGGCGGGGCCGCTGCGGGCGTGGCGGAATTGGCAGACGCGCCGGGTTTAGGTCCCGGTCCCCGAAAGGGGGTGGAGGTTCGAGTCCTCTCGCCCGCACCCCAGTCCCCCGGCACCCACCCGGTAGCTTCGTCCGACGTGCCCCACCTCGTCGCCGCGCCGGACAAATTCCGGGGCACCGCCTCCGCCGCCGAGGTGGCCGCCACCATGGCCGACGCGGCGCGCACTGCGGGGTGGACCGCGGACGAGGTGCCGATGTCCGACGGCGGTGAGGGCCTGCTGGTCGCGCTCGGTGGGGCCCGGTACACGACCGTCGTCACGGGGCCGCTCCGCACTCCGGTGGAGGCCGAGTGGCGCATGCTGGGCACGCCGGACGGCGAGGAGCCTCTGACCGCCGTCGTCGAGATGTCGCGCGCCGCCGGGCGCGCCCTCCTGCCCCGCCCACGCGGCGAGGACCCGGTGCGCGCCACCACGGCCGGCGTCGGCCAACTCCTCCTCGCCGCCCGCGCTGCGGGGGCGCGCCGCATCGTGATCGGGTGTGGCGGGTCGGCCACGACCGATGGGGGCCTGGGCGCCTACGAGGCGGTCGGCGCACCGGCGGCGCTGCAGGACGTGGAGCTGGTCGTCGCCTGCGACGTGACGACGCGGTTCAACGATGCCGCCAAGGTGTTCGGGCCGCAGAAGGGGGCCACGCCGGCGCAGGTGGTGGCGCTCGGTGCGCGCCTGGTCGACATCGCCGCCCGTTATCGCCAGGAGACGGGCGTCGACGTCACCGGTGTCCCCGGCGGTGGCGCGGCCGGCGGATTGGCCGGGGCGCTCGTGGCCCTCGGCGCCCGGATCGAGCCCGGCTTCGACCTCGTCGCCGGGATGGTCGGCCTGCCTCACCGGCTCGAGGGAGCCGATCTCGCCGTGACCGGTGAGGGGCACCTCGACCCCCCGTCGTTCGACGGCAAGGTGCCCGGCGGCGTGCTGGCGCTGGCTCGGGCCCGGAGCGCGCAGGGGAACGACCTCCCCGTGCTGTGCATCGCCGGCGGCGTCGACGCCTCGCTGCTGGCCCGGCCGCCGCAAGGACTGCAGGTCGTGAGCCTCACCGCCCGCTTCGGCCGCGCCCGGGCCCGGGGGGAGACCCTCAGCCTGATCAACCTGGTCACCGCAGAGGCATTGGCCCGGTTTTGCCCCTGAACGGGCCTATCGGGCACACTGCTGGCGCGCTGCGGCGGCGACCGACCCCGCCCGCCGGCTCTCCCCCTCCGGGACGATCGGCTCGGCGCGTTGACCGATACAGGGAGGCATCACCATGGGACTGCTCGACGGCAAGGTGGCGGTCGTCACCGGCGCAGGACGAGGCATCGGGCGCGAAGAGGCCCTGGTGCTCGCCGGGGAGGGCGCCCGAGTCATCGTCAACGACGTCGGAGCCGGGTTGCACGGCGAGGGCTCACAGGATGCGCATCCGGCCGAAGAGGTCGTGGCACTGATCAAGGAGCGGGGCGGGGACGCCGCGGTCAACGGCGACGACATCAGCTCGTGGGCGGGCGGCAAGAACGTCGTGGACCAGGCGATCGACACGTTCGGCTCCCTCGACATCCTCGTCAACAACGCCGGGATCCTGCGGGACAAGATGTCCTTCAACATGGACGAGTCGGACTGGGACGACGTGATCCGGGTCCACCTCAAGGGCCACTTCGCCGCCACCCACCACGCTGCCGTCTACTGGCGCAACCGGGCCAAATCGGGCGAGGACGTCACCGGCCGCATCATCAACACCTCGTCGGAGGCCGGGCTCTACGGCAACGCGGGGCAGGCCAACTATGCCGCGGCCAAGGCGGGCATTGCGGCGCTCACCTGGGTGGAAGCCCGCGAGCTCGGCCGCTACGGCGTCACCTCGAACGCCATTGCGCCCCGCGCCCGCACCCGCATGACCGAGACCATCTTCGGTGGCGACGGCATGAGCGCGGGCGAAGGCGGCTTCGACGCCTGGGATCCCAAGAACATCGCCAACGTGGTCGGATTCCTGGCGGCGCCGGCGGCCGCCGACATCACCGGGCAGATCTTCGTCGTGTTCGGCGGCAACATCTACGCCATGAGCGCGTTCAAGCCCATCGGCCAGCTGACCCGCGACGCCGAGTGGTCACCGGAGGAATTGCTCGCCGCCAAGGGGGATCTCTTCAAGGGCGTCAGCTCGGGAGTGCCCGACTTCAGCTTCCTGTAGACGGGCGGAGGGCCTGTCGACAGGCCCAGCCGGTGCGGCGCCCGTGACGGGGTGACGCGTTCTGCGGCAGCATGTCGGGATGGCACACGACCGCAAATTCCGTTTCGCCGCGCAGCTGAGCAAGGCGCCGGACGGCTCCGCCCGCTCGTGGGCCGCGCAGGCGCGCAAGGCTGAGGACCTGGGCTACAGCGCTTTGCTCATGCCCGACCACTTCGGGGATCAGCTGGCCCCCGTCCCCGCCCTGGCGGCGGTGGCGGCCGCCACGACCACACTGCGGATGGGCTCGCTGGTCTTCGGCAACGACTACCGCCACCCCTTCGTCCTGGCCAAGGAGGCGGCGACTCTCGACGTGCTGAGCGACGGCCGCTTCGAAATGAGCCTGGGCGCCGGCTGGATGCGCACCGACTACGACGAGGCCGGGTTGGCCTACGACCACCCGGCCGTGCGTGTGGCGCGTTTCGAGGAGGCGGTCAAGGTGGTCCAGGGTCTCTTGCGCACCGACGGGCCGTTCAACTTCCATGGCGAGCACTACGAGGTGCTGGGCCATTCCCTCACTCCCCGCCCCGTGCAGCGGCCGGGGCCGCCCCTCATCATCGGCGGCGGCGGCAAGCGTGTCCTGTCCTTCGCCGCCCGTCACGCCGACATCGTCAGCATCAACGTCAACCTGCGCGACGGCACCGGGGGCGCGGAGACGGCCGCCGACGCCACGCCCGACCGCACCCGCACGAAGGTCGCCTGGGTCAAGGAGGCGGCCGGCGACCGTTTCGCCGAGCTCGAGCTCAACTCCCTCATCGGCTTCGTGCTGGTGACCGATGACGCGCAGAGCCTGGCGGGCCAGATGGCGCCGGCCTTCGGCATCGACACGGCCGACGCGCTGCACGTGCCGCTGGCGCTGGTGGGGACCCTCGACGAGATGGCCGAGGAGCTCCAGTGGCGGCGGGCCGAGTACGGGATTTCGTACTGGTCGATCGAATCCGATGCCTGGGAGACCCTCGCCCCGGTGGTGGCAAAGCTGGCCGGCACATGATCACCACGAGCCGCGGGTGGGAGGACATCGGCACGTACCGTGTGCTCGCCGGCGAGCGCGTCTTCACCATTGACGCGCCGCCCATCGGGCCCGAGGAGCACGCGCCCCTGTTGATTCTGCACGGCTTCCCCACGTCGTCGTTCGACTACACCGCCGTGCTCGACGGGCTCCGCGCCAGGCGACGCGTCCTCCTGCTCGACCTTCTCGGCTACGGGTTGTCCGCCAAGCCCGACCGGCCGTACTCCATGGCGTTGCAGGCCGACCTCGCGGCCGCCTACGTGGCCGAGCTCGGGGTGGCGCGCGTGGCGCTGCTGACACACGACATGGGCGACACGGTCGGCGGCGAGCTGTTGGCCCGGCGAGCCGAGGGATCCTGGCCGGTGGAGGTCACCCAGCGCGTCGTCACGAACGGCAGCATCTACATCGCCCAGGCGCACCTGACCAACGGACAGCAGATGCTTCTGGGGCTGCCCGACGAGGAGCTGCCGGCGGGGATCCCGATCGACGCCGCCTCGCTCACCCAGAGCCTGCGGGAGACGTTCAGTGCGCAGACGCCGCTCGTCCCACCGGGCTGGACCGAGGACCCCGTGCCCGCGTCGGCGGCGCAGATCGTGCACCACGACGGCCATCGCATGCTGCCGCGGTTGATCCGGTACATCGAGGAGCGGCGGGCCAACGAGCGGCGCTTCACCGGCGCCATCGAGACCGACCCCTCGCCGCTGCACATCGTGTGGGGCCTCGACGACCCGATCGCTGTGCCCTCCATGGTCGACACGCTCCTGGCGGCCCGGCCCGACGCCACCGCCACGAGGCTCGACGGGGTCGGCCACTACCCAATGGTCGAGGCACCGCAGCGCTTCCTCGACGCGGTGCTGCCCGGGCTGACGTAGCCAGGGCACCGAGGAAACCGGGATCGTCCCCTAACCTGACGGCGTGCCGGGCCGCCGCCGACCTCCGAACCGCTACGAGCTCTTGACCTGCGCCTGGTCAGGCCATGTCCTCGTCGGTACGGACGCCGCCACCGTCACGCCCGACGACGCGCTGGTTGTCTACGAGGACGGACCGGTGCGCTGGCACCGTTGCCTGCGCTGCGACGGCTGGCAGCAGAAGGCGCGACCGGAACACCCGGCGCGGGAGCGGGTCGAGCAGCGGGACGAGATCGAACTGCCACTGCGCGGCGCCGCCCTCCGCGACCGCTACGTCCTGCGCCTCATTGCCACCGACCGCGCCATCCATGTCGTTGTGCTCATCGGGCTGTCCATCGCGCTGTTCACCTTCGCCGCCCACGACCAAGCCCTCCATCACGACTACCAGAACATCATGAACGATCTGGCGGGTGGGACCCCCGGTGCGTCCCAGGCGCGCGGCCTCCTGGGCTACCTCGGCCGGGCCTTCAAGTATTCGCCGACACACCTGCGCATCCTGGCCTTCGTGCTCCTCGCCTTCGCCGCGCTCGAGGGGACCGAGATGGTGGGCCTCTGGCTCAACAAGCGCTGGGCCGAGTACCTCACGTTCATCGCCACCACGGCCCTGGTCCCCTATGAGGTCTACGAGCTGACGAACGGCGTCAGCGCCTTCAAGCTCATCGCGCTCGTCATCAACCTGGCCGTGGTGATCTACCTGCTGCTGGCCAAGCGGCTCTTCGGGCTGCGCGGTGGCCATGCAGCCGAGCACGCCCGGCGGGAGTACACCAGCGGCTGGGCCGCCGTCGAGCGGGCGACACCCGGCCGGCCCGGCGCATCGGTTACGCCGGCGCCATCACCTTGAGAGAGCGCTGCTCCTCGGGCAGGCTGGCATAGAGGTCGGCCACCAGGTCGTCGCGCTGGGCCCGCCGGGACGGGTCGTCCCACAGGTTGTCGAACTGGTAGGGGTCGGCGTCGACGTTGTACAGCTCCCCCGTGGCGATCGCCACGCCGCCCGGTCCGGTCCCCGACTGCTCGTAGACGACGGGGCAGGGCTGCAGGACGCTCTCACCCCAGACCTCCTCCAACCCGTTGGGCTGCCCGGCGGTCGACGGCTCGTAGACCGTGCACAGCCATCCATCGCGGTAGACCGAGCGCAGGTGCATGCCGTAGCCCGGGAACTGGCTGTCCCATTCGCACAGGGCGCGCTCGCGCCCGGCCTCGCCGTCGGCGCGCGGGAGGGCGTGGCCCTGCATCCAGGGCGCCGGGTCGATGCCGGCGATGGCGCAGAACGTCGGCGCCAGGTCGACCTGCCCCACCGGATCACTGACCACCGCCGGGCCGATGCCGGCGGAGGGCGCCGGCCGCCACACGAAGGGCAGCCGCATCAACGCGTCGGTGTGGTACGGCCCTTTGTAGAGGAGGCCGAAGTCGCCCTGCATCTCGCCGTGGTCCGTGGTGAAGATGACGTCGGTGTCGGCCAGCCAACCCCGCTGCGCGACGGTCTGCAGCACGCGGCCGCACGCCTCGTCGATGAGCTCGTTCATCACGTGCACCTTGGCGTTGACCTCTCGGATCTGGTCGTTCGTGAGCGCCGAGGGGACGAACGATGCCGGCCCGCCCTCCATGTTGGAGAAGCGGCCGTCCCAATAGGCGAGCCAGTGTGCAGGCTTGCGCGCCAGCACGGCGCGGATGGCGTCGTCGGAGCCGGGGTGCCCCGGTGGCAGGTCGAGGTCGCGCCACGGGACGCGGTCGAGCTCGGATGCCGGTGGGTCCCACGGATGGTGCGGGTCGGGGAAGGACATCCAGCAGAACCACGGTTCGTCGGCGCCGAGCGAGTTCAGCCAGTCGACCGTCAGGTCGGCCACCCAGTCGGTGTGGTACCACTCCGCGGTATCGGGTTGTTCTTCGTCTCGGGGGCCGCCGTGTCCCCGCCCGGCTCGGCCTGGAGCAGGCCGGCAAAGCTGTGCAGGTGCTCGGGGTGGTTCGCCTTGAGCCACCGCCCGTAGTGGGCGATGGGATGGTTGCCCCAGGCGGCCGCGTGCATGGCCTGCTCGGCCCGCTCGAAGCCGCGCCAGGGACCGGTGTCGCCCCGGGCGACGCGGGCATTCTCCTCCCACTGGTTCGTCGGGTCGAAGCCCGGCTCGAAGTGGGCCTTGCCCAACAACGCGGTGCGGTAGCCCGCCGCGTCGTGCAGGTACTGCGCCACCGAGGGCGCGTCGACCGGAAGGGGTATCCCGTTGGCCACCACGCCGTGGGTCCGGACGTACTGGCCCGTGAGCATGGTCGAGCGCGCCGGCATGCAGACCGTGTTCTGGTTGTAGGCCCGGCGGAAGTTGATGCCCTCGGCGGCCAGGCGATCGACGACCGGCGTCCTGCGCCACCGTGCCTCCGTTGCAGCCGAGACTGTCGTATCGCTGCTGATCGGTCGTGATGAAGAGGATGTTGCGGCGACGGGGGGCCTCCCCCGGGGCAGCCTCAGGCATCGGCACACCATTCGTTCGCTGCGGCGGTCGTCACTGTTCGCTCCCTCTCCCGGTCTCCCCGGGGTGCCTGCGCACCCCTCATCGTTGCGGCTCCCACCTTCTCACTCGGCGCGCAGCATGCGGTGCAGGTCGAGCTCGAGCTCCTCCATGAGTTCGGTCAGGAGTCCCAGGCGCTCCCGGGCGCTCGCGGCCGAAAGCAACCGCTGGGCGTCGTAGGCGTTGAGCGGGGCGGCCGCGCAGAGGTGCCACGAGGCCACCTCGGTGTCGCCGCCGCCCTGGAGGTCGAGCTCGGCCGGCAGCGGCGGTGCGCCACCCTGCTCGGCCAGGAGCGCGCGGGCCCGACGGACCCGCTGCCCGGCCGCGTGCACCAGCGGCGCCGCCTCACCCGAGCTCGAGCCGGGACCGCGCTCGAGCCGGGACCCGGGCCCAGCCCGGGCTCGGCGTCGCGCACGAGCGCCACCGGATAGGGGTCGTCGGGGAGCCACTCCTCGACCACGATCCGTGCCTCCCCCGCCACCTGCAGGACCCAGCGCCCGTCGGGCAACTCGGACGCCTCGGTGATGACGCCCCGTGTGCCCAGGGTGCTGCGCTGGTCGCCGCCTCCGACCTCGGATCCCCGCTCAATCAGGACGATGCCGAACCGGGCGTCGCCAGCCAGGCAGTCGCGCATGAGCTCCCGGTAGCGCGGCTCGAAGACGTGCAGCGGCATGGACGCATGCGGGAACAGCACCGCCGAGAGTGGGAACATCGGAAGGCGCGTCCCGGGCATGCCCCACCATGGCACGCTCGCAACGCGTTCCGCACGGCCGCCAGACCGGTGACAGGTGGCACGTGACGGGTGACGGGTGGCAGGTGACGGGCGACGGCTGACGCGAGAAGGACCGGCCACTGTGGGCCGGCCCTCACTCGTCTTAGTGCTTCTTGTTAGTGGTTCATAATTTCTGTCTGTAGTCCGCGGCTCCGGCCTGCGGCGCAGTGGGTGCGGGGGCCGCCTTGTCGGCCGGCCGGCACACGCACCGGCGCGATCGCGGCCTCATTCATACGCCGGACCTCACGCCAAGCGAACTACTCGGAGGCGCCACCGAAGCCGACATCGGTGACGCAACCTCAACCCGGCGGATCGGCCTCCTCGGTCGAGCCTGTCGATTGCATCGGCAGCTCCTTTCCCACTTGGGGCAACTGCGGGTGCTCCGGTTGCCACTCGCTGCCTTCAGTATCCACCTCGGTGGGTGCCGTGTGAACCCCATGCGAACTGGTCATTCGCGAAGGCGCAGGTGGAGAGCACCTCCGTCACGCGAACTTCACATCGCCGTGATCTGACGGCCCCCACGCCGCCAAAGGCGTCGGCGTCGCGTTCACCTACGCTCTGGCCATGGCACTGCCGACACCCAAGGAGAACACCACTGCGATCGTCACCGGCGCCTCGTCGGGCATCGGCGCGGAGATCGCCCGGGAGTTGGCGCGGCGCGGCTACGGGCTGACGTTGGTGGCGCGGCGCAAGGACCGCCTGAAGGCACTGGCCGACGAACTGGCGGAGGCCCACTCGATACGCGCCGAGGTGATTGCCGCGGACCTCACCGATGCCGACTCCCGTGGCGAGTTGCCCGCAGAGCTGTCGGCGCGCGGGCTCACTCCCGACATCCTCGTCAACAACGCCGGCTTCACCACGATGGGCGCCTCGTACCGGGCTGACCGGGCGGCCGAGCTCGCCATGGTGCGCACGAACGTGGAGGCGGTTGTCGACCTGTGCACGCTGTTCGTGCCGGGCATGGTGACGCGACATCGTGGTGCCGTACTCAACACCGCGTCGACAGCAGCCTTCCAGCCGCTGCCGGGGCAGGCCGGCTACGGCGCGTCGAAGGCCTTCGTGTTGTCGTACGGGCGCGCCCTGGGCGCCGAGCTCCACGGCACGGGTGTCACTCTGACCACGCTGTGCCCCGGTCCGGTCGAGACCGGCTTTGCCGAGGCGGCGGGCATGACAGACGAGGAGGCCGCAGAGACGCTGCCCAAGATCATGTGGATCCCGGCCAGCGACGTGGCCAAGGCGGCGGTCGCTGGGCTCGACGCCGGCCGCGCCGTGGTGATCCCGGGAACGGCCAACAGGGCCGGGGCCGCGTTGGCGCATCTTGCGCCGAGGTCGCTCCTCCTCCCGCTGATGGCGCGACGCCATCCGATGCTGAGGCCGGACCCGAAGGCGTAGACCGCCCCTTCGCGCCAACGTCTGCGACGGCGCCGCCCGAATCGATGCCGTAGTGCACCGCCCGAATTGAGAGGGAGCGTGGCCGCCGCCAACGTCAGCGACGCTGCCCGGCCACGCGCCCCACGCCGAGAACGGCGGTGTGGTGAACCCCTTGCGGTCTTCCCTGGTCACCCCCCTCATCACGCCCCCTCAGAGAGGTCGGGCGGGCTCCGGTAATCTTCGTCCTGTTGCGCCGCGACAGTATGCGGGGCACGGACATCGGGGGCTTATGCCACAACTGGTCTCGGACCTGAACCTGCCCTACCTCGACACCCTGGGCCTGGAGCGCCGTGAGGCCGTCGAAGCCATTGCGGCCGCTCGCTCGGTCCACTGGCTGGCTCGCGGTGAACTGGGGTACTCGGTGACCAACCTGGCGGACGTCACGGCGATTCTGCGTGACCAGCGCTTCCACTCGGCGCTGTCGATGATCGCGGAGGCACCCGAGTTCCAGAACTCGAGCGCCCGCGGCCGCCGCAGCGAATCGATCCTGACCATGGAGGGCGACGCCCATGCCCGCCTGCGCCGGTTAGTGGCGCCCGCCTTCACGCCGGCGTCGGCCAACCGCCTCCGTCCCACCATGCAACGGGTGGTCGGCGAACTCGTCGACCGGGTGGTCGAACGCGGCGAGTGCGAGCTGGTCGCGGACGTCTGCGAGCCCTACCCGATCCCCATCATCTGCGAACTGTTGGGCGCGCCGCCGGAGGACTGGAAGCTGTTCTCGGCGTGGGCGACCGACATCTTCCGGATCTTCAACGGGAACCTCGCCGAGGATCTCCCCCTGATTGAGCAGGCCGGCGAGGAGCTGACCGACTACGTCAGTGACATGATCACGGAGCGGCGCCGCAATCCCCGCGACGACTTCCTGAGCGATCTCATCGCCATCGAACAGGAGGGTGACCGCCTCTCGACCGACGAGATGGCGATGCTGGCGCAGGCGGTGCTCATGGCGGGTACCGACACCACGCGGAACCAGCTCGCGTGCTCGGTGGCACTCTTCACCGAGCACCCGGACCAGTGGGCACTGCTGGCCGAGCGGCCCGAACTGGCGGGGCGAGCCGTCGAGGAGTCGATGCGCTACTTGGGCGCCGTGCGCAGCACGGCCCGCTTCGCCGCCGAGGACGTCGTCTACCGCGATGTGCTGTTCCCCGCCGGGACGTTGGTGGTCACCTCGCTGGCCGGAGCCAACCGCGATCCGGAGGCCTTCGATGATCCCGACGCCTTCGACATCACCCGTGAGCGCACCGCGGCGCAGATGACCTTCGGCTCCGGCATCCACTTCTGCATGGGCGCCGCCCTTGCCCGCGCCGAGCTGCAGGAGGCCCTCCCACTTCTGGCCCGGCGCATGCCGGCGCTCACGCGCGCCGGTGAGGTGGAATGGAAGCCCTCGACGTTCGGCATCTGGGGCCCGGCACGACTCCCGCTGCGCTTCGAGCCCTCCTAGGGCGCAGAGGTCGATCGGAGCGGTCCGATCCAACCGGGGACGCCGTCTCCCGGCACTTTTTTCGCAGACTCTAAACAAGTTGGTTGAGAGTCTGTGGAGACATCCGGCGGCCCCCCCGTCACGTCCCGGTAGGACAAGCCCCGGCGTCACGGCGACACGGCTTCACGGCGCCGCCGAAGGACAGCGCGATCAGTCGCGCACTCCCGAGCCCACAACGAGCGAGTCTTCGGGCGCCTGGGACACGTTCGACGTGTCCTTCCCCGGATCGGCACGCCGCGCGACGCGGGTGCGCCGTGCCTCGTCGATCATGGCGCGCTGGTCCGCCACTGGCGGATCGTGCCCTCCGTAGGCACTCGCTGAAACAGACGCGGCCAACCGGCTCCACGTGGACGCGCCGGGCCCCGCAACCTCGTCAAGGCGGGCGGCGTACTCGACCAGAGTCTCCGAGGCTCGGCGCGGCCGACCGGCCCGCTGCCCCGCCCGTTCGATGCTGCGCGCCACCCGCGCCGCCCACGTCGGGGGCCGGGAGCGGCGCCAGCGCACCAGCACGACCACCAGCCCCGCGGCAGCGACGGCGGCGGCCACCGGCACCGGAGGGATCCGGCGCAGCGCCGAAGCGACGTCGTGCAGTGCAGTCGCGCCGGGGCTGGGCGGGTTGAGCGGCACGGCCGCCGTCGGGTCGAAGTCCTGCCACCCGTAGCCAGGGAACCACACCTGGACCCAGGCATGCGCGTCGCTGGCGTGCACCTGGTAGAGGTCCGTGATCGGGTTGAACCCGCCCGGCACGTATCCGACCGCCTCGCGCGCAGGAATGCCGAGGGAGCGCAGCATCACCGCGAGCGATGTGGAGATCTGCTCGCAGAAACCCACCCGGTTGCCGAAGAGGAACTCGTCGACCGTGTCGGCGCCGGGCGGCAACGGCGGGATGTTCTCGGAGTAGCGGGTGTGGGTGCCGATCCAATGGATGAGCGACTGCACCTTGTCGTAGGTCGAGGCGTCTTTGGCCGTGACCGTTTGGGCCAGGGCGAGCACACGCGGGTAGGCATGCGGCAGCTGCACCTCCTGCAGTGCAACGTCCAGCGGAAGGGAATACGGGCTGTCGTCAGCACGGAGTTGTGCGGGAGTCGCCCGGTTGATCTGTGAGTCGACCGTGTAGACGGACCCCGTGCCCAGTCCGAGAGGCGACACGATCGTGCCGTCGCCGGCGACGTAGATCTTCCCGGCGGGGAACCACAGCTCGCTCGCGCTCTCCGCGTGGAACACGAGGTTCGCGGTCGGGTTCGCCACATAGAACGTCTGCAGGTCGCTCTGCCCGAAGGGGACGTCGCCGAGAGAGATCGGGAGGACGAACGGCGAACTCTCGCGCAAGGGGCGGCGCGGGACCGCCTGGGACTCAGTCCAGCTCTGACCCTTCCACGTGTCGAAGGTCTCGCCCACCCAGTAGGACGGACGTTGGGCCCTGACCTGCATCACGAGCGCGTTGCCCAGGTCTCCCCGGAGCGCGGTGTTGAGGCTCCCCGCGAAGCCGAGATAACCGCCGACGCGGATGCGGCTGGTGGGACTGCCCGCCCGGGACAGCTGGGCCGCCACGCCGGAGTCCCCGGCCAGTCCGCCTGGGACTCCGACCGATCCCCCCGCCCCTGCCTTGGAGATGAAGGAGACGCGCGACGAGACGACGGGTGCAGGGAGGACGAGGAACACGGCGGCCGCCGCGGTCGACGTCGCCACGACGACCAGCACCAGGCCCGTCAACGACAGGCGGCCGCCGCCGCTCGCCGACGTCCACATCTCGCTCAGGCCCCACAGGCTGCAGCAGGCCCAAGCCACGACGAAGAGGCCGAAGCGGAGGTCGATCGCCAGCGCGCCGGCAACCGCCATCAGCCCGGCCGAGGCGCCCAGGGTGAAGAGCAGGTCTCGCCGGGACGGCACGTGGAACGAGTGGACCACCAAGACGGAGACGAGCAGGACTGTCAGCGGGTTGATGACGGACGTGACGCCTGCCGTCGGTGAACTCACCGCGTGGAAGAACCAGACGCACGCCGCGGTGGCGCCGACCGCCACCAAGAACTTCACCCAGCCGGGGGGTCGGGCCCGGGTGGCGTGGGAGAAGGCCATCCCCGCCGTGACGAGCACCATGGCGCCGATCGCCGTGGTCCAGGCGATCTCGTCCAGCGACGCGCTGGCGCCGATGGCCACCACGGCGGCACCCAGGCACGCCAGCCGGAGGCGGACCGAATCCTCGGGGATCCCCGGCTGGTTTGCCTTGCGCACCGCCTCGACGAGGCTCATCGCCGCGCGCCGCTGCGGTCCACGGCTCCACCTCCGGCCGTGGTCGCCGTCTCCACCATCGTCCTCGCACCCTCCGACCCGTTGACCGCACGGGCCAACCGGCGTCCGGCGCTGCGACGGTCGGCCACGGGGGCCACGACCTGGCCCGCCGGCTCACGCGTGCCCAACAGAACGGGCGCGCCCCCTTCGAGCAGCCCGACGACCGTGCCCAGGGCGTCTTCGGCCACGCGCTCGGCCGCCTCGGGGTCCACCGGCAGGTCCACGTTGATCGTCACGGCCTTGGCGGCCGGCCGCTCCAGTTCGCGCACCATCACCTTCCCGGCATGGGCCGTCGACCGCCAATGGACCAGGCGCCGGCTGTCCCCGGGGACGTACGGGCGGACGCCGCGGGCCAGGCCCACATCGGCCCGGGGGCGATCGAGGACATCACCCGATCCGTCGTCGGGGTGGAGGCTCGGGGGCTGGGACCGGCCGCAGCGCGGGGAGACGTGGAGCGGCGACGGCAGGCGGAGCGTCACCCGCCGCGTCCACCATTGCAGCGCGAACGGGGCGGCCGACGCGACATCGAGCGTCACCGCATCGTGGACGCCGCGGCGGACGGGGACGAGCGTGACCACGTCGGCCGGCGCGCCCCGTCGTCCTCCCGGCCCGACGAACACCTCGGGCCCGGGCGGCTCCACCGGGCGGACACGCACCCGGGTGCCGGCATCGACCCGCAGCTCCACCGGCAGACCCGCGCTGCCGTCGGCCGGCGCGCTGCGCACGCTGATGCGCAGCCGGGTCACCACCACGCCGGGTGCCACCATGCCGATGAGGAGGGCGCCGAAGACGAGATCGCCGAGGACCTGGACCCAGCCCGAGCCCGCGTTGTGGGCGACGAGCCACCAGAGGCCGATGATCATGACGGCGGCGAGCATCGGCGCCCAGGGGCGCGCCGGCCGCGCCCGGCGGCTCACGGTCTCGGTGTCGGAGTCGTTTCGAGGAGCCCGCGGACCACCGCGGCGGACTGCGCCGTGCCTTCGTCGCCCTCGACCACGAGAATGCGGTGCGACAGGCAGTCCACCGCCACCGCCTTGACGTCGTCAGGAACCGCGTAACCCCGTCCATGGAGCACCGCGTGCGCCTGGGCCGCGCGCATGAGCCAGATGGCAGCGCGGGGGCTCGCGCCGAGATGCACGCCCGGCGCCGTCCGGCTGGCCCGGCACAGCCCCACCGCATAGGCCGCGACCGCCTCGGGCACGGTGACCGACTCGGTGGCCCGCTGGGCTCGCCCCCACTCCTCGGGGGTGCAGACCGGGCCGAGTTCAGCCAGGGCGTAGGTGCCACCGCGGTGCAGCGCCAGCTTCACCTCGTCCGTCGCATCGGGGTAACCGATGGCCGTGGCCATGGCGAACCGATCGAGCTGGCTCTCGACCAGCGGGAAGGTGCCGCGCTGCGAGTACGGGTTCTGCGTGGCGATGACGAAGTGGGGCTGTGGGAGCGGCCAGGACTGGCCGTCGACGCTGACCTGGCGCTCCTCCATCGTCTCGAGCAGCGCCGACTGCGTCCGGGGCGGGGTGCGGTTGAGCTCGTCGACGAGGACGACATGGGCGAACACGGGACCGGGACGGAAGTCCCAGGCGCCGGTGTCGGGCATGAACACCGACACCCCGGTGATGTCGGACGGGAGGAGGTCCGGGTGGCCCTGGACCCGCGAGAGATCGGCGCCGAGGGAGGTGGCGAGGCTCCGGGCCAACACCGTCTTCCCCACACCGGGCACGTCCTCAATGAGGAGGTGGCCGCCGGACAGGGCAGCCACCGCGGCTGCGACCAGCGCACCTTCGCTGCCCAGCACGACCAGCTCGAGGTTCCGCACCAACGCCTGGCCGAGGGCGACGGCGGCATCGAGGTCGTGGACGCGCTCGTCGACGACGCTCATGGAGTCTCCGCCTTCCCGTGGGCCACGAGAGCCAACACTACGGGTGCACGGCAGCCGTCCGGTCCTCGGCCCCCCTGTTCCACCTGGCCGGAGGGGATGTCCACCGACAGCGCCCGCCCGGCCTGCCCGTGACAACGGCCAGCGGGCGGTCCCGGTGCCTTCAGACCTGGCGCCCCAGGAAGGCCGCCAATTGGTCGGCCGGGGTGGCCCCTGCCGGGGCCTCGACCTGGGCTCCGAACGGCGAGGCGCCGTCGGGCCCGCGCATCGCGTCGGAGAGGAACGCCTGGGCGAAGCCGAGCAGCGCCGCCGCCAGCTCCGGATCGAGATCGGTGGGCTGGCCGGTGGCCCGCGCCAGGTCCCAGCCATGGGTGAAGGTGTCAATTGTGGCGATGTTGATGAAGACGCCACCGGGGAGCTCGGCGAAGGGAAGCGTGAGCGTCTTGTCCATGGCCCCATCGGCCTCGAACGCCGTGAGGGCGCGCGCCGCGCCCCTGTTGAACTCCGTGACGAAGTCACCCGCGCAGAAGTCCGTCGCGTCGCCGCTCGCCGGCGCCACCCCGGTCTCCGCCGTCACGGCGAAGGAGAAGGTGCCGCCGACGACGTGGTTGATCAGCTCGCGCACCTGCCAGGACGCGCACGGGGTGGCCCCGTCCAGCTGCTGGGCGTCGACCCCGGCCAGCACGCCGGCAGTCGATGCGAACGCCTGCGCCAACATGTCTGCGCCCATGGTCCGAGTCCTTTCGGCAGCCTCAGGCAAAAGGCTAGGGCAGCGCGGCGGTGGCCTCACCCACGAGCTTGTCCTCGCCGTCGCCGTTGGACAGCGTCACCGTCATGTCCACCAGCTTCTTGCCGCCCTCTTCGCGCTTGGCCACGACGACGATCTTGGAGGAGAGCACCTCGTCGGGCCAGGTCTGGCGGGCGAAGCGGACCTGGTAGCGCGTCACGTTGCCGACGCCCACATAGTCCGTCAGCGCGGTGCCCAGCAGGCCCATGGAGAACATGCCGTGCCCGAACACGCTCGGTTGCCCGGCCTTCTGGGCCGCCACCTCGTCGTGGTGCATCGGGTTGAAGTCCCCCGACGCCCCGGCGTACTTGACGAGGTCGGTCCGGGTCAGCGTGTGCGATATGACCGGTGCCTCGTCCCCCACCTGCACGTCCTCGTAGGACAGTTTCTTCTCACCCATTGTCACGACCTCCCTAGGACCGGTGAATCAGGTTCATCCGCGCGGTCACGACCGGCTCGCCCGTCGACTCCTCGGTCCACTTCGTCTCCGAGCAGATGAAGGTCATCGTCCGGCCCTTCGACTCCTTCTGGTACACGTCGGAGATCACGCCGTCGCCGATCAGCACGTCCCCCACCTGCACGGGCCGGTGGTAGAGGAACTCCTCCTCGCCGTGCAGGATGAGGCCGCCCTTGGCCATCAGCGGCCCCATGACCGTCGCGAGCGGGTTGCCGGTCGGCTTGTCCGCCGGCTGCATCTCCGCGAACGTGCCGGAGAACTCCATCGCGAATGGCCACGTCGGCGGTGCCGGGATGTTGTCGAAACCGGCCTCCTTGGCCGCCCCGGGGTCGTGGTAGATCGGGCTCGCGCTCAGGACGGCGTCGGCGAAGTGCTGCACCGGCCCCCTTTCCACGACCACCTTGGACTTCCCCGTGGGCTGCCCGATGATGCTCTTGAGCACCTCTTCCTCTGATGCGGCATCGTCTACCACGCTCTGCCTCCTCTCCCCGTCCGCCTTCGATCACCACCGTGTCCTCACGGCGGGCACCAGCCTGGGGCCGGCGCAGCGCCAAAGGTAGCGGGGTCCCCTCGGTGGCGCCCAATCCTCGCTCAGAGGCCGACCGCCCCCTGTGGTCGGTACCATCGGCCGCCATGCCCGACTTCTTCGACGTGGTCCACACCCAGCGGGCGGCGCGCGCCTTCCTGCCCGACGACGTCGACGACGCCACGGTGGCACGGATCCTGACGGCGGCAACGCACGCCCCCAGCGCGGAGAACAGCCAGCCCTTCGTCTTCGTCGTCGTCCGCGACGCCGCTGTCCGTGCTGCCATCGGCGCGCTGACGGCGCGCATCTGGGAGGGCGGCGCCAGGGCGCTCGAGGAGCAGCGCCTCTCCCCCGCCTTCCTGCGCGACGTCGACCAGGGCGCCACCGGCGGTGTCGCCGCCGCACCCGTCCTCATCGTCGTGTGCGGCGACACCCGGCTGACCTACGCCAAGGCCATGGACGCCTCGGTCTTCCCCGCGGTGCAGAACCTGCTGCTGGCGGCCCACGCCATCGGACTCGGCTCGACCCTGACCACGCTTCCCGTGCTCGGCGGCGACGAGCTGGGCGGCCTGCTGGGCCTGCCGACGGAGGTGGTGCCCGTCGCCGTCATCCCGCTCGGTCACCTCCCGGCGCCCCTGGGCCCGCCACGCCGCCAGCCGCTCGAGGAGAAGGCGCACCTGAATCGCTACGGGACGCCCTTCCCTCCCGCCTGACCCAAGAGGAAACGACCTGACACCCACGTCAGGTCCGGGGATAGGGTGAGCCGGTGCAAGAGCATCACTACTACGTCGACATCGAGGCCAGCGTGGACGAGCTCTGGCAGCTCTTCTGGGCCCGCATCCCCCACACCCAGTCCGGGGATGTGACGATCGACATCCTCCATCCCGGCGACGACATCGGTGAGGGCCTCGTCCGCCACTGCTGGTTCCGCGTCCCCCGGTATCTGCTGACCGGTGGCAAGGGGCAGTCCTGGGAGTGGCTGACCGAGGTGACGCCGAAGGTGTCGTGGAAGTACAACGCCGTCGGCCGTCCACTGTTCTCCGAGGCCGAGGGCCACACCCGGCTGGAGGACCTCGGCAACGGGACGACCCGGGTGCACTTCTCCGAGACGTACCACGCCTTCAACCCGTTGCTGCGGGCCCTCCTGGAAAAGCGCGTGCACGCCTTCATCTCCAAGGACAACGACCGGCTCATCAAGGACTCGCTGACCATGGGGGTCGGCTATCTCCGCAAGGCCAAGGCCAAGGCGGCCGCCAAGGACGCGGTCCAGGGCGCAGTGCAGGACGCGGCCCAGGGCGCGGCGTCCCCTCCCGCCGGCAGCTCCGCCCCCGCATCCGACCCGGCGTGACGGTCGTCGACCTCTGGGTCAACGCGCTCACCGGCAAGGCAGCCGCGGCCTTCATGGGCCAGGCCGGCAACGAAGGCATCCCCGAGCTCCTCGGGGGCGATCTGTCGGCCTCCTCGACCCTGGCACAGCTCCTCGCCACCATGGATGCGTGTGGCGTCGACGTGGGCGTCATCGCCGCCGGCATCGCAGCCGAGGAGACGGACGCGCTGCTCGCGGACGTGGCCGCGCACCCGGACCGGCTCCGCGTGGCACTCACCGTCGACCGGCCCGACCGGCCCGTACGGCAGGTCACGCGGCTGCGGGAGCTGGCCGCGCACCCCGCCGTTGCGCTGGTGCGGATCACGCCCCTCGTCGCCCAGTACCCGCTCAACGACAAGCTCTACTACCCCGTCTACGCCACGTGCGCCGAGCTCGGCCTGCCGGTCTCGGTCAACGTCGGAATACCGGGGCCGCGCGTGCGCTCGGCCTGCCAGCATCCCGAGCTGCTCGAGGACGTCCTCATCGACTTCAAGGGGCTCACCGTCATCGGCGCGCACATGGGCCACCCCTACGAAAGCCTGCTGATGCAGTACATGCTCAAGTGGCCCGACCTCTACCTGTCCAACTCGGCCTACCTGGCCAAGTACATGGACCCCGCGCTTGTCTCCTTCATGGACTCCTCGCGGGGCATGGGCCGTGTCCTCTTCGCCTCGGACCATCCCTTCCTCCCGATGGACCGGGCGGTGGCTGCCGCCCGGGATCTCCCCCTCTCCGACGCGGCGGCCCAGGCCTACCTCGGCGGGACGGCCGCCCGCCTGTTGCACCTCGGCTGAGCCGACACGCGCCCGCACGACACCGGCGCCCACTCCGCCGGCGGCGGGTACGGTGCTCGTCGTGGACCTCGGACGCGTGGGCGTGTGGTGGAGCGGCTCGTGGCGGGACCCGGACGATCCGGAGCGCAGCGTCGCCCCCGCCCTCGAGTCCCTCGGCTACGGGACGCTGTGGTCGTCCGGGCGCTTCGACCCGGGGCTCTCGCCGCACTTCGAGCGCCTCCTCGCCGCGACCGACCACATCCCCGTCGCCAGTGGGATCGTCAGCATCTGGGTCGGCGCGCCCGACGACATCGGGCCCGCGGTCACTGCGCTCGAGGCGCGCTTTCCGGGGCGCTTCCTCCTCGGCGTCGGCACCAGCCACGGCGTCGCCGTGGCTGACTATGCACGGCCCTATTCAAAGATGGTGGGCTACCTCGATGCCCTCGACGCCCTCCCCACTCCGGTGCCCCCCACCCGTCGCGTGCTCGCCGCGCTGGGGCCCCGGATGCTCGAGCTCGCCGCCGCCCGCGCTGCCGGTGCCCATCCCTACTTCGTCCCGGTCGAGCACACGGCCGTC
The DNA here is from genome assembly GCA_963753115.1 of uncultured Acidimicrobiaceae bacterium. Classification (GTDB taxonomy): domain Bacteria; phylum Actinomycetota; class Acidimicrobiia; order Acidimicrobiales; family RAAP-2; genus Bog-473. The sequence goes on from CAVWBB010000026.1 coordinate 46,508, forward strand.
GCCCGCGAGATCCTCGGACGCGGCCCGGTCCTCGCCCCCGAGGTGGCCGTCGTCCTCGAGACCGACCCGGCCCGCGCCCGTGCACTCGCCCGCGGCTACGCGCAGACGTATCTCGGACTGCCCAACTACACGGAGAACCTGCGGCGCTTCGGATTCGGCGACGAGGACATCGGCGGGGGCGGGAGTGACCGGCTGATCGACGCCGTCATTCCCTGGGGTGATGCGGACACAGTGGCCGCTGCCGTTCGGGCCCACCACGACGCCGGCGCCGACCATGTCTGCATACAGGTCGTCAGCGACCGCGAGACCTTCCCGCTGGACGTCTACCGGACCCTGGCCGGAGTGCTCCTCGACCGTTGAGCCGGACCGTGTCGGCCCCGGCCGCAGCCCGCTACGCCAGCTTGGGGCGTCGAGCCAGCTCGGCGGCGAGGGCCCGGAAGGCCCGGCCGCGATGGGACACCGCGTCCTTCTCCTCTGGCCGCATTTCGGCGAACGTCCTCCCGTCCGCACCGTCAGGCACGAAGAGCGGGTCGTAGCCGAAGCCGTTGGTGCCCCGGGGCTCCAGCGCGATGGACCCCGGCAACACACCTTCGGCCCAGACCTCCGAGCCGTCGGGGTAGGCGACCAACGCCACCGTCCGGAAGGCGGCGCGCCGCTCTCCCCCGCCGTCGTCGAGCCCGCGCAGTTCGTGCACGAGCTTGGCGACGTTGTCGGCGTAGGTGGCGTCCTCACCGGCGTAGCGGGCCGAGAAGACTCCCGGCGCGCCGCCGAGGGCGTCCACTTCCAGCCCCGTGTCGTCGGCCACCGCCGCCATACCCGTCGCCGCCACCAACGCGCGGGCCTTCAGGCGGGCGTTGCCGATGAGCGTGTCTGCGTCTTCCACGACTTCGGGCACGCCACGAGGACGAGGCAGGAGCTCCACCGGCAGCGACGCCGACAGCACGGCAACGATCTCCTTGACCTTGTCGGGGTTTGCCGACGCCAGCACGAGCCGCTGCGGCTCCGCACCGTCGGATCCGCTCACCGCCGCGGGGGCGCCTCGGCCAGGATGGCCGCCTGCATGTCGGTCAGCTCCTTGATGCCAGACTCGGCCAGACCGAGCAGCGTGTCGAGCTCTCCCCGGGTGAAGGCCATGCCCTCGGCCGTGCCTTGCACCTCGACGAATCGCCCGGCCCCCGTCATGACGACGTTCATGTCGACCTCGGCCCGGGAGTCCTCGACGTAGGGCAGATCGAGCATCGGCACGCCGTCGATGATGCCGACCGAGACTGCGGCCACCGAGTCCGTGAGCGGATGTGTGCTGATCGTCCCCGCCTGCACCAGGCGCGTACAGGCGTCGTGCAGGGCCACGTACGCACCGCAGATGGACGCGGTGCGCGTGCCACCGTCGGCCTGCAGCGCGTCGCAGTCGACGGTGATCTGCACCTCGCCCAGCGTCACCAAGTCGCACACCGCACGAAGCGAGCGGGCGATCAGCCGCTGGATCTCCTGGGTCCTTCCCGACTGCTTGCCCTTGGCGGCTTCACGGGAGGCCCGCTCCGGCGTCGAACCCGGCAGCATGGAGTACTCGGCCGTGACCCAGCCACGGCCCGTGCCCCGCATCCAGGGCGGCACCCGCTCCTCGACCGACGCCGTGCACAACACCTTGGTCTGCCCGAATGTCACGAGTACCGAGCCGGGCGCCATCACGGTGTAGTCACGGTCGAAGCGGACAGGCCGCAACTGGTCGACGGCGCGCCCGTCCTGGCGCGCCGTGCGGGGATCTCCGCTCACGTCTTCTCCTCCCACTGGGCTCCTCTCGGTTTGGCTCTCCGCCAGGTCACCGCGACACCGTAGGCGACCTCAGTTGCCGTGGGCGAAGGTCTCCGGGTAGGAGTGGGGCGAGATCTCCAGCGCGGCGTCGACGTCACGGTAGGTCTTGAGTTCAATCACGTTCCCACTCGGATCAGCGATCTTGGCCTTGGTCTGCTCGGTGGGGAGTCCTTCGTCGTCTGTCGAGACGGGAACCAACCAGTCGACGCCGCCCGCAGTGAGGCGGGCGACCGCGGCGTCGAAGTCATCACGACCGAGCGTGACCCCGAAGTGACGCGAGCCCCGCTCGGTCGACGCGGCGACCTCGTCCGGTCTGTCCTGCAAGGTGACCTGCATGCCGAAGAACCACACGTCGGCGAATCCGGGGCGCGAACGCGCCGCCTCGCAGCCGAGCGTGTGCACGTAGAAGTCACGCGCCTCGGCCAGATCCCGGACGGGGATGGAGAGGTGGAGGATCGGCTGCACGACAGGAAGCCTATGGCCCTCCCTCAGGCGCTGCGCCCCGCCGCAAACAGGACGCAGCGGGCCATGGTCAGCGGCTCGTGGCGCTTGGTCGGCGCACCGGCGACCGCACGACAGGGCGCCAGCGCAATGCCCGTGGCCGGGAGCGTGGACGGCCCTCCCGGCGCGATCGTCCACACCCAGGCGTCCCGCTCGAAGATGGGCGCCACGCCGATGGCCTTGGTGAAGAACCCCGAGGCATAAACGGGGTCCCGGCTCGAGCCGGTGATGACCACCTGGTTCACCTGCCACGAGAGCAGCGCCTGCCGCACGACCGCCAGTTCGGCCGGTGTCCCCGTGGGGAGGGCGGCACCGCTGATCGACAGGTCGGTCAGGATCCGGCGGGCGGATCCCGGGGCACCCGCCCCGACCGGCCCTCCGAGGGGGCCGGGCGTCTTGAGCGCCCCACCGGCCAGGCGGAAGTGCATGCCTTCGGTGGCCTGCCACAGCATGGGTTGCGCCGATCCCGACACGGCGAAAGGAACAGTCAGCACGACGTCGTCCGCCGGCAACGTGGGCGCGCCCGAGCGCAGGTAGGCCGGAGTGTGCACCCGCACCACCCGCAACGGTGCGTCAAACGTGGCGAGCACGGGCCCCACCGCCACCACCGCCACGGCCGCCGTCGCCAGAGCGGCGATCACCGTCCGATGACCCGCCGACCACGACCCCGGCCGCCAGCGGGTGTCGTGGAGGACATCGAGGCCGACCGCGATCAGGAAGGCCAGGAAGAGCGTGAGCAAGGGTACGAACTGGTCCGGCAGTATCTCCTTGAGGATCGGCAGCATCGACAGATAGCGCCAGGGCAGCCACGGGTGCCCGAGCCACGAGGGACCGCCGAGGAGATAGCCGCCGAGGGCCAACCAGAACGTCACCGCCGCCAGGAACAGCAGCAACCACGTGAGCGGCCGGCGGCGGCCGATGACGACGGACCCCAGTGCGACCAGGGCCACACCCGCGCCGACGTAGTCGGGCGGAGGGCCGGTGCGGCCGAGATAGCCACCGAAGCGGATGTACTCGTTGGCCTGCGCCGCGTACTGCCCCGGTGCGAGCAGTCCTGAGAGGGGGATGCCCGAGATCGGCGCCAACGCGAACAGCACCCCCGACACCGCCTCCGGTCCGGCGAGTCCGTACCAGGTCGGGTACGCCACCACCACCAGGGCCAGGCCGCCGGCCAAACCCAGCGCGGGAAGGGCATGCCCGGCGCGGGGCCGCAGCTGGCGCCAGCCGACCACGACGACCGCCGCCAAACCGACGGCGCCCAGGACAAGGCACATCACCAGGATCTCGGGCGAAATGAAGAACTGCACGATCAACAGCGCGGCCAGCAGCAGTCCGTCACGGCGAACGGAGTGCTCCTGGCGGATCACGATCTCGTACAACGTGGTGAAGAGGAAGGGTGGGATGACGAGAACCGTGACCGAAACATGGCCGAAGGTGAGCGATGTGACGATCGCCGACGAGTAGCCGAAGACCAACGCCGCGGGGATGGCGGCGGTCTTCCAGGTGACGAGAGGGCGGATGGCGGCGAAGCAGGCCCACGCGCTGAGCGCAGGGGCGAGGGTCAGGGCGACATTGGTCGCCAGCACCGGTCCGAAGAGCCACGTCAACGGAGCGGCGACGACGCCGACCAGGGTGCCCGACGTGTTCGACAAGAGGTTGGCGCCGTGGGGGACGTTGACCGCGCTCGAAAAGAACACGTTGTGCAGATGGGCGATCGCCCAGGCCGGCCAGGCCATGAACCAGACCTCCTGCGCCGGATCGCCGCAACCGCACGTGAGTGCGGACGAGGGGTGGCCCGACCAGACGTGCCACCACAGGAGCACGGCGGGCACGCTGAAACAGACCAAGGCGAGGAGGTGGAACGCGACCACGCGCAGGCCGCGCTGGACGCGCCCGCGCCCGGCCGGAGGTGCCTCCGGGGGGCCCGCCGCGGCCGCGGCCGGCGACGGTTCGGCGTCAGCTTCTGGCCGGGTTGGGTGGGCGACGAGTCGTTTGCCGGATGCGTCGACACGTCCATGCGACTCGTCACCGTCGTCGAGCGTATCGCCGGGGCCTCCGGCCACAAGGTTCGTTCGGCGACTTCCTATGATCGGCGTCGTGCCGGACGACCACCGTTGCATCGTCATCGGAGCCGGGCTGCTCGGCCTCTCCGCCGCGTGTGCCATGGCGCACCGGGGCTGGCAGGTGCTCGTGCTGGAGGCCGCGGGGGCGCCGGGGCACGAGCGTTCCGGCTCCAAGGGCGACGCGCGCATCTTCCGCCTCGGCTATCCCGATCCGCTCTACGTCGAGATGGCCGTCCTTGCCCGGACCCGCTGGCAGGACCTCCAGGCGGTGACGGGACGACGGCTCCTCCACGTCACCGGCCAGGTGACGTTGGGCGAGGAAGGCACATTGGACGCCATCGCCGAAGCGCTGGAAGCCGCGGGTGCGCCCGTCGAGCGCGTCTCGGCCAGCACCGCGGCGCGACGCCTGCCTGGCATCGCCGCCACGGGGACGGTGCTCGTCGAGCCGGACTCGGGCGTGCTGGCAGCCGACGAGTGCCTCCGTGCGCTGCAGGAAGCGGCTGCTGTCGACCTCCGCACCGGCACCCGCGTCACGTCGCTGCAGCAGTCCCCGGATTCGGTCACCGTCCGGACCGGAGACGGATCTGAGCTCCAGGCAGCCAGCGTGATCATCTGCGCCGGACCGGCCACCCTCGGGCTCGCCGGGGTCAGCGAGGCGGCGGTGGCGGCCGGCCCGTCGGTCCCCCAGGTGGCCTACTTCGCCCCCCGGCCCGATACCGACGTCGTCCCACCCGTCTTCATCGAATGGGGGGACGACATGGTCTACGGCTTGCCGGTTCCGGGAGGCGGGCCGCACGCGGGCACGTTCAAGGTGGCCCAGCACGTCCCCGGCCCGGGCCTGCGTTCCTTCGATCCGGCGGATCCCCTCCCGCTCGTGGCCGACGACCCGACGCTTCTCGCGCCGCTGACCGGCGCGGTGGCACGCCTCCTCCCCTCGCTCGACCCGCGGCCGGTCGCCACAGAACGCTGCGTCTACGACAACTCCTGCGACACCGACTTCATCATGGATCGGGTCGGGCGGATCGTCGTCGGCTGCGGCACCAGCGGACACGCGTTCAAGTTCGGCCCGCTCCTCGGCGAGTTCATGGCCGACCTGGCCGAGGGAGGGCGCCCGGAAGTCGAGCTCAGCCGCTTCGGCCTCGCCCGCGTCGGCCCGCCGGCGCACGGACCGGCGCCCAAGTCCCGGTAGGTTGCGCCCATGCCTCGCTACGTCGCGCTGCTCCGGAGCGTCAACGTCGCCGGCCACGGACGCCTCGCCATGGACGAGCTGCGGGCTTCGTTCGCTGTGCTCGGCTACACGGGAGTCACGACCTACATCCAGACCGGCAACGTCCTCTTCTCGACGGGATCCAAGAGCGAGGCGAAGATCGCCGCCACCGTTGAGCAACGCCTCGCGGAGGATTTCGGCGACTCGCCGGCAGTACTCGTCCGGAGCGTCGCCGACTTCCAGCGCATCGGTTCCTCGAGTCCCTACGCCAAGGCGGGCGCCGACCCGGCGCGCCACCACGTGACATTCCTGGCGACGGCCCCCTCGAAGGCTGCACTGGACGCGTTCCAGCTCCCGAAGAGCGGACGAGACGAGCTCGTCGTTGACGGCAAGGAGGTCTACGTGCACACGCCGGACGGCTACGCCAACACCAAGTACACCGGCACCTTCCTCGAACGCCGACTTGGCGTCGTCAGCACGACCAGGAACTGGAACACGGTGACCAAGCTCTGCGCCCTCGCGGAGCGCTAAAGAGGCCAGGCTCGCACCGCCGGGCGCACCGCGGGCGCACCGCCAGGCGCGGGCTACATGCCGTAGACGCTACGAATGACCTCGGAGATGGTCGTCGTGTCGTGGGCCACCAGGTTGATGGCTTCCTCACGCAAGGTGCGCATGCCTTGCTTCTGGGCCTGGCGGCGCAGCTCGTCCTGCGTGGCCCAGCCCACGACCAGTCGCTTGATCTCCGGCGTCATCTGGAGGAGCTCGTAGACACCGATCCGGTCCAGATAGCCGGTGTGGCCGCAGTAGTTGCAGCCGGCACCGTGGTAGAACTCGGTCTTCGGCGCACCCTCCGCCTCCTCGTAGAAGGTCATTTCCTCCCGAGTGGGCGTGTACTTGGTCTTGCACGACGGGCAGATTCGGCGGACCAGCCGCTGACCGACGACGGCGATGACCGACGAAGCGATCAGGAAGGACTCGATCCCCATGTCCAAGAAGCGGTGCAGCGCCGACACCGCGTCGTTGCCGTGCAGGGACGAGAGCACGAAGTGCCCGGTCAGCGCGGACTGCACCGCGATGCGGGCCGTCTCCACGTCTCGGATCTCCCCGACCAAAATCACGTCGGGGTCCTGCCGCAGAATGGACTTCAACCCGTTGGCGAACGTCAGGCCCGCCTGCTCGTTGGTCTGGATCTGGTTGATCTTGGGAAAGACGAACTCGACCGGGTCCTCGATCGTCATGACGTTGCGGGACCGGTCGCTGACCTCGCTCAGGGTGGCGTAGAGGGTCGTGGTCTTCCCGCTCCCGGTCGGTCCGGCGCAGAGCACCATGCCGAACGGTGCCCGCACGAGTTGGGAGTAGCGCTCGTGGGTGTCGGTGGGCATGCCGAGGTCGTTGAGGCGGAGCACCGATCGGTTCTTGTCGAGGATTCGCATCACGCACTTCTCGCCCCAGATGGTGGCGACGGTGGCGACACGGACGTCGGTGTCCTTCCCGTCGATGTTCTTCGTGAACTGCCCGTCCTGGGAACGGCGCTTCTCCACGATGTTGATCTCGGCCAGGATCTTGATGCGGCTGATCAGCCCGATCCCCATGTTGCTCGGGAGCTCGAGGACGTCCTTGAGGGCGCCGTCGATGCGGAACCGGACGTAAATGACGTCCTGCGAGGGCTCGATGTGCACGTCGGAAGCCCGGTCGCGTACGGCCTGCGTGAGAATGCTGTCGACGACCTGGACGACCGGTGCGTTCTCGGTGACGACCGTCGGGCTGTCGTCCTCGGCGGGCTGCTTCTTCCGCGAGCCCTCCACCGCCTCGAAGACCTGGACCATCTTGTCCACGCCGCCGATGGCCTGATAGCTGCGGTCGATGGCCCATCGGATGTCGGTGACGGGAGCGAGCGACAGCCGGATTGTTTGCCCGCTCGTACCGCCAAGCAGGAGCCGGATGTCGTCACTGGGTTGGGCGACGGCGACGTGCAGGCCGTCGTCGTCGACACGGATCGGGATGGCCAGGTTCTCGCGCGCCATCGCCTCGGGGACCAGGGCCAGCGCCTTCCTGTCGGGCGTGTCGCGACGAAGGTCGGTCACGGGCATCTCGAAGAAGTCGGCCAGGGCGTCGACCAGCCCGCGCTCGTCCAGGGCTCCGATGTCAACGAGGACCTCGCCGAGGCGCTTGCCTGAGTCCTTCTGGGCTTCCAGTGCCGAGGCCAGCTGCGCTTCCGAGACGACGCCACGCGAGACCAGCACCTGCCCCAGGAGACCCTTCGGTGAAGGGGCGGGCGTCGGGGCGGCGAAGGCCGCCAGCGGCTTCTCACCGGACGCGGCCTCGTCGAACGGCCCGAGCTGAGGCCCGTCGTCGCGCTCGAGGGTGAGGACATCGCCGGTGGGCTCGGATGGGCTGTCGTCTCTGCGTCGAATCTTCATAGTGGTTGCGCTGGGTCGGGGCGCCAGCTCGCGTCGCCGGTTCCGCCCACTCTCCTTGTGTTTCCATTGTCGGCGGGATGCCCGCCGCGCTTGAGGGGCAGGAGCGGGGATCGAGCACGCCTCCCACGGCGCAATTCGAAGCCGGACATTGCGCCTTTAGAATCCGTCCATGCGCTCGGAGCAACCCTGGGGTGCAGCTGGGAACGACGACGGGAACGCCCAGCATGGCCCGCACGAACGTGGCCCTGAAGGGACTTCGAGACGCCCCACCTTGAATACGGCTGTTCGGCGTCGGCGGGCCGACCGGGCCTTCTACCTCCGGCTCGCCGGGGCCATCAAGCAGAACAAGCGGGCGCTGCAACGGTTGCAGCAGTGACGTCCGACGCGCTGAGCACCGAGCCCGACCCCGTCCGGGCGTTGGAGCTGGCCGACTTCCTCCTCATTGCCGAGGCGGTGCTGGCCGTGCCGGCCAAGCGCATCGCCGAGGAGTCCAGCCTCCATCTGGCCGATTCGGCGCTCCACGCTCCCCTGGCCTGCTTCGGCGGAGAGGACTTCTACCCGGACTTCCCGACGAAGGCGGCCGTGCTGTGTGCGCACCTGGTCAAGAACCATCCCCTCAAGGACGGCAATGCCCCCGTCGCTCTCGTCGTCACCATCGAGTTCTGTCAACGGAACGGCCATCCGTGGTCGCCTCCGCCCGGCGACCACGACGGTGCGGTCACGGCAGCACGCTTCTTCGAGTTGGCGGCCTCGCCTCTGACCGACACGACGATCAAGGAGTTGGCGAACTGGATCGCCGATCGCATCGGCATGCGCGCCTGATGCGCGGGCTCGTCGGCTGTCCCTTGGGAGCTCGCTGAGAACCCGCCGGGACTCGCTGAAAACCGTAACCACATCTGCGTCGAGTTCAGGCAGAGGCGCCACGCCTCGGCGCCGACGCTGCGGCAGACCGAGATCCAAGATCCTAGAAGTAGATGATCTCCTTGGCCCGCTCGGTGACCTCGTCGAGGTCGCCGGTCCAGGCCCCGGTCGAGAGGTACTTCCAGCCGCCGTCGGCCGAGACCACCACAATGGAGGCCGGCTCACCCTCAGGCAGCGATGCCGCGCACTTGACGGCCCCCGCCAAGGCCGCGCCCGTCGAGATGCCGGCGAAGATCCCCACGTCAGTCAAGCGCCGCGTCCACTCGATCGACTCGCGTGGCCGCACCACCGTCTTGCGGTCCAACAGCTCGGCGCCGCCGAGATTCTCGAAGATGGGCGGGATATAGCCGTCGTCGAGGTTGCGCAGCCCGTCCACCATTTCGCCGGCCGGCGGCTCGACGGCCCAGATCTGCACGGCGTCACCGAGCTTCTCGCGCAGGAAGCGCCCGACTCCCAGCAACGTCCCCGACGTACCAAGCCCAGCCACGAAGTGCGTGATGGAGGGGCAGTCACGCAGGATCTCGGGCCCCGTCCCCTCGTAGTGCGCCTTCGGGTTGGCCGGGTTGCCGTACTGGTAGAGAAAGACCCACTCGGGGTGTTCCTGCGCCAGGGCCCGGGCCATGCGGACGGCGCCGTTCGAGCCTTCGCTGCCCGGTGACTCCATGATCTCCGCCCCCCACAGCTCGAGGAGCTGGCGACGCTCCACCGACACGTTGGTCGGCATGACCACCTTGAGCGTGTAGCCCTTGACCTTGCAGACCATGGCGAGGCCGATGCCCGTGTTCCCCGACGTCGGCTCCATCAGCACCTGGTCGGGCTTGCCCGGCACCAACACACCAGCACGCTCGGCCTCCTCGACCAGAGAAAGCGCAACCCGGTCCTTCACCGATCCGCCCGGGTTCTGTCCCTCGAGCTTCATGAAGATGTGCGCCGAGGGATTCGGGCTGAGCGCGCTGATGTCGATCATCGGCGTGTTGCCGATCAGGTCGAGCACGGACGGGTACAACGTCATGCGGTCAGACTCCGAAGGACTCAGCCCCCGGCCACGGCCGGAAGGATCGACACCTCGGCACCGTCGGCGACGGGCGTGTCCAGGCCCTGCAGGTACCGCACGTCATCGTCGTCGACGTAAATGTTGACGAACTTGTGCAGGGCGCCCTCGTCCGTCAGGACCTGACCCGACATGCCCGGATACTCGGCGACGAGCTTGGAGAGGACCTCGCCGATGGTGGCCCCGTCCACGCTGACGACGGCAGAACCGCCGGCATGGCTGCGTAGAACGGTCGGTAGGCGGACTTCGACGGCCACGGGGCCTCCCTCGCTGAGTGTCGGCTGCTCTGCCGGCCACCCCCGTAGGCCGGCCGGTCCGATTGTTGACTGATTCGGTAACGATTCTACAAGGAGCCAGGCCAGGCCCCTACCCGGGCCCCTCCGCCGTCAGGATCTCGAGCCCGGGCACCTCGACCGGCTCCTCGGTGATGGTGCCCTCGCGGATCAGGTAGCTGCGGACGACCGGCAGCGTGTCCCGGAGCGAGACGAGCACGTAGTGCCAGCCGGGATCGGTCGCCTGGGCCACATCGGTCGGCGAGGGGTAGGCGTCGGTGTGGGTGTGGGAGTGGAACACGCCCATGATGTCGGCGCCGAGATCCTGGGCTGCCCGGTCCACCCGCAGCATCTCCCGGGGGTCGATCTCGTAGACCATGGCGGACGCCGCCGCGTTGGCGGTGAGGAAGAGGTGGGTCGCCTCGTCTCCCCCGTAGGACCCGACCAGGAGGCCACAGGCCTCGTCGGGCAGACCGGCCAGGCAATGGGCGACCATCTCCATGTAGATGGTGCGGGTCAGGCGAAGCACCCATGAAGGGTACCCTCGTACCCCTCATGGCCAGGGCGAAGAAGCAGATTGCCAAGCGGGCCGCCGCCCGCGAGGACCGCAGTGGCGACCGCACGGTCGCCACGAACAGGCGCGCCCGGCGCGAGTACGAATTCCTCGAGACGTTCGAGGCGGGCATCGTCCTCCAGGGCTCCGAGGTCAAGTCCCTCCGGGAGGGCAAAGCCCAGCTGAGCGAGGCCTACGCCCGGGTCGACGACGGGGAGCTCTGGCTCTTCCAGCTCCACATCCCGCCCTGGCAGTTCGCCACCGGCGTCGGGGCGCATGATCCGGACCGGAAGCGCAAGCTGCTGGTGCACCGCGCACAGATCGACGAGCTGATGGGCAAGACCCAGCAGCAGTCACTGACCCTGATTCCGGCGTCGCTCTATTTCCGGGACGGCAGGGCCAAGGTCCAGCTGGCCCTGGCCAAGGGCCGCCGCCTCTACGACAAGCGCAACGTGATCATGGCTCGGGACGCCGAACGGGAGGCCGCCCGGGCCTCCAAGGAGATGGGTCGCTGGACCGACTAGCAGCGCCGTCTCACCCCCGTCGAACAACCGGGCGCCGAGGCCGTAGAATGGAGAGGCCGGCCAAGGTGGTCGGCAACCCAGACATGGGGGTGATTGGTTTCGACTTCGGTCGTCAAGGTAGGAGAAGCGAGCCGTGGTCTCCGGAACCACGTTAAAGAGCCGGAACCAAAAACAAACGCCGAGCCTCAGCTCGCGATCGCTGCTTAAGTAGCGACGTCCAGCCGGTCCCCGCCCTACGGATCGGATCTTGGGCGTCATTCAGTAGGGCTTACTCAATGGCTCACACCAACTGATCATTGAGGACACTTTTGTTGGTTACGGGGTGGCACTGCCTGCCGGCAGAAGTGCCACCCTCGACAACCTGATGCCGGCTGCGCTCGGAGAAGGCCTATTGCGGCTCCGGAGGACGCGGGTTCGATTCCCGCCACCTCCACGAGCGGTCTGGCTGCATACGTGCAGGTCGGAAGGCTGGTGGAGGTGCGCCAACACCTCGCAGGACCGGCAGGACACAAAAAGACACGCGCACCGTGTCCTTGGGTCGGAGTTGCGTCGTGCCATCGGCGACCGCGGAGCCTTCCGGAAAAACCCGTTCCTTGATCAGGTAGAGGAACTGCTCACAGCTCGCCGGTCGACTCCTCGACGAGCAGGAGACCTCGGACCCAGGTTTCGAAAGGAATCGGGGTCCGTGGGGCCCGGCGCCGACGGCCGCTCGGGGCCGGAGGCGCCGAATGCGCCCTCTGCCGAAGATTTCTTTCGAGAAATTTTTGTGTCCCGCTGTGTCCCCCTGTCACTCGCTGTGTCTCGCTGGCACACGCTGGGTACCGCTGGATACCGCTTCTGACCTGGGACGTTGTCACAGCGAGGCTCCACCGTGGCCGGGATGGATCCCGACGACCACGCCATGCTCGAAGCGCTCGTCCGCCACGGGCGGCGACACCAGATCGACGACTTCTTGGCTCAGGGCGACCGCTGCGGTTGGTGCCGGTGCCCGATCCGGTTGCGTGGCTTCGTCGTCTCCGGACGCCCCGGCGAGCAGGCCGTGACGTTCTCGAGCGCCGCGCTCCCAGACGGCGTCGTCCTCAAGGCCTGCGGTTCACGCTCCGAGATCCGGTGCCCGTCGTGCGCCGCCATCTATCGGGGGATTCCCGCCACCTCGTCCGGGCCGGGCTCGAGGGCGGCAAGGGCGTCGACGAGGCAATTGCCCTGCATCCGGCGGTGTTCCTGACCCTGACGGCTCCGGGCTTCGGCTCCGTCCACACGGCTTCGGGTGTGTCCCCGTGTCACGCCGGCGGTGTCCGGGCGCTGTGCGTTCATCGCCGACCAACGGCGTGCTCTGCAGCGCACGGGCGCCGTGACGAGCTGGTCGGCACTCCCCTCTGCCCCGATTGCTACGACTACGAGGGCGCCGTGCTGCAGAACGCGAGCACCCCTGAGCTATGGCGCCGCACGATGATCTACGCCCAGCGCCAGCTCGCCGCTGTCCTCGGCCGCACGCAGGCCGATGCCGGCCGGATGGTGCGTCTCTCCTTCTGCCGGGTGGCCGAGTTCCAGCGCCGAGGCGTCGTGCACCTGCACGCCGTCGTCCGGGCGGACGGCCCCGACGGTTCGATCCCGCCGGTCGACGCCGGACAGCTCGCCATCTCCTGCTTGCAGGCGGCCAATGCGGTCACCGTGGTGCATCCGAAGGGATCCGCGACATGGGGCTCCCAGGTCGACGTGCGAGTGCTCGAGCATGGTGACGAGCGGGCACGCCGCGTGGCCATCTACGTCGCCAAATACGCCACGAAAACAGCGAGCGACGACCCTTGCCTCGATGCTCCCGTCCACTCGCTCGAAGACTTGGCCCACCGTCGGCTGCCCGATCACCCACATCGCATGGTCGCCGCAGCGCTCGAGCTCGGGCGGATCCCGAGTTCGGCCGCCTCAACCTTACACAGCACGCGCACCGATTCGGGTACGGGGGCCACTTCCTGACCAAGTCGCGCAGCTACTCGACCACGTTCGGCGCTCTGCGCAATGCACGGGTTCAGTGGCGCGAGGCCCGGCGATTCGGAGGCGACGTGCCGGAAGACCATTCCTCTCGAGGGTCATTGGGAAGCCATCGGAGCCGGCTGGACCAACAAGGGTGAATCGCTCTTCGCCGCCTATCAGCAACGGCAGCGGGCGGAGGAGAAGAAGGAAGCGGAGTTCGAGTGGTACTCCCGGTCGGAATAGCACTCTGCTCAGAGGCCAAACCGCCGAAGGCGGTGCGGCAGGCCTTTGCCGTGCCACGACCTAGCTCGAGCAGGCCGGCATGAGCTCCATCGACAAACAGCCCAACGGACGCTGGCGGGCCCGTTACCGAGACAAGGCCGGCCGTTCCCATTCCAAGACGTTCGACCGCAAGGCGGATGCGCAGAGCTATCTCGACGACGTCGGCCACGACATCCGCCGAGGCGAGTGGATCGATCCGAAGCTCGCACGCACTCCCTTCGAGCAGTGGGCCGATCGGTGGTGGGCGACAACGATGAAACTGCGCCCGACCACTCGTCGTGGGTACTGGGGCATGCTCCAGCGGCATGTCCGCCCCCATTTCGAGGGATGGCCATTGTCGGAGATCAGCTACATGGACGTCGAAGAGTTCATCACGCATCTCCTCGGGCAAGGTCTCTCGCCGAAGTACACAAAGGACTGTGTCTCTGTCCTCTCGCTTGTGATGAAGAGCGCAGTGCGGGCGAATTTGCGCAAGGACAATCCGGCTGCCGACCACAACATCCCACTCCCTCGCCGCAAGCTCCACGAGGGCGACGTCCTGAACATGGAACAGATCCACCAACTCGTGGCGCATGTGAAGGATCCTACAAGCCCGCCGTGTGGCTCCTCATGTTGGCAGGGCTCCGACCGGCCGAGCTCTGCGGGCTGCGGGTGTGTGACGTCGACTTCACCAAGCACGCAATCCATGTGAGCCAAACTGTGCTGCCGGTACACTCATTCGACACTGAGGGCTTCGGGCTCGTAACTGGACCTCCGAAGACATCGGCCGGCGATCGTCGCATCCCCATTCCAGCTTGGCTCTGCAACGATCTGGCGGCGATGGTCGACGCTCGAGACGTAGCGGCGGCGGAAAGCGCAGTTCGGGGAACAGGGAGCCCCTATTCCAGACCCGCTATGGCAATCCACTCAATCGAGACAAACTGCGTGAGAAGGTGATCCGGCCCGGTCTCCGCGCAGCGGGTCTGCCCGAGACTTTCCGCACCTACGATCTGCGGCATTCACACGCGTCGGTGATGATCGACCTCGGCGTCAACCTGCTCGCCCTGGCACAGCGGATGGGGCACAGCGACCCGGCGATGACGCTTCGCCTCTATGGCCACCTGTTCGAAGGGACCCAGGTGGAGCTCAGCGAGAAGATAGACGAGCTGCGAGCAGTGACCGAGCCGGCGGACGGCACCGTGATCCCGTTCACGAGAGCCGGAGCGAACTCGAGCCCGTAGTGGCCGGAAATCGGGGCATCACCGAACCGTGTTAGGCGATAGGGGACGCGTCTGAACCGGACTTAAAAGTCGGCGAGGAGTGCCTCTGCCCGTTTTGTGAGCCCAGCGAAGCCGTACTCGGTAGCCGTGGCGGCAGCACTCGCCACCAGATCTCGCCCCCGATCGAGATCCCCGTCATAACGGCGAGCCAGGCAGAGGTCGGCGCGGTCGAGCTGGCCGAGGGCGATGAAGAACGGAGCTTCGAGTCGTGTGTGGATGTCGTGAGCGATGCCGAACCACTCCTCAGCCTGGTCGTAGGAGCCGAGCAGGGTCGCTGCCGCGGGCGAGCGGTCGGGCGATAGCACCGTGGACGATCGTGCTCCCCGGAACAAGTACTTGGGTGGCGTACGGCGAAACGCGGTCAACGAGGGTGCTGGCCGCGCTGCTATCTCCGACGATGGCCGCTGCTTCGAGGTAGCGGCCCATGCCATGTAGCCACAAGGAGTCATAGGGAAGTTCAAAGCCGAGCGCCGCCTCGACGGCGAGGTTCTCGCGTGCCTCCTCGACTCGTCCGAGCTCGCACAACATGAAGGGAATTGCAACGCGGAGGGCGGCGACGGAGGGGTTGGCTCGGGCGATTTCGAGGAAGAAGTCCATGATTTCGTCTAGGCGCCCCTGCATTCGCCGCAGGTTTGCCAGTGTGGAGCTGTAGGCGGGGTATGCGTTTGCAGCGCCCGCAGCAAATTTTTTGCCAGCTCCAACAAAGCATCGTTGGCAACCTCAGCCTCGTCAGGTGCAGCAGGCCAGGGCGACTCGACAGACTTGCGTTAGTGCCACCTCAAACCGCGAGGTACGGCAAACCGATCTGCTGTGCGAGATTGTCCATCTCGGCTATGGCCGAGTCGGCTCCCACAATGTCGCATTGCCCGTAGCGGACTCCTACGAGGCGGAGGCGGGTGCGAATCCGAAGGACGGGATCAGCAAGCCGGTCGGCGAGCGCCACCGCTCGTTCTGTGTCGTCGGATATCCTGAGCGAGTCGTTCGGGGGTCCCGAGAGTCATCTGGGTCGCCACGACGACATCTAGGAAGGCAGCGGCGTCGTCATCCGAGCGGGAACCATGTCGAGAGCCTCGAGTGCGAGGTCATGGGCGCGTCCGCCATTCGAGGTTCGCGTAGTAGCGGGCCCGGCGAACGCGGCTAAGAGGGCAAGGCGTATCGGACTGGATTGGGAACCGGCAGGGCGCCGAGGGCGGCTGCCCGCCACACGCTTAACATTGTCGTTCGCACTCGATTCCTCGCCGGAGGGGAAAGAGAGGTGCGGCTCGAATGAGCAGATTCGGGTTGTCGAGCTGTTCGGCCAGCTCGGCCCATCGGAGCAGCGTCGCCGGGATATTCGGGGATTCTGGCCAGTCGTTGGGCCGAGCCGAGATCGGTGAGCACCTCTGCCTGTGTTTGCTTGTCGGGGTGCGCCCTTGTCGATCGAGAAGGTCGAGGGCCTGTTGGTACCAACGGATGGCATCCTCGGGGGCCAACGCATCACGAGCAGCGTCGCCTGCCTGAGCGCACGTACATCAGCGCCTTGTCCAGCTCGCTTAGTTGGGTTGCGGCAACCCAGTGCCGGGCAAGCTCGGCCAGCGTGGCCGGATCGCTCGGTATGTGGGCGGCGTCTCAATCGCCTCAGCCACTCGTTGGTGCGCTCGTTGGCGTCGGGGGCCGCTCAACTCGTCGTAGAGGCTGTGCTGGATCAGTGCGTGGGCGAAGCGGTATCCCGCTGACGTGCCAGATTCGACGAGCACGGCGGCCGCGACCGCCGCATCAAGGAGGTCGAGCAGGGGTTCCTCGCCCACCTCGCTTACCTCTGCAGAGGAGGGACGGGTCGGAGTCGGGGCCGATGACGGCGGCAGAGACGCAGGACCCGGCGGGTCTCTGCACCGAGACGTTCCACTCGGCGCCCGACCACGTCCCGGACACTCGACGGCAGGCCGAGATCATCGAGGTCACCGCTGACGCTCCAGCGGCCATCTTCGCCCATGACGATTGCCCCGGACTCCCCGAGGTGGCGGAGCATCTCTCCGGTGAAGAACGGATTGCCATCGGTCTCACGGCGCAATGCATGGGCGAGGCCAGGGCACGCGGTCGTCCAGGTCGTGACCAGCGGCGGCGGCAAGCAGCTCGACCACCTCGATGTCCTCTGGACCGCGAAGCTGAAGCCGGGTGACGTTGGCTTGCGGTGGAAGTCGGAGAGGAGGCTGGTGAGGGGGTCACCCTGTTGCAGCTCGGTGTCTCGGTAGGTCACGACGAGGCTCACATCCATCTCGACAGTCGAGGCGGCCGCGTGTCGCAGGAGTTGGAGGCTCGCAGTGTCGGCCCAGTGGAAGTCGTCGAGCACGACGATGACCGGCGACTGGACTGAGGCAGCGGCAAGGTACGAGGTGACCCCTTCGAGCAGCAGCAAACGTTCCATGTCAGGGTCGGTAACCCGATTCCCATCGGCACCGATGTCGGGAACAAGGCGCAACAGGGCTGTCCGCTGGGCCGGGGGCAGTCCGTTCAGCAGCTCGGAGTCACCGTCGCGGGCGAGGCTCGTGACCACTTCGATCCAGGGCTGGTAGGCGACGCCCAGGTCTTCGTCCGCGTGACCGAACAGCACCACCGCGCCCTCTGCGTGGGCGGCACGAGCCACCTGTGCAGCCCACGCGGTCTTGCCCATCCCGGCTTCACCGGTCACCGAGCACGAGCTGCGCTCGCTTGGTCGGAGTGCGCCAGCTTCCTCGCCTCGTGCAACGAGGCCAACTCATTATATCCACGACCGAAGAACCCAAACAGGGCATCGGCGGCTGCACCGACCAGACGGCCAGGCAGCGGCACCCCGATCACGGTCTCGTCGGGGTCCCAGAGCACCTCCACGGTTGTTACGGGTTCGGGGAGGCCCTTCATGCGCTAGGGGTCCTCGCTCGACGAAGGTGTGGGTGGCGCTGCGGCCGACATTTAGACGCACCAGGTCGGCGGCCAGGATCTCTCCACCCGATGCTTCTGCGCAGAGGCGGGCTGCTTGGACCACGGGGTCACCGAAATAGTCGCCGTCCTCTTCGTTTGCTTCCCCCGTGCTGATGCCGATCCGAACCGCCAGCGGTTCGGCGGCAGATCGGTTGTGGTGTTCGATCGCCTGTTGCATCCCGACCGCGCCAGCGAGCGCACGGCTGGCCGAGGAGTGACATCACCATCAGCCCGTCGCCGAGGTTCTTCACCTCCACTCCGCCGGAACCTCCGACCGCTCCGCGCAGCAGCTTGAAGTGCATCTGGCGGAGTTCCTTTCGGCGGCCTGTGGACCAAGACGGGCAGCGGTTCGGTCGAGTCAACGAGGTCCGTGAAGACCACCGTTACCGTTCGTGTTGGACAAGTGAAACCCCCCAAGTGGCAAGCAGGATCGTAGTTAGCCCAGCATGGGCGTTGCAGGGGTTCCGTGCGGAGCGGCAAAGGACCCATATCCGGCGATCTGGGGTGCCTCGGTAACGTGAGCAGTTTGTCAGTTTAGGTTGACACAGCCCGCTTGTCAGTCCATACTGACAAGCGTGGATATCGAAGAACTGAACGCTGATCTTTCGTCAGACGACCCTGCAGTTGGGCTCCACGCCTCTTTGGCGCTCCACCGCCTTGCAGAGAGGGTCGAAGCGAACCAAGTCGCGTCG
>CAVWBB010000027.1:0-46340 GCA_963753115.1 uncultured Acidimicrobiaceae bacterium
TGGCAACGACATCTTCGACCGCTACGAAGAAGAATCCTCGTCCTCAGAACCTTGGCGGGGGCCGATGGCCACATAGGTGCCGCCTTCCACACCTGTGTCGATAAACGTGTAGCCGGGAAGACCACCCTCGGAAGCGACCTTCCAATCGAAGGGATCTGCATAGAACTTCCGCGTCGCGTCAGGGTCGGCGGATCGAATCTCAGCATGAATCACGGGATGGGGCATTGCGGCATCCTCCATTTTCTCGGGAGCGGCGTGGAAGCGCTCGTTCGACAAGACGACGAATCAGAAGTGCCCAGATCGACCGAGAAATGAAAAGAAGTTCCGCGCTCTTGGAGCAACTGCATCGGTTGAGCAGCTTCGGGTGCTCCCAGATCGGTGGTTCGGGGCAGCGTCGGTTCGCTCAGATGGGACTCCTATCGGGAGGCGAGGAC
This sequence comes from uncultured Acidimicrobiaceae bacterium, assembly GCA_963753115.1. Taxonomy (GTDB): domain Bacteria; phylum Actinomycetota; class Acidimicrobiia; order Acidimicrobiales; family RAAP-2; genus Bog-473. The sequence goes on from CAVWBB010000027.1 coordinate 435, forward strand.
AGGGGGAGCAGGGGGCGGTACTGGTCGGACATGGTGCCGAGCAGCCCATGTCCACTGTGCTCTGGTCCTGCAGAGAGGGTCGCTGGCCCCGAGAGGCCTGTATGTCACCCGTTTGTCGCGGGCGGTGTGTCGAGAGTTCACGCACCCCTTCCAAGCCTGCCAAGGCACCGCCGTCCGTGCTGTAATGCAATCCGTGAGCCCGGATCGAGGTTGGTCGCGGCGTCAGGTCCTTCAGGGGGCAGCCGGGGTCGGGGCGGCAGCCATCGCAGTCGGTGCTGGCAGGACTGGGGCTGCCTCCGCCTCAACGAAGGCAGGCACCGCTTCGGCGCACCTCGCACCGCGCGGGCAGTGGCGCCACCCTGGATCCCTGCCCGACCCGAGCCTGCCTGCGGGTACCGACACGCTGCCCCAGATCGACCACATCGTCGTGGTCATGCAGGAGAACCATTCCTTCGACAACTACCTGGGCGTGCTCGGCCGAGGCGACGGGTTCACTCTTGATCGCAAGGGGCGGCCACTGAACACCAATCCGGACCCGACCGGCGGATACGTCCGCGCCTTCCACGAGACGGACACGATGCAGGCCGGCCACGTCACTCAGTCCTGGGACGCCAGCCACCTGCAGTACGCGGGGGGTCGAAACAACGGATTCATCGGGCCTGAGAGCAGCAGCGAATGGGCCATGGCGTACTACACAGGCGAAGAGATCCCCTTCTACTATTCGCTGGCTCGAACGTTCCCGCTCTGCGACCGCTACTTCGCCTCGGTGCTGGCCCAGACCTACCCGAACCGCCGCTTCCTTCTTTGCGGCACCGCCTTCGGGCTGATCGCCACCGATACCTCGTCCCTCACGGAGGTCCCGCCGAACGGAACCATCTTCGACCGGCTCGACGCGCACGGCATCAGCTGGGCGAGCTACGCCACCAACGTCTCAACCCTCTACGTGATCTCAGACATCGTGAAGAAGAACCCGGGTCGCATCAAGACGATCGATCAATTCCACGCCGACGCAAAGTCCGGGTCGCTGCCAGCCGTCACCTACGTCGATCCGAACATCCTGACGTCGACGGAGGAGAGCCCTCAGGACATCTCGCTCGGTGAGTACTTCGTCTCCACTGTGGTCGCCTCACTGCTGAACAGCCCGGCCTGGGACCGGACCCTTCTCGTGTGGACCTACGACGAGCACGGCGGGTACTACGACCACGTTCCGCCTCCGCCTGCGATCCCACCTGACGACATCGCCCCCGTCCTCACGGCTGCCAATCAACCCGGTGGGTACGACCGCTACGGATTCCGGGTTCCGACCGTGGTGGTCTCTCCATACAGCAAGCCGCACTTCGTGTCCCACACCGTGTACGACCACACGTCGGTGCTCAAGACGATCGAGCGCAAGTGGAACCTCCCCGCCATGACGTACCGCGACGCGAATGCCAACGACCTGCTCGACTGCCTCGATCTCAAGAAGCGCGCCTTCGCCGATCCCCCCACCCTGGCGGCCCCGGGGAACCCCACGGGTATCTCGACAGCGACCCCGCCACCCGCTGACGCGGAACCGCCGTCCGTTGCCTTCGTGAAGACACCCGGCCCCACCGTCTGACGGACCCCTCAGGACGTAATCAGCGCACGTCGACCCGCGTCGAGTTTGCGTCCACGTCCCTTCTCCACCGTGAGCGTTCGAGCCAACGGGCAATCCGCTCGGACGCCGACGGGGAGACGAGGAAGAGGAGCCAGACGTACTTCGCCAGCTTCGGATCAGTCCAGGCCAGCACCACCGAGAGCCCCACTATGAAGATGACCAGCACCACGCGTACCCTGGCTGCCCGTTCGTCGTGCGATGACCGCGCTCCGTCGACCATCAGGTTGTGGCTGGCAGCGTACAGATAGATCCATTGGGTGCTCAGGCTGATGGCCACCAGGTTGATCCCGAACAGCGTGATCGCCACCGGATTGCTGCCGTAACGGCCGATCAGGTCCGAGGTGAAGGGCATCAGGGTGAGCGTGAGCAGGAAGCCGAAATTGCGCCACGCCAACCCCTCGCTGTGTCCGCGCATACTGCGGAGGATGCGATGGTGCACGAGCCAGAACTGGGCGATGACAACGAAGGAAACCAGGTAGCTGGTCAGCTCGGCACCGTCCACGCCGAGCGCATGCCAGAGTGCCCTCGCTGAATTCGGACTGTGCTCCAGAGCAGGCGTGAGGGGAACCTGGAGCTGGAGGACGAGGAGGGTCAGCGCAATGGCGACGACACCATCTGTCAGCGCCAGGAGACGGTCGATTCCCGGGATGTCTTCGTCGTCGTTGCTGGCGTTGCTTATCTCGACGTCGGTCGCCACCCACGACAGCTTGGCAGATGGCGTCCGCTGAAACGGGTAATAGTGACGCCTTCGTCTTCGCTCCAAGCACCACCCCGCCCGACCGTCAGACGAAGTCGGACCCGCCGTCGGCGTTGACACACGCGCCGGTCACGTAGCCGTTGCGCCGGGATACGAGGTAGGCCGTGAGGGACGCCACTTCGTCGGGGAGCCCGGCCCGGCCGAGATCGGCGGGCTGGTGGAACGTCTGATCGATCCACCGCATGACGTCGTGCGGATCAGAGGGGTCGAGGCCTTCGGCGGCGAAGATCTCGCGGAAATTCTCGGTGAAGCTGGCCGTCACGATGGAACCCGGGCACACGGCGTTGACCAGGATGCCGTCGGGAGCCAAGGATTTGGACAGGTTCTTGGCCACGCTGGCGACAGCTGCCTTCGCTGCTGTGTAGGCCACCAGTATCGGGCTCTGCCGCTGTATCGAGTGCGCCGAGAATATTGCCACGCGCGCCCATTCCGCCGCCCGCAGCCAGGGCAAGGCCTCGCGCACCGTCCGGACCGCCGACATGGTGCCGAGCGCGAATGCCTCTTCCCAATCCGCGTCGTCGAGGTCCTCGAACCGCCCGGCGCCCGGTCCGATCGTGTGCACAAGGACATTCAGCGAACCCCAACGGTCGCCCACCTCCCGAAAGGCCGCAGCGATGGAGGCCGGATCAGTCATGTCGACGGGTATCCCTACGGCGTCGGGGCTGCCCAGTGACTCGAGCGACACCACGGTCTCGTCCAGCGCCTCGCGCCCGCGTGCCATGACCGCCACTCGGGCCCCGTCCGTGGCCAACACCTCGGCCACGGCCCGACCCATCCCTTTGCTCCCTCCGGTCACGACGGCCGTCGCGTCAGCGAATCCCAGATCCATGTCCCTCCTCCTTCGTTCCGGTGCGGACCTGCCGGGCGACGGCGGTCATCGGCAGAACCGCTTGCTCACGGCGAGCCGGCGTGCGTCCAGAGCGGCTCGCCGTTCTTCCGGAGTCACCCTGAGGGTGCTCGCCGGGACCGACTGCGCGACGTCGGAGAACTTGATCACCCGCGTTGTGGGGACCGGAGCCGTCTCGGTGCGTACGCAGCGCAGAATGATCGGTCCCGCGCTGTGCCCTGCGGTGTCGAGCCAGTTGGCGACGCCGGGGTCCTCGTGGGCGATCACGGTCCGCAGGATCCCATCGTCGTCGACCGTGGCCTGGTGCCCGTTCAGGCTGCTCTGGTGCGAGCCGTAGTCGATGGTTTCCCACCAGGGATTTCCCAACGAGTAGCTCCAGTAGAGACCCTGGGGCGGTTCAACTTCGATGAGAAGCGCTTCGTCGGGCCCGAGCTGCCACGACCCGATGACCGGGCGGTTCTCCGCCGCCGCGCCCATCGCCGTGCCGTCGAGGGGTGGGAGGAACGTGTTGGGCGTCTCGGGCTTCGAGAATTGCAGGAAGAAGTCGAGGTTGCCGACGACGAAGTCGCCGAGGGCGATCAGCTGCCGGGCTACCACCGCCCTGGGGTCCTCAGCCTGACGGTCGGCCTTCTCGCGGCGGTCCCCGATCCGCTCAATGGCGAGGGACGACGCCACCTCGGTGTCCCAGTCGTAGAAGAAGTGCCGGATCACCAACGTTGTCGCGTTCTCGGCGATGGGCAGCCAGTTGCCCTCGTGCTGGTCGGCCGAGAGGATGAGATCCACCTCGCCGTCGGGACCGAGGTCCAACTCGTCCAGGAGGACGTTCGCCGAGGAGGCCATGCCGGCCATGGACTGCAGCCCGACATAACGCGCCGTGCCACGGTTACCCCAGAGGCGGTATGTCTCGCCGCCACGCAGCGGCGCCCCCGCGTAAATGCAGTCGGGGCAGTCCATGCCCCACTTGTAGATCCCGTCGACGCCCGACGGCTTCACGGCCAGCACCGAGCCGGACTCCTCCCGCAGCGCGTGATCCAGGCCGATACCCAGCAGCACCAGCAGGTGCCGGAAGCCGGCCGCCATGTCCGCGGCGTTGCGAGGGACGTCGTCGGCAAGCACGACCGCGGAAGCCTGGCGCAGGCCATCGAGCATGTGGGCCCAGGCCCGTCCCGACAAGAGGTCGTCCACCGTGGCGTCCCCAGCGCGGGCCGCCTCGCCCACCGAGTGCGGCATCCACGACGGATTGACGAAGGCGGACGTCACGCCGCGCCCATGTGACGCGTGCGATCGAATGGCAAAACCTTCATGTGCGGACCCCCGGCGCGAGTAGGTCCGGCCATGCTCCCGCACCGCCGGAAGGTCGTCAAACCTCCGAAATCACCCGCACGCAGGGACGCGGCGCGTAGCGTGTCCCCGGGAGGTGGCAGGGCGTGCCACAGGCGGTCACGAGGCGAACGACGGAGACATGATCGAAGGCGCCATTCCCACGTTGGTCCTCATCGGCTTGGCGGCGGTTTTCGCCCCCATCATCGCCGAAGGTTTGCGACGATTCATCGCGGTACCCGAGGTCGTGATCCAGATCTTGCTGGGCATCATGCTCGGGCCCTACGTGCTCAACCTCGCGCATCCCAGCAACATCGTGACGGCGCTGTCCGATTTCGGCCTGACCTTTCTGATGTTCATGGCTGGCACCGAGCTCGACCTCTCGACCATGCGCCAGGGCCACCTCGGACGGGCGGCGGGGTCATGGGGGACATCGCTCGTGCTGGCGCTCGGGGTGAGCGCCTTCCTCCACGCCACCGGGCTCGTGCTGGACTCCGTCGTGGTGGCCCTCTGCCTGACTACCACCGCCTTGGGCACGCTCCTTCCCATCCTCCATGACGCCGGCGTGCTCCGCACAGCCATCGGGCCATCCGTCTTGTCGGTGGGCGCCATCGGTGAGTTCGGCCCGATCGTGGCGGTGGCGGTGCTGCTGACCAACAGGGATGTCACGCTGACCTTCCTTCTCCTCGGCCTCTTCGTCGCCGTCGCGGTCGTCGCAGCGCTGCTTGCCACGCAGGTGCATCCCCCACGCTTCATTGCGCTGATGCGCCGGCACCTCCACTCGACGGCTCAGCTGCCGGTGCGGATCTCGGTCCTGCTCGTGATTCTGCTCGTCTACCTGGCCGAGAAGCTCAGCCTGGACGTGTTGCTCGGTGCTTTCGCGGCCGGCGTGGTCGTGCGCCTCTTCATCAAGGGCGAGGACAGTGAGCCGATCACGAGCAAGCTCGAGGCGATCGGCTTCGGCTTCTTGATCCCGATCTTCTTCATCGACAGCGGCATCAAATTCGATCTCTACGCGCTCATCCACATGCCGAAGGTGCTCCTGCTGGTGCCGATGTTCACGGTCATCTTCCTGTTCACCCGCGGGTTGCCCACCTGGGCCTTCTTCCGGGGCGCCGTCACCAACCTGGAAGCCCGAACCCTTGGCATTCTTGCGGCGACGGGACTGCCGATCATCGTCGTCATCACGTCGCTCGGTGTGAGCGAGCATCGGATGAAGCCCCAGAACGCGGCGGCCCTGGTCGCCGCCGGCATGCTCTCCGTTCTGATCTACCCCCTCATCGGGCTGAGCTGGCTCGACAAGGGAAGAGGGGCGAGGGGCGCTCCGGGCGTCCCGGAACGCTCCGGCGACCAGTGATCAGCGAAGGACGCCGCGCTCAGTCGTACCCACCCGTGAAGAAGCTCGGGATCGGGCGCGCCGGCGCGGTCCGGAAGAATGGGCGGACGTGGGTGTCCATGATCTCCTCCACGGCAGGCGCCGCCGTTGGGTCGGGGAGCAGGTTGTGGTCCTCAGCCGGATCCTCGGAAAGGTCGAACAGCTGGCAGGGCGCGAGGGCATCCTCGTCCACGACGAGCTTGTAGCGCTCGGTCTCGAACGCGGCAAAGCCCCAGTTTTCGCTGACGGTGAGCTCCCGTAACGGCGGAGCCGTCGCGTCGTGGACGCTCCCCAGGAGTGATCGTCCCTCACTGTGCACGACCTCGGGCGCACCGGCGATCTCCCGCACGGTGGCCGGGACGTCGAGATGCTCCACCAGGGCATCCACCACGCGTGGTGGGCAGCCGCCCGCGGGACGGATGATCAGCGGCACGCGAACGGCCGGCTCGTAGAGGACGCACTTCGACATCATCCCGTGGTTGCCACCCATCTCGCCGTGGTCGCTGGTGTAGATGACCCACGTGTTGTCCAACATGCCTTTGCGTTCCAGGGCGGAAACCAGGTCGCCGACGGCCTGGTCGATGACAGAGATGTCGGCGGCGTACGAGCGCCGCATCCCACGGATGGCGTCGTCGGTCATCGTCTCGGAGTCCGAGACCCACTTGAAAGCGTCAAGGAGCGCGCCATAGCGCCCGGTCCCTTCTGCATCGGGGCGCCGGGTGGAGGACGGCATGGAGATGTCGACGTCCCGGTACCGCTCGAGTGCCTCCGCCGGCGCATCCCAGGGGTCGTGCGGTCCCGGGAACCCGACGAAGAGGAAGAAGGGCTCCTGGCGGTCATAGCGCTCGATCCACTCGACGGCCTTCTGGCCGTGCCAGGCGTCGACGTAGGAATCGAGCGGGATGGGCGTCGGTGTCGAGTCCCACATCGGCACGCACTTGGTGGCGTTCTGGCCGTCCTCGTTCTCGCCCTGGTAGCTGCGGTCGGCAATGTGCTGCTTGTAGGCGTCGAGCAGGCCCCGGCCGGCGAGATAGTCGGTGTAGCGGGTCGGGATCTTCCCGATGAACTTGTCACCAGTCTCGAAGACCTCGGCGAAGCCCAGCGCCTCCAGCCGTCCGGCCATATCGTCCATGTGCCGAACCGTGAGCCGTTCGTCGAGGTAGAGGTGTGCCTTGCCCAGGAGCGAGGTGTGATAGCCGGCCTCTCGGAGCGCCCACACATATGTGGGGATGTCTGGCGGGATCTCGGACGAGTTCGTGTAGACGCCGTGGTCGCGCACATAGCGCTCGGTCATGAACGACGCCCGCGACGGCATGCACAGCGGACCCTGGCACGACACCCGAGAGAAGCGCACACCCCTGTCGGCCAACGCATCGAGCGATGGCGTCAGGGCGCTGGGGTCGCCGGCGCAGCCCATCATGTCGGCCCGGTGTTGATCCGACATCACGAGCAAGATGTTGGGGGCGCCGCTGGTCATGTCGTTACCCTTTCCGACCGATCGAATGTTGGTGTGGGAAGCACAGAATCGATCATCGCATGAAACCATGCGGGACGAAGTCTGCGGTCATGACGGATGAGGCGTCCCACTAACCTGTCGCCACCGGCGCGACCCCTGGAGCCCACTGCATGCCCTTTGACCTCAAGAAGGTGTTGGACGAACGCAAAGGTGAGAACTTCACCTTGCATTCGAAGTACATCAACCCCCAGCTGCCACGGGTACTCGGCCAGATCGAGTTTGACCGCTTCTACGAGAAGGGCGAGGGCTGCTACCTCATCGACGACAAAGGGGACCGGTATCTCGACCTTCTCTCCGGCTTCGGAGTGTTCGCCCTCGGCCGGAGTCACCCAACCATCGTTCGGGCGTTGCACGACGCGCTCGATGCCGACCTTCCCAACCTGGTGCAGATGGACTGCTCCCTCCTCTCAGGCGTCCTGGCCGAGCAGCTGGTCGCCCGCTCGCACCCGGGGATCGAGCGGGTCTTCTTCACCAACTCCGGCGCAGAGGCCGTCGAGAGCGCGATCAAGTTCGCCCGGGCAGCCACGAAGCGCACCCGCATCCTCTATTGCGACCACGCCTTTCACGGGCTGACCACGGGGGCGTTGGCCCTCAACGGCGGCAAGGAGTTCCGCAGCGGCTTCGGCCCGTTGCTTCCGGGGTGCGACGTGATCCCATTCGGCGACGCTGCCGCCCTGGCCCGTGAGCTGCGCCGCGGCGACGTGGCGGCGTTCATCGCGGAGCCCATCCAGGGCAAGGGGGTCTACCTGGCTCCTGACGAATTCTGGCAGGAAGCACAATCGCTCTGCCGCAAGCACAAGGCGTTGATGGTCCTCGACGAGGTGCAGGCCGGCATGGGCCGGTCGGGCACCTTCTTCTGCCACGAGCAGTTCGGCATCACCCCGGACATCATCACGGTGTCGAAGGCGCTGTCCGGTGGCTACGTCCCCGTCGGAGCGATGCTTTGTACTGCAGACGTGTCCGACGCTGTGTACAGCTCCATGGACAGGGCGGTGGTCCACTCCTCGACGTTCAGCACGAACCAGCTGGCGATGGTGGCGGGACTGGCGACCCTGGCCGCATTCGAAGACGAGGACATCCTCGACCGTGTGCAGCGGACCGGGAAGGCGTTCACCAAAGCGCTCGACCCGCTGGTGGAGCGCTACGAGTTCCTGCACGAGGTACGGGGCAAGGGGCTGATGATCGGGCTGGTTTTCGGGGAGCCCACGACGCCCGGCCTGCGCCGACGCTTCAAGATGGTCGAGGCGGTCCGGCCCGCCCTGTTCTCCCAAATGGTGGTGACCCCGCTCTTCCATCGCCATCGCATCCTGACCCAGGTGGCCGCTGACAACGTGAACATCATCAAGCTGCTGCCGCCGCTGATCGCTGGGGACGAAGAGGTCGAGCTCTTTGCCGATGCACTCGAGGACGTGCTGGCCAGTGCCGAGCGCGGCTCCAGCCTCATCTTCGAGTTCGGCAAGACGATGGCCAAGGGCACGCTGCACAAGGCGCGTCTGTGAAGCTGGCGTCTGGAGACCGGGTCCTCGTCACGGGAGCCAGCGGATTCATCGGGTCGGCGGTGACGCGCCAGCTCCTGGCACGCGAACAGGAGGTCGTGGCGCTGGTCGAGCCCGGCGCTGACACGGCGAACCTCGAAGGCCTCGACGTGAAGCAGGTGGTCGGCGACCTGCGCAGCCGTGAGAGCGTGCAGGGCGCCCTGAGCGGTTGCCGGTCCGTCTTCCACGTCGCGGCGCTCTACCGCTTCTGGGCCCGCGAGCCGGAGGCCTTCTACGCCATCAACGTCGAGGGAACGAGGAACGTGCTCGGCGCTGCGGCTGAAGAGGGAGTCGAGCGGCTGGTCTACACCAGCACGGTCGGCACGCTCGGGCTCGAGCATGTCTCGGGGTTGCGTTCGGCCGACGAGCGATCGTTCCCCGATGTACGGCATCTCTACGGCTCCTACAAGCGCTCCAAGTACGTGGCGGAGCATGAAGTGCTCCGCGCCATCGCCGAGGGTCTACCGGCCTCGCTCGTGCTCCCGACCTTCCCGGTGGGGCCGGGGGACCGCGCGCCCACGCCGACCGGCAAGCTGGTCCTCGACTTCCTGAACGGCCGCATGCCCGCCTACGTGGACACCGTGTTGAACGTCGCCCACGTCGACGATCTGGCGGCGGGACAGGTGTTGGCGCTCGAGAGGGGTCGCAACGGACGGAGTTACATCCTCGGCGGGGAGAACCTGACCCTGCAGCAGTTGCTCGCCGAGCTCGCCGTCATCACAGGGCTTCCTGCTCCCTATGGCAAGGTGCCCAAGCAGCTGGCGCTGGCCGTGGCCGCGGTGTCCGAGTTGGTGGAAGGGCGGATCCTGCGCCGGCACCCGTCGGTGCCGTTGGAGGCGGCGAGGATGTCGACCTCCCAGATGTCCTTCGACACCTCTCGGGCCAGGGGGGAACTGGGGTATGCCCCCCGACCGGCGGTCGAGGCACTCGAAGCTTCTGCCCGCTGGTTCGCCGGGACGGGCATGGTCCGCGACAGCAGGCTGAGCCGGATTCGCTGGTCTTCGGGCCACTGACGCGTCGCCGGCGCGGCGGCACGGGCCCCATCGGGCACACTGGTCGCCGTGGCTCCCCAGTTCATCTACACCATGCGCGGTCTCACGCGCTTCTACCCGCCCGACCGCGAAGTGCTCAAGGGCATCAATCTCTCGTTCTATCCAGGGGCGAAGATCGGCGTCATCGGCTCCAACGGCTCGGGCAAGTCGTCGCTGCTGCGAATCATGGCAGGGGAGGACGACGGGTTCTCGGGTGAGGCCCGGCTGACCCCTGGCTTCACGGTGGGTTACCTGCCCCAGGAGCCCCAGCTCGACGAGTCCAAGGACGTGGCGGGGAACGTGGCCGAGGGCGTGGGCGAGGCCAAGCAAATGGTCGACCGCTACAACGAGGTGTGCGCCGCCTTTGCCGACCCTGACGCGGACATCGACGCGCTGCTGGCTGAGCAAGCCGATCTCCAGGCGAAGATCGACGCCGCCGGCGCCTGGGAGCTCGACCGCACCTTCGAGATCGCGATGGACGCGCTGCGGCTGCCACCGGGGGACGCAGAGGTCAGCACGCTGTCGGGGGGCGAACGCCGCCGGGTGGCGCTCTGTCGGCTGTTGCTCTCCAAGCCCGACCTGCTCCTCCTCGACGAACCGACCAACCATCTCGATGCCGAGTCCGTGGCGTGGTTGGAGCGGACCCTGCAGGTGTACCCGGGCACAGTCGTCGCGGTGACCCACGACCGCTACTTCCTCGACAACGTCGCCGGCTGGATCCTGGAGCTCGACCGCGGTGCGGGCATCCCCTGGGAGGGCAACTACTCCTCCTGGCTGGAGCAGAAGCAGGCGCGCCTCGCTGCCGAGGAGAAGGCCGACCGCTCTCGGCAGGCCTCGCTGGAGCGCGAGCTCGAGTGGATCCGCATGTCCCCGCGGGCCCGCCAGAGCAAAGGCAAGGCGCGGATCACCGCGTATAACGAGCTGGTAACCGAGGCGGAGTCAGCCGAGCGGCGTGCCGAACGGGTCGAGCTGACCATCCCGCCGGGCCCGCGGCTGGGAGACCAGGTCGTGGACATGGCCGCTGTGGTCAAGGCCTTCGGGGATCGCCTCTTGATGGACGGTCTGTCGTTCAACCTCCCACCGGGGGGCATCGTCGGCGTCATCGGGCCGAACGGCGCCGGCAAGACGACCCTCTTCCGCATGATCGTCGGTGAGGAGAAGCCGGACAGCGGCAGCGTGACGGTCGGCGCATCGGTGCAGCTGGCCTACGTCGACCAGTCGCGCGAGTCGCTGGCACCCGACGCCACCGTGTACGAGGAGATCACCGGGGGAGTGGATCGACTTGTCGTCGGAGGGCGCGAGCTGCATGGCCGGGCCTACGTGGCCGGGTTCGGCTTCAAGGGCAGTGACCAGCAGAAGAAGGTGGGTCAGCTCTCGGGGGGGGAGCGCAACCGGGTGCTCCTGGCCAAGGTGCTCAGTAGCGGCGGCAACGTCCTCCTCCTCGACGAGCCCACCAACGATCTCGACGTGGACACCCTGCGGGCGCTCGAGGACGCGCTGCTCGCGTTTCCCGGTTGCGCCGTGGTGATCAGTCACGACCGCTGGTTCCTCGATCGCATTGCCACCCACGTGATGGCCTTCGAGGGGGAGTCCCAAGTCCGCTGGTGGGAGGGGAACTTCACCGATTACGAGGCAGATCGCCACAAGCGCCTTGGCGTCGACGCCGACCAGCCCCACCGCCTGCGTTACAAGCCGCTCGTCCGCGATTGAACGGGGAATTCGCCGGCCGGCCGCGCCCAGAGCCCGCTGACATCCTTGTAGTCGGTCATGCACGGAGGACCGTCGGCCACCCAGAGGCGCGGCGCCCGGTCGTCGGAGGGCACCCGCACGATGCACGACGACCGCGTCCCGAACTCCTCGAGGTGCACACAGTTGGCCGCGTTGGGCCGCTCATCGCCCTCGGGGTTGCGGTGGTCGGTGAGAATGCGCCCGAATGCGGCGGCGACCTCGTCGCCGTCGGCCGTGTCGTCGAGTTCCATGCGGACCAGGTCCACCTTGGGCGACGGTTCGCCGATCGCCCGGTTCTCCAGCACGTGAAATCCCGGGGGTAGCGCGACCGCCGTCCCGTCGCCCGGGCCGGTGAAGTCGACGAAGAAGAGCGATGTGCGGTCACCGACGAGGAGCCATGACCCGTTGTAGTCAGCCGGTCGGCGCGCCGACAGGAGTGCATCGACGGCGGAGTCCGCCCTGGCATGGTGGGCCAAGGCCAGGGGTAGTTCGCCCCGGGACCGTTTGGACGGATCCTTGGCGTCGCCCAAGGGCTGATTGGTGAGCCCGGCGCACACGCCGTGCTGGTTGACGGCCAACCAGGTGCCGTAGGACAACTCGTCCCGGCCGCCGAGAATGCGCGGTGGGCCCTCGTCCAACACGGTCACCGCGGTCGACGGACGCTCCAGGACCTCGTCGCGGTTGGCGCCCACAATGAGTGGCTCCTCGTCCACCACCCGTGACGCGACGACCAGCAGGCACACGGGGGTCACCCTACTGAGCGTTCGGGCAGCTTCCGCCCCTGCCGCGTCGCTGGTGCACCCCCTGTGGCAAACCACGCACTACCGTGCGGGCATGCGCACTCGCACCGTCGCCGTGGTCGCCGCCCTCGGACTCGGAGCACTCCTTGTCATGCCGGCCGTGCCGGCCTGGGGTAAGTCGGTCTCCGCTCCCAACCTGAAGGCGCTGACGAAGACCATCAACAACGCCAAGCACCTGACCTACTACGTGCAGTACACGTCGGTGAATGGCGGGAAGAAGTCATCCGTGACGATCGCCCAGGCACCCCCCAAGTCCTACTTCGCGACCGCGGACAGCAGCATCGTCAACAACGGGAAGTCGACGTACTACTGCTCGGCGAACGCGGACTCAGGCAACTCCGGCAACTCCGGCAACTCCGGCAACTCCGGCAACTCCGGCAACTCGGGGAGCACCGGCGCCACGACCACGACAACGTCGAAGGCCACGCAGCAGTGCCTCACGGAGAAGGGGGCCAACCCGCTGCTCGGCATCGAAGACGTCTTCAGCCCGACCGTGGCGTTGGGCGCGCTGGCCGAGGCGAAGGAAGGCCTGGTCTCCAAGCTTCTCGGCATCAAGGTGTCCTCGTCCTCTGCCTCCTACGCCGGGCAGCCCTCGACCTGCCTCACCGTCAGCGTGCACGGCAAGGGTGGAAAGTACTGCGTGACCAAGCAGGGTCTCCTGTCGTATTCAGGTTCGTCGTCGTCCGACTACTTCCAGATGACGAAGTACTCGTCCAAACCACCCGCCAGCCTCTTCACCCTCCCCGCCGGGGCGACCACCGTGACCGTCCCTGGGGGCATCTCCACCCCGTAGTCGTCGATGGCGGATCGATGGCAGGAGAGCGGCGTCCCGCGTGGAGCGGACTATGACCGGCGGTTCGAGGACCTGGCCGCCAAGGGCATGGACATGCACGGCGAGGCGGACCTGGTCGACTCCTACGGGCCCGGGTCGGTGCTCGATGCCGGGTGTGGCACCGGACGCGTCGCCATCGAACTCAGCCGGCGTGGCCATCAGGTCGTCGGGGTCGATGTCGACGAGGCCATGCTCGAGTCGGCACGTGCCAAGGCACCCGACCTCGAATGGGTCCGCGGCGACCTGGCCGATCCCAAGCTCGATTTCGGGCGGCCCTTCGACGTCGTTGTCATGGCGGGAAACGTCCTCATCTTCGTGCCGTCAGGCTCCGAGGAGCAGGTCATCGCCAACGCGGCGGGGTGGCTCCGTCCGGGCGGACGCCTCGTGTCGGGCTACTCCCTCCAGCCGCGCGGCTTCGGGCCGGGCCGACACGACGCCCTGGCGTCCGCCGCCGGTCTGGTGCTCGAGGACCGTTGGTCGACGTGGGACCGGCAGCCGTTCTCACCGGGGGACCGCTACGCCGTGGCCGTGCACCGCAGAGAGGCGTGATCACCGCTGCGGTCGTCACGCAACGGAGCAGCAACTCTGAGTCTCCCTGATGCACTGAACGTGCATCAGAACCCCGCTTCGTTAGGCTTCTGACCATGGGAACTGAGGATCTTGACCCGATCGATCATCACATCATCGAATTGCTGTCGCACAACGCCCGCCGGACGATGGCCGACATCGGGGAGCAGGTTTCACTGTCCGCCTCGGCCGTCACCAGGCGTATCGAGCGGCTCGAACGCACCGGCGTGATCGCCGGCTACACCGTGGTCGTCGATCATCGCAAGGCCGGGCGTCCCATTCAGGCCTTCACCGAGGTGCGCTTCGCCGGCACGGCCGACCTGCAGGAGATCAAGGAGACGGCGATGCAGCTCTCCGAGGTGCAGGCGGTCTTCACCACCGCGGGCGATCCCGACGCCCTGGTGTGGCTCCAGGTCCCCGACGTCGAACGCCTGGGTCAGGTGATCGAGCAGCTCCGGCGGCGCGGCCGCGTCACCGGCACCAAGACCCTCATCGTCCTCGACACGTGGTCTCGCCACCGTGCCCTCGAGGCCAACGGCTTGCCGGCCCGCACGTAGTGCCAAGGCGGGCGGGACCGTTCTTGGCGGTGCTCGGCGTTGTCACGCTCCTGTTCATGGCGGCGGGGTGCAGCAAGACCCCGGGGTCGTCGAGCGCGCCCACGACCACCAGCACCACGCACTCGACCACGACGACGACGGCGGGTCCGGCCGGGTCGTGGTCAAAGGCGATCAGCGTGGCCGCCAACACCGACCTCTCGGTCGTGTCGTGTCCGGCTCCGCTCTCTTGTGTGATGGGATCGACCACCGGACAGACCTACCGGCTCGCCTTTGCCAAGGTCAGCGCGCTCGGGGCGGCCGTTCCGTCTGCGTCGCCCCAAGGGTCGGCCTATCTGTCGTGCGCCGGCGCCGGCTTCTGCGCGGCCGCCCCGAATATGAACCAGGTCGCATTCCTCAGCGGATCGACCTGGCAGGCTCCCACCACCATCTCCGCCGCGCAGGGAATCACCGCCATCGACTGCACGGGACCGTCCTTCTGCATCACGGTGGACGGGGAAGGCAACTCGTTCGCCTATCGCGGGAGCGGCTGGTCCGGGAACATCGGCGCCTGGGGAGCCGCCAACCAGATCTCCTGCGTGTCCCCGTCCTTCTGCGTCGCCGCCGAAGGCGGGCCTTCGGTGTTCAACGGGAGCAGCTGGACGCAACCGAACGACGTGGACACCCAGGGTCAGCTCAATTCGGTCTCCTGCGCCTCGACCGCCTTCTGTGTCATCGTCGACAGCAACGGGGCGGTCCTGACCTGGAACGGAACAACCTTCTCGCCGCCGGTCTCGATCGCCACCGAGCCCCCGCTCACCGGCACCAACGCGTCGGGCCTGACCTCAGTCTCGTGCCCCACCTCGACGTTCTGCCGGGCGGTGGACTCCATCGGCCGGGTCTTCGGGTGGAACGGCAGCACCTGGAGCGCCGGAACCCTGATCGACAACGGCCACGCCCTCACCAGCATCTCGTGCCCGACCGTCTCCTACTGCGTGGCGGTGGACCGCTCGGGCAACGCCTTCGTCTCGACCTAGCAACCTCGGTCGAACGCTCGGGGCGGCATTACCAGGGCGATAGCACCGGGGCGTCGCCCCGGCCGATCACCCACGACAGCAGCTGAGCCGGGTCGGTCCGCTCCGCCAGCCGCAGCAGCTCGCGTGGCAGCCAGGCCCCGACCAGGGCTGGCGGCAGGGGCACCGGGCCCAGGCCGAGGTCGTCGTGGTGCACGACGACCTCGCGCCAGCGCGAAAGCACGGCGTCACGCGAGCTCTCCACCACGCCCTTGGACGTGCGCGACAGGGCGTCCCACGCCGGGTCGGGGAGGTCCGCCATGACGCGCTCGACTGCGTCCGCGGTGCGCCGGACGTCGAGGACCAGCTCCGCGGCCGGCCGGCCGGCGCCGGCCTCGATCTCCCGGGTCCGCTGCTCAAGGCCGCCGGGGTACTGGTCGCGCAGCTCCCCACAGGCCGCGCCCTCCAGGCGCCACACCACGCTGTCGGCGTTGCGGGCTAGGTGGGTCAGCAGGTGGCCCACGCTCCATCCGGGGAGCCGGCTCGGTCCGCGGGCCACACGGTCCTGCAGGTCGCCGAGGCTGTCCAGGAGCGCAGCCTGGGCCGCCGCACAGCCCTCGATCCAGGCCGTCGGTGCGCCAGCCTCGGCCCCCGTCATGAGGGCGGGATGGTCGACTGCCCGTCGAGCATGTCGGCCATGACGGCGCGGATGAACTCGTCCGCCTCGTCAGTCATGCCGCCCGCGACGCCGCCGTAGATGGCGCCCGAGCGCGGCGCCTCGTCGGCATGCTCCTTGGCGTACGCCACCGCGTCGGCCAGGTCCGCCTCGAATTCGGGCACCACCTGTGGCTGGGTCTGGGGCCTTGTCACCGCCATGTGGAGGGCGTTGGGATACTGCTGGCCGTTGAAGCGCCATCCCCTCGTCCGCATGAAGTCGTTCACGTGGTAGATGTCGAACTCGTCGGAGGTGAAGGAGAAGAGGAATGTCGGCCGACCGACCAGGCGCAGCTCGGGGTGTGCGATGACCGCCGCCTGCATGGCGGCCGACGTGGCGAAGATCTCCCGTGCGTACCCCAGGTAGCCGGCGTGCCCGAGCTGCACCATGGCGGCCCACGTCGCGGCGATGAGGCCGCCCGAGCGCGAGCCCTCCATTCCGGGCGAGGTGTACTTCCCGCCGCTCCAGTCGGTCAGGTAGAAGTACTGCGCGTTGCGCAGGGCCTTGGTCCGGAAGCTGAGGACCGACGAGCCCTTGAAGGCGTACCCGTACTTGTGCGTGTCGGCCGACATGGAGGTCACTCCCGGCACGGAGTAGTCGAAGGCGGGGATGTCGTGGCCCAGCTCGCGGCCGAAGGGCAGGATGAACCCGCCGAGGCAGGAGTCGACGTGCAGCCCGACGCCCCGCTCGAGGGCGAGGTCGGACAGGTCGCTGATCGGGTCGACGGTGCCGTAGCCGTAGTTGCAGGCGGAGCCGATCAGGGCGACGGTCTGGTCGTCGACGTGGTCGCGCACCCAGTCCACGTCGACCTGGGTCGTCACCGGATCGATCGGTGCCCGGCGCAACTCGACGCCGAAGAGATGGCACGCCTTGTCGAAGGCGGGGTGGGCGGTCTCTGGCTTGATGACGTTCGGTCGAGTGACGCCGCGCGTCTGCGCCGCGTGTTCGCGGTAGGCCAGGATGGCATGCAGGATGCTGCCGGTCCCACCGGTCGTGACGAGCCCACACGGGTCGTCACCGGCGGCCAGCGCGACGTCGCCTGAGTGCAGGCCGAGCGTCATGGCGATGATCTCCGCTTCGAACTTGGTGGCGCTCGGGCACATGTCGCGCTGCAGGACGTTCACGTGGGCGAAGAGGCCGAAGGCCTCGTTCATGAAGTGATAGTGGTCGTGGTCGCCGCAGTACATGGTGCCCGAGCACTTGCCCGTCTCCCAGAAGGCGTCCTCCTCGGTAGCCATGGTGCGCAACTCGGCCAGCACCGCTTCGCGGCTCATGCCCTGGTCCGGCAGGACGCGGTTGATGGCGAAGCGGTCTGCGTAGGGGTAGTCGCTCATCGGTGAAGGCCTCCTCGGGGCGGCGGGGCGGGAGGCGGCGACAGACCGCACCAGCACCCGTGGGTTCCGAGACTATTCAATTGGGTCAATCTGGCGGACGCGCCGGTGGGCGATGATGGGCTGTGCAACGACCCCGGGCCTTCGTGTCGCTGCACGGCTACCGCCGTGCCTGGGCATCCGCCGACCTGGTGGCGGGGCTCACCCTGCTCGTCATCGCCGTGCCGGAGCAGCTGGCGACGTCGCGCCTCGCCGGGATGCCGCCGATCACCGGCTTCTACGCCTTCGTGGCGGGATCGGTCCTCTTCGCCTTCCTGGGCTCCAACCCGCAGATGTCGGTCGGAGCCGACTCGACCATCGCCCCGCTCTTCGCCGCCGGGGTGTCCGCCCTGGCGCTGACGGGCTCCCCGCACTACGTCGAGCTGGTGGCGATCCTGGCCGTGATGGTGGGGCTCATGGTCATGCTGGTGGGCCTGTTGCGACTCGGGTGGATCGCCGAGTTTCTCTCCACGCCCATCGTGACCGGCTTCCTGTCCGGCGTGGCGGTCATCATCATCATCCACCAGCTGCCGGACTTCCTCGGCCTGCCACCGACTGGTGGCTCCAACCTCACCCGCTTCGGCAACGTGGTCACCCACCTCGGCGAGGTGAACGGCTGGACCGTGGCCATCGGCATCGGCGTGCTGGCGGTGCTGCTCGTGTGCGCGCGGCTCGACCGCCGCATCCCCGGAGCGCTGATCGGCATGGTCGCGTCGACCGCGCTCGTCGCCGCATTGGGGTTGCAGGCCCACGGCGTCGCCGTGCTCGGCACCGTGCACTCCGGCGCGCCCCACTTCGGGCTCACCGGGCTGTCGTGGTCCGCACTCGAGAACCTGGCTCCCCTGGCGGCCGTGGTGGCGCTGGTCGTGGTGACCCAGACAGCGGCCACCACCCGCGCCTTCGCCGAGCAAGGCGGCTACGACGTGGACGCCGGGCGTGACTTCCTCGCCGTCGGTGCGGGCAGCGTCGCCGCCGGCCTCGTCGGCTCGTTCCCCGTCAACGCCAGTCCGCCCCGCACCGGGGCGGTGGCCACCGCGGGCGGTCGCACCCAGGCCGGCGCCCTCGGCGCCGCGCTGGTCGTGCTCCTCCTCATCCCCGTGGCCAATGTCCTGAGGGACGTTCCGCTGGCGACGCTGGCGGCGATCCTCATCTACGTGGCGGCGCGCCTGTTCGACCCGGGCGACCTCCGGGCCATCGCCCGCTTCGACCTCTTCGAGTTCGGTCTGGCTGCGATCACGCTGCTGACGGTGGTGTTGGTCGGCGTGGAGCAGGGCATCGGCGTTGCGGTGGGCCTGGCCATCCTCGACCGCATCCGGCTGAGCGCCCGCCCCCAGCTGCACGTCCTCGGCCGCCTGGCCGGGACCACGAGTTGGGCGCCCCTGGCGCGCGGCATCCCGGCGGTCGAGGTCCCGGGCGTGCTGGTGCTGCTCTTTGCGACGCCACTCTGGTACGCCAACGCGGTGCATTTCCGGGACGAGGTCGCGGCCGCATTGGCCCGGGCGCCCGGCACCCGCGTCCTCGTCCTCGACACCATCGGCATGTCCGACGTCGACTTCACCGGGTCGCGCGCCCTGGCCCACGTCGTGAGGGTGTGCGAGCGGGAGCACGTCGCGTTGGGAGTGGCCCGGGCGGGGGAACACGCGCACGAGATGCTCCGTCGCAGCGGTCTGGCGCAGCGCATCGGTGAGAGCAACTTCTACCCGAGCGTCGACGAGGCGGTCACCGCGCTGGCGGGCCGGCCACCGTCGTCCTCGTGAGTGACCAGAGGGCGCGCCGCCGCTAGCCCTCGCCGACCTCCAGCTCGGCGCGGATGGGCCGGTGGTCCGAACCCGCATGCGGCAGCACGCGGCCGGCGATGGGACGCAGTGCACCCCGCACGATGATGTGGTCGATCTGGCTGTGTGGGCGCCAGGTGGGCCAGGTGGGGCCGATGACCGCCCGGTGCCATCCGGGCATGAACACACGCATGGTGGGCCCCCACGTGTTCATGTCGCCCACCAGCACGGCGTCGGGTCGGGCCTCGGTGCGCAGCTTCGTGCGCAGCTCGGCCCAGTTGCGGTGCGAGCCGTAGAGGAGGTGCGACATGTGGGTGCCCGCCACCGAAATCGCCCTCCCGTCCACCGTGAGGTCGACCACCAGCGCCACCCGCTGGACACGGTCGGCGCGCAGGTTGCGCATGTGCACCAGGCGCGTCGCCTCAATCGGGAGCTCGGGCCGCACCAGCACGGCGATGCCCCACGTGCCCGGCTCCGCTTCCTGCCAGCGCGCCATCGCCTGGACTTTCGCCGGCTGGGGGTTCACGCCGTCCATGTACAGCGCCTTGTTGCGCTCCGACCAGAACGCCCGCGCCCTCCAGGTGTCGGGCGGCTCGGGTTGGGGGCGGATGCGGCGCCCTTCGCCGAGGGTGTGGGCCTGCAGCTGGTAGCCGAGCAGGCGCGCCGCCTCGGCCGCCTGGCCGCCGCCGCCGTCCCCGGCGTGCGCCCACACCTCCTCGAGGACGATGACATCCGCATCGAGGGCGGCGATGGCGGCGAGATAGTCGTAGGGCCTGCCCCACCCGTCGATCCCGCAGTGCATGTTGTAGTTGGCGATGCTGAGCACGGTCCGCAGACGATAGGCGAGCCACATCGTCGTTGGTACCATCGTCGCGGTGGCAGCGGGGGACGCGTATCTGACCCGGCGGCTCCAGCCCTTCACCACCACGATCTTCGCGACCATGTCCGAGTTGGCGGCGGCGACGGGCTCGGTCAACCTCGGGCAGGGCTTCCCCGACACCGATGGGCCCGAAGAGCTGCGTGAGGTGGCGGTGGCCGCCATCCGGGAGGGCCGCAACCAGTACCCGCCGGGCCACGGGGTGCCCGAGTTACGCCATGCCGTGGCGGCTCACCAAGGCGCCTGGTACGGCCTCGACCTGCATCCCGAGACGGACGTGCTCGTGACCGTCGGCGCCACGGAGGCCATCGCCGCCACCATGCTGGCGCTGTGCGAGCCCGGCGACGAAGTCGTCACGTTCGAGCCGATGTACGACTCCTACGCCGCCAGCGCGGCCATGGCCGGCGCCGTGCCGCGCCCGGTGCGCCTGCACCCGCCCGACTGGCACTTCGACCCCGGCGAGCTGGCCGCCGCCGTCGGGCCACGCACCAAGCTCGTGCTCCTCAACTCCCCGCACAACCCGACCGGCAAGGTCTTCTCGCCCGACGAGCTGGCGCAGGTCGCCGCCCTCTGCACGACGCACGACCTCCTGGCGGTGACCGACGAGGTCTACGAGCACCTGGTCTTCGACGGGGCCCACGTGCCGCTGGCCACGCTGCCCGGGATGGCCGAGCGCACCCTCACCATCTCCTCGGGGGGCAAGACGTTCTCCTTCACGGGGTGGAAGGTGGGGTGGGTGGGCGGACCGGCCCCACTGGTGGCCGCTGTGCGGGCGGCCAAACAGTTCCTGACGTACACGAGCCCCGCCCCGTTCCAGTTGGCCATCGCGCGCGGCCTGCAGTACCCGCCCGCCGTCATGGGCACCCTCGCCACCGACCTTGCGGCCAGGCGGGACCAGCTCTGCGACGGTCTCGAGGCGCTCGGCTATGCGGTGTTCCGGCCCGACGCCACCTACTTCGCCACCACCGACATCGCACCGGTCGCGCCGGGACTGAGCGCCCACGAGTTCTGCCTGGCGCTCCCCGGGCGGTGTGGTGTCGTGGCCATCCCGAGCTCGGTGTTCTACGACCCGGCCGATCCCGACGCCGGCCGGACGCTGGTGCGCTGGGCCTTCTGTAAACGACCGGATGTCTTGGACGACGCGCTGGCCCGCTTAGCATCGTGGGGAGCATGAGGATCCCGATCACCTGGGTCGACGCCTTCAGCGGTGTCGCCTTCGGCGGCAACCCGGCCGCCGTGTGCCTCCTCCCGGAGCCGCTCGACGACGCGCGCATGCAATCGATCGCCTTCGAGCTCGGCATCGCCGAGACGGCCTACCTCACCCCGTCCGACGATCCGACCACGTTCGGCCTGCGCTGGTTCTCGCCGGCCGTCGAGATCGACCTGTGCGGTCATGCCACCCTGGCCTCGGCACACGCCCTGCGCGAGGGGGGCGCCGTCGACGGCACGGAGCCGCTGACCTTCCATACCCGCAGTGGTCCGCTCCGCGCCGCCTTCGCCGAGGACCGGATCGAGCTCGACTTCCCCGCCGACCCGGTGGTGCCGGGACCGCTCCCCGCCGCGTTGGCGGAGCAATGGCCGGGCGCCGTCGTGACCAGCGGAGAGACCGGCTTCTTCACCTTCGTGGCCCTCTCGTCGGCCGAGGCCGTCCGCACCTATCAGCCCGACCTCCCCGCCATCGCCTCCACGGGGGCCAAGGCTCTGCTGCTGACCGCCGCCGGAGCGCCGGATTCGGGCGCCGACTACGTGCTGCGCGTCTTCGGGCCGAGTGTGGGGATCGACGAGGATCCCGCCACCGGGTCCGCGCAGTGCTCGGCCGGGCCGTTTTGGGCGGCCCACCTGGGACGCGAGGAGCTCGTGGCCCACCAGCTCTCCCGGCGCGGGGCCACGCTCTACGTCCGCCCGGATGGGGACCGGGTCCGCATCGGGGGCCACGCAACAACGGTGCTGACCGGCGAGCTGTGCTAGGGATGCGTTCCATGGGGAGTCCGGCAATGGGCGCCTCCACGGAGGAGTTGCGAGCCCTGGTCGAGGGCCATGTGCCCGCATCGCCGCGTGAAGTGGAGGCCCGGCAGCGCTTCCTGTCCGAGCTGGCCGGACTGGCGGCGCCGTGGGACGAGCACGCCGGCCCCACGCACGTGACGGCGTCCGGCATCGTGGTCGGTCGCCGCGGCACCGTGCTGCACCGGCACAAGCGCCTGGGCATCTGGATGCAGCCCGGCGGACACATCGATCCGGGGGAGCGCCCCGACGAGGCCGCGTTGCGCGAGGCCACCGAGGAGCTCGGTCTCCCCGTCGGGCATCCCACCACGGGCCCGTTCCTCATCCATCTCGACGTCCACGAGGCGGCGCACGGGCACACGCATCTCGACCTGCGCTACCTGCTGCTCGGCACGGAGTCGGACCCGATGCCCCCACCGGACGAGAGCCCCGATGCCCGCTGGTGCAGTTGGGACGAGGCCCTGGCGATGGCCGACCCCGGGCTGATCGACGCGTTGCCCCTGGCGCGGGCCGCCTACGAGGCAATGCCGTGACCGACGACCTCGTCCAGCTGCTCGCCGTCCAGGACCTCGACACGACCATCACGCAGCTCCAGCACCGCCGCGCCACGCTGCGCGAGTCGTCGGGGTTGGCAGCCGTGGAGGGGGAGCTGGCCGCGCTCGACGCCGAGCGGGCGGACGCCACCGCGCGCCGTGCCGTCCTGACCGCGACCCAGAAGGACCTGGAGCAGCAGATCGCCGTCATCAGTGAGCGCCGGAGCGGTATTGAGCAACGGATGTACGCCTCCACCAGCTCCTCGGGACGTGATCTCCAGGCCATGAACGACGAGGTGCGCCACCTCACGGATCGCCGGGCGGAACTCGAGGAGCTCGAGCTGGTGGCCATGCTGGACCAGGACCCCATCGACGCCGAGTTGGCGGCATTCCGCGAGCGCGCCGCGCCGCTCGAGGAGCGGGCGACAGAGCTCCGCCGGCACGTCGCCGGCGACCAGTCGGAGATCGATGCCGCGCTGGGCGAGGCGGTCACCGCCCGGGCGGCGGCGGCGGCGCTCCTGCCCACCGCGCTCTCGGACCGGTACGAGGCGCTGCGGGCCCGGCTCAAGGGGACCGGAGCGGCGCGGCTGGTCGGCACGCACTGCGACGGCTGCCATCTCGAGCTCTCGTCGGGCGAGGTCGAGAAGATCCGCGCGCTCCCTCCCGGCGAGGCTGCCACGTGTGAGCAATGCGGCCGGATTCTCGTCCCCGCCTGACTGGTCCGTCACGGCCATGTTGATCCTCGTGCGGCACGGTGAGTCGGTGGCCAACGCCCAGGGCCTCCTGCTGGGCCGGACCGACGCCGAGCTCACCGACACGGGCCGCGCCCAGGCGCACGGTGCGCGCGTCCTGCTGCAGGGGCCGGTCGCCGAGGTGCGTACGAGCCCGCTTCTCCGGGCGCGCGACACGGCCGAGCTGCTGGCGTTGGGGCCGCCCATTGAGGTGGACGAGCGCTGGGTCGAGGTCGACTACGGCGAGTTCGAGTGCCAGCCGCTCGGCGGCATCCCGGCCGAGGTCTGGCAGCGCTGGCAGCGCGATCGCGACTTCCGCCCAGAAGGTGGCGAGACCCTGGCCGAGGTTGACCACCGCATCGCCGCGGCCTGCGAGGAGCTCTTCGCCAACGAAGGCGCCGGCGCCCGCCGTCGCGACGGGGACGTGGTGGTGGTGAGCCATGTGAGCCCCATCAAGGCAGCGGTGGCCTGGGCCCTGGGGACCGTCGACCTGTACTGGCGGCTGCACCTGCGCACGGCCTCGGTCACCCGCATCGGCTGGAACCGCGACGCGCCGATCCTGCACGGATTCAACGAGGTGGCGGTGGCGCCCCGCCACCCGACACAATCAGCCGGTGCCTGAGGACCCGCCCACGCTCGCCGCGCTCCGTCCGCCCCCGGACTCGGGGGAGGATCCGGTGCATCGCCGGACGATCACCATGGAGGTGTTCCAGCGCGGCGACTACTTCGCCGTGGTGGGGACGTTGCACGACGAGCGGCCCTGGGCCGAGGGGACCCACGGGCCACGACATCTCCATTTCATGGACCTCGGTCTGGTGGTCCGACGCGCCGACATGACGATCGTCGACGCCGCAGCCGACATGCAGACCTTCCCCCACGCCGAGTGCACTGACATTGAGCCGAGCTTCCGCGACCTGATCGGGCTGTCGGTGGCCCGCGGCTACTCCGGTGCGGTTCAGGAGCGCTTCGGTCGCCAGCGCGGCTGCAGCCACCTTGAGTTCCTCGCCCGCGCCATCGGGCCTGTCGTCGTGCAGGGCCTCACCTCGTCGGCCGCATGGCAAGTGGAGAAGGGCGACGGCGAGCACCCGATGCGCGAAGGCGGATTCAGCTTCCTCTCCAACACGTGTCACGTGTGGACCGAGGACGGGCCGGGCATCGGGAAGATCGAGGCCGGCTGGCGGCCCGGCTTGCTCGGCTATCCGGCGCCGCGCGTGGCGGAAGTCCGCCGGCGCATGGCGGACATGCCGCCGACTGAGGATGCCGCCGACTGAGGATCCCGCCGACCGCCGACCGCCGACTGGCGACCGGAGACCGGAGACTGACTAGGACGCCGCCGGCCTCGGGTTGACCGCGGCACCCAGGCGGAGTCCGTCATCGGTCCCGGCGCAGAGGGACTCGAGCATGAAGGACATCACCCGCCGGGCCCCGCGCACCGGAATGCCCGAGGTCGTGCGCAAGCGTTCCCAGGCTTCCCACGACGTGCCGGTGTCCATCGCCCCGAGGAATTCGCCCCGGGCGGGCTCGGACAGCCCGGCCAGCTCGGGGGCAAAGGTGGCCTGCAGGTCTTCGAGGAGGAGGGTGTCGGCGGCCGTGACCGCCCGGCGCACCGATGGCGACGTGGGCGCCCGGCAGATCAAGGCGCGCCGGATCTCGGCGTCCTCCTCGAACAGGGCGGCCCGGTGTGCCACGGTGCGCTCGATCCGGGTCGACAACGACAGCTTGGGGGAGAGCTGTGGCATGTCGGCCCACTGGCGCCGCAGCTGCAGTGCAGCCACGAACTGGTAGAGGTCGGCCATGTCGGCGAAGTGGTGGAACACCAGTCGCAGCGAGACACCGGCGCGCCGGGCCACGGCCTTGGCCGTCGGGTCGGGGTCGCCGGCACGCAGGAGCTCCATCAAGGCTTCGGCAACGTTGCGCCTGGTGCGCTGCCCCCTGGCGACGCGCCCGTCGCGGGCCGGTTCCTCGAGCGCGACCAGGGCGGCAAGGTCGAGTGGCGCCTCTTCGAGCCGTTGGCGGTCGGGCCCAGCGAGGTCCTGACGCCCCGCCTTTCCCGCTCCGCCGGTCGCCGCCGTGGAGCCTGCTGTCACTGGTTTCCCCTTCCTCCTGTCACGAAGGAGAATCCAGCAAGTCCTCGAAACTTGCGTTGCGACCGGAAGTCGCCCCGATCCACCGGGAGGCTTCCCGTCGTTCCACCGATGCCCGGTTGAGAAGGATCACTGCAGGGCCCCGGCAGGCCTCGTGAGCAGCGCTCTCACGACGAAGACACAACGGAGACACAACGGAGACACAACGGAGGCATGCCGGACGCAACGGGGTAGAGGCCCGCGGCCCCCGGCCAGCCCCGAGGAGTGGGGACGAGCAGGGTTCAGGGTTGGGCGGCGAGGCGCCCGGCTTCGAGCGTCACCACGGCGTTGCACCGTGCCGCCTCGGCCGCCCGGTGCGTGATCACCAAAATGCTCCGGGCTCCGGCGGCGGCGAACACGCCGTCCATGAGCTCGTCCGCCAAAGCCGGGTCGAGGCCGCTGGTGGGCTCGTCGAGGACGATCACGGGCCCGGGTGCCAGCAGCGCACGGGCGACCGCGAGCCGGCGGCGCTCCCCGCCCGACAGGGCGACGCCGTCCTCCCCGACGGGCGTGTCGAGCCCTTGGGGAAGTGAGGTCACAAAGGTGTCGAGGCGGGCGGCGTGCAAGGCGCCGGCGATCGCCGCGTCCGTGGCGTCGGGCCGGCCGAGGATCAGGTTGGAGCGCACGGTTCCGGCGAACAACTGCGCCCGCTGGTCGGCGAGTGCGCAGGCGGCGCGCACGTCTGCCTGGCGGAGGCGCACCACATCCGTGCCGCCGAGCGTCAGCCTCCCGCCCTCGAGCGGCCAGTAGCGCAACAGGGCGGTCACGAGGCTCGACTTGCCCGCACCACTCGAGCCGGTCACCGCGACCCGTCCGCCGGCCGGCAGGTGCAGGCTCACCCCGTCGAGCGCCCGCGGGAGACCGGTGTCGTAGCGGAGGGCGGCGTCGGCGAACGCCACATCGGGCACGCCGTCCCCGCACACAGACGGGTCGACCGGGTCGTGCACCGGGACCGGCACGTCCTCGAGCGCGAAGAGGCGTTGTGCCGCGGCGCGGACCTGCAGCGCGTGCGCCACCGCCAGCGGGACGCCGGGGACCGTCTCGAAGGTGGCCAGCGCAGCCAGCGGCAACACCGCCACCATGACCTGGCCGATGTGATGTCCGTGGACTGCCGCCACGCCCGTCGCCAGCACCGCCGTGACCGCCACGGCCAGGCAGGCCTGCATGAGCACCGTCACCCCGACGCCGAGACGGGCGTGGCGGCGCTCCAGCGCGTCGGAGCTGACACCGAGTCGCTCGACCTCGTCGAGGAGGCGCGTCTCGGCGCCGAAGGCCAGCAACTCGGGCGCACCGGCGAGCGCGTCCACCACCTGGGCCGAGAGCGTGCCGGCGAGTGCGGCCACCTCGGCGTCCCCACCGCGCCGCCAGGTGAGGAAGGCGGGCACGGTGAGGGCCACCAGGAGCGGGAGGCCGAGGGCGAGGGCGGCCCAGGGGAGGATGACACCGACCGCCACGGTGCCGATCGCGGCCGCGCCGACCGCCACGGCCACCGGCAACAGCGTGCGGAGGTAGAGGTCTTGCAGCGCGTCGACGTCGTCGATGGCGCGGGCGAGGAGGTCGCCGCTGCGCCAGCCGGACAGCGCGGCGGGCACTCGGGGTGCGAGGCAGTCGTAGAGCCACAGTCGCCAGCGGGTCAACGCGCGCAGGGCGGCATCGTGGCCGACGAGGCGCTCCGCGTAGCGCAGCGGCCCGCGCAGGAAGGCGAGGACCTCGACCGCGGCCAGGATGCCGACCAGGGCCGAGAGGCCGGGCTGCAGCGCGGCGCGCCCGACGACGTAGCCCGACCCGGCGAGCAGGCCGATCGTCGCCGCCGCGGCCGCCAGGCCCAGCAGGCCGGCCAGCGCCAGCCGTCCGTACGGCGTGCCCGGCTCGGCCAGGACACGCCGGAGCGGTCCCCGCTCCCGGCTCACGGCGAGACCACCAGCGGGAGGTCGGCCGGCGCGGGAAGGGTCACCACGGCGTCGAAAGAGGGGAGCAGGAGCGGTTCGTGCGCTGCGACCACCACCGTGCGTCCGGTCAGCCAGGGCTCGATCGCCGGCGCCAGGCGCGCCACGGTGGGCGGGTCGAGGGCGGCCGTGGGCTCGTCGAGCAGCAGGACGGGCGCCGGGCGGAGCAGGGCGCGGGCCAGGGCCACGCGCTGGCGCTCACCCGAGCTCAGGGTGAGCCCGTCGTGGCCGACCGCGGTGCGCAGCCCCTCCGGCAGGTTGGCCAGCAGCTCGTCGAGGCCCACGGCGTCGAGCACACGGTGGAGGTCCTCGTCCGACGCGTCCGGCGCGCCCAGGCGGAGGTTCTCGGCGAGCGTCGCGTTGAAGAGGTGCGGCCGCTGCGGCAGCCAGGAGAAGTGGCCGCGCCAGGCAGCGACAGGTTCTGCGCTGCTTGGCCGCCCGCCGAACGCCATGGTGCCTTCGCTCGGCTCGACGAAGCGCAGCACGGCCGACAGGACCGTCGACTTGCCCGACCCCGAAGGCCCCGTGAGGGCGAGCCGCGCTCCGGGCGAGGCGTGCAACGAGACGCCCTGCAGCGCCGCGCGGTCGCGGTGTTCGTAGCGCACGCCGAGGCCGTCGATGCTCAGGGCCGCCGCCGCGGTCGGCACGGGCTCCCGCGGCACGGGCTCCCGCGTCACGGGCTCGTCGGGGCACGCCGATGGTGGGGTCGGCGTCCTGAGCACCTCGAGCACGCGCGATGCCGCGGCCTGACCCTCGGTGCTGGCGTGGAACTCGGCCCCGGCCCGGCGGAGCGGAATGAAGATCTCGGGTGCCACCAGGAGGACGGCCATCGCGGTCTGCAGGTCGAGCTCGCCCCACAGGAGGCGGAGCCCGAGCACCATGGCGACGAGGCCGACCCCGAACCCGGCCAGCATGTCCATGGAGAGGGCGGAGAGGAAGGCCACGCGCAGCGTGCGCATGGTGGCGGTCCGCACGCCCTCGGTGGCGGCCTCGACCTCCCGGCGCCCCTGCGCCTCGCGGCCGAAGGCACGCAGGGTGGGCAGGCCCTCGACGAGCTGCAGCACACGCCCGGCCAGCGAGCCGAGTCGCCGCCATTGCCGTGCGGAGCGCCGGGTCGCCTCCCGGCCGAACGCGATCATGGTCACGGGGACGGCCAGCACCAGGGCGATGACGACGACGAAGGACAACCAGTCCTGCGTGCCCACCCAGGCCAGGAGGATGAGCGGGATGACGGCGGCCGCGGCCGCCTGCGGCAGGTAGCGGGCGTAGTAGGTGTGCAGCGAGCGCAATCCACGGGTCGCGGTGAGCGAGAGCTCGCCGGGGCGCTCCCCACTGAGCCAGCCCGGCCCGAGCGCCAGTGCATGGCGCAGCAGACGGCCCCGCAGCGTCGCCACCACGCGGTCCGCCGTGCGCTGGGCCGAGAGGTCGCCCACGGCGTGCAGCGCGGCGCGGGCGAGGATCGCCAGCCCGACCACCACGATCGCCGGCGTCACCGCGCGCAGCGGCGCGTGGTGCAGCAGTGAGCGGTTCACGACGTCGGCCAGCGCCACGGCCTGTGCCACGATCGCCACCGCGCTCAGGACCGCCAGGGCCACCGCGACGGCAGCGACTCGTGTGAGTCCGGGTACCTCTGCCGCGATGTCCGGGTCGACCAGGCGAGGCCGGCTCCGCCGGGGGAGTGCGCTCACAGGCTGAATGTCGTGTCCTTCACCGAGACCGTGCGCCCGCTGAGACCCTCGGTGACGGCGAGGCGAGCGGTCGCACCATCATCGCAGGTGGCCACGGTGCGGGCCCCATCGGGGAGGTCGGCCACGATGGCCGTGCGCACGGGGTCGAGTCCCGCATCGCCGCCGTAGGTCGCCGTGAACGAGACCACGGTGGCCCCGGTGGTCGCCGCGGGCGCCAGGTCGACCACCGGCACGACCTCGGTGGCGGCCAGCGCGTCGGACGCCAGGTCGGCCAGCAGGAAGCCCCCACCCTTCGGCGGCGTGGCCGACCAGACGGCCAGCCCGGGCTTGGACAGCATGCCGGAGACGGTCGTCACGAGTCCCCGTTCCCCCGGGGTGTCGCGCAGGCGCCCGCCGAGCACGCACAGCGACTGCAGGACGAAATGGTTGAACGGCCCGCCGGCGAAGGCCATGCCCCCGCTGAGCGTCGGGGTGCCGGCCGGGTCGAGCCCGAGCTCGCGTTGTTGCACCCGGACGGCGGCGGGGAAGCACGAGTACACCTCGGCCAGAGCCAGCTCGTGCAGGGGTTGCCCGAGATGGGCGGCGGCGGCCCGGCCGAGCACCCCCATGGCCGGCCACTCCTCCAACCGCTTCCGGGCGGTCAGCGTGACCGCCTCGGAGGAGTGCAGTGCCACGTGGGGGAACAGCCAGCGTTCGACCGGAACGCCGGCTCGGCGTGCCTGCTCAGCCGAGCAGATCAGGAGTGCCGATGCCTGGTTCACCGTCCACTGGCTGGAGTGCCACTTGTTGTAGGGGAAGGCGAGCGGACGGTTGTGCGGTCCCGGCGTGGCAATGGCCGCCGCGTCGCGCGGTTGGGGGAACGCCGCGTCGGGATTGCCGCCCGCCACCGCGTTGTAGCGCGCCCACAGTGCCGCGACGTCGTCGCGCTCGCGCCGGGCCGAGAGGCCGAGGGCGGCGCCGAGCGCGTTCTCAATGAGTGCGTACTGCTGCACGGGCGGCCACACCACGCCGGCCGCCCGCTCCACCGGGGCCACGAAGTCCGGCGGCCGAGTGAGCACCTCGTCGGGCGGCGCGCTCTCTTCGTCGAGATCCACGCCGCCGTCGCGGGCCCACGCCCGCGCCTCGCTCCCGGCGACGACGACCGTGGCGGCGCGCCCGGATGCCACGAGGGCCAGCGCGTGGTTGATCACCTCCTGCTGCGAGACACCGATCTCGCACAGGAGCGTGCGCGCCCGGGGCGAGCCGATCCTCCGGGCGACCGTGCGGGCAGGGTCGGTGAGTGACCAGGTCCCCTGCGGCACCGCGATGCACTCGATGCTGCGCAGGAGGCCGGGCGCGCCGGCGTCTGCCGCCGCTGCGCTCACGGCGTCGGTCATGAGATCGACGGTCGGCGCGGCGTGGTTGGCGGTCCCCAGCCCGACCAGGACGGGCTGGCGAGCGTCGAGGGAGCGCATCGGTCCGGCCACGACGTTGGATGCTACGGTCCCGCCATGGCGACCGGCGAAGCGGGCAGGTGGGAGGCCGAACTGAAGGATTTCACCAAGGAATCCTTCGAGGCCGACGGCAAGCGTCGTGACGTCTTCCGCAGAGGGACGGGTCCCGCGGTGATCGTCATCAGCGAGATGCCGGGCATCACCCCACCGGTGGCGCAGTTCGGCCGCCGGGTGGCTGCGGCGGGGTGCACGGCGGTCCTACCGGTGCTGTTCGGCGACCCGGGGAGACCCGCAACGCCCGGCTACGCGCTGCAGTCGCTCGGGCCCGCCTGCGT
Organism: uncultured Acidimicrobiaceae bacterium; assembly: GCA_963753115.1. Lineage (GTDB taxonomy): Bacteria > Actinomycetota > Acidimicrobiia > Acidimicrobiales > RAAP-2 > Bog-473. Next base: position 31,452 of record CAVWBB010000027.1, read on the forward strand.
CTCGCGCGAGTTCACCGCCTTCGCCCTCAAGAAGACCAGCCCGATCACGGTCTGGCTGCGCAAGCTGGCCGCCGCCGAGCACGAGCGCTGTGGCGGCCCCGGCGTCGGTGCCGTCGGCATGTGCTTCACAGGGGGCTTTGCGCTCGCCATGATGGTCGACGACATCGTCCTGGCCCCCGTGCTCAGCCAGCCGTCGTTGCCCTTTCCCCTGTCCAAGAAGTTCAAGGCGGACATCGGGATCTCCGACGGCGACCTCGCCAAGGTGAAGGAGCGCACGACCGCGGGCACCTGCCTGCTCGGGCTGCGCTTCACCAACGACCCGTTCTGCTTCGAGGAGCGTTTCGAGACCTTGCGCCGCGAGCTCGGTGACGCCTTCATCGCGGTCGAGATCGACTCCGCTCCCGGCAACCCGCACGGCCATCCCAAGAGCGCGCACTCCGTGCTGACCGAGCACCTGGTCGACGAGGAGGGCACACCCACACGCGCTGCCCTCGACCAGACGCTCGCGTTCTTGCGCGAGAAGCTCGGTGTGGGCGAAGGCCCGGGCCCTCGCCCGCCAGCCTGACCTCGTCGCGCTCAGGCCGCGGCCCGCAGGATCTCCTCGCACACGCGCTCACCGGAGCGCACCGCGCCGTCCATCGCGCCGTAGGACGTCGACGCCGTCTCGGTGCCCGCCCAGTGCACACGGCCGACGGGCTCGCGCAACCGGCGCCCGTACTGGGTCAGGACGCCGGTGGGGAAGTGCCCCATGGAGCAGCCCCGCGTCCAGGGCTCCTCGGCCCAGTTCTGCTCCATGACTTCGAGCGGGGAGGCCGCTTTCGGCCCGAGGCGCCGCGTGAGCATGCGCACGAAGACGTCCTGGCGTTCCGCCTCGCCGAGCGCAGCGAGGGCGCGGGCCCGCGGGCCGGCCGAGTACCCGGCCACCACACCCTGGGCGTGGTCGGGCTGGCAGGTGTCGAGCGTGACCTCTATCTCGTCGTCGGTGGCCACGGTGGCGCCGGACACCCCGTCGGCGCGCCAGAACGGCTCGTCGTAGAGGGCGACCATCTTCACCTCGGTGCCGGCCGGCACCTGGTGGATGAGGAGGGCATGATCGGCGGGCAGCGCGGGCTCGAAGCGGATGCGGGACGCCAGGGCGCGCGGGAGGGCCAGCACGACGCGCCGTGCCGTCACCGTCCCCGCATCGCTGGTCACCTCGACGCGGTCGTCGCCCGCCCGGACGCCCGTGACCGGTGCCCCCAGCACGACGGACGCGCCGAGGTCGGCCGCCATGGCGTCGGGGATCTGGCCCACACCCCCGGCGAACTGCGCGTCCTGGTAGCCGCCCGCGATGGTCATGAGCGATTCGATCCCCCCGGCCGAGTGGGCCAGGAAGAGCCAATTGAGGAACGAGACCTCGGAGAGCTCCGCGGCGAAGCAGGCCCGCACCGTCGCCGCAATCAGATCCCGCGCCAAGCTGGTCGGCACCCGCGCTGCGCGCAGCCAGGCCCGGACCGAGAGCGCGTCCCACTCGGCCGCCTTGGGCGCGTCCCAGGGCGCGTCGACGGGGACCTTCTTGGCCATGGCGTTCATGCGCGCGATGGCCTGGCCGGCGCTGAGGAGCGCGACCGGGCTGATGCGGGGGATGTCGCCGCGGTAACGGCGCACCTTCCCGCCAGTGGCCAACACGTTGTCGCCGTCGACGAAGGTCTTGAACGTGGCGACGCCGACCTCCTTGGCCAGCGCGTGCATGCGCTCATGATGCGGGCCGACGAAGCAGCCCCCCATGTCGACCGGGACTCCGTGGCGGCTGGTCTTCGTCCACACGCGGCCGCCGACGCGCTCCCGCGCCTCGAGGACCACCACCGAGCGACCGGCCTGGCTGAGGCGCCGCGCCGCGGTGAGGCCGGCCAGCCCCGCTCCGACGATGCAGACGTCGGCCTCGGTCGTGCGTGCTGGCCCCGTTGCTGGCGGTCGTGCTCATGGCCCCTCCTCCGTCTTCGGGAGGGTAACATGCGTGCGGCCCGCATGTAAATGGCTGGAGGAGGTGCGCGGTGACCACGGCAACGAAGGACACGCGCAAGCCACGGGAGACCCAGGTGGCCCGCTCGGCCCGCACGCGCCGGGCCCTGCTCGATGCGGCCCGGGCCCTCTTCGCCGAGAAGGGGTTCGCCGCCACCGGGCGGGACGAGATCGCCGAGCGGGCCGGCGTGACGCGGGGTGCGCTGTACCACCACTTCGCCTCCAAGACCGAGGTCGCCGCCGCCGTGGTCGAGGAGCTCGAGGGCGAGCTGGTGACACGTGTGGTCGACGCCGCGCGCCAGGGGTCGGGCGTGCGGGACCAGCTGCATCGAGGCTGCCGGGCCTACATGGACGCCTGCGCCGATCCGACGATGGCCCGGATCCTCGCCGATGCCCCGGCGGTGCTCGGGATCGAGGCCTGCCGCGCGCTCGACGCGGTGGCCTGCGCCCCTCTCCTGGCCCACGTCTTCACCCAGGCTGCGGAGGAGGAGATCTCGGTGCCCGGCGACGCGGAGGTGGCCGCCGCCCTGCTCCTCGGTTTCCTCAACGAGGCGGCCGGACTCGTCGCCGCCGCACCGACGGACCGGGCGTTGCGGGTCCGGGTCGGGGCGACGGTCGACGAGTTCCTCACGCGGCTCTTCGGCTGAGGCCTGCCCCGCGCAGCAGGCCGTCGGGCCGCCGGCCATTGAGCGCCGGCGCTGCAGGTGGGAGGATTTGGTGCGGACCGACGAGCGGTCAGGGCGTTTGCCGCCCCGCAACAGAGCCGAGGAGTGCCATGTCCGATTTCGTCATGACCATCGCAGGCGAGGCCGCTCCGACGGAGGACACGTTCGGCGTCCGCAATCCCGCCACGGGTGAAGTCTTCGCGCAGGCGCCCGAGTGCACGCGCCAGCAGCTCGATGCGGCATTCGACGCCGCCGCCAAAGCAGCCCGCGACTGGAAGGCGGACGAGGCGGCCCGGCGCGCCATCCTCCTGCAGGCCGCCGACGTGCTGCTGGCGTCGTCGGCGGACCTCGCCCCGGTGCTCACCGCCGAGCAGGGCAAGCCGCTCGGCGATGCCGGCATCGAGGTCTTCGCCTCGGCCATCTGGTGCCAGTACTTCGCCAACCTCGACATGCCCGCGCAGATCATTCAGGACGACGACACGGCGTACGTCGAGCTGGCCCGGCGCCCGCTCGGCGTGGTGGCGGCCATCACGCCCTGGAACTTCCCGCTGACCCTGGCTTTTTGGAAGATCGCGCCGGCGCTGCTGGCCGGCAACACGCTGGTGCTCAAGCCCTCGCCCTACACGCCGCTGACCACGCTGAAGGTCGGTGAGATCTTGCGCGACGTCTTCCCCCCGGGCGTGGTCAACATCGTCAGCGGCGGCGACGACCTCGGCGCGTGCATGACGACGCACCCCGTGCCGCGCAAGATCAGCTTCACCGGCTCGGTCGAGACCGGCAAGAAGGTGGCCATGTCAGCGGCGCCCGACCTCAAGCGCGTCACCCTCGAGCTCGGCGGGAACGACCCGGCCATCGTGCTCGACGATGCCGACCCGGCGGCCGTGGCCTCGGCGATCTTCGCCGGCGCGTTCAACAACAACGGGCAGGTCTGCTCGGCGATCAAGCGGGTCTACGTGCCCGAGGCCCTCTACGACGACGTGGTCGAGGGCCTGGCGGCGCACGCCCGGACCATCAAGGTCGGCGAGGGGACCGAGGACGGCGTGAAGCTGGGACCGATCAACAACGAGCCCCAGTACGAGCGGGTCAAGGAGCTCGTGGCCGACGCACTGTCCCACGGCGCCACGGCGGTCACCGGGGGGAAGGCGATGGACCGCCCGGGGTACTTCTTCGAGCCGACCATCCTCACGGGCCTGTCCGACGGGACGAGGATCGTGGACGAGGAGCAGTTCGGTCCGGCGCTCCCCGTGGTGCCCTACCGGGACCTGGGCGACGCCATCGACCGTGCCAACGCGACGCACTTCGGGCTCTCGGGGTCGGTGTGGGGCGCTGACACCGAGCGCGCCTCGGAGGTGGCCGCGCAGCTCGAGTGCGGCACGGCATGGGTGAACACGCATCTCGCGCTGGCGCCGCAGCAGCCGTTCGGCGGCTTCAAGTGGAGCGGCATCGGCGTGGAGAACGGGCCGTGGGGTTTGGCCGAGTTCTCCGAGTTCCAGGTCGTGCACCGCTCGAAGGCACCCAACGGGCTGAACGCCAACACGGCGTCGCTGCTGTCCTGATGTCCTGAACCCGGCCGTTGTGGGTCCGCTCGGGACCCGGGCCGTTGTGGGTCGGGCCGGGACCCGGCAGGAGTGAGGGCAGGTGCGCCGGGTTCAGCCGGTGGTCGCGGTCGGACCCGGCGCGGCCGGCGGTGGCCGAGGTCTTCAGATCTTGCCTGATCTGCTGCACGTCGGACCGGGCCCTCCCGAGTGCGGCACCGGCCGCCTGCGCCGAGGACTTCGACGCCCCCAGCAGGCCGTTGTCGGCGTTCCACTGCGCAGGCGTGAAGGCCAGGACGGTGGCGGCAAGCCCGTTGGTGGCGTTGGTCGCCGTGGTGATCTGGCTCTTGAGGTCGTCGATCAAGGGCTGCAGCTGGGCCTGGTTGGCGGCCGTCACATGCGCCTGCGCCCTGGTCGCGTCCGCCGTGAGGCGCGGGACGGTGGTCGCGGTGGCGTCGTCAGCGACGGCTGCGATCCGCGAGGACGGGAGCACGAGCACGTAGACGCGGAAGTCGCTGAAGATCGTGCCGAAGTCGTGCGCCGCCTGCTGCACCGTGGTGTCACCCTGAATCGTCTGGTTCAGCTGCTGCAGAGGAGCGATGTCGGCGTCGAGGTGCGACACCAGGCCCTGTTGGCTCGAGCCGAGGCCCTTGGCTGCGTTGACCTTGGCGATCGCCGCGTTGAGGGCATTCACCCGGTCCGTGACATCGGTGGCCGCCTTGGCCTTGATGCCGGCCAGCGTCGTGGGCACCGCGCTGGAGCCACTGTTGCCGGATGATCCCGCTGTCGCTGCGGCCGCGACGCCGGCGACAGCACCTGCCATGACCCCGGAAACCAGCGCCACGGAGCCGAGTCGAACCAAGTGGATGCGCACACGCGACATCGGTGCTCCTTCCGTCCGGGCGCCGCCTGGTGGGTCCCGCTGCAGGCAAATCGTGCGCCCCGACGGTGAACCCGGTGTTCGGCAATCGTCATGGTTCTGTAAGGGGTCCCGTATTCGAGCGATTCGGACGGCGGGAGATGGAAGGCTAGGAACGTGAGTGCGGAGAGCGGGACGGTTGTCGTCATCGAGGACGATCCGCATATCGCCGACCTGGTCGACCTCTACCTGCGTCGGGACGGCTACCGCGTCCTGCTGGCCGACGATGGCGAGAAGGGCCTGGCCGTCCTCACGCAGGAGGACCCCTGCATCGTGATCCTCGACGTGGGCCTGCCCGGGGCCCGTGACGGCTTCGAGGTGTGCCGCGAGATCCGCGCCAAGTCAGCGGTGCCCGTGCTCTTCCTCACGGCACGAGACGACGAGGTCGACCGGATCCTCGGGCTGGAGCTGGGGGCCGACGACTACTTGGTCAAGCCGTTCTCCCCGCGGGAGCTTGTGGCCCGTGTGCGGGCCATCCTGCGCCGGACGAGGGAGGGTCCCGCTCCGCAGGACGTGATCGCCGTCGATGGCCTGGAGGTCGACGTGCGGCGCCGTGAGGCACGTCGCGCCGGCCAGGTCGTCGCCTTGACCACCCGTGAATTCGATCTGCTCGCCTTCTTGGCCAACAACGTCGGCTTGGCCCTCTCGCGTCAGCAGCTGCTCGACGGCGTCTGGGGCACCGACTGGTACGGCGACGAACGCACGGTCGACGTCCACGTGGCCCAGCTGCGCAAGAAGCTCGGCTCCGACCTCCCGCTCGCCACCGTCTGGGGCGTCGGCTACCGGTTCGGCTGACCGATGCGCCGCCGCCTGACGCTGGCCATGGTGGGCCTGGTCGCCCTGGTCCTCGTCATCGCCGGGGCCGGCAGCCTCATCCTCACGCGCAACGCGGCGCGCAACCAGGCCGAGTCGCAGCTGGTCTCCGAGGTGAACTCGATCACGTCTTCGACGGTCCAGTCGGAATCGCTCAAGGTGCTCAGTATCGTGCGCACGACCCTCAAGCTCGAGGACGCCGACATCATTGCGATCGACCGCCGCGGCGACGTGGTCGCACCGCTGCCCGACGGGCTGACGTCACAGGACATCGATCTGGCCGCGGTGCAGGCAGGCCAGACGGTTTCGGGGCGCAAGGGCAACACCGTCTACGCCATGGCGCCCGTCAAGCTCTCCACCCGGGAGCGCGCCCTCCTTCAGGCGCGCCGGCGCATCACGTTCGAAGGGACCTTCGCCGTGCTCCTCACCCGCGACGTCAGCGGTCTCGGGCCGAGCTGGGGCTACTTCATCGTCGCGGGGGGCGCGGCGCTGATCGTGGCCGCGCTGGTGGCGTGGCAGATGAGCCGACGCATGGCCCGCCCCCTGGTCGAGGCGATGGAGGTGACAGGCCGCATCGCCTCGGGCGAGCTGGCGAGCCGGGTCCCCGTCCGCCGCGGCGACTATCCCGAGTTCGCCTCGCTCGCCGGCTCCGTCAACGACATGGCGCAGAGCCTGGAGGACGGCCGCGCCCGGGAGCGCCATCTCCTCCTGGCGGTCTCGCACGATCTGCGCACGCCGCTGACCTCCATCCGTGGCTTCGCCGAGGCCATTCAGGACGGGGCGATCGAGGACAGCGCGCAGGCCGCCGCGGTCATCATCGCCGAGTCGAGGCGGCTGGAACGCCTTGTCGGGGATCTGTTGGACCTCACGAAGCTCGAGGCGCGGCAGGTGTCGATCGCGCTGCGACCCACCGATGCCGCCGAGGTCGTGGCCACGACGGCTGAGGGCTTCCGGCCCGCCGCGGCGAGGAGCGGCCTCACCATCGCACTCCAGGTGCCCGGCGAGGAGGGCGTTCCGGTGTCCGCCGAACTGCACCCCGTGGTCGCCGATCCGGATCGTCTGGCGCAGCTGTTGGCCAACCTGCTCGAGAATGCCATGACGTTCGCCCGCACGCGGGTCACGGTGGGCCTGGTGGAGGATCCCGTCGCCGCAACGACCATCATCACGGTCGTCGACGACGGGCCCGGGATCGCGCGCGGCGACCTGGAGCGGGTGTTCGAGCGCTTCTATCAGGCCGACCGGGGGCCGAACCGCCAGATGGGGTCGGGACTCGGGCTGGCGATCGTGGCGGAGCTGGCCGCGGCCATGGATGGCGAGGTGCGGGCCGAATCCCCGGTCAACGAGGACGGCGGATCACGTTTCGTGCTGACCCTGCGCCGGTGGCAGGCGCCCGTGCCCGTTCCGTCGGGGACCTGACAGCTCAGCGGCGCGCACGGGGGCGCACTCGGGCGCTCAGGGGCGCGCAGTGGCCGGTGGTGCCGGCGGGACCGTGCTGCCGGTGTCGGAGGAGGCGGGCGCGATGGAGCCCGTGCCGATGGCCGGCGTGGAGACCACGACGAGGGCGCGGTAGGTCGCTGCATACGACCCCACGCCGACCAGCGCGGTGAGGGCGAAGGCCGCCACGAGCTTGGACCGGCGGAGGCGTGTCGACGCAGGGAAGCGGGGGCATGGCGCTGCCGTCCGGGCGTCGTCGGGAATGCCCACGGCAATGATTCCCACAGGGAAATGTCGGAAGAATTCGCTCGCACCTTGAGCGGTGCCTGCCAGCGTTTTCCTCGTGGTGGCCGCATGAATGATGGCAAAAGGCCTGGCCAGCTCCCCTGGAGGGGAGTGCGGGAGCAGACTGGACGAGATCCGCGCCGGCCTGGTGGTGGCCCGGCGTGGGTCTCACCGCGGTGCGCCTCGCTTCTGCACCGATATGGCAAGCTTCCGACGCACCGGGGACCCGGAGGGAGGGCGAGCAGCCACCGTGATGAGGACCGTCGGGAAGAGGCGTCGGCGTCGGCCGGTCGTGGCGCGATGACCGTGCTCGGTGACGTCGAGCAGGCGCAGTGGGAAGAGGACGGGTGGTGCCTGGTGGAGGGGCTGCTGCCCCCCGAGGCGATTGCTGCCGCGCAAGCGGTGCTCCCGGGTCTGGTGCCGACGGCGGACGAGTTCGCCGACGACGTCGACCCGGTGCGCAACGAGCCGTTCCGGGTGGACTCGCACCGCGTGATGCCCCGGTTCCCCTTCGAGGACGGTGCGCTCAACGACATTGTGGTGCACGACCGGATCCTCGATCTGGCCGAGCAGCTGCTCGGGGTCACCGACCTCCGTCTCTATCAGGGCATGTTGAGTGCCAAGTACGCCGACGCCGCGTTGAGCGACGAGCAGCTCCTGCACGTCGACTTCGGCAACCACACGTTGGTCGTACCGCGCCACGAGCCGGGCTACCAGCAGCTCGAGATGTTCGTCTACCTGAGCGACGTGACGCCCGAGACAGGTGCGACCCGGGTGGTGTCGCGGCGGCTGACACCGCACATCCAGGTGGAGCGGACCTACCTGAGCCAGGTCGACTACGCGGACCTCTACGCGGCCGAGGTCCCCGCATCCGGCCCGGCCGGGACGATCCTGGCCTACCGCCCCGACGTCTATCACCGTGGGGTGCGCATCACGGCGCCCCGGACGGCGCGGTTCATGGTGCATGTGTCCTACAAGCCGGCCGCCACGGACTGGTTGGGCTCCCACGGCCTCCCCAACGCCGGTGAGGACATGTCGTGGTACCGCTTCGTCCAGCACGCCACCGAACGCCAGCTCACGGCGGTGGGGTTCCCCGCGCCGGGGCATCCGTACTGGACCGCGCAGACGCTGGCCGGGGTGGCGGCTCGCTACCCGATGCTCGACCTTTCGCCGTGGCGTGACGCCGCCCCCGCCACTGCCGGCACGGAGGCGTGATCGAGGACGCGGAACCCTGGTGGAAAGCCGGGGTCCTCTACCAGATCTACCCGCGCTCGTTCGCCGACAGCAATGCGGACGGCATCGGCGACATCCCGGGCATCATTGAGCACCTCGACCACCTGCAATGGCTGGGGGTGGACGGCATCTGGCTCTCGCCGGTGACCGTGTCCCCGAACGCCGATTGGGGCTACGACGTCTCGGACTTCTGTGCCATCGCACCCGAGTTCGGCACCCTGGACGACTTCGACCGACTGGTGGCCGAAGCCGGTGTCCGCGGCATCCATGTCCTGATGGACATCGTGCCGAACCACACCAGCGAGGAGCACCCGTGGTTCGTCGACGCGCGGTCTTCGCGGACATCGGCCCACCGGGACTGGTACGTCTGGGCCGACGGGAAGGGCGACGGGCAGCCGCCCAACAACTGGGTCAGCAGCTTCGGCGGCACGGGGTGGACCCTCGACGAGGGGACCGGCCAGTACTACTTCCACAATCACCTGCAGGAGCAGCCTGATCTCAACTGGTGGAACGAGGAGGTGCGCGCCACGTTCGACGACATCTTCCGGTTCTGGTCCGACCGGGGCGTGGCGGGCTTCCGCATCGACGTCTGCAACATCATCATCAAGGACGCCGAGCTCCGTGACAACCCACCGGCGACCGAGGAAGACGACTTCGAGACCCAGATGTTCGGGCAGCGCAGCGTGTACAACGCCAACCGGCCCGAGGTGCATGAGGTCATCAGGCGCTGGCGCCGTCAGGCCGAGAGCTACGACGAACCGCGCCTGCTGATCGGCGAGACCCCGGTGCCGGTGGACAAGCTGGCAGAGTTCTACGGCGACGGGAGCGACGAGTTGGGGCTGGCCTTCAACTTCAACTTCATCAGCGCGCCGTTCCGGGCCCCGGAGATGCGTGCCATCGTGGAGGAGACCGAGGCGGCGCTGCCGGCCGGGGCATGGCCGGCGTGGACGGGCTCGAACCATGACATGTTCCGTTTCCCCACCCGATGGGCGGAGGACGATCCGGCCAAGGTCCGCCTGGCCCTCCTCATGCTGCTCTCCTTGCGGGGGACTCCCGTCCTCTACCAAGGCGACGAGATCGCCATGGGGAACGTCGCCCTGGCGCAGGAGGACCTCCGGGATCCCCTCGGCGTGCGGTTCTACCCGTACTACGAGGGTCGTGACGCCGCCCGCACGCCGATGCAGTGGAGCGACCGTCCAGGCGGCGGGTTCACCGAGGCCGAGCGGCCCTGGCTGCCCCATGGGCGACCTGGCCGGGGCCAATGTGGCGGCGCAGCGCGACGACCCCGGCTCAGTGCTCACGTTCTGCCGGGACATCATTGCGTTTCGCCGTCGCCATCCCGAGTTCAGCACCGGGGATACCACCTCACTCGTGACGCCCGACGACGTGTGGGCCTGGACGCGGGGGGAGCGCCACGTGGTGGTTCTCAACATGTCCCCCGAAGCGCGCGTCGTCGCCGGACTGTCCGGCACGGTCGAGCTCGCCACCAGCCGGGCCCGCGCCCGCGAGGCCGCCGACGGCGGCGTCCGCCTGGCGCCCTATGAGGGGTTGATCCTCGAACGTACCTAGGGTCTGGCTCCGCATCCACGCCACATCGCACACATCTGCTCCACATCGCAAGGATCTGCACCGCATCGCAAGCATTCACCACATCGCAAGGGAAAGGACAGCATGGAACGTCTCACGGACAAGGTCGCGATCGTCACCGGCGGCGGCGGCGGCATCGGAGGAGCCACGGCGCGTGCCCTGGCCCGGGAAGGCGCCTCGGTCGTCGTGGTCGACATCGACCTCGCCGCCGCCGAGCAGGTTGCCCGGACGATCGAAGAGGATGGCGACCACGCCATCGCGGTCCAAGCCGATCTGTCCGACGAAGCCCAGGTGATCGCGACGATCGACGCCGCCGTCTCGCGCTATGGCCGCCTCGACGTGCTGCACAACAATGCGGCACTCACGGACTCGGAGTTCCTGACCCGCGACACGCAGGTGACCGACCTCGCGCTCGACGTGTGGGAGCGCACGCTGGAGGTCAATCTCCGGAGCCAAATGCTGATGTGCAAGCACGCGGTGCCCGTCATGGTGCAGGGCGGTGGCGGGTCGATCATCAACATGTCCTCGGGAGCGTCGCTGAAAGGCGACCGGACCCGGACGGCCTACGGGGTGTCGAAGGCGGGGGTCAATGCGCTGAGCATGTACGTGGCGACGAGCCACGGGAAGCAGGGGATCCGGGTCAATACCATCTTGCCCGGGCTCATCATCACCGACGCCGTGCGCGCGCATCTGGACGAGAAGATGCTGGCCGGCCTGGGCAAGGCGGTCTTGACGCCGTCGGTGGGCCAACCGGAAGACATCGCAGACGTGGTGGTCTTCCTTGCCTCCAACGAGTCCCGCTACATCACGGGACAGATGCTCTCCGTCGACGGTGGCATGGGCGCCCACGTCGGGCTCGGAGACGGCTGAGCGGTCAGTTGCGGCGGTCCGTTACAGACGACGCTACGACGACGGGCCGAGCACGTACTCGCCGGTGTCGGCACGGTGGTACCAGCCGCTGGCGGCCTGCGTCCCACCGTCGACGTGAATGGTCTGACCGGTGATGTAGCTCGAGAGCTCGCTGGCCAGGAAGATGGCGGCGCCGGCCATCTCGTCGACGTGTCCCGACCTCCCCATGGGCACGGTCAGGCCGAAGCGGCTCTCGGTCCCATCCGGCGCGATGGCGGCGATTCCCTCGGTCATCGTGATGTCGGGCGCCAACGCGTTGACCCGGATGCCGTGTTGTGCGAGCTCCAGGGCAGCGGTCTTGGTGTAGTTGATGACGCCGGCCTTGGCGGCGGCGTAGGCGGCGTAGCCCGGGGCGGCGCGCACGCCCTCGATCGATGTCACGCTCATGATGCTGCCGCCGATGTGGTGCTCCACCATGACGCGGGCCACCCGTTGCGTGCACAGGATCACGTGCTTGAGGTTGGCCCGGTAGAGCGCGTCCCACCCGTTCTCCGTCGTCTCGAGGAGTGGGGAGGAAAAGACGCCGCCCGCGTTGTTGACCAGGATGCTCACGGGACCGAGCTCCGCCACGGTCTTCTGGAGGGCGAGGTCGACCTGAGCGGAGTCGCGGACGTCGGTGGGCAGGGACAGTCCGCCCACCTCGGCCGCCGCGGCGGCGCACGTCTCGGGGTCGCGCTCCCAGACGGCGACCTTCGCCCCGAAGGCGGCGAAGCCATTGGCGATGCCACGTCCGATGCCGGAGCCGGCCCCAGTAACGACGGCAACACGATCTGTCAAGAGCACTGCGGATGGGTCAAGTGGCACGAAGTGACGTTACAGTTAGATTTGTCAGCACACGAACGATGTCTCGCAGGGTCAAGCCCGGAGACGGATGGGGGTTTTGCGGTGCCGAGGATCGAACCGATTCCGTTTGAAGAGATGACGCCGGAGGTGCGCACCATCATCGAAGAGGGTGTCGCCGCCGGCACCTACGCCACATCCGTGCCGCTCCAGATCTTCGCCTACAAGACCTCCCAGATCATGATGGTCAACATGGCCCGGCAGGGTTACGGCAAGAACACCCTGCTCGGCGGCCGTATTACCGAGCTGCTGCGCATCCGCAGTGCGCAGCTCGGGGAGTGCCAGCCCTGCAGCCAGTCGAGGAAGCACGACTCCATCTCGGACGAGGACGTCGCCTGCCTCATTGCGCCTGGCCACGGCGGCGAGCTGACGGAGCAGGAGCGGCTTGCCGTGGAATTCCTCGACCTCCTCTCGGCCGACCACCACGCCATCGACGACGAGACCTATCGCAAGCTGGGCGAGCACTTCACCTCGGCGCAGATCGTCGAGCTGGGGTTCGCCTGCGCCAACGCCATGGGGCTGCACCGCTTCCTCCACACACTGGACCTGTACGGATCCGGCGAGCCCGTGATCCCGTACAGCCCTGACCAGGTCGACGCCGCGAAGCCCGACACCGAGCAGGTCAAGGCCTCGGCATGAGCGAGACGGTCCTGGTGACCGGCGCCACCGGATTGGCCGGCGCCAACATCTGCAAGCAGTTGACGGAGCGGGGCGACCACGTGCGCGCGCTGGCGCGGGAGACCGCGGACACCGCTCCGCTGGCGGCACTCGGTGTCGAGGTCGTCACCGGCGACGTGACCGACGCCGATGCCGTGCTGCACGCGGCAAAGGGGGCGGACTCCGCCATCCATTGCGCTGCCCTCCTGGGTGGGGCCAGCCAGAACATGGCCGACTTCGAGGCGGTGAACATCCGCGGCACAAAGAACGTCCTCGATGCGGCGGAGGCCGTGGACCTGCGACGAGTGGTGGCGGTGAGCACCGGCACGTTCTTCGACACGGCCGGAGGTCTCGACCGGGAGGACGCGCCGGTCAGCAAGGAGCCCAGCTCGGATCCGTACACCGTCACGAAGATGGCGGCCTTCCTCGACGCCATGGCGCGCGCCGAGAAAGGCAGGGACGTCGTCAGCACCCACCCGGGCGCCATCTTCGGCCCGTCGCCCGTGGCCAGCAATGCGCTGGGCGTCACCAGCTTCAACCGGGTCCTGTTGTCGGCGGCACGGGGACGCATAGAGCGCTATCTCAAGTTCCCGGTCAGCTGGGTCTACGGCGAGGACATCGCCCGGGGCTGCATCCTGGCCCTGGACAAGGGCGTGTCCGGCGAGCGCTACATGCTCGACGGTCGTCCGGAGGACATCGTCAGCATCGCCAATGCCTGCAACCGCGTCAGCAAGTTGGCCGGCCTCGATCGCGAGATCGTCGACGTCGAGCCCTCGGACGACCCCGAGCTGGCCAAGGTCTTCGGGCCGACGCTGGTGGCGATCGCCGAGAAGGCGGCCAAGGCGAAGCCGGACCGGCGGAAGCTGGAGGACTCCAAGACCTACAAGCGGCTGGGCTACAGCCCAATCAGCCTCGACGAAGGTTTGGCGACGACGATCGAGTGGTTCAAGGAGATCGGCAAGCTCGACGGCCGCTGAGTCCCCGGGGGTCCCAGGGTCTTGGCTGTGGGCCGTTTCGCGGTGTCGGTCAGGCGCCCTGGAAGACGACCGACGACGGAAGCGTGACGGTCGAGGCTCCACCCGTCCGGATCAGATACGAGCCCACGCCGAATTCTTCCACCGCGCGCGTCGCGGCGTCATCGAATGAATCGAAGGTTTCCACCTTGTCCGAACCGTGAATGAGTGCCCACTTCCCCCCGGCAGACGCCTCGAGGACCGCCCGAGCCTTCTCACGGGAGGCCCGCGCTCTCGAGGAGGGGGGATGGTTCAAGGTTCCCTTCGAGATTCCCATAGTTCAGTTATCGGCCAAGAGGCGGCCGTCCCTGAGGCGGGCCGTCCCCGAGGCGGGCGTCAGTCGCCGCCCCACGAGTTCCCACCTCCGTCGGGTGGCGAGACGCGGGCGACACGGGCTTGGCCGAGTGGTGCGGCGAGATGGAAGAACCGCTTGCCGGGCTGACGGGGGTCGCGGCGACGGCCGGGCCGACTGCCACACCCACGTGACACACCGCAGACGGCCGCTCTGGCGCGGCCGTTTCGCGCCTGCCAAACTGAATGCCCGGCACGCCGGGGTTTCGCCAAGGCCCCTCCAACGTGCCCACTGGACTGGCACGGCAGGGTTTCCGCCTTTCCCTGCACCGTGCGCAGCCAGCGAGGCGACCCCGGCCCGCGAGATCGGGCCGGGGTCGTTTTGTCTTATCGGTAGGGGCCGCATGCGAGTTGAGGGTCCGTTGTTTCGCGTGCAGCCCCTGTGGGTAGTGAGGCGGTGGGTTCGACTCGCCTCCACGTCGGATCCCTTGGCGACGGCCCCCCGGATCTCAAGGCGCTCCGGGGGGCTGTTCGCGTCCCGCCGAGGGGCGCCCGCGGCTGGACATGGGGTGAGTGTCTCTCATACTCCGTCAGTGTCGCCTCGCTCTGCCGTACGCCGAGACGGTGTCATCACCACGACGACCCGCAACCCTCTTGGAAGGCCTTCGTGGGCATCTCGACGTTCATCGTGAGGACTCGGCTCAGGG
>CAVWBB010000028.1:0-20664 GCA_963753115.1 uncultured Acidimicrobiaceae bacterium
GGCGGGATGGCTCACCCGCGCACCAGACCCTTCCGACCGCCGGCGTGTGCTCCTGCGCCTGACCCGGGCCGGCCAAACGCTGGTCGTGTCCGTCAACGAGGACCTCCATGGATGGGAGCGTTCCATCGCCGGTCGCCGACGGCTGGCCCCCCTGGTCGCATCGATGGACGAGTTGCTCGAGCTCCTGGAGCCCGACGAGACCCGTCCGGCGTCCTGACGACTGCACAGACGACGGGTCGGGGGCTTCACGGGCCGACCTCGATGCCGAGGTAACGCTCGAAGACCTCTTCCCCCCGGAGCTCAGCCGCCGCACCCGAGGAGAGGACCTGGCCGCGGTTCATGAGGTACGCGGTGTCCGCGAGCTCGAGCGCACGGGTCACGTACTGTTCGACCAGCAACAAGGCGGTGCCACCGGCGACGATCTGTCTCAGTGCGTCGAACACCTGGTCCACCAGGATCGGCGAGAGGCCGAGCGACGCCTCGTCCACCACGACGATCCTGGGATTCGTGAGGTAGGCCCGTACCAGCGAGAGCATCTGCTGCTCGCCGCCACTGAGGCTGCCCGCCTGTTGCCCCAGGCGCGCCGCGAGCACGGGGAACTGGTCGCCCGCCCTGACCAGGCTTTCCTTCTCCTTGCCCTTGGGAGAGTTCACGACGATGTTCTCCTTGACCGTGAGCGAGGGGAAGATGCCGTGCCCTTCGGGCAGGTGACAGAGGCCCCGCCGGGCCATGGCATAAGGCTTGAGCCCCGTCACGTCCTCCCCGTCAAGCAGGACACGACCACTGATCGGCTTGATCAAGCCGGAGGCGGCGCGCAGGGTCGTCGTCTTGCCCGCCCCGTTGGGACCGAGGAGCGCCACGACACCCGAGTCGGGGACCGAGAGGGAGACGTCGCGCAGGACGACCGTCTCGCCGTAGCCGGCCGTGATTCCCTCGAGCTCAAGCACCACTCGCTCCCATTGGACGAGCCGCCTGAGGAGGGGGTGCACCGGGACGGCTCGAACCGCCGCCGACGGCGTCGGCCATGCCTCCCTCCGATCCGAGATACGCATTTCGCACAATCGGGCTCGCCAGCATCTCAGTAGCCGACCCCTCGAAGACCAGCCGGCCGAAGTCGAGCACGTAGATGTTCTGGCAGACCTGACGCACCAGCGCCATGTCGTGCTCCACCAGGAGGACGCCCACACCACGCTCGGCGACGGCACCCGTCACAATGTCCCCGAAACGCCTCGTCTCGTTGGCGTCGAGCCCTGACGAGGGCTCATCGAGTAACAGCAGGTCGAACGGCCCGGCGAGGACGCGGGCCAGCTCGACCATCCGGCGCTGGCCGGTCGGGAGCAGCCCGGCCTGGAGGTCCGCGAGCGGTCCGATCCCGGTCAGCTCGATCGCGTCCTCCACGGCCCTGCGCACCGTGGCGCGCTGCCCCGGACCGCTCACCAGCTGGCGGGCCGGGTTCGCCCCGGCGAGCGAGGCCTCCCGACCGAGGGCCACGTTCTCACGCACCGTGAGCGAGGAAAACAGCTCGACCCGCTGGAAGGACCGCCCGAGGCCGAACCGGGACCGTCCCGCGGGGCCCAGTGACGTGACGTCGCGTCCATGCAGCATGATCTCACCCTCGCTGGGCCTCACCAGCCCCGAGCACGCGTTGAACGTCGTCGTCTTCCCGGCGCCGTTGGGCCCGACGAGGCCGGTGATCGTCCCCATCGGCGCCGTGAGGCTCACCTCCTGCACGGCGCTCACGCCCCCGAAGCGGACGGAGAGTCCCCGGACGTGCAGCCCGGCTCTGGCTGCCACGGGCTCGACTGCCGCAGCCTCGTTCGCTGCGACCGCAGAAGCGGCGGCAAGGCCGCTGTCCAGGCGGGCGGCCTCCTCTTCAGCTGCGGCGGCGTCCACCACGGAGCGTCCGATCCGCTCTGCAGTCACAACTTGCTCCGGCCGGCGACCACCCAGACGGTCGAGAACCTGACGGACGCGCAGTGGCACAGTCGCCGTCCTGCTCTGCAACACGGCATATGCCGCGGCCATCACACCGAAGAAGATCTGGAGGTAGGTGGTGACGTTGTTCGAGGTGAAGTACCCGGGAATGATCGATACGCCGAGCGCGGCCAGCAACGCGTACCAGGGCTCCCCGCCGACAGCAATGACGACCAACGCCACGTAGACGAGCGACAGGAACGGGTCGTAGTTGGCACCGACCGCGTAGTGGAATTCGACGGCGATCAGTGCGCCGGCGAGGCTTGCGAACGCTGCAGAAATGCAGAAGACGAGGACCTTGACCACATTGGTCGTCGCGCCCTGCGTCTCGAGCGCCAGCGGCGAGTCCGCCAGCGCGCCCAGGAGACGACCCATGCGGCTGCGTTGAATCACCATGATGACTGCAGTGCTGAGCACTGCCGCGATCAGCAGCACGTAGTAGAAGCCCTTGTCCGACGCGAGCGACAGGCCGAAGATGCTGACGTCCGGTCCTGGCGCTGGTATCCCCGACGTCGTCAGCCCGAACATGAGATTCGTCGAGTAGAAGAGGTACTGGAGCAGGATTCCGAAGCCCAGCGTGGCCAGGGCGAGGAAGAGGCCCGACAAGCGGATGGCCGGGATCGCCACGATCGCTCCCACCGGGACGGCGACGAGCATGGCGCACAACAGGGCGAGGAGCCACGGCAGGTGGAAGCTGTCGGTGAAGTGCGCGAAGGATGCAGCGCCGACTGCCGCGAACGCGAGGTGGCAGAGCGAGATCTGTCCCGAGACGCGCACGAGGAGGCCAAGCGACAGCAACAGGATGGCGTCGGCCAGGAAGCTGGCCCAGATAGCCAGATGGTCGCCCACCAGCTCGGGGATCAGGCACAGGACGACGAGTCCGACCGCAAACGTGACGCCCCGGACCCGCCACGGCGCGTACCAGGACTTCCTGACCGGGAGCGTGGTCACGACCCGGCGCTCCGCCAGCTTCGCCTTGGGCGTGACGCAGAGGGCGACGAAGAGGACGATGAACGGGATAGCCGGCGGCAGGCCGCTCAGCCACGTGATCGAGCCCGAGTACTTGGTGGTCAGAGATCCGGCGATGCCGACGAGCAGTCCACCGAGGAACGTGAGCGGCAAGCTCGAGAAGCCGCCGATCGCCGCAGCCCCAAAGGCGTAGACGACGAGGGTCGAGATGACGACGGCGTTCAGACTGAGCCCGGGCGCCAGCAGGAGACCGGCCATGGAGCAGAAGGTCATGGAGATGATCCAGGCCCAGCGCCGCACTCGTATGGGGTTCTCCCCCGTCATCGACAGGAGGTCGGGGTTGTCGACGACGCCACGCATGGCGTAGCCCATGCGCACGGAGCGGAAGAACCAGTAGAGGACTGCCGTGGCGATGAGCGAGATGATCGTGACGGTGATCTGGTCCCACCCGACGTTCACGCCCAGAATTGGCACTGTCGATGTGGGAAGAAACGGTGGGAAATTCACCTCGTTGTTCCCGTACCAGAGCTCGCCGACACCCAGGACGATGAGCAGGAGGCCGACCGTAGCGACCACCTTCAGGGTGGCGCCCACCCGTTCGAGTGCCCGGCCGAGCAACTCCATGAGCAGCCCCTCGGCCGGTCCGATGAGGAGGACGCACACTGCGGCAGCCAGACCCCACGGCCATCCGTGCTCGTCGTGCAGCCAGTAGAAGACGAAGACGGTGAGCGCGGCGATGGCGCCGTAGGCAAGGTTGAAGATCCCCGATGTCTTGTAGGCGAGCACGAGCCCGACGCCCGCGAGCCCGTAGACGGCACCGGTTGCAATGCCGATGACGATAAACGGCAGGAAGTCCTGCATCGCTCAGCTCACCTGCCTTGCGGATGCCCCTGCCCACGCCCCCATGGCCATGCTCACGCCCTCCGTGACGAGGTTTGATGTGCCAACACAGGACACTAAGGGGTCGGTATAGTCCGGGAAAGCGATAGGTGAGCACCTGCTCGGGTCACCGCGTGGGGGACACATGGGGGACGGCGTTGCGAGACGCCGTTTGAGTGGGCCGGGGGGCTCAAGGGGGTGCACGTGTTCGCACGCGTGAAGAAGACTGTGGTGGCATTGGCGATTGGTTCACTTGCCAGCGCGAGTGCGGTGAGCGTCGCCGTGATGCCTGCCGCGCCGGCGGGTGCAGCCAGCTCGGCGAGCACGGTCACGATCGCCGACCTCTGCAGTTGCACCGGACCCGAGGCCTCGACGATCAGCCAGACCTCCGACACCATGCAGGCTTGGGCTTCGTGGGTCAACAGCCACGGCGGGCTGGCAGGTCACCAGGTGCACCTGGTGATCCTCGACGATGGGTACAGCGCGGCCAAGGCCTTGACCAATGCCGAGACGGCCATCAACCAGGATCATGCGGTCGCGATTTTCGACAACAGCGACGAAGATCCGTCGTTCGCCTCCAGCGTCCAGGCGGCACACGTGCCCGTGCTCGGCGGCCAGGAGAGTGACTCGGGCTACAAGAATTCCGACTTCTTCCCAGCGGGAGCCACGTTCAACTACACGAATTCAGTGGGTGCCATCATCGCCAAGGCAATTGGAGTCAAGAAGATGGCCGCTGTCTACTGCGTGGAAGTCGCCATCTGCGCCGAATCGGTCCACCAGGGCGAGCAGGTGGCAGCCCACTACGGAATCAAGTACGTCTACACGTCGAGCATCGGGTTCGCCGCCCCGAACTACACGGCCCAGTGCCTGGCGGCCAAGCAATCCGGTGCCACTGCTATGACGGTCGGCGACGCCTCCTCGGTCGTCGAGCACGTCGTCTCGGACTGCGCAGCGCAGGGCTACACGCCGCGCCAGCTCTCGAGCGACGGCACAGTCGCGGCCGCATGGCTCAAGATTCCGGCGTTCAACGGCAACATCGACACGCAGTCTGACAACCTGTGGTTCCTCCACAACTCCGCGACGTCGACGATGTATGCGGCGCTGGACAAGTACGCGCCGCAGGTGCCCAGCGGGCCCAACTTCGGCGAAGTCGTGCTGCAATCCTGGTCGGACGGCGCTCTCATGCAGGAAGCAGTCAAAGCCGCCGGCGCCTCGAGCACCGCTCCACTGACCTCGGCAGAGATCCTCAAGGGCCTCTACGGGCTCCCTGCAGGCGAGACACTTGGGGGATTGTCACCCGCTTTGCATTTCGTCAAGGGGCAGCCGGCAAACAACAGCTGCTTCTTCGAGATGGGCGTCAAGAACGGCAAGTTCGTCGCCCTCCACGGCGGCACCACGACCTGCGCTCCGCTGGTGAAGGCGGGGACGTTGCCGACCACCCACTGAGACGATCCTGACCAACCCGATCCCGGGACGGGGGCAGATGTGCGCTCGGAGGGATTCGAACCCCCAACCTTCTGATCCGTAGCGCCTATTTGACTAAATGACGGGGATGGCCAGTGGTTGCCCACAGGTGCCACTTCTGCCATCTGAACTGGGAGAATGATTGCTTCAGGTGGCCAACAGCAGACACGGAATGACAGGCGTTTCCAGCGTTTCATACCCCTATGGTTCTCAAACTGGTTCTCACAACTTGAGCCCATTTGATTGACCTTTTATCGCAGTCCTCCATTCCCGTATTTTGTTGGAATTCATTGAGCAATGCTCGACTCGCACGGGAGGATACGGGGCAATACATGAGTCGCAGTGCCTGATTGACCTCCGAGCGACCACCGGAACCTCTCCGCTGTTCTCCGCTTCAACGCGTCATGGAAGTACTCGGCCGCCGCCAGCGCAGCGCTCAGCCAAGTTTCTTGTCGAACATCGCGATAAGGGTCGGACGTCGCCGATACCGTTCACGCAACCCGTCAAGATGTTCGGCGAACTCGGCTGTGCGGCCAGCGCGGGCGGCTACGAGCTTGGCTTGTGTGAGGATCCTCGTGGCCCGGGTGTAGGCCGCTCGACCTGTGGTCTCAAGTTCTTTGTCGGCCAGGCGGAGATAGACCTCCAGCGCGTCCCCGGGGTTGGATGTCTCACGGGCCACGGCCAGGCGCATCCACCGCCGGTCACCGGCGTCCCAATCCCCCTGCTCCGTCGCGACCCGCCAGGCCGTCTCGGGCTCGTCGTCGGCGAGTAATACGTCCACCAAGGCGCCTCGGTCGTTGTCGGACAAGGTCGACCTGGCAGCTTCCCGCTCGTCCGGCCAGGTACCGACCGCCCTCGCCGCCTGTTGGAGGAGGTCGTAGGAGCTTGCCGAAGGCATGTGGCCGTGCTGTTCACGCCGCAATTGGAGAAGCGTCTCGCGATCCCCTCGGCGGTCGTAGACCCGGGCGGCGAGATCGTAGAGCTGGGCCACCTGCCAGCCGTTGGTCTCGGCGATTCCTTTTTGCGTCCAGGCCAGCACGTCGTCGTCCCGACCGAGCTCTTCCATGGCCTCTGCCACACGGATGAAGTCGTAGGGACGGCTGAGGCCACCACCGAGCAGGACGACGATGGCGTCGACGTCGCCGTCGAGGACCGCCAGGCGCTCCGTGGCGTACTGGGCAGCGAAGGAGTCGTCTCCTGCCTCGCGGCGTTGGCGGACCTCACGTCGGTAGGCGGCCAATCCCAGCTCACCCAGCGCGCCGGCGTAGCGGACCGGATCGACCTCGAAGAAGTCCTGATCGTCGAAACAGAAGCGAATCATCCAGCGCGCCAGCTTCAGCGGATCGGCGACGCCCGCTTCGCAGGCTTGCGTATGGAGGTCGAGCAGTTCGCGGGCGAGATCGCCGATCATGCCGTCGGAGTCATCGGCATGAAGGATGACTTTCACGACGCGCCCAACGGCCCGCTCGATCAGGCCGAGCAGTTCGGCCGAAGGCGACGCCGCCAGGGCGCCGCGGATCGCCTCGATGACTGGAGCTGCTTCGGTCGCCCAGGACCTACTCTCGTAGTAGCCGAGATAGCGCCCGGTGCGCAGCCCCCGGTCGATCTGGGCCCGGAGCTCGTCAAGCGCCACAGCGTCTCACCCGGGCCCAAGCGTCCACTTCTCGTCATCATAATGTCGGTTAACTTCTAACTGGTACTATGGTTGCCGGAAGAAGGACCAAACCATGGCCCGGTACGAGGAACTGATCTGGCAGGGCAGCCCGACGGGGCAGACCCGTCGGGAGCGCACGCCCTGCTCCTATCGGGCCTACATACCCGATCCCCTGGCCGAGCGCGCCTTGACCCTCCCGGCCGACGTCGTCGCCGATCTGTCCGACGCCGACCGGGCAGTCGGAGCTCTCCAAGACCGCCAGACGGGCCTGGCCAGTGTCGAGTCGGTGGCGCGGCTGCTCCTTCGCGCCGAGGCGGTCGGGTCCTCCTACATCGAAGGCCTTCAGGTCAGCGCACGCCGGCTCGCCAAGGAAGAGTTCGCCGAACGAGCTGGACTCCCCACCAGCGACGACACTGCCCGGGCGGTGCTCGGGAACATACGCGCCATGAGCGGTGCGCTCGAGCTGGCCGATCTCGAGCGGCCGATCACGGTCGAAGACCTCTGCACGCTGCACCGCGAGCTGCTGGTCGGAACACGAGACGCACACTGGGGCGGCGTGGTGCGTCAGGAGCAGAACTGGATCGGTGGGGTCAATCCCTGCCGGGCCGCCTACGTGCCGCCGCCCTATGAACACGTGCGCGGTCTTCTCGAGGATCTGTGCTCATACCTCTCGGGTGACGACCATCCGCCCATCGTGCAGGCTGCCCTGGCCCACGCCCAGTTCGAGACCATCCACCCCTTCGTCGACGGGAACGGAAGAGTCGGGCGGGCATTGATCCACCTCGTGCTCCGTCGCCGCGGGTTGGCTCCGAACTTCGTGCCGGCGGTCAGCCTCATCCTGGCCACTAACGCAGGCGCCTACATCGCCGGACTCGTCTCCTTCCGCTACGACGCTCCGGCTGCAGATCCGCTAGCGGCCGAGTCGGCCATCCAATGGATCGACGCGTTCGTCAACGCGCTGCTGCGCGCCTGCACCGATGCCGCAGTGTTCGCCAATCAACTCGACCTACTCGAGGATCGCTGGCGCAAAGCGGCGGGTCCTGTGCGACGCGATTCTGCCGCCGACCTCCTCTTGTCGGCCCTACCAGGGCTCCCCATCCTCACAGTGGAAACAGCCGCGCAAGCGATCGGTCGGTCGCGCAAGAGGACGAACGACGCGGTGAACCATCTCCACGCATGCGGTGTCCTGCGCCAGGGCACCGTTGGGAGACGAAATCGAGTCTTCGAGGTCGCAGATCTCCTCGATGCCATCACCCAATTCGAGCGGCGTCTCGCGTCGCCCGCTGCGGATACGGTCACCGCTCGACCTGTGCGCGTCGTTCCCGCCCGCAAGTGAGCGTCAGCACGGAGTCCACCCGATCCAACATGCGAATCAAGACGCTTCGAGAAATCGGTTGTAGCGGTGCTCCAGGCGCTCGGGGTCTGGCTTCGCCGTTTGGCTGCGGGGTACCACGATGGTCGAGCCGTGCATCTCTTGGAGCCCGTGTTTGAGCATTGGACCGTCGACCTCGTCGAGTAACCGCTGATTGATATGCACCACCAACTTGGGAGTGATGCCGAGAAAGTTGCGGTCGTAGGCAGCGTGGTGGATCTTGCACAGAGCCATGCCGTTGGGGACGACAGGGTCACCTCCATCGTCGCCGTCAGCGATGATGTGGGCGGCATCGAGCAACTCAACATGTCGCAGACGGCACACCGCACAGCTGGTGGCATAGGCATGCAGAACCCTCTCGCGAAATAGCGGCTGATGAAGTCGCTGCTTCGTCATTCGGGCGGCGTACACCTTCTCGGGTGCGCTCAGCGACGAGAAGTCGATGCCCACCTCGGCGCGCGTGAAGCTCAGGATGAACTCCTGGTGCTCCGGATCCTCTCCGGCCACGTAGACGGGATAGACCGGCTTGTACACGCTTCGACGAACGCCGATGAAGTAGGTCAGCGGTAAGCGCTGCTCCATGGCCGTCCGCAGCGCTCGATTCGTGGCCAGGTTGGGATCGTCGCCCTCGTACTTGTAGCGCGGATAGCCGTCCTCCCCGATGGAGTCGCGGTAGCGGGGCTCCCGACCGTAACCGGTGAATGCGGTGGTGATGGAGAGCGCGGCGTCGAGCTGGCGCGGCTTGTGGATACCGCGTCCGCGCGTCTGTCGGAGCACGATGGTCTCGTCGAGGCAAGGGAAGGCGGCCGTCTGCTCCCAGGTGAGGTTGCCTTCAGCGGACTGGGAAACGAGAGCGTCGAGATAGGCAAACATCGCCTCTCGGACGGCAAGCTCTCGCAGGTGATCCACGGCCACAGCCTGACAGTGCCACGGACCAAGGGAAAGGACTTACAACGGTCGTGGCTACCCCCGACGTAGCAGCATTTCGTCGATGTCGTCCGCCACCGCCTCGTCCTCGAGCGGAAGGGCATGGGCGTAGTTGCGGAGCGTGGTCGAGGGGTCCCGGTGCCCGAGGCGCTGCTGGGCCCGCAACAGCTCGCCGCGCCCGACAAGGAAGGTCGCCACGCTGTGGCGTAAACGGTGCAAGGAGGCTCCGGGGACCTCGGCCACCCCGGCGAGCTCGGCGAACCAGTGGCCGAGGGCGCCCGCTGTGAGTCGGACGTTGTGCGTGCCTTCGGGGGAAAAGAGCCATGGACCCAGCGGCCCGTTCTCCGGAAGCCGGTCGGCCCAGCACCGCGCACTCGAGCACCACAGGTCGACCGTCTGACGCCCAAGAGTGAGGCGGCGAGTGCGACCCGTCTTGGTGGGCCCGAGCACGTCGGCCGAAACACCCCGCTCGATGCTGAGCACCCGATCCTCGAGGTCCTCGAAGCGCAGCGCCACCAGCTCGCCCCGCCGTGCCCCGGAGTCGGCGGCGAGGCGGACGAGAAGCCGGATCTGCTCAGCCTTGTGCCGGCGCCCGGCATCCTCTGGCTCAGTGGAGGCTACAAGCGCGTCGGCTGCATCGAGCAGGCGGAGGATCTCGTCGCTGCTGAGATGGAGGCGGGTCCCGGGGCGAGTGGGACCACGCATGCCCCAGAGCGGATTGACGTCGACGATGCGCTCGACGTGGGCCCAGCCGATGGCCGAACGCAGCACGCGGAATCGCCCCGAGACGACGGCGACCGAGGCCCCCGAGGCGCACCAGGCCGCCATGGCCGCCCGGACGTGCTCGGTCTTGAGCGTCGACACCCGACGCACCGCCAGAGGGTCCGCCCGGAGCGCCTTGACGTTCGAGCGCGCCCCGATCCACGTGGCTGGCCGCCAGTCATGGTGGGCGCTGAGCCAGCGCTCGAGCAGTTCTCCGACGGTGAGGAACGGCGCTGTCCGCCGTATGGAGCGCCGCTCGGCCCACTCGGCGGCCAGTTCCTTGCGGCGAAGCTCGGCGTCTTGCGCACCACCGTGGAAGGCGAAGGAACGCTGCACCGTGCGCCCCGAGACCGGGTCGACACCTACGGCGACGCGAATCTCCCAGACGCCCGGACTGCGCTCGCGCATGGTGCCGCTTCCCCACGCCATGCGCCCAAAAGTAGGGACGAATGTAGGGATACGGCGCGGATCCCTGGTCCGCGCCTCGACCCGTTTGTGGCCTCTAAACTGGGATTACACGATGCGCGCTCGGAGGGATTCGAACCCCCAACCTTCTGATCCGTAGTCAGATGCTCTAGTCCGTTGAGCTACGAGCGCTGGGTGAAAGAGACAGTGTACCGGACCCCCAACGAGCCTCCCGAGGCGGCCCCGGACCAGCTCAGACGCTGATCGGCAAATTGGTGTAGCCCCGGACCGTGCTCGTGTGGAGTGGCACCATCCTGCCCCTGTCCACTGACCACTCGGGGAACCGCTTGAAGGTCTCCTCCAGGGCGATCCGGCCCTCCGTCCGGGCCAGCGCGGCGCCCAGGCAGAAGTGGATGCCATACCCGAAGGACAGGTGATGGTCGAACTTCCGGTGGATGTCGAAGCGGTCGGCATCCGGGTAGGCCCGCTCGTCCCGGCCGGCCGAGCCCGTGATCATCACGACCTTCGAATTGGCCGGGATGGTGCCGCCGTGCACCTCGACGTCGTCGATGCACCAGCGGCTCTGCACCGGTGACGGCGCCTCGTAGCGGAGGACCTCTTCGATGCAGTTGGGGATGAGGCTGGCGTCGGCGGCCAGCTCGGCCCGCTGCTCGGGGTTGTCGTCGAGGGTCAGCGCGGCCCAGCCGAGCATGCGGGCGACGGTCTCGGTGCCCGCGCTACCGATGAGAGCAGCGAAGTTGACCGCCTGCTCGAGGGTCAGCCGGCGGGGCACCCCGTCGTCCTCGGTGATCTCCATGTTCACCAGGTCGGTGAACATGTCGTCGCGCGGGTTGGTCTGGCGGTCGGTCAGCGTGTCGCCGAGATAGCCCAGGAAACTGAACATGGCCGTCTGCGAGACCTCGTTCGACATGCCGGTCTCGGGGTCAAGATGGAAGGACTCGTCGATCCACCCCCGGACGGTGTCACGGTCCTCGGGCGGCACGCCGAGAAGGGCGGCGATCACGTAGGCGGGGACGCGGGCACCGAAGTCCTGCACGTAGTCGAACGAGCTCCGGCCGACAAGGGCGTCGAGCAGGTCGACGCAGAGGGCGCGGATGTCGTCCTCGAGGAGCTTCATCCGCCTCGGCGTAAAGGTCTTCGAGACCAGGCGTCGGTAGCGGGTGTGTTCGGGCGGGTCCATGAAGATCATCATCTGCATGTTGATCGGATCGGCCGTGATCATCTCCATGACCGTGCCGTGGGACGAGACGAACGTCTTGGGGTCGCGGCTGAAGGCGTCGACCTCGGCGAAGCGGCTTACCGCGTAGAAGTCGTACTGCTCGTTGTAATAGAGGGGCTGCTCGTCGCGCATGCGCTTCCAGATGGCATGCGGGTCGCCCTTGTACTTCTCGTTCAGTGGGTCCCAGGCGAGGGGCTCGGTGTCGACGGCGGTCATTGCGGTCCCCCTTCCACGCCGATGTGGTGCGCGTCCCACAGCTTGATCCCGCCGAGGATGCCCGCCTTGTTGTCCACCACCGTGATCCGTTCGAGCACCTCGCCGAGATCGCGCCGGTTCACCCGGGGACCGTTCCCTCCGCCGATGTAGAGATGGTCGAAGAAGGAGAGCGCGTCGAGATAGGCGATGGCCTTGCGCACCCGCTTGTTCCACCGCTCGTCGCCGACCTTCTTGCGCGCGGCCTCGCCGATCTGCTCGTTGAACGTCTCGCCCTTGCGGAACTCCAGGTGGGCGAATTCGAGGTGCGGCATCAGGCTGCCATCCATGAAGAACGCCGTCCCGAACCCGGTCCCCAGCGTGATCACCACCTCGAACCCGTTCCCCTGCACGACCGCCGCACCCTGGACGTCGGCGTCGTTGGCGACACGGCACGGCTTGCCGATCGCCTTCCCGAGTGCCCCGGCCAGGTCGAAGTCCGACCAGGCCGTCACGAGTTCGGGATCGATCTTCGTGCCCGGGCCCTTGGTGCACACGAAGTGCGGCGCACTGAGGACATGCCCCTGGCGGACCATCCCCGGGAAGCCACACGACACGCGGTCCCCCTCGGGCAACTTGGCGACCAACTTGGTCAGCGTGGACACCAAGAGGTCGGGCGACATCGGGTAGGTCGTGGGCACCCGCACCCGCGCCGCCACGGGCTGCCCGTCCTTGTCGAGGACGTCGGCCTTGAGTCCGGTGCCACCGACATCGATGGCGATCGTGAAGGGGTGGTCGTGCGGCGTGTCGGCAGGTGTGGCCGTGTCGGCAGGTGTGGCCGTGTCGGCAGGTGTGGCCGTGTCAGCGGGAGTGGCCGTGTCAGCGGGAGTGGCCGTGTCAGCAGGAGTGTCAGTCACCGGCACGAACTGTAGTCATGCTGGGCTGGCCTTTTGCCCGGCCAGACCGGTCCCGTCATCCTCGCAGGACGTCGTGAAGGATCTCGCGGAGCATGTCCTCCAATTCTTCCTTGCTCGTCGCGTCGAACGAGTCGTCGCCCAGAAAGAAGCTCGAGAAGACGACGCCGAAGGACGCCGCCATACGCACCCGGTCCCGCACCGGCACCCGCTCGTCCCCCAGAACCCGGCGGAACTGGTTCTGGATGTCCTCGTGCTCGGCGTCGTGGTCCTCGCGGTGCAGCTTCTCCATCACGGCCTGGTTGCGCTCGTGCATGAGGAAGAGCTTGCGCTGGGCCAGCATCTCGCCGACGACCTGGTCGAGCAGCTCCTCCCACAGGGCCAGAGTGACCGGCTCCTCCCCGATCCGCATCAGGGCGTCCCGACCGAAGTCATGGATGCGCATGTGCAGCGCCATGAGGATGTCCTCTTTGGATTCGAAGTGGTAGTAGAGGGCCGCCTTGGTCACGCCCAGCTGCTCGGCGATCTGCCGCAGGCTGGTGCCGTCGTAGCCCTGCTCGGTGAAGAGGTCGAGCGCCACACTGAGGATGCGCTGTCGGGTGTCGGTGGAGGCCACAGGGATCTCCACCTGGACTTCGGCGTCGACGAGCGGCCCGATGGCCGGCTCCTCGCCGATCACGGCCTCCAGCTCTCCGAGGGCCTCCGCCTGCTCTCCGGCCGTCTGTGTCACGTGTCCTGGCTCTGCGGTGTCATCTGATCGGCCATCTCGTTTCGCACCTTACCCGGATGCACAGCCCAATTCTACTTGACGACAGGTAAGCATCGGATTTACCATGCCCCTGGACCAAAGATTACTTAACGACCGGTAAGGATGTCTATGGCTACTGAACTCATGATCCAGGCGGAAGGGCTGACGAAGCGCTACGGCGAGACCCAGGCGCTGGCCGGCGTGGACATCTCCGTCCCGGCCGGCACGATCCTCGGGCTGCTGGGGCCGAACGGCGCCGGCAAGACGACGGCGGTGCGCGTGCTGACGACGCTCGCACGGCCGGACTCGGGGTCGGCGACGGTGGCGGGGATCGATGTGCTGAGGCACCCGGCCGAGGTGCGACGCCACATCGGCGTCGCCGCCCAGGACGCGACGCTCGACCCCCTGCTGACCGGGCGCCAGAACCTGGTCCTGATCGGCGAGCTGTCCGACCTGGGCCGAGCCGACTCCCGGGCCCGGGCGAAGGAGCTGCTGGCGCAGTTCGAGCTGACCGACGCCGCCGACCGCGTCGTCAAGGGCTACTCGGGGGGCATGCGCCGGCGGCTGGACCTGGCCGGCTCGCTCATGACGCGGCCGCCCGTCCTGTTCCTGGACGAGCCCACGACCGGGTTGGACCCGACGAGCCGGCAGCGGGTCTGGGAGGCCATCAGGGAACTGCTCGGCGAGGGCGTCACGGTGCTCCTGACGACGCAGTATCTCGAGGAGGCCGACGAGCTCGCCCATCAGATCGTGGTCGTGG
Organism: uncultured Acidimicrobiaceae bacterium; assembly: GCA_963753115.1. Taxonomy (GTDB): domain Bacteria; phylum Actinomycetota; class Acidimicrobiia; order Acidimicrobiales; family RAAP-2; genus Bog-473. The sequence continues at coordinate 14,261 of CAVWBB010000028.1, forward strand.
ACCACGGCCGGGTGATTGCCGAGGGGACGCCGCAGGAACTGAAGGAGGCGAGCCGTGGCGCCCGCCTCGAAGTGACGCTGGCCGAGCCGCACGCATCCGCGGTCGGCGCGATGGCGCCGCTGGTGTCGGGCCCGGTCTCCGTGAGCGACGACGGGCGGCGGCTGTCCGCGGGCGTGGACGCATCGACGGGGTTGGCGACCCTGGTCGTTCGAGCGCTCGACGACGCTGGGGTGCTGGTGGACAACATCGAGGTACGGCAGCCGTCGCTCGACGACGTGTTCTTCTCGCTCACGGGCGGGCACATCGAAGCAGAAGGCGCCGGCGCCGATGACGTCGACGGACAACGGGCGGCAGGCGGGGCCGCCGGTGCCGCCGGTGCCACCGGTCCCGCCGGCCCCCCCGGATCCGGCGAAGGCCGTCACGAACTGGAAGGAGTGCGCGCATGACAACGACCACGTTGACGCCGTCCGCAACCGGCTTCGACCGGCCGCACCCGGGTGGGAACGCGCTCGGTTCCCTCGCCGACATCTGGGCCATGACGCGGCGCAACATCGTCCACATCTCCCGGGAGCCCATGCAGCTCTCGGACGTCACCATCCAGCCGCTGCTCTTCACGGTGCTGTTCGTCTACATCTTCGGCGGCGCCATCCCGATCCCGGGCGGTGGGAGCTACGTCGATTTCCTGCTCGCCGGCATCCTGGCCCTCAACCTCACCACCTCGACGATGGGCACGGCGGTCGGTCTCAGCACCGACCTGCACGAGGGGATGATCGACCGCTTCCGCACGCTGCCGATGTGGCGCTCCGCGGTGCTGGTGGGACGCTCCGCGGCCGACTTCCTGACGTCCGTGGTGTGTGCCGCAATCGTCGCCGTGACCGGTCTCGTCGTCGGCTGGCGGCCGGGTTCCTCGGCCATCTCCGTGGCCGGTGGGTTCGCACTGTTGTTGTTCTTCGCCTATGCGGTGTCGTGGGTGTCGGCATGTGTCGGACTCAACTCCAAGAGCCCTGAGTCGGCCGCCTCGTTCGGCTTCATCGTTCTGTTCCCGCTGACATTCGTGTCCAACGCGTTCGTGCCGACGCAGCACATGCCCGGCTGGCTGCAGGTCGTGGCGAACTGGAATCCGGTGAGCGCCGTCGTGGCGGGCACCCGCGACCTGTGGGGCAACCCGAACCCGTCCGCCATGGTGCAGGCCTGGCCGATGCAGCATCCGGTCGAGGCCGCGCTGATCTGGTCGGTGGCGATCCTGGCGGTGGCCGCACCGCTGGCGGCGCACTTCTTCAAGAAGCGCACGACGGAGTAGGACGCGCTAGGAATGCGGCTCATGGACAGGTGCAACCCTCGTCAACCCGGACTTCGGAAGAGTCGATGCCGGCCGCAGTTCTCCCATCCATGACAGAACCATGGATGGGAGACGCCTGCTCCCTCGTCGACGCCTACCGGGCCGGGACGATTTCGCCCACCGAGGCACTCGAAGGGTCGCTGGCAGCCATCGCCGACTCGCAGCTCAACGCAGTGTGCTTCGTGGACGAGGAACGGGCCCGGGACACGGCCGCCCGGGCCGACGTGAGCCTTCCTTTCGGCGGCGTCCCCATCGGCGTCAAGGAGCTCGACCCGGTCGAGGGCTGGCCGCTCACCGAGGCCTCGCTCGTCTTCAAGGACCGCACCTCCGCGTACGACGGGACCATGACGGCCCGGCTGCGCGAGGCCGGCGCCGTCCTGGTCGGGCAGACCACGGCGTCGGAATTCGGCGGGATCAACTGCACCTACACCCGCCTGCACGGCGCCACGTCGAACCCCTACGACCGGGACCGGACGCCCGGCGGCTCGTCCGGCGGCTCGGCCGCCTCGGTCTCGGGCGGTCTGCTCCCGCTCTGCACGGGGGGCGACGGCGGGGGCTCCATCCGCATTCCCGCGGGCTTCACCGGCCTCTTCGGGTTGAAGTCGACCTTCGGCCGCATCCCGAAGGGACCGAAGACGGAGATCGAGCCGCTGACCGCGGTCCTCGGATGCCTCTCGCGCTCGGTGCGCGACACGGCCCGCTGGTTCGACGCCTGCAACGGCGCCGACGAGTACGACCCCTTCTCCCTGCCGCGGGTCGGGGGCTGGGAAGCCGGACTCGGCCAGCAGGAATTGGCCGGGCGGCGGGTGGCTGTCTCGGTCGACCTCGGTGCGGCGATCGTCGCGGCCGGCGTGCGGGGTCGGGTTGGCGCAGCGGCCGACCTGCTGATCAAGGACGCCGGGCTCGAGCGAGTCGACCTGCCGTTCGCGCTGCCCCGGGGCGGCTTGGAGTGGGCATTGGCCGGGACAGCGAGCCTGCTCGTCGGCCTGGGCGACCTCTACCCCGGCTGCGAGACCGAGCTCACCCCCGAGATCATGCTGGCGACCAACATCGCCACCAACCACTTCAACGTGGACACGGCGAAGAACATCGAGGCGTTCCGGCGCCAGATCATTGTGCAGATGGCCGAGCTCTTCGAGCAGGTCGACTTCCTCATCTGCGCCACCAACCCCGACGTGGCGTTCGGTGCCCAGGGCCCGATGCCGACCACGATCGACGGCGTCGACCTCATCGCCGAGCACGGGTTCGAGACGGCGGTCGGGAACAACGGTGCGTTGACGATCCCGGCCAACACCACCGGGCACCCGGCCGTCGCCATCCCGGTCGGGTTGGTCGACGGGCTCCCCGTGTCGATGCAGATCATCGGGCGCCGGCACGCCGAGCAACTGCTCCTCGACCTGGCCCGCGTGGTCGAGCTTGAACGGCCGTGGCCGCTGGTGGCGCCGGGCGCGCCGGTCTAGACGCCGGGCCCGGTTGCACACGCTTCTGACAATTCCCTGCCGTGTCGTTGCTGTCCGGCGTCGTCCGGGTCGTCGTCGGGGTCGTCGGGGTCGTCGGGGTCGTCGTCGATGACGTCGGTGCTGCACCTTCCGGTGGGGCGCGACGGCTCGCGACCGCGGCACTGGAACGGCCGTGCACGCCGCCGTCGCCGGGCTGCCCGGCACGGGCCTGGCCACCACTTTTGTTGATCTGTTGACATTCTCTGTGACTTTCGGTACCTGCGGAAAAACGACCGTTCGTCCTACCCTGTCCTGAGAAATGGCGGAAGAGATGCTGTTCACAGTGGCTGGATCCGTCGCGATGCCAGCACAGGCGATCTCGCTCGAGGAAGCGGGCCTGGAGCAGCGCGCCGATCTCCAGGAGTGGGTGCTGTCGAACCCGGCCATTCTGGGCCCCGCCGTCAAGGTCGTCACCTTCGAGTTCGACGGGTTGCCCACGGTGCCCGGGGCGGGCCGCGACCGCATCTCGGTGCTGGGGCTCGGTGCCGACGGCCGCCTGGTCGTGGGCGAGCTCAAGAGCGGGCGGACCCTCGACACCGAGGTGCCGGCCGTCAAGTACGCCGCCATGGCGAGCCGCATGCTCCCCGAGTCGCTGGCCGAGCACTACGCCCGTTTCCAGTCGCGCCACCAGACGCCCTTGACCGCCGACGAGGCGCTGGCCGAGCTGCAGGCCCACGCGCCCGACCTCTCGCCCCAGACGCTGCGGCGCCCCCGCATCGTCCTGCTGGCGAGTGGCTTCTCTGCCGCCGCGACCGCCAGCGTGGTGTGGCTCAGCGAGATGGGCCTGGACATCACCCTCGTCCAGATCAGCGCCTTCCGCTCCTACATCTACGGGCAACTGGGCAGCAGCAACGTGCCGATGATCTCCGTCAGCCAGCTCTACCCCCTGCGCGAGGTGGAGGAGTTCACCATCAGCCCGGAGCGCCAGCTCGCCAAGGAGATGGCCGACTCCAAGCGGCGGGTGCAGGACGCCGCGCTGGTACGCCGGCTCGTGACGACCGAATCCGTGGCCGACGGGACGATCTTCACCCTGAGCCCGCGCACCGACCTCAATTTCGACCTGCGGAGCCAGTTGGAGGAGTGGCTGGACATGGACCCCGCCCGGCGGACGGCGCACTGGCAGAACAACCTGCACGCGCCGCTGGTGTGGGACGTGGACAAGGCGGCGTACACGCCGGCCGGCCTGGTCCACCACGTCATGGAGCAGGCCACCGGCGTCGGCGGCAACTACGCGGGGACCCAGTGGTTCCGCGACCCGACCGGCTGGACGATGACCGAGCTGGCCGGTCCGCTCGGGGGCGGCAAGGGCGCCATGTTCCGCGAATACTGGTCCCGCTGGCTGGACAAGGTCCGGCGCGGCACCCGCGTTGGACCCAGATGACGACCCTGCCGGCACAGAATTTCATCACCCTCCCCTCCCCCGTGCGCGGCACGCACTACGGGCTGAGCTTCGCCGCCGGCGGGCGCCTGCGCTCGGACTTCTACGTCGACCTCGGGACCCCCGAGGCCAGCGCGGCACAGTTCGACGTGCTGCAGCTGGAGCAGGTCCAGGTCGAGTCGATCTACGGCGCGCCGCTGTCCTGGGAGCAGCTGCCCGATGGCTCCGCCTTCCGTGTCGCCGACTACAGCGACGGCGACATCACCGATGTGGCGGAGTACGCGTTCTACATCGACTGGATGATCGACTCGCAGGAGCGGCTGCGCCGCGCGGTCAACTCGGTCCTCCAGACCGGCGAACCTCCCGACGACGAGTTCGACCGGCGCTGAACGTCACGACGTCTTCAGCTTCCAGGCGGCCAAGGGGGCGAACACGATGACGAGCCCGGCCGTCCACAGCAACGACGGCACGAGGTAGTACGAGACGGAGTGCCCGAGGAGCTCCTGCGCCGCGGGGCCCCCGGTGAGCAAGCGCACCGTGTTGACCATCTGCGTCATGGGCTGGTTGGTGGCGAAGCCCTGCATCCAGCCCGGCATCGTCGACACCGGCACGTAGGCCGACGAGACGAAGCTCAGCGGGAAGACGAGGAACGAGAGCCCCTGCGCCGCCTGCGGGCTGCCCGCGAAGAGGCCCATGGCGATGAACATCCAGACGAAGGCAAAGCCGAAGAGGACGGTCAGCCCGAGGGCGGCGAGCGCGGCGGCCACAGAGCCGCCGATCCGGAAGCCGACGGCGAACCCCACCACCGTCATGACGACGACGCCCCAGGCCACCAGCGCGGTGTCGGCGCTGACCCGGCCGGTGACGATGGAGAGCAGCCGGATGGGCAGGCTGCGCAGCCGGTCGAAGAGGCCGCCGGCCTGATCGTCTGCGACCCCACTGGCGGCGCTCATCCCCTGGAAGAGCACCCCGGTGACGACGAAACCAGGGACCAGGAAGTCGACGTAGTTCAGGTTCCCGGTGTGGGCCACCGCACCGCCGAAGACGTAGCGGAAGATCAGCAGGAAGAGCACTCCCTGTGCCGTGCCGGCGATGAGCAGCGCGGGCGAGCGCACGAACTTCTTGAGCGTGCGCCCGGCCACCTGGCTGGCGGCGACGAGAGACGACGCCCCCTGGTTGGTGACCGCGTCGATCGGTGCGGCCTGGCGCGGCGGGTCGAGAGTGAGGTCCATGGTCATGCTGCGTCCTCCTTCGGAGTGGTGGTGGTGTCGGTCGTGGTGTGCCCGGTGAGGGCGAGGAACACTTCGTCGAGGGTGGGCCGGCGCAGCGCGATGTCCTCCACCGGGACGTCGGCGTCGTCGAGGGCGCGGAGGACGACGGGCAGAAGCTTCGGACCGCTCGGCGCGGCGATGGAGCACCGGCGCGTCGCCGGATCGGTGGACGGCTCGGCCATCCCGAGCGACCCCAGCACCTCGGCCGCCCGCTGCAGGGTGGCGACGTCGACGGTGTGCAGCTCGACCATGTCGGCGCCCACCCGTGACTTCAGTTCGTTCGGCGTGCCCTGCGCGATGACGCGGCCGCCGTCGATGATGACGATGGACGTGGCGAGGTGATCGGCCTCATCGAGGTATTGGGTCGTCAACACGATGTCGGTCCCGTGCTGGCTCATCACGTGCACGGCGTCCCACACCTCGTTGCGGCTGCCGGGGTCGAGACCGGTCGTCGGCTCGTCGAGCAGGAGCAGCCGGGGGGAGCCGACGAGGCTCGCCCCGAGGTCGAGCCGCCGTCGCATGCCGCCGGAATAGGTCCGGACCTGGCGGTCGGCGGCCCCCACCAGATCCATCTGCGCGAGGATCCGGTTGGACGAGGCCACCGCCTCGGCGCGGCCCTGGCCGTACAGGCGGGCCACCATGACGAGGTTCTCCCGCCCCGTCATCATCTCCTCGACGGCGGCGGACTGGCCGGCGAGGCCGATCATGCGCCGCACCGCCATCGGGTCGCGCACGACATCGTGCCCGTTGACGGTCAGCGTGCCGCGGTCGGGCGCGATGAGCGTGGCCACCATGCGGATGAAGGTGGTCTTCCCGGCGCCGTTCGGCCCGAGGATCGCCACCGGTTGTCCCGGCGGCAGGGTGAGGGACAGGTCGGCGAGGGCCTGCACCTTCCCGAATTTCTTGCTGAGGCCGTT
>CAVWBB010000029.1:0-229165 GCA_963753115.1 uncultured Acidimicrobiaceae bacterium
AATTGCGGTCAACCCAACAGTCCAAGCTCATAACCCGAAGGTCGGAGGTTCAAATCTTCCCCCGCCACTCTTGAAAGCGCAGGTCAGGGCCACGCCTCGCGAGTGGCCCTTCTGCTGCCCCCACCCGAATCCCACAACAGATCCGACGGACGGGCGTACCGTCTCTCTCGTACGTCTCCATTCTGTGCAGGGTTCGAAGCGAAAACTCAAGCGCTGGCGCGTGGAAACCCCGAGGGGAACTCGGCGTCGATCCGATCACTGGCAGGCGCAAGCAGTTCTCTGAGACCTTTCACGGCCGAGCCCGGGCGGCCGAGCAGAGATTTTCGCGGCCTGATCAAACAGCCAGCGCCCCCTCACGATCCGACGGGCCAAGCGCCCCGAGAGGTCGGTGCAATGGACTCAGCGTCGTGCGACGTCCCGGTTGTGGGGGGTCATCGCGTGGGGCTCCTGGTCGGGGAGGTCGATCCCGAAACTGATGATGCGGGTGGGATGAATGCGGATGAGGGCGTCGTCGAGCCCGTCTTGGGTCTGCTCGGCCGAGGTGACGGCCTCAGCGTGCCCCCGGATCTCGAGACAGCGCACCCGCCACGGGTCGACCGAGGGGATGTCGTCGATGACGAACGCCGCTCGGCCATTCTCGGCGACGTTTCGGAACTTGCGGCTGCTCGAGAGGCGGTAGCCGTGGATGTCGAAGGTGTCGAGCTCGGCGTTGTAGGTGAACCCGACAGGGTTGACCTGAAGGGTGCCGTCAGGTTGGACGGTGGCGAGGCGACCCAGGGCCTGGGATGGACAAGAAGGCGAGCTCAGGCTCGGAGAACGACATGGTCACACCTCCGTGAGGTTCTCGGGGGCCAACGGGCGGTTTTGGTGGTGGGGTTCCCTCGAACCTGCCGCATGTGCGAGGCGTAGCGGCGTCGTCCGACGCTCCGCCAGGCGAGACGAGCCATCAGGGGCATGGCGCCGAGCAGCGCGGCCCGCTCGTCATCAGTCGCCTCCTCCAGGACGGCTCCGAGGAAGACCAGCAGCTCGGCTTTGGGGGTGGTGGCGACGAAGTGGTCGCCCAGTGCTGCCCACTCCGGGCCCGTCAGATGCCGGGCGGCAAGGGGGAGCAGATGGCCTTCTTCGTCGTCGAGGTGCTCGATCAGCACGCGGCGGTGGGCGGAGAGGGCGCCCACGAGCACGTCGCGGCGATTCGGCGCCAGCCGAGGCCTGCCAGGCCGGCAGCACGCCCAGCACGTCGGCGAGCGTGTCGGCCACCCGGCCGTGTTGGCGTTCCATGCGCACCACGATCTCGGCGTCGACCTCGGCACGCTGGTGGAGCAGGGGCCACAGCAGCTCGTCCTCGCCGTGGTGGTGGTTCGTCAGACCGGCCTGGTACCAGGCCAGATGGCGGGAGAGCACGGCTGCTCGCTCGGTGTCGCCATCGGGGACGGCGGCGATCAGCGCGCCGAGCAGCTGCGACTCTCGACGGAAGGCACGGTGGATGACGACCATCTCGTGGGTGTCGGTTGCCGTTGCGGAAGTCAGGACGTCAGGCATGATGCTCCTCTCGGGTTGTGACCATGGGCGTGGTGGCCGATTGCCGGCCGAGGCGCCTGCGGCACCACCCACTCTGCGACTCGAATAATGATTAGTCCAATAGATTCTTCAGCTTCTCATCATCGATAGGATCGATGTATGGAGTTCCGCCAGCTCGAGCACTTCGTTGCCGTGGCCGAGGAGCTGCACTTCACCCGCGCCGCGGCCCGGGTCCACGTGGTGCAATCCAGCCTGAGCGCCTCGATCAAGGCGCTCGAACGGGAGCTCGGCGAGGCCCTCTTCGTGCGGGACAACCGCCGGGTCACCCTGACTCAGGCCGGACGGGCGCTCCTGCCCGCCGCCCGACAGAGTCTGGCCGCCCTGGACGAGGGTCGCGACGCCGTGGCCGGTCTCCGGGGGGTGTTACGGGGTCAACTGCACGTCGGCGCCATTCAGACCCTGGGCGTGGTCGACCTGCCCGCCCTTCTGGCGACGTTCCGCCGGGCCCATCCCGGGGTGACTCTTCGTTTGACCCACGCGGCGGCCGGCGAGCTGGCGCGGGCGGTCGCCGACGGCGAGCTCGACATCGCCTTCGTCGACGGGCCCATCGACCGGGCCAGGCTGACCACCACCGATCTCGGCCACGACGCCCTCGTCCTCGCCATGCGCCGGGACGACCCACTGGCGGATCGTCGGACCATCCGGCTCGGCGATCGGGTGCTCCGTGACCGGGACTTCGTCGAGTACCGCGCCGACTCCGCCCTGCGCGCCCAGATCGACGCAGCGTGCACCCGTGCCGGACTGGCCCGGCGGGTTGCGTGCGAGGTGGCGAACATGCAATACCTCGTCGAACTGGTGCGCTGGGGTGCCGGCCTGTCCATCCTTCCGCCGATGGCCATCCGGACCGTGGCCGACGACGTGGTCGGCATCCCGGTCACGCCGGCCATACGGCGGGACCTCTTCGCCGTGGTCGCCCGGGGTCGCCCACCGGTCGGCGCCGCCCGAGCACTCCTCGATCTCCTCGATCACGAATCCATGTGACACGCCGTGAAATGTCACGCTCGATGTCATCGCGAGTGCAGCTTCTGCCAGAAGGGTGCTCTGGCCGTCGTATCGCTGGGGCAGTTCGACACAACCCGGCCAGACCAGGTTCCGGGAGAGCTCGCTCAGTCACCGTTGAGAACGCAGGGATTTCAGCGCAGTAACGAGAGCATCATCGTTTGGAGTTAGCCAGCCGATTGCGTTTCGCACTGTGTGGGAACGATCAGATGAAGTCGGCCTGTCCTCTGTGGCCGGGACCCATTCTCTGTCGACGCCAAGCGTCGCCGGCGCCGACGCTCTGGATGCCGACTGTTGGGACTTCCAGTTTCTTGTGGGTCATTCGACTCGTGCAGTGGCTTGCTCCAGGTGTCACGTCTTGGGGCATGACACTTTCATCCCCAGACCGCAACGTGAACAGGCCCAGGATCCGTCCGAAGCCCGCCATAGCGTGGATCCGCTTTCTGGACACCGCTCTCGCCAATTGGCACACTCAACCTCCGACAAGCGGATTGAGGTGAGAGGGCAACCGCGGCCCCGACACTCCCAAGTCCTTTGTTGCTCTCGATGACAGAACGGAGAGCGGACGATCTGTGCCGGTCGACACTGCGCAGCGTCGCGCTGCTTCCTGTGTGCTCGAAAAGAGTGTGCGAAAAGAGTGCGAAAGAGTCGTACTGGATTTCCGATCTCGCGGGTCTTCTTGCGCATCATCTGCCGCTGCTGACGAGGATCAGAAGTGACGAACGATCAGGCCTCTTCTGAGGGGCTGGCTAGTCCACAGAGCGCATCATTGCCAAGAAGCCGTGTCGTCACGGTTCGGGACCAAGGTCCCTAGTCACCTTACGACTTCAACCGCCATAGTTGCTAAGGGAAGAGTGTCGTCAACGTCGGAAAGGGGAACCGCGGCGATGGAGTACCGGCGTTATAGCCCGGACATGTGCTACAGCGACTTCGGTCATGCAGTCTTTGACTGCGACTTCCACTTCTATGAGGGCTTGGACGCTTTCACTCGCCATCTGCCGACCCAGTACAAAGGGTTGGTGCGCCTGGCGAACATCGATGGACGCACGAAGATGATCATTCGCGGTCGCGTCTCGGATTACATCCCGAACCCGACCTTTGAAGTTGTTGCCGAGCCTGGTTCGGCGGCGGAGTACTTCTCGGGTCGTAACACCGAGGGTAAGAGTTTCCGTGACATTGTGCGGCCAATGCGTGCCATTCCCGAATTCACCGATCGCGATGCCCGCATGAGCTTGATGGACCGGATGCACATTCAGGCAATCGTGAACTTCCCGACTCTTGCGTCCTTGATCGAGGTCAACTTCATGGACGACCCGATCGGTACGCAAGTACTTGTCCACGCATTCAATGAGTGGATGTATGACGAGTGGGGATTCGACTACGGGGGCCGGATCTTCTCCACTCCTGTCATCAACCTGGCGACAGTCGACGGTGCGGTAAAGGAGCTCGTATGGGCACTGGAGAGAGGAGCGAAGACGGTACTGGTGCGGCCCGGTCCGGTCGCCGGATTCCGTGGGCCACGGTCACCGTTCCTGCAGGACAGCGACCCATTCTGGGCCCGTATTCAAGAGGCTGGTATCCCGGTGATGTTGCACGCATCCGACTCCGGCTATACGAAGTACGCCAACGAGTGGAACGGCTCGGATCAGGAGATGCGTCCGTTCGAGCAGAACGCATTTTCGGCCGTGTCGCAGTCGTACCGCCCGATAATGGATACCGTGTTCTCGGCGATCATCCACGGCATGGTCAGCCGGTTCCCCGATGTCAGGTTGGGTCTCATCGAGAACGGATCGACGTGGATCACCCGGGTCGTGGAGGATTTGACCAGCGGGTACGGGAAACTCCCACACCTGTTCGCGGAGCATCCGCTCGAAGCCCTCAGGCGGGCCTTTTACGTTGCGCCGTTCTGGGAGGACCCGCTTGGGCCACTCATCGATGCAGTCGGACTCGAGCATGTGCTCTTCAATTCCGACTGGCCTCATCCCGAGGGTCTTGCCGATCCGGTCGAGTATTCGCACTACGCCAGGGACGAGGTCGGCCTGTCGGAGGCGGAGGTGGCCAAGATCATGGGCGCCAACATGTTTGCGTTGATGGGTGTTTGATCTCACTTAGACCGAAATGTCCGCTCCAATGTTCCTGAGCCCATCCCTCCACGGTGGTCACGCAACTGCAGGGATACGTCCGCAGATTGCGAGCTTTCAGGAGGCACATCGCTGACCGGGCTCCTCGGCGGCGCAAGTGGACTCGTCCAGGGCGACCGGGCGCGCACAGTTCTGCGAGTCAATGGGTGACGAGAGCGCTCAATTGTGGCCCTCCACTTGGTGGGTGGGCGCCGTACGCACCGCTTCGCTCGAGCTGATGGGCCCCGCTCGGTCGGCTGTTGGCCATCGCCAAAGCCAGCGAAGGTCGGCTTCTTCATCCAAGCTGCGCTTCGCGAGCATCGTCGAGGGAAACGAGGTCGAAGCAGACGGGGGTTTCTCGGAAGATGGTGGAAGCGCCGTCCCTGCAAGCGGTTCGCGAGGTCATCGAGGCTGCTGAGCGACGAGACCCTCGCCTCGCTCCGCTTCTCATGCTTGCTCGCTCTGCCCCGGAATGCGGCCGGGCGAGTTGTGCGACCTCCGCTGGTCTGACCTACCTTGCAATCATGATTCTCGGCGACAGCTCTTTCAGATGTGCGTGACATGACGACTTTCAACCACGTTGGCCTGGTGGTGACCGACCTCGCAAGGGCGAAGCGTTTCTATGCAGAGGCGCTTGGATTCACGTTCTGGTACGAAATCACACCTCCGGACGATTTGACGGCCAAGCTGAACGGCCTTGAACCACCGTTAGGCACCACCGCGTCCTACTTCGTTCTCGATGGTCTCGTTCTCGAGCTCTTGCACTATCGAGAAAGATCTGCGACCTCCAGACGTCGCACCATGGACGAATCTGGGCTGACCCACCTCTCCGTTGCTGTTGATGACATTCATGAGGCTGCGGCACAGGGTGGTGCAGTTCGGCGGATCAATCGTCGATGAGACCGACATCGGTGTGGCGTTGTTCGTCCGAGATCCCGATGGGCAGCTGATCGAACTCTTACCTCTCAGGTTCCGTGACGGACTGCCACCTATGCCCTAAATCGAGTATCGTCTTCGCCGATGCGACCGGTCGGACCAAGACAGCGCAGCTGCTGATGCGAGTAGGTCGTGTGCTGAGATGTACGCAACCCCGTCCTGGCCAGCGCCGCGGAAATGGGGGCACTCCAGCGGGCTGATGGCTCGGTAGCGTGACTATCGCGCGAACGCCGGGAGGACTTCTTGGGCGAAGCGCACCATTGGCGCGACCTCCGGCGTACCAAATCTGAGAGTCACGTGGTCGACGCCGACCTGCTGAAGCTGCTGGAGGTCGCCGGTGAGATCGTCAGGGGTCCCCGTCAATCGCGGACGACCATCTGGCGCAATCCAGGGAGCCGGCGCATAGCGGAACTCGGAACCTCTTGGCGCGCGCTGCGCCGGCGCCGGCCACCCGTCCGAGGGTTTCTCCGCGAATCGTGTCATTCCAGCGCTGAACGAAAACGTGAACGGCTGGTCAGCGAGTCCAGCCTCCTGCCGCATGGCCAGGATCTCATCACGGGCGCGCCGATATTCGGAAGCTGGCAACCATAAGGGGTGCCATCCATCGCCGAGCAGAGCAGCCCGCCGCCGTGCTTTCTGGCTATTGCCACCAACCCACAACGGGATTGGCGTTGGAGGTGCGATCACCGAGTATCCCGAAGGCGGTTTCCGAAAGGTTTCCAGCCATGAGTCCGTGGTCGTAGCGCGGCGCTCGTAGTCAGCTCCGAGCGCATCGAACTCACCACGTAGGTATCCGACACCAACGCCTAACACAAGGCGACTGCCTGCAAGGGTTGTCATCGTTGCAGCAGTGGCGGCGACGCTCAGGGGGTGGCGGTAGGGGGCGACAAGTACGTCCGTCCCGAACCAAATGCGCGATGTCACACTCAGGCCCCACGCGCAGGCGGCCAGGGGCTCCAAGAAGGGCGGCTGCAAGTTTGCAGCAGCCGCGTAGTCGGGCACGGCAATGTGGTCTGGCCACCAAACAGATGCGAAGCCAAGTTCCTCCGCCGCGGACACCATCTCGGGGATCGCCGATCCTCCGACGGAACTTCCATAGGCCGGTACCGCCACGCCGAACTGCATCGATATCAGCTCCGGGCGAAATGGCGGGATTGGTCACCAATCAAGTCGGCGTGAAAGACACGATCGGTGAAGTACCAGCCCTGGTCGTCTTTGCGAAATCGGTCGGAATACCTGCCCGACAAGATGGTTTCGATGGGTTTGCCGGCGTCGATCCCTTGCAGCACAGTGAAGTAGCAGGTAGCCGAGGCATCATCGGCGCTGTCCGCAAGGTCGATGGTGAGGTTTGTAATGAGATGGTGAGTGCGGGGGGTGCCATCTGCGTAAAGGATGACGCGGTCATAGGTAGCCCTCACCTCCTCTTTGGTCAACGTCACCACAGAAGTTCCGTTTCCTGCAGAGCGCCATGTTGCTCGGGAGAACAGCGCAACGACATCGGAGAGTCGTCCCGAATCCAGCAGCTCGGCATAGCGATGCACCAAAGAAGTTATGTCATCTCGATCGCTCAAGGCTTTCGCTCCTCATCCTTCGTCTGCGTTGTCGTGCTTCACGTCAACTCTCAAGATGCCCAAAGGGGTTCACTGGGCTCAGCAAGGATAAGCCGTCATCGGCCAGGAGGACTTGCCTGGTGACCCATGGCATCTCTTCAGACCTGATGCCAACCTTTGCGATGAGCCTGGCAACCCAGGTCGTCTCGACAGTGTGGTCCTCTGACCCTCCGCTACAGTGCCATCCTGGACTGCTCGGGGCCTGGGACACTGGTCAGGTGTGTGTCTGTCGCAGACTTGGGCGCAGGCCGCGACAACGGAGTTCTCTCGGTTTCGGAGGCGAACAGCGCCGTGTAGCGGGTGATTGGACCTGCTACTGGTTTGTTGGTGAAACGCATGGATGTGGGAACATTCCGACGTAGGTAGGTGGAACGGTCAACTCGATCACCAGCGCCAATCGTCGGATCGGTTTGCCCTGGACGAAGCGATTCCGACTTCCTTTTCCTGTTCCGAAACAATGGAGAATGTCCTTCCGGCGTTGCGAAACGGTCACTGCGCGGCGTCACGCAAAGGCAAGCCGCCTCTCGGTAGCGCCCAGTCCAACAACCGCCACAACGCTGAAGACCGCGGCATAGGCGAAGAGCACGATCACCGGAAGCACGGCTGACCGTAAGCCGTCCCCGTCGAGGATGAGGCCATCGAATCCTCGCATGGCCCAGTACTGCGGAGTAGCCGGTGCCACGTGGTGCACCCATGTCGGCAGTGTCACCAGCGGCATGAGTGCACCTCCGAGTGCGCCGAGGGCCACTGGAACGATGTTGGCCACGGCATTGAGTTGCTGCATCGTTCGCACCAGGACGGTGATTGCCAACCCCATCGCAATGACGGTGATGACCAAGACGAAGGCAACCAACGCGACACCCAGAGCGGAGCCGGTGATACGAAGCCCGTAGGCAGCGTCTCCGATGCCGAAGACAACCGCCATCTGGCAGAACCCCAGAATCGCAACCGGAAGGACCTTTCCGATGAAAATCTGCGGACCGGGAACACCAGATGCCCGTAGGCGGCCCCAAGTGGCCCAGCCGTGCTCTCGTAGAAACGAGATCCCGATGAGTCCGGGGAGATAGAAGACAAAGGTGACGGCCTGGGCGGGCACGCTGAACTCAGCCCCCGATGCATTGGGGTGGCCCGTCAGGGCAAGAATGAACTGTACGCCGCCACGCATCAGGCCGACCAGGATCAAAGGAATCGCGAAAAGGAGCACGATCCAGGCCGGGTCACGTTTGAGGATTCGAAGCTCGTTGAGAGCGATGGCCAAACTAGGCCGCACCTTCGATACCTCCTGGGTCGGGCAAGCGCCTGCCGGTGAGATTGAGAAAGACGTTCTCGAGGCTCGGGCGCAGGATCCGCACGTCTTGGAGTCGGTGGATGTCCGCGCCAAGTCGATCGAGAAGTGCAACTGCGACCGCGGCCGGTTCTGAGGTCGACACGACAATGCAATCGCCATCGATGTGTGTCTCGCATCGGGCCAATTCGACTCTGGGAGCGGGGCCGATGAAGCGAAGCTCGAGCTCACCAGTACCGTGCTCGGCGACCAACTGGTCGATCGTGCCCTCTGCCACAACACGACCGCAGTCGATCATGACGACGTCGGCCTGGAGGCTCTCCACCTCTGGCAGATAATGCGTCGTGTAAAGGACGGCCGTCCCCTGGGCAGCGAGGCTTTGGACCAAGGCGATGAGGGCAGCTCTCGTCTCGATGTCTGCGCCGACCGTGGGTTCGTCCAAGAGCACCAAAGGAGGCCGCGCGAGAAGGGCTATCGCCGTATGCACCCGGCGCTTTTCTCCGCCCGAGAGGTGCTGGCACTGCTTCGATCGGAGGTTTCCGAGGAGCAGGTCGTCGGTGAGATGGTCGACTTGGAGCGTCAGTTCCCGCCCCGTTAACCCCCTTAGCGCGCCGAAGAACCGCAGGTTTTCCTCGACTGTAAGGGGTTCGTAGACACCCGTGGTCTGGGGAGCGAAGCCAATGGTGCGTTGAGCACGAAGTGGTTCTGCGGTGACGTCCCATCCGTTGACGTGAATCCGCCCCGCGTCGGCACGGAGTAGGCCCGCCACGATGGAGAGGAGTGTGGTCTTGCCGGCACCGTTGGGCCCGAGCAGTCCGACGACTTGCCCAGGTGCAATCGCCAAATCGACGCCGCTGAGCGCCTCGTGACCGGCGTAGGCCTTTCGCACACCGATCACTTCGAGGGCTGCGTCATTGGCCAAGCCCCTTCGGTGGTCAGCCGTAGGGGATGCCTTTGTCCGGACCAGCGACCTCATCCACAGCCCATTACGTATGTGAAATACGACACCGTATGTAACGTACAGTAATGTATGATGATTGTCCAGAAGGTATGACGAGCGACGCCAAGGTCGAGAAGTGGACGCCCGAGCGGCGCCGGCAGCTCACCCGCGAGGCATTGATCGCCTCAGCACGGGAGGTGTTTGCTCGGCGCGGGTTTCATGCAGCCTCGCTTGAGGAGATCGCCGAGGCCGCTGGATTTTCCCGAGGAGCGATCCACTCGAACTTCCAGAACAAGGAGGAACTCTTCTTTGCCGTGCTGGATCGACACGTCGAGATCCAACTGGCCGGTTTCCAAGACTTCTTCGAGCAGGTTGGGGGACCGGCGGGTGCGAACGACGTAGACGTTGCACAAACCTGGCGTCGCCTCGTGGGTGGTGAGGACTTGGGTTGGACCGCGCTCAGCTTGGAGTTCCGGCTCTACGCCTTGCGCAACCCAGAGGTCCGTGACCGCTTCGTCGCACGATTTCACGAGTACCGAGATGCCATCGTGGCGTATATCTCCGAGATCCTTGCTGAATACGGGCGAGAGTCGACTATTCCCCTGAGCGATCTCGTCGCCCTTGTCGACTGGGGAACGACAGGGATTCTCGAGATCGGCCAGATCGATCCGACTCAAGCTCACCTGCTCGAAACATTTCTCCAAGTTCTGAGCCATGGAGCATTCAGCCCCGAAGACTCCACCCCTTAGGCCAGGGGTCAATCGACCGAGTCGAACCTCCCACGAAATCCCACAGATTCAGATTTCGATGTTGGCGACAGCCTCCCTGGCAGGCATGGGTGTCACCACATTTGACCAGCTCCCATGTCGATCGGCATGAGTGTGGGGACTTGGCTCGTGGTTCGCTCGCGCCTGCTCGAGCTGCCGCCGGGGCTACTCATGGGTGAGTTCGAGCGCGGCCCGTTGCTCACCGATCAGGCGTGTGCCTGCCCAAACGAGCACCGAGCCCACCTGGCGTCGTGAACGAGGGAACCGCGGAGAACGGTCTTCGAGTCGGACTCTCTGTTGCGCTCGGGTTCGAGGCTTGTTGAGGAGGTCCTGATGTCTGGCCTTGGCGAGGGCCCTCAGCAAATCGGGGTGCATCCCTTGCTCCTTGGGACGGGGGACGAAGTATTGACGGGGGGTGTGACAAATGGGCGCGGCGACAGAGCGCCGGTGACCCGAAAGGTGCGAGGCGGCGCCGTCGGCGCTCGCCCCCGAGCTCGATGCTGGTTAGCCCAGCAGAGCGCGCGTATCCGCAGCGGCAGCAGCGGCGCACTGCATCAGCATCTGATGGTTCGTCAAATGGATCTTCATGTGCACCTCCTCAGTGCTCGCGTTGGAAGCGTCATGAAAACATACTCACGCCAAATTGGCGAGCTGTTTGAACGAGAACGCAATGATCGTGCGCCCCGCCGCGGGTCGTACACCGTCGCCTCGTAGCGATTTCGTACGTCGTCATGTCGTCCAGCTCCGGGGCGTGTTGTTCTTGTTCATGACTCTTGATGCTGCACGTGCCGATCTGAAGCGTGATTTGGGACTGTCGTCGATCACCTCTCAGTCAGGCTGTCGTTGCCGTCCCGTTCTGCCAGCTCGCGAAATTCCTCGGGAACCCGATCTGCCGAGGAGAGCGCGATCGCGGCGTAGCCGACAGCGGCTCGTCCAAACTTCTCTCGGATCGCGTCGACAGACCGGTCAACGCCCCATCGGGCTGCTTCGGTAGCAGATGTGGTTTCGGGACCGTCATCTCGAGCCCCGTCGGGGGAATCGAGGGCCAACGCAAGTTGCAGAGAATGCTCTGCGTGCAAGTTGGATACCGAGACCGCGAGGAGCGTAACTTCCGTCTCTTGTTCGTTGCCGAGAATGGCTGATTGCGCGAGTCCCTCAGCCACCTCGGTCAGCGTCAACGTCGTCGAAATCGCAACCGGCAATGTCACAGAGCGAGTTACGGAGCGCATGCGGGGGAAACGAACGCGTACGGTCACCCTCCGACCTGCGAGCCCTGCCCTTCGCAGGCGGCCGGCAACTCTGTCGGCGAGGTAGCCGAGCGTCTCTCGGAGAAGCTCGGGAGTGACCACGCGCCGTCCGAGGGCGGCCTGAGCACCCATGGACTTCGAACGCGGAACTGGTGCCACAGTCCGCTCATCGATATTGACCGAGAGAGCGGCCAGTTTCGACCCGGCTTTCTCACCGAGCAGATTTGCAAGGATCGGGCTGCCGACCCTGGCCAATTGCCCGATGGTGTAAATGCCCGAATCGTGGAGGCGACGTTCTGTCGATGGCCCGACGCCCCATATCAAACCGACCGGAAGCGGGTCGAGAAAGTCGCTCTCGTTCGCCGGGGCCACAGCCACGACGCCGTCAGGCTTGGCCACCTGCGAAGCCACCTTGGCGAGGTGCTTGGTGCGGGCGACGCCAACGGACAAGGGGAGGCCGATCTCGTCGCGGACGCGTCGGCGGATTGCCACGGCGATATCTGCCGGTGTTCCAAAGAGATGGACGGCGCCGGCAACGTCGAGGAATGCCTCATCGATCGACACCCGCTCAACCCGGGGCGTGAAGTCGTGAAAGACAGACACGACAGCGTCACCGAATTGCTGGTAGCGGCCGAACTGGCCACCGACGAAAAGGAGATCACTACAAAGTTGGCGGGCCCGCCACCCGGGCATGCCGCCGCGGACGCCGTAACTCCTGGCTTCATATGACGCCGCGAGCACCACGCCGCCGCCGACCGCTATGGGTCGGTTCCGCAGCGATGGGTCCAGCAGCTGCTCAACTGAGGCGTAGAACGCATCGAGGTCGGCATGCAGGATCGTCGCCGCCCCATCTGGCGAAGACTCCACAATGGGACTCTAGACGAACATGTGTTCGTTTTCCAGGGCCAAACCCAGAAGCTCGGAGGTTCAACTCCCCGCCCGCCCCAAGCTCAGGCTGGTCGCTGCTTCTCGTGCCTCCGGCACGAGTGCCTAGCCCGGGATCTCCGTCAAGGGCTCACACCGGTCCGGTCGAGGAGCTGGTCGAAGCACCGACCGATTCCCCCGAGAAGGACGTCCGCATCAGGACATGCGTTGGGGTCGACGAAGACGCTGATCGTGAAGACACCGTTGTACGAGAGCGCCGCCACGCCCACGCTCAGGTTGCCGCCGAGCGGGACCAAGGGGATGGCTTCGAGCATGCGTGCCCCGAGCACGTAGAGCGGGACGTCGGGCCCCGGCACGTTGGTCACGACCATGTTGACGAACGGCTGGTGACGCACGAGGTGGCTGGCCGCCGAGACCGCCGCCGGAGGCAGCGTGTCCAGCGTGGACAACAGCAGGTGCGTCGCCTGCGCCTGGCCGTGCTCCTTGTTGGCGCGCTCGGCCCCCGCGACCTCCCGGAGCCGCTCCGCCGCCGGTGCGGCACCGATGGGCAGCCGCACCAACATGGCCGAGATGTCGTTGCCGAGCCGGTGGTCGCCGTGGTGGTCCGCGCCGACGGGCACCAGCACCTGCAACTGGCGACCTTCCATCACCTCGCCCCTGGCCGACAGGAGATCGTGCACGCCAGCGGCGACCGCTGTCAGCAGCAGGTCGTTGAGTGTGACGCCGAAGAGACGCTCGGCGCGACGGAGGTCGTCCATTCGCTCACGGACCACGAGCACCTTGCGATCGAATCCGACCGGACCGTTCAGCGACACGTGGGGAGCGACCGGCGTCTGTGAGAGGAGGTCGAAGAACGCCGAGGCGTAGCGTGAGAGCACGCGATGCGCCTGAGACGGGTGGAGGAGGGCATGCCATGTGTCTGCCGCGATCGTCGACACGACCCCGCCGAATCGGGCGAGTCCGTCAGCGGCCACGGTGGTCCGACGCGGTGCGGGAGCGGGTTCCCATTCGTCCACATGGTGGTGGTCTGGGGGACTGGCTTCGAGGTCGAGCAGGACGCTGGCGAGCTCGACACCGGCAAGGCCGTCTGCCATGCAGTGATGGATCATCTCGAGAACTGCAACACGCCCACCCTCGAGTCCACCGATGAGCCAGATGCTCCACAGCGGGCGGTCGCGATCGAGCCGGTACGACATCAAGCGCGCACAGAGTTCCAGCAACTGGGCTTCGTCGCCGGGCTCGGGTAGGGCAGCCTCGCGCACGTGGCAGGTGATATCGAAGTCGGGGTCGTCCACCCACACCGGCGCTGACTCGCCGAGCAGAGGGATTCGGACGATCTTGCGCAGCTTCGGCACCAGATGCAGCCGACTTTGTACCGCGGCCCGCACTTCGTCGAGCCGGAGGCATCCTCGGGTGTCGTGCAATGGGCCGCCCTCGAAGACCCCTATCGAGCCCATGTGCATGGGCGTCTGCGGGGACTCCATATGCAGGAACGAAGCATCAAGTTCCGTCAGGAGGTCGACTGAGACCGTCATTGTGAGCGTGGAGGGCCGGGTGGCTGCGCGGAGCAGACTTCCGAGAATCCGTCCTCGATGCAACGGGCGAGCTTCGGGCTGTCGGCAACCGCCGCAGTATCTGTTGTGATGGTGACACACGCCCGTTCCGCCGTGGAGACCAGGGACACGCTGAGTGCGGCCCCCGATGGCGGTGTGACGGCATAGATGCCTTCGACGGCGACCCCGGCCAGAAAGGCCTGAAATGGAGGTCCCGGGACGTTTGTGATGCAGAGGTCGTCGCCCATGAGCATGGAACTCCAGAGGCTGCGGGCCACGCCGGCCGGCAATGCGCTCAGCCCGACGGCGAGGACATCGCTCATCCCGAGACCGGGCGCGTGCTTCCACTGTGTGGTGTTCCGTCTCACCTCTGCCACTCCGTCGGCGATATCGCGGTGGACGGGGACGACGAATCGGGCCGGCACGAAGTGATTGCCGCCCTCGTGATCGGTTGTGTCACGAACATTTACCGGCATGAGGGCACGAAAGCCCGTCGCTGCGACGCCGTGTTGCTCGTGGTAAAGGGTGAGGCCGCGCACGACGGACGCGACGAATACATCATTGAGGGTGCCACCCCAGGCCTTGGCGGCACGCTTGAGCGTCGGGAGGTCGAGGTCGAGGATCTCGACGTGTCGCCGGAAGCTGCGCCCGGTCATGATGGGCGACATTGGCCTCCTGGCAGGAGCCATCAGCCGACCAACCGAGTTGCCGACGGCGATCAACTGGCCGGCTGAGCGGAAGGGATGCGTCACCATGCCCAGCGCATCACCCACAAACCGAACCGCAAGGGGAAAGCCCGGTACTCGGTCAAGCACAGAGTCGCGCGACCGTGGATCCGGAACCTCTGGTGCCGGCCGTGCCTCAATGCCCTCGAGCGGCATCGGACCGATGGGATCGAAGAGCCGCGCAAGCACAGCGAGTCCGCCCACGCCGTCGATCAGGGCGTGATGGACTTTCATGACCAGGACGGTGCGATCGTCGTCCGCACCTTCGACGAAAACGGCCTCCCACAGCGGCAGCGCAGCGTCGAAACCGCTCGTGGCCATCGTCTGGGCCATGTCGATGACATCCCGCAGAACCCCGTGTTCGGGCAGCCGCATGCGCCGGAGGTGCATGTCCAAGGCGAAGTTCTCGTCCGGCATGAACTGCGGTCGCCCGCGTCCCGGGGCCCGGGTCACCGCACGTGAACGCAGGCGGGGGACCGCCTCAGTCAACTCCATGACTCGGGCCCGGACCTCGGCCCAGTCAGGCTTCCCGTCCAGGACCATGAGCGCGACGATGGTCGGGCGCATCACAGGGTCTGCGCTGATCGTCCACAGCAGAGCGTCCGAGCCGCTCATCGTATCGACAGCCCTCACACCCTTCTCTGTTTCTGCCATCGGAACACCCCTTCCCGACCATTCTGTGATTCGGCCTCCCGGGCGGCTAGAGACAGAAGTCCTAACTACGGGTGCTCAAGGTCACCTTTCGTCCATGACGTCGCTCGGCGCCCTCCCCCGGCGGGCCTTTCACCAACCGGTTCCGCGCCCTGCTGCCGCCGTCACAGCAGGCCAGAACCGGGGTAGGTCAGTTGGGCATCGGGGGAAGGCGCATCAGCCGACGGCCGAGGCATCGAACCCCTCGGTACGCGTCCCACCTGGCAGGAGTGGGGGGATGGGCTCCATTTCCCCACTCTGTGCTACGAACGCTTCGACGCGTCGATGGCTCGTCGAGGGATTCACTGCTCGCTCACGTGTTCGACGAGCCGGGCGTACTCAATGAGGTGACGGTCGCTCAGGAAGTGTTCCCGGACGTGGTGACGGGCCGATCGTCCCATGGCGGCGAGGTCCTCCGGGCGTTCCAGCAGCGAACTGACAGTGCGGCCAAAGACGCCGAGATCACGAGGATCCTCGAGGAGGACGCCAGCACCCGGTGGCACCTGGTCGACGATTCCTCCCACAGCGGACGCAACCACCGGCCGGGACTTCCACATGGCCTCGGTGACGGTGAGCCCGAAACCCTCTTGGAGACTCTTTTGCACGACGATGCTCGCGTGGCGCTGACTGGCGTTGACCATGAGGGCGTTCATCTCCATGTCGTCCATCGGTAGCGCCACGAGGCGTACGTCGTCACGGACCCGCTGAGGGAGCGCCTCCCAAGTCGCCAGACACTCGGCAAGCACCTGCGACCCTTCGGGATCGTCAGCCACGCCGTCGACAGATGGTCCCACGAGTGCGAGTCGAGCGTCGTTGCGTCCAGCGACGTGCTCGGCGAACCCGTGCAAGACGCCGACCATGTCCTTGAGGTAATCCCAACGAGAGACCTGGACCACAACTCGACCCCCGGGTGAGAACGGCCCGATGTCCCCCAAGACCGAACTCTGCGTATCGGCAGCTTCCCCTGACTTCAAACCGATGCGAACCAAGAGGTCGGAAGCCTGGCGACGAGTCAGCCCGCGGTTCTTGGGCGACAGTGGGTCGATCGAAGGCTCGATGATCCAGAGATCAGCCGATGACAGCTCGGGCGGCACGAATGCCGCCCGTGAGAAGACGTAGGTGTGACAGTCGGCCAGGTGCGGCAACAAGAATTCCCAGGCTTCTCGAGAGTACGCGTTTGGTCGGTCGGTACCGATGTGACACCTCCAAACGACGCGTGCACCCTGACGCACTAGATGCCCCGCAAGACCAGCCGTCTGGGGATCGTGGAGGACCACAATGTCGCCTGGTTCGACCCGGCGACCCAGCGCAGCCGCATTGGCCTCAAGGTTCGAGGTGTAGGTCGAATCCTCACGTTGGCTGAGCTCTCCAGAGTCCCCCGGCGCTCCGTGGAGCCGGTTGTGCAGGCGCTTGGTGACGGCGAAGAAGTCGGCGCCACCATCGATCACGACCCAGTGGCTCTCGATTCCGGCGTCGGTGGCGTACCCGACGAGGAGGTGCAGCATCTCTGCCACACCCCCGCCGGCTGCCGTTGAGCTTATGTGCCACATCCGCCTACCCCCGAGGGCACGACGGGCCGTTGCGGCTGCCTCTTGGAGCCGGGCGGACCTCTTGGCACCCAGCAGTTGGGTCAAGCGGTCAACAGAGCGGGGGGGACGGCGATCTCTCGGGGCTCCGCCACTCCCCGCATTATGCCCGACCACGCACCACGGCCACGACGCCTGCATCACCCTTCGCCGTGTGCCGACACGGTTTTTGAAGCCCGTCGGCTCCGGTAGAGGTGAATCGCCCACAGGTAGGAGACCAGGGCGATACCGATGCTCCAGGCGATGGCCTCAATGGAACCCTTCAGCGGGCCCTAGCGTCGTCGCCGAGAGCACCGTTCAGGACGGCCAGGAGCTCATCACCCCAGCGCTCGAGGCGCACGGGTCCCATTCCCCTACACCTGGCCAAGTCCGTGAGCGTGGTGGGTTGCGCCGCGGCGATGCCGAGGAGTTCGCTGTCATTGAGCACGACGTATGCAGGCACCTTGGCTCGCTTCGAGACCTCGGTGCGCCACTCCCGAAGGGCGCCTTCTGCCTCGACGGATCCCGGCCGGACGGTCCCCGCATTCGGAGCATCAAGGGTGACGGTCAGCCCTTCCACCCGCACCTCGGTGCCGAAGGGCACCTTGAGCTGTGCAGTTCCGACGCGGACGACTGCCGCAGAGCCAGCCAGTTCCACGACGGTACCTGTGTGGCCTGCGTAGTCGAGGATGAGGCCGATCTCCGCCGCCACCGTGGGTGAATGCGAGGTCGGTCGTACGGATCGACGTCTTCCTTGACGTGCGTCGCCTCGGCGCCGTTCGGCCCCATCTCGAAGGGCGGTCCCAGAGGCCCTTCCAGCAAGTGACGTCGGATCTGAGCTCCGATTCGTCCTCGGAGTCATTGACAACGGGTCATGAGGCCTGCTGCCATCGAGCTCGCCCACAAAAGGTGATGGATCAGCGACATCGGCGAACACGAGCACCTGGCGGACAGCTCGAGTGAGCGCCACGTGAAAGACGCGCCGCTCCTCTTCCTCGTCCTCGCTCAGACGGTGCGGCAGCAATCCCTGCGATGCGCCGTAGAGGATCACGTGCTCCCACTCTCGACCTTTGATCTTATGGATCGTCGAAAGGAGCACCGTGGGCCCCTCTGCTTGGCGCCGTTCGAGCACGGCCCGGAGCCATACTTCGAACGTGGCCACATCTGGGTGGAGGTGCGCCACCGACTCGAGGGCCAAGAGGTCGTCGGCGTGGGTCGATCGATCCGCCTCCCGCCGAGATGCATCGAGTACGTCCATCGTCTCCCCGAGACCCACCTGTACGCGGACGGCTCGCAATGCGGTTTCCGCAGATGTTCGACAGGCAGCGACAACGGAATCGAGAGAGTCGGCGTAGTCCAACAGCTTGGGTACGTCTCGTCCCGAGAGGCGGTTGGCCAGGCGTCTGATCTCCGCGACGGAGGTCACGCTACGTTCTGAGAGCATCGCGGCCACATTGGGGGCGATCCCTCTCGAAGGCCGCCTGATCGTCTGGACGACGTCTTCTCGTCGCAGCGCCCCTGGATCGAGGCCCATCCGTAAGTAGGCGAGTGCTGTCCGGATGCCCGTTCGCTGCAGAACTCTTGGACCCAGGGGTGTCGTGCTCGGAATCCCCGCTTCACTCAGGACGACTTGAACCGGGAGCAGCGATGAGTTGACTCTCGAGAGGACGGCGATCTCGTCCAGATGGACCCCGCCCGTCCTCCAGGCCGAGATGGCTGCGACGGCGGTCTGCGGAAGCTCTTCGGCTGGCGCACGCACAACCGAGAGTGGTCCCACGCCTCCGACAGGTGGCGCGAAGTCCGGCAGGCGGTGAACCGCGTTCGGAAGGAGTCGTGATCGACTTCGGGATCCGCCGGCGGTTGTAGGACAGCACGTTGGTCGCAGCCGTGACGACTTCCGGGGGGCATCGGTAGTTGACCTCCAACGCGTACTGCTGCGCCCCCGGAAAGTAGGTTCCGAAGTTGATCAGGTATTCGGGAGTCGCTCCCGAGTATCCGTAGATGACCTGGTCGTCGTCGCCAACTCCGAAGCAGCTGTACGCCGGAGCGCAGAGGAGCCGGATCAACAGCATGTGGGCGGCGTTGAGGTCCTGGAACTCGTCCACGAGAAGGTGCCGGCAGCGACCTTGCGCGTCGACTCGGGCTTCGGGGTCACGCAACAGGATCTCAATCGCCCGGTAGATCTGTTCGTCAAAATCGAGGGCGCCCGCCTCGACCAACGCATCTCGATACGCGTCGAAACCCGAAGCAAGGCCACGGGCGTCCGGGATCTCGTCCTCGACGATCTCCGGCGAAGCAAGTCCGAGCCGGACTGCAGAAAGTGCGTCGATGTACGGAAGGACAGTGTCGCTGTTCGCCTGGCGGGGGACGTCGAAGACAGCCTGCACAAGGTCCCGTACCTGGGGCTCCTCGTAGACCCTGGCCCGACCTTGGCCGCCGTGCTCGTTGCAGATCCAGAGGCCGATGCTGTTGAGTGTCCGGATGTGGGGACCCGGCGCTGGCGCTCACGAGCGCACCGCACCGTTCCCGCATCTCGCTGGCAGCCTTCGTATTGAAGGCGAGCGCGGTGACCGTGGCCGGGTCCACGCCACGGTCACCGATCATGTGGCGAAGACGCTCTGTGAGCACGCGGGTCTTCCCGGAACCCGCGGGCGCAATCACCCGCGCGCCGCCTCTCCCATGGCTCACCGCCGCGAGCTGGTCCGGTGCAAGGTCGACGAGGGGCACGTCGTCGGCGACGACCGAGAGGGATCCTGCCTCCGTGTTCCAGCGATGGACGACGCCGGGGCCACCCGGAAACGACGGGGGACCGAACGGTCCACCATCGACGTAGAGCGGCGTACCGTCGCCGAGCACGATGTCAGCAGGGCCGGCCTCTCTGACGCCGTTCGTGCTGAAGGCTCTGGCCGCCTTGCGTCCGTGCCACCAGATGGGGTCACCGGTCCGGGCGTCATAGTTGTTCGCCCAGACGAGGAATTGAAGGCGCTCCCGAGAGAATTCGAAATGAGGGGTCAACTCGTAGACCGCCTGACGGCAGTCTTCTTGTTGGCGCAGCGCCTGCGCGTCGACGGCCAGTTCCACGACCACCGGCCGACGCTCGAACCATGCCTGGTGGAGTGCCTCCAGAGCGGCACTGGGGTCGATGAGGGTCTCGTGTTCGATCCGGATCCGCGTGAGATCCTTCCAGGGCTCAGGAGTCGGTACCCCGGGCAGCACCACCACGCCGCGGCCTAGCTCCGAAGGCCCTGGCGTTGCCATTGGTCAAACGTACCGGAGGGCTGTTCACCCGAAATCCGCCAGACCCCGCTGTCGGCCCGAGAACAGTTCTGCGCGGTCACGCGCCCGGTTGCATCTCCTCTCTCAGCCGTTCGGCACCGCCAATGGACGATGCGTGATGAGGCGCGCTCTTGGGTAAGCAAATCCTCGGCAACGTCGGTCTGAGGGGAGGGGACATGGCAACGGTGAGCATGGAAGCACCGGGACGGTCGGACGGAGATCGGCCACCCGATGGCTCCATCCGGAGCCTCATCCCCGCCAGGCTCGATCGGCTTGGCTGGTCGCGGTTCCACACCAGGCTGGTCGTGGCCCTCGGTGTGGCGTGGGTATTGGACGGCCTCGAGATCACCATTGCCAGTAACGCCGAAGGCCTCATCAGCCAGAAGCAATCCCTCAACCTCTCCTCGTCCGAAGTCGCCTTCGCCGTGGGGACCGTCTATCTCCTGGGCGAGGTTGTCGGGGCCCTCTTCTTCGGGCGGATGTCGGACAAGTTCGGCCGGCGCAACCTGTTCATGATCACCCTTGGCGTCTACCTGTTCGGGGGGTTCATGACCGCACTGACCTTCGGGCACTCCCCGGTCTGGACGTACTGGCTCTGGGCCTCCCGATTCATCGCCGGTATGGGTATCGGTGGTGAATACGCCGCCATCAACTCGGCCATTGATGAGCTGATCCCGGCCAAGTACCGGGGCCGGGTTGACATTGCCGTGAACGGGACGTACTGGGGCGGTGCCCTTATCGCCACGGTGCTGACCATCCTGGTGGTGAACCACCTCCCCGTCAGTTACTCGTGGCGGGTGGCCTTCCTGTTCGGCCCAGTGCTCGGGTTCGTCATCCTGTTCGTGCGCAAGAACCTGCCAGAGAGCCCGCGCTGGCTCCTCATGCACGGCCGAGAAGAGGAAGCTGAACGTGCCGTCGCCGAAATCGAGCAGCTGACGGAGCACAGCGGCGGCACCTTGGGCGAAGTCGACGAGTCCAAGGCAATCGAGATCACCCCGGCCAGCAATATTGGCTTCATCGCGTTGGCTCGAACGCTCTTCGTTCACTACCCGAGACGGGCCATCCTCGGGGCAACGCTGATGATCACCCAGTCGTTCCTCTACAACGCCATCTTCTTCACCTATGCGTTGGTGCTCACGAAGATCTACGACGTTCCCGCAACGGACACCGCCTACTACTTCATCTTCTTTGCGCTGGGAAATTTGATCGGACCACTCACCATCGGACACCTCTTCGATACGATCGGGCGTCGGAAGATGATCGCCGGGACGTACATACTGTCTGGCCTCCTCCTCGCTGGCAGCGCCGTACTGTTCAACGCCGGCGTGCTCAACGCCGTCACCCAGACGGCGTGTTGGTGCGTGATCTTCTTCTTCGCCTCGGCCGGCGCGTCGTCGGCCTACCTGACTGTCAGCGAGATCTTCCCCGTTGAAGTCCGGGCCAAGGCGATCGCCGTCTTCTTCGCGATCGCCCAAAGCTTCGGCGCCTTTGGCCCATGGCTCTATGGCGAGCTCATCGGCAACGGGCAAGACCATTTCAGATTGTTCATCGGCTACCTGATCGGGGCCGGCGTCATGATTGCCGGTGGAGTCGTCGCCGCCTTCCTCGGCCTCGACGCCGAGCAGAAGTCGCTGGAGGACATTGCCCAGCCGCTCTCGGCCACGACGCCGTCGCCGCACCTGTCGGCAGTGACCGGCGCACCCCGGTCGCCGGCAGCGCGGAGCATCAGTGTCCTGATGGGGTTCACGACCGTCCTCGACCCCGACCGATGAAACGGCGGGGCTGGGGTTCAATGACAACGACAGGCCGGTCATACGTGAACGGCTCGGACCCCCCGGGCCGCCGCTGAGGTGGGCGCCGGGGTTCGACCGGGCCCGATCGCATGTGACTCCGCTGACCCGACCATGGGGCGGGTGGCACGGTCAGGCGGTCGGCGAGTCGGTAGGCGACGCTCTCGTAGTTGACGCGCCAGCCGCGGAAGTCCGCCCATGCTTCTTCGGCACGACGCTCGGTGGCGAATCCCACGCTCTCGAGCATGGCCACCGCCCGCTCGAATTCGGTGAACGTCAACTCAATGGGTCCCTCAGGGTTGGGATCCGGGTCTACCTCCCATCCGAGCATGGTGGCAATCCGATTGAGCAAGGTGAATCCCATCCGCAGACACAAACGGGCCTGGGAGGAAGCCTCACTTGGAGCGAGTGCCAGGTGCATCGCGGCGCCGTCGAGAACCGCGAGCAGTCCCAGCAGCCACGAGTACCACGGTTCGGGGGAGCGGAAGAGGAGCAACACGGGGTAGGTGGTGTGGCTCTCAGCGACGTCGGCCGCCCACACCTCCCAGTCCGCATACAGATCTGGGAGCGTGTCCATGATCCCTACCAGCTGATGCCGGGCGAGAAGCTCGGGACCCCACGCCGGGACACCTGCCCGACTCTCCAGGAGAGCGACGAGGCTCTCGCGTCGGTTGAAGGAGCTGTAGAGGGCCGGCAGATAGGCAATCTGGAGGGCGACGATGACGACCCAGATGGCGCCGATGGAGATGTCCACGCCGGTGTCAGGGGTGCCTCCGACATGAACGGCTCCCACCGTGAAGGCAGCCGTGAGCGCCTGCATCAAGGCGTCGCCGAAGGCCACGCCGGCACCGACCAGCAGGAGTCCGAACCCGAGTATCAGGCAGGCCGCCCAGAACAGCAATTGGACCACGAGGGCGACGGGTCCGGTCGGCGCCAGGATGGCGTCCTGGCGCTCATAGGAATGCGCCAGATGGGAAGCAAAGACGAAGCAGACCCGGACGAACCGGTTCACTTGGAGGCTCAGCCGCTCAATCCCGGACGGGCGTCGCGGCAGGACCATGGTCAGGACGACGTCGGCCACGGTCAACAAGACGACGACCAGCCCGACGATCGTGGCGACGGTGTTCATGGTGTCGGCCCACGGTCTTCGAGCGCGTGCACGGGCGCGAGCGTATCTATCATTGACGTCTGCCCGCGCCGCTGCGACACGTACGCCCCGTGGCTCCACGTGGGGTGTTTGAGCCGGCGAGGACTCGTCCGCCGAGCCCGTGATGGCGAGAGAGGGCGCCTGTCTCCAACGTGTGAATATGTCCAGAGAAAGGCGCCGATTCCGCCTTGAGACTCCAACCCGGGGAGAAGCACGGGACGGACAAGGCGACGGAGTGATAACGATTGCGGGTGATCAGACCGAATTGTGGAATGCGAGCACGTTCGGAGAGAGCAGCACGACAGGGACGCCGGGCTCACACCCAGCGGCCCGACCGAGGGAGGCGATGCGAATGAGCAACGACGGCGACGACATCAAGAGCGCAGCTTTGAGACTCACCGACGCGATGAGCGGGCTGTTGCGGGCGATCGATGCGGTTGGCGATGAGGGAGCAACTGCCACCGAGGTCCCCGACAACTTGCCCGGGGACCTCGAGCGATTGGCAGCGCGACTGAACGCAGCCAAGGGCTACCGGGGTTGACCGATTCCTGATGGGGGGTCTTCTGTCCTTGTCAGCTGGCTGCTGACCCCCATCTGCTGTTCATTGCATGGGCTCATGAGGTTGACGGTGGTGCCTTCCAGCGGCCGCTCCTCGCCGCCCGGCAACACAATGCGCGCCACGTCAGGATCCTATGGCATACACCCTCGAATCTGCCTCAGACGACGTCTCCGGACGCTCAGCCGAAGAGCCGTGTGGCACGGAACTTATGATGAGCCGAGCGACCAGTTCTCCGCGTTCCAGGTGACGCCCACGCTCGACGTGTTGGGCTGGACGCCCTTCAGGTTGTTCGACCAGTCGAAGAACTGCGGCGTCTGGTACAGGGGAAGGGTGACCGCGTTCTGCCACAGGATGGCATCTGCCTTGTTGTAGTCCTCGTTCTCCTGCGACTGGCTGGGTGCGGAAGAACCCGAGGCCATCAGCTGGTCGACGTGGGCGTTAGCCGAATGGGTCCAGTTGGAGTCGCAGTTGGCGGCGTCGGTGTACGAGCAGTAGATGGGTTGGTTCCCCGAGACGAAGGGCGTGTTGTACCAGGAGAACTCGGTGATCTGGTAGTCGCCGTTCGGGATGTTCGTCCCGAACGTGTTGGCGTCGACGTTCTGGATGTTGATCTTGATCCCGATCGACTTCATCTGTGCCTGGAACAGGACTTCGGTCTGAGAACGAATGCGGTTGCCCGATGTCGACTGGATCGTGAACGCCAGATCCTTGCCCTTCAGCGGGCCGGAGGTGGGCTGGAAGTAGCCGTCCGAGCCCTTCTTGAAGCCGGCCTCCTTCAGTAGGTTGACTGACTGGCTCGGGTCGTAGGCGTAGCTCGTACCCTTGTAGCCCTTCTGAGTCGGCACCAACATGCGGCTGCCGAGCGGCGTGATGCCCTTGTCGATCTGGCCCACCGTGCGGGCGATGATGGACTGCCGGTTGACGCCGTGGGCGATGGCCTCACGTACCTGGAGCTTGGCCAGATACGGATCGGTCTGGTTGAAGTCGATGTGCTCGAATTGCAGGCCAGGCAGAGTTGCCGTGGTGGTATTCGGGACTTGGTCGGCCGTCTGGACGATGTTGAGACTCACCGTCGACGGGTTGAAGATGTCGATCTCCTTGTTCTGGAGCGCGGGGACGAGTTGGGCATCGTCGGAGAAGAATTGGAAGACGAGCTTGTTGAGCCTGGCGGGCGTTCCCCAATAGTGCGGATTGCGCACCAGGACCACGGCCTGGTCGTTGGCGCTCTGCATCTCGAACCAGCTGCCGGATACGACCTGCGTCGGACCGGTGAAGCCGGTGTTCCAGCCGACCGTCCGGGCGACGTGGGCCGGAGCGATGTTGGCGAACAGGCTCCGCCAGTCGGCAAAGGCCGGCTTGAAGGTCACCGTCACGGTGCGACCGTTGGGGCACAAGCCGACGTTGCGGTTGGCGGTGGTACCGGGATCGCAGGCCGCTCCGCTGGAGGGGTCGGAGCCCTGAACAGACTGTATCTGGCTGTAGCCGGCCGTCGAGGCGGCGTCGTAGGGCTGATTGCCGACGTCGGAGTAGGCGGAGTTCCCGCTCTGGGCCTGCCAGTTGTAGATGAAGTCGTCGGCGGTGATCGGCGTGCCGTCGGACCACGCTGCCTTTGGGTTGATCTTGTAGACGACGGTCTGCGGACTGGAACCTGTCACGGTTGCGCTCTCGAGGAACTGGTGGTTGAGGACCGGCTGCAGCTTGTTGTTCACGATGAAGGCCTGGGGCCACACCATGTTCATGATCTCTTGGAGAACGAACTCCGAAGCGGCAGAGGTGTTGATGTTGAACCCGGCCAGGTTCTCGTCGAGCGCCATGGTGGCCGTCCCGCCCGAGGACGAGGACGCTTTCGTGGCGGCACCGCTGGCCGCAGGCGCCACGGCGACGATCGACACGGAAAGCGCGGCTGCTGCCATTGCGGCAAAGGCCGACCGTTTCACGTACAGGTTGAGTCCCACAGCGCTCCCTATCGACGTCGACTGCCCCGCTGGCGGCCGACATCCTCCGTTCTCCTTCCTCAATATCGGCACAACGACGCTGTCCCTGAGCGTGAACTCCAGAACGTGCCTCGAAGGAAGCCGACGAGGCGGCCTCAGCCCGGAGGTATGGACTGTGCGAAGTGGAAGACACCGTCCGGATCATGCTTCTGTTTCACCTGGCGGAGGCGGGGCAGATTCGCTCCGTAATAGGCCTCTTGCCAGTCGGCCAGCGTCGGATCGATGTAGTTCTGGTACGAGCCCTGCGTCGCGGGCGTGAACAGGTGGTGCAGGTGGTCGAGCCACGCCGACGCCGCCGATGTGGCGCGGGCGCCCGGAGGTGCCGCCGGGTACGTGATCGAGTACTGCGCACAGGCGACCGCATTGCGGTGGACGAACGCCGTCTCGCTCGCTGCGGTCCGATTGATCTGCCCTCCGTAGCCGTCGAACACGACGCCGCCGCCTGCACCGGGCAGAGTCGCAGGCAGGTCCGACAGGGCGGACACGATCCCGCTGATGATTCCAGACGGCAGCGGGCCGCCGACGTACGAGGACTTGGCCACGAATGGAGATGCGACGGGTGCGGCGCACTGGGCCACGGGCTTTCCCTCGCACCCTGCCTCGATCATGGTTGCCGTCAGGTAGTCCTCGGGCCCGACGAACCGGTAGATCGTGCCGTCCCCGACGGCTGCGGTCAGTGGGCTCAAGGCGGCCGCACACGCGGCCACCGATCCGACGAAGACGCCGGTGACCTTCACCAGCCCGCTCCCGACGCTGCCACTGCTGAACATCTGGCAGTTGGCCCAGAGCTGGTCGGGTGTTGTTGGGATCCACCCGAGCCAGGCGTCGAGCACGGACGCCGCCGCCCCCCACGGCCACTCCAGTGTGAAGAGTGTGATCGCCTCTGGGATCGGGTGGACCTGGAACCCGAACGAGGTCGCGATGCCGAAGTTCCCGCCACCCCCGCCGCGGCTGGCCCAGTAGAGGTCTTCGTCCTGCCCGGGCCCACACCGGCGCACCGTGCCATCGGCCGTGACGAGTTCGACCGTCGCCGTTTGGTCACATGTCAGCCCGTAGGCCCTGGAGAACACGCCGACCCCTCCTCCAAGGGCGAGCCCGGCGATACCGACGGTCGGGCAGGAGCCACCGGGCAGGAGGAGCCCCTGCGAAGCCAACTGGCTGTACACATTGATGAGGGTGGCGCCGGCCCCCACCGTGGCGAGCGAGTGGCCGTTGGCAGTGGCACCCCCGGTCGAGATGTCCTGCATCTGCGAGACGTCGACGACCAGGCCGGGACACGACGAGTAGCCGCCGTAGCTGTGGCCGCCGGAGTGGGCCGCCAGCCGAATGTCGTGCGCACGGGCAAAGGCGATGCACCGCTGGACGTCGCTCGCCGACCGGCATTGCGCGATCGCCGCCGCGTCCACCGTGTACACCGCGTTGTAGAGGTGTCCGGCCGCGGGGTAGCCGGCGTCACCGGGCCGTAACAAGGTGCCGCTGAGTGAACCGGCCAGTGCGTGCCAGTCCGGGGGTCCGGTGGGGGCGGTCGAGGTTGTGTCACTCGCTCCCTCACCGCTATCCGGACGTGGGCTCGAGCACGCCGTCACGACGCTGCCGGCAAGGAGGCCTGAGCC
The DNA here is from genome assembly GCA_963753115.1 of uncultured Acidimicrobiaceae bacterium. Classification (GTDB taxonomy): domain Bacteria; phylum Actinomycetota; class Acidimicrobiia; order Acidimicrobiales; family RAAP-2; genus Bog-473. The sequence continues at coordinate 27,280 of CAVWBB010000029.1, forward strand.
CGCGACCGCGGCACCTCGCAGGAACGAGCGGCGATCCATCAGACCCTCCTGATCTCGGTGGTCCTGCGCGCCCTCCCCGCCATGTGCGCCGACGTTACGTCAGAGGAGATGCCGGCGAGGCCAATTGCCGGCGTCCCGCGGCCGCCGACATTGCGGCGACGGTTTGCGGGCCGCCGGTCCCCCGGTGCCCGCCACGAGCCGGGACGAGCTGAGAATTTTCCCTTTCGCGCGCCCGCCCGAAGCGCGAATGTATGGACCACCACGAGCTCGTTGGAGGTCACCATGAACGCCAGCAACGAAACGTCGGCCGGGGCAACCCCTCAGGGTGTGATGGAGATGCACCTGGAGGTCATCGTGCTTCCCGTCTCGGACGTCGACCGGGCGAAACAGTTCTACGCGGATCTTGGGTGGAGGCTCGATGCGGACGTGTCCGCCGGTGATGTCCGCCTGGTTCAGTTCACCCCTCCGGGTTCTGGGTGTTCGATCCAGTTCGGCACGAAGCTCACGTCCGCTCCGCCGGGTTCGACTGAAAGTGTCTACCTCGTCGTCACCGACTTGGAAGCGACCCGGAAGGACCTGGTGGGCCGTGGTGTGCAGATGAGCGAGCTGTTCCATGAGGCGGCGCTCGGTGGCCGGTTCAACGAGTCCGATCGCGTCGTCGGAGCTTCGCAGGATCGCAGCAGCTATGGGTCGTTCGCCACGTTCACGGACCCGGACGGGAACGGTTGGCTGCTGCAAGAGGTCACGACCCGGTTGCCTGGACGCGTCGATCCCTCGTCGACGTCCTATGCGTCGACGAGCGACCTGGCGGCCGCCCTTCGACGGGCAGCAGCAGCACACGGGGAGCACGAGAAGCGGGTGGGCGAGGAAGACGCCAACTGGCCGGACTGGTACGCCGACTTCATGACGCGCGAGCGCGCCGGCGAAGAATTGCCGTCGTGAACGGTGCCAACGGACGCGGGCGTGACCGCGCGTGCCGGGGGAGCGCGCGGTGAGTGACGAGCCGCAACTCCGGGGTCAGACCGTCGTCGTGATCGGCGGCAGCTCGGGCATCGGTCTCGAGACCGCACGTCTTGCTCGTGCCGAGGGGGCGCAGGCGATCCTGACGGCGCGCAATCGTGACCGCCTCGAGCAGGTCGGCTCGGAGCTCGGTGCGGCTGTCTCGGCCTTCGACGCCACCGATTTCACGCAGCTCGGGAGGTTCTTCGATGAGCTGCCGGGACCGGTCGACCACGTGCTGGTGACGGGTCCCGGCCCCTCCTATGCGCCGTTGGGGGAGTTCGACTTCGATGCGGCCCGCCGGGATGTCGACGCCCATCTCCTGTTGCACGTGTTTGTCGCCCAGAGGGCGGCCGGCACCGTGCGCCCGGGGGGAACGTTGATCTTCATGGGCGGCACGGGGGGCCGCCGGACCGCCCGAGGCCAATCGCTCCTTTCGGCGCTGACGGCCGCCCAGCCCGCCTTGACGAAGAGCCTGGCGCTCGAGATCGCCCCTGTCCGCGTCAATCTCATCGCTGCGGGGTTCGTGGACACGGGCCTGTCGGCCACGATCCTCGGGGACCAGCTGGATGCCCGCCGCGAGGAACTTCGCACGACCTTGCCGATCGGACGCGTCGTCGGCCCCGTCGACGTCGCGCGGCTGGCCGTGCACCTCATGACCAACACGGCGCTCACGGGCGCCACGTTCGACATCGACGGCGGCCAGCAACTCGTCGCGGGGTGAGCGCGGTGAGCGACGTGCGCCCCCCTTCATGCCAGCGGGGCCGACAACGCCTGGCTGACGAGCGACCCGGGGGACGGGGGATCGGCGGGTGCTTCACGGGGCCTGATGCGCGAATGTGTGTCCAGAACGAAAGACTCGGAGGTGGCAGGTGAGCGACAAGGACGCGGAGACCTACGATTACGACGTCATCCTCCTCGGCGGGGGTGCTCCGGGTGAGCACTGCGCCGCCGCGCTGGCCAGGGGCGGCCTCCGCGTGGCGGTGGTGGAGCGCGAGCTCGTCGGGGGCGAGTGCTCCTACTGGGCGTGCATCCCGTCCAAGACGCTCTTGCGCCCCGGCGAGGCTGTCCAGGGTGCACGGGACGCGGCCGGGACGGCGGAGGTCAACGTCGGGGAGGCGCTGGCCTGGCGTGACTTCATGGTCTCCAACTGGTCCGACGCCAGGCAGGTGCGCTGGCTCAAGGACCAGCACATCGACCTGCTACGGGGGACGGGCCGCCTCGCCGGCGTGGGTGCGGTGGAGGTGGACGGCGTCCGCCACACCGGCCGGCACGTCGTCGTGGCCACCGGAGCCGATCCCTTCACCCCGCCCGTTCCCGGTCTGCGCGAGCTGGAGGGCGTCTGGGGCACCCGTGAGGCAACGAGCATGAAGGCCGTCCCCACCCGGCTCCTGGTTCTGGGGGGCGGACCGGCGGGCGTCGAGCTGTCCCAGGCGGTGCGACGTCTCGGCGGGGAAGTCGCCCTCGTCGAGGCTGCCGAGCGGGTCATCGCCCGTGAGCCGGCGGCGCTCGGCGAAGCGCTCGGTGAGGTGCTTCGTCGCGACGGGGTGGAGCTCCACCTCGGCGCGTCAGCGACGGAGGCAAGACGCGAGGGCGAGGAGTTCGTGCTGCAACTCGACGACGGCAGCGAATTGCGCGGTGAGCGACTCCTCGTGTGCACGGGCCGGCGGCCGCGGGTGGAAGGCATCGGGCTGGAGTCGGTCGGCATCGCCGTGGACCCCAAGGGGATCCATGTCGACGAACATCTCAGCGCGGGTGAGCGACTGTGGGCGATCGGCGACGTCAACGGGATCTGGCCCCTCACCTACGTGGGTGAGTACCAGGGGGACGTCGTGGCGGACAACATCTTGGGTCATCCCAGGCCGGCCGACTACACGGCCGTCCCCCGCGTTGTGTTCACCGACCCCCAGGCGGCCGCCGTCGGCGTCCCGGATGATCGTCTGAGCGTCACCGTCCCGCTGGCAGACATCTCGAAGATGTCCACGTATACGCACGCCTACGCCGATTCGAATTCGTTCCTGACGCTGCTCAGCGATGGGAAGACGTTGACGGGCGCGTACGCGCTCGGGCCAGAAGCCGGCGAATGGCTCCAGCAGGCGACGCTGGCGATACGCTCCCGGGTCCCTCTCGATGTCCTCCACGACACCATCCAGCCTTTCCCGAGCTTCTCGGAGGCGTTCGGCATCGCCCTCACGGCGTTGCACGGCGAGGTCACCTACGGGCCGGGCGCGACCGGCGCGTATGAGGTGCATGCCGGCAGCGGACCGAGGTAGTCCCCGCGGCCGCCGGCGCCGCAGCCCGACCAGGAGACACGAGCCATGGAGTATCTCGTCGAGATGACCACGCACATTCCGGAGGGAACCGCGGAGGAGGAGGTCGACGACGTGCGCTCCCGCGAGGCGGCGCGGTCCAGTGAGCTGGCGGCGCAGGGGAGGCTCCTCCGGCTCTGGCGCCCTCCGCTGCAGCCCGGTGAATGGCGCACGCTGGGCCTCTTCGCTGCTGACGACGATGCGCAGCTCGAGAGCGTCCTGGCCTCCATGCCTCTCCGGGTCTGGCGCACCGACGAGGTGACCCCACTGGCACCGCATCCCAACGACCCGGGGCGCCGGCAAGGGTGACCGGCCGGGCTGCGAGAGCGAACGATGACGAAGGGATGACGGGGAGCGACCAGGAGCAGAAGGTCGCGATCGTCACCGGAGCCTCGCAGGGCATCGGTGCGGGCATCGTCGCCGGCTATCGGCAGCAGGGTTGGGCGGTCGTCGCCAACGCGCGCGCCATGGAGCCCTCCGATGACGCGGACGTGCTCGTCGTCGACGGCGACATCTCCCAGCAGGAAACGGCCGATCGCATCATCGCCGAGGCGCTCGGCCGCTTTGGGCGGATCGACACGCTGGTCAACAACGCCGGTCTCTACCTCTCGAAGCCCTTCGTCGACTACAGCGCCGCCGAGTACGACGACCTGGTCGGCGTCAATCTCACGGGATTCTTCACGATCACACAGCGCTGCGTGTCGGCGATGCTGCAGCGAGGGAACGGCCACATCGTGAACATCACGACGACGCTGGTTGACTTCGCCATGTCCGACGAGCCATCGGTGCTGGTCTCACTCACCAAGGGAGGCATTGCCGCGGCGACGAGGTCCTTGGCGATCGAGCTGGCCTCTCGTGGCATAAGGGTCAATGCCGTCTCGCCGGGTGTGATCCAGACGCCGGTGCACGACCCGGCGAGCTATGCCGCCGCAGCCGCCCGCCACCCTCTGGGGCGAGTCGGCCAGGTGAGCGACATCGTGGAGGGGATCCTCTTCTTGGAGGCATCGCCCTTCATCACCGGCGAGACGCTGCACATCGACGGGGGCAGGATCGCCGGTCATTGACGGCGACCGAGACGCGCCCTTTCCAGGGTGACGCCCGAGGGTCAGGCTGGGGCGACGTCGATGAGGTGCGCGACACGTAGGTCGCCATCTCGAAGCAGACGGTCTCCATCGCCGACCTGATGACCTCGGCGGTGACGAGATCGATCTCGATGGTCTCGGACATGGCTCCCCTTCAGGTCGTTGCGCCGGTACTGGTGCTGACACAGTGGTCGGCGCCCCTCCTGTGCCGTCCCCCGGAGCGAAGGGTTCCCGAGCCGTCCCGCACGGCGACATGCCGGGACCCCGGAGGACGCTGGGGCGAACCAGTGCCACCGGTAGGCCACGGGTCTCGGAAGGCCAGGTCAGGCGGAGGGTGTCACGTGCCCCGGCCGAGGTCACCCGCCGCCCCGGCATGGTCCCGGACCCGTGGGTGCGACCCGGAGAAAGGTCGGGCGAACCCCGGAAAATCGGGAACCAATGGCTGGCAAGCACGGTTGAATGGAGTAACGGACGCCACCAGAGGGTGGCAAAGGAGTTGTTATGACCGATCGTTACCGCAAGGACCCCGACACCATCGCCAAGCTCGACCCCAGGCAGTACGCCGTGACCCAGGAGGCCGCAACCGAGCCGGCCTTCGCCAACGAGTTCTGGGACAAGAAGGAGGCTGGCATCTACGTCGACATCGTCTCGGGGGAGCCCCTGTTCGCGTCGCTCAAGAAGTTCGACAGCGGCTGCGGGTGGCCCAGCTTCACCATCCCGCTGGAGCCGGCAAATCTCGTCGAGAAGCAGGATGCGACCCTCGGCATGATCAGGACCGAGGTCCGCTCCGTCCACGGTGACAGCCACCTCGGCCATGTCTTCAATGACGGACCCCCCGAGGAGGGCGGTCTGCGCTATTGCATCAACTCGGCTGCGCTGCGCTTCGTCCCCTATGAGGACCTCGAGGCCGAGGGTTACGGTGAGTACACGAAGCTCTTCGATGGAGGGGCGACCAAGGAGGAGGTGGCCAAGTGAGCGCCACGACAGAGAAGGCAATTCTGGCCGGCGGGTGCTTCTGGGGGATGCAGGACCTCATCCGCAAGCGCCCCGGCGTGCTCGCAACCAGGGTCGGCTACACCGGTGGTGAGGTGGCCAACGCCACCTATCGCAACCATGGGAACCACGCCGAGGCGATCGAGATCGTCTTCGACCCGGAGGTGACCTCCTACCGTGAGATCCTGGAGTTCTTCTTCCAGATCCACGACCCGACGACGCGGAACCGCCAGGGCAACGACATCGGCGCGAGCTACCGATCGGCGATCTTCTACGTCGACGACGAGCAGAAGCGTGTGGCCGAGGACACGATTGCCGACGTCGAGGCGTCGGGGTTGTGGCCGGGCAAGGTGGTGACCGAGGTCACCCCTGCGGGGCCGTTCTGGGAGGCCGAGCCTGAGCACCAGGACTACCTGGAGCACTATCCCAACGGGTACACGTGCCACTTCCCCCGCCCGGGGTGGGTGCTGCCCCGACGGAGCGACGCCATCGCCGGGTAGGGGAGCGACCCGCCGGCTCCTTGCCGGCGGGTCCGTCGCGCCGTGACCCCTTTCGCGCAGTGACTTCGGGGTCCTACACTTCGACGAGGAGCGCGTGAACATGGCCGACGAACGGATCAACCCGGCTGCTGAACCCAGCGGCGACGGCTGCGTCGAGTGTGACGCGGCCGGCGGGTGGTGGCTCCACCTGCGCCGCTGCGCTGCCTGCGGGCACATCGGCTGCTGCGACAGCTCGCCCAGCCAACACGCCAGCGCGCACGCCCGGCAGGTCGGCCACAGCATCGTCCGGAGTTTCGAACCGGGCGAGGACTGGTTCTGGGACTACGGGTCCGAGCAGTACTACGAGGGCCCCGAGCTGGCGCCGCCGGAGCATCACCCGCTCAGCCAGCCCACGCCGGGTCCCGCCGGACGCGTCCCGGCGGACTGGCAACGACACCTCCACTGAGAACGCATATCCGCCAAGCAAGTGTGAACGGGACCGACCAGGACCGTTCGCCGACGTCAATGGGAGGTCCCCGTGCCCGCAGTCACCGTCAGTGATCTGAGCAAGCTTCCGACCGTTCCGGCGCCCGACCGCACGCAGACCGCCGAGCGTCCGGTGCGGTCCGTCACCACGGCCCCGCAGGGGCTGGAGGGTGAGGGCTTCCCCGTGCGCCGGGCCTTCGCCGGCGTGCACCTGCAGGATCTCGACCCGTTCGTGCACATGGACCAGATGGGGGAGGTCAACTACGCCCCCGGGGAGCCGAAGGGGACGCCGTGGCACCCCCATCGCGGCTTCGAGACCGTCACCTACATGATGGACGGGACCTTCGCCCACCAGGACTCGCACGGTGGAGGCGGCCTCATCACGGACGGCGCCACCCAATGGATGACGGCAGGGAAGGGCATTCTGCACATCGAGACGCCGCCGGAGGAGCTCGTCGTCGCTGGAGGCCTGTTCCACGGCATTCAGCTGTGGGTCAACCTGCCTGCCCGGGACAAGATGATCGAGCCCGCCTACCAGGGACTGGAAGCAGGTGACGTCACGTTGCTCACGTCCGCCGACGGCGGCACGCTGCTGCGCATCATCGCCGGGGACGTCGGCGGTCACCGCGGCCCAGGGTCGACGCACACGCCGATGGCCTTCATGCACGCGTCCGTGGCGCCGGGCGCGTTGCTCGAGCTGCCCTGGGACCCCGGCTTCAACGCCCTCGTGTACCTCCTCGCCGGATCGGGACGAGTGGGCAGCGAGGGCCGGCCGGTCACGAGCGGCCAGCTCGTCACGTTCGGCCCGGGAGACTTCATTTCGCTCCGGGCGGACGACACGCAGGAGTCCGGCACAGGCCACCTCGAGGTCCTGATCCTCGGCGGCCGGCCCATCAGGGAGCCGGTGGAGCACTACGGGCCCTTCGTCATGAACACCCGGGACGAAATCGTCCAGGCGCTCGAGGACTTCGAGGCAGGCCGGCTCGGGACCATTCCGCCCAATGCCCTCATGCCGCACGTGCCGGATCCCGACCCGGTGCGCGCCGAGCACACCGGCATCTGACGGCGGGGAGAGCGCGGCCGCGGTCGCGCCCCTACGAAGAGGCGCAGCGCAGCGTCAGGGCGATGGACGCACCTCCGCCACCCTCGGTCGCCGCGGGAGGCGAGATGTGCAGAGGTGCACCGAAGGCGGAGAAGCGCAGTGTGCTGGTCGTCGTGCTCGAGCCCTTGGGCCGATCGGCGAACTGCGGGGTCGCCTTGAGGAGGGCCGCCGGGATCCTCCCGCTGTCGTAGGAGGACGAGCGGGCCTGCACCAGGCGCCCCTTGCCATCGATCCACACGGTCGTGAACTCGCTGGTCGGTGCCGGCAGCGGGGCGACGTGCGATTTCCCCCTGGGGTGGGGACAGGCCGGTTCGAGTTCGCTGCGGACGAGGTAGCGCGTCGTGGCTGTGCCATCGAGCGTGGCCGGGCCGAGCTCGCGCACGCTGAGCACGGTGTACGGCCCCGCGAGGGGGATGAGGGCGGACGCGGCGCCGCTGGCCAGCCCCAGGGCGCTCGGGCGCGGAAAGGACAGTTTCGTCCAACCGCCGTGGAGCCCGAATCCGAGTCCGCCGGGAGCCAGGCTCTGGTACAGGGTCGAGCCGATTCCGATCGAGCCCTCGCTGAGCGTCTGCGGGCGGGGATCGATGACGCCGCCCGGTCCGATGGTCCAATCGATCTGGTGCTGCACCTCGGTCGTGCGCACGGTGCGGGCAGAGAAGTCGATGGCGCCGGTCCCCGAGGACGAGCCGCGCAGGTCGGGGTTCTTGCTGGCGGTGACGGAGGAGAACGCGAGGCGGGCCGTCCCGGCGGCCTTCGTCGTGGCCAGGACACCGTCGACCCATTGGGCCGGCGTCAGGCCCGGCGTCCCCGGCGAGGCGGCGGCGCCGAGGGCGGCACCCAGGCCGGCACCAAGGCCCAGCAGCACGACCAGCACCCAGGGGACGAGGCGCCGCACCGATGCGGCCCCCGCGCCCGGCTCAGCTCTGCGGCCGGAGGCCGTCTTCGATCATGACGAGGAGGCGCTCGCTCTGGTCCGGCGTGAGCGTGGCGCTCATGCACATGGAGCCGAGCAGCTGCATCAAGTCGGGTGCGTCCACGTCGGTGCGCACCACGCCCGCCTGCTGGGCCCGGGTGAGCACGATGCTCAAGGCACTCACGATGTGCTCACGCGCCACGACCCGGAGGTCGGGGTTTTTCTCGAAGGCCTCGTGCAACTCGTTGAGGAAGCGCTTCTTGCCGATGGCGTAGCGCACGAACGCTTCGAGCCAGGCCACGAGCGCCGGCCAGGGTTCGAGTTCGGCGACCACCGACTCGGCGACGGTGGTCAACTCGTCGACGTCCTCGCGGTAGACGGCCTCGACGACGTCGATCCGCTTGGGGAAGTGTCGGTACAGGGTGCCGACGCCGACGCCGGCCTCCTTGGCGATGGCCTCCATCGATGCACCACCGCCCTCCACTGCGAAGACGGTCCGCGCCGCAGTGACCAGGCGCTCGTAGTTGCGCTTGGCATCGGCCCGCATTGGGCGGGCCGTCTCGTCCCCCTCAACCCGGTCGACCGTCACGGTCGCCGCCCTCGGTTGCGCCGTCATGTTGACATCCCCTCCCGGAGAAGTTTCGGTCTTGCAATATTTGGGCTTGCAAAACGGAGGCACCCTCCGTATACTAATCGGAGGAAGCTTCCGCTTACCAGAGTACCAGCGGAGAGATCGGAATCAAATGCCTTCTTCTGTCATTGTCGCGCCACGTGCCGCGCCCGTCGGCGGACCCGCCTCGGGACCGTCCGGACGCCTGAAGAGCCTGCTCAGCAGCCCTTCGGTGTTCCTGTTCGTCATCTTGACCTCCCAGTTGATGGTGGTCCTCGACACGACCATCGTCAACGTCGCCCTGCCCCACATCCAAGAGGGCCTCGGCCTCTCCGGTGGCGAGCTCTCGTGGGTCCTCAACGCCTACCTGCTCACCTTTGGTGGCCTCCTGCTCCTCGGAGCCCGGTGTGGTGACCTCCTCGGGCGCCGCCGCACCTTCTTGGCCGGGATCGCGCTCTTCACCGTGAGCTCCCTCTTCGGCGGGTTGGCCGTCTCCGGCTGGATGCTCCTGGCCGCCCGGGCCCTTCAGGGCGCCGGCGCCGCCTTCGCGGCCCCCTCGTCGCTGGCCCTGCTGACGACCATGTTCTCGGAAGGGCGCGAGCGTGTGCGGGCGATCGGCCTGTTCACCACGGTGTCAGCCGCCGGCGGTGCCATCGGCCTGGTGGCCGGCGGCGCCCTGACCCAGCTGGTGTCGTGGCGCTGGGTGATGTTCGTCAACGTGCCGATCGGGATCGTCGTCCTGCTCGTGGGACGCGTCGTCCTGCAGGAGACGGAGCGCCGTCGTGGGCACTTCGACATCGCGGGCGCGCTGACCTCGACCTTCGGTATGGCCGGCATCGTCTTGGGGTTGGTCGAGGCCGGCACCAACGGGTGGTCCAGCCTGCTCACGCTCGGCTCACTCGCAGCGGGTGCGTTCCTGCTCGGCTTGTTCGTCCGGATCGAGACACGGGCCGAGGAGCCGATCGTGCCGCTGCGGCTCTTCGCCAGCGGCACGCGGACGGCGGCCAACGTCTCACGCGGGCTCATGTACGCCGGCATGTACGGCATGTTCTTCTTCGTCGGGCAGTTCCTGCAGGACGTGCAGGGCTACTCGCCGCTGCGGACGGGGCTGTGCTTCCTGCCCGTGCCGGCGTCGGTGTTCCTGTCGTCACAATTGGTGAGCAAGGTCCTGATCACCCGGGTCCGTCCCAAGGTGCTGATCATGTCGGGCATCTCGCTGACGGTGGTCGCGCTGCTCATGTCGAGCCAACTCCATGCGGGGGCGTCGTACCTGCAGATCTTCGTCAGCCTCGTCCTCTTGGGTGCCGGTTCAGGCACGGCGTTGGTGCCGCTCACGACGGCGGGGCTCGCCGACGTCGAGCCCGGCGACGCCGGTGCAGCCTCCGGCCTGGTCAATGTCACGCAGCAAGTCGGCGCGGCTTTGGGGCTGGCCGTCCTGGTGACCGTCCTCAGCGCCGCGGCGGGCCATGACCAGCTGAAGGCCGGCGCCGGCGTGCCGACCGGCATGGTCCACGGCCTCGACCTGACCTTCGGCGTGGCGGCCGTGTTCGGCATCGCCGCGCTGGTCATGGTCGGATTCCTCGTGCGCCTGCCCGCCCCCGGTCAGGAGGTTGGGACTGCGATGGCCGCGTCGTCGCATGGAACGTTCGACGAGTTCGAACTGGTCGATGGGGAGGGATTCGAGTGGCCCGAGCCCGGGCCGGAGTTGGTGGCGTAGCAACACACCACGCAGCCGCGACAGCGGCCGCTCCCAGCATCAGGGTGCACCGTCCACGGGCCGATCCAGAAGGGGTCGGCCCGTGGTGCGCCCCAGTGACGGCCGGCGATCACACGTTTCTGCTGCACGGCCGTAGGACCTCTGGGTCCGGTTCCGAAATCTGGCGTCCGGAACCCTGCGGTCCAGAACACTGCGGTCCAGAACCCGCCGGTCCAGACCCTGCCGGTGCCTGTCCAAAACTATAACACATGTGTTTATAGTTTTTGATGAGCTGCCCGCCGACAGTGGGACCGGCGATATCGCCGGTCGCCGGTCTTTCTCAGTTCACCTCGGGCGAGAGGCGTTCAGGCTCCTCAGCGACCGTCGGCACATCCCGCACCACCATCGGCTGCCCCGGATGCGCGTTGATCAGCACCCCGGCGATCACGGCCGCCAAGACGAAGATCCCCGCCACCCACGCGCTCGCCGCGGCGTACCCGTGCACGGTGGCCTTGGCCACTACGTCACTCGTGTGCGCGCTGTGCACACGAGACGCCAGGTAGGTCGCTGCGGCGGCGGCGGCAATCGTGTTGAGGAGGGCGGTGCCGATGGAGGCCCCGATCTGCTGGGACGTGTTGGTCATGGCCGAAGTCACGCCGACGTCCTTGGGTTCGGCGTTCTGGGTCGCCGTGCTGATGCAGGGCACCACGGCGAGGCCCAGCCCGATGCGGAGGAGCAGCTCGCTCGGCAGCACGTGGGTCACATAGGACGCGTCGGGGGTCAGCGTTGTGAAGAGGGCAGCACCGACGGCCGAGAGCAGCAGGCCGGGCACCACGAGCAGACGAGTCCGCACGTGGGGCATCAGGCGGCTCGCCAGCTGCGTTGCTGCGATGCCGTTGAGGGCCAGCAGTGGGAGGAAGGCAACGCCGGTCATGAGGGGGGAGTAGTGGTCGATCGTCTGCAGGAGGTAGGTGAGGAAGAGGAAGGTGCCGAACATGCCCGTGACGGCCAGCATGATGGTGAGGAATGACCCGGCGCGGTTGCGGTTGCGCAGGACGCGCAGCGGCAACAGCGGATTGGGTCCTTTGCTCTGCCAGAGGATGAAGCAGCCGAGCAGCACGACGGCGACCACGAGGGCGACTTTGACGTGAGTGGCGCCCCATCCGCTCGTGCCCGCTTCCCCGAGTCCGTAGACGAGGGAGACGAGGCCGCCACAGCCGAGGACCACGCCGAGCACGTCGAGCCGGACGCCGGGCGTGCCGCGTCCGTTGGGCAGCATGGTGAAGCCGCCGAAGAGGACGAGTGCGGCGATGGGCAGGTTCACGTAGAGGCACCAGCGCCAGTCGACGTACTCGGTCAGGAAGCCACCGAGGATCAGCCCGAAGGCGGACCCCGCGATGGCGATGGTCGCGTAAATCCCGAAGGCCCGCCCCCGTTCCCTCGGGTCGGTGAAGGTCGAGGTCAGCAGAGACAGCACGGAGGGCGCCAGCAGTGCGCCGAAGAGGCCCTGCAAACCGCGGGCGCCGATCAGCATGAGCGTGGTCTGGGCCGCCCCGCCGACAGCCGAGGCCAGGGCGAAGCCGAGGACGCCGGTCATGAGTGTGCGCTTCGGCCCGAACATGTCGCTGATGCGGCCACCGAGCAGGAGGAAGCCGCCGAACGCCAATGTGTAGGCCGTGACGACCCACTGCCGATCGGTGTTGGAGAACCCGAGGGAATGCTGCGCCGAGGGGAGGGCGATGATCATGATGGTCGAATCGAGCACCACCATGAGCTGGGCGCCGGCGATGACGACGAGGATCCACCAGTGGGCCCGTGTCGCTCGCTCTTGCGCCGCGCCGGCGCTGCGTTCCTGCAGTGTTGTCACCGGCCCAGCGCCACGTGAGCCTGTGCTTGCGCCTGTTGGCGCTTCGCCACAATGCGGTCGACCTGGTTCTGGCTGAGCGGACGGTGTGCCAGTTCGACCTGCGAAGGCCGCATGCCGGCGATCAGGAGATCGAGATGCCGCTTCCACGCCTCGGGTGCATTCGCGCCGGTGGTCTCGAGCACGCCCCTCATCGACCACAGAACCAGGGAGATGTCGGTGCTCTTGAGGTCGAGGCGTACGCGGCCGTGCGCCTGGGCGTCTGCGAGCAGCCCGGCGATGAGCTGCCGCGCAGCAGGGACGAGGGGGTGGTCGGTGCTCCAGAGCTTGGGGAGGCAGCCGAGATGCTCTGCCTGGTACGCGCTCGACGCCTCGAGGAAGTGCTCGAGTCCGGTGCCGTCAGGCCGTGTCGCCGCATCCTCGGCCATGGGCGCGAGTGGTTGCTCGGGCCGGGCTTCGCCGCCCTCGACCATCTCGTGCCCGCGGACGAGCCGCTCACGTCTTGCGTTCGGACTTCGGTATCCCGCCCCGGGCCGCCTGAGTGGGGACGAGACGGGAGCGCACGACGCATGAGCGACATGGATGTCTTCGTTCGGCAATTGCCCAAGGCGGAGCTGCACGTGCACATCGAGGGGACGCTCGAACCCGAGCTGGTGTTCGAGCTCGCGGCTCGCAACCGGGTAGAGCTGCCCTATGGGAGTGTCGCCGCGCTCCGTGACGCCTACGTCTTCGACGACCTGCAGTCGTTCCTCGACATCTACTACGCGAACTGTGCGGTCCTCCGCACGGAGCAAGACTTCTACGACCTGACGCTGGCCTACCTCACCAAGGCGGCCAGCCAGGGCGTTCGCCATGCCGAGATCTTCTTCGATCCGCAGACGCACACCCAGCGCGGCGTCTCCTTGCAGACCTGCTGCACCGGAATCCGCCGCGCCCTCGACGAAGGCGCAACCTCGCTGGGGATGTCATCCGGCCTGATCCTGTGTTTCTTGCGCGACCTCAGCGAGGAGGCGGCACTGGACACGCTCGAGATGGCCCGGCCCTTGGCGCACCAATTGACGGGCGTCGGCCTCGACTCGGCCGAGGTCGGCAACCCCCCAAAGAAGTTCGCCGAGGCATTCCGGCGGGCCCGGGAGATGGGTCTCCCCGGCGTTGCCCATGCTGGGGAGGAGGGTCCCCCCGCCTACATCTGGGAAGCGCTCGACACGCTGCACGCGCGGCGCATCGATCACGGGGTGCGCTGCATTGAGGACGAGCAGCTGGTCAAGCGACTGGCGGCCGAGCAGATCCCGCTCACCGTGTGCCCGCTCTCCAACGTCAAGCTGCGCGTCTTCCCCTCTCTGCGGGAGCACGACCTGCCCGCCCTGGTGGAGCACGGCCTGGTCGTGACGATCAACTCGGACGACCCGGCGTACTTCGGTGGCTACGTCGCTGACAACCTCCTGGCCGTCGCCGAGGCGTTCGCTCTCGGACGCGAGGAGGTCGCCGAGTTGGCGCGCAATTCGTTCCGCGCCGCGTTCCTGGCCGACGCGCAGAAGGACGCCTACCTCGCCGAGGTCGACCGTTTCGTCTGACGCCTCAGATGTAGCGCCGCGCGACCTCTTCTGCCCGGCTGCGGTAGCTGTCCCCGAAGAGCACGGCGTGGACGAGCAGGGGGATGAGCTGGAACAAGCCGACTCGTTCCCGCCAGCCGGCGTGGAGCGGATGGACCTCGTCGTAGGCCTGGAGCAGCCGGTCGGGTACCGTGCCGAAGAGGGCGAGCATGGCCAGGTCCTCTTCGGGATGGCCCCCGTGCACGGACGGATCGATGAGCCAGGCGCGCCCGTCCGCGCCGAACAGCACGTTGCCCCACCAGAGGTCGCCGTGCACCAAGGCGGGGCCGCCGGGCGGGAGCAGCTCGCCCAGCCCGGCGACGACCGGCCGCACGACATGTTCCAGCTCGCACCGCTCCGCCAGGTCGAGGAGCCTGGAACCGTAGAACGCGACTCCATCCGCCATGACAACGGGATCGATGGTGCAGGCCCCGATCCAAGACGAGCCACCGCCCCAGTGTGCTGTCGCGGCGCTGTGCAACCGCGCCAGGCTCTGCCCGAGCGACTCGTCGTGCCGGGCTGCGCGCGGCGACTGGTCGACGGCCGTCGTGACGAGCAGGTCGTCCTCCGCGAACACGACGCTGGGCACCGGCGGGGCGCCGGGCGCCGTGCCGAGGAGGCGCAACCCGGCAGCTTCGTCGAGGCAGCCGGGGCCCACCTTGGCCACCAGCAGGCGTCCCTCCACCTCGACCAACCAGACCGTGCCGCCGAGGGGCCGGGTCGACCCGACCGCTCCGACTGCGGTGGCCAGGCGGCGGCGCAGGTGGGCCGCCGCATCCGACTCTTGCATCCGCACACTCTTCCACCCCCTTCCGCGGACGGACATCGGCGCCGCACGCCATGATGTTCCGATGGCCGTCACGAGAATCGCCGGGCTGGTGCTCACCCCGGGGGCGAGCGCCGGGCGTGAGCAGTCGGGGCTCGTCGCCATCGATGAGGCGGTGACAGGGGTCGGCCTCGCCGTCGAGCGCGTCGAATTCCCCGGGCAGGCGGCCGGGAAGCGCCGGACCGATCCGCCGGCCGTGTGCATCGAGACCATCCGGGACGCCACGGTCGCGCTGGCGGAGCGACTGTCGGTCCCGACGAGTCGGATCGCCATCGGCGGCCGTTCGTTCGGTGGTCGGATGTGCTCGCTGGCCGCCGCCGAGGGCCTGAAGGTCGCCGCGCTCGTCCTCGTGAGCTACCCGCTGCACCCTCCGGGTCGCCCCGAGCGCCTCCGCACTGAGCACTTCCCCGAACTGCGCCTGCCGTGCCTCTTCGTCTCCGGCCGGCGCGACGCCTTTGCCACTCCGGAGGAGCTCGAACGTGACACCGCCGCCATTCCCGGTCCCGTCACCCGCCAGTTCGTCGACGGCGATCATTCCCTGCGCAAGAGCGAGGCCGAGGTGGCCGGCATCGTCGCCTCGTGGGTGTCCAAGAAGAGCTCGCGCGCCTAGGGGCGACCACGACGGAGACACCAGCGTGTGTCTGCGACGACGGGACTTACGACAAGCTCCTTCAGTCCCGCTCGGGTCCGACTGAGGCCGATACGGGCACCCGCTCCGCGCTGTGCAGGTGGGACACCAGCTCCTGCCGGTCGGTCACCGTCTTGGTGTGCATGTGGTGCGGCCACCAGAAATGGAAACCCTGCAACGCCGCCAAGGTGGGCACAATGCGGGTCGCCAACACGTTGGAGGCGAGGAGCACGCCGAGGGCCACTGCGGCGCCGATCTCTTCTAACAGCTGGATCCCGGTCAGCAACAGCGAGGCGAACGTGCCGGCCAGAATGATCCCTGCTGCGGTGACTGCCGGCGCACCTTCGACGATCGCGATGCGGGCCGCCTCGTGCGGCTCGACCCCCTGCTCGAACTCCTCGCGCAACCGGGTCGCCATCAAGATGTTGTAGTCGGTGCCGACGGCGATCACGAAGATGTACACGATGATCGGTATGGAGAAGTCGAGCCCGTCGTAGCCCAGCCAACTGATGAACACGTAGGAGACGACCCCGAGGGTCGCCACGTAGGTCAGCAGGATCCCGATCAGGAGGTAGGCGGCGCCGGCGAGGGCCCGCAGCAGGATCGCCAGCATCACGGCCACCACCAAGAGGGCCAGCAGGAGGATGTTGCGGGTGTCGTGCTGCAGGGCCGCCTTCACGTCCGCCAGTGTCGACGTGGGCCCGCCGGTCACCACGGTGGCGCCGGGCACGCTGTCGACGATGGCGGCGCGGATGGGACCCGCCACGTTGGCGATGGCCTGGTTCGAGTACGGGTCGTCGGTCAGGAGGAACTCGATCATCGCGGCCTTGTTGTCGTCCGCGTACTGCACGGGGAGGACCTGTGCCACGCCCTGTGTGTGACCGAGCTTGGCGGCCAGCGCGTCGACGTCGGCACTGTCGAGCGGGGCCGACGACGTGACGAAGGCCTGGCTCGGCCCGAGGAAGCCGGCGGGGAAGGCCGAAGCGATCGTGTTGTAGGCCTCGGTCGATGGATTGGACTGCGGTAGCTCCGCCAGCTGGTTGTAGGTGACCTTGAGGTTGAGGACGCCGGTGGCCAGGACGACCAGCACGATGACGCTGGCCAGCAGCACGACCCCGGGTCGCTTGGCGACCGCGGCGCCCATCCGCTCCGAGCGCGTCCGGTGCGCGGGGTCGTGGGGCCTGGGCGTGGTCGGCCAGAACACGGCGGTGCCGAACAGGCTGAGGACGGCGGGCACCAGCGTCAGCGCTGCCAACAGCATCAGGCCCACGCCGATGATGAGACCCGGAGCGAGGGAGCGCAGCTGGCCGATGGAGGCCACCAGGAGGGCGGCGAAGGCGAGCATGACGGTCACGGCCGCCGACACGATGACCTCGCCGGCGCGGCACAGGGCGACCATCAGGCTCTCGTGCGGATCCTGCCCCTTGCCCATCTGCTCGCGGTAGCGGAACAGCATGAACACGATGTAGTCCGTTCCCACGCCGAACATCACGACGATGAGGAGCGGTGCGAGCTCCGTGCTCACGGAGAACCCGAACCAGTCGGCGAAGCAGGCGGTCAAGGCTTGTGCCATCTGGTGCACCAGTCCGACGACCAGTAACGGCAGGAAGGCGATGATCACGCTGCGGAAGACCAGCGCTAACAGAATCAAGATGAGCAATACCGTGGCGAACGAGATGATCTTCTCGGCCCGGTTGAACGCGGACGACTGGTCGACCGAGATGGCTGCGCTCCCGGTGAGCTGGCCCCGCAGCCCGGACCCGTTCAAGAAGGTGTCCGTATCCGACCGGAGCGCCTTGACGGCCGCGTTCGGACCGTCCTCACCGGGTTGCCCGTGCATGCTCACCTGGATCAGCTGCATCTTCTGGTCCTTCGCCAGGAAGAGCGGCGAGGTGCTCACGGAGCGCACCGATTCGATGTGCTCGTTGTCGAGCTCTGTGGCCAGCGCATCGATCTTTTGCAGGTCGGCCGCCGACAGCACCGAGTTGTCGGTGGCACCCACGGCGATGATGCCCGAAGCGGAGGCCACGGACGGAAATTCGTCGAGTGCCACCGTTTGGGCCTGGGTCGACTGGTACGACGTGGGGAGGCCGTAGCCCGCCGAGGTGAAGCTGGTGAGCGACGGCGCCAGTGACACGAGGACGGCGGCGAGCACCACCCAACCGGCGATGATGTACCAGCGCCACGTCACGACGCGTTCGGCCAGCTTCCGAGTCACGGCACTCCTCCTCGCCCGTCTACGCCGGGGATGTGTCGACGCGAACGCACCGCTGGCGCACATCGTCGCCCGTCCGGAGCCGAAAGGCAACGACTCTCCACCTGGCGGCCGCCGCCAGGTGGCTCAACGCATGGCGATCCGTTCGAGGACATCGGCCGTCGCATCCGGTGCGGCGAGCATCATGTCGTGCCCGCTGGCGAGTTCATGGGTCTCCCAGCCGGCGGCGAGAGCAGCGCTGGCGAACACGTCCAGGCTGGGCAGGGGCGGGCTCGTGTGCGCGACGTAGATCTTGCGCACCCGGTCAAGCGGGCCGGGGTCGAATTCCGTCGGTTCCATCTGGCACCGGAACGGGAAATCGGTCAGGCGCGGGCCGATCCAGGCGCGCTGCGCGGCGTCCGAGATCCCCCACTGCTCCAAGAAGGCATCGGAAGCCGGGAGGAACCAGCCCTCGCCCGATTCGGCCACCTGCTGGCGGTAGCGCTCCGCAACCTCAGGGGGCTCGACGTCGAGAAGGTTCTGGCCGGGTGCGGTGACGAAGGCGCCGAGATACACGACCGAGGCCAGCCGCTCCTCGGCCCGCTCGGCCAGGGGACCAGCCAGGATGCCGGCGTAGCTGTGCAGGACCAGGTGGACGTCGGAGAGGTCCTCGAACCACAGCAGCTCCTCGAGGTCCTGCACGTGCGTCAACACACCCACGTCAGGGGTGAGACCGCCCCGGCGATCACCCTGCCCGCTCAGCGTGGGCCCGTGGACGTCGTGCCCCCGCTGGGTCAACCGGCGCCGCACGTCGCGCCAGCACCAGCCTCCGTGCATGGCGCCATGGACGAGTACGAATGTGGCCACCACAGCTCCTCTCTCCGGGACCTACCCGAGCGACGCGGCGTGCTGCGCCGGGATCGAACTCCCTGTTCGCAGGCTTCCTTTCTTCCCTCGCTCGGGCTTCTCCACCCGGACCGAAATGGTCGATCCAATCCCGCACAACCACTTTCAATCCAGGCCTCGATTCTGCCGTCATAAGTGGAATGGGAGGTGCAGCGGGTGCTCGGGTCGCCGCCCCGCACTCCGGACCAGCCGAGGCTCCCGACAAACTGGCCGAGCACGTTCGCGAGGACGGAGAGAGCCTCGATCCGCTCCAGCGACGGTTGCGCTGGGTCTTCGGGATAGCTGCGGCGCTCGTGACCGCGCTCGTCGTGTCGCTTGCGGTGCGGCCCATTGGCTCCTCCTTCAATCCCGTCGACGGTTGGGGAGTCGCCGCGTTCGAGTTGTCGATGGGCGCGTTGTGCATCGCTCGCTTCCTCGAGGCGTCATGGCGAACAAGCACGTCGGTGGCGCGACTCTTTCCGTTGATCATCGGCATGGCCTGTCTGGCCTGGGGACTCGGTGACGCGGTCCTCGCGTTGGAGTCTCTCCGCGGGGCGAGTCCTCCCGTCCCATCGCCGGCCGACGCCTTCTACGTCTTCTTCTTTCCAATCTTCTTCCTGGGTTTGGCGCTTCTCATTCGACGGGGGAACCGGAGCTCGCTGGTGTCGACCTCGCTGGACGGGCTGGTGGCCGCGCTCGCCGTGGCTGCCATCTCTGCTGCGGTCGTGGTCGCCGCGGTGACCAACGTGACCGGCGCCAGCGCCATGGCGACCGCCACGGAACTGGCCTACCCCTTGGGCGACGTCCTCCTGTTGGCGCTGGCCGTCGGAGGATTCGCCGTCCTTCCCCGCGGGTTCCGGCCGTTCTTCGCCATCGTCTGCGTCGCCCTGGCGTCGAACGCCATCGGCGACGGCTACCACCTCCTCGAGCCCATGAGCCGGTTCGGCTACATCAGCAACGGCGCTGCCTGGCCGGTCGCGCTGACCCTCCTGGCTTTGGCGGTCTGGGTGCTCCCCGCCAATATCGAGAACCCGGGTACCGACCGGGTTGCCGGGTTCGGCCTGCCCGCATTCGGCGCCGCCATCGGCATCATGATCCTCTTCGTCGGCAGCTTCGGGCACATGGGGAAGCCGGCCATTGCCCTGGCCACCGTCACCCTCCTGGTGGCAGGGGTGCGGCTCGGCCTCACGGTCCGGGAGGCACACTCCGTCAAGACGGCCCGTTTCCGGTCGCTCATCGACAAGACGTGGGACCTGATCGCGGTGGTCGAATCCGATCTCCGCATCGCCTACATCACGCCATCGTCGGAGCGGGTGCTGGGCTATCCGTCGGGGAAGCTCAAGGGCAAGTCGTTCATCGCGCTCGTGCACCCGGACGATTCCCACACGATCATTGCGAACCTCACGGGGCTGACTGACAGCACGCCTGGGACGACGCTGTTCGAGATCCGCATGCGGCACGCCAACGGTGAGTACCGGGTGATCGATTGGAACGCGGCAGATCTCCTCGCTGACCCCTCGGTCAATGGGTACGTGCTGAATGGTGGCGATGTCACCGAAGCGCGGCAGGCGGCGCAGGATCTCGTGGCGGCCCGCGACGCTGCCCTCGTGGCATCGAAGGCGAAGTCGCAGTTCGTCTCCATGATGAGCCACGAGATCCGTACCCCGATGAACGGTGTCATCGGGCTCACGGAACTCCTCCTCCAGAGCCCGCTCAGTGAGGAGCAGTTCGAACTGGCGGCCGGCGTGAAGGTGTCGGCCGAGAGCCTTCTCGTCATCGTCAACGACATCTTGGACTTCTCGAAGATCGAGGCGGGCAAGCTCGATATCGAAGAATCCGCGCTCCACATCGCCGATGTCGTCGGCGACGTGGGCCGGATTCTGGCTGGGATGGCCCATGCAAAGGGCGTGGAACTCCTGATCGACACCGAACCTGACATCCCGGACACCCTGCTCGGGGACGGGACGCGGATCCGGCAGGTCCTGCTCAACTTCGGTGCGAACGCGGTCAAGTTCACCGCCGAGGGCGAGGTGGTCATCCGGGTGACGGTCCTCCACCAGAACACCGAGCGTGTCGCTCTCCACTTCGACGTGGTCGACACGGGCATCGGCATCGCGGAGGATGAGCAGGAACACCTCTTCACCGCGTTCGCGCAGGCGGACTCCTCGACCACGCGCCGATTCGGTGGCACCGGCCTCGGACTGACAATCAGCCGCCAGCTCGTGGAGCTCATGGGAGGAAAGCTCGGGCTGACGAGCGCGCCCGGACAGGGTTCGACGTTCTGGTTCGAGCTGTCCTTGCGCCGGGCCGAGAACGCGACGACACCCGTGCGGAAGGCGGATCCCCGCACGCTTTCGGGTCAGCGGGCCATGGTCGTCGACGACAACGCGACCAATCGCCGCATCCTCCGCCAGCAGCTGCTTTCCTGGGGCGTCGAAGCCGTCGAAGCGGCCGACGGCTACCAGGCCCTCGAGCTCGCAGTCGCGGCCGCACGCGACGGGCGTGTCTTCGACCTCGGCATCATCGATCTGAACATGCCCGGTATAGACGGCATCGAACTGGCGCGTCGGCTGAAGGCGGACACGGCGACCGCTCCGACCATGCTCTTCTTGTTGAGTTCATCGGGATACCACTCGGAGGCAGCCGAGTCGCATCTCAGTGGCTTCGCCGCCAGCCTGACGAAGCCGGTGCGGTCGTCGGACCTGTTCGACTGCCTGGTGACGAGCCTCGACGCCGGCCTTGTGCACCGGACCATTGAGCTGCCGGCGACAGCCCCGACTGCGCTGCCGGAAGGAAGCGGAAAGATCCTGCTCGTGGAGGACAACAAGGTGAACCAGCTCGTCGGCTCCAAGGTGTTGCAAAACCTGGGCTATGAGTACACCATCGCCAACAACGGGCTCGAGGCGGTCGCCGCCTACAGGTCGAGCCACTACGACGCCGTCCTCATGGACTGCCAGATGCCCGAGATGGACGGGTTCGAGGCCACCGGAGCTATCCGCTCTCTCGAAGAGTGCTCTGATGTGGGCAGGGTCCCGATCATCGCCATGACCGCCGCGGCCATGGATGGCGATCGTGAGCGGTGCATGCGCGCGGGTATGGATGACTTCGTCACCAAACCGGTCCGGCTCGAGGTGGTCTCGGCCGTCCTGGATCGCTGGGTCACCAAGCAGAGACCCGGCTCGGCCGGCCGGGACAAGTCGGGGGGCGAGGGGCCGACCAGGCCGACGCGGTCGACGGGCTCGAGGGCTCGACGGGGCCGACGATCCGTTGGACCGCTCTCAGATAGCGCTGCTCCTGAGCCTCGACGACGGGCAGGGCGAGGCGCTCGCCGAAATCGTCGCCGAGTACCTCACCATGAGCGCCCGTGGCTCCGAAGAGCTGGAGCGCCTGCTCAGCGCAGGTGATCGCCGTGCGCTCGAGCGCACGGCGCACACATTGAAAGGAGCCAGTGCCAACGTGGGAGCCAGCGGACTGGCGGACGTCTGTGCCGGTCTGGAGACACGGGCGCGGCAGGCGCAGCTCCACGATGCCGCAGTCCTGATGGAGCAGTTCGACACAGAGCTGGCCCGGGTGCGAGCCGCCCTCGAAGGCATGACGGCGAGGGCCTGAGTGCGCGTCCTCATCGTCGACGACGATCCCACGAGCCTGCTGCTGCTCAAGGCGATCGTGTCGCGGCTCGGGCACGAGTGTGTGGTTGCCGAGGACGGCTCGGGTGCATGGGAGGTGCTGTCGTCCGGCGGGATCGACGTCCTGCTCACGGACTGGATGATGCCCGGACTCGACGGTCCGGAGTTGTGCCGCCGCGTGCGGGGCGAACCAGGTGACAGCTACATCTACATCGTGCTGACGACGGGGCTCGACCATCCCGAGCACATCCTCGAAGGCATGGGTGCCGGGGCGGACGACTATCTCACCAAACCGGTGGATTCGTTCGCGGTGCAGACCCGCCTCGTGGCGGCCGAGCGCGTGACGGGGCTGCACTCCAAGCTGGCGCAGACCCAGGCCGAGCTGGAGCGCGCCAATTTCGAATTGCTCGAGCGGTCCTTGACCGACGATCTGACTGGCCTCGGGAACCGCCGGCGCATGGAGGAGGACCTGGCGCGCACCCACGCTCGGGCGGTGCGGCTCGGTCGCCCGTACGGGGTGGCGCTCTTCGACATCGACCACTTCAAGTTCTACAACGACCACTACGGGCACATTGCGGGCGACGAGACGCTGCGCCGGGTGGCGGCGTGCATCGATCTGGTGGTGCGGGCGGGGGAGTGCGCCTACCGCTACGGGGGCGAGGAGTTCCTTCTGCTGATGCCCGATTGTGAGCCGACCAATTCGATTTTCGTCACCGGGGAACGCATCCGCCAGACGCTCGTCGAGGCGGAGATCTCGCACGCCGCCCGGCCGTCCTCACCGTCGCTCGTCACCTTGAGCGGCGGCGTCTCGTGCTGGACGCCTGGCTCCCCGCTCTCGCCACTCGACGTCATTGAGCAAGCGGACGAGGCGCTCTTCCTGGCCAAGTCAGCCGGGCGCAATCGCATGCGGGCGGCACCGAGCCTGGCGGTGCAGGTCGACGCCGATGCCTCCGTCAGCGGCTGACGGCGCGCACCCGTCCGCGTCACACCACCGCGGCGCCCTGGGTGAGGGTCGTGCGCAATGCCCTGAATCCCGCCGACGTCTGTTCCACGAACTCGTCGTCGCGTGCCGGATCTCCCCGCTGCAGCCAGGTGAGCGTCGTCTCGACCAGCCAGCCGAACAGGGCCTCGGAGTGCCAGGCGTCGAGGAGCTCGTCGCCCGTGTCGAGCTCGCTGAGCTGACGCACGACCGAAACCGCCACCGAGCGCAGATCGGCGGCGTATGCCGCGAATTGCGGCTCGCGGGCCGCATGGCGCCACAACAGGGTGAAGGCGGCAGGATCGTCCCGGGCCACCGTGAGGAGCGTCCGGGGCCCGAGGCCGTTGTGCGTCGGCATCGCCAGCTCCGCACGCAACTCCACACCGAGTTCCTCGAAGACCTGCTGGAGGATCTCGCGGTAGAGCTCCTCCTTCGACCCGAAGTGCCGGTAGACGATCAGCTTGGTCACGCCGCAGGCGGCGGCCACGTCATCCATGGACGTCTCCGCGAAGCCCGACGCGGCGAATGCCAGGGCCGCACTGTGCAGGATGGCGGCCCGCCGCTCGGCTCGGGGTAGCAGCTTGCTCTCGGTCTGTATACACGTAAGTATATACCGGAGAGTTACAGCCAAGATGATGCGGGAGGGTGCAGCCATGGGCACGGCGCAGGTCGAGTTCACCGAGAAGGAGCTCCTGGCCGACCTCACGGTCGCCGAGCCGCTCGTCGCCGGGGGCGTCCGCTGCCACGGCGGCTTCGACGAGGACGGCCGCTACGTCTCGCCGCGGACCAGGTTCCGGCTGCCGGCCATCGCCTCCTGGGCCGCGCAGAACAGCGAACGTTTCTCGAGTGAGCTGATCGACGTCCCGTTGGAATGGTGGGAGCGCTCCTTTCCCAACGTCGAGCAGGCGCGTTTCCTCATCCGGGCCGGTGTTCCCGAGCCGTTGATGGCGACCCTGACGCGGATCGGGACGGTCGAGGGTTACGGCGCCAACATCCGCCTGCTGCAGCCCAAGAACCTGCAGCGGCACTTCGTCGAGGACATCGGAGGGACGGCCATCGACCACCTCGGCCGCGGGCTCTTCGAGGCGCATGGCCGCGACGAAGCGGGCTGGGACGTGGAGGCGGGCCACAAGGACATGTGGTTCGCCGCCCGCGACATCGCCTTCGAGCGGTCGTGCGAGGAGCTCGACATCGAAGCGATGCTGGCCCGGATGGGATTCGGTCCCAGCAGCTCGGCCGCCGCCGCCCGACTGCTCCCGGACGACATCCCGCACGAGCTCGAAGTGATGGTCTCGCTGATGGTTCGCGTCCTCTTCATAGAGATCTCCGCCTTCCACACCTTCGCCTGGGCTGAGGAATGGATGTCCGACACTGAGCTCGTGGCGGGCGACGGCGAGGCCGCCCGGCTCGTGGGCTACATCCGGGCCGACGAGTCGCCGCACGTCGGCTACCTGCGGGCCGCGCTCACCGAGATGCGCGACCGGACGTGGCGGGGTGAAGGGGGACAGCTCCACGCCGGCAGCGACATGATCAGCAGGATCTGGGAGCCGCTGCTCGCCCACAGCCTCGGCCCGGTGCGAGAAGAGGGCCGGCGCGGGGCACTGGCCGAGGTGGAGTTCTGGTGCGCCCAGCGAACGAACGGGTCGGACATCCTGGCCGAGTTCCACTCGCTCGGAGCCGCATGAAGTTCGGGGTCTTCTACGAACACCAGCTCCCCCGCCCGTGGGAGGAAGACTCCGAGTACCGCCTCCTGCAGGACGCACTGGAGCAGGTCGAACTGGCCGACCGCCTCGGCTTCGACGTGGTCTGGGAGGTCGAGCATCACTTCCTGGAGGAATACAGCCATTCCTCGGCGCCCGAGGTGTTCCTCGGCGCGTGCAGCCAACGAACCAAGGACATCAGGCTCGGTCACGGGATCATCCAGACCGCACCGGGCTACAACCACCCGGCGCGGACGGCCGAGCGGGTGGCGACGCTCGACCTGCTCTCGGGTGGACGTGTGGAGTTCGGCTCCGGGGAGTCGGGCTCGGAGGCCGAACTGGGGGGCTTCCAGGTCGATCCGGCGACCAAGCGCGAGGCGTGGCTCGAAGGGTTGCAGGTCACGCTCCGCTGTATGACCGAGACGCCGTTCACCGGCGTCGACGGTCGCTTCGTGCAGATGCCGCCGCGCAATGTCGTCCCGAAGCCGATGCAGCGTCCGCATCCGCCTCTCTGGGTCGCGTGCTCCCGACGCGACACCATCCTGCTGGCGGCAGAGAAGGGAATCGGCGCGCTCACGTTCGCGTTCATCGATCCGGAGGAAGCGCAGAAGTGGGTGGCCGACTACGAGCAGACCCTGGCTGATCGCTGCGTCCCTGTCGGGCTGGCGGTGAATCCGAACATCGCGTGCGTCACCCAGATGATGTGCCACCCCGAGGAGAAGGTGGCGCTCGACCGCGGCCTGGAGGGAGGGAACTTCTTCGGCTACTCGCTCGGGCACTACTACGTCTTCGGGGAACACCGGCCCGGCTCGACCGACGTCTGGAGCGAGTACCTGGAGCGCCGGGGCGAGAAGGGCTATGCACCGGAGATCGAGACGGCACTGCGCCAGGAGCGCCTCGGGGCCAAGTTGGCCGGCGGCGACCGCACCGGGCTGCGGGGGGCGACCGGGACGCCGCAGCAGGTCCGGGCGTACCTCGAGCGGTTCGAGGAGGCGGGCGTCGACCAGGTCATCTTCGTGCTGCAGGCAGGCAAGAACCGTCACGAGCACATCTGCGAGTCGCTCGAGCTGTTCGGCCGTGAGGTGCTCCCGGCCTTCAGGGATCGCGACGCGGCCCAGGTGCGGGCGAAGGCGGCGCGTTGTGCGCCGGCGATCGCGGCCGCGCTGGAACGGCGGGCCGACGAGACGCCGCCGCCCCCACTCCCTCCCGACTACGCGTTCCCGGCCATGCCGCGGCGCTGGGCTGACGAGACCGGGAGCGAGGAGATCAAGGAGTGGTTGGAGCACTTTGCCGACGCCCGCGCCAAGGGCGTCCGCGACGAGGGGCTCGGGATCCTGGGCCACTGACGAGGAACCCCGAGGCGGACCGCATCCGCCGCCAGGCTGATACCCTATAGGGGTATTGGGTACGGCGATCGGAGGACCATGCGCCCGGGATACATCGACAGCAAGGACGCACTGCAGAAACGTCTGCGGAGGGTGGAGGGCCAGGTCAGGGGTCTGCAGCGCATGGTCGAGGAAGACCGCTACTGCATCGACATCTTGGAGCAGGTCTCGGCGGCCACCAAGGCCCTCCAGGCGGTGGCGCTCGAGCTGCTCGACGACCACCTCGCCCATTGCGTGTCCGACGCGGTGCGCCAAGGTGGGGACGAAGCGACCGAGAAGCTGAACGAGGCCTCGGCGGCCATCGGCCGGCTCGTTCGCTCCTGACCGCAATGCTGGCGACGGCCACCGTCCTGGTGGACATCGGACGATCACTGCGCGAGGGCTTCTTCATGTTCTGGGAGACGCTCTGGCCTCTCGTGCTGGGTTTCGGCCTGGCCGGCGCCGTGCAGGCCTTCGTCAGCCGCGACGCCATGCGGGAGCGGCTCGGCGACCACCGGCCGCGCGCCGTGCTCCGGGCGTCGGGCTACGGGATGGTCTCGTCCTCGTGCTCCTACGCCGCGTCCGCCATGGCCAAATCGCTCTTCGTCAAGGGCGCCGACTACATCGCTGCCATGGTCTTCATGTTCGCCTCCACCAACCTCGTCATCGAGCTCGGGATCGTCCTCATTGTGCTGATGGGCTGGCAGTTCGCCGTCAGCGAGTTCGTCGGGGGCTTCATCATGATCGGTCTCCTGTCCACCTTGGGGGCGCTGTGGTTGCGCGGCCGCCAAGTGGAGCAGGCCCGCGCACGCCTGCACGCGGCGGAGGACGGGCCCGAACACCAGCACGACCCCGTCGCCGGGGATGGGGATGGGGACGGGGATCGGATCCCCCTGCGGGTTCGGGTGCGCTCCATCGCCGGCTGGGCCGACAGCGCGACGTACACCATGTCCGACCTCACCATGCTGCGGCGCGAGTTGATCGTCGGCTACACCGTCGCCGGGTTCCTGGCGGTGTTGGTGCCCACGTCGGTCTGGCAGGCGGTCTTCATCACCGGGCACGGGTTCTGGACGAGTGTCGAGAACGCCATCGTGGGCCCGTTCATCGCCATCATCAGCTTCGTCTGCTCCATCGGCAATGTGCCCCTGGCGGCCGCGCTGTGGAGCGGGGGCATCTCCTTCGGTGGCGTGATCGCGTTCATCTTCGCCGACCTGATCGCATTCCCGCTCCTGCTCATCTACCGCCGGTATTACGGGACTCGGTTGATGCTCCGGATGCTCGCCGTGTTCTGGGCTCTCATGTCGACCGCAGGCCTCATCACCGAGCTGCTGTTCAGTGCCGCCGGCCTGGTGCCGACCATGCGGCCCACCACTGTGGCCCCGGCCCATTTCTCCTGGAACTACACGACGTATCTCAACGTGATCTTCCTGGTGTTGTTCGGCGTCCTGTACTGGATCTACCGGAACCGGGTGCGCCTCGGCGCCGGTGGCCGCTACGCGCGCGACCCCGTGTGCGGCATGCAGGTGGAGACGGCGCAGGCGCCGGCATCCGTCGACCACGCCGGGGAGCGGCACTACTTCTGCTCCGACCGCTGTGCGGAGCGCTTCGAGGCCGATCGGACCAGAGCGGGTCAGACGAGACGGGAGGGCAGGCAGAGCCATGCAACCGGAACGCATTCTTGAGCGACTGGACCGGATGGTGGCATCCGGGCGGATCACCCCGGACGAGGCCGCGCAGCTGCGCGCCGCCGCGGGGACGGCCGAATTCGATGCCGCCATGGCGTCCATCCGGGCGCGCCATGCGCAGGCCCATACCGATGCCGCCGTGGCGGCCGGGACGATGAGCCCGGAGGACGCCGCGAGCTCGTTGGAGCGGGTGCGGGGTGGAGACCACTCGGCCGACCTCCGCCGGCACATCAGGGGAGCGGGCTAACAGCTCCTCATTCGATTTCGCCTTCGCCCCTGACCTCGGCGCCGATCTTCCCCATCTCCCGCTCGTGCTCGGCGACCCCGGGCTCCAGGGTGTTGCGCTCGGCCGCGGCCTCCTCGTCCGGCGTCGGCGCCCGGTCCGCCGTGTGGGCGGCGGTGGCCTCCCGTGCTTCCTCGGCCTTCGTCGCCTCCTCCACGTCCCCGCCTGCCTCGCCCGACCCGTTGGTTCCTTCGCTCATGGTCCCTCCTTCTGTTCGGAGAGGAGCATTGCCAAACGGCGTCGTGCCTAATCATCGGCTCGGCGCTGGAGAGCCGAAATCGACCGGCGAAGGGCACCCTCCTCCCCGTCGCACGAGCCGGCCCGGCCCGAGATCGCTACAGTCCCGTCAATGACGGACTACGACGCCATTGTCATCGGGGCAGGTCACAACGGCCTGACCGCCGCGACAGTCATGGCTCGCGGTGGCCTGCGGGTCCTGTGCCTGGAGAAGAACCACTTCATTGGGGGCATGGCCTCGACCACCGAGCTCATCCGCGGCTACCGCTTCGAATTGGCCGGCTCGATCCAATTCCCCGTGCCGAACCAGATCTTCGAGGACCTCGAGCTCGGGGCCTGTCCCATCTACGAGCCAGAGGTCCAGTCGGCGAGCATCAGCGAGGACGGCCAGCCGCCGATCCTGCTGTATTCGGATCCCGAGCGGCTCCTGGAGCACCTCGGCGAGACGATCGGCATCGAAGCGGTGCTCGGGATGGCCGAGGTGGCGGCGTGGGCGGAGGCTCCGGCACGGGCCATCGGTCGCTTCGACGTGCGGACGCCGCCGAAGTCACTGGACGAGATGTGGGGCTGTGCAGCCAACGAGACCGAGCGCGAGGCCATCCGGACCGCCATGTTCGGCAGCGTGATGGACGTCGTCGACCGCTTCCTGCCCGACCGGACCAAGCATGCGCCGGTGCGCAGCATGCTGGCGTTCCTCGCCGTCAACTCCACCTTCCGGGGGCCATTCTCCCCTGGGAGCGCGCTCTGCCTCGCCTTTGCGCTGGCGTCGCCGGGGACGGCGACGATGTCGAAGGTGCGCGGCGGCCTCGGCACCATCGCCGACCATCTGGCCGGGCTGTTCGAGCGGAACGGGGGCGAGCTCCGTCGTCACGTCAAGGTGTCCCGCATCATCGTCGAGGGTGGCGTGGTGCAGGGCGTCGAGCTGGGGGAGGGCGAGGTGGCGACCGCTCCCGTGGTCGTGTCCAACCTCGACCCGACCACGACCTTCACCAGCCTGCTCGACCCCGGTGACCTCCCCGAGGCCTTCGTCCGCCGGGTCGACGCCATCGACCATCGTGCCGCCTACTTTCAAGCCCACTTCGCGCTGCGGGGTCTGCCCGAGTACCGCGCGCCGTACGAGGCCCTGAACGACACCGCACTGGGGCGCAACGTCACCTTCTTCGGGACGGCTGAGCAGATGCAGCGCGACTTCGAAGGCTGCGTGCGGGGAGAGGTGCCCTCGTCCCCGAGCTTCAACCTGCAGATCCCGTCACTCGACGACCCGAGCCTCGCCCCGGAGGGCATGCACGCCGCCAGCAGCTTCGCCTTCTACCTGCCGATCGGTGATCGGGAGACGCAGGGTCGCCTGCGTGACGAGATGGCCGAGCGGATCGTGGCCAAGATCGCCGCCGCGGCCCCGAACTTCCCGGACCTCATCGAACGACAGCTGAACTATCCCGCGTACACCTATGAGTTGATGTTCGGGTGTGCCGGCGGTGACTTCACGCACGGGCTCCTCCAGCCCGAGTTCATGGGCCCCTTCCGGCCCGGGCCGACGGGATGGCCTGACGCGCCCGTGCCCGTCGAGGGGCTGTATCTGTGCGGCGCCGGGTGCCATGGCGGCCCCGGCGTCACGTTCATTCCCGGTTACAACTGCGGCTACGCCGTGCTGGACGCGGCGAGCGACCGGTTGTAGCGCAGCTGGCGCTCCATGAACGCCAGGAAGAACGCCACCGAGAAGGCCAGGCTCGTGAAGAGGCTCATCACGAAGAAGATCCAGGACCACTTGAGTCCCCGTCGCATGCCCTCCGTGATCGTCCACAGCGGCAACAGGACCAGGTTCACAATTGTGTAGTCCTGGGCGGCGGAGTCCGAGGCCCAGTTGGTGAACAGCATCTTGACGTAGTTGATGTAGCTGGCCCGGTGGCCGTAGAGATGGACGTAGCGCACGTTGAAATACCAGCCGAGCAGCAGCGAGCACACGCCGACGACGTAGTAGACGCCCTCCAGGAGCGAGACGTGACCGGCGGCGCCTCCGCTGAAGAGTCGCCGGTTGGCCGCGAATGCGGCCACCGTGCTCGCGATCCCGAGGATCCCGTAGAACACCAGAGAAGCGGTCACCGTCCACCCCGTTTTCTTCCGCGCTGCGTGGCGCACACCCTAACGAGGGAGTGCCGCGCAGGCTCGGGAGCAGCTCAGAGGAGCTCGAGAATCCTTTCGGGCGGCCGGGCGATGACGGCCCGCTCCCCGACGACGAAGATGGGCCGCTCCAACAGGATGGGATGGTGCGCGATGGCCTCCAGGAGCGCGACGCCCTCGGAGTCCCCGAGCGCCAACTCGCTGTAGACCGACTCCCCGGTCCGCATCATCAGGCGCGGGTCCGCAATGCCGAGCCGTTGCATCAGGTCCTGGAGCTCGGCGACGGTGGGAGGTTCGTCGAGATAGCGCACCTCGTCGGCCTGCACGTTGCGCTCCTGGAGGATCGACAGTGCGGTGCGGCACTTCGAGCACGCCGGGTTCACGTAGATCTGTCCTGCCATGTCCGCCAGAGTAGAGCCGCCGGTCAGGCCCCTCCCGGTGGCATGGCGGCGACCACCTGGGCCCAGCTGTAGGTGAACGCGTGGGCCGGCAGGCTGGCGACGGCGAGCGTCACCGCCATCGACGTGCCTCGGGTGTCCCCCTTGTGCGTGTCGCCGACCATGTCGAAGGCGGCTCCCATCACCAGGTTGGGGCCGGAACCGAAGTCGTCGAGGATGCCCTTCCGGTGCCCCCAGCACCCGGCTGCACCACGATGCAGGCAGTCCAGGTTGCCGCTGTCGAACCCGTCGTCGTACATCCATCCGTAGACCGCGTCGAGGCCGTTGGAGGACCCTCCCGCCCACTCCGCGTCGTCGAGGGCGTAGGCCCGCCCCGGGTCGGGCGGGTCGTTGGCATCGTCTGCCCCCTTCTGCGCGTTCCGATCCAGCGCGGTCGTGAGGCCGCCGAAGGCGGGCAGTCCGCGGTCAACCCTCTCGAGATTGACGGCGACGAAGAGCTGGTCCGAAATGCTCATCGACGCGAATCCGTTCGGCAGCACCATGGGCCGGATGCGCTCTCCCGCATGCGCGTGGTTGACGGCCGCCAGCACGGCACCGATGCAGGCCGGCGAGTCGTCGGTCCCGGCGCGACACACCCGGGTGTAGTCGGGTACCGGCGCCACGTTGTGTCTCGGGTCCTCAATGCCGGTGTCGGACTCCGACGACGGGATGGCCCGCAGCGGCCGGAGCCTTCCGTCGGACATGGACGCCTGGGCTTCCTTCCAGGTGTAGCTGTAGTGGGGGACACGGGCGGCGGTGGCGAGGGTCGCCGCCAGTGAGGATCCTCCCTGATCCACACTCGACCTGTCCCCGGTCGGGTCGAAGGCGGCACCCATGACGAGGTGCTGCGTCCCGAGGCGCGCCAGGACGATGTTGCGGTCCGCCCAGCAGCCCGACGTCCGGTTGCCGGAGCAGCCGGGTACGCCGCTGTCGGGTCCGTCGTTGTAGAGCCATTGGAAGTCCGCATCGAGCCCGTTGTCGACGTCGCCGATCCATTCGGTCGTCACCGAGCCATACTCCGGGCCGGGTCGCGGCGGGAGGCGCGCTGCGTCGGCGCCCTGTTGCGCACCGGCGTCGAGGGCTGTGGCGAGGCCGGCGAACGGGGCCAGGCCCCGGTCGACCCGTTCGCGATCGACGGCGACGAAGAGTTGCTCAGGGATCGTCAGGTGCGAGAAATCGGCCGGGAGCGCCATGGGGCGCAGGCCCTCCTTGGCACGGGCAACATCGATGGCGTCCAGGGTGACGCGCAGGCACGGTCCAGTGGTGTCGGCGCCGACCGGCGCGCAGGTCTCTGGGTAGTCCGGCACGGGCGCCGCCGACCGCGCCGGTTCCACTTGCCCGCCCCCTGATTGCCCACCGGCCGAACAGCTGGCCAGCAGGAGGGCCAGCGCCACGCCCACGGCTGACGACAGGACGGTCCGTCTTGCTGGTGCGCGCGTCGGGCGGAGGGGACGCATCAGACGTCCAAACGTAGCCAGGAGGACGGCAGTTCCGGGATCAGGTCGTCGGCGCGCTGCGGCGGCACGAAGCGATCCGGACTACGGCTGCGGACCGGCGGAACTTCCGTAGCGAGGCGGACGCTTCTCCAAGAACGCGGCGACCGCTTCCTGCATGTCGTTGGTCATGGAGGACAGGACCTGGGTCCGGTTCTCGAGGTCGATGCCCGCCTGGAGGGAGCCCACTTCGAGCTGTGACCACATGACCTCCTTGGTCATGCGAACTCCCCAGGGGGCATTGGCCGCGATGAGCGCGGCCGTCTGGAGCGCAGCACTCTGCAACTCCTCGTCGGGCACCACCCGCAGGACGAGGCCGATACGGTCGGCTTCGGCGGCGTCGATCAGGCGGCCGGTGAGCATCAGCTCCCATGCTCGGGACGCGCCGATCAACCGGGGCAGGAGCCAGCTCACCCCGATGTCGCAGCCTGACAGTCCCAGGCGGACGAAGGCCACGTTGAAGCGCGCCGCGGCACCGGCGATACGGATGTCGCTGGCCAGGGCCAGCGCGAGGCCGCCTCCGGCCGCCGGACCGTTCACGGCGGCGATCACCGGCTGGGGGAGCCCGCGGAGGCGGGGGACGAGTGCGGCGATATCTGTCTGCGTGGCGAACGTCGCCCCCACCCGGTCGAGCTGTTCGGACCGTGGTGCCGCGCCGTAACCCGCCAGGTCGAGTCCCGCGCAGAACCCGCGCCCGGCTCCCGTGAGCACGACAACCCGGCAGGCCCGGTCCACGGCGACAACGGCAAGGGCGTCGTGGAGGTCGGCGATCAGCGCCGCGTTCATGGCATTCAACCGCTCCGGGCGATGCAGGGTGATCCGGGTGACGCCGTCGTGCGGCTGGTCGACCTGCAGTGTGTCCATGGGGGGATCCTTCCGCTGAGTTCGGCCTTATCCTGCAACACACGCCACCACAGCGCGTCCCCGCCAGGGTGGTGTGCTGGGACGGGAGCACCAAATGGGGTTGGACTACACGAGCATCATCGACGCTCCGGTGGCCGAGGTCTTCGCCTGGCACGAGCGACCCGGGGCGTTGCAGCGCCTCTTGCCACCCTGGCAGCCGATCAAGGTCGCGCAAGAGTCGCTCTCCCTGGAAGATGGGCAGGCCGTTCTCCGGCTCCCGGGCCACGTGCGCTGGGTGGCCCAGCATTCCGGTGACGACCCGCCCCGGCAGTTCGTGGACGAATTGGTGTCGCTCCCGTTGCACTGGCGCCACACACACTCCTTCGCGGCGCTCGACGACGGGGCCACCAAGGTGACCGACCACGTCGAGACACCCGTGCCGGGCTCCTTCCTCTTGCAGACGTTCCGCTACCGGCACCACCAGCTCGCCGGCGACCTTGCCGCCCACCGACGTGCTGGCCGGTCGCTCACCGTTGCAGTCACGGGATCCTCCGGTCTCGTCGGTTCGGCCCTGTGCGCGTATCTGTCGACCGGGGGGCACCGCGTCGTTCGCCTGGTGCGGCGCGCCCCCGTCGGTCCGCTCGAGCGCGCCTGGGATCCCGGGCGTCCGGACCCGCGGGCCTTCGAGGGTGTCGACGCGGTCGTGCATCTCGCCGGTGCCTCCATCGCGGGTCGGTTCTCCGACGCCCACAAGCGGCTCGTGCGCGAGAGCCGGGTCGGGCCCACCGCTGCGCTGGCCCGCGTGATGGCGGCCATGCCCGACGGCCACCGCGTCCTCGTCTGCGCGTCGGCCATCGGGTACTACGGGTCGGACCGGGGGGACGAGGAGCTCACCGAGGACAGCGCCCGAGGGACGGGCTTCCTGGCCGAGCTCGTTGAGGACTGGGAGGCGGCGGCGCAACCCGCCGCCGCGGCCGGCGTGCGGGTGGTCCACGTGCGGACCGGCATCGTCCAGTCCGCCCGTGGGGCCAGCCTGAAGCTGCTCCGCCCCCTGTTCTCGGTCGGACTCGGCGGTCCTCTCGCGCCGGGGTCGCAATGGGTTTCGTGGATCGGCCTTGACGACCTGCTCGACGTCTTCGGGAGCGCCCTCGCCGACGACGAGATCGCGGGTCCGCTCAACGCAGTGGCGCCCGGGCCCGTGACCAACAAGGACTACGCCACCACGCTCGCCCGGGTCCTGCGCCGTCCCGCCATCTTCACGGTCCCGCCGTTCGGTCCGCGCCTGCTCCTGGGCGCCGAGGGCGCCCGCGAAATCGTGCAGGCGAGCCAACGGGTCGTCCCGAGCCGGCTGGCGGCGTCCGGCCACGTGTTCCGCCACGCCGGCCTCGACGCCTGCCTGCGGCACCAGCTCGGCCACATTCAGGAGGCGCCGGCGGGCGAGGAGCGGAGACGCGCCTAGCCGCGGCGCCCTCAGTGGCCGTCTCGGTGCAGCCGCGTACAATCGGCGAGGTGATCACCGGTGTCCACATGCTCGTCCACGCCGACGATGCCGAGGCGGCTCGTGCCTTCTTCCGCGACGTGCTCGAGTGGCCACACGTCGATGCACACGACGGGTGGCTGATCTTCGGCACAGGTCCATCGGAGCTCGGCGTCCACCCGACCGAGGGCGGGGCCGAGCACCACGAGATCTCGCTGGTCTGTGACGACATCGAGGCGACGGTCGTTGCGCTGACGGCAAAGGGCGCGCGGTTCGCCGGAGGTATCGAGACGCGCGGCTTCGGCCGCACCATCGCCATCGACGTCCCCGGCGCGGGGGGAATGCTGCTGTACGAACCACGCCACCCGACAGCGTTCGATCTCTGAGCCGGTGGCCGGCGCCGGCCCGCCGCCCCTCGGGGTCAGCGCATCGGTCTGGCGGCGACGCCGAGGGTGACCCAAGACCAGGGCTTCGGGCCGCGCACGTAACGCTGCTCGTTCTGTTCCATGACGAATCCGGCCCGTTCGACCAGCGCCGTCGGATCGCGGGTGAGGTGGCACCCACCGGCGAGGCGGCGTTGCCAGGGCTCCAGACGTCGCTGCCACGTGGCGACGCCTGGGTCCGGAGACAGCCCGTGTTCGAAAAAGTGGAGGGTGCCGCCTGGCCGCACCACGCGCCGCAGCTCGGACAGGGCCTGCTCGGGGTGGGGCACCGTGCACAGAGTGAACGTGCAGAGCGCGGCGTCGCAGGAGGCGTCACCCAGCGGGATCTGCTGCCCGTCGAGGCCGACGTGCGCAACGGGCACCGGCGAGGCCGCAATGCGACGCTCGGCCAGTCGCCGGGCCAAGGGGGCCGGTTCGACGGCGAAGACCACGTCGACGTCCGTCGGGTAGTGAGGCACGTTGTGCCCCGACCCGAAGCCGATCTCGACGACGCGGCCGGCCAATCCCTCGGTCGCCCTGGCGCGCCAGCGGTCGAATCCCGCCGAGCCACAGGCCAGGTCGACCAGGCGGGGAACCACGTGCTCGCCGTAGAGGCCCATACGCGGCACGCTACCGGCCAGGTCCGCCGATGAGGAAGAATCGGCGCATGGACACTCAGGGATCTGCATTGGTGACGGGAGCCAGCCGGGGTATCGGCAGGGCCATTGCCTTCGAGTTGGCCCGCCGCGGCTTCGACACGGTGGCCACCATGCGGGACCCCGCCGCAGGGGCCACCATGGCCGCAGAGGCCGAGGGACAGCTCCGAGTGCGCCGCCTCGACGTCACCGACCCGTCGACCTTTGACCTTCCCTGGGGACCTACGGGTGCTCGTGAACAATGCGGGCATCGACACCGACTACCTCCCGGTCGAGCATGCCAACATCGAGGATTGGCGCCGTATGTTCGAGACCAACGTCTTCGGCGTGGTCGCCCTGACGTCGGCTGCCATCCCGATCCTGCGGGCGAACCAGCCAGCGGTGGTGTGCACCATCACCTCCTCGTCCATCATCGCCGCCGTGCCCTTCTTCTCTGCCTACCGGGCGTCGAAGGCGGCAGTCTCCGCGTTCGGTGACAGCCTGCGGGTGGAGGTGGCCCCGTTCGGCATCCGGGTGGTCGAGATCCTTCCCGGGCCCATCGACACGGACATGTTCCGCCTGAGTACGGGGGAGCAGGATGCCAACCGCTTCGAGCACTACAGCGCCCTGGCCGGCGTGGCGGCGTCGCTGCGTCGCGAACATGCCGACCCTCGAGTGGTGGATCCGCAGCACGCAGCAGGGTTGATCGTCGACGCGATCCTCGACTCGACCGGGCCGATGCGCTACGGCTGCGACCCCGTGTCGCTCGAGCTGCTCGACCTCTGGCGCCAGTGCGACGACGAGACGGTCTTCACCATGACCGGGCAGTCCCTCCTCGACCAGGCGCGCTAGTCGGTCCTGCTTCGAAGCCGTTGGCCCCGCCGCTGGCCCCGCCGTCGGCACCGGGGATGTCGGCGGCCGTCGTTCTCGGCGTGCCATGGCTGCCCGGGGCGCCTGAAGCAGGGTGCGAAGCCCGACACGCTACGTTCGGCTCCAACAGAAAGGGCGCCGTGCAGTTTGCCGTCATCTTCGCCGTCTTCCCCATCATCTTCATTGGCGAGCTCCCGGACAAGACCATGTTCGCGTCTCTCGTGTTGTCGACGCGGGGCCGCCCGGCCATCGTGTGGCTCGGTGCCGCCGCCGGCTTTCTGGTGCATGTGGTCATCGCCGTCACCATCGGCGTCGCGCTCTTCCACCTGCTGCCCCATCAGGTGCTCGATGCCGTCGTCGCCGGCATGTTCCTCGTCGGCGCCGCGCTCGCCCTCCGCGAGGCGGCCAAGGAGCGCAGGGACGAAGAGATCGTGGAGCGAGAGGTGGCGTCGCACCGCCGCATCGCCGTCACGGCCTTTCTTGTGATCTTCCTCGCCGAATGGGGCGACCTCACCCAGATCCTGACTGCAAACCTCGCCGCCCACTATCACGACCCGCTCTCCGTCGGCGTGGGTGCGACGCTCGCTCTGTGGGCCGTGGCGGGCCTCGCCGTGGTGAGCGGCCAGAGCCTGCTCCGGCTCGTCAACATCGCGACGATCCGGATCGTCACCGCGGTCATCCTGGTTGCCCTGGCCGGGTGGGCCGCCTGGAGTGCGGCGCACTGAGAACCCGGGGAGATCAGGTGCCGGGCAGGTCCCGCAGCGCCTCGGCCAGCTCGCGCCGATGGGAGATCCCGAGCTTCTGGTAGGCGCGGTGTAGACGGTTCTCCACCGTGCGCACCGACAGGCTCATCAACTCGGCTATCTGCTTGTCCGTGCTGCCGGTCGCCGCCTGCAACGCCGTGTCGAGCTCGGCCGGGGTGAGCTGGGCCCGCGCGCCGATGGCGCGCACGAACGGGGTGACGGCGCCTTCGCAGCGGGCCAGGAGCCGAGCGGCCGTCTGCTGGGTGGCGGCCGCGTCCCGTCTGGCACCGTCGCGCCGGAGATGGACGGCTGCTTCCCCCAATGCTTCGGCCGCATAGAGATGCGCGCCCAGGTCCTCGAATCGCGTGGCGGCCGCTGCGAGCGCCTGGGTGTCCTTGTCGGCGGCGGCCTGCGTATAGGCCAGGCGGGCCGCGGTCAGTTCGCCGTCCACTTTGGAGGCGAGCGCGCCCAGTTCGTCGACGACCTGCCGGGCCCGGCCCATCCGGGCGAGTCCGTGGAGTGCCCTGGTGGCGCCGAGGACGTCTCCCGTCTCCTTGCCCAATTCCGCTGCTCCCTCGAGCTGCTTGCGTGCGGTCCCCATGTCGCCCCCCGCCGCCGAAGCCCAGGCTCGGGCCTGGCGCACGTCCACCTCGTATTCCATGTCGGTCGGCAGCCCCAGTGCCTCCAGCGCTGCCAGAGTCTGGCTGGCCTTGGGCGCCACGCCGGCCAGGGCGAGCGCGTTGGCCGCCAACACCTCGCACCACCTGGCGGAGATGGGGAGGGCGAGGTCGAGAAAGACGGCAGCCGCGCTGGTCGCCTGCAGGAATGCCGCCTGCACCCTGCCCTGTTCCAGACGCAGCGCTGCGAGCGATGCGGCCACGACGGCGCTCTCCGGTGAGCCCGGCGACGCCGACAGGTCCTGCTGCGCCACCGCGAGGAGCTCCTCGGCTTCGCTCAGGCGGCCGAGACCGACCAGAGCGAGCGCATGACTCCCGAATGGGCTCCATGGTTCCGACAGAACGGTCGAGCCCTGGCGGACGGTGGGCCCGGCCGGTGGGACGAGGAACGCAAGTGCCTGGTGCATGCGGCCGGTGCGCGTGAGGCACGCGCCCAGAAGCACATGCAGGCTCGTGCGGGCGGCGCCACTGGTTTCGGGAACGGGCTCCAACGCGTCGACGACGGCACCGGGGCCCCGCGTCAGCCCGTCGAGGCACAGGCGACGAGCCAGAAGCTCGTCGTGCCACACCGGCTCGAGGTCCGTGCCCAGGAGCGCGTCGATGGCGGTCATGTCGGCGGTGCCGTGCCTGAAGTACTCGAGATCGAACGCGACGAGGGCCACCCGGACTCGCTCGCTCGTCTCGTTGGCTCCGCCGGCCAGCGCCGCGAGTTCCCGGGCGGCCTGCTCGTGCCGCCCGCTTCTGTGGGCCGCCTCGGACGCCAGGAGACGGGCTTCGAATCCCTCCCCGCTGTCGACGGCCGCGCGCGCCATGCGCTCGGTCAGCTCGTAGTCGCGCCGATCACGGGCGGCCTTGGCTCCGGCGATGAGGAGCTCCGAGCTCCCCTCGCCGCCGACGAGGCGGAGCGAGGCCAGGAGGAGCGTGTCGTCCTGGCGCCGCCCGCCGGCGGCTTCCGCAAGCTCCCGGGCCAGCGCGCGCTGGCGCCGCGGGGTGATGCCGGCGCGCACGACGTCGCCGTAGACCGGATGGGCCAGACACACCTGCAAGCGGCGTCCGTCCATGCGACTCGCGATGAAGCCCCTGTCCTCGAGCACTTCGATGCCTTCGGCATCTGCGAGCTGGTCGAGCGCGGGTTGGGCCAGTGGCTCGCCGAGCGCCGTGAGCTCCAGGGCATGCCGCTCCGCGTCGGTCAATGCGCCCAGGCGGGTGGTCACCATGTCGACGAGGCGGGGCGTCGGCGCGAGTGCCCCACGGAGCCGCCAGATGCCGTTCTCCTCACGCAGGGATCCACTCTCTCGCGCGCCGATGACCAACTCGTGGAGGAAGAGGGGGTCACCTTGCGAGCGCTCCGCGATCTGCCGCAACGACACAGTGTCGACGGGACCGCCGAGCACGGCCAGGAGGAGGTCCTCGATCGCCTCTCCGTCGAGCGAGCTCAGTTCGATCCGCGCCGCGCCGTAGTCCTTCCACAAGACGACCATGGGATCCGCGCCGGGTTGGCCGGCGCGCCCGGAGGACAGCACACAGGCCAGGACCGTGGCGGCGCCGGCCTGCGAGAGCTGGTGGACGAGGGAGGCCGAGCCGTCGTCGAGGAGGTGTGCGTCGTCGACGAAGACCAGCAGCGGTCGCTGTCCGGCGTCGTCCAGCAGCTCGTGGGTGTAGCGCCGCAGCTGATCCGCATGTGATTCGGGACCGACCAGGTCCGAGTCGCGGTGGAGGTGCGATGCGAAAGCTCCGAACGCATAGGGCCGGGCGGCCTCCGTTCCCGCCACCAGAGCGACGGACATGCCCAGGTCGCGGGCGAACTCGATGCCGACCATGGCCAAGGTCGTCTTGCCCACCCCCGCTGGCCCGATGATGACGGCGCCGCGCCGCCCACTGATCGACCCCTTCAGTTGCGTGATTTCGGTCGAGCGGCCGACCAGCGGCCAGCGGTCGGGTTCGGCGAGGTCCGGCCCGACCAGCGTACTGCCGACATCTCTCGCCATCGGATGGGTCCCCCTGGAGATCGGAGACACCAGTTTCACCTACGTCAACGCCAATTGCCAGGAGCGTCGCCGCAGGCTCCGCGCACGCGATGTGCGATCAGCGCGTCATCCGGGAGCGTCGTCCAGGACCACTGCCAACCGGTCTGCGGTGGTTCCGCCGTGGCGCGCCACGGTCCCGGTCCGCCCGAGGGTCAGGCGCTCGGCACGGCGAACCGGTATCCGATGCCCCGGATGGTGGTGATCCAGAGTGGGTTCTCCGGGTCGGTTTCGATCTTGAGGCGGACACGGCGGATGTGCTCGGTGACCGTCGACCGACCCTGCCAGCGCCCGTTGGAACCCCACACCCGCTCGAGCAGGTCTTCGCGTGAGAAGACTCGTCCCGGGGCCGAGGCGAGGAAGGCCAGCAAGTCGAACTCCTTGCGGGTCATCGTCACCTCGGTGCCCCGCACGGTCACCTTGCGAGTGCCTTGATCGATGACGAGGTCGCCATGGTCGAGTGTCGTGGTGGGCGTGGCGCTGCCTCGTCGCAGAACCGCACGCATCCGGGCCTCGAGCTCGGCAAAGGAGTATGGCTTGGAGAGCACGTCGTCGGCACCGAGGTTGAGCAGACCGACACGGTCGCGCTCGGAGGACCGGCCTGAGCAGACGATGATCGGAACGGAGCTGCGGCGACGGATCTTGGTCAGCACGTCCGCCGTCCCGCCGCCGATGTCGAAGTCGAGGATGACGAGGTCGGCGGGGTGCGTGAAGACCGCGTCCAGAGATTCGTCCACGCTGGCCGCTTCGGTGACTTCGTAACCCGATCGCTTCAGGTAGTGCTGGAGGGCCCGCCGGGTGTTGCTGTCGTCCTCGGCGACGAGAATCGTCCTGTCGTTTTGCACGTCGCCGACCGGGGTGAACACCGTCGTGGGGTTCGAATCCACTGTGCGGAGGTTCTCGCCATAGTTCTGACCCTGATCGGAGACATCCATGGGAAAGGTCATGCAACACCGCCTTGCGCCGAGACCGCACCGGTCTGGGCGTGGCAGGGTGGCGCGCCGCCGGTGTCCCCATGTCGAGGGAGCTTGTCTGCCAAGCCGACCATGTCCATCGCCTCTTTCGTCCCTCCCGCAGTCCCCGCAGGATGGGTTCGTCGTGTGCTCAGGCCGGGTCCGAAGTGTTCGTCACAACGGCCGGAACCGAGTCGTGTTCTCAGTGTCGGCACATGTCGGGACAGGCTCCATAGGACTTTTGGACCAGAGAATTGAGTGTCCGTAGTGCAAAATCCGAATCGCGTTCCGCCTGCCCCCCCTGTCCGCCTGCTCCTCTCCCGTACGTCGACCGTCAGGCGCCGGGCAGAGTGAACCGGTAGCCGACGCCGCGGACGGTGGTGATCCATTTGGGCGAGTCCGGGTCGGACTCGATCTTGAGGCGTACCCGGCGCACGTGTTCGGTGACCGTGGAACGTCCCTGCCATTCCTCGGTCGAACCCCAGACCCGCTCGAGGAGGTCCTCTCGGGAGAACACCTGACCCGGCGAGGCCGCCAGGAAGGCGAGGAGATCGAACTCCTTTCGCGTCATCGGGATGTTCTCTTCGCGCACCGTGACCGTGCGCTTGTCGCGGTCGACCACGAGGTCCCCGTGGACGAGGCACGTCGCCGCCGGCTCGCCGTTGCCACGGCGCAGGACGGCCCGGACCCTCGCCTCCAGCTCGGCGAAGGAGAAGGGCTTCACGACGAAGTCGTCGGCTCCCAGGTTGAGGGTGCGGATCCTGTCGTCCTCTGAGTCCCTGCCCGAGCAGACGATGACCGGCACCGCGCTGTGGCGGCGGATCTTGGCCAGCACGTCCATGCCGTCGAAACCGGGAAGTCCCAGGTCAAGGATGACAAGTGTGGCCGAGTGCTGGAAGACGGCCCGGAGCGTGGAGGGCCCGTCGATGGCCTCGGTCACCCGGTAGCCGGAGCGCTCGAAGTACTGGAGCAGTGCGCTGCGGCAGCTGTGATCGTCCTCGGCCACGAGGATCGTCCGCTCTCCCTGCTCGGCCCCTCCGGGCGATCCCAGGGGGTTCGTGCCGACCGGGCTGAGCTGCCTCAGACCGTGGTGGTGTGTCGGGGTGCGTGTCGCCACGCCGCCGGGGGCCGCATTCATGCGCCGACCCTCTTCGCACGAAACGCTGACGTCTGTCCCTGCCGAAGGGGTGTGTGACCCATGTTGTGTTTGTCGGCTGCGCCAGCCTCAACCTTGAGGGAATCACGCATCGCCGCGGAGGAGCGGCGACCGGACCGGCCGCGCCGCTCGCCGGAGGGCGGACGACCGACGACATCATCGACTGAAAGGCGCGGCATTCGAAGACGAAGACAGTGGCTCAGAAGGCGAAAGACGTTGCACCGACAAGGCAAAGAGCAGCGGTCGGTTCAATCGATTTCCGGCGGTTGCCACACACGCCAAAAGCCCCAATTCAGGGGTGCTGGAGACGTGAAGCGGGATTTGCGTGGGCTCTGCAACCAATAAACAACGATCACGCAACCGACCTGCAAGAACGCAATCTATTAGAGTGGTTGCTACTCCTGAATACACAAATTTCGTATGGTCCAATGATGTCTCCAGGAGAAAAGCGCACCAGTCGGATGGTGCAAATGAAGG
This sequence comes from uncultured Acidimicrobiaceae bacterium, assembly GCA_963753115.1. Lineage (GTDB taxonomy): Bacteria > Actinomycetota > Acidimicrobiia > Acidimicrobiales > RAAP-2 > Bog-473. The sequence continues at coordinate 70,137 of CAVWBB010000029.1, forward strand.
AGGGGAACGTGGGATCGACATCACGTCCGTTTTCCACGGCGCAGGAGTCGGCGGAGGCGGGAATCGAAAGTCTCTGGTCTGAGTTCAAGCGGACCGGCGAACAGACACTTCGGAACCAGCTGATCATCTACTACTCGCCGTTCGTCAAGTACATCGCCGGCCGCGTGCTGGCCGGGCTGCCACGGCACTTCGACGAGGAGGATCTCGTCAGCTACGGCATCATCGGTCTGATCGACGCCATCGAGCGGTTCGAGCTCGACCGCAATCTGCGGTTCGAGACGTACGCCATCCCGCGCATCAAGGGGGCGATCATCGACGAGCTGCGCTCCATCGACTGGGTTCCCCGGTCCGTGCGCACCAAGGCCCGGGCGGTCGAACAAGCGTTCACCCACCTCGAGGGGACGCTGCGGCGTACGCCGAACGAGGCTGAGGTGGCGGCCGAGCTCGAGATGTCGGTCGGCGACTTCCACAAGGCGCTCCGCAAGATCTCGACCGTCGGCATGATGGCGCTCGACGAGGTGCTGCGAGGTGGCGACCGCTCCGAGCGCTCGACCCTGGGTGAGACGCTGCCGGACGGGTCGTGGGGCCCGGTGGACACCTTCGAGGCGAAGGAGTCCAAGGAGGCGCTCGTCATGGCCGTCGACGGCATGCCCGAGCGCGAGCGCACCGTGCTGATGATGTACTACTACGACGGCTTGACGCTGACTGAGATCGGCCAGGTTCTCGGCGTCACCGAGAGCAGGGTCTGCCAGATCCACACCAAGGCACTGCGCCAGCTCCGTTCGAAGCTGGCGGACCGCCCGGAGACGGTGCGGATCAACCAGGCTCCGCGTGGAACGGCACCGCGTCGCCCAGGCGCTCGCGAGCGTGCAGGACGCGCACGTCTGCAGCTGCTCGCCAGCTAGTCACACACCTTTCACAGCTCATTCGCTCCGCCCGGCGGCCCTCGTGGTCGTCGGGCGGAGTGCGTTCTGCCGGACCGCAACGGCGGTTGGCCGTCGTCGCCCAAAGGCCGGTACGGTACGGATTCCGACCACGACCGAGCCCAGGGGGCGCATCATGCCGTTACACAAGCGGGAATCCGTCCGGGACGAAGTGCTCGACTCGATCTACGCCAATCGGGATCTGAACGCCAAGCTCCCATCGACCGCATGTCCCCATGTCGAGATGCTGCCGGGCGAGGCCTTCCAGGCCATCACCGACGAGCTTCTCCTCGACGGGAACGCACGCCAGAACCTCGCGACCTTCTGCCAGACCTGGGAGGAGCCGGAGGTTCACAAGTTGATGAACGTCTGCATCGACAAGAACCTCATCGACAAGGATGAGTATCCCCAGAGCGCCGAGATCGAGCGGCGGTGCGTCCACATCCTGGCTGATCTGTGGAACGCACCAGCGAGCGTGGCACCTGTTGGCTGCTCGACCATCGGCTCTTCCGAGGCGTGCATGCTCGGCGGCATGGCAGCCAAATGGCGCTGGCGGGCCAAGCGCCGGGCGGCCGGGAAGTCAACCGAATCACCCAACATGGTCTGCGGCCCCGTCCAGGTGGTCTGGCACAAGTTCGCCAAGTACTGGGACATTGAGATGCGCGAGATTCCCATGTCCCCCGGCCGCTACTGCATGGACGTGGAGCAGATGCTCGAGCGCGTCGACGAGAACACCATCATGGTGGTGCCGACCTTCGGCGTGACCTACACCGGCGCCTACGAGCCGGTGCTCGAGCTGTCGCAGGCGCTCGACAAGCTCCAGGAGGAGACCGGGCTCGACGTGGACATCCACATCGATGGCGCGAGCGGCGCGTTCCTGGCTCCGTTCTGCGCACCCGACATCCTCTGGGACTTCCGCGTGCCCAGGGTGAAGTCGATCAGCACCTCCGGCCACAAGTTCGGGCTGGCCCCCCTCGGGGTCGGATGGGTCCTGTGGCGCGACGAGGCGGAGCTCCCCGACGACTTGATTTTCCACGTCACCTATCTCGGCGGCGACATGCCGGTGTTCCAGATCAACTTCTCTCGGCCCGCGGGCCAGGTGGTGGCCCAGTACTACAACTTCGTGCGGCTGGGCCGGGACGGTTACCGCAACGTGCACAACGCCTGCTACGACACCGGCAAGTTCCTCGCCGAAGAAGTGGTGAAGCTCGGCCCCTTCGAGCTGTTGGCCGACTCCGATCCCCAGACGGGCATCCCGTCGGTCGCCTGGCGCATCCGCGAGGGCGAGGATCCCGGCTACACGCTCTACGACATCGCCGACCGCCTGCGGACCCGCGGGTGGCAGGTGCCGGCCTACCCGTTGACCGGCTCCGTCGCCGACATCTCGGTCCAGCGGATCCTGGTGCGCCAGGGCGTGAGCCGGGACCTGGCGGGGATCCTGCTCGAGGACATGCAGACGGCCGTCGCCCATTTCGACAAGCACCCTGTCACCGTGTCGATGACCAAAGAGGAATCAGGCGGCTTCAGCCACCTGTAGGTGGGCCGGCGACACCGATCGGCTGCGTGTTCGACCAGTCGATGGGCAGCGGGCGGCGGCGCAGGAACCTCGGCTTGCCCACTTTGGCCGGGCGGTCCGTCGTCCAGGGCGCCGGCGCGGCCAGCGTGAGCCCGGCCAGGGCGCGGAGCGCGGGGTCGTAGGCCGAGCGGATCCAGGCGAACCGGCGCCACGCCTCCTCCTCCCGGCCTGGCTCGACGTCGAGGAGCCCTGACAGCGTGGCCATGGCGGCGTCGTACTCATCGCGTGTGATGCTCACCGCCGGCGCGGGCTCGCCGGATCGGACCATGCAGTCCTGCAGCCGCACCGATGGAGGCAAGGGGACGTACGCTGCCCGGGCAATCCGCACGATCAGGGGGAGGCCGTAGACCAAGACGGTCAGCGGGCCCTTCTGGACGTCGGCGAAGACCTCGTCGAAGTCGACGTCGGAGACGGCGAAGACCAGTGCCGACGCGTCGAGCACCGTCCCGACGGTGGCGACCCACGATTGCTCGGTGTCGGACTCGGGAAAATAGGTGAGGATCGGGAACGCCGTGTGGGTCTGCTCGAGGTCGAGCATCCAGTCGGCCGAGTTCCGCCAGAGGTCCGGGATGTCGAAGCTGCCGATCCGCTGCAGGCTCCGCAGGAACTCCGGTGCGCTGGGGGGTGACCCGGCAATCGGCCGGAGGCGGTTGGTGCCTTTCTCCCGGCCGTTGTACGCGGAGTAGATCGTCGGCAGATAGCTGATGAGAAGAGCGACGAGCCCCAGTCCGATGGTCGCCTCCACGAAGGCGATCCAGATCCGCCCCGCACCGTTCGGCTCGGCGAACCCCAAGGTGGTGAGCGAGGAGGCGCTGATTTCGAATGCCCGCGACCAGGAGAGGTCGTACGTGCCCCAGTACACGCAGGTGAACGCGAGCATCATGAAGATCATCCAGACCAGCGGGAGGCTGACCAGGGCGACCGGCGCGTACAGCCGACGAAGCGATCGGGCCTCGCGGCCGTTGCGCCACCGGTGGACGAGGAGCCGGTAGACCAGCGCGAACACGAACTGCGACAGGCGCGGGTTGCCCTCCTGGGGCAGGACGACGGTCTTGAGCGCCGAGCCGAGGACGACCAGCGCCACCAGGGCGCCGAGGACCAGGACGAGCACATGGGTGAGGGTCACGGTCGGCGGCTCGACGCAGGCGGGCGAGCGATCAGGAGATCGACTGCGCGGCCTCCTGCACCGCCTTGTCGACGTCGGCCTTGTCGACCTGGAGCTCTTTGGCCACCTTCTTCTGGGCCTTCAGCTGGGCCTTCTCGATGGCGTCCTCAATCGTCGTCTCGCCGACGATCACGAGCGCGGCCTCGCCGGCATCGATCGCCTCGCCGAATTCCTTGACGTCGGTCCGGGACATCCCCTTCCACAGGTGCCCGCTCACGCCGCCGATGGCCGCGCCGACGATGGCCGATCCGATGATGGACGGTGGGAACAGAATGCCGACCAGGGCGCCCGCAGCGGCGCCACCCCAGGCGCCATGGCGGGTCGTCGTCTCATCCTTGTTGACGTGGATCTTCCCCTTGTCGTCCTTGGTGACCACGGCGGCGTCGTAGGTGCCCACGGCGCCGACCGCGTGCAGATCCTTGACGACCTCGTAGTCGGCACGCGCGTCGACCTCGCTGGCATAGGTCCCTATGTAGATGAACACGCCATCGGCCTTCGACATGGCAACACTCCTTTCCGGTGCCCACCGCTGGGCCCGCGCGCGCCGGGCTGCCCGGGCGCGTTCCCATGAGGGTAGGCCGCACCGGCGCGGCCTGCGAGATCGCTGCCAGGCGGCAAGCCTTCCGGCCGGTCTGGCATGATCCCTCCCGGTGCCACTTCCCCCGGCCATCGAGATCGCGCGGCAGGCCTCGCTCCGTCCGATCACGGACATCGCGGCGCAGATGGGCATCGCGCCGGAGCTCCTCGAGCCGTACGGCACGACCGTCGCCAAGGTGGGTCTCGACGCGGTCGAAGCCCTGGCGGACAGGCCCCGGGCCCGCTATGTCGTGGTGACCGCCGTGACCCCCACGCCACTCGGCGAGGGCAAGACCACGACGACGGTGGGGCTCGGGCAGGCGCTGGCCTGCATCGGGCGGCAGGCGACCATCGCCATCCGGCAGGCCTCCATGGGCCCCACCTTCGGCATCAAGGGCGGAGCGGCCGGCGGCGGCTACAGCCAGGTGGTCCCCTTCGAGAACCTGAACCTCCATCTGACCGGCGATCTGCACGCGGTGACGGCAGCCAACAACCTTCTCGCCGCCATGGTGGACAACCACATCTACAGCGGGAACGCGCTGGGGCTCGACCCCCACGGCGTGACGTGGAAGCGCGTTCTCGACGTCAACGACCGCTCGCTCCGTCACGTCGTGAGCGGGCTGGGGACGAAGCAGGACGGGACGCCCCGGGAGACCGGGTTCGACATCACGGCCGCGTCCGAGGTGATGGCCATCCTGGCGCTGGCGACCTCGCTGCACGACCTCCGCGAGCGCATGGGCCGCATCGTCGTCGGCTACACGGTTGCCGGTGACCCGGTGACGGCCGAGCAGTTGCAGGCAGCCGGTGCCATGACGGTGATCATGCGTGACGCCATCAAGCCCAACCTGCTGCAGACGCTCGAGAACACGCCGGTGCTCGTGCACGCCGGCCCGTTCGGCAACATCGCGCACGGGAACTCGTCCGTGGTGGCCGACCTGATCGGGATCCACGCGGGAGAGTTCCTGATCACCGAGGCCGGCTTCGGGGCGGACATGGGCGCTGAGCGCTTCTTCAACATCAAGTGCCGGACCTCTGGCCTGCAGCCCGACGCCGCCGTCGTGGTCACCACGGTCAGGGCGATGAAGCTCCATTCGGGTCGGCACCGGGTCGTCGCCGGACGTCCGCTGCCGCCGGCCATGCTCGCCGAGAATCCTGAAGAGGTGCAGCTCGGGGCGGCCAACCTCCTGGCCCACCTCGCCATCGTGCGCCGTCATGGCGTCACCCCGGTCGTGGCCATCAACGCGATGGAGGGCGATTTCCCCTCCGAGCACCTCGCCATCCGGGAGATCGCCGCTTCGGTCGGGGCGAGGGCCGCGGTGTGCACCCACTTCGTCGACGGGGGCAAGGGAGCGGTCGAACTGGCCGAGGCCGTCGTCGAGGCGACCGCGGAGCCCGGCGACTTCCGCATGCTCTACGACGACGGGGCCACGCTGCGGGAGAAGATCGAGACCGTGGCGACCGAGATCTACGGCGCCGATGGCGTGGACTACCTGCCGGCGGCCGCACGGCAACTCGACAACTACGAACGGGCTGGCTTCGGGTCGCTCCCTGTCTGCATCGCCAAGACGCACCTCTCCATCTCCTCGGACCCTGCTCTCCGCGGTGCGCCTCGGGGATGGCGCCTCCCCGTACGCGAGGCCCGGGCCAATGTCGGCGCGGGGTTCGTGTATCTGGTCAGCGGGGACATGCGCACCATGCCCGGGCTCTCCAGCAGCCCGGCGGCGGAGCGGATCGACATCGACGAGAACGGCAACGTGGTCGGCCTCTACTAGGCCGCCGCCCGCGACTGGGAGCGCACATGGCAATCGATTTCACCCTCGCCCCCGAGCACGAGGAGATTCGTTCCCGTGTCCGCACCTTCATTCAGGACACGGTCCAGCCACGAATCAAGGACTTCGACGACGAGGGGCGGGTGGCTTCCCGCCACGAGTACCTCGTGACCATCCTGGACCTGCGCGAGGAGGCCAAGCGGGCTGGTCTGTGGCTGCCCCACATGCCGGTGGAATGGGGCGGCATGGGCCTCGGGCACGTCGAGTTGGCCATGGTGCAGGCGGAAGCCGGCAGGACGCGCCTCGGGCCCTGGATCCTCAACTGCATGGCTCCCGACGAGGGCAACATGCATACGCTGCTGCACTGGGCCACCGATGCGCAGAAGGACAACTACCTGCGCCGGTTGTGTGAGGGCACCGCCATGTCCTGCTTCGCCATGACCGAGCCCGAGGTCGCAGGCTCCGACCCGACGCTGATTCAGACCCGGGCTGAGAAGGACGGTGACGAATGGATCATCAACGGTCACAAGTGGTTCATCTCCAACGCGCGGCGGGCCCAGTTCGCCATCCTCGTCGCCCGGACCGAGCCGGACGTCCCCCCGGGATCACGGGGTGCCAACACGGCGTTCCTCGTCGACCTCCCAGCCGAGGGCTGGAACGACGTGCGGGAGGTCGAGACCATGCACGGGTCCACCGGCCACTCCGAAATCATTCTTGAGGACCTCAGGGTGCACGACTCCCAGATCCTTGGCGGACGGGGCAACGGTCACCGCCTCGGGCAGTACCGGTTGGGTCCGGCGCGCCTGGCGCACTGCATGCGCTGGATCGCCCAGGCGGAAACGGCGCTCGACATGATGGTCGACCGTTCCCTGCACCGGTATTCGCACGGCTCGCTCCTGGCGGAGAAGCAGGGCGTGCAGTGGCTCATCGCCGACTCCGCCATGGAGCTCTACCAGTGCAAGCTCATGGTCCTCCACGCCGCGTACAAGATCGACCGTGGCGATGACTTCCGCACGGAGGTCTCCATGGCGAAGCACTTCGTTGCCAACAGCCTGAACCGCATCATCGACCGCTCCATGCAGGTGCACGGCGCGCTCGGCTACTCCACCGACACGCCGTTGGCCAGCATGCTCCAGCACGCGCGGTGGGCCCGCTTCGCAGACGGCGCCGACGAGATACACCAGATGCGCATCGCCGAGCGCACCATCGCCGCCTACAAGGACACCGGGTCGACCAACGCGGCCACCGGCGGACTCCCGCTCTGAGTCATGGGCTGCCTCCTCGCTCTGCTCACCGCGATCTCGCCGCGGCTTGTCATCTTCCTGCTCTGGATCTTCTCGGACCGGCTGACCATCGCCTTCCGCTCGGGCTGGGAGGGGATCATCGGTTTCATCCTCCTGCCGTACACGACGCTCTTCTATGCGTTGGTCTACGCGCCGGGGAAGGGCGTGGACGGGTTCGGCTGGTTCATCGTGGCCCTCGGCGTCCTGCTCGATCTCTGGTCGCACGCCTTCAGCGCACGCGCCCGCCGGCGCCGGGATCGCAGGACGGCGAACTCCTAGGCGAAGCGCAGCCGCAGGTCCGGCTCCGGCCCGAAGGAAGGCGGGCTGGGCCCGGAGACCGCCAGCTTCTGCCAGCCGGCGACACCGATCATGGCCGCGTTGTCGGTCGCCATGGCGTGCGGAGGGATCAGCAGGCGCGTCCCGAACTCGTCGGCCAGCGATTGGGCCCGGGCCCGGAGGATCGGGCTGGCCGCGACGCCGCCCACAATGGCCACCCCCGGATCGCCGAACTCCTCGAGTGCACGGCGAAGCTTGGCGATGAGCACATCCATGCACGCGGCCACGAACGATGCCGCCACCTCGGTCTCCGAAAAGCCCGGGTCGGCACGGACGTGGTTGACCACCGCCGTCTTCAGCCCCGAGAAGGAGAAGGTGTAGCCATCCGCCAGCATCGGCCGGGGGAAGCCGAGCACGTCCTCCCCGGTCGCCGCGAGCCGGTCCAGCACCGGCCCACCGGGATACCCGAGGCCGAGAAAGCGAGCGACCTTGTCATAGGCCTCGCCGATGGAGTCGTCGACGGTCTCCCCGAGCAGTTCGTAGCGTCCCGGCTCGGTGCAGCGAGTGAGCATGCAGTGCCCTCCCGACACGAGGAGAGCGATCTGCGGGAACGGCACCGCCCTGTCAGCCAGGTACACGCTGGCGAGGTGGCCCTCCAGATGGTTGACGCCAACCACGGGGATCCCCCACCCGAGGGCCAGCGCCTTGGCCGTCGCGATGCCGACCAGCAGCGCGCCCACCAGGCCCGGACCGGAGGTGACGGCGACCGCGGTCAGGTCCTTCCCGGCGACACCGGCCTCGCGCAGGGCGCGCTCGACGATCGGCGTCACGGTCTCGACATGGGCGCGGCTGGCCAACTCCGGGACGACGCCGCCGAACTCGGCGTGCAGGTCGATCTGGCTGGCGACCACGGACGAGCGCACGGCCAGGGAGTCGTCGACGACGGCGGCCGCAGTCTCGTCGCACGACGTCTCAATGGCCAGCAGCGTGCTGCTCACCGGGCCTCCTGCAGCGCACCCTCAATGGCAGATCGGGAGATGGCGCCTTCGCGCTCGACCACCGGCGCCGGCCCGCCCACGTTGACCAGTGTCGACGGGACATCTTCGAGCTGCCCACCATCGACCACCAGCGCAACCGGCTCGCCCAATGCGGTCGCCACGTCGTGCGCCGTGCGCGGCGTGGGTGCGCCATGGTGGTTGGCGCTCGTGACGACGAGCACGCCGGTCTGCTCCAGGAGCGCACGGAGAAAGTCGTGGTCGGGGATGCGCACGGCCACCTCGGCGCGGCCCTCCAGCCAGGCGGGCCGGTCGCGTCCCTCCGCAAAGCCGAAAGCCAAGGTCAACGGTCCGGGCCACCAGCGGCGGGCCAGCGCGTCGGCGCCCGGCGTGAAGGCCACACCGAGCGCACGGACCTGTGTCACGGATGCAGCCAGCACGGGAAGGTGCATGCCTTCGGGCCGGTCCTTCAGGCGGTAGACGGCGCGTACCGCCTCGGCCGCGTCCGGGCGGGCGGCCAACCCGTACACGGTGTCCGTCGGCACCACCGCCACACCGCCGTCGCGCAGCAACTCGAATGCGGCGCGGCGGCCTTCGTCGTCGGCGCGCACGATCCTCGTCGACCTGGTCACCTTCGGTCGGGTGGGCCGGTCAGAGCCGGAGGGGGCGGACGGCGGCACCGACCAGCGTCGGATTCGACTTCCAGTCCACGCCGGGGACGTCCACGTAGAGCTCGATCTCGTTGCCATCCGGATCCAGGATGTAGAGGCTGTGGGTGACGGTGTGGTCGGCGGACCCCACGACCGTCGCTCCGGCCTCCTGCACCGCCGCCAGCGCAGCGCGCAGGTCGTCGTCGGTCTCGCCCACGTTCAATCCGAAGTGGTACATCCCGACGCGCCGGCCGACCGGGATGGGCGCGGCGTCGGCACCGACCTCGATCAGCAGCAGCTCGTGATGGGTGCGCCCCGAGGAGAACCCGGCGGCGCCCACGGGGGCCTCGCCCGGTGCGGGAAGGATCTGCTGCCACCCGAGGATGTCGCGGTAGAACGCCACCGATCGCCCGAGGTCGCGCACGTAGAGCACCAGGTGGCCGAGTTCCCGAACCTTCATGCGCTCACGCTACCGGCCGCACCGGTGTCGACGGACGCTGCGGCGCGGATCCAGTTGGCCGTCGAGGGCATGCCGGGCCCGAGGTGGATGGGGACGTCGAAGGGCTGCGACTCGAGCCCGGCCGCCTCCATCAGCTCGGTCAGGGCATGGGGGATGGCCGAGGCAACGTCCCACAGCCGCGGCACGGCGCGGGAGTCGGAGGCGAGCCCCCAGTACAAGACGCCCATATTGCTCATGATGGTGATGTTGAGCCCCATGCCGTCCATGACCGGGCCGAGGGGGAACATACCGAGCATCCGGCTGCCACCGAGGTAGAGCGGGACGTCCGGCCCGGGGACGTTGGACACGACGAGGTTGGCCACGGGGCGGTGTCGATCGGCGAGCTTCATCCCCGTATAGAGCCGGGCGGCGGCGGCGAAGACATTGGGCGTGGCGTGCTCGGCCCAGTTCTGGAGCGTCGTCGCGCCGAGCGCCTGGTGCTCTTCCTTGGCCCCCTTGGTGCCCTCGTGGATGAACTGCAGCCGCTCCAACGGGTCTTCGATGTGGCAGGGCAACTGCACGAACATGGCGGACACCTTGTTGGAGCCCTTCAGCTCCGCCACGTCGGGCGTGACCGAGACGGGCACCACCGAGACGAGTGGGATGTCGGGGAGCTCGTCGCCGGCCAGCAGGTAGCTGCGCAGCGCGCCGGTGCACATGGCGAGGACGACGTCGTTGACCGTCGTGCCCATCTTGTTCTTCAGCGCCTTGGCGTCAGCCAGGCTGGCGGCGGCGAAGGCGACCCGGCGCCGGGCGTGGACGGCCACGTTGATGGAGGTGCGTGGTGCCGTCAGCGGCAGGGCGGCCTTTCCCGTGAGCCCCTGGCGGATCCGCCGCACATCGAAGATGTTCCGCGTCGTCCGCAGCATCGTCCGCCCGAGGTCGAAGGGCGCCACGAGGCCGGCCATCATGGCCTGGGAGACCAACTCGAGGCCCGAGGGGATGCGCGAGTCGAGCTGGCGTGCCTTCTGCGCCGGCGTCTCCGGAGGGGTGGGCTCCAAGTCGAAGAGCACGCCGAGCAACTCGGCCCCCGAGACCCCGTCGATCGTGCTGTGGTGCATCTTGATCACCAGCGCGATCTTCCCGTCCTCCAATCCCTCCACGATCCACATCTCCCAGAGGGGCCGGTCGCGGTGAAGCTGGCGGCTGATCACGTCGGCCGCGAAGTCGCCCAGCTCACGCATGCCTCCCGGGGAGGGGAGCGCAGCACGACGGAGGTGGTTGTCGATGTCGAAATCGGGGTCGTCCACCCAGACCGGGTGGCCGAGCCGCATCGGCACCTCCACCAGGCGGCGCTGGAACACCGGCGCCAATGGGATGCGGTCGTTGATCAATTGCCGGATCCGCCGGAAGGAGTAGCCGCCGGGCACGGTCGACGGGTCGAAGACCGCGGTCATGGCCACGTGCATGTGGAGCGTCGGCGTCTCCATATAGAGGAAACTCGCATCGAGCCCGGTCAGCCGTTCGGGGGTCATCGACTCTCCTTGGTCATCGCTGTGCGTCCATAACCTCGCGCCAACGCCAGGCCAGGGCAAACCTCCCGACCAGGGTGGACTGCGGGGAACGGCCAAAAGGGGGGAAGATGGTGGTGTGCCGTACGCCTTCTTGATCGTGACCCTCGTCGGAGCCGTGGGGGTGGCGCTCGCCTATCGCCCCATCCGTCGGGAGCCCTTCACCGTCCTGAGCTTCACCTGCGGCTGGATCGCCAGCGAGCTGGCCTTCCAGAACATCGTCTGGCAGCTCGCCGCCACCGCTCTCTTCATATGGGGCGGGGCACTCTCGAACTGGGCCGGCTGGCTCGGGCTGGCCCTGGCCGTGGCCGATTGGATCGGGCTCATCGGTCTCGGCATCGCCGGGCGCCAGGCCGCGGACGTCACCGCCGCTGCGCTCGGCGAGGTGCGCAGCACCACCTTCCCCGTTCCTGCTGCCCCGACCGCCGCGACCTGGGGACGCTGGTGGCGGGTCACCCGCGCCATCCCTCTCAAGTCGAGGGCGGTGCGGGTGACGTGCAACATCGACTACTGGGGCGACGGCGAGCGGCGTCACCGCCTCGACGTCTACCAGTCCCGCCTCGCCCCGCCCGGTCCGGCCCCGGTCATGGTGTACATCCACGGCGGCGCCTGGATGATCGGCGAGAAGCGCGAACAGGGCAAGCCGATGATGTACGAGCTGGTGGCACGGGGATGGGTCTGCGTGGCCATCAACTACCGGCTCAGCCCCAAGGCCACCTGGCCCGACCACATCGTGGACGCCAAACGCGCCGTGGCCTGGGTCAAGGAGCACATCGCGGAGTACGGCGGCGACCCTGGCTTCGTGGCCGTCAGCGGCGGGTCGGCCGGCGGCCACCTGTGTGCCCTCCTCGCACTGACCAACGGCGACCCCGCCTTCCAGCCCGGCTTCGAGGACGCCGACACATCGGTGCAGGCCTGCGTCCCCTTCTACGGCGTCATGGATCTGACCAGCTCGCCGGACGGCTCGGCGATCTTCGGCCCAGGCCTGCTCAAAATGCTCGAGAAGCGGGTCATGAAGACGACCGAGTCGACCCATCCCGAGCTCTTCCGGGCGGCCTCGCCCACCTTCCGGGTCCGGGAGGACGCGCCTCCGTTCTTCGTCCTCCAGGGAGTCAACGACACCCTGGTGCCGGTCGAGTCGGCGCGGACGTTCGTGGAGCGCCTGCGGGCCGTCTCCTCCCAGCCGGTGGCGTACGCGGAGTTGCCCCTGGCGCAACACGCATTTGACGTGCTGGCATCGTGGCGCTGCCAGGCCACCACCTCGGCCGTGGGCGACTTCTTGGAGGCCGCCCGATCGGCTCCTGTCCAGGTCGCGACGCCCCCGCGAATTCTTTCTGACATAGAGTCAGCTCCCGAATTGTGACCCTCCCCTCCCTACCGGGAATGGACCGGGAGGGAGCGCTGGAGAATCGAAAAGGGGTGGCTGTGGGGAACGTGCGGACGTATGGCTCGGCAGGGCGCGACACGCGCCGGCACGGTGGCCGGGTCCTCCGGGGCCTGCTCGCCGGCTCGGTGATCGCAGGGTCGGTCGTGATCGGGGGAGGCGCCCTCGTGGCCGCTGTGCCGGCCGGCGCCGCCTCGTCTGCCTCCGGGACCTGCACGCCGGCGCTGGCGCCGACCGCAGCCCAGAACGCGTCGACCACCGGGGTCACCGCCAAGTCGGTCACCGTCGGCAACGTGTCGATCGTCACGGGACCGGTGCCGGGCCTCTTCGAGGGTGCCCCGATCGGGGTCAAGGCCTACTTCGCCATGATCAACGCGCAGGGCGGCGTCAACGGCCGCAAGCTGATGGTCGACTCGAAGGACGACGCGTTCAGCGGCCAGCAGAACATGACCGAGACGCAGGAGGCGATCAGCAACGACTTCGCGTTGGTCGGCAGCTTCTCCCTCTTCGACGGCTACGGCTGCGCCGCGCTGGCCAGCAACACAGCCGTCCCCGACGTCTCGGTCACGCTCGATGCCGGCACCAATGCGCTGCCGAACGACTTCAGCGCCCAACCGTTGTCGGGTCAGGAGACCCTCGGGCCCGTGCAGTACTACAAGAAGCACTACCCCAAGGACACGACCGTCGGCGCCATCGTCTCCGACGTCGCCTCGGCCAAGACCCAGATGGCCCAGCAGTTCGCCGGATTGAAGAGTCTGGGCTACAAGATCGCCTACGTCGACGACGTCAACCCGTTGCAGTCCGACTTCACCACCGACGTCATCAACATGAAGAACAAGGGCGTCAACGCCGTCGACCTCACCGGGATCGACTGGCAGGACGCGGCCATCTTCGTCCAGAACGCCAACACCCAGAACTGGCACCCGGGCCTCATCTTCTCGGGCGGCCCCGTCTACGCCGACCAGTTCATTTCGCACGCCGGTGGCCCGGCGGCGACCAACGGGATCCAGATCGGTCAGGTCTACGCCCTCTATCTCGGCCAGGACGCCAAGAAGGTGCCGGCGGTCAAGCAGTTCGACACCTACGTGAAGAAGGTCAACCCGTCGTGGGTCCCGGACCTCTACACCCTCTTCGGGTGGGCCTCCGCCGAGATGTTCGTCCAGGCCCTCAAGGCCGCCGGGCCGAACCCGACCCGGGGCGCCGTCATGGCGCAGCTCAAGAAGATCACGAGCTTCAACGCCAACGGGCTCTTCGGTGGCTCGGATCCCGCGGCCAAGACACTGACGCCGTGCTTCGTCCAGGCCGGCATCAAGAACGGTCAGTATGTCCGCGAGCTGCCGACCGGCAGCGGCTTCGACTGCAACGCGAAGCTGTACAACGCGTCCGGCATCACGGGCTAACGCCCGTGATGCGGTTGGGGTCACCGCGGTTGGGGTTGCCGCGGTTGGGTACGTGGTGACGACGTGAGCGTCTTCCTCTCGTTCACCGTCCTGGGCATCGTCTTCGGCGCGGTCTACGGCCTCCTGGCCATCGGCCTGGTGGTGACGTACAACACCACGGGCGTGTTCAACTTCGCCCAGGGCGCGGTCGGCATGGTCGCCGCCTTCTCCTATTGGGAGCTGTGGCAGAACGAGCATTGGCCCTACCTGCTCGCCATCGTCTTCATCGTGTTCGTCGAGGCTCCACTGCTGGCGCTCGTCGTCGAGTTCGTGCTCTTCCGTCGGATCCACGGGGCCACGGTGGAGCGATCGCTCATGGTGTCGCTGGGTCTGCTGGTGATCCTCCTCGGCGTGGCCACCATCTTCTGGAGCAACCCGGACGTCATCCGCTCCGTGCCGCCCTACTTCACCCAGTCCGACGGCACGGTGCTGTCGGTCCGATTGTTCGGCGCCAACGGCGTCACCATCCAGTACCAGCAGATCATGATTGTGGTCGTCACGGCGGTCGTCGGTGTCGCGCTCGCTCTGTTCCTGCGCCGGGCCCGGCTCGGCGTCGCCATGCGCGCCGTCGTCGACGACCCCGAACTTGTCGCCCTGGCCGGCGCCAAGCCCTACCGCATGTCGCAGACGGGCTGGGCCCTCGGCTTCATGCTCGCTGCGCTCGCCGGCGTGCTCATCGCCCCCCTCGTCGGGCAGACCGGGTTGACCTCCACCCAGTTGACGCTGCTGGCGCTGAACGGCTTTGCGGCCGCGGTCGTCGGGCGGCTGCGCAGCCTGCCGATGACGTTCGTCGGCGCGCTCATCCTGGGCCTCATCACCTATTACGCCCAGGGTTACCTGCCCGAGCACATCAACGCCGGCCTGGCCTCGGTGCTGACCGAGGTCATCCCCGTGGTCTTCCTCTTCGTCGTCCTGCTGGTGATCCCGGCCGCCCGCCTCGCGCCAGCGGGGCGCCTGGCCGTCCGGGCCGCCCCCAAAGTCGTCACGGCACGCCAGTCCGCCGCCGGCGCGGTGTTGCTCATCGCGGTCATCGTGGTCATTGCCGCCATGGCGGGAGCGACAGCGCTGGCGACCATTTCGCAGGGGCTGGCCCTCGGCATCGTGGGCCTCTCCCTCGTGCTGCTCGTCGGGTTCGCCGGCCAGGTCTCGCTCTGCCAGCTCACCTTCATGGGGATCGGCGCCTTCACGATGGGAAAGACGCTCGGGGGCGACTCGTGGTGGGGGCTGCTGCTGGCCGTCGTCGTGTCGGGCGCCGTCGGCGCGTTGGTGGCGCTGCCGGCCATCCGCTTGCGCGGCCTCTACCTCGCGCTGGCCACGTTCGCCTTCGGAGAGGTGATGTACTCGGCCTTCTTCAACAACTCGAGCGTGATCTCCGACGGCACCTCCATCTTCGTCGGTCGCCTGCGCCTGCCCTTCATGAGCACGGTGAGCAACCAGACCGAGCTGATCGAGGTGGCCGTGGTGGCGGCGATCTGCGCCGTGGTCGTCGGGCTGGTGCGCCGCAGCGCCTTTGGCCGGCGGCTCGTGGCCATGAGCGACTCGCCGGCGGCCTTCGCCACCGTGGGCCTCAGCTCGGTCCGCACCAAAATGATCGTCTTCAGCCTTTCGGCTGCCATGGCCGGCCTCGGCGGCGTCTTCTACGCCGGGCAGCAGGGCGGCATCGGCGCCACGGACGTCCAGTTCATCGGCAGCCTGACGCTGCTGCTGTTCGTGGCCATCTGGGGCATCCGCACCATCTCGGGCGCGCTGTTGGGCGGCCTGACGGCGGCCGCACTCCCCGTCCTGCAGACCCACCTGCCGACGTCGCTGGCCGACCTCACCGGCCTCGCTGCGGGCATCGGGATCGTGCTGCTCGCCCGCAGTCCCGACGGGATCCTGGGCATGTCGTGGTTGACGAACCGGGTGCACCTGCCGTTCGGCGACGAGGGCAACGAGCTCGGCCTGCTCAGGGTCGAACGCGAGGTGGCCAATGCCGCCTGATGCCGCGCTCGACGTCGACCAGGTCAGCGTCCACTTCGGTGGGGTCGCCGCGCTCTCCGATGTCTCGCTCCGGGCGGTGGCCGGGACCGTGACCGGGCTCATCGGCCCGAACGGCGCGGGCAAGACGACGCTGTTCAACGTCATCACGGGCCTGCAGCGGCCCGACCGGGGATCGGTGTCGCTGGCCGGGACCGACGTCACGCGGAAGGGGACACACCGGCGGGCCCGCCTCGGCCTGGCGCGCACCTTCCAGCGCCTCGAGCTCTTCTCGACCCTCAGCGCGGCGGACAACGTGCGGGTCGGGCTCGAGGCCTCGGGCCGCGCCACGTCTTCGAGCCGCGCTCGATCTCCTCGAGCGCGTGGGCGTGGGCGACGAGGCAAGCGCTCCGGTCTCGTCGCTCCCCACCGGATCGGCCCGCCTGGTCGAGCTGGCCCGCGCCCTGTCGACCGATCCCAAGGTGCTGCTGCTCGACGAGCCGTGCTCCGGCCTCGACGAGCGCGAGTCCGCCACCCTCGGCCGCCTCCTGACCTCGCTGGCGTCGGAGGGCCGCGCCGTCGTCCTGGTCGAGCACGACACCGATCTGGTGCTCCGGGTCTGCGACAGCGTGCACGTGCTCGACTTCGGCCAGGTCATCGCCAGCGGTCCGCCCGACGAAATCCGTCACAACCCCGCCGTGCAGGAGGCCTACCTCGGCCATGCGACCGAGGCCGCACCGACGGAGTCGGGCCAGTGACCACGGACGGCGGAGCCGGCCTCACGATCGAGGGCGTGCACGCGGCATACGGGCGCATTGAGGTGCTCCACGGGGTCGATGTGCGCGTCCCCGGCGGCAGCGTGTTCGCGCTCCTCGGACCGAACGGCGCCGGCAAGAGCACCCTGTTGAAGGTCATGAACGGCCGCCTGCGCCCGACCGCAGGCACGGTCGCCATCGACGGGGTGACGCCGCCGCACTGGTCCCCCGAGCTGCTGGCGCGTGCCGGCGTGATCGCCATTCCCGAAGGACGCGGGGTCTTCCCCAACCTCACCGTCCGGGACAACCTGCGCATGTGGACCTATCGCGGCGGCCTCACGACGGTCGAGGTCGAAGCGCGCGCCTATGAGCAGTTCCCGCGGTTGAAGGAACGCCGCAAGCAGCTCGCCGGAACGCTCTCCGGGGGGGAGCAGCAGATGCTCGCCATCTCGCGTGCGCTCGCCGGGGACACCAAGGTCCTCCTGCTCGACGAGATCTCCATGGGGCTGGCGCCCATCATTGTGGCCCACCTCTACGAGTTGGTGGCGTCGATCGCCGCCGGTGGCGTCACGGTGATCATCGTGGAGCAATTCGCCGAGACCGCGCTCGGGGTGGCCGATCGCGCCGCCATCATGTTGCACGGGCGCGTGGCCCATGAGGGGACGCCCCGGGAGATGGCCCATGCAGCCCAGTCCGCCTACCTCTGATCAGGCTCGTCCTCTGATCAGGCCTCGTCCGCCAGCGTCACCGTCACCGACAGCGCGTCGCCCGCGCTGACCACCAACTCGTCCACGCCGCCGGCGTCGACGATGTCCCCACGGGCCGCCTCCACCGCGACGAGCGTCTCGGGCGGGCCGGACACGGTGAGCAGCGCCACCCGCGCCCGCATGGAGCGCTTGTTCGCCGTCTTTTCGCGCCGGACCACGCCGAGGACCTCGGCGGCAACGGTCAGCACCGACGTGTCGGCTCCGACGTGTCGCCCGAGGTCGGCGGCGTCGGGCCAGGCCGCGAGATGCACCGAGCCCTCCTGCCACCAGCTCCACACCTCCTCGGTCACGAAGGGGAGGAAGGGGGCGAAGAGGCGGTGCAGGGCAGAAAGCGCCAGCGCCAACGTGGCCCGGGCGGAGTCGGTGCCGCCCGCGTCGCCCTCGCCGTAGGCCCGGGTCTTGACCAGCTCGACGTAGTCGTCGCAGAAGGACCAGAAGAACGTCTCCGTCAGCTCGAGCGCACGTGCGTAGTCGAACCCGTCGTGCGCCGCCGTGGCCGCGTCGATCAGGGCGGACAGCTGCGCCAGCAGCGCCGCGTCCAACGGCTCGTGCACGGCGTCGATCCCCGGCACCGGACCCTCGCCGAGCCGGCCCAGGGCGAACTTCGAGGCGTTGAGGACCTTGATGGCCAGCCGGCGGCCGATCTTCATGACGCCCGTGTCGAGTGCCGTGTCCGTCCCCGGCCGTCCGTTGCAGGCCCAGTAGCGCACGGCGTCGGAGCCGAACTCCTCCAGGGTCGCCATGGGGGTGATCACGTTGCCCTTCGACTTGGACATCTTCTTGCGGTCCTTGTCGAGGATCCAGCCGTTGATGGTGGTGTGCCGCCAGGGCAGCACGCCGTGCTCCTGGTGCGAGCGCAGCAGGGTCGAGAAGAGCCAGGTCCGGATGATCTCGGGACCCTGCGGCCGGAGGTCCATCGGGAAGGTCGCAGCGAAGAGTGCCGGGTCGTCCTCCCAGCCGCAGGCGATCTGCGGGGTCACCGAGGAGGTGGCCCAGGTGTCCATGACGTCGGGATCGCCGGTGAACCCGCCAGGCTCGCCGCGCTGCTCGGGCGTGTAGCCGTCGGGCACGTCGGTCGTCGGGTCGACCGGCAGGCGTGACTCGGGCGGGACGATGGGCGACCCGTAGTCGGCCTCGCCGTCCGGGCCGAGCGGGTACCACACCGGCACCGGCACCCCGAAGAAGCGCTGGCGGCTGACGAGCCAGTCGCCGTTGAGCCCGCTGACCCAGTCGTCGAAGCGCACCTGCATGTAGGGCGGGTGCCAGTCGAGCTGGGTGCCGGCCGCCGAGGAGGTCGCGCCGGAGCGCGTCGTCTCTGCCACCGTTGCGGATGAACCACTGCCGGCTCGTCACGATCTCGAGCGGGCGGGATCCGCGTTCGTAGAACTTGACCGGATGCTCGATCGGCCGGGGGTCGCCCACCATGTCCCCCGATGCGGCCAGCATCTCGACCATGGCCCGTTGAGCCTGCTTCACGGTCCGGCCGGCGATGGCGCGCCAGGCCTCGCCGTCGGGCACGCCGACCGGCGGTGTCTCGGTGATGCGGCCCGAGCGCGTCACGATGCTGCGCGTCGGCAGATCGAGCTCGCGCCACCAGACGACGTCGGTGACGTCGCCGAAGGTGCAGATCATGGCGATCCCCGAGCCCTTGTCCGGTTCGGCGAGGCGATGCGCCAGCACGGGCACCTCGACCCCGAAGAGAGGCGTGTGCACGGTCGAGCCGAAGCGGGTGGCGTAGCGCTCGTCGTCGGGATGGGCCACGAGGGCGACACAGGCGGCGACGAGCTCGGGCCGGGTCGTCTCGATCTCAATGTCGTCGAAGCGCAGGCGGTGGTACGCCCCGCTCAGCGGGCGATCCTCCATCTCGGCCTGGGCCACGGCCGTCTGGAAGTCCACGTCCCACAGTGTCGGGGCCTCCGACGTGTAGGCCTCGCCCCGCGCCAGGTTGCGCAGGAACATGCGCTGGCTGGTCCGGCGGCTCCTGTCGTCGATGGTGGCGTAGGTGCGGCCCCAGTCGACCGACAGGCCCACCCGCCGCCACAGGTTCTCGAAGGCTCGCTCGTCCTCGTCGGTGAGCTGGTGGCACAGCGCAATGAAGTTGGGCCGGCTGACCGGGACGTCCTCCTTGCCCGGTTCCTCGGGCGGCACGAAGTCCGGGTCGTAGGGGAGCGACGGATCGCAGGTGACCCCGAAGTAGGTCTGTACCCGGCGCTCGGTCGGGAGCCCGTTGTCGTCCCATCCCATGGGGTAGAACAGCTTCCACCCCCGCATGCGCCGGTAGCGGGCGATGGCGTCGGTCTGCACGTAGCCGAACACGGAGCCCATGTGAAGGGAGCCGGATACCGTCGGCGGTGGCGTGTCGATGGAGAAGACCTCGTCCCTGGTGGCGGAATCGTCGAAGCGGTAGGTCCCGGCGTCCTCCCAGGCGGAGGCCCAGCGCTCCTCGAGATCGTCGAGCGTGGGCTTGTCGGGGACGCGGGGCGCTCCGGTCGTGGAGGTCGACATGATCGGGTTACCGTACCCGGGTGCTGCGCCTTCACGACACCGCGACGGGGACCGTGCGCCCCTTGGAGCATCGGATCGAGGGGGAGGTGTCGATGTACGTCTGCGGCCCCACCGTCTACGACATGCCCCACATCGGCCATGGGCGGGCCAACCTGACCTTCGACATCCTGCGGCGCTACCTGAGCTTCACCGGGCTGCAGGTGCACCACGTGGCCAACGTGACCGACGTCGACGACAACATCATCAAGCGGGCCGCCGAGCTCGGTCGCACCGAGGCCGACGTCGCCGCCGAATTCGAGGCCCGGTGGTGGGAGTCGATGGACGCGCTGGGTGACCTGCGCCCCCAGGAGATCCCCCACGCCACGCAGTACATCGAGGACATGGTTGCCCTGGTCGGCCAGCTGGTGGACATGGGGAAGGCCTACGAGACCCCCGACGGGGTGTACCTGGAGGTCTCCACGGTCGACGGGTACGGCCTCCTGGCGCAGCAGTCGCTGGAGTCGTTGCAGGTCGGGGCACGCGTCGAGGCCAACGAGGACAAGCGCTCGCCGCTCGACTTCGCACTGTGGAAGAAGGCCAAGGAGGGGGAGCCCAGCTGGGACTCGCCGTGGGGACGGGGCCGGCCGGGGTGGCACACCGAGTGTGTCGTCATGTCGCTCGACCTGCTGGGTGAGGGCTTCGACCTGCACGGTGGCGGACAGGACCTGAAATTCCCGCACCACGAGAACGAGCGGGCGCAGGCGGTCGCCGACGGCAAGGTCTTCGCACGGCACTGGATGCACAACGGTTGGGTGGAGGTCGAGGGCACCAAGATGTCCAAGTCGCTGGGCAACTTCACCACCCTGCCCGACCTGCTCTCCCGTCACGACGCCCGGGCCTACCGGCTGTTGGTGCTCCGGGCGCACTACCGCTCGCCGATTGAGGTGACCCCCGAGACGCTCGCCGACGCCGAGAAGGCCCTCACCCGACTGGACGGTTTGGCCCGGCGCTTCCCGGTCGCCGATCTCTTGGCGCAGACCGGCGAGGGGTTCGTCGTCGAGGGCACGCCGCCGGCGACGGGCGTGGACCCGGGCGCGACGGCCGCCTTCCGGGCGCACATGGACGACGACCTCGACACGCCGGGGGCACTCGCCGGCATCTTCGAGCTCGTGACCGCCGCCCACTCCGCGGCCGACGCCGACGACGAGGTCGGCGCTGGCCGTCTGGCCCGCACGGCCGCGGTGCTCGCCGCGGCGCTCGGACTGTCGTTGCGCTCCGTCGACGATGAGGTCGACGAGGAGTCTGCTCGACTCGTGGCCGAGCGCGACGAGGCCCGGCGTGACAAGGATTTCGCCCGCGCCGACGCGCTGCGGGACGAGTTGGTGGCCCGGGGTTGGACCGTCGAGGACACCCCGAACGGCACCGCGATCCGTCGCTGATCCACGACGAACCGGCAGTTCAACGGCCATTTCCAGGGTTGGGTGGACGCCGTGCCCGCCCGCAGGTTACTGTACAGTAACAAGGAAGGGCCTGGGTCCGCCGCGCCGGATACGGCGGAGGTGCCGGGGTTGTTCCATCGAACGGAAGGGCTCCGCCTCGGTCGGGGCCGTGCAAGGAGGGCGCACCAATGTCCGACTACTCCCTCGAGCTCAACGAGGACCAGCTCCAGATCGTCAAGTGGGTGCACGAGTTCGCGGAGAACGTCGTGCGTCCCGCCGGCCCCGAGTGGGACGAGCGGGAGGAGACACCGTGGCCCATCATTGAGGAGGCGGCCAAGAACGGGCTGTACTCCTTCGACTTCATCGCCCAGTGCTTCTCGGACCCGACCGGCCTGCTGATGTGCCTCGTCAACGAGGAGATGAGCTGGGGCGATGCGGGCATCGCCCTCGCCATCTTCGGCTCGACGTTGGCCGTGGCCGGGATCTTCGCCAACGGGACGCCCGAGCAGATCGGGGAGTGGATCCCCCAGTGCTTCGGCACGCCCGACGACGTCAAGCTCGCCGCCTTCGGCGTGTCCGAGCCCGACGCCGGCTCGGATGTGTCCTCCTTGAAGTCGCGTGCCGTCTACGACGAGGCCAAGGACGAGTGGGTGCTCAACGGCACCAAGACGTGGATCACCAACGGCGGCATCGCCAACACCCACGTGCTCGTGCTCTCGGTCGACCCGTCGCTCGGGAGCCGGGGCCAGGCGAGTTTCGTGGTCCCGGAGGGCACGCCCGGCATCTCGCAGGGTCAGAAGTTCAAGAAGATGGGCATCCGGGCCTCACACACGGCCGAGGTCGTCCTCGACGACTGCCGCGTGCCGGGGCGGTGCCTCCTGGGCGGCAAGGAGAAGCTGGACGAGCGGCTGGCCCGCGCCAAGGAAGGGAAGAAGACCTCGACGCAGGCCGCCATGGCGACCTTCGAGGCGTCCCGTCCGATCGTCGGGGCGCAGGCCGTCGGCATCGCCCGGGCCGCCTACGAGTACTCCCTCGAGTACGCGAAGGAGCGCAAGCAATTCGGCCGGGCCATCATCGAGAACCAGGCCATCGCGTTCAAGCTCGCCGACATGAAGATGCACACCGACGCCGCCCGGCTGCTCGTGCACCGTGCCGCCAACATGGCCAGCACGGGCAAGAAGTTCGAGAACGGCGAGGGCTCCATGTCCAAGCTCTACGCCGGTGAGAACGCCGTCTGGGTGACGGACCAGGCCATCCAGATCCTCGGCGGCTACGGCTACGTCCGGGAGAACCCGGTCGAGCAGTGGCACCGCGACTCGAAGATCTACACCATCTTCGAGGGGACGTCCGAGGTGCAGCGACTGGTGATCTCCCGGGCGATCTCGGGCATCCACATCAACTGATCTACCAGGGAGAATAAGCCCGACTAGGCACCTGTAAAGCTATTCACGCGCCAGCGATCGGGACTTCGCAGGCGGGACAGAAATCATTTCTGTCGCGGTTTCTGTCGCGCACTGGTGGGCGTTTACAGGGGTCTGGTTGCGCCGTCCGGCTTCCCCTTGCACAGCCACCAGGGGCCGACGGGAAGCCGACCGGACCGAAGGCCAACCCCTCGGGCTGAGCTATCCCGCAAGTGCACCGAGCGCCCCCCCCGGCCGGCCCGATGCCGGCCTCCAAAACGAGTGAAGCCCCGCACCGGGGTGCGGGGCTTCAGCGGGCCGTACTTTTGGGGTAGGTCGCCACTTGCCCGCACGAGGCGGGCACTCCGCAAATGGTAGAAGCCCCTGGCTGAGATTGCCCCATAGGCGGTGAAGGTGCGAATGCTACTTCGCAACTAGGCGAGCGCGCTCGGCCTTCATTGGGGTCAGCTGTAAGACACATGAGACGCAGTAAACCTGCTATTGCCACTCGAAGCCCGGCGCCGATTCCAAAGGACGTCTGAGTCGACCCAACGTCAGACTCTGAGTTGTCAGGTCCGAGCCCCCGTCCTCTCCTTTGGGGGCTTTACCTCCTTTGAGGATGATGATCGAGTGATCGTCGGGTAATCGGGATGGTTTACGTCCCAAACCGGACGCTCGGAACGAATCGGGGGGAGCTGGTGGAAATTGTGGTGTGGCGGAGGCGATGTGGTGTACCACTCGAGTGTCTGGCCGTCCCAGGGGTTTGCGCCGGCGGGGACTGGTCGGAGCCAAGAGATAAATAGATTGACGAGGAAGAAGATGAACGACGCGCCAACCAAGTAGGCGCCTACCGTAGAGATGATGTTCCAGAACTGCCAGCCCAGGTTGGAGGGATAGCTCGCCACGCGCCGTGGCATGCCCATAAGTCCCAACGCGTACTGGGGAATGGTAAGCACCCAGAACCCGATGAAAAGTACCCAAAAGTGCCACCGTCCGAGCCCTCGGTGCAGCGTGCGGCCGAACATCTTGGGATACCAGTAGTAAAAGCCTGAAAACCCACCGAAGACCGCGGTCGCGATCAGGACCTGATGGAAGTGGGCGACCACGAAATAGGTGTCATGGGTGAAGAAATCCAACGGCGGGGAGGCCAGCATCACACCGGTGACACCTCCAAAGAGGAAAACGAAGAGGAAGCCGACAGCGAAGAGCATTGGTGTCTCGAAACTGATCTGACCATGCCACATCGTGCCGATCCAGTTGAAGTACTTGATCCCCGTGGGCACAGCGATGAGGAGGCTCATCACCGAGAAGAACGGCAAGAGAACCGCCCCGGTCGTGAACATGTGATGCGCCCAAACCCCGGTGGACAGTCCGCCGATAGCCATGGTGGCGAACACCACTGTCTTGTAGCCGAAGACAGGACGCCGTGAGAAGGTGGCATAAATGTCGGTCACGATGCCGAAGAAGGGCAACGCCAAGATGTAGACCTCGGGATGGCCAAAGAACCAGAAGAGGTTCTGCCACAACAGTGGTGAGCCGCAGGAGGGCGCTCGGGCACCGTTGACAAGGTGGCAACCCACCGCTGTGAAGATGTGCGTGTTGAAGTGCCTGTCGCCATAAAGCAGTACCAGTGCGCTGGTGAGGACTGGGAAGGCGATAAGGATCAACATCGCGGTGATCAACATGTTCCAGGTGAAGATCGGCATGCGAAACATCGTCATGCCCGGGGCGCGCAGGTAGAAGATGGTGGCAGTCAAGTTCACGCCGGTGAAGATGGCCGAGAAGCCCGTCAGTATCAGAGCCATGATCCACAGGTCCGGTCCAAAACCCGGTGAACTCGTCGAGCTTGACAGCGGGGCATAGGCGACCCACCCGAAGTCCGCCGCACCGCGGACGGTGAAGAATCCCAACAACATGGTGATCGAACCGGTCAGATAGAGCCAGTAGCTCAGTGCGTTCAGGCGAGGGAAAGCCATGTCCGGAGCGCCGACCTGGAGCGGGACGATGTAATTAGCCAGGCCTCCGAACACAAAAGGTCCGGCGAATAGGTACATCATCAAGCTGCCGTGCATCGTGAACAGCTCGTTGTATTGCTGGAAATTGAGCAGGCTGTTGTGCGGAGACGTGAGTTGTAGGCGGATGACGAGTGCCATCCCACCTGCAAAGAAAAACATGATTATCGAGGTGACGAGGTAGCTCAGCCCGATCACCTTGTGGTCCGTGCTAGTCAGCCATTTGACCAGTCCCGAACGCGCGCGACTTTCATCGACAGCGGTTTGGCCTTGGACATGTTTCTTGACCGCAGGAGGTGTCAGAACCCGTGCCACAGCGCTCGTAAACCCTTCTTCACGCGTCGTCCAACCATCTCAAGATCTAGTTTGCGTGTCCTACACGGCTGGTCACTCAGAGCAGTGTGCGAGCGTCCGGTGCACTCATGGAGCAGACGCGGACAAAGGAGTACGCGTCGTTGAGGAGCTCATCGGTGTGGGAATCCCGCACACGACGTATGGCGTCATCGTCATGACTACACCGGCGCCGAGCCGCCCAGTGACCATGGCGACCGTCTGCCATTTCGTCGAACTGATCGGGAACGAGGAGCGTAGGGTGACGTTGCGGTCAGCCTGAATCCCTGGAGCAGTGACTTGCGCACCACCATTCAACAGGACCTTTCCGGCCGGGCACGAAGTCTTGGCCACGAGGACTGTCCCGACCGCAGGGTCGGGTGCGGACTTCACTGAGGTGCTAGAGACGATCGAGGTGGCAACGACTGTCCCAGCCGCCCCAGCAGGTCCCGCAGGACCAGCAGCTCCTTTCACACCTTGGAGTCCTTGGGGTCCTTGAGTCCCGGTGGCTCCTACCGGGCCGGTTGGGCCCTGTGGACCGGACGTCTTGGCTGGCGTCGTCACGACCGCATATATGCCGACCCCAAGCCCGGCGGCGCCGATGAAGAGAGCGGCGATAACCACCGGCACAACCCACTTCGATCGATTGATTGGGCTCACCGCCGGAGCGCCCTCGAGAAGCTGGGTTGGTGGATCCGTGGTCATCGTCATGGGTTCCTCCCGTGGGTTTGCTGCTCGCTAGGTCCTCGACGGCTGTGGTGCTCCGCGACGATCGACCGGGGCGCGCCAAGATGCATGGGGCTGGCTCCTGGCGCAGTGACCCCGTGCCAGAGCCCCCGGGAGCGGTGATACCCCGAGTTCATTCGCATTGCCGCCAGCCCGAAGACCCAGAAGCTGAACACGAACAGGAGAGCGGCCACGACCCAGACACCCACCAAGAGCCACGTCATGTGCGCCTCCTTCTGATCCAAAAGTGACAGCTTGCGTACACGTACCCAGATGGGCGGATTCGTACACGTACACGACTGCAGAATCTGGGCGTCGTTCGCCGCTGCCTCTATCGGTCCAGAAAAAGTGTTAGCGGTGGCAGAGCAGTTCGCTCATCGTGTGAGCAACTGCGGTTGAATTGATGGGCCGAGGCGTGGGGATCGCAGGAGTGTTGACGACGATTCAGGCCGCAGCTCCTCGATTATGAGGTCCGCTTCTACTTCGCCGTGACAGCGCTCGGATCGCTTCAAGTCCCCCATTGCTCGAGGCAAGCCGACCGGTTTCGAAGAACGAAGCGCGAACGACGCGGTCGGCGCGGTTTCCGCCCATGGGATCGATTCCCATCTCATGGCGGACGACTCCGTCTGGTTCAATGAGAAGAACGCTTGTACCTGCTGCTCGCAATAGGGCTACTTCCCGCTTGACCTGACGATGTGCCCACCAGCGCACAGGAGTACCCCACTCTCGGCTCTTCGGGTCACGGGTCGACATCGGGGCAATCACGACGGCAACGTCGAGCTTGCTCGCGGCCAGGAGGTCGGCATTTGTCGAAGAGTGAAGGCCGCCGTCCACGTACTCCGCACCGTCCATCACGACCGGCTCGAAGTAGGTGGGAATGGCACACGACGCGGCGACGGCCTCGGCCAAGGGGACAGCAGGCGAGCCAGGAGCCCCAAAGACGACCCGTTGACCCGTATCCCTGCGGGTCGCACATAGCCAGAGTCCTTGTGGCCAGGTCTGGCTCAAGAGGTCTCCCAGATGTGACCGGTATTCGCTAGTCGCATGGACTCCTTGCGGTAGCAGGGCGGACAGGGGAGGAAATCTCAACCTCCCCGGGTCGCTGAGCATCTGCCCCCAGAACGCCAGGCTGAGCGCTGGCCAACGTCGGAAGAGGCTGCCCAGGCCGAGCGGAGGCAGCTCTTTTTCCATCTGGCGCAGCTGGGCCAATAGCGGTTCGTCAGAGTCACCGGCGCACCAGGCGGCCATGTCCAGAGCTGAAATACCCGACCGCAACAACGTTGCGATCACCGCTCCCGCGGACGAGCCGACGATGATGTCTGCCTGCCGGGGGTCCCAGCTCAGATCGTTTTCCAGCGCAGCCAGGCTTCCAGCGTGGTGCGCCAACCCGACGAGACCTCCTGCACCAAGGACGAGGCCGACTCTCGGCTCAGCGCAGGACCGATTGGGCTCGTCCTTCTCCATCTGCATGTTGCGTACACGTACCCGAGTCTGTTTTGCCTACACGTCATCGACACGTGAAAAGCGTTGAATCGATCAGGACCGCGCCGGAAGCCTTCGTCGCTCCGTCATGGCGGCTTCCATGCGAAAAGTCCCTCCGCGGTCATGGGAAATTTTCAGTTTGTCGTTGTACGATTTGAGGTACGTCAAAGCGTACAGATGCGCAAAACGGGAAGCATTTCATGAACGACGAGCGCAAAGGCACCTTTTGGCTCTACGCCGGGCTTGGTATCTGCGCCACCGTCTTCTGCCTGCGGTTCGTGCCCGAGATCCGGGAAACGCTCCGCTCGAGGAGACCGAGCGTCAGTTGACGAATACGCGACCGAGGATCGCATGCCGGACGGCGACTGAGTCAGGGACCATTGATTTCTGGTGTCGGCACCATTAGAAATCACGGAAGTAGGTGAGAGATGGCAACACGCAAATCCAGGCCAACCGGACCAGCGGACTTATGCGTTCAGCTGCGCACGGAGGACGGAGCGGTCGTGGTGTCAATCGCGGGCGAGCTGGATTTGTCGACAGCCGGAGCATTGCGCGAAGTACTGGTCCTTCCCGAGGTGATGGACGCGCCGTCTGTTCGACTCGACCTGACCGAGGTCGCATTTCTCGGGTCGCTGGGTATCGGGGTGCTGGTTTCGGTGTGCAAACGAGTCAAGGCCTCGGGCGGCATGTTCTCAATGAGTTGTAGGCAAGAGACGAAGCGAGTCCTCGAGATTGCGGGACTTATCGATTACTTGCACGTGGATGGGGCTGAGTAGGGCTGCGCCGCGAGTCCGGTCACCGATGGAGCTGCCATTGACACCTTTCCAACGGGTGATGCGTCGTTTGGGTGCCAACTTCTATCGCCGGTAACTCTGAGCGTCGATCTCTTTGAGCGCGAAACCATGCCCTGGGCAGTCGCGGTCAGGGGTGAGGACCCCCCCGGTGGGATCGAGCACCCCCTCGAAAAGGATCGAGTCAACCCTTTGATGATCATGGAAGTACTCAACGTGGCGGAGATGCGGCACTGCCGTACCGATATGAGCGTGCAGGTTGGGAGCACAGTGCGCCGATACCTCGACGCCCCGAGCCAGAGCCAAGTCGGCTGCACGCAGCCAGGAGGTGAAGCCTCCGCAACGGGTGACGTCGATTTGCAGGCAGTCCACGGAGCCACTGGCCAACATGCGATCGAAGTATGTTTCGTCATATCCGTATTCGCCCGCCGCCACGTCCAGTATGAGCTGCTCCTTGACCTCCTTCAGGCCCTCCAAGTCGTCGGACGAAACGGGCTCCTCAAACCAGGAGACGTCGGCTTCGGCGATGAAGTGCCGGCCCATCCGACTGGCCTGTTTACGGCTGTAGGCGCCGTTTGCGTCAATGAAGAGCTCGACCTCGTCACCGATGACCTTCCGAGCCCACGAGGCCCGCTCAACGTCGCGTCCCTCGCACCGACCCCATGACTCACCGACCTTGATTTTCACCCGAGTGATGCCCCAGCCCCCCACCCAATGTTCGAGCTGGGAGGCGCTCCTCGCGTCGTCGTAAGTAGTGAAACCCCCACTGCCATAGATTGCGACGCTGTCTTGAGCCCTTCCGAAAAGGTCGGCGACAGCCACGCCGAGAAGCCTGGCCTTACAGTCCCAGAGTGCGATGTCAACGGCCGATATGGCCGAACTGACTATTCCAGGACGCCCATGATTGCGGCAGGAGCGGACCATCGCTTCGTGCGCCTTCGGGACCGCCATCACGTCCAGTCCGGTCACCGCCTCCTTCAGCTGTAGCTCGATGACAGCACTGCACGCAGGAGACGAGTAGGTCCATCCGAGCCCCATTTCCCCTCCGGCCGCGACCTGTGCCGCTACAACAGTCGTGGAGTCCCAGGCGAGAGTCCCATCAGCTTCCGGATAGTCGGTTGGAACGGTATAGACACCCGCCGACACGGATGTAATCGGAGCGTTGAACGGTTCAGGCATTTTGCAGAAATCTTAGGAAATCGGTCATTTGAAGATCTGCGAGCGCCGTGCCATCGATCCAATCATTCCCGCGCCGGGGCAGTCGAAACGGCGCTCGAGATGGCGCCTGCAAGCGACAAGTCCGTGACGGTTACGCGCTTGAAGTGAGGGGTAAGTCCTCGTAGTCCACAAGTTGAGCTTCATAGCTCACGACTTTCGGTTTTTTGCGAGGCAGCCATGTCCAAGATTGCGTCCGAAGTGCTCATTGAGCGACTGTCCGACTGGGGAGTCGACACTATTTTCGGCCTGCCCGGAGATGGCATCAACGGGATCATGGAGGCAATGCGGCGACACCGCGACAAGATGGATTTCATCCTGGTGCATCACGAGGAGGCTGCAGCCTTCATGGCCACCGGTTACGCCAAATCGACAGGGAAGCTGGGCGTTTGTCTTGCCACCTCGGGCCCGGGCGCCATCCACCTCCTGAACGGGCTCTACGACGCCAAGCTCGATCACGCACCGGTTCTCGCCATCACCGGGATGCAGGAATCGCAGATGCTCGGGACGGGGTACCAGCAGGAAGTTGCGCTCGAGAAATTATTTATGGACGTGGCCGAGTACAACGAGATGATCCATGTCCCAGCACAACTCCCGACGCTCGTGGACATCGCGGTTCGGCATGCTCTAACCCGGAGGGGAGTGGCACATTTGACCATTCCCACGGACATTCAGGTCGCAGACGCTGGCGCAAATCCATGGAGCGCCCCGGCTCCCGCAGTCAATCAACCAACGGCCCCGATCTACCTGCCGACTTCGGGTTTACCCCGACCCCAGGATGTGGCAGCGGCAGCCGAGGTGCTCAATGCCGGGAAAAAGGTGGTCATGCTCGTGGGTGCCGGAGCCCTCGGAGCCCGGAGCGAAGTGCTCGAGACGGCGAAACGCCTGGCCAGTCCGATCGTGAAGACGTTGCCCGGCAAGGCGGTGGTGCCCGATGACCACCCCCTCACCGTCGGCGGCATCGGTCTGCTAGGCACGGCGCCGGCAATCGACGCCATGGAGGGTTGCGACACCCTCTTTATGGTCGGCACCAACTTTCCATACACCAAATACCTGCCTGAGACGGGCCAATGCAAAGTCGTGCAGATCGAGGCGGACCCTATCCGAGCCGGAAACCGCATCGCGACCGATGTCCCCATGATCGCCGACGCTGCCGAGGGACTGCGCGCACTCCTGCCGCAGTTGGCCGAGCGGTCAGATCGCTCGTTCTTGGAGGAGATCACCAAAGAGATGGAGGGGTGGCGCACGAAGCTCAGTGCCATTGAGTCCATCGACGAGGATCCCATTCAGCCCCAATACCTGATGGCAGCTATCGACCGGCTGGCACACGAAGACGCCATCTTGACTTCGGACTCGGGCACGATCGCCACCTGGGCAGCCCGCCACTTCACCATTCGGGCCCAGCGCGAGTTCTATCTCTCGGGCAACCTCGCAACCATGGCTCCGGGGCTGCCCTATACGATCGCCAATCAAATCGCCCACCCCCATCGCCAGTGCATTGCCTTCGTTGGTGACGGGGGTTTCGCCATGTTGATGGCCGAGTTCGGGACTGCCTGCCGGTATGGGCTCCCTATCAAGGTTGTCATCAACAACAACGCCTCCCTCGGTCAGATCCTCTGGGAACAGGTAGTGCTGGGCTACCCCGAGCACGGCGTTCGCTTCGGGAAGCCCCCGACCTTCGCGCCTTGGGCCGAAGCGTGCGGTGGTCGGGGGATCAGGGTGGACAAGGCGGCCGACATGGAGGCCGCTATCAAGGAAGCATTCGACTACCCCGGGCCTGCACTGGTCGACGTGCTGGTGAATCCGGACGAGCCTCCTATGCCGGGAAAGGTGCAATACGAACAGGCGAAGGGGTTCGTAAAGGCATTCCTCACCGGCCAGCCGCGCAAAGCCACCATCGCCAGCACGCTATGGCGTGACAAGATCACGGAGCTACGGTCGTGAGTAAGTCCGGAAGTCTCATCGGCATCGACCGCCTGCTACGAGACGTCCGCCATGGGCGCTTTGAGCGCACTCTGGCCGCACTGACGGCGGCGGGGGCGGTGATCACAGGTGTCGAAATCTGGCTCGAGCACGACCGGGCGAGCTTCGCCAATCGCATGATGTGGGTCCCAGTCGCCCTCACGCCAGGCATAGCGGCGGCGGGTGTCGCCGGCGTGGTGTCGCGTCGGGCGGCCAAGACCATGTTGCCGGTCGCTTCGGTCGTCGTGCTCGCCAACAGTCTGCAGGGCCAGTACCTTCACTTACGCGGTATCTCGCAGCGTCCGGGGGGGTGGCGCATGGCCCGCTACAACGCAGAGATGGGGCCCCCGACCTTCGCGCCTCTCCTGTTCGGTCTCGTCGGCGGTATGGGCCTCGTTGCCTCGGTCTTGCGACGTGAGGACTGAGCACCAGGGGATCACACCGGGTACAGCAGAACAGCGCTTTCCCGGTTACGACGTCACGGCACGCGAGGGTGATTGGGACGCCACGACGAGTGCGGTGGTGCTCCGCCGGCTTGAACCACCAGAGCCGACTCGCTTTTTCGGAAAATCCGAAGAAGCGATCGTGC
This sequence comes from uncultured Acidimicrobiaceae bacterium, assembly GCA_963753115.1. GTDB lineage: Bacteria > Actinomycetota > Acidimicrobiia > Acidimicrobiales > RAAP-2 > Bog-473. Next base: position 102,091 of record CAVWBB010000029.1, read on the forward strand.
GTCAGCTCCTCGACCGGCTGCTAGCCCAAGATAACGACCCGCGGGTGCCTGTCTTCGAGGTGATCGACCAGCGCCTGGCTGATCGCCAAGGTGATGGATACCGCTACGAGGACATGCCCGAGGATCCCGAAGCCTGGCGTCGCTCCGTGGCGGCGCTCGAGAGTGACGCACACGCGGCTGTTGGAATCTGCTTCGCCGATCTTGACCCCCAGGGGCAGCGCGACATCATCGAGCGGGTGCGGTTGTGCGAGGGGGAGTGGCACGGCCTTCCAGCCAAGCGGGTGTTTTCGCTCTGGATGCGTTACGCGTGCGGGGCCTTCTATGCCCATCCCTGGGCCTGGAACGAAATCGGTTTCGGTGGGCCCGCTTACCCGACCGGCTACAAGCACCTGGCCCTTGACGGGCGCGAGAACTGGGAGGTACGCGAGCGGGACGCAGAGGACCCCCTCCCGTGGGTGACCCGGGCAGAGGCAGCCAAGAAACGTCACGCCTCAGGGCTCTCGGATCCGGGGGAGTCGGGGTGAACGGAGTCAAGAGTCGCAACGAGTCGGCATGGCTTTTGCCCAACGACGGCTCTCGTACGAATCACGCCCTCCGTCGCGACATGCGACGCTACGACCAAGGCGACGAGGTCGACGCCGTAGTGATCGGGTGCGGGGCCGGCGGAGCGGTGCTGACCCAGCGCCTAGTCCGCCGCGGATGGCAGGTCGTCGCCTTCGACGCCGGGCCGTTCTGGGACCCCGACCGCGACTGGGTCAGCGACGAGGCCGGCTCACACGGCCTCTATTGGAACGAGCCCCGCGTCATCTCGGGCAGTGACCCTATCCCGCTTGGGAACAACAACTCGGGCCGAGGTGTCGGGGGATCGATGGTGCACTTCGCTGGCTATGCCCCGCGCTTCCACCCCTCAGACTTTCACACGCTCTCCGCCGACGGGGTCGGAGCGGACTGGCCCCTCGAATACGAGGAACTCAAGCCCTACTACGCTCAGCTCGAGGCGGAGTTACCAGTCGCCGGACAGCGCTGGCCGTGGGGGGATCCTCATCGCTATCCCCACAGTGCCCATCCGATGGGTGGCAACGGGCTGGCCTTCATACGAGCCTGCCGCGCTGCTGGAATCCAAGCCCGGGTAGGCCCTGTTGCCATCAGTAATGGGCGCTTCGGCAACCGGTCGCACTGCGTCTACCGGGGCTTCTGCCTCCAGGGCTGCAAGGTCAATGCAAAAGCGTCGCCACTCATCACGCACATCCCAGACGCACTCGCCCACGGTGCAGAGATCCGGGCCGACTGCATGGTCGGGCGCATCGAGGTTGACGAGCAGCGGCGCGCTACCGGGGTGACCTACTTCCGAGACGGGCGCGAGTACCGCCAACGCGCCCGCCTCGTCGTCGTGGCGGGCTATTCCATCGAGACCCCTCGTCTCTTGCTCAGCTCCGCATGTGCCGAGTTCCCCGACGGGCTGTGCAACGATTTCGACCAGGTGGGCCGCTATGTCATGGTCCAAGGCGCTCCGCAGACCTCTGGCCGCTACACCGAGGAAATCCGCTCGTACAAGGCACCGCCGCCCGAGGCCTCATCGGAGGCCTTTTACGAGACGGACCCGTCCAAGGACTACAAACGGGGATTCTCGCTGCAGTGCATCGCACCGCTCCCTATCGTTTTCGCAGAGCATGTGGGCGCCCAAGGATACTGGGGCGAACCCTTGCGAGAGTACATGCGCGACTACGTGCACTGGGCAACCTTCGGCGCCCTGTGCGAGTTTCTCCCGCTCCCAGAGAATCGGGTGACTTTGGCGGATGAGAGGGACCGCCACGGTCTCGCCGTTGCCAACTTCAGCTACTCGCTGTGTGACAACGACCACGCGCTTGTGAAAGCGGCGACGGCGGTCATGGAGGATATGCACCACGCCGCTGGCGCGGAGGAAGCAATAACGATCAATCGCTATGCGCACCTGATCGGCGGTTGCCGCATGGCGGAGGATGAGGCGCAAGGCGTAGTTGACGGCGACCTACGATCGTTCGCCATTCCCAACCTCTTCATCGTGGACGGAAGCGTCTGTCCTACCCAGGGCAGCGCTAATCCGGCGCTCACGATCATGGCTCTGGCCACCAGGACAGCCGATTACTTGGGGCATCCAACCTCTCAGCAGTAGCGCTTGTGGCACCGCCTCGGGCAAGAGGCGTCTCGTTCCGAACCTCAGTCACCCCATCTCGTCGGTAGCTGTAATCGGGGACAGCCCCTGAAATCAGATCCGGCAGCGAGTGCCCACGGCAGCACAAGGGGCGGCCCGTGAAGGTCGTCAGCCCGCGGACCTAGGCGTGTGAATGCGCTGCCCCGCGGGCTCGTTCAAAGAAAGCTGCGATCGGTCCGAGCACCTTGTGCGCTGTCGGGCTCGAAGGCAAATGGGGATGAGGCTGACTTGGAGCGGCCAGCTTGGCGCCCTTGAACTTCTGGGCCAAGTAAACGAGTCGTCCCGAGTCCTCGTGAGCCAGAAACAAGGGGAGGACCTCGGCCTCCTCTCTGTCCGCGTGCTGGAGTACTGACTCACGCAGCTCTGTTAAAGCGGCTCGGAATTCATCGCTTTTTGGATCCATATCGCCCATTGAGGCCAGGAGCTTTTCAGCTTCAGCCTCCTCCGCAATTCTCGCTTCAGCCACCTGGCTTCCCCCGGGAAGTTCCTTGAGGGCTGGATAGACGACGACTTGCTCACCCACCTCATGGCGCACCAACTGATCGGTCAGCTTCCAAAATAGTTCGCCCCAGCTGTCTGAACTCGCCGTGTCGAATTCGGATAACCGTTGGCGCACTGCGGTGTGGTCTTGGGTAACGACGAACACGATGTCGTTGGTGGGAGCAACGCTCATGAGAACCTCCGATCAACTTGCTCTCTGCTTGCTACCCGAGGAGCTGACTCGCAAACGCCATTAGCGACTACTCCGCATATGGGCCGGCTACCCCGTCGACGACGGTGCCATTGCTAGGCCCCGGTGTTCCGTCCTACGACGAATGCTCCGCATCTGCGGCGCGCGATCGCGCTTCGTACTCGGTTGCGCTGAGGACATCGCTTTGGTAGTGCCGCCGAGCTCGCAGGATGAGCAAGCCGGCGCCGACGAGCGTAAACAGCAAAATCAAATACGTATTGCGCAGGGGGCCCGACTCAGCGAGAGAGGGCGTCGCGTGATCCGAGTTGACGCCGGTGCCCCATCCCACTGCTGAAGCGCCGGTCAGGGCGGTTGAGATTATCCCGAATGCCAAGGGCGCGAAGGACTCGAAGACACCGCGTATCAGCGTCCTGACGCTTTCGGCCCGGCCCCAGAGGCCCGAGGCAATGATGTCGAGCCGAGCTGCGTCGAGTGGTGGATTGGGCGCTGCGATCGCCACCGCGGCGACTAAGAACATCGGTAAGGAGAGAGCCAGCGAGGGTATGCCGAGGCCGACAGCGAGGGCGAGTGCCCCGACGAGGAACCCCACCGCTGCGACGGTGAGGCGGGCGGTAAGACGACGCTGAGTCAACCGGTCAGCAGCTCGACCGCCGAAGACGACACCCGTCAACACGCCTCCGCCGACGAGCAATACGACCACGGTGGCCACGCCTTGGTTCAATCCGTACTGGCCGCGGATGTAGAGAACAGCGAATGTCCGCAGGCCGTTGAGATAGAAATAGCCAAGTGAGCTGGCCACAATGAGCAACGCGTTGGTGGGCACACCCAAGGCGTAGCGGACAGCAGCCCAAGGGGACAGCTTGGACGGAGGCTGGCGCGGGATCCGGCGCTCGTCGATCTGGGCAGGAATCGAGGCGGAACCGGCTCGCAGCCATCGCGGACGCGGAACCAGGCTCTCTCCGCCGTGAGGTGACGAAGTACCGGGCCTCTCGGAAGCGACCCTGGGTTGAAGCCGGCTCATGCCCCCACGGGCTGGCTCGCGCAACGTAGTCAAGAGGTAGACCACCGCGATGCTCGGGATACTCAAGACGCCAAGCGCCGCACGCCACCCCGCCACAGACGAGGCGAGGTCTGCCAACAAGAGGCCGAAGCCGGACCCGACTACCTCGCCGGCCAAGATGTAGCCGTACATGCGACCACGCTCTTCTGCGGGAAAGAAGTCCCCTGTCAACGAGGCGATGGCGGGACTGGCGGCAGCGGTGAGGGCGCCAAGGAGAACGCGTATCGCCAGCAGAACGCCAAAGGTCGGTGCGAAGGCACTGGCCAGTTCCGCCACCCCCCAGGTCGTCACCGCCACCGCAAGGAGCCGCAACCGGGGCACGCGGTCAGTGAGTACACCAAAGGGGAGGGTCCCAAGTGCCGTGACCAGTCCCGATACCGTCACAAGCAGACCAACGTCGGTGTTGTTGATGTGCAGGCCAGTTTCGAGCTGGGGCACCAAGGCACCGATCATCCCCACATCAGCGGCCGACAATGACATAACGGCGCTGAGGACAACGACAATCCGGCGTCGTTCTCTCCCCCCGAGCGCTCGGGTGACCTGCTCAACACCATGGTGGCCAAGGTGCTGGCTTTTGCGGAGTCCCGCGACCAGAACTCCCTGGCCGATCATGTCGGTACCCTTGGCAGCTGGCGCTGGGCCATCGAGGCGAGCGCGGTGAGACTGCTCGCGAGCGCCGGCAAGACGACTGTGACGTTCATCGCCGTGTCTCGTGGCGGCTGTTCTCGGCGGGGCGTCTATCCACTGCTTCCTCATTACCCAGGGCGAGCGAACAATCGGCGATGCATCTCGTATTCAAAGGGCCGCGAGGCGTGGAATAGGGACAGCCCCAGAAATCGGACAGAGAGATACATGCTTCGTCGGCAACGGTGGAGGTCGCCATGAAGGTCGACGGAAAAGCACGGGTCAACTAACTGATGACCCCATTCGCCGACCTTGACTAAGTCGAGGTGTTTGCGGCCACAGCCGCTACGAAGGTCTAGGCATCGGAGGGCGACAGCCGGTTAGGTCAAGTCATAAAGGCGTTCGACGCGACAATGAGACCGACGCCGACACCCAGCAGGCTCTCGAATGCTATGACCGGTCACGGCCAAAGCTAAGGACAAGCCATACAACCACGAGCGAGCCCCATCGTCAGCTCGACTCTTCTGATGCTGGCACGGCCGCCAGCCACGCACCGACTCAGTCGTTGACCAGTCTGCTGGCTTGTTTACCTGCAGTAGTCCAATACATCACTGGTTGCCGCCTACAATTGACGCCGCCAACCCTAGATCCCGGTGCCCCTCCTCACGGTCAGAGCAAATTCCGTCGAGCAGCAACTGAAGGCCGACCTTGAACTGAGCGGGCGAGGTCAGCTTGGCCAACTGCCTCATGACGTCATCTGCGCGCTCGTCGTCGTTCGCTGCCGATTCCCCGCGGGAAGCTTCCAGGGCAGCGAAACCAACCGTGTAGGTGTGGATCACCCCAAAGGCGCGTCGTGCTTCTGCCTTTCCGAAGCCCGCAGAATCAAGAACATCGAGCATGGCATCCATCCGCGCGATAGCAGCGGGGGAGACGACTGGATGACGTAAATAGGTGTGTAAGGCGATCGGCTCACGCACCAGCAGCGCACGAAGTCGATCAGCTGCTTCTACCGTCCAATGGCGCCAATCATCCCGCCGTGACCTCGGTTTCCAGGCCTCCGCTAGCAGGCCGTCGGTGACCTCGTCGAAGAGATCGTCCTTGTCTCGGACATGTCGATACAGGCTCATCGGTGCCACGCCGAGCTCGGCTGCCAGGCTGCGAATAGTCATCTCATCGGACCTGCCCTCACGTACAGCCTGGGCTGCCGCGTCCACGACCTGTTCCCTTGAAATGCTTCCCCACGCGGCACGCCCCTGGGATCGAGATTTTGGTCGCCTCTGCTGCTTGCGTACTGCCATACGAAGACCATACCCACGAACGGGTACGTGTACGCGCCGCACAAACGGGTACATGTACGCAAAGAGATCACTAGCAATACCCACTGCAGGAGATTCCCGCTGGTGGCGAATAGGGCCTCACTCGACGAGGACTGCATAAGGAAAGGATCTCGATGGCAACACGACCAATCGCAGTGGTTACGGGAGCCTCCGGCGGCGTGGGCCGGGCAACATCTCGTGCGTTCGCGGCTGCCGGCTATGACGTGGCGCTGGTCGCGCGAGGGAGTGCAGGCCTCGAAGCCGCCGCGAAGGAAGTCGAATCGGTCGGAGCGCGTGCCCTAGTGATCGGCGCCGACGTCAGCGATTTCAATGAGGTCGATGCGGCCGCGACCCAGGTGGAGAAGGAGCTGGGACCCATCGACGTCTGGATCAATGATGCGATGACGACGGTCTTCGCACCGTCATGGGACATTGCCCCCGACGATTTCCGGCGGGCGGTTGAAGTCACGTTCCTGGGGCAAGTCTGGGGCACGATGGCTGCCCTATCCCGCATGCGGGCGCGGGATCGGGGAACCATTGTCAATGTCGGGTCCGCGCTCGCTTATATGGGCATCCCTCTTCAAGCCGCGTACTGCTCGTCGAAATTTGCCTGCCGAGGATTCTTCGAGTCGGTACGGGCTGAACTCCTGCACGACGGGAGCAAGGTACGTCTCGGCATGGTTCATCTCCCCACGGTGAACACTCCACAATTCGACTGGTGTGAAACCACCCTGGATCGTCATCCGCAGCCTGTTCCCCCCATTTATCAACCCGAGGTGGCAGCCCGTTGCATCGTCGCTGCTGCTCAAAATGGGCGCAGGACGAAGGTCGTCGGCTCGTGGAACAAGCTACTGGTCATGGCCGGGAGTCTGTTTCCCGGTCTCGGAAACTCCTACGCGGCGTTCGGAGCGTGGGAGAGCCAACTCACCGACGTCCCGATTTCGCCGGGCCGCAAGGCAAATTTGTACCGTCCGGTCGACGGCGACCAAGACCATGGGGCCCACGGCATGTTCGACGATCGCGCTGGCGGCCTCCTCGATCCCAGTTTCCTCCGTTCCCTACCCGAAATCATCCGCACCTTCGTGGCGGCATTGAGACGAACTGCCCAATCAAAGGTAAGGCGCTATGGCAGAACCGTTGCGCTCAAGGCGGCGAAAGTCCGATGAAACTGCCCCATTTCACGCAACATGGCAGTCGAACGACCGGGGACGCGCTCGATCTGTTCGCCGACGAAACGGTTCTCCTGCAAAAGCTTTCTGTTAATTGGAGTTCGACGACGCCTGACCCTTCGATGGGCGAAAAGGTGGTAACCGCTAAATGGGATCACGGCACTATCGGCAAGCTGCTTCTTGAGCACACTGCCGTACGCCTTGCCGCGAGCGAAGACGTGGCCCGCGTCCTAGCGGAGGAGGGGCGAGACGCAGTGGCGACGTTGCTCACCGTCGAGAACCAAGCCGTCCGACCCCTACTCGACCAGATGTACGACAGTGCGAGGGGAGTGCAGCCCATTTACGTGGCTACCACATCCAGTTTCGTCGAACCTGCAGATGCTCTCTTCGATCTGCTCGGGCCGGCTCTGGAAAAGACGAAGCTGAATGAGACGATGGCCATCTTGACGGCGACTCTCGGCTCGGACCGACGTCGGCTCCGGAGCGCAAAGTTCATTCGTAAACATGCGCCGGCACATCCTGGACCACCGGGGCGCTGGTATGACCGGATTCCCGTTTTGTTGCGACTCCGTGCTGCCGAAGACCGTCTGCGGGGTTTTCCTTGGGGGGAGAGCAGCCTCGGTGACCGCAAGCTGGCGCGCCGCTATGACCGTGAGATCTGAAACCCCAACCTTCTCTGCCCGCCCAACGTCGGCCCGCCTGACGCTCGGTGTGCGCTACCTGATCCTGAGCGGGATCCTGGTTGGGGCTGTCGGCCTGGCCGGTCGATTTCTGACCTGGCCACTCCTGACCAGCACGATCGGCCCGACGGCCTATGTCTTTGCGGCGCACCCCGACACCGAACCGGCACGCTTCCGTAACGCTCTGGCGGGCCACGGGGTGGCGTTCCTGTGCGGGCTCGCCGCCCTGGCCGCCTTTGGGCTGACGCGGTACCCATCGATCAGTACGACAGGTTCCCCGTCACTGCGGCAAGTGGGGGCGGCGGTCACCGGGGTCGGTCTCACCGTCTTGTTGCTCGAACTCGTTGGCTCTCATCACGCGCCAGCCGCCGCAACGGCCCTGCTCATCACGACCGGACTGGCCAAGCCGGGTGCTCCACTGATCGGACTCGCGGTGGGGTTGGCGATCGTCATCGCACTCGGGCCGCTGGTTGGGCGTCTCCCACTCTCTCAGGCGCTTTCAAGGGTGCCGACTATGCAGCGAGCGTCTAGGAAGGTCGACGCGTGAAGCGCCCTCTCCGCGACGACAACCAGGCTCCTATTGCCGAGTACGCCATTGTCGGCGACGGCCGCACAGTCGCGCTCATCGCAATGGATGGGAGCGTCGATTGGTGGCCATCTCCGAACCTCGACGCTCCACCGCTCTGCGCTGCAATCATCGACCCTGGCCAAGGAGGACATTTTGTGCTCAGGCCCGTTGGGCCCCACGAGGTTGACCGACGCTACCTCTACAGGACAAATGTCCTGGAATCGACGTACCGGACCGCCCAAGGGGTTGTCACGGTCACCCAGGCTCTGAATGTGGGATCCTCCGGTCGCTTGCCGTGGGTCGAGTTCGCCCATCGCATTGTCGCTTTGAGTGGGCAGGTGACGATGCATTGGGAATGGCGACCAGGAGATCGCTTCGGGCGGGCAGCCCCTTGGAACACCAGCTATCACGGCACCCCGCTGAGTGTCGTCGGTGATCAGGTCGTCGGCGTAATCGCCGACGACGCAACCGAGTGCATTGTCGATGACGATGGCGGTGCTATGCGCGGGACCTTCACCGTAGAACCGGGAAATCACAGGACCATTGCGCTCGTCGCGAGCGACCACGAGCCGCTGTTCATACCGGACCCGGAGGCGGTGGAGGCACGCTTGGACCGGACTATTGAGTACTGGTGTCGCTGGAGTCATGGCTTGAACCATGCCGGTCCCTGGGCGAACGTGGTCGAGCGGTCGGCGTTGGCCCTCAAACTTCTCTTGGCCGAAGACACCGGCGCCATTGCTGCTGCCGCCACGACGTCGCTTCCGGAGCGCGTAGGCGGTGAAAAGAATTGGGACTATCGATTTGCTTGGGTGCGCGACACCTCGTTCACACTCGACGCATTCATCAACCTGGGGCTCCACGAGGAGGTTCAGCACTCGGTCGCCTGGCTCATCGATGCCATTAGACGAAATGGCCCTGGCCTCAATGTCTTTTACACCTTGGGAGGCGAGGTAGACACCGAGCAAGAGGAGCTCGCTGCCCCGGGCTATGCGCACAGTCAACCGGTGCGGGCTGGCAACCGTGCCGCCGAGCAAACCCAGCTCGGGACCTACGGCGACCTTTTCGACACGATCTGGCGCTACTGCGAGCAAGGTCACGTGCTTGACGCATGCACAGCTCGTCTACTCGCGGATCTGGCTGACCAGTGCTGCGACATCTGGCGGAATCCTGATGCCGGACTCTGGGAACTGACTCAGCGTGAGCACTACACGATCTCGAAGATCGGCTGCTGGGTTGCTCTGGACCGAGCTAGCCGTCTGGCAGACGAGGGCCAGATCATCGACGTTCGCTCAGCACGTTGGCACGATGAGGCAGAACACATCCGAAACTGGGTCAACGCCAACTGCTGGTCGGATACCAAGAGCTCCTACACGTTCTTCGCCGGTACTGAGGACCTCGACGCTGCAGTGTTACTCGCGGCCCGAACTGGATTTGATCGCGGCGATCGGCTAACGACCAGCATCACCGCGATTCAGGATGAACTCGGCGCAGGACCACTGCTGTATCGCTATACCGGCGCCAACCTCGAAGAAGGTGCCTTTGTCGCGTGCACCTTCTGGATGGTTGAGGCTCTCGCTCTGACCCGACAGTGCGACGAGGCCACCGACTTGATGCACCAAGCGGTTGGGCTCGTCAACGATGTGGGGCTCTTGTCTGAAGAGATCGATGTCCGCTCGCTTGCCTTCCTCGGAAACTTCCCCCAAGGGTTATCTCATCTGGCCCTCATCAACGCTGCGTTTACTCTTCAGCGCTGTGCCCGAACGGGAGGATCAGAAGCCGGGTGAAGCCTCCGCGCAACACCAGTTCAGGAATCGGCGGCTATCAAGAAACCGAGCCCTCGATTCCGGCGCACCTGGCGCTCTCCAAAGTTCGAGTCAGCTGGGGTTGCTTCCTCCTCGTATTGCCCTCCGGGCTGACGCGCGCCGTCGGTCTTCCTTCCGACAAGCGCTTCATGGAGACGATGCGTGTGCTTGGGCTCCGACATCTCGTCCAGGCAGCGGTAGTGGGGGCAGAACCGGCGCGCCCTGGTGGGCGTGTTAGTTGATTTGATCCACGGAACATCGATGTTGCTTTTAGCGTGCGTCGATACACGGAGAAGGAGAGCGGCACTCTTGACGCCTGCGTGGCCTTCAGTTTCGCTGCCGGCGGTCTCACGGCAGCAAGAAATGACGTGGTACAATTGCAGATTGTCGACCGAAACTCTCGTGATGCATTTGGTCAGATGGTGCCGCCAAAACTCTCCAAAATCGTCATGGAACGTGAACGTGAATCTCACGTCTGCCTTATCTTTCAACGCAAGAATTAGAAGATGGAACCAATGATCTTTGAGTCGTGCCACGCAACCTCGCTGTTTGATACAGAGGCCATGCGCTTTCGTCGAATTTTAAAGGGTGTAGAAGTCACGGCCGCCCAGTGCGACTCAATGGCGCCGCCTTCTACGGCATCGAACTCGATGAGCACTCCGAAAGCTTCACGGTTCTGCTCAATCCGGAGCACACGAACTGCTCGATCTTGGCGTCACACGCACACCTGCACGCAGTGTGGAGGCAACGTCACCGCGGAGTTGTCACTCGACGATCTCCAAGCCGCACTTGGGTGATCGATCGACCCTCGATCGACGCCTGACTATCTCGAGCACCCTTAGATCGGACCATTCCACAGCTCGTCGCTCTCGACTACTTAACCACTCAATGATGGCGTTGAAGGCCTGGTCGACCGTCCAGCTTCCGCCACCCGGATCTCCAGATCGTCGACACCTCGGCATCGAGTAGGCGGCGGAGCGAGCTCGGCACGGTCGCACCGCTGACCATCCCGCCGCGACGAACCGTTCGTGAAGCGTTTCCTCGATCAGATGAACCGTCCAGTGGTTGACGTCGTAGGTGTAGGGCTTCCCGGTATCCCGATCGACGCCCGCAGGCGAGCCTTCTGGCACCACTTGGTAGTAGATCCCGAAAATGCGCACAACTCGGTGAGCGTGGCCGGTGATGCGGTCAGCGGAGGGGAGCGACGCCGGTGAGCTTGGCGTATGCAGCCATGCGGCCGGGCGTGTACGCGACCTCGATCAACCGTCACTTCGACGATGGCTGCTTCCGGAGGGTCAGGTGTTGCGCAAGAGTTCGCGCTCAAGGGCGAGCAGGGCACCGGTCGTCACTGGGCACTCCTCCTGGCACGAGGGTGAGGAACGGGACCAAGAAGATCGCTTTGCTGGCGAACTGGCGAACGGGATTGGCCGACCCTCCTGATCGGTGAAGGGGATCGAGGAGCGCGGCAGGACCCGCACGGTCCATCTGGTCGCCGATCGAGGCGGGGGGGGCCATGAACCCGCATCGAGCGACGACAGTCCGATGCTCAAGCGGCTCCTGAGGCCAGAAAGATGCCAGCAACCAGGAGTGTAAGCTTGCGTCGCAATCCCATAGCGTGCACAATAGCTGTCATATGCAACAAAGTTCCACCGTCGCGCCGGCCGAGGAGCAGCTGGTCGATGTCGTCCTCAGTGCCAGCCGGGTACTCGTGGCCTCGCCGCCCGGTCCTCGCTGACGTGGGAGAGAGGTCACCTTGACCCAATACCGCTCGCTGGTGGTCCTTGCCTCCCGCGGTCCCCAGGGCGTCGCCGCTCTCGCCGAGGCGGTTTCCGTCACGCCTCCACCGCGTCGAGGATGTGCGACCGGCTCGTCAAGAAGGGTCTGGTGACCCGCCGGACCAACCGGCGCGACCGACGCCAAGTCCGCATCGCCCTCTCTTCTGGCGGGCGCCTCCTGGTTGACACCGTCACCGCCCGGCGCCGTCAAGAAATCGAGCGGCTTGTGGGGTCTATTCCCGAAGAGTCACGTTCCGGTCTCGTCGCAGCGCTGGGCCATCTGAGCGAGACAGCGGGTGAGGTACCCGAACAGGACTGGAGCACGGCTGGGACCTGTGAGCGCACCGCCGAGTGAGGATGCGCTCGGCGGACACCCGCACCCCAGCAGTTCGGTCGCGCCCGCGGCCTGCCGCAGCGGTGGGCCGATGGCTCCGATCGTCGTCGTACTTACAGCGCTGGATCGTGCTCGGCATTGCCATCGGGGCGATCGCTGGGCTCGGAGCCGTCGTGTTCTACGAGGCGCTGCGGCTGTGCACACATTTCTTCTTGGAGGTCCTCGCCGGCTACACCGTCCCCCCTCCGCTGGAGAGGGACATGTCGCTGGTTCGGCGCACGCCGCCCGGCCCTGGGCGTTACCGCTTGTCGCAGGTGGCGGCGCCTTGCTCGGTGCGCTTCTCGTCTACCACTTTGCCCCTGAAGCTGAGGACACGGCACCGACGCCGCCATCTCGGCGGTCCACCACAACCCCAAGGGAGTGCGCTTCCGCGCGGTAATCGTCAAAATCGTCGCCTCCGCCCTGACCATCGGTTCGGGTGGATCCGGTGGGCGTGAGGGGCCGACGGGACAGATCAGTGCCGGTTTCGGGTCGCTGCTCACGCGCTGCTCGAACTTGAGCCTGCCGACGGACGTATCGCCGTCGCGACGGAAATCGGATCGGGCATCGGCGCCATCTTCGGCGCGCCGCTCGGGGGCGCCGTCTTGGCTTCCGAGATCCTCTACCGCGATGACTTCGATCCCGCTGCGCTGTTGCCTTGCTTCATCGCCTCGTCCGTCGGTTACGCCATCTTCGGATCGTTCGAAGGCTTCGGCCCACTCTTCGGCTTCGTCGGGGCATACCACTTCGACGATCCCGCCCAGCTGGGGTGGTTCGCGCTCATAGGAATCCTCGGCGGCCTGATTGGGCTCCTCTATGCCAAGGGCTTCTACGGCTTCGCTGAGGTCTTCTCCGGGATCCCCAAACTCCCGAAGTGGGTGAAGCCGGCGATCGGCGGGCTCATGGTGGGTGCCATAGGCATCGCCATTCCCGAGGTTCTCGGCACCGGCTACGGCTGGATCCAGAAGTCACTCGGTCCTGAACTCCTCGGCATCCCGCTGTGGATCGTGCTCATCGTGCCTTTCGCCCGGATCGTCGCTACTGGGCTTTCGATCGGTTCGGGAGGATCGGGAGGCATCTTGGCCGGCATGGTGATCGGTGCCTTCATGGGTGCCGCCGTCTGGCGGCTCTTGGAGCCGATCGCGCCGTCAATGGGCCAAGACCCTGCGCCGTATGTCATCGTCGGCATGATGTGCTGCTTTGGCAGCATCTCGCGGGCGCCATTGGCGGTGATGCTATGGTGGCCGAGATGACGGGCAGCCTTTCGATTCTCGCGCCTGCCCTTGTCGGGGTCGGTCTGCCGTGGCTCATCGTGCACCACTTCGATGACACGATCTATCGAAGTCAGATCCGCACCCGTTCGGACACCGAGGCCCAGCGCATCATGGCGGGCTGCCCTCGCTCGCCACCATTCCGACGAAGAACGCCATGACACCACCGCGGCTCGTTCTGCCATCGTCAACGCCGGCGGCGGAACCCCGCGATCTCTGCCGGTCTGCCGACGTGCCTGGTGCGCCGGTCATCGACGCCGCCGGCCGCTTCGAGGGGACTATCTCGACTGGTTGAGCTCAACGAGTCGTCGGACCTCAAGGCAACAGTCGGGAGCCTTGCCGACGCCGGCGCCCCAGCAATCTCAATGAATAGCAACCTCGACCGGCTCTTGAGTCGATCGCGTCGGCGCACTTGTCGTGGGTGCCAGTGCTCGATGACGACCGCCGCGTTGTGGCCACGCTGTCCGTCTCGGATTCCTTCCAGGCCTACCGCCGAGAGCTGCTCGCCTCCGCTGAGCGGGTGAGTGCGCTGGGCGCAACGGCTGGCGCATACGAGATTGCCGTAACCAAGGATTCCAACTTGGCTGGGCGGCAGCTGTGCTCGGCGGGGTTCCCCGAAGGCACGCTCGTGACCTCGATCGCACGCAACGGAAGCGTTCTGGCTCCGACCGGCGACGTGGTCCTTGAAGCTGGAGATTGCCTCTGGGTACTCGGCCAAGATCCATCAGACGTCGCGTCCACTGTCTCCTAAGGGTAGCCAAGTGCCTTTGATCGACTTCTCCACAAGCCCACCCGGTGGCTGCGGCAGATGCTTAGGGCGCCCACCTACCTCTATCGAGCACGGCTGGGGATCGTCTTCGGTTATCGCTTTGTCATGATCGAACATTGCGGCCGCAAGAGTGGCAGACGCCGTTTCACGGTCGTCGAGGTAACTCGCCACCTACCGCGGGAGTGGGTGTGTACCTCAGGAACCGGGCCCGACGCCGACTGGTATCGCAATCTCCAAGCCGGCGGCCTCGTAGCGATCTGGGTCGGGTCTGGCGACACCGAGCGTCCGTCCGTTTCGTCGATGCCACCGAGGCTGCTGAAGTGATGGGAGCCTATGAACGCGCTCATCCCAAGACGGCGGCCAAGCTCTACTCGGTGATGGGCGTGTCCTATGACGGGACGGATGAGGGTCGCGTCGAGATGATGGCCAACATTCCGATGGTCGCGTTCAGCCCTAGGGACGTGCACACCCGTGGTGCGGCATTTCTCTAGCGAGTCCTTGATGGTGTTCTCAAGCGGATTCTGCACGAAGCGGGCCTCTAAGGACTATCCCTTTAACGGCCCGCGGCCTCTCCAACGCAGAAATCGGCGCGGAGCTCTACATCAGTGAGACGACCGTCAAGACCCGCGTCACACACGTCCTCCAGAAACTCGGCGTCCTCGACCGCGTCCAAGTCGTCGTGCTTGCGTACCAGACCCGGGTTCGTAACGTGAGCTCTGCCCACCTAGGCCTCAGAGCGGCCGCAAGTGCGGCTGCCCTGTTTGACCAACCACTGGCCAAAGTTGGTCAGAGCCGTCCGTGAACCCGACTTTGAGTTCTCCTCCTTAGGGTTTCCTTGGGCTGTCTTTGCTGCATCGAGGTCGAGGAGGATCGAGTCGGCGTGGCGGGAGAGCTCTCGAACCGGCTTGGTCCATGCTTTTGAGGGCTTCAAGCAAACCCTCACCCGACTGGTCGCTGCCCTCCTAGTACCGATTGGGACCGAGAGATCGCTGTCGATCGCCTGCTTGTAGAGGCCGAATACAACACTGAGTACTCGTTCAGAAGGCCGCAGATCGGTACGGTGAGCAGCAACGTGTTCGGTGAGCCGGGTGCGGAGAAGTGTCGCAGCGTCTTGGGCTGCTTGCTCGGTCCCGAAGGTCCCAGGAATTTGCTTACGATCCCCGGGTTGAGTGATGAGTCCAGTTGGGTAGTACTTGATGATCCAGGCCGTCGTGCCGCTCGCGTACTTCCTGGCGTAGATCCGGACCGGGTCGGCGTAGGGGTCAGGCCGCCTTGGCACGATGCCCCCCTTCCCGTCGTGTGTCGATCGACTTCAGGACGTCGACCACGTCCATCTCCGGGAGGACCCCATCGGGCTCTGTATCCGGCACTTCGGCCGTCACCTCCCCGCTCACATGGCGGAGGCGATCGATGTATTCGAAGTGATCGCTCGGGTGCCAGCGTCGACCCTGGATCTCTATTGGAAGTGGGCGTGGGAAGTAGGGCTGTTGCATCAGCCGCTGGATCGACCGCCGTTGGTGGAAAGCCAATACATCGGCGTCGGTCCAGAGCCGCCCCGTGGGTGGTGCCGGTGCGGGCACGTATGTGTCTGTCGGTTCCAGACGCCCGACCGTTCCAAGGAAGGGATTTCGTGCAGTAGGGCGCGACATGCTCATGAAGCGTCATGGATGACTTGTGGCCGTTGGTGTCGCGCCTCGGGGTATTCGTGTCGCGCCGAACCTTCTGACCAGGGGTTATTCAGCGGTCCGTAAGATCTACACGATCTTCGAGGGGACGTCCGAGGTGCAGCGGCTGGTGATCTCCCGGGCGATCTCGGGCATCCACATCAACTGATCTACCAGGGAACGTTGGACGGAACGGGCCCAGGCAGCCTTGGGGCGGCCGGATCTGTGATCAGGCCATTCCGAGAAAGCGCTCTGCGAGAGTCCGGAGCTGAGTCCGCAGGGTCTCATCGTCGCGGCGAATCACAAGCGGGTGCATCACGGCGCCGCTGATTGCCGCGGTCAGCATGACCGTTGCGATTTCGGAGTTCGGTTCTGCGTTTGGCCCCATCAGGAGGCGGTGCAGGCGCTTCAGGACCTTCACCGGTCGCTGATCCCGCGCAAAGAGTGGACCCACGAGCGGGTCGGTGAGAATTGTGCTGTTCTCACGGCGGCGCTCTACGGCCAGGTCGATGATCATCGTCAGCGCCACTTCTCGCGCTCGCTCCTCGTCCGCCTCGGATTCGGCTCGATCGAGGACCGTTTCCAGGCGCTCGAATTCGGCGCCAGCGACGGCACGGACAATCTCGTCCTTGGTCTTGTATTGGTGGTACACGGCCGCCTTCGTGACTCCGATGTCGTCGGCAATCATCTGCAATGACGTCCCACCGACACCATGTTTCGCGAACTCTCGAAGCGCCGCTTCGATGATGCGGGTCTGAGCCGGCGACGGAGGTTTCCGCTCCCGTCTGTCTCGATTGGCGGTTCTCGACGGAGCCATGTCCCCAAATCTAAGCCCACGTGCCTGGGATAGCCGATCGGCTATGTTGTGCGTGATTGGCTGATCGGGAGGTGCGCGGCGCGGCGCGCCAGACCAAGGAGGCGAGCGATGCGAGCGGCCGTCAGCGACGCGGGCCTGCCCTGGGGTACGTGCCGGTGAGACGAACCACTGGCCAACTGATCATCTTCTGGGCACTGCCCGGGGTGGCGATCGTCTGGATGGCGGCGTTCTTCCTCTTCCCGGGTTTCCTGCCGCCCATGTCTCCCCAATGGTCCGCGCAGAGAGTGGCAGCGTTCTATGTGAACCACACATCGCGCGTTCGTTACAGCATGATCCTGTTCAACTGGTTCTGCGTCGCGCTGATCCCGATCCTCATGCTGATCGTGGAGCGCATGCGGGGCATGGCACACCGGACGCCAATACTTCGCTACTGCGTGATCGGGGTCGCCGGTGCTGCGCCGATCGCCTTTCTCACCGCGACGATCTTCTGGCTGCTGGCGGCGTTCCGGCCCCATCGGGCCCCCGCACTCACCCAGCTCTACAACGACCTGGCTTGGATCACGTTCACCTGTGCCGTGCCCTTCCTCGTTGCGCTCTGCCTGTTCCTGGCGGTTGCCATCTACCTCGATGAACAGGCGGAACCCGTGTTTGCTCGGTGGGTCGGCCACTTCAACGTTCTCATCGCCCTCGCGCTGGTGCCTGCAGGTTTTGCCGGCCTGACGCTCAGTGGACCTTTCGCCTGGAACGGCTTCCTGTCGTTCTGGGTCAAGAACGTCGCCATCGCCCTCTGGCTGATCGTCATGGCAGTGGTGTTGGGAGAGACGATCGGGCGCGATCGCCCGGCGGAGCAAGCCTCGGTGTGAAGCGACCTGCGTTTTTCGACGATCCGAAGCGGGAGCTCTGGCTGGCGTGGTACGCCACCATCGCCTTCTATTCCCTGTACACCGTCGTCTTCTTCCTCATCACGCGCACCCAACCGCCTGGGAAGCCGTGGTACACGCCCAGCCAGGTGGTGGGGTGGTTCGCCAGCCGCCACGAGGGCCTGCTCATCGGCTTTGCGCTGATCTTCGTTTTGGGCGGCCTCTCCGCGACGTCCATCGCCCTCATCACCTATTCCATCCGGCGAATGTCGGTAAGCCGTGCCTTCGCTTACTCGTACCTGATCCTCTACGCCGTCAGCGCCGTCCCTGGCTTCTTGTTCATCTGCGTGGCCATGACAGTGGGTGCCTTCCGGCCGGATCGCCACCCGGAGATCCTCCGCTGGCTCTACGACCTCGGGTTCCTCTCCTTCTCCGGCACCATGGGGGTCTTCCTCATCGGCTCGTTGATCTGGATGCTGGCCATCCTGCTCGACAAGAACCGCGTCTTTCCGGTGTGGTTCGCCTATCTCAACCTCTGCAACGGGCTGACCGAGGTGGTGGTCGCACCCTCGTGGATCTTCCATGCCGGAGTCTTCGCATGGAATGGCGTGATCGCCTGGTGGATCAACGTGGCCGTCTTCGGTCTGTACACCGGCGCCTTCATCCTGTTGCTGCGCAACGTGATCCTTCGCGAGGACTTCGAGACGGGGCCGTTGCCCGCCCTGCCGCCAGTGGAGGGTCGAGGTCGCATTTTGGCGGAGTTCTTGGCACCGTGACGACGATCGAACGCGAGGGGGCGCAGACAGCTGGGGAGGGATCGCCGAAGCACGTTCCCGGCGGGCGCGACATCTGGTTCTTCGTGCTGTTCGAATCCCTCGTCTTCACCTCGTACTTCTGCGTCTACCTCTTCAACCGGACACAGCACGAGCAGGCATTCCTGCTCGGACAGTCCCACCTGCTGCTGTGGCTTGGTGTGCTCGACACGATCATCCTGCTTACGAGCTCTTGGGCCGTGGCCCGATGTGTCCAGCACACCCGGGCCGGGCGATTCGAGCGTGCCCGGCGAGAGGCGTTCGTGACCGCCGGTCTTGGGCTGGTGTTCCTTCTCCTCAAGATCGTCGAGTGGGTCCGGCTGATCCACATGGGGGACACGTTCACCAGCAGTCAGTTCTTCCAGTACTACTTCTTCCTCACCGCGATCCACTGCGTGCATCTGTTGGTCGGTTTTGTCGTGCTCGGGGTGCTCGTGTATCAGTTGTCGGGCGAGCAGCGGCGTTCCCAAGTGACCATGGAGACCTGCGCCATCTATTGGCACTCGGTCGACTTCTTCTGGGTGTTGATCTTCGCACTGCTCTACGTGGTGAGGTGATGGTGGAGAACGGGTTCAACAGACGGCTGTTCGGCGTGTGGTTGGTCCTGGTGGCCATTTCGCTGACCTACTTGGGGATCGATCGTGCAGCCACGCATGGTGGATTACCCACCGCGAGCACGGTCGTGACGGTAGGCGCCATCTGTTTCGCCTTGATCAAGGTCCGGATCATCATGCGCGAGTTCATGGAGGTACGTACCGCACCCCGTCTGCTTCGCCGTCTCACCGATTTCTGGGTCCTGCTCATGGCTGTCGCGCTGCTCGGTGTGTATCTCGCAGGAAGAGCGGTCGCCTAAGACTCCGTCGTCGTTGGCAGACGCGGCCGCCGACCCGAAACGGGTCAGGTGAAGATGATCTGGCCTCCGGCAGCCTTCTCATAGAACTCTCCGACCGTGATGATGTCTTGCACCTGGTCGATGAAGTCGTTCTTCTCCAACCCGAAGAGGTCGACCGACGCCTTGCATGCATACATCCCCGCGCCGGTGTCGGCGATCATCTCTATGAACTCGGGAATGGAGGGGATGTCGAGTTTCTCCATTTTGTGGTTCATGTAGTGGGTCATGGCCGTCGACACACCGGGGAGCCCGCCGGCCATCGTGGCGAGGTGCAAGCCAGGATTGCCGACCGTCGCGAGCTTGATGTGCTCGTTGCGGGCCTTGTGGATGGCGTCCAGGCCGAAGAAGGTGAAGAAGAGGTTCGCCTCGATACCCTCGGCCCGTGCACCGTTGGTCATGATCAGACCCGGGTAGATGCCCTCGAGGGAACCCTTCGAGATGATGATCGAGACCTTTTCGATTGTGTCGCTCATGGTCATTCCTTTCAGATGCAGCCGCGTGGCTTGGGGATGCCGGCGATCTTGGCGGCGACCTTCGCCGGACCCTTGGGGAAGAGCTGGTACAGCTCCTTGATCGAGACACCGGAGGTCTTCCCCAGGACTCGGACGGTGGGCCCCGTCCCCTTGGCGAGGAACTCTGACCGCATGAAGCGAATGACCTGCCAGTGCGCATCGGTGAGTTCGTCGATTCCTTCACGAGCTGCGAGCTCGGGGACCATGTCCTCGGTCCACTGTTCGGGTCGGACGAAGAAGCCCTCGTCGTTGAGCTCCACCTCGGTTGCGGCAATGGTCAGAGTCGCCATAGCTCAGTCCTTTCTCGAACCGCTCACAGGAGCGGGGATCTTTCCGGATGAGGGCATGGCCGAGCTGATTCCGGGGACATCACGTCCCGGCAGCAAGCCGTGCCAGTAGAACCACTGGAACATGAGCTTCCCGAGGTGATTGAGCCGGGACTCCGCCAGCAAGGGCAGACCGACGTCGCTCGGGTAGTGACCAGGGAGCGGCTCGGTGTCGTAGTTGAAGTCGATGAGCAGGGCCTTGTGGAATCCGGTCTCGATGAAGCAGTTGGTGTGCCCGTCAAAGCTCTGATCGAGCGGCTCTCCGGCCAGGAAGCATCGAATGTTCTCGACGAGCACCTCGCCTTCGAAGTGCGTGACCGAACCTGCCTTCGAAGCGGGGACGTTCGCGGCGTCGCCGATCACGAACACGTTCGGCGCGGCCTTGGATTGGAGGGTGTGCTCGTCTGTCGGGACGAAGTTCAGCTCGTCGCCCAGACCGGGCGACCGGCCGACATAGGGGGCTCCCCCATGGAGCGGGACGACCACCGCCAGGTCGAAGTCCACGACCCGGCCGTCGTAGGCACGGAGGTGGCCGCCCACCCCGTCGACGTCCCCTGTGTTGAACTCGGTCACGAGGTCGATGCCCTTCTCGGCAAGCATCCCCGCGAGGCGCGTGGATGCGACCGGCTTGGTGAAGGCACCATCGAGCGGGGTGACGTAGGTCAACTGCACCTGGTCACGGATGCCGCGCTCGTGGAAGTACCAGTCGGCCAGGAAGCAGAACTCGAGCGGGGCGACGGGGCACTTGATGGGCATGTCCACCACGTTGACGACCAGGCGACCACCCTCGAAGGCAGCCAGTGCCGTTGTCAGCGCTGCGGCTCCCTCGAGTGAGTAGAAGGTGAAGACCTTGTCCATCCACCCGACGCCCGTCAAGCCTTCGGTCTCTTCGGGCACGAGCACGGCGCCCGTCGCCACGACGAGGACGTCATAGCCGAGCGTCGTTCCGTTCTCGAGGGTGACCAGGTTGGCTTCGACGTCGACACAGTCGATTGCGCTCTTGATGTAAGCGATGCCGGAATGAAGCTGGCGACCCCTCGGTCGCACGATGTGCTCGGCACTGGCGAGCCCGAACGGCACGAAGAGCAGGCCCGGTTGATAGACGTGGCGGTCGTCCTGGTCGATGACGGTGATCTCTGCCTCCTCTTGGGAATAGAGACGTCGCAAGCGATTGGCGGTCAACGTCCCACCCGTTCCGCCGCCCAGGATCACCACGCGATGTGCCATCACCCACAGTTAACGCCCCAGTGCAGGTTGGTCGTCAGGGTCAAAGGTCCCTCGCCCAAGTGACCATCGTCCCAACTCTGGCTCACGTCCGGAGACGCGCTCAGCGAGAGGGCCGGGTTCCTCCATTTGCTCGACGATGGTCGTGCAAGCGGCAATGACACCATCCACCTGTGGAACATCGCCCAGCTTCTGCTCGTCAGGCCGCCGCCAGGGGCGCTCTGGACGGTTCAGCCAGCGAGGCGGTGCGCCTGCAGGAGCTCTCGCTGTTCATCGTGCATCCCGTCGGGTAGCTGCCGAGGCGACCCGGCGCAGTTGCCAGCGTCTCGATTGGTGGTAGGGGAGTACGGAACGCCAGGGCCCACGGACGAGGCGACGCCCTGTCGGGTCTGGCTCGGGTGCTCCGATGCAGCCCGGGAGCTCGTCGATGACAACAGCGGCCGGCGGGGAACCGTCTGGAAGAATTGCCTGACACTCGGCCTCCGGGAGTGGCCCCGCCACGTCGTCCGCATCCACCGGGCCTGCTTCCATCGCATCGTCACGGGGGCGACTGGGCGTATTGCAGGCCCAAGAGGCTCATCAAGTTGTGCAACGCAGCGCCGCGCGCCTCCTTGGCGACGGCCAAGGCCCGCGGGAGGTCCAGATTGTCGAACAAAGCCCGTTGCACCTCCTCGGCCGCGGCTGACGATCTCCCCGGCTTCCCCTCGAGGATCCGAAGTTCCTCGATGTCCCGTTCAGCTTGATCGAGTTCAGAGTGAACAAACTCCCAGGATTCGTGCCACGGTCGCGACAGGATGATGAAACGGATGGCGGCCGCAGACCAGCGTTCGAGAAGATCATGGACGAATACCAGGTTGCGGGTGGACTTTGCCATCTTCTGGCCACCGGCCATCACGGACCCGACATGCATCCAGGATCGGGCGAAAGGCTGCACGCCAGTGAATGCCTCTGCCTGAGCGGCTTCATAGGCGTGGTGTGGGAAGGCCAGCTCGGCGCCCCCGGCGTGCAGGTCTACCGTGGCGCCAAAAGTCGTGAGCGCCATGGCCGTGCACTCCGCGTGCCAGCCAGGCCGCCCCGGGGACCACGGACTCGGCCATGCCGGCTCGTCCCCGATCGAGCGGACCCACAGGGCAGCATCGAGCGGATCGTCCTTGTCCGGGTCGTCAAGATGACCCCCGCGGTCGCCTGCCAGCAAGACCGCCTCGTCGTGGCTGAGTCCGGCGATCTCGTGAACCGACCCACCGCGGAAATAGACGGATCCGTTGCGTTCATAGGCGAGGTTCCTCGCCAGAAGTTCGACGGCGAGGGCAATGACGCCGTCGACGTGGTCATGGCTACGGGGCTCGAACGCCGGACGGGCGATGCCCAGCCGTTCCATGTCGCGCTCGAAACGGTAGGACTGCTGGGTGGCCAAGGACTTCCACGGCACGTCCAGTTCCTTAGCCTCGACGAGCAGATGATCGTCGATGTCGGTGATGTTGCGGCACACCTCGACGGGGTTCCCAGTCAGATGCAGGACCCGGGCGGCCATGTCGGCCCAGATGAATGTAGCGGCGTGACCCAGGTGCGTGGTGTCATAAGGTGTAATCCCGCAGACGTAGATGCGCCCCGTACCCATGATGGGCAACCGGACGCCGTTGATCTGCACGACGTCGTGATCCGTTTCGTTAGTCAACGCCATAGCGCCCTTCCTCCACGATGCGAAGCCTCCGCAATTGCTTCCATTGGCGTTGCGACACCCGGTGCCAAAGAGCGGATCGTGACACGGCCCCGGTGCGGCCGGAAGTCTTCATCAGCTTCTGGCGGCATAACGGCCGTCTGCCGCGAAGCGAAACCTGTCGCCGTAGGAGAACTCGGCTACCAGGCTGAATCGATCGGCCCGGAGCACAGTGTGGCGCCACTCGACAGGCTGACCCTTGGAGCACCCGAGCCGTTCGATCGAGAATGCGGCGTGGCGCGAAGACATCGCAAGCGTCACTCGGTCCGCTCTGTCGGGCACGATGGCGCGAATCGTTTCCCTGCCGCCGGTCACCGAGACATCGACGTGCTTGGCCAGCTCGTCGTACAAGGCGGTGTGCGAGAAGTCCACCTTGAGCAGCGGTCTGCCGATAGTCGCGGGCATCCAGACACGGTCGAGAGCCAGCGGAATCCCGTCGGCCAGCCGCACGCGTTCGAGATAGAAGAGCGGCTCATCAACTGCCTCGGCGAGATGAGCGGCTGCGTCTGCATCAGTACGGAGCTCGAGGGCTCTGATCACGCTTCGTTGTTCGAGTCCAGAATCCTCTACCGAGGCAAAGAGGCTGTAGAGGGCGCCAACTGGTTGTTGGATTTCGGACGGGGCCGCCACCCGGGGCCTCCGCCCGCGCTCGGCCACCACGACCCCGTCTTCGCGTAGCCGGCGCAGCGCGTCGCGCACGGTATTTCGGCTCACCTTGTACTCGCCCACGAGGAACATCTCACCGGGAAACCAGCCCTCGAATTCGCCCGCTTCCAGGCGACGAAGGAGATCCCGTTGCAGCTGTGACCAGAGCGGCTCGGGGCTCTTGCGGTCCATCGTCTCGCTCGGGGCAACGGTCATGGATCTACCGCTTTCAGTTTACATCATTCGGGAGTAATGTACCAACATTCCAACATTCCAACGTTTGAAGACCCTGTGCTGGAGGCCCCCGTGGTCAACGTAGAGGTGCTGGCGACCGACGAGCTTGGCGACCGGAGCTACGTCGCCCACGACGGGCAGGCCGCAGTGGTCATCGACCCCCAGCGGGACATCGACCGGGTCGAGTCGGTCCTCACGGAGTTGGGGCTCCGCTGCACCCTCGTCCTTGAGACCCATATCCACAATGATTACGTCAGCGGTGGGCTCGAGTTGGCCGACCGGACCGGAGCCGTCTACGTGGTGGCCGGCAGCGAGGAAGTGGCGTTTGACCGCCGGGCGGTCCGTGACGGGGACGAGCTGGCCGCGGGCAGCATGACCGTGAAAGTCGTTGCCACCCCAGGCCACACCGATGGCCATCTTTCTTACATCGTCAGCGACCGGGAGGGCTCTCCGGTCGTCTTCAGCGGAGGATCGCTGCTCTTTGGGAGCGTGGGGCGCACCGATCTTGTCGACCCGGATCGGACCAGAGAACTCACCCGGGCCCAGTACCGCTCGGCCCGACGCCTGGTCACCCTCGTCCCCGACGACGCGGCGCTCTTCCCCACCCACGGGTTCGGTAGCTTTTGCTCCGCCGGAGCGGCCACCGGTGGCGTCTCGAGCACGATCGGCCTGGAACGCCAGCGCAACGACGCGCTCGTCATCGACGACGAGGACGACTTCGTCGGCAGGCTCGTCGCCGGCCTGACGGCCTATCCGAGCTACTACGCCCACATGGCGCCGCTGAACCGGGCCGGACCGGCACGGGTCGATCTGTCTCTGCCGCGCGCAACAGATCCGGAGGAGCTCGCACGACGGATCAGCGCCGGTGAGTGGGTGGTGGACCTTCGTTCCCAGACTGCATACGCCGCCGAACACCTGGCGGGGACCGTCGGAATCAGCCTCTCCCAGCATTTTTCGCTCTATCTCGGGTGGTTGTTGCCCTGGGGCGCGCCGTTGACCCTGCTCGGCGAGAATCCCGAGCAGATCTCCCGTGCCCGGCGCCAACTGGTCCGTATCGGTATCGACGACCTTGCCGGGGCGGCGGTCGGGACGCCGAATGTCGTCGCGCCGAACACCGAGCGGCGGACGTATCGGGTGACCGACTTCGAGGACCTCGGTCGCCATCCCGAAGCGGTGGTGCTCGACGTGCGCCGGGACGACGAACGAGGCGAGTCTCACATTGCGGGCTCGGTCCACGTGCCGCTGCATCTCTTGCTCGAGCGCATCGACACCCTCCCTCGCGACACGTTATGGGTGCATTGCGTCAGCGGCTACCGGGCCAGCATCGCGGCCAGCCTCCTCGATCGTGCGGGACGTGATGTTGTGCTGATCGATGACGACTTCGCCAACGCGAGGGGACTGGCGGGCGATGACGCCGGCGACTGACCCGCGCGTCCCAGGTCGGCGAGATCCGACGACGCCAACATCCTTCGAGGTTCCCGGCATCGAGACGCCTGTTGGCTTCGCCTTGGAGCCACGCGCCGTCGTTCCCGGCCTGACTCTGGCCGCCGCTCTGACTGCTGTCGCCATGGTCATCGGCCATCTCGTGCCGGTGGTCGGTGCCCCTGTCGTGGCCGTGCTCGGGGGGATTGGCATCTCGCTCCTCCGGGCTCCTTCGCCGGCGATCCGACCTGGGTTGCGCTTTTCCTCCAAATTCGTCCTTCAGGGGTCGATCGTCGTGCTCGGGACGGGGCTCTCACTGCATGAGGTGTTCAGCACCGGCGTGTCCTCGTTGCCCGTCCTGCTCGGCTCCCTCGCTGTCGCTCTTGTCGGGGCGGCCCTCCTTGGCCGGGCCCTGTCGATCGATCGCGATCTCCGCACTTTGATCGGGGTAGGGACCGGCATCTGCGGTGCATCCGCCATTGCGGCAACCGATGCCGTGATCGCAGCCTCGGAGGCCGACGTCTCGTACGCGATCTCCACCATCTTCACCTTCAACGTGATCGCCGTCGTCACATTCCCCACGCTTGGTCACCTGATCGGGCTCTCCCCACACTCGTTCGGCCTGTGGGCAGGCACCGCCATCAACGACATGTCCTCAGTCGTGGCGGCGTCCTCCATCTTCGGGCATGGCGCCACGTCCTATGCGGTGGTCGTCAAACTCACCCGCACACTCATGATCATCCCGATCTGCCTGGGACTCGGGGTGTGGCGCACTCGGCATTTCCGGTCTCGGGATATCGGCATGGGGGATTCACCCAAGCACATCGTTCGACGCGTCGTCCCCATGTTCATCGCGTGGTTTCTCCTGGCCGTGGTGCTCAACAGCGTCGGGCTCGTCCCGAGTTCGTGGCATGGCTTCCTGAGCTCGCTCGCGGAGGTGATGATCACTCTGGCCCTTGGAGCGATCGGACTCTCCACCAACGTCAAGGACATCAAGCAGACCGGCTTCAAGCCATTGGCCCTCGGCGCCATGTTATGGATCCTGGTGGCAGGAACAAGCCTCGGGCTCCAAGCGGTGACGGGCAGTCTCTGAAGTCGACCACGACCTGCGGACAACCCGACAAATGTTCGCTCACCGGCTCGCGAAGGAGTTTTGCCCTGTCTGAAGTCGGACCGCGCGACAGCGCCCGCTTGGCGCGGACGACCGCGTCGACCGCCTCTCTCAGGCCATCGTCGGTGTCGACCACATGGACGGCCTGGTACGGCCGTGCGCCGCTCATTCACGCAGGTGGCAATGGTCCGAACCGACGTCAGGTTTCCTCACGTCTTGGATGTCGGCCACCGCTCATACACCGTTCCTCTCGCTGACGGAATCGAGCGCGACAAGGATCCGCACCGTCGCACCACGGCCTATGCCGGTCCGGGCTGGCCCAAACAGCGCGCCAGGAACGCCGTCAGACGCGAGGCGTCTTTGACGATCGAGACGCCCTTGACCGGTCCTTTCGTGATGTCGAGCGAAGGGCAGAACACGTCGTCGTCTCCACAGAAGAAGTGCGGCGAGCCGAGGACGCCACGCCGCTGGCCTTCGTGCCAGTCCGCCATCACGCCGGCGTCATCGGACTCGTCGGGCATGACGACACCAAGGTCACGGGCCAGGTGCTCGAGCGTGGCTCGGTCCGAAATGTCCCGGCCGTACTCGAAGAGGGCGTCTCGGAGCGCGAAGCTGACTCGCTCGCCGACCTCGGGGTCGGTTCTATAGGCCCGGTTGGCCAACGACAGGGCGTCGAGCGTCGAGCCCGGGAACCGGTTGAGGTCGAGGTGACGGAACAGGTTCGGGGCGACCTGCTCTCGAAGCTCATTGGCATGCTCCAAGGTGACCGGCGCGTCGAGTGGCGCGCCGTTCACCAACTCCAGCGGCCAGGCCCGGACCCAGATCGCCACGTCTGTGCGGCCGGTCCGAGCGCGCTGTTCGTGGATCGTCTGCAGTCCGACGTGGGCAAAGGGGCACCAGATGTCGGCGAAGACCTCCATGACAGGGCCCGCGGCGTTCATGGCCGAGCCTCTTCAGTTCTGCCGGATCTGTCGTATGTCACCGCTCACGCCAACTTCGTGAACATCCGTTGGACCTCGTCGAGGGGGTAACCGGACTCCGCTGCCTCCTCGGGATTCTCGAGGCAGTAGGTCAGACCGCTGGCGATCAGGCGGAAGCCGACCTGCTCGAGGGCCTTGATGGCAGCACTGAGCTGGGTCACGACGTCTCGACATTCACGTCCGTCCGCCAGCATCGTCTCGACGGCTGAGACTTGTCCTCCGGCGCGCTTGAGGCGCAGGCGGAGGTCGTCGACCACCTCGTCGGGTAGTTGCATGGTCACTCCTCTCTTCTCGTGGGTCGCATCGTGAGCTCGTAAGGGCGCCGCTCAGTGCGAGAACTTCACCTTGGGCAGGATCCGTGCGAGCCACTTCGGCTGGTGCCAGGCCCCGTGCCCGCTCAGCCGCAGGACGACCGGCAGCAACACCAGGCGCACCACCAGGGCGTCGAGCGCGACGGCGATGGCCAGGATCACCCCCATCTCCTTGGGGGCCAGCGGCCCCGACAGGGCGAAGGTCAAGAACACGGCGATCATGACGGCGGCCGCTGAGAGCACGACGCGTCCCGACGTGCGCATCGACCCGACCATGGCATGTTCGGGATCCGGGTGTGTCTCGTAGCGCTCCTTGGCGGCCGAGAGCATGAACAGGGTGTAGTCCATGGCCACCCCGAAGACCATGGCTCCGAAGAACAGAGGAGCCCAGGCGTCGATGAAGCCCTGGGGCTGGAACCCCAGCACCCCGGACAGGTAGCCGTTCTGGAAGATGAGCCGGCCGATGCCGAAGGCGCCCGCCACCGACAAGGCCGTGATCAGCACGCCGAGCGCGGCGATCAGCGGGGCTCCCAGGGCGATCAACAGCAGCAAGAACCCGAGAACGCCCAAGATGGCGAGGACGAGCGGCGTGTACGACGCCAGCGATTGCTGGAGGTCGTGGTTCTCGGCCGCCGCGCCGCCGATCATCGTCCCGGACGGCAGCACGTGGCGGAGATGGTCGATGGTCGCGCCGGTGGCGGTCGTCGAGGGCCCCGTACTCGGGACCACCTGATCGAGGGTCCAGCCGGCTCTGGTCGGTCCGGGCACGACACCCGCCACGCCGGACGCATGGGCGAGGGTGGTCAGGGCGCGGGCCTGACTGCCCTGGGGGACCACGACCTGGAGCGTGCCCGGAGCGCCCGGGCCGAAGGCACTCGTCACCTGGTCGTAGCCGACCCGGGCGTTGGCGCTGGCGGGCACGATCGTGATCGAAGGCATGTTGGTCCGCATCCCGATGATCGGCGCGGCGGCCAGCAGGAGCAGGACCAACGCAGCGGCACCGGCCGGGAAAGGGTGACGCCACAAGAAGTTGCCCCAGCGGTGCAGCATCCGGTCGAGCGAGCCGTCGCCTTCGGGCCGAGGGCCTCGGCGCAGCCGGATCGAGCCCTTGTTGATGTTGGTCCCGAGCTTGCCAAGCACGGCGGGCAGGAGCGTGAGGGTCGCAACGAGCACGGCGACGACGGAGAGCATGATCCCAAAGGCCATCGACCGGAAGGCTGGGCTGGGCACGATCATGATGGCGGCGAGGGACGCCAGCACCGTCAACGCGCTGAACGCCACCGCCTTGCCGGCGGTGTCGACCGTCTCAGCCACGGATGCAACGATCGCCTCGCGGTCGCCAGGTTTCGCCTCCCGTCGTGTGAGGGCGGCACGGAAGCGCATGACCAAGAAGAGGGCGTAGTCGATGCCCAGGGCGAGGGCGAACATCAGTGCGAAGTTCAGCGCCCAAATGGAGACGGGCATGAATTTGGTGGTGATGACCAGCGCGCCCGCAGCGACCAGCAGTCCGGCCATGGTCAGGAGGAGGGGCAGCCCGGCGGCCACCAGGCTCCCAAAGGCGATGACCAGAATGACAATGGTGACGGGCCACGACAGCATCTCCGAGCGCAGCATGGCGGAGCGGTTGGCAGTGTTGAAGTTCGCCCATAGGGCGCTGTCGCCAGTCAGAGTCACGGTGACACCGGATGTGGACAGTGCCGCCAACTTCGGCTGCACCGAGTCAGCCGCTTGCACCATCTTGTTGGAGTTCGCGGCCGATCCGGCGGTGATGATTGCGGTCCGGCCGTCGCGCGAGAGCGAGACACCGGCTTGAGGTGGGACGACCGTCGACACCCGGGGATCGCTGCGGAGCACATTGGTCGCCTTGACCACGGCGGCCTGCGCCTTGGGATCAGAAGCGATCGGACCGTGATGGTCGACGATGACGACCTGTAATGCGGTGGCCCCAAGTCCGGAGAAGTCCTTCTCGATGATGGCCCGGGCGGCGACGGACTGGCTGTTCGATGCCTGCCATCCGGCACCGGCGAGTGCGTTCTCGACATGGACAGCGAAGATCCCGAAGACGAGGACGACCAGGACCCATCCGATGAGCACCCTCCGAAAATGGCTGGCGGCCCATGCACCGAGTCGGGCGAACGGGCCGGGACGGCTCGCGCTGAGGGCGTCGTCCTTTCCGCCCGATTCTTCCGGGATCCCGGCCGGCGGGTCGGCCACTGCAGTTCGGACCGGCACGTGCGGTGAGTCGAGACTGGTTCCTCGGGTCGGTGCCATGGACGCATCCTTTGATCAGACCGGCGGTCGCACCTCGGGATGGGGAGCGTTTCGACGGATACCCCTAGGGGTATAAGAAAAGCGTACACGATACCCCCATGGGTATCCACCGGTCGGCGGAGTCAAAGGGGGGTGAGCGCCTTCGCCGAGCCGCCGATCAGGTCACCGCATCGTGCGCACGAGCCTCTGACCTGCGCTTTGAGAGCCCTCCCTCACGAGTCAGGGGTTGATCGCGGCGGTCACGCCATGCAGCTCGATGTTGGCCGAGGCGGACGCGGTCTGACCGTTGTCCGAGTGCGCCCACGTCAAGAGGTCCGCGCCCAGGCCCACCACGCCAGGGGCGAGGTCGGAACCGTCGGGACAGAAGAACCGGACGCTGTCGGTCCCGGAGCCCGGACCCAGAGGTGCCGAGAGGTCGTACTGCCCGGGCGGCAGCGACCAGAGCCCGTACGAGCCGTCAACGCACGTGATCGCTCCGGGAGCTTGACCGAAGGCCACAAGAGCGAAGGCGTCATTGCCGCCCGTCTGCGAAAGGCCGGTCGTGGTGTAGGGAATCGACACCACGACGGACGACGCAGGCGCGCTGAGGGGGATGGAGGCGCTGAGCGTCGTATCCACCTGCGCCGACTGTTCGACGAACTCGTTGCCGGTCGCCTGCGCGGTCACCGTCGCCGAACCATCCGGCGAAGCGACCGAGCTGACCGACGCGCTGCCGACAACCGGGGAGAGCGCTGTGGGAAGCGGGGTGCAGCTGCTGATGGTCGGCACCGACGCGGACCCTGGCGGCTGTCCCTCGAGGGCAGCGATTTCTGCCGCCAGCGCAGCGAGGGAGCCCCCTTCGTAGAGCAACGGCAGGTACGTCGGACCGACGCACTGCGTCGACGTGGCGGTGAAGGTCGTGACCGGCACGACCGTCGGGATGTCCGCGGCCGAGGCGGACGAGGGCACCAGCAAGAGGAACGATAGGGCGAGTCCGCCGGCTGACAGCGCCGCGCTCTTCCGGAGGGCCCAGGAGCCTGCATCCACGAGATCACCTTGTTCCCGGTTGTCCGCAGGTTGTCGCTGCGGCCTCCGTCCCTCCCACAACCATAGTTCGCACGTTGTGAAAGAGGAGTCTGGGCCGGCGGCGAGGGAGATGCCCCACCGGTCGCGTGTCCAGAAAAATGGACACCTCTCGGGCGATCGCTGTTCGGTCCGGCATGCGGCGGATCTCCAGATCCACCAGGGCGTTCGCGCAAGCCGCAGGGGATCCGGCATGGTCGACGTGGCCCCGCAGTTCCGCTCAAGCACCCTCCCGTTGCAACCGACACCACTACGAGGAAGTGCGCCCGGCGGTGGGCGGTCTTTCCGACAGGGCTGGCGGGCCCATGGGGGCAGTGAAAAGGGGTCTTGGGAATGGTGACCGAAGAGGAATGGCATGGAGAGATGGCGAAGGCCAAGCGCCTCCGCTTCATCAGCCCGCTGGCTGGTCTGGTGGTCCTCGGTCTGCTCACCGTGCCCGCCGTGGCGATCGGTCGGTCCGTCGGATCAGGCGCCGTCGGCTACGCGGTCACCGCGGGTGTCCTCATGGCCCTCCTCCTCCCCCTCATCTATCTCCTGGTCATCATCAGCGATCGCCAGCAGCGGAAGACCGACGACAAGGTCCGGGTGCTCACCAGCGAGCTGAGTCAGGCCATCGAACTGGCCGACCGCGAAGGAGTGACCCGGGAGGTCCAGGGGCAGCGCCAGCGCTTCGAGAGCCGCCTGGCCAACGCGCTGGACATGGCCGAGGGCGAGCCGGAGGTCATCGACGTGATCGAGCGGTCCTTCGCCGCCGTCGTGCCGGACGCGCCCGTCGAGCTGCTCCTGGCCGACAACAGCCACGCCCACCTGCTGCGCATGGCAGGTGTCGGGCCCGACGGCGAGCCACCGTCGTGCAGCGTCGACTCCCCGGACCGCTGCCCCGCGGCGCGCCGGGCCCAGGTGCAGGTGTTCGCCGACAGCGACCATCTCGATGCGTGTCCGAAGCTGCGCAACCGGCCGCAGGGGCGGCTCTCCGCGCTCTGCGTCCCCGTGTCGATCATGGGCCGGACCGTCGGCGTGATCCACGCCACCGACAAGCCCCTCGTCGAGGTGGATGACTCCCAGGTCCAGGACCTGACCACGTTGGCCAAGCTGGCGGGGGCGCGCATCGGGTTGCTCCGGGTCATGGCCGAGACGCAGCTGCAGGCTTCGACCGACACGCTCACCGGACTGCTCAACCGGCGCTCCTTCTCCGAGAAGGTGGCGGGGCTGCCGCACAGCCTCCATCCGGTGGCGGTCGCCATGGCCGACCTCGACCACTTCAAGAATCTGAACGACACCTACGGACACGAGACCGGCGATCGGGCCCTGCGGCTCTTCGCCCGCGTCCTGCGCGACACGCTGCGGGCGCACGACCTCATTTCCCGCTACGGCGGCGAGGAATTCGCCATCGCCTTCCCCGACTGCTCGGCGGTCGACGCGACCCGGGCCTTGCACTCGGTGCAGACCCAGCTCGACGCCGCCATCACCGTCGGCGGACTGCCCAAGTTCACGTGCAGCTTCGGGATCACCGAGATCGAGCCGGGGGAGGAGCTGGCCGCGGTCCTGCGCCGGGCCGACGACGCCCTGCTGGTCGCGAAGCGCTCGGGGCGCAACAAGGTCGTGCTGCACGACCCGGACACGGGTTCGAACTCGATCCAGACCAACGGGCACGCTCCTCACAGCAACGGGAACCAGCCCACGGCCGAGACCAACGGGCACGCACCCGTGGTCGAGGAGATGGCTCGCATCGAGCGCGTCTGAACCGACGCCGGGGGCTTGATCACGGGCCTCCTCCGAGAGAGGGGGCGGCACCAGCGAGGCGGATAGCGTCACGCGCATGGCCGCCGTACCGCTCCGGCGCAACCGCGACTTCGTCCTGTTGCAGGCGGGGCAGTTCCTGTCGAGCGCGGGCACGCAGGCGACCGCCATCGCGTACCCGCTCCTCGTTCTTGCGCTGACGCACTCCGCGGTCAAGGCGGGCCTGGTCTCCTTCGCGCGCACCGTCCCCATCGCCCTCCTGGCCATTCCGGCCGGCTTGGCGGCGGATCACTGGAACCGGCGCGCGCTCATGATCGGCGCCGACGTCCTTCGTGCAGCCGCCATGACGGGCCTCGCCGTCGGCCTCGTCGTCGGGAGTGTGCCGTTCTGGGTCATCACCTGCGTGGCGTTCGTCGAAGGCATCGGTGCGACCGTCTTCAACGCGGCACAGCCGGGCGCGCTTCGTGCGATCGTCCCGTCCGGGCAGCTGCCGGAGGCGGCCGGCGCACAGAGCGGGCAGACCGCGGCCGTCCGGATCGTCGGTCCACCACTGGGCGGCGCCCTCTTCGAGGCCGGGCGCGCGCTCCCGTTCCTGATCGACGCGTGCTCCTATGCCTGCTCGACGGTCTCACTGCTGCTCATGCGGGCGCAGTTCCAAGAAGAACGAGAGTGGGAGCCGGGCTCGGTGCGCCGGCGTGCCATGGAGGGGCTCACGTTCACCTGGAGCCAACCGTTCTTGCGCACCACCGCGTTCTTGTACGGCCTGTTGAACTTCACCGCGCTCGGACTGCTGTTCTGCATCGTGGTCATCGGAGAGAGCGAAGGACTCCCCGGCGGCGAAATCGGGCTCCTGACAGGACTGTTCGCCGCCAGCGTCGTCGTCGGCTCGTTCCTCTCGCGCACCGTCCGGCGCGGCCTCTCGGTCCACGCGGTCCTCATCCTCGAGGTGTGGGCCTGGTTGGGCTGTGCGGTGTTCCTCGTCTGGCCCCGCGCGGTCGTGCTCGCCCTCGGCCTGGTGCCGGTCGGGCTGGCGGTGCCCTCGACGGACTCCGTCGTGAACGGCTACCGCATCGCCGTCACGCCGGACCGGCTGCTCGGGCGCTCTGAGTCCGTCCGGAGCGCCATCGCCCTGTCCGCCGGGTCGCTGGCGCCCCTCGCCGCCGGGTTCCTCCTGCAGCACTCGACGCCCCGGTGGACGGTGGGATGCTTCACCGCGTGGGCGCTGGGCCTGGCCCTCTGGGCCACGGCGAGCGGACCGCTCCGGGCGCCGCCACCACCCCTGCCCCACCCCGCTGCCCCGTAGCAGCCCGTGCCGCCCCCAGCCGTTCGCGACGCGTCGCACCAGCCCGGGCCAATAGTGTCGACCTGCCATGGCCAGCCCCCCGCTCCTCCGACAGGCCGCCGACGTCACCCCGGAATGGCTGACCAGCGCACTCCGGGACGCCGGCGCTCTCGCTGACGACGCCGCCGTCCTCTCGTTTGCGACCGCCCCGATCGGCACCGGCCAGATGGCCGACACGACCCGCTTCGCCTTGACGTTGGACGAGCCTGGCGCCGGCCCGGCCAGCGTCGTGGGGAAGTTCGCCTCCGCCGACGACCAGAGCCGCGGCACCGGCCTCGCCCTGCGGGCCTACGAGGTCGAGGTCCGCTTCTACCAGGAGGTGGCCGCGCGGATAGGGGCCCGGGTCCCGTCGACCTATGTGGCGGAGGTCGAACCCGAGACCGGATGGTTCACGGTGGTGATGGAGGACATCGCCGGGGCGGTCCAGGGCGATCAGATCGCGGCGTGCAGTCCCGACGTCGCGCGGGCCGTCCTCGGCGAAATGGCCGGACTGCACGCACCGTGCTGGGAGGCGCCCGAGCTCGAGGCCCTGGAGTGGCTCAACCGTTCGACGCCGGAGTCGGACGGGTTCCTCGTGGCCATGGTCTCCTCCCTGCTGCCCGGGTTCTTGGAGCGCTATGCGGACGAGCTCGCCCCCGAGTACCAGGACGTGTGTCGGCTGTTCGCCGAGCACCTCCCGACCTATCTGCGGCTGCGGGGTGGCCCTCGCACCGCCAGCCACGGCGACTTCCGTCTCGACAACCTCCTCTTCCAGCCGGACGACCCGCGCCCGGTGGTGGTCGACTGGCAGACGGTCGGCTGGGCCGGCGCGTCGGTCGACGTGGCCTATTTCATCGGAGGGTGCCTGAGCACGGAGGACCGCCGCGCCCACGAGCAGGATTTGCTCGCCGCAGTACCACGAAGCCCTCTGCCGGCGAGGCGTGCGTGACTACTCGCTCGAGCAACTGCGCGCCGACGCCCGGCGCGACACCTTCGCCGGGCTCTTGATGGCGATCGTGGCGTCCATGGTCGTCCAACGGACCGAGCGCGGAGACCTCATGTTCCTCACCAGCGCGAGTCGCCACGCGCAGCACGCCCTCGATACCGACGCCCCCGCCCTGCTCCTCGCCGCCCGGTGACCGACCTCCTGGTGCTCTGCACCGGCAATGCAGCGCGGTCGGTCATGGCCGGGTTCATGTTCGACGCTCTGCGTGAAGGGCGGCCCGGGCCATGCCCCGTTCCATGTCGTGACGGCGGGGACCCACACCATCGACGGGCAACCCATGGGTCTGCGCACCCGGACGGCGTTGTCGCGACTCCCCGAGCTCGCCGATGCGGACTTCCGAAAGCACCGCAGCCGCCAAGTGCACGGGGTCGACCTGGTGCATGCACAGCTCGTCGTCGTGATGGAGGCGGACCACGTGCGCTTCGTGCGCCGCCAGTTCCCCGATGCCGCGGCGAAGACGGCCACCATCCGTCACCTCTGCGAGACGCTCACACCGTCGCCGCCGGGGCTGGACGAGCGTGTGGCAGCGCTGCAGCTCCAGACGGTCGAGCTCCACGACAGCGAGGACGTCCTCGACCCGGCGGGCCACGAGGCGGACGTCTATGCCGCGTGCGTCGACGAACTCTGGGGGCTGTGCCGCACGCTCTTCACATTGCTCGCCTGACCCGCCGTACTCGACTGACTCGCCTGACTCGCCTGACTCGCTGACTCGCCTGGCTCGACTCAGTACCGGCCAGCGAGGTGGCTCAGTCGGCGTGGACCGAGCGCAATCCCGCCCAGGCCAGGTCCGCCATCCGGCCCGCCAACTTCTGCGCCTCTTCGTCGACCTCGGCCTCCGAGTCCGGGCGCTGGGCCATGAAGCGGCGGCTCACACCCTCCGCCATGCCAACGATCCCGTAGGCGAGGAGGCGGCGGTGGTCGTCGTCGAGCCCGGCGTCGATGAGGGGGTCGATCGCCTCGGCGATGGCATCCTCCACGGCGCGCAGCGCCCGGCCGAGTTCGAGGTCGTCCGCGTGGTCCCGGCCGTAGAGCAGGCGGAACTCCGCCTCGCGGCTGACGACCAGGCGGAAGTAGGCGGCGAAGCCCAGCTCGACCTGCTGGCGGGGGCCCTCGGCCCGCATGACGGCGCGCCCGATGGCCACCAAGAGGTCCTGGGCGATGGAGTCGACGAGCTCGAGGTAGAGCGCCCGTTTGGAGGAGAAGTGCTGGTAGAGGAGCGGTTTGGTGACCCCGGCCGCCTCGGCGATGTCGTCCATCGTGGTGGCGCGGTACCCCCTTTGCGCAAACAGTTCCAGGGCCACGGCGAACAATTGCTGACGCCGTTGTTCCGCCGTCAGCCGCCGGGAGGTCGCCTGTATCGCACCTGACATCGGCATCAGGTTACCGAACGGTCAGGGAACGGGAACGCGCTGCAACACCGCGGCCAACCGCGCCGGCAGGTCAGCCAGGTTGAAGTGGTCCGCAGCCACCCGGTGGTTGTGCGCAATGAGTTGCGCGTCCGGCTCGCCCAGCCACTGCGCCAACGGAGTGGGGTCGGCGGCGTCGAACCAGTGGAAGCCGAACGCCGCCAGTTCGGCCGCCACGGGGTAGGGCCCGATGGCCAGCGGCCGCCGGTACGTCGCCGACTCCACCGACGGGTTGCCGAAGCCTTCCCACAACGAGGGGAGAAGGACGGCGTCACAGGCGGCATACGCATCCGCGATGGAACAGCCGCCGGCGGGGACGCCGAGGACGACAGGGCAGCGGGCCTGGGCGACGAGTCGCGCGAGCTCGGGCCCGTACCCGTCCTCGGCGGGACCGAGGAGCCAGTACGTGGCGTCGACCGCCTCCGCCAGGGCAATCGCCCCGGCGATGTTCTTGCGGGCCAGCGCGCGCGTCGGCTGGAGCAGCAACGACGTGCCGTCGGCGACGCCGAGGGCGGCCCGCACGGCCGGCCCCTCGCCCGGCGTCGGGTCCGGGTCGAACGCGTTGTAGATCGTCGTGGCGGCGATCCCGTGGGTCGCCAGCTGACGACGGCTGAGCTCGTTGATGGTCACGTGGGCCCACGCGGCGTCGTCCGGAGGGGGAGGAAAGTTGGCCAGGTGCGCGCGTTGCCACGGCAGATCGTGATGGTGCAGCACGGTCGGCCGTCCGGCGCAGGACGCCGC
Source organism: uncultured Acidimicrobiaceae bacterium (assembly GCA_963753115.1). Lineage (GTDB taxonomy): Bacteria > Actinomycetota > Acidimicrobiia > Acidimicrobiales > RAAP-2 > Bog-473. Next base: position 139,454 of record CAVWBB010000029.1, read on the forward strand.
CACTACGGCCGCGGCCGCTGGGTTGAGAGGGAGCGAGCAGAGGTTCTCGACAACGACCAGGTCGGCCCCCGCCAGCGCGTCGTCCACCTCGGCGCGGGTCGGGGGCTCGGGCGCGTGCATGGCCAACCCGGGTAGGGCGGCGTCCACGGGACCCGCGCCGGCGACGGTGCGCACCTTCCAGCCCAAGAGACCCAGCGCATCAGCCCATTTCGCCGCCTCGATGGAGACCCCGTCCTCGCCTCCGAGCCGGAACGAGACCATGCACGCCGTCGCCACGCTCGAACTGTACGCGTGCCGGGAGGCTCCATTGGTGGGTCGACTAGCGTTGCGCCGATGGCAAAACGGGCACTGATTACGGGAGTGACGGGCCAGGACGGCTCGTATCTGGCGGAGTTCCTGCTGACGCAGGGCTACACGGTGATCGGCATGGTGCGGCGGTCGAGCACGCTCAACTTCGAGCGGATCGCGCACATCCAGGACGACATTGAGCTCGTCGCCGGGGACCTCCTCGACGAGATGTCGCTCATCAACATCCTGCGCGACCACCGCCCGACCGAGGTCTACAACCTGGCCGCACAGTCCTTCGTGCAGACCAGCTTCACCCAGCCCGTGCTGACCGGTGAGACGACCGCTCTGGGGGTGACGCGGATGCTCGACGCCATCCGCCTGGTCGACCCGGAGATCCGCTTCTACCAGGCCAGCTCGTCGGAGATGTTCGGCAAGGTGCAGGAAGTCCCGCAGCGCGAATCGACGCCGCTGTACCCCCGTAGCCCCTACGGGGTAGCGAAGGTCTACGGACACTGGCTCACGGTGAACTATCGCGAGAGCTACGGGCTGCACGCCTCCTCGGGCATCCTCTTCAATCACGAGTCGCCGCGCCGCGGCCTCGAATTCGTGACACGCAAGGTGACCCACGGCGTCGCGCGCATCGCCCACAAGGTGCAGGACAAGCTGGCGCTGGGCAACCTCGACGCGCAGCGTGACTGGGGCTACGCCGCCGACTACGTCCGCGCCATGTGGTTGATGCTCCAGCAGGACACGCCCGACGACTTCGTCGTCTCGACTGGCGAGACCCACGCCGTCCGTGAGCTGTGCCGGCTCGCGTTCGAGGCGGCAGGGCTGGACTGGGAACAACATGTCGTGATCGACGAGCGGTACTTGCGTCCCGCCGAGGTCGACCTCCTGGTGGGGGATCCGGCCAAGGCGCACTCGGTCCTCGGGTGGCAACGTGAGGTCGACTTCCCCGGTCTGGTGACCATGATGGTCGAGGCCGACATGGACCTGGTCCGCAAGAGCCTCAGGTAAACGGATCGGGGGCCACCGCGCTCTTCGAACCCTTCTTGCCCGCCGCGATCTCGGCTGATCCGGCCGGCGTCCTCGTCGCCTTCGGGGCCGGGATCCTCTCGTTCGTCTCCCCGTGCGTCCTGCCGCTGGTGCCGGGCTACATCTCCATGGTCTCGGGTCTCTCGGCTGCCGAGCTCGAGGCCGACGGCGACGGGGTGACGCCGTCAACCGCCCTGCGCCCGGTGCTGCGGGGCATCGGCCTGTTCGTGCTGGGCTTCACCGTGGTCTTCGTGGCGCTGGGCGCCACGGCCTCCGGGATCGGGAGCCTCCTGCACGGGCATCGCTACCTGCTGGCGCAGCTCAGTGGTGCCCTCATCGTCCTGTTGGGCGTGGTGATGCTGGTGGGTGCGCTTCCGGCGCGGGTGTGGACCCATGCGGGCAACGGCACCCTCGGCGTCGTCTCCCGCGTGACCGGTGAGCACCGCTTCGACGTCCGCCCGTCGCGGCTGGGTGGGTGGGCCGCACCCGTCATGGGGATGGCGTTCGCCTTTGCCTGGACGCCCTGCATCGGCCCGGTGCTCGGCGTCGTGCTCGGGCTGGCCAGCCACAACGGCACGCTGGCGGGCGGGGTCCTCCTCCTGTTCGCCTACTCGCTCGGTTTGGCGCTCCCCTTCGTGCTCGTCGGCCTCGCCTTCGGGCGGTTCACCGCAGTGCTGGGCCGCGCCCGGCACTGGTTGTGGGCCGTCGAGCTGGTGGCGGGCGTGGTGCTCGTGGTGTTCGGGGTCCTCCTGCTGACCGACAACATCGGCTGGGTCTCGAACCACATGTCGAGCCTCCTCGACGACCTCGGCCTGAGCCGCCTCTCCAAGAGCTAGCCGGTGAGCGGCACCGCCTCCGATCCGCCGCCGGCCGGGGTGACCGCCGCTGTCGACGTGACCGCCACGGGCACCGCGTTGTGCGACCACATCAGCGCACTCCGCTCGGCGTCGTCCTCCCCGGTCCTGGTGGCCCTCGACGGCAGATCCGGTGCCGGCAAGTCGACGCTGGCGCACGAAGTGGGCCTTCGGAGCGGTGCGCTCGTCATCGACGGCGACGACTTCTACCGAGGGGGCGACGACGTCTTTTGGGCCGCCCTCGGCCCCGCGGAGAAGGTGGAGCTCGTCATCGACTGGCGGCGCCAGCGCGCCCTGCTCGAACGACTCCGCCGCCGCCAACCCGTGCGGTGGCACCCCTACGACTGGGACGCCGATGACGGCCGCCTGGCGCAGGCGATCACCGCCGGCCCGGCCGACGTCGTGCTCCTCGATGGCGCCTACAGCGCCCGGGCGGAGCTGGCGGACCTCTTCGACCTGCGCGTCCTCCTCGACGTCGCTCGGGCCATACGGCGGGACCGGCTCCTCCGACGCGAGGGCGAGAGCGACCGGGCGGCATGGGAGGCCTGCTGGGGTGAGGCCGAAGACCTCTACTTTGAGACCCTCGTGCCGCCGGAGTCGTTCGATCTCGTGCTCGACGCCACCTGAGGCAGAGGCGCTCGCGCCGGGTGGTCGGCGTCAGCCCCGTTCGGCCAGCACGTCGGCGAACACGCGGGCGAAGGTGTGCACATCGCCGGGCCAGCGGGCCGAGACGTAGGACCCGTCGCGCACGACCCAGGCGGGACGGGGATCCTCCGACGTGTCCCGGGCGCGCCCGCTGGTCTTGCGCCGCCAGTCCGGTGCACCCTTCTCGACGTCGGCGAAATCAGCGGGATCGGCCAACGCCCGCGTGACTTCTTGCTGGACCGACATGAAGCCCCAGCGCTGCCCGGGCTCCTCCACATAGGTGCGGTAATAGTTCGAGTCCCAGAACCGCGTGTAGCGGGCGATGCCCCAGGCCTTGCGCTCCAGGGCCCAGGTGAGCGCGGTGGTCCGCCGGCCGTACAGCACCGAGCGATCGGTGACAGGGTCGACGGCGCGCGCCGCCACCAGGACGCCATGGCAGATCGCTCCCACTGGCTTGTCGGCCCGGAAGGCGTCGACGGCCATCTGCTGCACTTCCGGGCTCTCCAGGTACGGGCGCATGCCGCGGGCGCGGTGCCCTCCCGGCAGGACGAGGGCGTCGTAGTCGCTCCGTCGCGCCGCTCCCCAGTGCAACGGCGCGGAGAAGGCCTGGTCGCCCTGCAGGGCGTCGTAGGCGCGCCGGGCGTCGCCATTTGCCCGCAGGATGCGTCCGACGACGGTGAGGCGACGCACGCCGGGCACCGCGCCCCAGGGGTCGAGGCCCCGGCCCGTCACCATGAGATCGTCGGCCTGGCCCACCTGTCCGGAGGGTGTGGCGAACACAACGTCGTGGCCGGCCGCCGACAGGATCTGCCAGGTGACCGCCACCTCGGTCGGGTCGAAGTCACAGGCCGGCAACGGCATGAGGACGGTCACCATCGGTGGGGCGACATTACCGACGAGCCCCTGTCCCCCCCGAGCGGGCCGGCATCTCCACCGAGCCCGACCGGGGATGCAGGCCACGCCATCCCCTCTACCAGCGCATCGGCGAGCCCAGTCCGTCCGATCCGGCCACCTCGCCCGAGCCCGTGCAGGCGCTGGTCCACCTGCGCTGAGCCGTCCCGGGCTGAAGGCCAGCTGGGCCGCCGGCACCCGAGGGGACCCCCGCTTGGAACCCCGGGACCTGGCCCCCCTACCATGGTGGGGAAGGCCATGGCCCCTGTCGTCCACTTTCGCGCCGCGGTCGCACTCGCCGGCCGCTTCCCTGCCCTTGCCGGGGTCGATCTCTCTCTCGACCAGGGTGAGGTGGTCGTCGTGGTCGGCGCCAACGGCGCCGGCAAGACCAGCCTCCTGCGGGCCTGCGCCGGCCTGCTCCCGGTGACGTCGGGCGAGGCCACCGTCCTCGGGGTCGATCTGACCACTGACCACACGTCCGTGCGCCGATACGTCGGGCTTCTGGGGCATGCCGCCCCGCTCTACGACGAACTCAGCGCGGCGGAGAACGTCCAGTTCGCCGTCCGAGCCCTGGGGCTGCCCGTGGCCAGTGCCGACGACGCGCTCGAGCGCCTCGGGCTGACCGGGCGTCTGCGCACCACTCCGGCCGGTCGCCTCTCGGCCGGCCAACGCCGCCGGGCCGCTCTCGCCGCGCTGGTGGCCCGTCGCCCGGCCCTCTGGCTGCTCGACGAGCCGCACGCCGGCCTCGATGCCACCTCGCGCGCACTCCTCAGCGAGCTGATCAGCGAGGCCGTCGCCGGCGGCGCCAGCGTGCTGCTGTCCTCGCACGAGCCGCAGCTCTCCGTCCCCCTGGCCGACCGCGTCGTGTCCATGGGCGGCGGGCGCGTGACCGGCGACGAGCCGGGAGGGCGGCGCGTGACCCTCACCGCCGTCCCGGACCATCAGGCAGGCGCCGCGGGGGCCAGCAATGTGGCATGACGCGGTGCTCGTGGCGGGCAAGGACCTCCGCATCGAGGCGCGCTCGCGGGTGGCGCTCTGGCAGGTCGTGCCCTTCGCCTTCCTCGTCATCGTGCTCCTGGCGTTCGCCATCGGGCCCGACCAGGCGTCGCTGCGGCATGCGGCCCCTGGGATCTTCTGGGTCGCCCTGCTGTTCTCCACGGTGTTGGCGATCCAGCGCAGCGTCGCCGTCGAGTCCGGCGAGGGCACGCGCGACGGCCTGCGGCTCTCGGGTATCGACCCGGCCGGCATCTTCCTCGGCAAGGCGGCGGCGGTCGGCCTGCAACTGCTCGCCCTCCAGGCTGTCCTGTGGGTCGGCGTGACGTTCCTCTTCGACGTGCGGGTGCAGGTCGTGTGGCTGGCCGTGGCGGCCTGCCTGCTGGCCACGGTCGGCCTGGCGGCCGCGGGCGTGCTCTACGGCGCGCTGTCGGCCGGGCTGCGTGTGCGCGACACGCTGTTGCCGCTGCTCGTCCTGCCCGTCCTCGCGCCGGTCCTTCTGGCTGGTTCCAAGGTCTGGGAGGCGGCGTTGAACGGCAACGCCTCGTCGGGCACGCAGTGGCTCAAGATCCTCGTCCCCTTCGCACTCATCTACCTCGTGGTGGGCATCGTCCTCTACGGACCGCTCCAGGAGGCTGCATGAAGACATCCCTGACCGTGCCGGCGCGGCCGCGTTGGCTCGACGTGGTCGGCATCCTCGGCGTGATCGGGCTGGCCTTCACCGTGTGGCTCGGCCTCTGGATCACGCCGCCCGATGTCGTCCAGGGGAACCTGGCCCGCCTGCTCTACATCCACCCGCCGCTCGCCACCGTGGCGCTGTACTGGGTGGGCATCGTGGCGGCCGGCGGGAGCCTTCTCTACCTGTGGCCGCGCACACGCTCGTTCTTCTGGGACCGTCTGGCGGCGTCCGCCGTCGAGGTGGGCGCCATCTTCGCCGCCCTGACCCTCGTGACGGGTTCGCTCTGGGGCCGCCCTGCGTGGGGCGTCTGGTGGACATGGGACGCGCGCCTCACCTCGACGGCGCTACTGCTGTTGCTCGAGATCGGCTACCTGGCCCTGCGCCGCGTGCCGGCCGACCCGGAGATCCGGGCCCGCCGTTGTGCCGTGGCGGCCTTGCTCATCGCCGTCGACATCCCGCTCGTGCACTTCTCGGTGGACTGGTGGAACACGCTGCACCAGGGCGGCACGTTCCTCGACCCCGGCTTCAAGATCCACGCGTCGGCCTCCATGTCGTGGACCTTCCTCCTCGGCTTCGTCGCCTTCTCCCTGCTGTTCGTCTGGTTGCTCGGCATGCGGTACCAGGTGGAGGTGCTGCAGGACGCGGTCGGTGACCAGGAGCTCGAGGTCTCGCTGACCGAGCGCTGGAGCGAGGACACCGAGCTCGTCGGCGCGGCCAGCAGCAGTCCCGATGGGAGTACGCCGTGAGCTACGTCAATGCCGGCTACGCCATCGCCCTGGGCACCTTGTTCGTCTACGCCATCAGCCTGGTCCTGCGCCGCCGGCGCTGGGAGCGGGCGCTGCGCATGTCGGAACCGCCGGCCACCGAGCGGGAGAGCACGCCGGCCCACGGCGAGCGGTCGTGACCGGCACCACCACCGACCCGACTCCGCCGCCCAGCCCGCCGACGTCCGAGAACCGCCCGGGCCCGGCCATGCCGCCGCCGCGGCGGCGGCGGGCCAGTTGGCGCATCCTCGCTGTCTTCGCGCTCCTCGCGGTCGCCTTCGTCTTCCTTCTCGTTGAGGGGTTGGGCAGCTCGCTCAATTACTTCGACACCGTCAACCAGGCGTATGCCAACCGGCACCTGCTGGGCACGCAGGATTTCCGTCTGGAAGGGACCGTCATGCCGGGCACCATCCACCCGACGGCGTCCGGGTCGGACTTCGACATCTGTCAGGGCGCGCACGTCGTGCACGTGGCCAACACCGGCACCCCGCCAGGGTTGTTCCAACCGAGGATCCCGGTGGTGGTGGTGGGCCACTTCACGTCGGACACCTCGAACAGCTTCGTGTCGAACAGCATCGAAGTGAAGCACACGGCGACCTACACCGCCCAGTATCCGAGCCGCGTGAAGAAGGCGCCGTCGTCGGGCCCGGTCTGCTGATGCTGGACGCGAACCTTGGGACCATCGGCATCTGGCTCGCCTTCGTGGCGTGCCTCGCCGGCATCGCCGTGAGCGTTGTCGGGTTGGTGCCCCGCCGGCGGGCGGTGGGCGCCGTCGTCGGCGCGGCGGACGGCGCGGCGGACGGCGCGCTGGACGACGCGGCTGACACTGCGTCGACAGCGGAGGGGCGTCCGGGGACCGACGCCCGCCTGCTGGCGCCCGTGATGCTCGTCGGTGCCCTGGTGGCGGCGGGAGCCATGGAGCATGCGCTCGTCACCCACGACTTCACCCTGGTGTTCGTCGCGCAGAACAACAGCACCGTGACCCCGTTGCTCTACTCGATCACCGGGATGTGGTCCGCGCTGGCGGGGTCCATCCTGCTGTGGGGCTTCATCCTCTCGGTGGTGTCGACCATCTTCGTGTGGCGGTACCGCCGGCAGGCGCAGGACTCGGTCATCCGGTACGCCACGCTCGTCCTGTACATCGTCTCGGCCTTCTTCTTCGGCCTCATGCTCGGTCCGGCCAACCCGTTCATCACGGCGCCCGGCGCGACCCAGGGGCTCGGGCCGAACTCGCTCCTGCAGGACAATCCGCTCGTGGCGATACACCCGCCGCTCCTCTATGTCGGCTTCGTCGTGTTCACCGTCCCCTTCGCCTTCGCCATCGGCATGCTGGCCACGGGGCGGGTGGGGGACCGCTGGCAGATCGAGTGCCGGCGCTGGACGCTGGTGGCGTTCACGTTCCTCTCCGTGGGCATCGTCCTCGGTGCCTGGTGGTCGTACCAGGTGCTCGGCTGGGGCGGGTTCTGGGGCTGGGACCCGGTCGAGAACGCGGCGCTCCTGCCTTGGCTCTGCGGGACGGCATACCTGCACTCGGTGCTGGTCCAGGAGCGGCGCGGGTTGATGCGGGTGTGGAACCTGTCGCTGTCGATCGCCACGTTCGCGCTGACCATCCTCGGCACCTTCCTGACGCGCTCCGGGGTCATCAACTCTGTGCACGCATTCTCCGAGTCGTCCCTCGGCCCCTTGCTCATCGGGTTCTTCTTCGCCGTGGTCATCGTCGGGTTCGGTTTGATCGCCTGGCGGGGCGACCGCCTGCGCTCACCGGGCGGCATCGATGCCCCGCTCGGCCGGGAGGGTGCGTTCCTCCTCAACAACGTCCTGTTCGTCGGCTTCGCCTTCGTGGTGCTGCTCGGCACCCTGTACCCGCTCCTCTACGAGGCCGTCACCCAGCAGCAGGTGACGGTGGGTGCGCCGTTCTTCAACACCGTGGCCATCCCGGTCGGCCTGACCCTGCTCTTCTTGATGGCGGTGGCCCCGGTCCTCAGCTGGCGCAAGATCAACGGCCCCGTGCTGTGGCAGCGCCTGGTGATTCCGGTGTGGGTCGGCGTGGGCACCGTCGTGCTCTGCGTGGCGTTCGGCCTGCGCGGCGTCGCCACGCTCATCGGGTTCGGTCTCGGCGCCATGGCCGCCGCCACTGCGGTCCGCGCGTTGGTGCTGTCCGTGCGGGCGGCGCAGACTCGTCATGTCGGTTGGTGGCGCGGTCTGGTCGGGCGGGCCAACGGCGGCATGGTCGTGCACCTGGGCGTCGTGCTGCTGGCCGTGGGGGTCATTGCAGCGACCTCCTACCGGCACCAGGCCGAGCTGCCGATGCACAAGGGCCAGGTCGTCACCTTCGACGGGCATCGCTTCCAGTTCGAGGGACTCCGCACCGTGACCTCCCCCTCGCGTACGTCGCAGGAGGCCGTCGTGAAGGTGGACGGTGGCGAGTTCACGCCGGCGACGACCAGTTTCGGGAGCGCACTCTCGGTGGTGGGGACGCCGGCGATCGACTCCGGGTTCTTCGACGACGTGTACCTGACGTTCGACGCGGTGGGCGGGCTCGGGTCGGCGTCGGGGAATCAGGCGATCACCAACCTGCCCAAGGGGTCGGTGGCGATCGGCGTCGTGGTCGAGCCGCTCGTGGCCTGGCTGTGGGCCGGCGGCCTCCTCATCGGCGTCGGGGGGCTGCTCGCGCTCGTTCCCGGGTCGCGCCGCCGCTCCACCGACCCGGCGTCCGCCTCCGCAGATCTCGTGACGGGCGCCCCACCCGAGCGACCCCGAGAGCGCGATGCCACGCCGGAAAAGGTGGGTGCGCTCGTGGCGCGGGGCGTCCCGGGGCCGGCATGAGCGGGCGTCGTCGGCACGCGACCCGCTGGGTGGCGGGCGCCGTTCTCCTCGTCTTGGTGGTCGTCGGCATCGTCCTGGCCACGCGGACCCCCCAGGAGGCCACCGCCGTCGCCAGCCCGCTGCTCGGACGCCAGGCGCCCGGATTCACCGGCACCGATCTGACGACCGGCGCGCCCGTGTCACTCACCGCGCTGCGGGGTCACTATGTCGTCGTCAACTTCTTCGCCAGCTGGTGCGGCCCGTGTCAGCAGGAGGCGCCCGACCTCTCCCGCTTTCACTTCGAGCAGGCGCATGGTGCGAACGGGGCCGACATGGTGAGCGTGGTCTTCAACGACACGTCCTCCACGGCGAAGGCATTCCTGCAGAAGAACGGCGACCTTTGGCCGGCGGTGAGCGACCCGAACGGCACCATTGCCCAGCGGTACGGCGTCACCGCCCCGCCGACCACGTTCGTCATCAATCCGGCCGGACGCGTCACCGCCGTGCTCGTCGGCCCGGCCACCCAGAAGAACCTCGACTCGTTCCTGAAGGCGGCCCGGGCGCAGCAGTCCGGCGCGTCCAGTGGCTGACCGCGCCCCCCGTCTGCCGCTGTGGGCGCGGGTGGCCCTTCCGTTGCTCGTCCTCGTCGTCGCGCTGGTGATCGGCAGCGGTGCCCTGAGCTCGTCCCCCCCGTCGGCGGGGCAGCGGGTGGCCGCGCTCGAAGCCGGCGTGCGGTGCCCATCGTGCACCGACCTCTCCGTCGCCGAGTCGAATGCCACCACTGCCATTGCTGTGCGGCACCAGATCGAGAGCATGGTGGCGGCCGGACGATCCAACGCGGCGATCGACCAGACGCTCGTGTCCGAGTACGGCCAGACCATCCTTCTCGTCCCGCCCGACGCCGGCGGCGTCCCGCTCATCTGGATCATCCCCATTGTGCTCGGCGCCGGCGCGCTGACCGCCGTGGGGATCCTCTTCTGGCGCCGGAGCCGCGCCTTCGACGCGCTCAAGGCTGAAGAGGTCGGAGAGGTCGGAGAGGTCGGAGAGGTCGGAGAGGTCGTGGGATGAGCATCGACGAATCACCCGCGACGAACCGCCCGCCGCGAGCACCCGGTGACGAGCGCTGGTACCTGACCGACGAGCGCGACTTCTTGCAACGCTCGCTGGCTGACGCCGATCGCGAACGCGAGGCCGGTGACCTCTCTGACGAGGACCACGCGGTCCTGGTGGCGCGGGACCGGGCGCGTCTGGCCGAGGTGGAGCTCGATCTCGCCGCGCTCGACGCTGGCGCGAGGCCGAGGCCGAGGCCGAGGCCGGTGCTCGCGCTCAGGCCGGGCCCGCCGGATCTCCCGACGTCGGCGGCTCCGAGAGCGCCCAGCCCGAGCGCCCCCCGATGGCACTGTGGCGCAAACTGGGGATCGTGGCCGCGTGTCTGCTCATCGCTGTCGGCGCGGTGACATTGGTCGTGCACTTCGTCCAGGCGCGCCAACCCGGGCAGGCGTCGTCGGGCAGCGTGACGGTGTCGCAGGCACAGCTCATCGAGCAACAACTGGCGCAGGCCTCGACGCTGAACGCGAAGGGGAGCACCAAGGCGGCGCTGGTGCTCTACGACAAGGTGCTGACCGAGGACCCGTCGAACCCGAACGCCTTGGCCAATGCCGGCTTCATTCAGTGGAACGTCGGCTCGACCGCCCAGGTCGCGTCACTGATCCGGGTCGGACGCGCCGAGATCCAGACGGCGATGAAGGACTCGCCGAGCTACGCCCAGGCCCACCTCTACGACGGCCTCGTCCTCGAGAACCAGGATCACAACCACGCCGCGGCCGTGGCCCAATTCAACGAATTCCTGGCCGACGACCCGCCGCCTGCCGAGCTGCCCGAGGCACTTCCCCTGGTGAGCGGGGCGTACAAGGCGGCCGGGGTCCCCGTCCCGGCTCAGTTCAGCAGCGGCACGACAACCACGACGTCAGGCCCGTAGGGCCCGCAGGTCGGCCACGACGCGGGGGAACGCCGTGGCGAACGCCGCGCAATCCTCGTCGGTCGTCGTCCACCCGACGCTGACCCGCAGTGAATGGCTGGGGTCGACCCCCATGGCCTCGAGCACCGGAGACGGTTCGATGCTCTCGGAAGAGCACGCCGATCCCGAATGGACGGCGATGCCCGCCCGGTCCAGGCCGATCAGCACCGGCTCGGCCTCCACGCCGAGCACGCCGAGGCACACGAGGTGGGGGAGCCTGTCCTCGGCGGCGGGCCCGACGACCTCGACCCCTTCGACGGACAGGGCCGCCTTCACCATGTCCTCGATCTGTCCTCTCGCGGTGGTGGCCTCGGCGTCGATCGTCCCGTCGGCCAGCTCCGCCGCGGCGGCACCGAAGGCCAAGAGGGCGGGCAGCGCCTCCAGCCCGGCGCGGCGCCCGCGTTCTTGTTCACCGCCGACCAGGAGAGGGGAGAACCGGCTGCCTCGCCGGACGACCAGGGCGCCGGCACCGGGCACCCCACCGAGCTTGTGCGCGCTGATGCTGACGAGGTCGGCGTCCAGCGCGGCGAGATCCATGGGGACGTGACCGCAGGCGGCGGCGGCGTCCACGTGAACCGTGACCCCGGCCTCCCGGCACAGCTCGACCACCTGCTCCACCGGCTGGAGCGTGCCGACCTCATGGTTGCCCCATTGGCAGTGCACCAGCGCCGGGCGTGGGCGCGAGCCCGAGTGCAAGCGGTCCCGCAGCGCGGCGACGTCGAGACGTCCGGCACCGTCCACGCCGAGGTCCTCGGTCGGCGCGAGGCGGGCTGACGCGTCGCGTGCCGCCGAATGCTCCACGGCGGCGCACAGCACGGGCGAGCCTGGGGCTGCCTGGGTCGCGCCCCACACGGCGGCGTTGATGGACTCGGTCGCACCCGAGGTGAAGACCACCTGGCGTCCGGCCACGCCGACGAGGTCGGCCACCTGGTCGCGGGAGACCTCGAGCGCGTCGCGCACGAGACGACCCTCTTCGTGCACCCGGCCGGGATCGGCGGTCGGCAGTGCGGCCCAGTGCGTCAAGGCGGCGACCGCCGCCGGTCGCGGCGGGGTGGTGCTGGCGTGATCGAGATAGGCGCGCGCCACCGCTGCCTCAGGCAGAGGCGGTGCAGGCGTCGTCGCCCCGCGCCCGCGAGGAGAGGATCACCGGGAGGGCCTGCGGCGACGCAGTCCCGCACAGGCCTGACAGCAATCCCTTCACCATGCCGCGGTCCACTGCGCACAGCACCGGGTTGGTGCTGCTGGCGTCGCCGAAGGGGCACTGCTCCGCCACGACTGCCGTGGTCTCCCCCCGGTCCTCCGCGTGGGCGGCGAACCCGTGGGCCGTGAGCGTCTCGGCCACCACGTGCATGGCGGCGCGTACGGTGCGCTGTCCTTCGTTCGGGGTCATGCGCGAAGCAAGGGAACGCCCGTATTCCTCGCCCACGTGCGCCGCCATCTCTTCGGCCTCCTCTGGGCCCAGCCGGTGCATCGCCTCGGCCAGGAGCCGCATGAGGAGGTCGTCGCGGCGTTGCATCAGGCCGAGCTGGAGCTCCTCCTCCACGGCGAAGTAGCGCTTGGAGGGGCGGCCGGCGCCCGCTGCGTGCCGTCCCGTCTCGACCCTGACGTAGCCCCCGTCGACCAGCCGCTGGAGGTGGTGGCGCGCCACGTTGGGGTGCAGGGAGAAGGTCGTGGCGACCTCGCTCGCCGTCATACCGGGTGTCGCCCGGACCCGGAGGAAGATGTCCCGGCGGGTCGGATCACCGAACGCGGCGGCGACGGCGGCCACGGCTGCGCTGAATCGGCCGTCGTCGGCACCGGCGGGGCGCTCGGTGTCCGCAGTGATCGGAGCGGTGCTCACCCTGGGTAGTCTACCGAGGGATCAGCCTCTTCAGCTGGGGCGATGCGGACGGCGTCCCCCGGCACGCGGGTTCCCCGATCCCGATCCCACCCGAGACGAGGGAGTGCATGGCAGCAGACCAGTCACAGATCGAGTCCGCGGTGAGCGCTGTCCGGGATCCCGAGATCGGCCTGACCCTGGGTGATCTCGGCCTGGTGCGATCCGTACGGACGCGCCGGCGGCGCGTGCACATCGAGGTCGCCCTGCCCGTGGCGGCGTGGCCGGGCACCGAGGAGCTGGCCGAGGCGATCCATCAGGCCGCCAACTCGGTCGCCGGTGTCGACGAGATCGAGCTCGATTTTGTCGTCATGACCGACGAGGAGAGGGCGGAGCTCAGGCACCGCCTGCGGGTCGGTATGGGCGGCGGCGCCGAGCCGGCCGGCGACGACGGCCATGGGCACGACCACGCGGGGCACGACCACGCGGGGCACGGACACGGGAGTGCACCGGCGGCGCCACTGCCGGCCTTTCTCGGGGCGGACTCCAAGACACGCGTCATCGGCGTCTCGTCGGGCAAGGGCGGAGTCGGCAAGTCGACGGTCACGGTGAACCTGGCCATCGCGCTGGCGCAGGCCGGGTATCAGGTCGGTCTGCTCGACGCCGACGTCTACGGCTTCTCCGTGCCCAAGATGCTCGGCACCGATCACGATCCGATCATCATCGGCGACATGGTGATCCCGACGTCGGCCCACGGGGTGAAGTGCCTCTCCATGGGGTACTTCGTGCCGGACGACCAGCCGGTGATCTGGCGCGGCCCGATGTTGCACAAGGCGATCCAGCAGTTCCTGACGGACGCGTACTGGGGGGAGCCCGACTTCGTGCTCATCGACATGCCGCCGGGCACCGGCGATGTGGCGCTCACCCTGGCCGAGGTCATGCCCCGGGCGGAGATCGTCGTGGTGACGACGCCGCAGGCGGCGGCGCAACGAGTGGCACAGCGATCGGCCTTCGCCGCCCGCCGGTTGAAGCTCTCCGTGCGCGGCGTGATCGAGAACATGAGCTGGTTCACCGGCGACGACGAGAAGCGCTACGAGCTCTTCGGATCCGGCGGGGGTGCCACACTGGCCGCGGACCTCGGCATCCCGCTGCTCGGCCAGGTCCCGCTCGTCAACGCGGTGCGCCAGGGTGGCGACGAGGGGCGTCCGATCACTGCCGTCGACCCGGACAGTGAGACGGCCGTGGCCTTCCGGACGATTGCCGAGAAGCTGGCCGCGCTCGGCCCGGCCCGCGTCTACCGGCGGGAGCTCAGCCTGCGTTGAGGCGCCGGGCGCGAGCGGGGGTCAAGCCCCACTTGCGATTGGCGACCTCGCGGGCGTTGCTGTGGAAGACCACGACCTGATCGCGGCCCGACCGCTTCGCCTCGTACATGGCGTTGTCGGCGTCGCGCAGGAGCGCCGCCGGCGAGGTCGATCCGTCGGTCGTCAGGACCACGCCCACACTCGCGGTCACTGCCAGGTGGCCGCCGTCCAGCGCCACAGGCGCGCTCAATCCGGTGCGGATGCGCTCGGCCATGTCCAGCGCGTCGGCCTCGTGGTCGACCTCGGCGAAGGCCACGAACTCGTCACCGCCGAAGCGTGCCACCAGGTCCACCCCGCGCGTCATGGCCGTGAGCCGGTCTGCCATCTCGCGGAGGACCCGGTCGCCGGCGGTGTGATCGGCCCGGTCGTTGACGAGCTTGAAGCGGTCGAGGTCGATGAAGAGCACGGCCAGTGCGGCGCGGCGCCGGCCGACGTGGCGCATCGCCTCGTCGAGACGCTCCATGAACATGTTCCGGTTCGCCAGGCCGGTGAGTCCGTCGTGTGATGCCTGGAAGGCCATCTGCTCGGCCATCTCGCAGCGCTCGATCGCCAGTCCCACCATGTCGGCGAGTTGATCCAACTGACGCAGTTCCACGCTGCCGAAGTAGGGCATGGACGGGCTGATCTTGACCGCGAGGGCGTGCGTGGCGCCGCTGTGCGTCTGCACCGTGATGCGCCGGTGGCGGTGGCGGGACGTCGTCCCCGCCGCCTCGGCATCCCAGGCATCGGGTCCGTCGCCGGTCCAGAACGGATACCTGGCCACGACGGTCCCGTCGCTGGCGAGGAGGGCCGCCCACGATGCGCCGACGAGCGCGCACACGTGCGGCAACAGGTGCTCGGCGACGTCTCGGGAGTCACCGGCGGAGACGAGCTCGCCGACCGCCTGGCGGAACGCCACGTCTTCCTTGCGGCTGAGGAACACGCGCACGAACGACGGGAGCACCAAGGCGATGAGGAAGAGGACGCCCATGGCCACGGTCAGTGCCTGTGTGGCGAGGTCGACGGCAGCTCCTTGCACTCCGAGTGCAGCGACCACCACTTGAATCTCGAGGCCGGCGACCGCGACGGCGAGGAGGTGCATGCGCGAGGCGGCGATGGGAGGCTCGCCCCGGCCGGCGAGGAGCAGGGAGACGACCACATAGCCGCAGAGGAAGCCGAAGGACACCAGGAAGGAGATCCGATAGGCGAGGAAGTGCGGCGGGGGCGGAAAGCCCGGAGCGGGGAGGTACTCGAGGGTGAACGTGAAGGCCACGATGGCTGCGGTCACCACGATGGCCAGCGTCTGGACCGGTCGGCTCGGCGAGCGGAACGTCGCCGCGAAGCGGAACAAGCAGTAGGGCATCACCAAGAGGAGGGCGATGAGCCCCTTGGCCACGTTGTGGTTGGTGAGCACGGTGGGGTCGATCTTCAGGGTCAGCGACAGGCCGCCGAGGATGGCGAACGAGAGTGCGACCCATCCCGCGCCGCTGATCCGGTGCCGGATCCACTGCAGGGTGGTGAGCGCGGCCAGAAGGACGAATTCCACCAACGAGACGTTGGACAGAACCTGCGTCCAGTGGGCCACCGTGTGTTTCCCTTCTCTGCCGCGTCGCCGCCGATGTCGCCAAGGCCTGCAGCAGGCCACTCTCCGAACGTGCCAGGTTCGGATCTCCGCGGAGACTGTACTCCTCGCGGGTACTCCGCGGGAAGGCGTTCACACTCCCTTCGCCCTCGTGGACCTGCCTGTCACGAAGCTCAGCCGGCTGTCAGGGATCCGGGAGTGGAGCAGAACTGACTGGCCGGGCCCGCCGCGGCCCGGGCGGGCTGGGTACTGTGGCCAGGTCGACGTGGGGAGGTGGCGTGGCGCGGGACTGGGCACGGCCGGTGGTGCACTGGGAGATCGAGGCCACCGACCCCGAACGCCAGCGCGCCTTCTACGCCGACCTTTTCAATTGGGACATCGGAGAGGGCTTCATCATGGAGATCCCGGCGGGCATCGGCGGGCCCGAGCCCGGCCCGGGTGGCCACATCCGCGGGAGCGAGCGCTCCGGCGTGACTCTCTACGTGCAGGTCGCCGATCTGCGGGCGTCCCTGGACAAGTCCGTGACGCTGGGGGCCAGCATCGTGGCCGAGCCCTTCGATGTGCCCGGCGGCCCGACGCTGGCCGGCATCACCGACCCCGAGGGCAACCCCGTCATGCTGGTCCAGGCCTGACCGTGTCGATCGTCGAAGTCACCACGTTCCGCTTGGCGGAGGGGATGACGGACGAGTCCTTTCTGGCGCTGGATCGCCGGGTGCAGACGGAGCTGGTGCCGAACCAGCCGGGCTTCCTGCGGCGGACCACGGCGCGCCATGGTGACGACTGGCTCGTGGTGACGCTGTGGGCAAGCGAGGAATCCGCCGGCGCCTTCCAGCGCGCCGTCGAGGGCGACCCGCTCCAGGTCGCATTCGAGCAGGCGGCCGAGGCCGGCACCTTCCACCTGGCGCGCTACGCCACCCTGGACTGACGGGCGACCGCCATGGAGCTGTCCGAGCTCAAGGTCACCCGCTACGCGGTGCGCGCCCGCGTCGCCACCGTCACCCTGCACCGGCCCGATCGCCTGAACGCGTGGACCGGAAGGATGCACGCCGAGTACCGAGCCCTGCTCGACCGGGCGGACACCGACCCAGCGGTCCGCGTCATCGTGGTCACGGGTGCGGGGCGGGGCTTCTGCGCCGGAGCGGACGCGCGGGCGCTCGAAGGCCACGTCGAGCGCGGCGCCTACGACGACGGGCTCGGCGAGGACGTGGCGATGCCGGGCTACGGAGTCCGCCCGGAGTTCGACGCGGACTTCGCGTACCAATTCGGCATCCCCAAGCCGATCATCGCCGCCATCAACGGGCCGGCAGCCGGGGTGGGCTTGGTCCTGGCCTGCTACTGCGACCTGCGCTTCGCCGCGGCGGGTGCCAAATTGACCACGTCGCACGGGCGCCTCGGCCTCCCGGCCGAGTACGGCCTGTCGTGGCTCCTGCCCCGCCTCATCGGCGTCACCCGGGCCGCGGACGTCCTCTTGTCCAGCCGGGTCGTCCTGGCCGAAGAGGCCGAGCGGCTCGGGCTGGTCAACGGCGTGCTGCCGCCCGACGAATTGCTGCCGTTCACGTACGGCTACGCCGCGCGGCTGGCCACGGAGATCGCACCGTCCTCGCTGGCCGCGACCAAGTTGCAGCTCTACCGCGACCTGCACGGCGAGGTGGACGTGGCCAGCTCCGTGCGCGACGCCAGCGCACGGATGTCCGAGATGATGCGGGGCCCCGACTTTGCCGAGGGGGTGGCCGCCCTGACCGAGAAGCGCCCGCCGGCCTTTCCGGACCCGCCCCCCTGAGGCCGGCTCGCCGGCTCAGGCGTCGACGCCCGCCGGGAGTTTGGCCGGATCCCAGCCCAGGAGCGCCACCGCCTGGCGGAAGGCGAAGCGATCGGTCATCCCGGCGACATAGGTCACGGCGGCCCGCACCGCGCTTTCGCTGCCGCCCGAGACGTCGGACGGCTCGCGCTGGCGCTGGGCCTGGTCGGTGATGAGATGGGGGCGGTCGGCGAAGTGCTCGACCAGTGCCCGCAGCACGCTGATCACCGCATCGCCCTGGCGCAGCGAGGCGTCGCGCAGGTAGATGCGCTCGTAGTTGCAGGCCCGGAACGCGGCGAGGGCCTCGGCCTCCTCCTCTTCCATGCCGACCTGGCCCGTGCGCAGGGTGGCCGAGACCACGCCGGAGATCAATGCGCCCAGTTGGGCGCTCCGGCGTTCGCCGCAGAGCGCCCGGACGGCCAGCGGCAGCTGGCGCGGCGCCACGATGCCCGACAGGACGGCGTCCTCCCAGTCATGGCAGACGTAGGCGATGCGGTCGGCCCAGCTCACCACCTCTCCCTCGGGGGTCGAGGGCGCCGGGCGTGACCAGCTGTGGTTGGCGATGCCGTCGACCGTCTCGGCGCACAGGTTGAGGGGGGCCAGCGAGACCCAGGCCCCCCACGGCGCGTGGTCGAACCCGCCGGGCACGTAAGGGTCGAGGGCATCCTCGCTGGCGTGGCCCCCCGGCCCGTGCCCGCAGTCGTGCCCGAGGGCGATGGCCTCCGTCAAGGCCACGTTGAGGCGGCAGGCCCGCGCGATGGCCGTGGCGACCTGGGCCACCTCGAGCGCATGGGTGAGGCGGGTCCGCTGGTGGTCCTGGGGGAAGACGAAGACCTGGGTCTTGCCGGCCAGCCGGCGGAACGAGGTGGCGTGCAGAATGCGGTCGCGGTCACGCTCGAAGCAGGTGCGCCAGGGGTCGGGCTGCTCGGCCACGGCCCGGTCGCCGGCATCCGAGGAACGGGTGCCGCCCGGAGCCAGCAGCGAGTCCTCGAGCTCCAGTCGTTCGGACCGGCCTCTCGGCACCTCCGGTTGGGCCTCACCGGCGGCGGCCGTCCCCGGCATCGGCCCGATGCGGGCGTGCGAGTCGGCGTGGGCCAGCCGGACGGGCCCGGCGTAGCCCGCCATCGTCGCCGCCCAGCGGGCACCGCGCTCGGTCTTCTCGGAGGTGGGCGGGCCCTGCATGTCAAGCAGTCTGCCCTGTCGCAGTAACGTCCAGGTGGCCTCGGAACCGTCCGAGAGGCCGTGAGGAGAGTGAGACCAGGTGGACGTGCGCATCGGCATCACCCACACCCCCAAGGAACTCGAAGTGGAGATGCCCGACGATGTGGACGGCGACAAGGTGGTCGCCGACATCGAGAAGCTGCTCAAGACCGGTGACGGGGTCCTCTGGCTGACCGACCGCAAGGGCCGGCGGGTCGGCATCCCCGTGGTCAAGGTCGCCTACGTCGAGGTGGGTGCGCCCGCGGGCGACCGCCGCGTCGGGTTCGGCGCCCCCTGAGGACGGGAGTGACGGCGGGACAGGCGCCGGGGCGGTGAACGCCGCCCCCGACCTGTTGGATCTGCGGCTGGTGTTCGTCACCGGCAAGGGCGGCGTGGGCAAGACAACGGTCGCTGCGGGCCTGGCCCAGCTCGCCGCCGAGCACGGCAAGCGCGTCCTGGTCTGCGAGGTCGACGCCAAGGGCGACGTCACGTCGCTCTTCGAGGCGCCACCCACCGACTTCACGCCCCGGGAGATCGCTCCCGGCGTCTGGTCCATGTCGATGGACACCGAGGCCTCCTTGCGCGAGTACCTCAAGCTGCACCTGCGCATCCCCGTGGTCGGCCGCATCGGTCCATTGGCCAAGGCCTTCGACTTCGTCGCCACGGCCGCGCCGGGGGTGCGCGAGATCCTCACCGTGGGCAAGTTCTGCTGGGAGGTGCGCGAGTCCCACTACGACCTCGTGGTGGTGGACGCGCCGGCCAGTGGCCACATCGTGGGCCAGTTGGCCGCGCCGCAGGCCATCAACGATCTCGTCAAGGTCGGGCTGATCCGCAGCCAGACCGACTGGATGCTCGAGATCCTCTCGGACCCCCGCCAGACGGGGTTGGTGGCCGTCTGCACGCCCGAGGAGATGCCGGTGAGCGAGACGCTCGAACTGGAGAGGCGGGTACGCGAGGAGACGACGGTGCGCATGTCGGCCGTGGTGGTCAACCGCGTGCTGCCCGAGCTCTTCGGCCAACGCGAGGAGGAGATCTTCGAGCAGCTGCGCACCCCCGAGGCCGAGAGCACGCTGTCGGAGCGGGCCGGCGGGAGAGTGGCACCGGTGCTCGAGGCGGCCCGCCTCGCCGTCACCATGCGCCGCACGCGCTCGGCCCATCTGCAGCGGCTCCGGGCCGGGCTGGCCGAAGACCTGCCCGTCCTGCTCCTGCCCTACCTCTTCGCGCGCAGCTTCGGCGCCCGCACGACGCGGCAGGTCGCCCACGCGCTCGGTGAGGAGCTCGGACTGTGACCGCGGTCAACGCGCCGACGGCCAAGACAGTGGGCCAGCTCCTCGCGGCCAAGGACATCGTCATCGCCTGCGGACCGGGTGGCGTGGGCAAGACCACGACCGCTGCCGCGTTGGCCGCCACGGCGGTCGTCGAGCAGGGCGGCCGCGTGCTGGTGCTCACCGTCGACCCGGCGCGCCGCCTGGCCGACGCGTTGGGTTTGAAAGGGATCGGGAACGACGAGGTCCGCATCCCCGATGCCGTGTTCACCGGCTCGGCCCGTCCACGTGGCGAGTTGTGGGCGGCCATGTTGGACACGAAGCAGAGTTGGGACGACCTCATCCGCACGCACGCGCCCGACGAGGAAACGCGGGAGCAGATCCTCGCCAACCCGCTGTACCAGAACATCTCGGGCCGCTTCGTGCAGTCGCACGACTACATCGCGATGGAGCGGCTCTACGAGATCCACTGCGAGGGGAAGTACGACCTCATCGTGGTGGACACGCCCCCGACGCGCAACGCCCTCGACTTCCTCGATGCGCCGCAGCGCATGGCCGACTTCTTCAGCTCGCGCCTGTTGCGCTGGCTGATCGTGCCCTACCGGTCGCGTCTGGTGAACATGGCGTCGCGGCCCTTCTACCAGGTGGCCGACCGCATCCTGGGCACGCAGTTCCTGGCGGACATCTCCGAGTTCTTCATCCTCTTCCAGTCGATGTACGAGGGTTTCGTCGAGCGGGCCGAGGCGGTCACGCGGCTGCTGTCGGACCGGCGCACCACCTTCATGGTGGTCTCGACCCTGGAGGCGACGCCCGTGCGCGAGGCGGAGTTCTTCTCGGCCGAACTCATGGCGCGCCAGCTGCATCTCGGCGCGGTGGTCCTGAACAAGGTGCTCCCCGAGTACCTGCGCGACCCCAGGACCGACAAGCTGGCCCAGTCCATCGCCTCCCACAGCGACGAGCTGGCGGAGGGGCTGACCGACGACCCCGTCGTGGCCGGCCGCGTCCTCGGCGAGGTCGCGGAGAGCTTCCTCAATTTCGGCGTGGTGGCGCGGCGCGAGGCCGAGCAACAGGCGGAGCTCAAGGGAGCGCCCGACGTCCTCGTCACCATCCCGTTCTACGACGCCGACATCTACGACATGGGCGGCCTCTTGCAACTGGGCGCGCAGGTCTGGGGGTAGCGGGTCCGGGCGGCGCCTACCATCGGTGCATGGCCCAGCTCATCGATCCCGAAGTCCAGGAGTACGCGGACGCCCACACGACTGCGCCGCCGGGGCACCTGGCGTCGGTGGACGCCTCGACCAGGGAGGGGTTCAAGGCCTGGGGGATGATGGTGGGGCGCCAGGAGGGCCGCTTCCTGGAGCTGCTGGTGTTCGCCACCCAGGCGACCAGCGTCCTCGAGATCGGCACCTTCACCGGCTACTCGGCCCTGGCCATGGCGGCCGGCCTGGGCAAGGACGGCTCCATCATCTCGCTCGAGGTCGACCCGCACCACGCCAAGGTGGCCCGTGGCAACATCGCCGAGGCCGGCCTCGAGAGCCACATCAGCGTGATCGAGGGCCCGGCGCTGCGCTCGCTGGAGCAGCTGCAGGGACCGTTCGACCTCGTGTTCATCGACGCCGACAAGGTGTCCTACGACGCCTACTTCGAGGCGGTGCTGCCCAAGCTCGCCCGCCACGGGCTCATCGTCGTCGACAACACGTTGCAGGGCGGAGGCGTCCTCGCTTCGGAGAAGGACCCGCACGAGGGGGCCCGAGCGCTGCGCGCCTTCAACGACAAGGTGGTCAACGACGACCGCGTCGTCTGCGTGCTCACGACCATCAGGGACGGCGTCACCCTGATCCGCCGGGCCGGCTAACGGGCGGACGGGGCCACCAGCCGCCGTGCTCGACTACCACCTCCACCTCTGGCCCCACTCGGAGCACGAGACGCCGCTCCGGCCCGAGCAGCTGGCCGACTACTGTGCCCGCGCCCAGGAGGCGGGCGTGACCGAGCTGGCGGTGACGGAGCACCTCTTCCGCTTCCGCCAGGCCGCCGCGCTGGTCGGCGGCTTCTGGGACGACGAGCGGGTCCCACCCGCCCTGGCCGAGAACATGGCCGAGTACTGGAAGTTCCACGCCACCGCCGATCTCGATGCCTACGTGGAGTGCGCGTTGGCGGTCAAGGACGCCGGGCTTCCGGTGGTCATCGGGCTGGAGGTCGACTACTACGAGGGCCGCATGGACGCGGTCGCCGACCTCCTCGCGGGTTACCCCTTCGACGTGCTGCTCGGGTCGGTGCACTGGATCGGCGGCTGGCGCTTCGACGACATCGACGACCCCGCGTCCATGGCCGAATGGCCGGCGCGTCAGGTCGACGCCTGCTGGGATGCCTACACCGTTGCGCTCGAGGAACTGGCCGCCTCGGGCGCCTGCGACGTCCTGGCGCACCCGGACCTGATCAAGGCGGCGGGCCACATCCCCGACGCGCCGGCCGAGTGGTGGGACCGGATCGCCGAGGCCGCCGTGGCGTCCGGCATGGCGGCAGAGGTCAACTCGGCCGGGTGGCGCAAACCGGTGGGCGAGCAGTACCCCGCCATGGGGCTGCTCGAGCGCTTCGTGGCACGCGGGGTGCCGTTGACCACGGCCTCGGACGCACACCGGCTGGAGCACGTGGCCGACCGGGCCGACGACCTGCGCGCCCTCCTCGGCGCGGCCGGCGCCGGATCCCTGCAGGGCTACCGGGGCCGCACCGCCTACCCGGTCGCGGTGTCAGGACCCACGGGTGGGAGGGCCTGATGCCCACGCCCGCCGAGCTCGCGCTCAGCCACACCGACCTCAAGCCCGAGGAGCTCGAGCACCTGCAGCGGCTGCTCGGGAGCTGGAGCGTCCTGGCCGACCTCTCCTTCTCTGACCTCCTCCTCCTGGTGCCGGTGCACGGCGCCGGGGACGGCACCGCCCCGAGCGACCCGGTGGAGGAGGACCCCGAGCTGGTCGTCCTGGGCCAGATGCGCCCCAACAACCGCCCCACCCTGGTCGACCAGGACCTGGTGGGCCAGACGGTCAACGAGTCGCAGTGGACCCTGGTGGCCCAGTGCCTGCACTCGGGCGAGATCGTCCGCGGCAGCATCCACCACCCGATCCTGGGGGAACAGGTGCCGGTGGAGAACATCCCGGTCCGCTTCGATGGCCACATCATCGGGGCCCTGCTGCGCGTCTCGCTGGCCCCACTCAAGGGGCCGACCAGCATGTACGAGCGGACGTACCTCGACGTGTTCGAGCGCCTGGCCGACATGGTGGCCCAGTCCGCCTTCCCGTTCCCCGACGAGGACGTCGGCACGGAGGAGTCGCCACGCGTGGGCGACGGCGTGGTCGTGGTCGACGCCGACGGGCGGGTGGAGTTCGCCTCGCCCAATGCCATGAACGCGTTCCACCGCATGGGGATCTACACCCAGCCCGAGGGGCGCCGCTTCGGCGACCTCGACGTCGAGGAATCCGCAGTCGAGTGGGCGCTGGCCACCGGCCGGCCTGTCGTCGAGGAGGTCGAGCGCCGTCCCGACGTCATCGTGCTCGTCCACTGCATCCCGCTGCTGTCGCACGGGGTGGTCACCGGCGCCATGATCCTGCTGCGCGACGTCACCGACGTGCGTCGTCTCGACCGGTTGCTGCTCTCCAAGGACGCCGCCATCCGCGAGGTGCACCACCGCGTGAAGAACAACCTGCAGACGATCTCGTCGCTCTTGAGCCTGCAGGCGCGCCGGGTGGGCGACCGGGCGGCCCGGGTGGCGCTGCACGAGGCCGAGCGCCGGGTGCGCTCGATCGCCCTGGTGCACGAGATCCTCTCGCGTGACCCGAGCGATCAGGTGCCCTTCGCCGAGATCGTCAGCTCGCTGGTGCAGATGGCCGAGGACTCGGTGGTCTCGTCGCAGCCGATTGTGATCTCGGTGCACGGCGACCTCGGCGAGGTGTCCGCCGACGTGGCGACGCCGCTCGCCGTGACGGTGGCTGAGCTGTTGCAGAACGCAGTCGAGCACGCCTTCGACCCGGAGAACGTCGGTGGCTCCGACGGGGCGGTCGGCCTCGGGGGCGCCGGGGGAGGCGTGGGGGACGCACCGGTGGGGCACGTCGACCTGACGATGGCCAGTGACGAGACGGCGCTTCGCGTCGAGGTCCGTGACGACGGGCTGGGACTGCCGGAGGGGTTCGACATCGAGCGGACGTCGAGCCTCGGGCTCTCCATCGTCCGCGACCTGGTGGTGAGTCAGCTGGAGGGGACGATTTCCATGGAGCCGGTGTCGGCGGCCGAGGGGGGCGGGACCCGCGTCGCCATCTCGGTCCCGGTGCGCGCGCCCCGGTGAGCGGTGCCGCCGAGCGGCGAACGGCCGGGGATCAGATCGCGACGCGCTGCGAGCGGCGTGCGGCCAGCCAGGCCTTGCGCAACTTGCGGCGCTCTTCTTCTGACGTGCCACCCCAGACCCCCGACTCCTGGTTGGTGGCCAGCGCGAAGTCGAGGCAGGGCTCGAGTGCGTCGCAGGCGTGGCAGACACGCTTGGCCGCATCGATCTGGTCGACGGCGGGGCCGGTCGTGCCGACGGGGAAGAAAAGGTCGGGTTCGGTGTTGCGGCAGGCGGCAGCGCGCCGCCAGTCGTCCGCGTCCCAGTCGACGGTCCGGTTCCACATGAGAGCCATCCGAGTGTGCCTCCACCAGCATTGTGATCCTTTTCACATGATCGGACCCAGAAGGTGTCCGTCCGTGAAAAGCGGGTTAACGGAGAAAAGGGTAACGGCCCGTTGGGAGTCAGGCAAGGAGTTTTTTGTGTTAATTCTCCGCTCCCCGCGGTGGAATCGTGACGGGGAGATGACACGGGTCCGATGACGGCGGTCTTTGCACATAGGGGTTGCACGCAGGGGTTCACCGAGAACACCATCGACGCCTTCGCAGAGGCCCGCCGCTTGGGCGCCGACGGCGTCGAGCTCGATGTCCGCCTGACCGCCGACGGTGCCCTGGCCATCCACCACGACGCGGAGATCCCCGGGGTCGGGGTCATCGCGGAGCTCGAGGTGGCCGACCTGCCTGCCCATGTGCCGCTGCTCGCTGACGTGCTCGCGGTCTGCGAGGGGATGGTGGTCAACGTCGAGATCAAGAACGCGCCCCAGGACCCCGGGTGGGACGCTGGCGAGGCCGTGGCGGCGCTCACGGCGGCGGCCATCGACGAGGCGGGCTGGACGCGACGGGTGATCGTGTCGTCCTTCCAGGTGGCGACCCTGCGCGCCGTGCAGGCCGCGGACGGACGTCTCGCGCTCGGCGCCCTGTGGGGCTTCGCCACCGAAGCCGAACGCGCCCTGGACGAGGCGGCGCGGTCGGGCTTTGGGGCCGTCCACCCCTTCGTCGTCCTCGTGGACGGCCAGCTGGTGGAGCGGGCTCATGCAATGGGGCTTGGAGTGAATGTGTGGACGGTCAATGCCCCCCACGATCTGCAGGCCATGGTCGAACTGGGGGTGGACACCGTCATCACGGACCGTCTCGGGGAGGCGCTGGACGTGGCCCGGTCCGGCACCGGCTAGCCGGGCTGGCCCAGGCGGCAGCCCCGTGCGGGGGGCCCCGAAAGCGGGGGTGCCCTGAAAAGGGGCTTGTCACCGGGCCGAATGGCGGGAAGCAGCCCGGGTCCACAAAGATGGTCGGCCATGAACGTCGTCGTATGCGTCAAGCAGATCCCGGATCCGGCCGCCCCCGCGGCGCTGCAGCCGGGCACCAACACCCTCGATCGGTCCGGCAAGCTCATCATGGACGACTCCGACAACTACGGAGTCGAGATGGCCCTGCAGCTCGCCTCGGGCGAGGGCGACGAGGTCACCCTCGTCTCCATGGCCCCCGGGGGCGAGACCTCCGGCCTGCGCACCGGCCTCGCCATGGGCGCGGCCAAGGCCATCCTCGTCAGTGATGACGCGCTGGCCGGCAGCGACGCGCTGGGCACTGCCCGCGTGCTGGCGGCGGCCATCGCACGGGCCAACCCGGACCTGGTCGTCATGGCCACCGAGTCGACCGACGGCTACACCGGGACCCTCCCCGTGCAGGTGGCCGAGCTCATGGGCCTGCCGTCGGTCACCTTCGCCAAGGCGATCGCCGTCGACGGCAGCTCGGTCAAGGTCGAGCGCCAGACGGAAGCCGGCTACGACGAGATCGTGTGCCCCCTCCCGGCCCTCGTGACCGTGACCGCCGGCGTGGTCGAGCCCCGCTACCCCTCCTTCAAGGGGATCATGGCGGCCAAGTCGAAGCCGGTCGACAACCTCACGGTGGCGGACCTCGGGATCGACGCCTCGCAGGTGGGCGCGGCCGGCGCCGGCCAGGAGATCACCGACGTCTCCGAGGCCGAAGCCCGCGGTGCGGGAGAGATCGTGGTGGACGAAGGCGACGGCGCACAGCGCGTCGTGGCCTTCCTCGAGCAGTTGAAGGTGGTCTGAGATGGCGATCGACAAGGTATGGGTGCTGGCTGAAGTCGGTGACAACGGGCCGACGCCGGTCACGCTGGAGCTGCTGACCGAGGCCCGTGCCGTGGCCTCGACGGTCGAGGCCGTGGCCTGGGGTGCCGACGGCGCATCGCTGGCCGGCCCGCTCGGGGAGTACGGCGCGACCACCCTCTACGACGTCGGTGACCTGGGCGGCACGCTGCCGGGCGTCCCGGTGGCCGCCGCGCTCGCCGCGCTCATCGAAGGCGGCAACGCTCCCGACGCCATCCTCATGCCTGCCACCTACGAAGGGCGCGACGTGGCGGGCCGGCTCTCGGCCAAGCTCGGCCGCCCGGTCCTGACCAACGTGACCGGCCTGGTCGAGAGCGGCGGCGGCCTTTCCTCCCAGCACCCCGTGTTCGGCGGGAGCCAGATCGTCACGGCGCACTTCACCGGCGCGGGTCCGGCGATCTTCGTCATCCGGGCCAAGTCGTTCGCGGCCGAGCCCTCGGGTGGCGCCGCGGCCAACGTCGTGGCAGCTCCCATCCCCGACGTCGCCGCCACGAACACGGCCAAGGTCGTCGAGCGCCACGTCGAAGAGCGCAGCGGCCCCAAGCTCGATGAGGCGGCGGTCGTCGTCTCGGGCGGCCGCGGGCTGGGCGAGGCCGCCAACTACGCGCTCATCGAGGAGCTGGCCAAGCTGCTCAAGGGCGCGGCCGGTGCCAGCCGGGCCATCGTCGACGCCGGCTGGGTGCCCTACTCGCACCAGGTGGGCCAGACCGGGAAGACCGTGAAGCCGACCGTCTACGTGGCCTGCGGGATCTCTGGTGCCACCCAGCACCTGGTCGGGATGAAGGGCTCCAAGAACATCATCGCCATCAACAAGGATCAGGAGGCGCCCATCTTCTCGGTGGCCGACCTCGGGATCGTGGGCGACGTGCACAAGGTGCTGCCGGCGCTCATTGAGGCGCTCAAGGCCAAGGGCTGAGCCTCCTGACCCCGGGGCCCCGGGCCCCGGGCTGCCGCCCACCCGGATCGGGGCGCCGCCGGGCGGCCGCGAGCGCGTCGGGGGTGCCGACGGTGTCGCACCGGAGCCGGCCCGCGCTGTCGCGCCTGGTGTGTGCACGCTGGGAGCGGGCGAGCGGCGATACATTCGGCGCAATCCGCTGATCGCACCCGATGCTCTTTCCCACAATCGACTTCGCAATCTTCTTCGCCGTCGCCTTCACGGTGAATTGGCTCCTCAACCCCCGTGCGGGCTGGTGGAAGCTGTCCATGCTCGGCCTGAGCTACGTGTTCTACGGATGGGTGGGCTGGAGCTACTGCCTGCTCCTCCTGACGACGACGGTGGTTGCCTTCGCCGGCGGGGCCTGGGTGTCGGCCACGCGCAACGAGAGGTCCCGGCGCATCGCCATGGCCGTGTCGGTCGGCCTGCTGCTGGCCATCCTCGGCTGGTTCAAGTACTTCGGCTTCGTCTCGGTCAACCTCGACAACCTGACCCACGCCATCGGGCTGGGCCGGGCTGTCCCGCTCCTGCAGGTGGGGCTGCCCATCGCCATCTCCTTCTTCACCTTCATGGCGATCAGCTACGTGGTCGACATCTACCGCCGCGAGCTCGAGCCGGCCAAGCCGCTGGACTTCGCGGTGTACATCTCCTTCTTCCCTCACCTCCTGGCCGGTCCCATCGTCCGGGGCGGCGAGCTGCTGCCCCAGATCCGCCGGCGCCGCGACGCCAATTCGGTGGACTACTCGCGGGCGTTCTGGCTGATCCTCGCCGGCTTGTTCAAGAAGGTGGTGATCTCGTCGTACGTCTCGAGCACCATCGTGACGCCCGTCTTCACCTCGCCCACCCAGCACTCGGCGCCGGAGGCGATCTTCGCGGCATGGGGCTACGCCGTGCAGATCTACTGCGACTTCAGCGGTTACACCGACATCGCCATCGGCCTCGCCATGCTGCTCGGGTTCCGGTTCCCGCAGAACTTCGACGCGCCCTACACGGCGCGCAACCTCCAGGACTTCTGGCGGCGGTGGCACATGACGCTGTCCCGCTGGCTGCGCGACTACCTCTACATCCCGCTGGGCGGCAGCGCCAACGGCCAGGCCCAGACCCTCCGCAACATCATGATCACCATGGTGCTGGGCGGCCTGTGGCACGGTGCGGCGTGGACGTTCGTGGCCTGGGGGGCCCTCCAGGGGCTGGGCCAGTGCTTCGGACACGTGCGCCGGACCAGCCGGGAGCGGCGCGGGTTGCCGGGCGTGGCCGAGGGGCCGGTGCGGGCCTGGGTCCAGCGGTTCCTGACCTTCCAGTACGTCTGCCTGGGCTGGGTCTTCTTCAACGCGACCGGCATGTCGCAGGCCTTCGCCGTCCTCGGCCGAGTGTTCACGGGCTGGGGTGAGGCCTCCCCGTTGGTGACACCGCTGCTCGTCGTCACGGTGCTGGGCTCCATCGCCCTGCAGTACGTGCCCACCCTGCGCGTGGACCGCCTGCAGGCGATGTTCTCGCGTCAGAAGACTGCGGTACAGGTGGGCCTGCTCGGCTTCGCCCTGCTCGGCATCACCACGTTCGGTCCCGTGGGCGTCGCCCCCTTCATCTACTACCGCTTCTGATGAGCGACGCCCGGACGCCACCGCACCACGTGGACTGGGAGTCCCAGTCGGAGTTCGCGTCGCACCCCCACGCCGAACTGGCGGCGCCCGATGACGGGCGGGTGCGCCTGCCGTGGACACGTGTCCTCTTTCTCGCCGCTGCTGCCTTCGGGGTGTGGTTCCTGCTGTTCGCCCCGACGCTGCAGCACAACGCGCAGGTGTCGCCCGTCGGCACCCGACGCACCATCAGCCTCGACGTGACCGGTCCGGTGGCCGCGCTCAGCCGCGGGTTGCAGCTCTCCCACATCGTCTCGATCACCGGCCGCTCGAACCGCCTGCCCGGCGGGACGGTCGGGCTGGTCACCTCGGGCCCGCCCCCGCCCACCACGACGCCCACGACGACGCCGACCACCACACCCGGGAGCAAGGCGGGAACGGCCGCCACGACACCGACGACCGCACCGCCCGACCCCAAGATGCCGACCGCGGCTGCACCCCTGCGAGTCCTGATCGTGGGTGACTCCATCGGGCTCGACCTGGGCGGCCCGTTGCAGGCCAACCTCGCCGGCACGGGCGTCATCAACGCCGCGCTCGACGCCCGTGAGAGCACGGGGCTGACGCGGCCCGACTACTTCAACTGGCCGGCCGAGCTGACGTCGGACATCGCGAAGGCGCAGCCGCAGGTCGTCGTCGTCATGATCGGGGCCAACGACGCCCAGGACTTCCTCGGTCCGCCCGACGTGCCCTACACGTCACCCCAGTGGAATGCGCTGTACTCGCAACGGGTGGCCCAGTTCATGAAGATCGCCCAGAGCGGCGGGGCCACGGTGGTGTGGGTCGGCATGCCACCGATGCAGAACGCCGGCCTCAACGCGCAGATGTCGGACGTCAACGCCGTCGTGCAGCAGCAGGCGGCGGCGGCCAAGCCGCCCGTGACCTACCTCAGCACCGACCGTTCGCTGGGGACGGCGCAGGGGGGCTACACGGCCTTCATCACGAACGGGGCCGGCCAGGTCGTGAACGTGCGCACCCCGGACGGCACGCACCTGACCCCGGGCGGGGGGCAGGTGCTGGCCCAGCAGGTCGTGGGTGAGCTGCAGACGCTCGGCTACCACATCCCCTGACGCGCCCTCGGCCGCCGTTCGGCCGCTCTTGCTTCAGGGCAGGGGTGCCGCCGAGTTCCGGGCAGCGTCGGTCCCGGCGGGCTCCGTCGACACCGGCGACACCTGGCGACACTCGGCAACCCGAGCCCGGCCCTCCGCGGGCGGATGTAGGCGAGCCACACCGCGCCCACCGCCACCAGCGCGGCGCCGAGGGTCCAGCCGAGCGCGGTGGTGCTCAGCCCGACGTACTTGAGCCCCGAGGCGAAGATCACGAAGGTGATGACCGGCCGTATGTAGCGGTCGGGTGCCCGCGACGAGATCAACGACCCGACCAGGACGGCGGGCACACTGCCCAGCACGATGGACGTCGTCACCGAGAATTCGACGTGACCGAAGGCCAGTGCGCCCAGCGCGGCGGCCAGCGTCAGCGGGACGGCCTGGGTCAGATCGGTGCCGACGAGCTGGTTGGCTCCCAGCACCGGGTACAAGAAGAGGAGCAGCACGATCATCAGCGACCCGGATCCGACCGATGTCACGCCCACCACGAATCCCCCGAGCACACCGATGGCCACGGTGGGGAGAGGCCGCACCACCACCTCGCCGATGACGCCGTGGCGACTCTTCCCGGAGCGCTGGTCCAGCCCGTAACGAAGGACCATGGCGAAGGCGCCGAGGAGGAGCGCGGCCCCCAAGAAGGTCTCCACGTTGGTTTCGGCGCCGTCGGAGTTGCCGAACAAATGGAGGACGTAGGCGCCGAGAAACGCCGCGGGCACCGAGCCGAGCACCATCCACCCCACGAGCGAGTAGTTCACTGTCTTCTTGGTCATGTGGACGATCGCGCCCACGGGGCGCATGAGCACGGCCGCCACGAGGTCGCTCGAAATGGCGGTGGACGGCTTGACGCCGAAGAACAGGATCAGCATCGGCGTCATCAGCGCGCCGCCGCCGGCGCCCGTCATCCCCACGAGGAAGCCGACGACGGCGCTTCCGAGGACGATGTACGGGTCGATCGACATGGCAGCTCCGGTGGTCTCGACCGGGTGACGGGATGTCTCCCGAAGCGATGGATGAGAGCGAATTAATAATACCTATGAGTCAGGTCGTCTATTCGGCGCCGCCCTGGCCTCGGTGTTCGCGATCCTGGTCGGGCCTGCTCAGACGAGCGGCCAGGGGTAGGGCGGCCACTCCCCGTCGTCGAGGAGCTCGGGCAGGGCGCGCAGGCTGAGGAGCCAGCCCACCCGGTCCATGGTGGCGGCCAGCTCGGGTGGCGCGAGCAGGTCGCAGAGCGCGGCCGGGGGCCCGTCGTGAGCCAGTCGCTCGAGATCCGCCTCGACTCCGGCGTCGAGCGGGTCCCCGCCGAAGTCCCAGATCACCGTGCGCAGCTTGTCCTCGCAGTTGAAGCACAGCCCGTTGTCGATGGCCCACAGGCGGTCCTCGGCGAGGAGCACATGGCCGCTCTTGCGGTCGGCGTTGTTGGCCACGACGTCGAACGCGCCCAGCCGCCTGAGCGCGGGGTGCCACTTGGGCTCGTCGCGGAGGGTGAAGTAGTGCGAGGTGCCGTCCTCGTGGACGAAGCGTTGCACCGAGCCCTCACCGAAGGGGCCTTCACGCCGCTGGACCGTCTCGGGGACGAGGCCCCAGCCGAGCGCCTCGGAGAGCACGTAGGCGCCGACCTCGCGCCGGAACAGACCACCGGGGAAATCCCACAACGGCCGCTCGCCCTTGAAGGGTTTGTAGACGGCGAGGAGCTCCTCGCCGTCGAGCCGGCACGTGACGAGCAACGTCGCGTTGGAACTCCCGGCGATTCGCCCGTGGACCTCCATGTCACCCTCGGTGAGGACGCGCTCGACCTCGACGTCGGACACTGCAGCTAGGTCACCGGTGGCCGGTGCCCGTTCGTGCGCGGGCAGTCGTGGCCGGCCGGATCGAGCGGGAGCGAGCAGAGTGGGCAGGGCGGGCGCCCCGCCTCCACCAGCCGGGTGGCGTGGATGGCGAACGCGGCCGCCTGCTCGCGGGTCAGTGCCACGCGGAGCACGTGCCCGCTCTCCATGCCACCGTCGTCTTCGTCTTCGTCCTCGTCTTCGTCGCCGACTTCTTCGAGCACCACAATGACGCGATCGAGCTCCTCGTCGTAGGAGACGCCGATGGTCCCCACGACCCACTCGAAGTCCTCGGTGCCGTAGAACTGGAGGTCGTCGGGCAGGTGTCCGGGCCGTCCCAGTTCCTTGACGATGCGCCCGAGATACCCGGCGAGCACCGCCACCTGTTGCTTCTCCACCTTGACCGTCGTCTCGGACAGGCCCTGGCGGCAGTAGAAGAGGAAGAGTCGCTGCCCCACCTCGCCGACGACGCCGACCGTGCAGTGGTCGGGCGCGTCGAAGTCGTACTCGTCGCTCATGACAGCGCCAGTTCGTTCAACTCGCCCGTCGAGTTCGTGCACAGCACCACGGGGCCGCCGGCAGTGAAGAGGAGGGCCGAGATGGAACAGGGCGAGATGACCAGCCGCTGCATGAGGTCGAGCGGCATCCCGGCCGCCGCCGCCACAATCGCCTTGATCGGGTCCGCGTGCGACACGGCGACGATCGTCTGGCCGGGGTGCTCGGCCACCAGGCCGAGGACGGTGTCCATGGAGCGCACCGACATCTCGGCGAAGGACTCCCCGCCGGGAAAGCGGAACCCGCTGGGCCAGCGCTGCACCGTGGGCCACTCCGGGGCCTTGTACAAGCGGGCGAGCGGCTTCTCGGTCCAGTCGCCGACGTCGACCTCCACGAGGCCGGGCGCGCTGCGCACTCGCAAGCCGAGCGCCTTGGCGATGGGAGCTGCCGTCTCGCGGGTGCGCTCCAGCGGTGAGGCGTAGACGGCAGTCGGAGCCTTGGTCAGGGCGCCGATGCGCTCCGCCGCCGCGGCAGCCTGCGCATGGCCCTTCTCGGCGAGATGCAGCCCGCTGGCCTGCCCGGGAAGCATCTTCCCCGTGGTGGGGGTGACGCCGTGGCGGACCAGGAGGACGACGGTGGCCCGAGGAGCCTTGCGGCCACGTCGGGTCGGCGTGCGTGCGGAGGCGGAACGGGCGGTCGGGGACACGGTCGTCCATCGTAGGCTCTGCGCCGTGACGTCCAACCGGGGCACCGGCGACTCGCTCGCCGCCGTGCAGCGGGACGTGGGAGCCTGCCGGCGCTGCCCACGACTGGTGAACTGGCGTGAAGAAGTCGCGCGTACGGGCCGGGCGTCCTACGCCGGGCAGGTCTACTGGGGCCGCGGCGTGCCGGGTTTCGGCGACCCCCGGGCATCGCTGCTGCTGGTCGGCTTGGCGCCGGCGGCGCACGGCGCCAACCGGACCGGTCGGATGTTCACCGGGGACCGGTCGGGCGACTGGCTCTTCGCCGCCCTCTACCGGGCGGGCTTCGCATCGCAACCCACCAGCGCGTGGCGCGACGACGGCCTCGAGCTCTCCGACGCATACATCACGGCCACGGTGCACTGCGCGCCACCGGCCAACAAGCCCACTCCCGCTGAGCGTGATGCCTGCGAGCCGTATCTCGCCCGCGAGCTTGCGCTGCTGGACCAAACCGTGGTCGTCGTCGCGCTGGGGCAGTTCGCCTGGCAGGCGATCGCCACCCACTACGGCCTCCGCCCCCGACCGAGGTTCGGGCATCTGGCCGAGAGCGATCTGCCGGGTGGCGTGACCCTCCTCGGTTCGTACCACCCGAGCCAGCAGAACACGTTCACCGGCAAGCTCACCGTGCCGATGTTCGACGCCGTGTTCACCCGGGCCCGCGAGCTGATCACTGCGTCCGGTCAGGAGACGAGGTCGTAGAGGAGGCGGAAGAAGCGGATGCGCCCGGGCTCGGGGGTGACGCCGTAGCTCTCGTAGAACAGTGGCTCCAGGTCCTCACCGAAGTTCCAGCCGACGCTCCACGCTCCCGTCGCGACGTCCCACCAGCGATCCGCGGCGCCGAGCTCGCCGAGGTCGACATACCCGGTCACCCGGCCCTCTTCGAGCAACACGTTGGGCGGGCAGTAGTCGCCGTGGCACACGACGAGGTCCTCCTCGTCCGGGGCCGTTGCCTCCAGTTCGGCCAGCGCCGCTTCGGGGGTCAGGTGGGCGTGCTCGGGGTGGAAGCCGGCGGGGTCGATGTCCGCCCTCGCCACGCGGTCCTCGACGTGGGCCAACGCGCGCGCCAGGTCGAATCGGAATGGGCACCACTCCTCGCCGACCGACTCGTGAAACGCGCGCAAGCCCCGTCCGAGCGCCCGGACCAGGGAGGGGAGATCGCCCTGCCACGCCGGCTGGGTGGCGTCCCGCCCGGGGAGCGCCTCGGTCATCAAAATGATCGTGCCGCCGATGTCATCCAACGAGACGACGACGGGGACCGGGAGGTAGGCGGCGGCCCAGACCATGCGCTCCGACTCGCCGCGGAGCGTGGGGTAGCGGCTGCCGGCGAGCGCACCGGTTGCCACCTTGGCGTAGCGCACGGCGCCGGCCGGGCTGGTGAGGCGCCACGTGGTCAGGTCCCCGACGAGACGGTAGGCCAAGACCGCCGTCCAGCCCGGGGCGATCTGCTCGAGTTCGGGCGGCGGCGTGGGCGCGGGCGCGTGCACCGGTGCAGGGTACGGCGTCCGGAGCCCACCAGTGCCAACGGCTACCGTCTCGGCGACACCGCAGGGAGGATGGAGTGCGCGAGCCGAACGACGTGACACCGTGCGACGCAGCGGAGATCTCCCGCTGGGACGACACCGCCGACGTGATCGTCGTGGGCTTCGGCGCCGCCGGGTCGGCGGCAGCCTTCACGGCGTCGGCCGCTGGCGCTCAGGTCCTCGTCACCGAGCGGACCGGGGGACCCGGGGGGGCGGCGGCGTTGGCCGAGGGCATCGTGTACCTCGGCGGGGGGACGCCGATCCAGAAGGCGTGCGGGTTCGAGGACTCCCTCGACGACATGTACCGCTACATGATGGCGGCGTGCGGACCGAACCCCGACGAGGCCAAGATCGCCCGCTACGTCGAGGAGAGCCTGGGCCACTTCGACTGGCTGGTGGCGCGGGACGTGCCGTTCGACCCGACGTTCTGCGCCGACACGTCCATGGCGCCCGACGGCACCGAGGGTCTCGTGTACTCCGGTGGCGAGGACGCCTACCCGTTCAACGCCATCGCCCGCCCCGCCCCCCGGGGCCACCTGGCCAAGACCAAGCGCTCCACGGGATGGCTCCTCATGCAGCACCTGGCCGCCGCAGCCACCGGCGCCGGCGCCGCGGTGTCGACCGACACGCGGGTCGACCGCCTCGTGGTCGACGACGGCCGCGTCGTCGGCGTCCAGGCGCAGCGCTACGGAGAGACGGTGACGCTGCGCGCCCGTCGCGGTGTCGTGCTGACAGCTGGCGGCTTCGTCTTCAACGACGACATGCTGCGCCAACACTGCCCGCCCTTGGCGCGGGGCACGTTCAAGGTGGGGACCGAGGGCGACGACGGCCGGGGCATCCGCATGGCGCAGGCCCTCGGCGCGGCCGTGCGCAACATGTACGCCGGCGAGGTGTCGCTGCCCATCACGCCGCCGCGCACCTTGATCCACGGCATCCTCGTCAACGGCCAGGGACAGCGCTTCATCAACGAGGACACGTACATGGGACGGGTGGGCCAGTCCGCGCTCTACGAGCAGGACGGCGAGGTCTACCTGATCGTCGACGAGGCCTCCTACGAGGTCAACTGGATGGGTCTGGCCGCCAGCTGGGTGTGCGAGACGACGGCGCAGCTCGAATCCGAGATCGGCCTGCCCGCCGGCTCGCTCCAGTCGACCGTGGAGCTCTACAACCGCCACGCCACCACGGGGGAGGACCCGCTCTTCCACAAGGCCGCAGGGTGGGTGCGCCCGCTGGTGCCGCCCATCGGCGCCGTCGACCTCCGCATCGGGCCGGCGCCCTACGCACCGTTCACCCTGGGCGGCTTGGAGACGAACGTGGCCGGCGAGGTGCGCGACCTGACTGGCGCGGCAATCGGAGGACTGTTCGCCGCCGGGCGCACGACCGCCGGGGTGTGCTCCTTCGGCTACGCCAGCGGCCTCTCCATCGGGGACAGCACGCTGTTCGGCCGCCTGGCCGGCGAGAGTGCCGCCGCGGCGCCCGAGTGAGGCCCGTTCCCTGGCCTGGCCCGGGTTGGCCAGGGCATGCGCCGAGCCGATCCGGGGTAGAGATGCAGTGGACGTCGAGAGGAGAACGCGATGGAACTCGACCTGCTGGACCTCTACGGACGCGCAAGTGAGTGGACCTCTACCAAGGTGGCGGGAGCAGCGTCGAAACTGAGCGCCCCGACGTCATGCGACGGGTGGGACGTGCGGATGCTGATGAGCCACATGCTGCAGACGCAGCACTACTTCGTGGCGGCGGCGCGGGGCGAGAACGTTGCTCCGCCGACGGGAACTCCGCCGGACCTCGTCGGCGACGAGCCACACGCTGACTTCGAGCGCGCCCGTGCCGAGACGATCCGCACCTTCGGAGAGCCCGGCGTGATCGACAAGACCGGTCCGGCGCTCGGCATCGCGTTCAGCGATCAGTTGTTGCACGGATGGGACCTCGCGACGTCGACCGGTCAGGAGGCGGGCATGCCCGACGGGCTCCCTGACGCGGCGTACTCCCTCATCCACGGACGCTTCACCGACGAGCAACGCAAGGGCGTCTTCAAACCAGAGATCTCCGTGGCCCCGGACGCGTCCGCACAGGACAAGCTTCTGGCCTACACGGGACGTGATCCCTCGACGAAGGCCTGACCGGCGGGCAGCTCTCTCCGGCCGACGAGGTTCTCGGATGGTCTGCCCTCTTCGGTGGGCCCATCGGACGTCATCCGAAACGGGCAAGCGTCCTCCACTCATTGCCGCAGCGCGGCGTACTCGATGACGCGGGTCATGACGACGTCGTCCGCCTTGGCCACCGACCCGCAGTCGAATGGGGGCTGGGGGTCGTACTCGATCATGAGCTGCGCGGCCTGAGCGGCGGTGCGATCCGCCAGGAGTTCGACGAGGCGCAGTGCCATGTCGATCCCGCTCGACACGCCGGCGGCGGTGATGAGGCGTTGGTCGAGGTGCTCGACGACGCGGGTCGCCGTGGGCTCGGCACCGTGCGCCGCCAACTCCGGGTAGCAGGACCAGTGGGTGGTGGCGGAGAGACCCTGCAGCAGACCCGCCGCGCCGAGCACGATGGAGCCGGTGCAGACCGACGTCGTGAAACGCGTGCCCGCGTGCGCCTGGCGGACCCACTCGAGCACACGTTCGTCGTGCTCGAGCGGCCGCGTGCCGACGCCGCCGGGGAAGACGACCACGTCGGGCGACGGCACCTCCTCGAACGTGGCGTCGGTGAGCAGCCCGAGCATCCCGTTCTCGCTCCGCACCTCGCCGCGGTCGTGGCCGACGAAGACGATGTCGAAGCCCGGGATGCGCTGGAGGACCTCGTAGGGCCCGACGGCGTCGAGCGCCGTGAACTTCGGGAAGAGCGGGATGGCGACCTGCAGGCTGTCGGTCATGCGGATGTCCTTTCGTTCGGGGTGGCGCGGAAGCGCCGCCGGTAGGCGTCGGGCGCCACGCCGAGGTGGCGCTGGAACACGCGCCGCAGGGTCTCGGCCGAACCGAGACCGCAGCGTGCCGCCACCACGTCGAGCGTGTCGGTCGTCTCCTCGAGCTCGCGCCGGGCGGCCTCCAGACGCGTGCGCTCGACGAAGCGGCTCGGCGTCTCTCCCACCTCCGCCGTGAAGACCCGGGTGAAGTGCCGGACGCTCATGGCGGCCGCCGCAGCGAGAGCCGGGAGCCGGTGGTCGCCGGCCGGCGCCGATTCCACGAGGGTCTGCACGGCCCGGACCGTGGAGCGCTCGGCGCGGGGGACCCAGACCGGTGAGGCGAACTGGGTCTGTCCGCCGGGCCGGTGCAGGAACATCACGAGCCAGCGGGCGACCGTCTGGGCCACGTCGACGCCGAGATCCATCTGGACCAGCGCCAGAGCCAGGTCGATGCCGGCGGTGACGCCCGCACTCGACCAGTACTTCCCGTCCCGGAGGTAGATCGGGTCGGGGTCGACCGTGAGCTCGGGGTACGCCTCGGCGAGCTCACGGGCCCGGGCCCAGTGCGTGGTGACCCGACGGCCGGCGAGGAGCCCGGCCGCGGCCCCGACGAAGGTGCCCGAGCACACGGTGGCGACCCGCCGGCAGCGCGGCGCCGTGGCACGGATCCAAGCCAGCAGCTCCTCGTCGCGTTGCGCTTCACGGGTGCCGCTCCCGCCGGGGAGCACCAGGGTGTCGATGCGCTCGGACGCGCCGGGTAGGGGCGTGGTGCCCAGCACGAGACCGCTCTCCGTCCGGACGTGGCCGCCGCCCATGGAGCCGAGGGTGACGCGATAGCCCCCGGCCCGGCCGAGAGAGGCGGCCGCCTTCCCGGCGCCGGCGAACACCTCGTGCGGGCCCACGGCATCGATGGGCTGGACACCCTCGAAGGCGACGATGACGACGTGGCGCTGCTGCATGGCTCCACTCTGCGGGCCGAGCCGGGTGGCGTCAATGACCTGGTTCCCACAGATTCGGCCATCAACGCAGCACCGATATCCCCTCAGGCCGGAAGGGGTCGCGGTGGGTCGGCCGACCCGACGGAGGCTCAGCCC
Organism: uncultured Acidimicrobiaceae bacterium; assembly: GCA_963753115.1. GTDB lineage: Bacteria > Actinomycetota > Acidimicrobiia > Acidimicrobiales > RAAP-2 > Bog-473. The sequence continues at coordinate 178,165 of CAVWBB010000029.1, forward strand.
GGGCGGGCCCGGCGCGTCCCTCTCGCCCGGACCCAGGCCAACAGGTCGCCCTCCGCGCCCCGGCGCACGGACCCGGTGAAGATGTCCTCCCGGCCGGTCGAGACCTCTCGCGTCACCTCGGCGTAGAGCTCGTCGCCCAGCGCGGCCGGCTGGAGGTACTCGACCAGGACCGACGAGATGATGCCGGAGTTCTCCTCGTCGTTCGCCGCCGCAGCGACCGCGGCGCCCGCCACCGCGTAGAAGACGGCGCCGTGGACCGTGGCGTGGGGGTTGGCGTGGCGCTGGTCCGTGGTGAGCCTGGCCACCGTGTGGCCGGGCCCGCAGCGCTCCACCCGAATGCCGAGCAGCGCGGCGAACGCGTCAGGACGGGGCCCGCTCATCGGTTCGCTCACGCAGAAGGGGCGGGAGCCGGGAGGCGTCCCGGCATGGGCACGGCCGTGGCCGGCCAACGCTTGCGGCTGACCCGGCTCAGCTTGTTGAGGAGCGTGACCGCGCCGGGGTCGTCCGCAATGGGCCGCGTCTCGATCACGCCGGCCGCCTCCATGTCGTTGAAGAGCTCCTCGCCCTTCTCCGTGCGAATGATGGTGAGCGTCCAGTCGCCGAAGGCTCCGATGCCGCCCGTCGAGATGTCGGCGTGCTCCGCCGCGAAGTCGGGGCAGCTGGTGCAGCCCTCGCGGGTCCATGCGTGCGCCTCCTTCAACGGGACCTCGTGGTAGCTGCCGTCCCTCATCCAGACCTGGAACACGCCCTTGATGTTCATCTTGACGATGTCGGCCCGGGCCAGCCCGTACTTCGCTTCGAAGAGCTCGCTGAAGATGGCGTCGTCGAAGGTCTTGGAGCAGAGCAGGCCGATGGAGAGCGTGAAGCGGCGCGCCACCTTGCCCGCCTTGCGGGCCTGCATGACGGGCGGCGCCGAGGCCTGGCAGCCCATGCCCACCAGGGCGATGCGCTCGGCCCCGCCCTCGATGGCCTCGGCATAGGCGAGCGGATTGGCCGAGTAGGTGTAGCGCGAGCCCGCCGTTGCGAGAACGTCCTCCTTCGAGCGGGCGACCTGGGGCACGGCCTTCCAGGTCGAACCGTCGCCCTCGAGGCCCGAGACGAGAGCGGCGTCGATCAGCTCGTGCTCGAAGGCCCAGATGAGAAGGGCGGACACGAGGCCGCCGTCCTGCCCGGTCCCCTGCACGGAGGCATCCGAGGCGCGGGCGAGCACGGTGCGACGCGAGATGCCCGCCACCTCGTCCTCCTCCCGGGGCCGCCCGAAGAGGTGGGTCTCGATTTCGGGCTCCCAGGTGCGGAAACGCGGGCAGGCCCGGGTGCACAGGGTGCACCCCTTCAGGCCATGGGTGCAGTTGTCGGGCCCGCCGTCGGCGTCCACGTGGAACGGCTTGTACACCCCGTCCTTGTCGTTGTAGCCGAGGACGTCGTAGGGGCAGACGACCACGCAGGCGGAGCACCCGGTGCAGAGTCCGGACGTCACGACCTCGGTGAACAGCTCGGCCCATTGCGGCTTCTCGGGAGGCATTGGTCCACCATATTCGGGCGGGGCGCTCGCGGTCGGATACCTTGCGCCGGTGCCCGAGATCCTCGAAGTCGAGCTGTACCGGGCTTTTGCCGAGAAGGCGCTCGGCCGGCGGATCGCCAAGGCGTGGATGGTGGACTCCCGTTACGGCCGGGGCGGGACCACGCCGGGAAGGCTCCGGGCCGCGCTGGCCGGCCACGTCTTCACCACGGCGCGCCGGCGCGGCAAGCTGCTCCTCCTCGATACGGACGGGGACCTGACGGTCGGCCTGCGGTTCGGCATGACGGGTGGCCTGGTGGTCGACGGGAGCGAGGCGCTCGACCGCCTCCGCTACGGTCCCGGCGTCTTCCATGACAAGTGGGTGCGCATCCGCATCACCTTCGAAGACGGCGGCCAGCTCCTGTTGCACGACCCGCGCCGGTTCGGGTCCATTGAGCTCGCGCCGGACGAGGAACGCCTCGGGCCCGACGCGCTGACGGTTTCCGCACGTGACTTGCGTGCGGCCCTGGCGACGGCCCCGGGCCGCGCCGCTGCGACCGTGGCACCTCTGAAGGCTCGCCTCATGGACCAGGAGCGCTTGGCCGGCGTCGGCAACCTGTTGGCGGACGAGATCCTCTGGCGCGCCGATCTCGCCCCCGGTCGACGCACGCCGCTCGACGAGGAGGAATTCCGGCGCCTCCACAAGGAGCTCCGGGCCACGTTGCGCCAGCTGGGGCGTCGGGGCGGCTCGCACATGGGCGACCTGATGGAGGAACGCCACGATGGTGCGCGCTGCCCACGCGACGGGACGGAGCTCGTTCGGGAGGTCGTCGGCGGCCGCACCACCTACTGGTGCCCGTTGCACCAGCACTGACCGGCATGGCTCAGTGGGTCAGCGGCGGAAGTCCCTTGGCGATCAGGTCGACGCCGAAGACCAGGAACAGCACGGCCAGGACCGCCGCGTTGTGTGCCGTCAACCACGTCTTGGCCGATTCGAGGCTGGCCTTCGCCTTCGCCCCGCCGACCAGTGCGTAGACCACGGGAACCGCGATGGTGAGGCTGGCGATCACCACGAACACCGCGATGGCGACGACGGCGTCCGCCGTGGACAGGCCGGACACCTGAGCCAGGCCGGCCGCGGCACCCGCGGTGAGGATGAGGTTCTTCGGGTTCACCGCGGCGAGCGCGATGCCCAGCCCCATCGCCTTCAGCGGCGAGACGGAGTCCACCGTCGCCAGCCACTTCGGCATGACAGCGTCCTCGCCCGGCGCCGGCCTCTTGCGCCAGTTGCGGCGCGCCAGGGCGAGCAGGCCGACGCCCAGGGCGATCGTGCCCCACGAGACCGAGTCCGACGCGGTGCTGCTCGTCTCCGCCACGTTGCCGTCGTGCGACACGACATAGATGACGGTGCTCACGACGGCGAGGGCGACCACCCATCCGACGAGGAACGCCGGCCCGTTCACCCGCGCCCGCTGCGAGAACAGCATCAGGATCACGGCGATGATCGGCACCGGGCTGATGGCCACGCCGACGGCGAACGTCAGGACTGCGCTGATCCCCTGGCCCATGTCGACTCCCTTCGCCTACGGCGTCACGTCACTCGTCACGCCACACGTGGTGCACAGGGTGCGTGTCGCCGTGTCCCGTGGTGCGGGTCAGGAGGCACGACCCCACCCGGAACTCGATCAGCGCGTCCTCCTCCGATGGTGCCGGCACCGCGAGCTGCAGCCGCTCCGTCACGAAGACGTCGCTGAGCTCGGACCGTAGCCCATGGTCAGTGACGAGGCGTGCCTTTCCGGAGCAGGAGAACGCGTCCTCGTTGTCCGCGCACGGGAACGAGTGCAACGCGTACCGGCCGTCGCGCACGAGGTCCCGCTGCTTCGGGGACGGGATGATGAAGGCGAAGAGGCCGGACGGGTGCAGGAGCGGGCACATGGGATGGACCCGCGGCGCGCCGTCGGCGCGCGTCGTGGCGAGGAAGCCGAGCCCGACTCCCACCTGGTAGAGCAAGTCACGACCCGCTTCGGCCAGGTCGGGCCGAAGCGACGCGAACTCGGGCCACGACTTCACCGGATGTTCCTCAACCCCCGGCGATCTCCTCGAGGACCTTGGCCGCGTGGCCGTCCGCCCGCACGTGGTACCAGGCCCGCTGGATCTTCCCGTTGGGCCCGACGAGGAAGGTGGAGCGGATCGTCCCCACGGTCTTCTTGCCGTACATCGTCTTCTCGCCCCATGCGCCGTACTTCTCCATGACCTTCTTGTCCGCGTCGGTGAGGAGGGGGAACTTCAGCTTGTACTTGGTCCGGAACTTCACGTGCTTCTCGGCCTTGTCCGGCGAGATCCCGAGCACCGCCACGCCGGCCTTCTCGAACGTCTTCAGGTTGTCGTTGAACTGGCACGCCTCTTTGGTGCAGCCCGGCGTGTCGTCGGCGGGGTAGAAGTACACGATCACCCGCTGCCCCTTGAAGTCCGACAGCTTGACCGGCTTGCCATCCTGGTCAGGCAGGGTGAACGCGGGGGCGGTGGCGCCCGCCTCGAGTTTGGCCATCGTCGGCTCTCCTTCGCTCGTGGTGCAGGACGGCTCAATTTGGCACAGGGTTGCGCCGCTGAACGGTCTTGGACTGGTACAATAGGTGTGCGACCACCGGCGGGGGCTGGTGAGTCGGGGCTGACTCTCACTCCTCTGGAAGGCGCACAGCCCCGCCCCACAACAGAGAGAGCGGGTCAATGACCGTTGATGCCCTTGCCGGCGCGCACGCCGGCACCGACGCCGGGGACAGCAATGCCTCCGGCGACGACACCTACGAGACAGCCCGGACCTTCGAGTCCCTCGGCGTCTCACCCGAGCTGAACAAGGCGCTGGCAGATGAAGGCATCGTCAGCGCCTTTCCGATTCAGGCCCTGACCGTCGCCGACGCGCTGGCCGGGCGTGACGTCTGCGGCAAGGCGAAGACGGGTTCGGGCAAGACCCTCGCCTTCGGCGTCCCGCTGCTGCAGCGGGCCAAGGCCACCCGGGAGGCACAGGGACCTCGTCCCCCCACCCGCCCCGCGCGCCCGCTCGCCCTCGTCCTCCTTCCCACCCGCGAGCTCGCCGTGCAGGTGTACGACGTCCTGGAACCTCTGGCCAAGAAGCTGGGGCTCCACGCCGTGGCCGTCTACGGCGGCGCCGACATCGACCGCCAGGTCACCAAGCTGCGCAAGGGCGTGGACCTGATCATCGCGACCCCCGGGCGCCTCATCGATCTCGGCGACCGCGGCGAAATCGCCGTCGACGAGCTCGAGACCCTGGTGCTCGACGAAGCCGACCGCATGGCCGACATGGGATTCATGCCCCAGGTCGAATGGGTGCTCCGCCGGCTCGACCAGCCTCACCAGACGCTCCTCTTCTCTGCCACGCTCGACGGCGCCGTCGACCGCCTGGTCAAGCGCTACCTGACGGATCCCGTCTTCCACGAGGTCGCATCGAACACACAGACCGTGACCCTGATGGAGCACCGGTTCCTGCAGGTGCACCAGATGGACAAGGTCAAGGTGGCGGCGGCCATCTGCCGCAGCCAGGAGAAGTCGCTCCTCTTCGTGCGCACCAAGCGAGGTGCCGACCGTCTGGTGGAGAACCTCGGCAAGGAGGGGATCAAGGCGCAGGCCATCCACGGCGACCTGCGCCAGGCCAACCGCGAGCGCGCCCTGGCCGACTTTTCCAACGGCAAGCTCGCCGTCCTCGTCGCCACCGACGTGGCGGCCCGGGGCCTGCACATCGAAGGGGTCGACGGGGTCATCCACTACGACCCTCCGGAGGACCACAAGGCCTACCTGCACCGGTCGGGGCGCACGGCGCGGGCCGGCAGGGCCGGGGTCGTGGTGAGCCTGTCGCTGTGGAACCAGCTGGTCGAGATGGAGGTGATCCAGCGGCGGCTGGGCCTGCGCATCCCGATCGTCGAGATGTTCTCCAACGACCCGCGCCTCGCCGACCTGGCCGCCTGGACGCCCCTCCCCGAGGAGAGCGTCCTCTGAGCGACGACGGGCCGATAGCGGTCTGGTCCCCCGAAGACGGGGTCCGCCGTGTGCTGGTCGTGACCGCCCATCCCGACGACGTCGACTTCGGGACGGCCGGGACCGTGGCCGCCTTCACCTCGGCCGGCGTCGAGGTCACCTACTGCATCGCTTCCTCCGGCGACGCCGGGGGTTCGGACCGCTCCATGTCGCGGGCCGACATGGCCGCGCTCCGCCAAGACGAGCAACGCGCCGCAGCGGCCGTCGTCGGCGTGAGCGACGTGCGCTTCCTGGGCCACCCCGACGGGATGGTCGAGGCCAACCTTGCGTTGCGCCGCGACATCAGCCGGGTCATCCGCCAGGTGCGGCCCGAGCGCGTGCTGACCCAGTCGCCCGAGCGCAACTGGGAATTCATTTTCGCCAGCCATCCCGACCACCTGGCGACGGGCGAGGCCGCGGTCTGCGCGGTCTACCCCGACGCGCGCAACCCCTTCGCCCATCCCGAGCTCCTCGACGACGAGGGCCTCGAGCCCTGGACGGTCGGGGAGCTGTGGATCATGGGGCCGGCGGGGCAGGGTGCGGGCATCGCCGTGGACACGACAGCCACGGTCGAGCGCAAAGTGGCCGCGCTCATGTGCCACAAGAGCCAGTTGCCCGATCCCGAGGCGGTGACCCAGCGGGTCCTCGCTGGGGCGCGTGCACTGGGGGAGTTGGCCGGGTTCGCCGAGGGCGGCTGCGCCGAGCTCTTCCGGGTCACCCGCATCCCCTGAGCGGCATGGGCGCCGGAGACCTCTGGTTGGTCGTGCAGCACGTGGCCTTCGAGGGCCCGGGCTCCGTCGCTCTCGCCGTCCGTGACGCCGGTGCCGAACTGACGGTCGTGCGCGTTGATCGCGGTGACGCCATCCCGCCGCCGGCAGCGCTGGCGGACGTGGCGGGGCTCGTCGTCATGGGCGGCCCGATGGGCGTGCACGACGACCTCGAGTGGCTGGCCGATGAGCGTGCGCTCCTGCGGGCGGCGGTCGAGGCCGGCCGGCCGGTCCTCGGCGTGTGCCTCGGCGCGCAGCAACTCGCCGCCGCACTGGGCGCGCCGGTGACACGGGGACCCGCGCCCGAGGTGGGCACCGGCGAGGTGCACCTGACGAGGGAGGCCAACAGGGATCCCGTGTTCGGCCCGGCTCCCTCGCCGCTCCCGTGCATCCACTGGCACGGCGACACGTTCGGCCTGCCCGAGGGTGCCGTGCGGCTGGCCGGCAACGATGCCTACGAGAACCAGGCCTTCCGGATCGGTGCACGCGCGTACGGCCTGCAGTTCCATGTGGAGGTCACCTCCAGCCTGGTGGCCCACTGGGGTCCGCACCTCCCACCTGGCGTCTTCCTCCGCACCTCCGACGTGGCGCACGTGGCCCGCGCCGGCGAGGGCATCGTGCGGCGCTTCGTCAATCTGGCCGCCGACGACGCTGTCGGCGATGCTGCCGCGGGTGTGGTCGCCTGATGGCCGTGTCCGTCGCCACCGTCCGGCGCCTCGCGTTGGCCTTGCCCGAGACCGCGGAGGGCCCGCACCACGACATGACCGCCTTCCGTGTCGCGGGGAAGATCTTCGCCACCATCCCGGCCGAGGGCGGCAGGGTCCACGTGTTCGTCGACGACGACGAGGTCACTGCGTACTGCGCCGAATATCCGGCTGCGGTCGAGGAGCTGTGGTGGGGCAGCAAGCGACGCGGCTGTCGTGTCTCTTTCGCCAAGGCCACCGTGCCTCTGGTGCGCGAGCTCCTTGTCGAGTCGTGGCGCCGACGTGCGCCGAAGAAGGTGTTGGCCCGCTTCGACGATCCGACCTGACGGCCGATCCGACCTGACGGCCGAACCGGACTCAGCCCGCCATCTGGCGCAGCACGTACTGCAGAATGCCGCCGTGCCGGTAGTACTCGGCCTCCATCGGCGTGTCGATCCGTACCATCACTCGGAACTCGGTGACAGAGTCGTCGTCCGCCGTGGCGGTCACCGTGAGCTCCTTCGGGAGCTCGCCCCTGTTCACCACGTCGAGGCCGCTGATGGAGAAGCGCTCGTGGCCGGTCAGCCCGAGGCCGGCGGCCGAGTCGCCCTTGTAGAACTGCAGTGGGACCACGCCCATGCCGATGAGGTTGGAGCGGTGGATGCGCTCGAAGCTCTGGGCGATGACGGCGCGCACGCCGAGGAGCGCCGTGCCCTTGGCGGCCCAGTCACGGCTGCTCCCGGTCCCGTATTCGCGGCCGGCCAGCACGATCAGCGGCACGCCCTCGTCGGCGTACTGCATGGCCGCGTCGAAGATCGACGTCTCGGCACCGTCGGGCAGGTGCAGGGTCAGCCCGCCCTCGGTGCCCGGTGCCAGCAGGTTGCGCAGGCGGACGTTGGCGAAGGTGCCGCGCATCATCACTTCGTGGTTGCCCCGCCGCGCCCCGTAGGAGTTGAAGTCGTGGCGCTCCACCCCGTGGCCGGTGAGGTAGCGACCGGCCGGGGTCGTCGGTCCGATGGAGCCCGCCGGCGAAATGTGGTCCGTCGTCACCGAGTCACCGAGCAAGGCCAGCACCCGCGCCCCCTCCACGTCGGTCACCGGCGCCGGCGTCATGGTCATGCCCGCGAAGTACGGCGGGTTCTGCACATAGGTGGAGGTGTCCTCCCAGGCGTAGGTCTGCCCTCCGGCCACCGGCACCTGCTGCCAGTACTCGTCGCCGTCGAACACGGAGGCGTAGCGGGTGCGGAACATGTCCGACGTGAGTGAGGCGCGGATGGTCTCGCTGACCTCCTCCAAGGTGGGCCAGATGTCGGCCAGGAACACGTCCGCCCCGGAGGCGTCCTGCCCGAGCGGCTCGGTCGTCAGATCGAGGTCCATGGTGCCGGCCAACGCGTAGGCAACCACGAGGGGCGGCGAGGCCAAATAGTTCAGCCGGACGTCGGGATGGATGCGCCCCTCGAAGTTGCGGTTGCCCGACAGCACCGCCGAGACGGCCAGGTCGCCGGTGTGCACGGCGTCCGAGACGCCCTCGAGCAGCGGGCCGGAGTTGCCGATGCAGGTGGTGCAGCCGTACCCGACCAGGTAGAAGCCCAGCGCGTCGAGTGGCTCCACCAACCCGGCGCGCTCGAGGTAGTCCATGACCACCCGTGACCCGGGGGCCAGCGAGGTCTTGACCCAGGGCTTGGAGCGCAGGCCGCGTTCTGACGCCTTCTTGGCCAACAGCCCCGCCGCGACCATCACCTGGGGGTTGGAGGTGTTGGTGCAGCTGGTGATGGCGGCGATCACCACGTCGCCGTCCTGCATCTGGTGGTGGGGCGCCGCCGCTGGCTCGCCGTCGGCGGTGTGCGGCGTGCGGTCGAGCGCCACCCGGAAGGACTCTTTGGCCGTGCGCAACGGCACCCGGTCCTGGGGCCGGGACGGCCCGGCCAGGGAAGGCTCGACGTCGCTCAGGTTCAAGGTGGCGTACTCGGAGTAGACCGGCTCGGGCGCCGAGGGGTCGTGCCACAGGCCCTGCGCCTTGGCGTAGGCCTCGACCAGGGCCAGGTGCTCCTGGTCGCGCCCGGTGAAGCGCAGGTAGTCGAGCGTCACCTGGTCGATGGGGAACATGGTGCAGGTGGCGCCGTACTCGGGGCTCATGTTGCCGATGGTGGCGCGGGTCTCGAGCGGCAGCGCCGCCACGCCCGGCCCGTAACACTCGACGAAGGCGCCGACCACCCCGTGCTCGCGCAACAGCTCGGTCACCGTGAGCACCACGTCGGTCGCCGTGGTGCCAGGCCGGGGCTCACCCTCAATGCGCAGCCCCACCACGGGCGGCAGCAGCATCGACAGGGGCTGGCCCAGCATGGCGGCCTCCGCCTCAATGCCTCCGACGCCCCAGCCGAGAACGCCGAGGCCGTTGACCATGACCGTGTGCGAGTCGGTCCCGACCAGCGAGTCGCAGAAGGCCCGGCCGTCCTCGGTGGCGAAGACGAGACGAGACAGGTACTCGAGATTGACCTGGTGGCAGATGCCCATGCCTGGCGGCACGGCCCGGAAGTCGCGGAAGGCACCCTGGGCCCAGCGCAGCAATTGGTAGCGCTCCATGTTGCGCTGGTACTCAATGGAGACGTTGGCGTCGTAGGCCCCGGCGTCGCCCGAGCGCTCGATGATGACCGAGTGGTCGATGACCAGCTCGACGGGGACCAGCGGGTTCACCTTGGTCGCGTCGCCACCCAAGTTGGCCAGCGCGTCGCGCATGGCCGCGAGGTCCACCACGGCGGGCACGCCGGTGAAGTCCTGCATGAGGACACGCTCGGGGGTGAAGGCGATCTCGTGGGCGGAGTCGCCCGCGCCCTGGCCATGGCCCTCGGGGTTGGCGCCCCAGGCCGCCACGGCGACGATGTCGTCGGCCGAGACGTGCGGGCCGTCCTCGTGACGCAGCAGGTTCTCCAGCAGGACCTTGATGGAGTAGGGGAGCCGCGCAATGTCGTAGCGACCGGTGAGAGCCGGGGCAGTGATGTTGAAGATCTCGTAGGTGCGGTCACCCACCGTGAGGTCTGCCTTGGCGTCGAACGTGTCGGGGTGTGCTGCGGTCGGGGAGTCCGTGCTCATGGACCCATTCTGCCGTGGGGCCGCCCGCACCGCCCAAACGGGTCGGCGGAGTCACCGCCGGCGCCCTCGGAGCCGCGCCCGAGGTCAACATCCGCCCAACATCGGGCCGACACCCACGTTGAGGGTCCACTTCGTAACGACTTCGTAACCGCTGTGGTCCCCGGGCACCGGACCCAGCGTGCAGAATCGTGGCCGTGCGCACACGCGGTGGCACCACGAGTGTCAGCCGGTCGGGTCCGCGGCGCCCCCGCCTGGTATCGGCCATCCCATCACGGGTCACCCGGGCCATGGCAGCCGTCCTCGTGCCCGCCGCGCTCGTCGTCGGGGTGGGCGGCGGCCTGGCATCGAGCGCGGTCAGCGGGACCCCGGCCGGGGCGGCCCAGAGCGCGCACGTCTACAACGACGGGGGCATGATCGGCTTCGGCAGCGTGGGCCTGACCAATCCGTCGATCCCCCAGCCCCTGAACTCACCGGTGTTCTCGGGCGTGGCCACCGACGACGGCAACGGGTACGTGCTGGCCAGCGCGGACGGCGGCGTCTTCGCCTACGGGGACGCCAGCTTCGAGGGCTCCGCCGGCAGCCTGCCGCTGCAGGGCCCGATCGTGGCCATGGGGATCACGCCCGACGCCAAGGGCTATTGGCTGGGCGCGCTCGATGGCGGCGTGTTCGCCTACGGCGACGCGGCGTTCTACGGCTCCATGGGTGGCACGCACCTCAACCAGCCGATCGTCGGCATGACGGCGACGCCTGACGGCAAGGGGTACTGGCTCGTCGCGGCCGACGGCGGCATCTTCTCCTACGGTGATGCCGCCTTCTACGGGAGCACGGGGAGCCTGCATCTCGATGCGCCCATCGTCGGCATGGCCAGCACGAGCGACGGCAAGGGCTATTGGCTGGTCGCCGCCGACGGCGGCATCTTCACCTACGGGGATGCCAACTTCTACGGCTCGGCCGGCGGGGCCAACCTGCCCGACGCTGTCGTCGGCATGGTGCCCTCGCCCGACGGCAGCGGCTACCTGATCGCCACGGAGAACGGCGTCGTGCTGCCGTTCGGCGATGCGCACGCCTTCGGCGGCCTCCAGCTGAACCCGACGGCGACCCAGATCTCGGCCATCATCGGGAACAACCAGGGGACCGGCTACTGGCTGCTCGATCCGCAGGCCTGGCAGTACAGCTTCTCGACCGCCACCCCCGAGCCGATGGCCCCCGGTGGCGCCAGCCATCGCCGCGGCCGCGGCGTCGCAGATCTTCCCGGACCCCGACACGCAGGGCGCCTTCTGCAATCCGTACGGCCCCTGCGAGCAGTGGTGCGCGCTGTTCGCCACCTGGGCCTGGGAACAGGCGGGCATCCCCATCCCGCGTTACGCCTTCACGGGCGACATCTGGGGCTGGGCGGCCTCCCAGGGCCGTGCGTTGCCGCCGACGGTCATGCCGGCGGTCGGCGACGCCGTCCTCTACGGGACCGGGCCGCAGAGCACCAGGACCTCCGTGCACGTCGGGATCGTGACCCAGGTCTGGCCCGACGACGCCATCATGACGGTCGGTGGCGACTCGGGACCGGGACGGAGCGGGTACCTGTCGACCGCGTTGGACGGCCCGTTCCTGCCCGCCGACTCGGCCTCGTACAACGGCGTGCCGATCTACGGCTTCGCCCAGCCGTAGGGGTCACCCCGCGGTTCTGCCTCGCAACCCCCCGGGGGTCTTCGCGTAGGCTGCCGGGCCGGAGGTCCACCACCGTGCCCGTCTACGAATTCCGCTGTTCGACCTGTCACGCCGTCTTCGACGAGCGGCGGCCCATGGCCGATGCCGACGCGCCGGCGTGCTGCCCCGACGGGCACGTGGGCGCCCGGCGCCTGCTTCCCGTGTTCGCCACCACCGGCCTGGCGGCCGAGCCGATCGGGGGCCAGTGCGGCGCCCCGGTGGCGGGCGGCTGCGGCGGCGGCTGCGCCTGTTGCTGAGCACGCCGACATGACCCTCTCCTCCTGGGACGACTACCCCGTCCACCAAGCGGCCGAGTTCATCGCCCACCCCGCCACGAGCGACCGCAACTTCTACGACCGTTACTACTTCAACATGCATCCCTCCTCGGGTGACTGGTTCGCCATCTTCGGCTACGGCCAGTACCCGAACCTCGGTGTGGTCGACGCCTTCATCGACGTGCGCCACGGCGGCTCCCAGCACGTGGTGCGTGCCTCGGCGCCGTTGGTCGACCGGGGCGACCTCACCGTGGGGCCGTTCCGCGTCGAGGTGCTCGAACCCCTGCGCCGCCTGCGGGTGGTGGTCGAGCCCACCGAGCACAGCGTGGCCATGGACGTCACGTGGGAGGGCCACATCCCCGCCATGGCCGAGCCGCGCCAGTACATGCGGAGCAAGGGCAAGGTGGTCTTCGACACGCAGCGGCTGGCCCAGACCGGGTGCTGGTCAGGGACGCTCTCGGTTGGCGGGACCGACCTCCCCGTCACGCCCGACCGCTGCTGGGGCACCCGCGACCGCTCGTGGGGCGTGCGACCCGTGGGCGAGCCCGAGACCGACGGCATCCGCCAGGGCGAGCTCGTGCTGGGCGGCATGTGGAACTACTTCCCGATGCAGTTCGACGACCACGCCATCATGTACATCTGCCACGAGCGCGACGACGGTGAGCGCCCGCTGGTCCAGAGCGAGCGGGTCTGGGTCGACCCCGGCCGTCCCATCGAGGAGCTGGGCCGGTCCGAGCACGAGCATCACCTCATTCCGGGGACTCGCGTCATCGACCACTCGGTCGTGCGCTTCCCCGAGGCCGGGATCGAGGTCACGTGCACGCCGCTCCTGGCCAACTTCGTCTCCATCGGCACGGGGTACGGGATCGACGCCGACTGGCGCCACGGTATGTACCACGGCCCGGAGCCGGTGACCCAGGGGCTCGTCCTCGCCGTGGAGGAGGTGCAGGGCCTGGCCCAGTACGGCATCGTCGACCACGTGGCCGAGTTCTCCTACGACGGCCACGTCGGGTACGGGCTGCTCGAGCACGGCTTCTTCGGGCCCTACCGCCGGTACGGGTTGCTCGACGGAGGCATGGGGGCGCCGGCGGACTGAGGGGGCGTCGCCGGGTTCAGCGCCGGGCCGGGCATGCGAGAATGAGGGATGCCCGACGCCTTCAGCGTCCTCCTCCAACGGCTCCAGGCCGCCTTCGACACGGTGCTCCCGGGCGCCGACCCGGTGCTGCGGGCGTCCGACCGAGCCGACTTCCAGGCGAACGGCGCCCTGCCCCTGGCCAAGGTCGTCGGCCGCCCACCGCCGGAGGTGGCCCGGCAGGTCGTGGCGGCGGCCTCCCTCGACGACGTCTGCGCCGAGGTGGAGGTCAGCGGCCCGGGATTCATCAACCTGACGCTGTCCGACAGCTTCGTGGCCGGTCAGGTCGCGGCACTGTCCGCCGACCCGCGGCTGGGCGTCGAGCCGGTGGCGCACCCCCGGACCGTGGTCATCGACTACTCCGCTCCCAACGTGGCCAAGGAGATGCACGTCGGCCACCTGCGCAGCACGCTCATCGGTGACGCGCTGGCCCGCGTGCTCGGGTTCATCGGCCACGACGTGCGGCGCGAGAACCACATCGGCGACTGGGGGACGCCGTTCGGCATGCTCATCGAGCATCTGGTGGACGTCGACGGAGCGGCCAGCGCCGAGTCCTTCAGCGTGCGCGACCTCAACGAGTTCTATGCCGCAGCGCGCCTGAAGTTCGACAGCGACCCTGCCTTCGCGGAGCGGTGCCGGCGCCGCGTGGTGTTGCTGCAGAGCGGCGACGACGAGACGTTGCACCTGTGGCGCATCTTCGTGGCTGAGTCCATGCGTCACGCCGGCGAGGTCTACGAGCTGCTCGGTGTCCTCCTCACCCCCGAGGACGTCGTGGGTGAGAGCTTCTACAACCCGCTGCTGCCCGTCGTCGTCTCCGAGCTCGACGAGAAGGGCCTGCTCGTCGAGAACGACGGGGCGCTCTGCGTGTTCCCCGAGGGCTTCGAGAACCGCAACGGCGATCCGCTCCCGCTGATCGTGCGCAAGTCCGACGGCGGCTACGGCTACCCGGCGACGGACCTGGCCTGCGTGCGCGACCGCACCGAGCGGATCGGTGCGACGCGGCTGATCTACGTCGTCGGGGCCGAGCAGTCCCTGCATCTCCGGCTGGTCTTCGCCGTGGCCGCGCTCGCCGGCTACCTCTCGGGGGAGGACGAGGCCGTCCATGTCGGGTTCGGGCTCGTTCTCGGGACCGACGGCAAGAAGCTGGCCAGCCGTTCGGGCGGGTCGGAGCGCCTCATCGACCTCCTGAGCGAGGGCGTCGACCGGGCCGCCGCCGCCATGAAGGAGCGCTCGAGCGATCTGTCGCCCGAGCGCCAGGCGGCCGTCGCCCACGCCCTCGGCGTCGGCGCGGTCAAGTACGCCGACCTGTCGACCGAGCGCGCCCGGGACTACGTCTTCGACTGGGACCGCATGCTGGCGTTCGAGGGGGACACCGGGCCCTATCTGCAGTACGCACACGCCCGCATCCGCTCCATCTTCCGGCGGGCCGGGGTGGCGCCGCCGGCACCAGGCGCGGTGCCGTTGCTGGGCGAGGCCCAGGAGCGCGCGCTGGCGCTGCAACTGCTCGGCTTCGCGGCAGCGGTGGAGTCGACGGCGGAGACCTGCAGCCCCTCCAAGCTCTGTACCTACCTCTTCGAGCTGGCCACGTCGTTCACCTCGTTCTACGAGGCCTGCCGGGTGCTGGTCGACGTCCCGGCGGTTCGTGACTCGAGGCTCGGGCTGTGCGATCTGACGGCGCGGGTGCTGGAGCTCGGGCTCTCGCTGCTCGGCATGGAGGCTCCCGAGCAGATGTGACCACGGCCGGGCCGGCCCCTATCCTCTGCCCGGCATGGCAGGTGCGGGCCCGTCCCGCGGGCCGACCACGGAGAACCCCACAAGGAGTCGGAGCGAAATGGATCTGAACGGCACGTCGGCGATCGTCACCGGAGGGGCGTCCGGCCTCGGCCTGGCCACCTCACGCCTGTTGGCGGAGCGCGGCGTGCGCGTGGTGGTCGCCGACCTCCAGGAGGACAAGGGCGTGCCGCTGGCCAAGGAGATCGGCGGGCTCTTCGTGCAGACGGACGTCACCAACGCCGAGCAGGTGATCACCGCCGTGGACGCCGCGGTCGAGATGGCGCCGCTCAAGTCGCTGGTGAACTGCGCGGGCATCGGCTGGGCCACCCGCACCATCGGGCGCGACGGCGACTATGCGTCGGCGCACGACCTCGACCTGTACCGGCGGGTGATCGAGATCAACCTCATCGGGTCGTTCAATTGCATCCGGCTGGCCGCCACCAAAATGAGCCTCAACGAGCCCGACGGGGACGGGGCCCGGGGCGCCATCGTGAACACGTCGTCGGTGGCGGCCGAGGACGGACAGATCGGGCAGGCCGCCTACTCGTCCTCCAAGGGCGGCGTGGTCGGCATGACGCTCCCCGTCGCCCGTGACCTGGCCGTGGTCGGCATCCGGGTCAACACGATTCTCCCGGGACTGATCGACACGCCGATCTACGGCGCGGGCGAGGGGTCCGAGACGTTCAAGGGGAAGCTGGCGCAGGACGTGCTCTTTCCGCACCGCCTCGGCTACTCGACTGAGTTCGCCTCGTTGGCGCTCGAGCTCCTGTCCAACTCGTACATCAACGCCGAGTCGATCCGCATCGACGCCGGCATCAGGATGCAGCCGAAGTAACGACGACAGACGGGGGAGGCCGGTCATGATCGACCCGGAGCTGGCGGCCATGATCGACATGCTGCCCAACATGGACCTGTCCGACCCGGTGGCGGCCCGGCGCGCCTTCGAGGAGATCCTCGTCGCCATCCGGTTCGACATCCCGGGGATCGAGACGCTCGACATCGAGGACCGCATGGTGCCCGGATGGGAGGACGATCCGGACGTGTCGGTGCGGGTCTACCGCCCGGCGGGCGCGTCGGCGGCGGCGCGGGTGCCCGGCATCCTCATGATCCACGGTGGTGGCTTCGTCATCGGCAGCGTCGAGGCGGAGCACGCCGGCGCGGCCCTCACCGCCATCGGCACGGGCGCCGTGGTCGTGTCGGTCGACTACCGCCTGGCGCCCGAACACCCCTACCCGGCGGGCCTGCACGACTGCTACGCCGCGCTGCGCTACCTGCATGCCGAGGCTGACGCCCTGGGAGTGGACACCGAGCGGGTGGCACTGACCGGTGCCAGCGCCGGCGGGGGGCTGGCGGCGGCGACGGCGCTGTTCGCCCGCGACCGGGGCGGCCCGGCGGTCTGCTTCCAGCTGTTGGCGATCCCCGAGCTCGACGACCGGCTCCAGACCCCGTCCATGCAGCTGTTCGTGGACTCCCCGATGTGGAACCGTCCGCTGGCCGTGCAGAGCTGGCAGGCCTATCTCGGTGCGCGGTACGGATCCGACGACGTGCCGGCCTACGCGGCACCGGCGCGGGCCGACGACCTGTCGGGCCTGCCGCCCGCCTACGTCTCGACGGCGGAGCACGACCCGCTGCGCGACGAGGGGATCGCCTACGCCCAGCGCCTGTTGCAGGCGGGCGTCTCGGTGGAGCTGCACCAGTTCCCCGGCACCTTCCACGGCTCGGCCCTGGTGACGACGGCCGCCGTGTCCAAGCGCGCCCAGCGCGAGTCGTCGCTGGTGCTGCGGCAGGCACTGGGGGTCGAGCCGGCCTGACCCCGGACCGGTCGGGGACGCGTCGCCGCGGCCGTGCTCGACCCGACGACCCGAGCGACCTCGCGCTGCCGCGGCACGGTCACCGACGTGGTGAGCGAAGGTGTGGGTTCGCGCCGACCACATGGTGCTGCAGGGCGGACGCCGGGCCGCGCAGCCCGATCAGCTGACCCCGCTGAGCACCAGGACACCCACCGCGGCCGTGAGGGCGAGCGGCACAGTGGCGAGACCGAGCAGACTCGCCCGCCGCACGTCCGGCCGCCCGCCTGCGGCTCTCGCCGCCCGGAGCCACAGGATCCAGGCCAGCGAGCCGGTCACGAACAGGTTCGGGCCCACGTTGAGGCCGATGAGCAGCGCGAAGGGGTGCGGCGGCTGGCGCGCCGCCAGGAGTGAGGCGGCCGGCAGGTTGTTCACCAGCACGCTGGTCAGCGCGGCGACGGCGGCGGTGCCCCAGGCATCGAGGTGGGCCAGCAGGGTGGCGGGCCCCGACCATGCTCGCCCCAAGGTGCCCAGCGCGACGGCCAGGCCGAAGAGCGCCACGAGGGTGGGGACCCCCAGAATGCGGAAGGCCTCGTGGACCGAGCCGACGTCGTCGGCGCCCCCGCTGCCTCCTCTTCGCCACCGGATGAGGACAGCCGCGACGCCCACCACGGCGACGGGGAGGGCCGGTGCGGGCAGCGTCACGACCAAGACGGTGACGACCCCGACGGCCAGGAGGCCCACGCCGATGACCGGGCGTTCCGGCTCGGTCACGGGGGCGATGGTCGTGCGCAGGGCGCGGTGGTGCACCGCGCCGACGATCAGGGCGGTGACGCCGGCCGCCGCCAGCGCGGGCAGCGCCATGTGGGCGAAGAAGGCACCGCCCGAGAGGTGGAGGTGCCCGAGCACGATGAGGTTGGTGAGGTTCGAGCCCGGCAACAACAACGAGCCGGCGTTGGAGAGGAGCAGGCACGCATAGAGGAGCGGGGCCTCTCCCTCACCTCGGCTGCGGGCGGCGTAGACGAGGACCGGGGTGAGGAACGTGACCGACGTATCGAGGTTCAGCAGCGTCGTCACCGCGACGACGAGCACGACGGTCCCGGCGTAGAGCAGCAGGCCGTTGGGTGCCAGCCGCGCCAGGGCGTGGCCACCGGCAGCGAACAGCCGGTCCCCGTCGGCGACGAGGCCGACGAGGAGGAGACCGGCCACGAGGACGAAGGGCGGCCAGTCCTGGGCCGCCGCGGCGCGCGCATGGTCGGGGGCGAGGAGCACGGCAGCAGCGAGAACGCCGCAGCCGGCTGCGGCCGGCCCCCACCGGAGCCAGCGGGACCGGGAGGCCGTCGGAAGGCCCAGCGTGTCGGTGCGGGGCACGGACGGTGTGTGCCCACGGAACGGATGTGGGAAACGGGGGCTGTTGCGGGACCGGGGGGCGATGACGTGGACTCGCTGGGAGTGTTACGCGGTGTACGAGGTCATCGACAGCGAGCCGTTGGCGTAGCCGTCCACCAGCACCCGGGGCGAGTTTGTGGAGGACGTGTCCGCCGCAGCGAGACCGGCGAAGTAGAGGAGGGGGATGAAGTGGTCGGGCGTGGGGACGGCGAGCGCGTAGTCGGGATGCTCGACCAGTCGCAGCACGTCGCCGGGGGATTCCACCACCACGCTGCGGGCCGCCTCGTCGAACCGTCTCGCCCAGTCGAAGCCTGCGTCGGGGCGTTCCCAGTTCATCAGTCCGAGGTTGTGGACCACGTTCCCGCTGGCCAGGATCATCACCCCGTTCCGGCGCAGCGGGGCCAGCCGGGTGGCGAGGTCGACGTGGTACTCCAGTGGTTGCAGGGCGTTGATGGCGAGCTGCACGACCGGGACGTCGGCATCGGGATACACGTGCGCGAGGACGGACCAGGAGCCGTGGTCGATGCCCCAGCTGTCGTGGTCGAGCCCGACCCACTGCGGTGCAGCGACCTCCGCCACCTCGGTGGCGACATCGGGTGCCCCCGGGCAGGGGTACTCGACCGCGAACAACTCGTCGGGGAAACCGAAGAAGTCGTGAATCGTACGCGGCGCCTCCATGGCGGTGACCGCGGTGGCGTTGGTGTACCAGTGCGCGGAGATGCACAGGACGGCGCGCGGCCGGGGCACGGCGGTGCCGAGCGCGGCCCAGGCCTCGGTGTAGCGGTTGTGGGCCAGGGCGTTCATCGGGTTGCCGTGGCCCACGAACACCACCGGTAGCGGTGCATCGCTCACGGGGGGACCCTACCGTCCCGGTGGCGACGCGGCACAGGCCTGCCGCCGTCGGGCAGACTCAGGCAGCCACTGCCTTGACCTCGGTCGTCTCGTCGGCACTCGACAGCGCCTTCCACAGCGCCCAGTAGCTCTTGTAGGTGATGGCGTCGGTGATGTAGCCGGCTCGTTCCAGCTCGGCATGAAAGGCCGGCAGGTTGCGCCACGGGACACCCATGTCGACGTGGTGAGCCAGGTGCCAGCCTGTGTTGTAGGGGACGATCCAGAAGCGAGCGAGCCACGACTGGCGCACATTGTGCGTCGTGGCGCGCCGGTCCGAGTTGCGCTCCATGCCCCCGTGCTCCGCGATGGAGCGCAAGCGGTTGATGACGCGCCACTCCGTCATCCAGGGCAGGAACCACAGGAGCGGGTAGATCCACCAGCGTCCGGTGGCCGCCCACATGACGGCCCACAGGACGGCCTGCACGCCGAAGATGGAGAGGCCGATGGGGCGGAAGGGCTTGGTGCGAGTGTTCTTGACCAGTGGCACGAAGTTCTTCCACCCACTGATGCCGACCGCATCACGGAACAGCCGCCGCCCGAGGGCCCGGCGCGTACAGGGATACGGCGAGTAGAACGCCATATCCGGTTCGCCCGGACCGAACTCGTCTTTGTGGTGGGCGAAGTGCACCCGGCGGTAGAGCTGGACCGGCGTGAACACCGGGTAGGCGACCACCCATTTCCCGATCCAGTCGTTCCACCGCTTGTTGGTGAAGAGCAGCTTGTGCGCCGCCTCGTGCATGAGGATGGCGAAGCGGGCGTAGAGCGGGCCCATGAGGACGAACGCGATCAGATACCCCCACCACTGATCGACCCACACCGCGGCGCCGATGATCAGGGCCACCCAGAACCACACCGTCGCCACGGAGATGGCGTTGCGGACATTGTCGATGCGGCGCAGGTCGGCGCGCAGCTCCGGGACGGCCATGCCGTTGGCCAGCAGCCGCTCGCTCGGCAGGACCTCGGGCCGGTCGGCTGCTTCGGGCACGATGGTGCTCGCCATGGGGTCTATATTACGTCGATTCGTCAAGTGATGCAACAGCGTAATACGGCCGGTCGGCCCGGGTCCGACGAACCGGCGGTGCCGCTGACGGCCCGATCCGTCCTGGCCAGCGCGCTCCTCGGCATGGATCCGCCCGAGCTGCCCGTGGCCCAGCTCGTGCGCCTGACCGACCTGTTCGGCATCAGCGAGAACCGGGCCCGGGTGGCGCTGAGCCGCATGGTGGCCAGCGGTGAGGCGACGTCGGACGGGTCCGGTCGGTACCGCCTGGCGGGCCATCTCGCGGCGCGCCAGTCCCGGCAGTCGGCGAGCCGAGCCGGTGCCACCACCCCCTACGACGGGGACTGGTGGCTGGTCGTGGTCACCACGACGGGGAGCGCTGCCGACGTCCGGGGCAACAGGCGCCGGGCCCTGGGCTTCAGCCGGTTGGCCGAGCTGCGCGAGGGGGTGTGGATGCGTCCAGCCAACCTGCCCTTGCCGTTGCCCGAGCCGCTCGATGGCGACGTCGAGCTCATGACGGCGCGGCCAGGGGATGCGCCGGGATTGGCCAATCGGTTGTGGGACCTGTCGGCGTGGTCGGCTCGGGCACGCCTGTTGTCGGAGCGCCTCCATGCACTCGCCCCCGACGGCCCCGAGGCGTTGGCGCCTGGCTTCGAGCTCTCGGCCGCGGTGCTCCGGCACCTGCAGGCCGATCCGTTGCTGCCACCGGCGTTGTTGCCGGCGGACTGGCCCGGCGCGCCGCTGCGCGCCGCGCTACGACGTCTGGGACGCCCGCTACCGGGCGACGCTGCAGGAGTGGAGCCGGACCAGCGCGTGAGTGCATAGCGTGATCGGGATGGACGTCGAGGTCGCTTTCACCGGGGTGCCGGTGTCGAACCTGGACAGTGGCCGGGACTTCTTCGAGCGCCTGTTCGGCCGGCCCGCCGATGTCGAGGTCGCGGTGGACGAGGTGATGTGGCGGCTGGCCGACTCGGCCTGGCTCTACGTGGTGGTCGACCAGGCCAGGGCGGGGCACGGTCTGGTGGCCCTGTCCGTCGCCGATCTCGATGCGACGTTGGCCGAGGTGCGCCAGCGGGACATCAGCCCCTCGCGGATGGAGGCCGTGGGGGGCGGGCGGAAGGCCACCGTGTTCGACCAGGACGGGAACACGGTGGCGCTCATCTCCGTGCCTTCTTCGTAGCGATCACGAAGCGATCACGGAGCGGCGCGAGCGGCGGCTATGCCGCGTGCGACTGGTTGATCCAGGTGTCGTACATCTCTGCGTAGTGGCCGCCCAGGGCCACGAGCTCGTCGTGCGAGCCCACTTCGAGCAGGTTGCCGTCCCCGACCACCACAATGCGGTCGGCGCGCATCGCGGTGGAGAGACGGTGCGCAATGAGCACGGCGGTGCGGCCCTCGAGGAGCACGTCGAGGGCCGCCTCCACCATGGTCTCGGACTGGAGGTCGAGGTTGGAGGTGGCTTCGTCGAGCACCAGCACGCGGGGTTCGGCCATGAAGGCGCGACCGAGGGCGATGAGCTGGCGCTCTCCCGAGGACAGCGACTGCCCGCGCTCGTGGACCGGGGTGTCGAGGCCGTAGGGGAGCCGGTGCACCAGCTCGCCGAGCCCGACCTGGTGGACGGCGTTCCATACCTCGTCGTCGGGGGCGCCGGGCCGGGCGAACGCGATGTTGTCCCGGATCGTCCCGGCGAACAGGAAGGGCTCTTGGGGGACCACACCCAGCTGCGAGCGCAACGAGGAAAGGGTCACGCCCTTGAGGTCGTACCCGTCGATGAGCACCCGGCCCGCCGTCGGGTCGTAGAAGCGGGTGACGAGCTTGGCCATGGTGGACTTGCCGGCCCCGGTGGCGCCGACGAAGGCCACCGTCTCCCCGGGCGTGATGGTGAGATCGACGTCGTGCAGCACGGGGACGGCGGGGTCGTAGCCGAACGACACGTGGTCGAAGCGGATCTCGCCCCGGATCGGCGGGAGTTCGAGGGCGTCGGGCGCCTCGAGGACCGAGGGCTCGGTCTCGAGCAGACCCCGGAGCTTGGTCACCGACGCCCGGCCCTGCTGGAACGTGTTGTACTGCTGCACCAGCAGCTGAATCGGCGAGAAGAACCGGTTGACGTAGAGGAAGAAGGCCGTCAACTGGCCGAGGTTGATCTCCTGCGGGTGGTGCAGGTACATGGCGCCGCCGATGCCCAGGATCAGCAGCTGCCCGAACACGCTGATGACCTGTGAGCCGGGACCATACATGCCGTTGATGCGTCCGGTGTAGTTGTTGGCGTCGCGGTACGAGCCCACGATGTCGCGGTGGGTCTCCACGTTGTAGCGCTGGCGGTTGTGCGCGCTCACGATGCGCACGCCCTGCAGGCTCTCGGAGAGGTCGGCCAGCACCAGCGCGATGCCGTCGCGCACCTTGTCGTAGCCGCGCTCGGAAGCCCGCTTGAACCAGATCGACATGATCACCAGTGGCGGCAGGACGGCGAAGACCGTGATGGCGGCCAGCGTGGCGTTGGTGGCGAAGAGGAAGACCGTGATGACGACCATGGTCAGCCCCTGAATGGCGAACTGGGCCAGACCATCCTGGAGCAGCTGCTGCAGGTTCTCGATGTCGCTCGTCATGCGGCTCATGACGACGCCGGCCTTCTCCTCGGTGAAGAAGTCGAGGGAGAGGCGCTGCAGGTGCTTGAACACCTTGATGCGGAGGTCGTTCATCACCCACGACGCCAGCCGCCCGGTCACCCGGGCCTGGCCCCACTGGGCACCGGCCGAGACGGCGATGGAGATCAGGTAGAGCACCGCCATGAGCACGACGATGCCGAAGTCGTAATGGGCGGTCGGGTCCTGCTTTGATGGGCCGGTCAACCCATGGTTGATGGCGTAGGAGACGAAGCTCGGGCCCAGCTGGGTGAACAGGGCGATGATGCCGACCAGCGCGGCGGCGGCGGCGCACATGCCGGGGTACTCCATGAGGAGCGTGGTCAGCGAGAGCTTCTTGGACTCGTGCTGCGATGGCAGCTGGGTGAAGACGGCGTCGGACTCGCCCCGCTCCGGCTCCTCCTTCAACAGGAGGTCGACACCCTCCTGCAGTTCGTGTGGGATGCCGCCGAAGGGCAGGCCCGGCTGGGCCGCTCCGGGCGGCCCGCCGCCGCCCATGGGCGGCCCGCCACCTCCGCCGAACATCACAGCGCACCACCCTCGGGCTCCAGGACCATGTCGTCCAGGCCGAGGTCCACGCTGCCCGCTGCCGCTTCCTCCGCGGCGTCTTCGTCGCTGGCCGCCTGGGCGAGCACCTCGGAGTAGAGCGGCGTCGACGCCAGGAGCTCGGCGTGTGTGCCGTCGGCCACGATGCGCCCTCCGTCGAGCAGCACCACCCGGTCGGCCAGGCTGATGGTGGAGAGGCGGTGGGCGATGATCAGTGTCGTGCGCCCCTCCATGAGGACCCGCAGGGACGAGTGGATGCGCTGCTCGACCTTGACGTCGATGGCGCTGGTGGCGTCGTCGAGGATGAGGATGGGTGGGTTCACCAGCAGGGCGCGGGCGATGGCGATGCGCTGGCGCTGCCCGCCCGACAGCGTGTAGCCGCGCTCGCCGACCACGGTCCGGTAGCCCTCGGCCAGCCGGTTGATGAACCCTGATGCGCCGGCGGCCTCCGCTGCGGCGACCACCTCTTCCATGGTGGCGTCGGGCCTGCCGTAGGCGATGTTGTCCCGGATGGAGACGGAGAAGAGGAATGGTTCGTCGAGAACGACGCCGATGTTCCCCCGCAGGCTGGTGAGCGTGAGGTCGCGCACGTCGTGGCCGTCGACGCGGACCGTGCCGCCGGTGGCGTCGTAGAAGCGCGCCAGGACGCGGGCGACGCTCGACTTCCCGCTCCCGGTGCGGCCCACGAGGGCGACGGTCTCGCCCGGGTGGAGGTGCAGGTTCAGATTGCGCAGAATGTCGCGGCGCCCGTCGTTCTCGTCGTCCGGCTTCGACAGCAGGCTGTCGGCGGCGTAGGCGAAGGTGACGTCGTCGAACTCGACGTCACCTTCGCAGTTGACGAGGTCGATGGCGTCGGGGCGGTCGACGATGGTGGGTCGCTCGTCGAGGATCTCGTAAATCCGCTCGGCCGAGGCCGAGGCGCGCTGGCCCATCATGATGAGCATCCCCAGCATCATGAACGGGGCCTGCATCATGATCAGGTACAGGTTGAACGAGACGATGGAGGCCACCGGCAGGTGCTCGTGGATGACCATCCACCCGCCCACGAGGAGGACGAGGACCAATCCGACCTGGGAGAGGTTCTGCACCAGGGGTGCGAAGCGGGCGCGCAGGTCGGCGTCCTTGATGTAGCCCCACTGCACGCGGTCGGCCGCCGTGGCCAACTGGCGCAGCTGCTGCTGCTCGGCGGCGAAGCTGCGCACGACACGCACGCCGTTCACGTTCTCGTCCACCACGGTGGCCACCTCGGCCAGGCGGGCCTGGATGATCCACGAGACCGGGAAGAGCGACTTCCGCATCTTCACGCCGACGATGTAGATGAACGGCATCGCCACCATGGCCACGAAGGCGAGCGGCACGCTGATGGAGAGCATGAAGCAGAAGGCGACCAAGGCGATGGAGCACTGCACCAGGATCATCGGGGCGAAGGTGAGGTACATCTGCACCGAGCGAATGTCCGAGTTCGCCCGCGAGATCAGCTGGCCCGACTGCACCCGGTCGTAGAAGGGGAACGACATCCGCGTGAAGTGCTCGTAGAGGATGTTGCGCAGGTCGAACTCGATCGCGTATGCGACCTTGAAGAGGTTGGTGCGCGAGATGTAGCCGAACAGCCCGGTGAACACCGCCAGGACCGCGATGATCTCCACGTAGGTGTGGAGCGGGTGCGTCCGCAGGATCAGGGCGTTGGTGATGCCGTTCTGGAGGATCAGGGGGATCCACACCTGGATGATCAGGCCGAGGAAGGAGAAGAGCAGTGCGCTGAAGAACTGCACCTTGTGCGCCATCACGATCGGCGCGGCACGCTTGATCCACGTCTTGGAGCGGTCCGGATCGACCGTGGCCTTCGGCGCCTCGTAACTGCTCGTGACCCCCATCGGGACGTAGGCCGCCAAGGGCAGGCGACGCGCTCCGCCCTGGGTGTCCGAGTCCAGGGTGTCCGCCGGTTCGTGCGGGCCGGCGCCGTTGCCGGCGGCCTGCCCGTCGGGCATGCCCTCGAGCCTGTCCTCGGTCTTGCTCATGGCTGCGTCCCCCGTGCCGCCGGGCCCGCCGGGGTCGTCTCGGTGTCGGCCTGACGCGGACCCTGGCGAGACTCCACCATCGCCCTGGCCCAGAGCTCGAGCGAGCGCAGGGCCATGGCCTCGTCCTTGTCGGGGAGGTGGCCGGCGATGGCCATCAGGTACTCGTCAACGGCTGCGTCGGCCCGGGCCAGGGTCCTGGTCCCCTCTGCGGTCAGCCGCAACTCGACCCGCCGGCGGTCCGCGTCTTCCTGTCGGCGGTCGACGAAGCCGCGGGCCACCAGGCCGTCGATGAGGGCAGTGATGGAGGGCCGTCGCACGGCCAGCCGGTCCGCCAGACCCGACGCGGCTGCGGTCCCTTCGGCGAGGATTCCCAACACCCGGTACTGGGGCAAGGTCAGCTCTACCTGGGCCAATGCGACCTCGACCCGCTTGGAGAGCCAGGCCGCGACTCTCCCGTAGGTGCCGAGGACTGGGGGTGGGGCGGCCGTCTTGGACCCGGCGCCGGCGCCCGTCTTGCCGCGTGGAGCCGCGTCAGCAGAAGGAGGAGAACTCACAGACACTTCGACCATCATACAGTTAGAGAACCTAACTACGTGCAGCGGAAACCGTTGAGGGCCCGCCGGGAGCCCCTTGGGATCGATTGGGATCGTCAGCCCCCTTGGGAGCTCCATTCGGGGTCGAGCTGACGCAGGAAGAGGTCGCAGCGCAGCTCCTCGTCGTCTTCTCCGATCGCACCGGCTGCCAGTTGCAGCATGTGCAATGACCGGAGGAAGCCGCGGTTGGGCTCGTGGCGCCAGCGCACGTACCCCGAGCCCCGCCAGCCGGCGGCCCGCAGCGTATCGAGCCCGCGGTGGTAACCGACCCGGGCGAAGGCGTAGCGATCGATGGGGTCGCCGGCCAGCTCGGCCAGGTCCGCCCAGGCCTGCAGGCAGTGCGGGTCCTGCGCCGCCACAGCGGCCACCGCCGCCCGACGCTGGTCCGGAGGGAGGGACCGGGCCGCGTCGAGTGCGGCGGCCAGCTCCGGAGCGAGCGGGTCGAGGACGGTCTCGGGGCTGCCGGAGGTGAAGTGGACTGCATGTTCGGGGGTCACCGCGCCATGTTACGAGTGCGGATCGGCTCCCAATCGGAGAACCGTCCGTATGACCGGCGCCGCTGTCGCGGAATGTCGTCGGGTGGAGGGCCGGCGGTACTGTTCGCGCCGTGTTGACGCCCGACCCTCGTCCGACGTCATTCCAGGACCATCCGGGGCTCCGGGACCGCGAGCACGAAGCACAGGAATTGGCCGACGTCCTCCGCCGCCTGATCCGGTTGTCGGTCACCGCGGCGCCGCCGGCGGCCGAGACCAGCCGGTTGACCGCCGGCCTGGCCGCGGTTGCCGACGAGCTCGAGTCCCATCTGCCGGGAGACCCGTTGCCACGGTTCATGCCGCCCGACGAGGACGGGCCGCCCAAGGACGTGCCCCTCGGTGGTGCCATGCCCTACGACGTGGTGGTCGGGCCCTTCAATCCGGTGGCGTTGCCGATTGTGCTCGACTTCGACCCCCCGAAGGCGATCGGGCGTGGGACCTTCGACGTCACGTACGAGGGGGCACCCGGTTGCGTCCACGGTGCGGTGCTCGCGGCGACCTTCGACATCATCCTCACGGCGGCCAATGCGATCGCGGGCTCGACCGGACCGACCGTGACGCTGGCGGTGCGTTACCTGCGGCCGACCTTGACCGACGAGGAGGCCGTGTTCGAGGGGTGGGTCACCGAGGTGACCGACCGCCGGGTCTTCAGCAAGGGTCGCATCGTGCAGGGAGGAGTGGTGACTGTCGAGGCCGAGGGTGAGTTCGCCATCTTCAACCAGGACGGAGTCAACCGCATGGCCTCGAGCCGCCGCCGGTCCTTCGACGCCGGCACCGGGTCCGGTGGTGGGGCTGCTCGGGCGGGGGAGGAGTCGGCGCCCGCGTGAGCCGCCAGTCGCTCGAGCCCACACGCGACCCTGCGGACTACACGTTCACGCATCGGCTCCGCACCCGCTTCGCCGAGACCGACGCCATGGGCATCATCCACCATGCGGCGTACCTGCCCTACCTGGAGGAAGCGAGGGTCGAGTACCTGCGAGCCATCGGCCACCCGTACGACGCGCTGCGCGGCGGCGAGGCGGCCGAGGCCCGGGATTTCCCCGTGCTCGAGGTCTCTGTGCAGTACCGCCAACCTCTGCGCTTCGACGAGGAGGTGGCCGTGTCGCTGCGTGTCGGCGCCATCCGTGGCGCCACGTTCCAGATCGCGTACCTCCTGGCCGTCGGGAGTGAGGCACGGGCAACTGCAGTGACCGTCCACGGGTGCGTCGACGGGTCGGGCCGCCCGGCTCGCCTGCCGGCGTGGTTCAGCCAGTCGGCGGGCGGCCGGAACGGCGGCTGAGCATCGTCGAGACGGCGGGCGGCCACCGAGCCGAAACCATCCACAGTCGTGGCGAACGTCGACGCTCAAAGAGCGGTGACGATCCCCGCGAACGTGTTCGTCATGGCCTTCTTCGCGGCGAGCGGGTCGTCGGACCGCGCCACGACCATCCCGGCCTGCATGATCGCACCGAGCAGTAGGTGCGCCAGCGGGTCGATCGCTGAGGACTCGATCCGGCCGATGTCTGCAGCGACCGTCAGCACGGCTTTGATGGTGCCGAAGGCATAGCGCTCGTCGAGCTCGTGCCACAGGTCCCAACCGAGCACCGTGGGACCGTCGAGCATCACGATGCGCTGCACCTCGGGGTTGAGACACTGGTCCAAGAACGCGTCGAATCCCACCTCCAGGATCCGCATCGGGTCCGTCTCCCCCCGCTGGCGGCGACCTGCAGCACCTGAGCGGTCAACTCGTCCTCGACCTGTTCGAAGGTCGCCTGGAACAGGTCTGTCTTGCTCGGGAAGTGGTGGTACAACGCGCCGCGGCTCACTGCCGCCTCGCTCAGGATCTCTTCGATGGAGGTGGCGGCGAACCCCTGTGCCGCGAACAGCCGCCGAGCGGTCGCGATGAGGCGGCCCCTGGTGGCTTCTGTCCGTTCCGCCTGCGTGGGCACGGCGAAAGCCTAACTCCCTCTTTACAAACCGATGGTTGGTATGTATAAATGCAGACATGACCCCTCCAACGAAGACAGATACCGCACGAACCGGTCGGACAGTCCCGACGGTGCTCTCGAGGCAGACGATCGACCTCAGCCAGGGCGACGTCGCGTACGTCGACCAGGGCGACGGCGACAGCGCCTCGCCGGCCGCGTTGTTCCTCCACGGCGTCCTGGTCAATGCCGACCTCTGGCGCAACGTGATTTGGGACGTGGCCGACATGCGCCGCTGCATCGCTCCGGATCTGCCTGCCCACGGAGCGACGCCGGTTCCGGCGGATGCCACGGCGGATCTGTCACTGCATGGAGTCGCCGCCATGCTCAACGAGCTGTGCGAGCGCCTTGGCCTGGCGCAGGTCGACCTGGTGGCCAACGACACGGGTGGCGCGGTCGGCCAGGTCTTTGCGGCCCGCTATCCGGAGCGCATCCGCACACTGACGCTGACCAACTGCGACGTCCATGACAACTTCCCGCCCGAGGCGTTCAAGCCCTTCGTCTCGCTCGCTGCATCGGGTGAGTTCGGGCCCATGGTGGCGGCGATGGCCGACGATCCGGCACTGGCCCGGTCCGAAGTCGGGTTCGGCATGGGCTACGCGCGGCCGGAGCAGATTCCCACCGAGATTCTGGACAGCTTTCTCGGACCGTTCGTCCCCGATCAGGGGAGAGGTCTCGAGCGTGTGCTGACGGCATCGTCCGCGGCCGAGCTGATGGCCGTCGAGCCCCAGCTGGCGCAGCTGCACGCCCCCAGCCAAGTCGCGTGGGGGACGGGTGACTCGTTCTTCGAGGAGTCGTGGGCGCGGCGCCTGGCTGACATGATCCCCGGCGTCGAGCGCGTCGTCCTCATTCCCGACGCGATGTTGTTCTGGCCCGACGAGCGGTCGGCCGACCTCGTTCCCCTCCTGCGCGAGTTCTGGGCGTCCCACGCCTGAGCCCCGAAGTACATGATCACCCGCATGTCACACAGGAGCGTCTTCGTCCTCGACGAGGCGACGTTGCGGACGACTCCGGCAACATGATGAGCATGGTGCAGCCTCTTGCATTCGACGGCGGCTCCGGCTG
Organism: uncultured Acidimicrobiaceae bacterium; assembly: GCA_963753115.1. Classification (GTDB taxonomy): domain Bacteria; phylum Actinomycetota; class Acidimicrobiia; order Acidimicrobiales; family RAAP-2; genus Bog-473. The sequence continues at coordinate 207,538 of CAVWBB010000029.1, forward strand.
ACCCCTCACGGTGGCTCGCGATGGAGTGGGGCTGCGAGAATTGTTCGGTGGCTCAGGCGGGGTGGCCGGGCTGCAGGGGCGGCCCGTTCCGGAAGGTGAGGAGCCCGGGGTGCCTGCCGGCCACGGCGCGGACCCCGCGCATCAGGAACGCCTCGTGATCGCCAACTGAGAAATGGCCGAGTATCTGGCCCTCCATGCTGACGGCTGCGTCCACCAGGAGGGGCGCACCGGTCGGGCCAAGGCGCCAATCGACCGAGGCGAACTTGTCCACCAGGTCACCCGTCTCCTCCCCGAAGAGACGGGCCAGGTCGACCTGATCCTCGCCGAGGAGGTGCAGACCCATGCCGGGAGAGCGCTCTGCGATGGACAGCGTGTGGTTCACCTTCGAGATGCAGACAAGGAAATTTGGGGGGTCGATGCTGCACTGGGTCACGAATCCCGCGAGACAGCCGCTCATCTCGGCATCAGGCGATCTCACCGTGACCACGAAGTACGGATAGTCGATCAGGTCGAAGAACGCAGCCAGGTCGTCGGTGCCCTCAGTCACCGGCAGCGAGATCCTTGTGCAGCATTGAAACCCACCGCCGGTCCTCCGAGCCTTCCACCGGGCACACGAGTGCGTCCGAGGGGCCTCCCCGGGGAGCGCAGCCGTCGGCCCGCCCTGTCCCCGGGGCACCCCGTCGATGGTTCCACTACCCGCAGCCTGGGTACGCAAAACTCGTGGGAATGCACCTCGGAGGTCGGTCGCCTGGGATCGGATTGCTGCGAGGAGGCCGGCCCTGCTGACGCAAGGAGCGAAAGGCTCCCAACCAATCGAGGGTGCTCCGCCTGGACTCACCATCAAGCAGGGAGGGCTCGGTTCGGCCGCCCAAGCTCTGGCGCTCGCCACCCTGTGCGGCGTCCTCTTCCTCACCTTTCTCGACAACACCGTCGTCAGCGTGGGGCTGGCCAACGTCCAGAGCGACCTGCACGCGGGGGTCACCTCGCTGCAGTGGGTGGTCAACGGTTATGCACTGACGTTCGCCAGCTTCATGCTGGTGGCGGGGATGCTGGGCGACATCTTCGGCCGCAAGCGCATCATGCTCATCGGCGTGGCCATCTTCTGCGGCGGTTCCGTCGTGGCCGCTCTGGCCGGCAACGTGGACTGGCTCATTGCGGGCCGCGTGATCATGGGCGTCGGCGCTGCCGCCAGCGAGCCCGGGACCTTGTCGATCATTCGGCACGTCTATCCGGATCGGGAGACTCGCGCCGACGCGCTGGGCGTGTGGGCTGCTGTCTCCGGCCTTGCGCTGGCCCTCGGACCGGTCATCGGCGGCTTCCTCGTCGGCTTCTCCGGCTGGCGTGCCATCTTCTGGTTCAATCTGGGCTTTGGGCTGGTTGCGTTCGTCCTGGCAGCTGTTGCCGTCCCTGAGACATCCGACCGCCAGGGGCGTCGCATCGATGTCCTCGGGTTCTTGTTCGGCGCCGCCTTCTTGGCCTGCATGTCATTCGGGGTGATCCAGGGGGAGGAGTCCGGCTACACCTCGCCGTGGATCGTGACGCTCTTCATCCTGTGCGCCGTCTCCGGCGTGGCGTTCGTGGTGACCGAGCACAGGGTCAAGAGCCCCATGCTCGATCTTTCGATGTTCCGCCGCCCGCCATTCGCCGGCTCCAATTTCGTCGCCTTCGTCGCCTACTTCGGAACCTTCTCCATCTTCTTCTTCACCGCGTTGTACCTCCAGGTCGTGGCCAACGAGTCGGCGTACCAGACGGCGATCGATTTCCTCCCGATGGCGGCGGGGTTGATCATTGCGTCCGCGCTCACCGGCCCGATCGTGGCGCGCTTCGGGCCTCGCTGGCCCATGACCATCGGGTGTCTGCTCGCAGGCGGTGGCATCTTGGTCGCCAATGCCGTCCTCTCCCCGACGGTCGATTTCGGGACTCTGGGTTGGGTGCTGCCGCTCGCCGGTATCGGCATCGGCGTGTTGCTGGTGCCGGTGACCTCCGTCCCGCTCACCGTGGTGCCTCCAGAGCGTTCGGGCATGGCCGCCTCGGCGACCAACACGAGCCGGGAGATGGGCGCGGTGTTCGGGGTGGCCATCCTCGGCTCCATCGTGAACGCCAAGCTCACCGGTGACCTGGCGGCCCGGCTCAAGGCCATCGGTATTCCACCCAACTTCCAGAGCCTCGTCGAGCACGCAATCCAGACTGGAGGTGCCTCGAGCGGCGGCGCGGCGAGCAGCGCCGAGCATTCCAACAACGCGGCGGTCGCCAAGATCGCCACCAAGGTGGTCAACGCGGCGTACAACGCATTCGGGTCAGGATTGCACGAGGCGCTGCTCCTGTCGGGCTGCCTGATCCTGGCCGGCGCAGTGGTCGCCGCGTTGACCATTCATCGCAAGGCGGGGGAGAGCTTCGAGATCTAGCGGGCTCCGCTGTGGACGTCGGACCCATGCCGTCTGCCGAGCGTTGGTGATTCCGCCCGAGCCGGTCCGGAGGTGGTGCGGGTGTTGGTCGGGCGGTCCCATGGCCCGACCGCTGCAGCAAGCACCGATGCAATGGGCAGGCCTGGTGCTCGGTGCAACACGGGGATCGGCGGCCTGCAGCCAGCCCCGGACTACGCCAGATCGTGGAGGAGCTCGATCCGGCGGGCCAGATTGACCGCGTGATCGCCGAGTCGTTCATAGAAGCGCGCAACGAGGGTCACCTGCGCCCCGACGGCGCTGGGCATCGTGCCGGCCGCGATCTCCCGAGTGAGGCGATCGTGGAGGATGTCGATCTCTTCGTCGTCCTCCGCCAGGGCTTCGGCCCGTGAGATGCGGTCGACGTAGGCGTCGGCGGCGTCTCGCCACATCTGGAGTGCCACTTCCGACATCCGCTGCACGATGCCGCGGCTGAGCGGGCTCATTTCGACCCCCATGTTGGAGACGGCGCGCTGCGCGATGTGCTCGGCCAGGTCCCCGCTCCGCTCAAGTTCGGGCAGAATGAGGAGGACGCCGACCAGGTGGCGCAGCGTCAGCGTTGAGGTGCCCTCCACGTCCAGTAGCGGCCAGACGAGGAGCTCGAGCTCGGCCGTGAGGTCGTCGACGGCCTGGTCGCCTTCCACCACCGCGAGGCCTATCGCCACGTCGTTGCCGAGGAGGGCAGCTGTTGCTCCGGCCAGGGCCTCGGACACCATGGCGAAGAGCTGCGTGACGCGGAGTTCGATGGTTTCGATCTCCCCGTGCTCCGCCGCCATGGCATAGGAGACTAGCTGGGAAGAAAACCAGGAATTCGCGGTCCGTTCGCGTAACGTTCATCTTCGGCCTCAGGCGAGAGCCCGTCATGAGCAGTGCCGTAGAGCGGGGCATGCTGGGCCGTGAAAGAAGGGGCTTCATGAAGATCGACACCATGCTGGCCGGGTTGGAGGAGGCCCCCGCCCATGCGCGCCGGCTGGAACAGCTCGGGGTGGATGGCGCTTTCACGTTCGAGGGTCCCCACGACGTGTTCACTCCCCTGATTCTGGCGGCCGGTGCCACTTCGACACTGGAGTTGGCCACGAACGTGGCAATCGCGTTCCCCCGCAACCCCGTGCAGCTGGCCCACCAGGCCTACGACCTTCAACTCCTGAGCCGCGGCAGGTTCGTGCTCGGTCTCGGATCACAGATCAGGACGCAGGTCGAGAAGCGATATGGCGCCGCATTCGACCGCCCCGTCGCCCGCATGCGCGACATGGTCGGGGCCCTGCGCGCCATCTTTGCCGCGTGGGAAACCGGTGAGCAGCTGGACTTCCGCGGTGCGTTCTGGTCCCACACCCTGATGCCACCACTCTTCAACCCTGGGCCGAACCCCTACGGCCCGCCCCCGATTGCCCTTGGCGGGCTGGGACCCCAGATGCTTCGTCTGGCGGCCGAAGTCGCTGACGGCGTGCTGGTGATGCCGTTCAACACCGCCACCCACTTCCTCACGCGCAGCCTCCCCGCCATCGACGAGGGACTGGTCCGGGGCGGCCGAGACCGTTCGTCGCTCACCGTCACCGGCGAGGTCATCGTCTGCTGTGGACGGAGCGACGACGAGATGGAGGCCGCCCGACTGGCGGGTCGCTGGCTGCTCTCCTTCTACGCATCAACGCCGGCATACCGTCCCGTACTCGCCTCCGAGGGATGGGAGGACCTCCAACCTGCACTCAATTCGCTCTCGAAGTCTGGACGTTGGGACGAGATGCCGGCTCTCATCGATGACCGCATGCTCCGCACCCTCGCCGCGGTGGGGTCGCCCAAGGAGGTGGCTCTCGACATCGCCGGACGATTCGCCGGGCGTGTCGACCGGGTGGCGTTCTACACCCCTTACGTGATCAGCGAGGAGACCCTTGGGGAGGTGGTGGCCGCGTTGGCCTCGGAGGCCCCGCGCCGTTCCTGATCGGGGCGCTCGCGATGGCGTACGTTGGGCGCCATGCCGGTCGCTCGCGACGCACCGCTGCCGAGCCGGGACGGAGCATGGCCACGGCTCACGCTCTCGGACTGGGAGGAGACGAAGGATGTTCTCCAACTCTGGTTCCAAATCGCCGGCAAGGTTCGCCTGGCACTCGAGCCAATGGTGAATCACTGGTGGCAGGTCCCCCTGTACGTGTCATCCCGGGGCCTGACGACGTCGCTGATGCACGTCGATGGCCGCGGCGTGGAGATGGAGTTCAACTTCATCGGGCACACACTCGACGTTCGCTCTTCAGACGGAGGGGAGCGACAGGTCCCGCTCCGCTCAGGTTCGGTGGCCGCCTTCTATGCCGAGACCATGGCAGCGTTGTCCGGCTTGGACTGTCGTACTCCATCTCTTCGATCGTCCGGTCGAAATGGAGACGGCGGTTCCATTCGGCGAGGATGACCGTCACCGGGTGTACGAGCCAGAAGCTGCTGAGCGTTTCTGGCGCGCACTCCTTCAGGCACACCGCGTGATGACACGGTTTCGCGCGGGATTCATCGGGAAGGCGAGTCCGGTGCACTTCTTCTGGGGGGCGGCAGACCTCGCGACCACCCGGTTCTCAGGGCGCCCGGCACCCCTGCATCCGGGCGGCGTACCGAACTGTCCGGATCGGGTGCAGCAGCTGGCATACAGCCATCAATTGTCGAGCTGCGGATTCTGGCCAGGTGGAAGCAGCGAAGGGTCGTTCTACTCCTATGCCTATCCTCAGCCAGTCGGATTCTCAGAGGTTCGGATCGAACCGAGCGGGGCCTACTACGACAAGGATCTTGGGGAATTCCTCCTCCCGTACTCCGCCGTGCGCGAGGCGGAGGACCCTGACGGCCTGCTCATGCGGTTCTTTCAGAGCACCTACGCGGCTGCCGCCGATCTCGCCGACTGGGATCGCGCCGCGTTGGAGATGACGTAACGAGCCACGCCGGGGTTGTGGCGCGCTGGGCGGCGCCACCCAGCTCTTACGATGTGCCGGCGATCCCTGCACCCCTGAGCATGCGGCGAAGATCAATGACCTGCTGCTCACTGATGTCGTGATGTCGGGGCGCGTCAAAGGTCTCAGTCTCGGAGCCCAAGGTCACCGAGTAGCGGCCATCGTGCTTCTCGGTGACGGTGCCAACACTCTCGAGGAGCGACAGGACGTCGTGCCATTGAATGTTGTGGCTGACCGGATGCGACAGGATCTTTTCCAATGTCGCTTGATGGTGTGAGTCGAGTGGGCGACCGTCCGTCATTTCACGCTCCCGCACGCTTCCTTGGCACTCCGAGCCTCATCGCGTTTCGATGCATGCAGCACGTTACTCATCCGCGTCACTCATCCGCGTCGACCTCTTCTTTGCTTTCCTCGGTCAAAGGCGCGTCGAGAGTCCAGCCGTCTGCGGTGCCATCCTGCCCGCTGGCGCCAATCGATGGATCCCCGAGGCCGTCAGGGTCATCGATGCCCCCCTCCAGGGTCACGATGCGCTCCGGGTCATCGAATTCAGCCCCGGCCTCCTCGAGCTCTCGTTCGTCCACTTGCAGGGTGGGGTTGAGCGACGGGTCCTGCTCCACATCCTCGACCTCGTTCGGGCGGAGCCTCGAGGCCTCATCGAACGCCTCGTCGCCCTGCTCGAAGGTTTCGGTGTCCAACGGTTCGTCCGGCGACCATTCGTCGTTCGGGGTCATGACCACAGCTCCATTTCCTGGAAAGGCTTCATCGCCGATCGTAGGCGTGGTTTGTTCGCCGGTGTTTGCCGACGCCGCGTATGCAAGCCCCAGGGGGACCAAAAGATCGACGTCGCGCAGCGAGAGCGATCAAGGGTTACCCAATGGAGAAGAGGTCTTCACCGCCGGCCGCTCATGTTCGCTCGACGGACTGGCGGCTCCGACAATTCTTGCTGATCGGTCCGGCAATGGAGCCGAGACACGCAGCGACGGGTCAGGCGGTCTCCCATGCCACGGGCAACGCCCTCGGCGTCGACAGCGGGACCCAGGACCGAACGCCAGGCGGCGTGTCAGGGACCGTCGCAAGCGTTCGCATAGGGACGACGTGCGCACCGACCTCAAGATCCGTGTGGACGTTGGCCGCAGGTCTCGCCCACGCATCCGCCATGGTGAATTCCTGGTTGCGCTGCGATGAGGAGTAACCGCTGGGCTCGACGGTCACGTGACGCTCGACTGTCTCCTCCCCGATGCTCCAGACCAGCTGTGTCGTCGTGTGGGTATTCATGATGATCGGTGAACGGGGGATCCCCATGTTTTGATTCTGCCGGGAACGGACGCGTTGCCATAGAACCAATCGGCCCTCAACCACACAACGTCAGCACAACAAGGATCACACCGAATTGCGCGCTTGAGCAGCTGAGACTCCAGCTGAATCGCAGATTTCTCACACGGAGCATTGTTCGAAGGCGATCGCCGCGACGTTGCAGGCCATGCTTTCGTTTACACGGAGGCCGGATTGTTCCTGAATGTCCCGCAAATGAAGGAGCGCCAACGACCGCCAGCCTTGTCGGGATATCGATTGAGGGCCTTGATCGTGAGCACGATTGAGGCGATCGAAATTGTAAGACCCCGGAGTCGGGCCCAGGTAAAACGAGCAGGGCGGGACACCCGGTTTTGCTGGGCTCGATGGTCGTTCCGAGCGCCCCCGGCAGGACTCGAACCTGCGCCACCGGCTCCGGAGGCCGGTGCTCTATCCGCTGAGCTACGGGGGCGGGCGTTGCAAGAGCAGAGGACGATCGTACTCTTCTGCCGGCCAGTACCCACCCCGCTCTCCCGCCGTCAGCGAATGCTGCCGTATCCTGCACCTCCATGGCGATCGACCATGACGTCGCAACGGCACCGCTGCAGCGAGATCTACTCCCGCGCTCGAGCATGGTTGATGCCAAGGGTCATCTCCACGTTGGAGGCATCGACCTGCTGGAGCTCACCGAGGAATTCGGCACGCCCCTCTTCGTCTACGACGAGGACCATCTGCGCCAGGCCTGCCGTGAGGCAGTGGCGGCGTGGGGCGACGGCGTCGCTTACGCCACCAAAGCCTTCCTGTGCCGCGCCATGGCCCGTCTCGCTCACGAGGAGGGCATGCACCTCGACGTGGCGTCCGGGGGAGAACTCCACGTCGCGTTGTCGTCCGGCGTCCCGCCGGAACGGCTGATCCTGCACGGCAACAACAAATCCGTCGAAGAGCTGGCGAGGGCCGTGGAACAAGGCGTCGGCCGGATCGTCATCGACTCGTTCGACGAGATCGCCCGCCTCGGTGGTCTGCTGGAATCAGCTCCCTCCGGGCCGGACAGGCCAAAGGTCCTGGTGCGGGTCACCCCTGGTGTCGAAGCACACACGCACGAGTTCGTGCGGACGGGGCAGGAAGACTCGAAGTTCGGTTTCTCCGTTTCTTCAGGTGCGGCAGCCGAGGCGGTGGCGGCGCTCGAGCTGATGCCAGGCGTCGAGCTGGTCGGGGTGCATGCACACATCGGCAGTCAGGTCTTCGAGGCGTCTTCCTTCGAGCAGGCGGCCGAAGTACTCGGGGCGTTCTTCGCTCCGCTGGAATTGCCCGAATTGGTCGTCGGCGGCGGACTTGGCGTCCCGTACGTCAATGGCGAGTCCGCTCCGACCCAGGCCGCCTGGGCCGAGGCGACGCGGAGCGCCTGCGCCCGCGCGGGAGTCGATCCGGCCACACGCATCTCAGCGGAGCCCGGGCGCTCCATCGTCGCCACCGCCGGTATCACCCTCTACACCGTGGGGACCGTGAAGCATCTCCCGGGCATCCGCACGTATGTGAGCGTCGACGGCGGCATGAGCGACAACCCGCGTCCGGTTCTCTATGGCAGCGGCTACGAGGCCTTTCTTCCGCGTGCCGTCGAGGCAACGCGCCCACGACCTGTGCGCGTCGTGGGCAAACACTGCGAAAGCGGCGATCTGGTTGTCCCCGATGCCTACGTGCCCGAGGACCTCGAGGTGGGCGACGTCTTGGCCACACCGGTCACAGGGGCCTATGGCTACGCCATGGCGTCCAACTACAACAAGGTGCCCCGTCCGGCGGTCCTGTTCGTCTCGGATGGTCACGCTCGCGTCGTGGTCCGCCGCGAGACCTTGGAGGACCTCATTCATCTGGATGCCTGAGCGGTCCGCTCGGGTCACGCCCGTCTGGAGCAAGGTTGCCGCTGGAGCGGCCGGTCATGGGAACACCCCGAGGGAGGTCTGGCGAGCGCTGACTTTTGAGCGCATGGGGCGTGAGGACGGCCTTTCGGTGCCTCCTCCGCGTTCCGAGAGGAACCTGATCACGGATCCCATGCCTCACGCCGGCGCGCATGGGCCGTCGGCGGCGCGGCAGCTTGTACCGTTTGGAGGTGACTCCCGATCAGGCCGTCGCCGTTTCGCACGTCCATCAGGCTCCGACGGTGCGCGTTGGCCTGCTCGGCTGCGGCAACGTCGGAAGTGCGCTCGCCGAGATCCTGCTCACCCGCTCCGAGGACGTCGCCGCCCGTACGGGGATCCGCCTGGAGCTCGTCGGGATCGCCGTGGCCAACCCGGATCGGCCCCGCCCGGCGGCCATCCCGACGGGGCTCATCGGCACTGACGCTGCGGCCCTGGTCGACCGGGCCGACGTCGATGTCGTGGTCGAGGTCATCGGGGGCCTCCACCCGGCGCACGAATTGATTGAGGCGGCCCTGCGCAACGGGAAGCCCGTGGTCACCGCCAACAAGGCACTCCTGGCGACGGCAGGCGCCGAGTTGGCCGAGGTCGCGGCCTCGGCGGGCGTGGACCTGCTCTACGAGGCCGCCGTGGCCGGCGCCATTCCCGTCATCCGGCCCCTGCGCGAGTCGCTCGCAGGGGAGCAGATCGTCCGGGTGATGGGGATTGTCAACGGGACGACGAACTACATCCTCACGCGCATGGAGGAAGAGGGTGCAGGCTACGACGAGGTCCTCCGCGAGGCGCAGGAGCTCGGTCTGGCCGAGCGCGACCCGACGGCCGATGTGGAGGGCCACGACGCCGCGGCGAAGGCCGCCATCCTTGCCGCGCTCGCTTTCGGCAGCGACGTCGTCGATGCCGACGTGTACCGCGAAGGCATCACCGGCATCAGCGCGGCCGACGTGGCCTACGCCAACCGCCTCGGTTACTCCGTCAAACTGCTCGCCATTGCCGAGCTGATTGACGGCGGGCCCGAGGTGTCGGTACGTGTCCACCCGGCCATGATCCCCAGGACGCATCCTCTGGCGTCGGTCCGCGGCGCCTTCAACGCCGTCTTCGTGGAGGGCGCAGTCAGCGGCGAGCTCATGCTCTACGGCCGCGGCGCCGGGGGAGGGCCCACGGCCAGCGCCATGCTCGGCGATCTCGTCGACGCCTCTCGCAACCTGCTGGCTGGCGCGCCCGCACCGGCGCCGAAGCGCACGAGCACGACGGTGTTCGCTCAGAACGACATGCACTCGGCCTTCTACCTGAGCATGGATGTGGCCGACCGCCCCGGCGTGTTGGCGGCGGTGGCCAAGATCTTCGGTGACCACGACGTCTCCATCCGGGCCATGGAGCAGGTTGGCCTGGCCGAGGAGGCCCGGCTGATCTTCCTGACCCACGTGGCCCGCGAGGGGGACCTGCTCGCCACTATCGACGAGCTTCGGCGCCACCAGGCCGTCGACCGGGTCAGCGGGGTGCTCCGGGTCATCGGCGAGCGGGATGGCGACGATGGGGGAATATCGTGACGCCCGGCTGGCGCGGCGTGATGGAGGAGTACCGCGAGTACCTCCCGATCACCGAAAAGACTCCCGTCGTCACGCTGCTGGAGGGCGGGACGCCGCTCCTGCCGGCCCCTCGGCTGTCCGAGCGCGTCGGCGCTGAGGTCTGGCTGAAGGTCGAAGGCGCCAACCCGACCGGCAGCTTCAAAGACCGCGGCATGACCATGGCGATCTCCATGGCCGTGGACGAGGGAGCGAAGGCAGTCGTGTGTGCGTCGACCGGCAATACATCGGCCTCGGCCGCGGCGTACGCATCGCGGGCGGGGCTCGCCTGCGTCGTGCTCATCCCCGACGGCCACATCGCGCTGGGCAAGCTGGCACAGGCGTTGATGCACGGCGCCCGCGTGCTGCAGGTGCGCGGGAACTTCGACCAGCTGCTCACGATTGTGCGCGACCTGCCGAACCATGCACCGATCACCGTCGTCAACTCCGTGAACCCGCACCGGATCGAGGGGCAGATGACCGGCGCGTTCGAGATCGTCGACGTCCTGGGCGATGCCCCCGACATCCACTGCATCCCCGTCGGCAACGCCGGGAATATCTCGGCCTACTGGCGGGGTTACCTCAAATACAAGGACGCGGGCAGGTCCACCAAGCTGCCGCGCATGTTGGGATTCCAGGCAGCCGGCGCGGCGCCCATCGTGCTCGGCCACCCGGTTGATGACCCCGAGACGATCGCTACGGCGATCCGGATCGGCAACCCGGCCAGCTGGTATTCGGCCACGGCCGCCGCCTCGGAATCCGGCGGATCCATCACGGCGGTCACCGACGACGAGATCTTGGACGCCTACACATTTCTCGCCCAACAGGAGTCAGTCTTCTGTGAGGCGGCGTCGTCCGCCTCCGTGGCCGGCCTGATCAAGCACGGCGTGCCCGAAGGCTCGACCGTGGTCTGCGTCTTGACCGGGCATGGGCTCAAAGACCCTGACCTGGCCATCAAGGCGATCTCGGTCCCGTCCGTGATCGACCTCAAGCTCGAGGCGGTGCTGGCCGAGATCTCCTTGTAGGGGGCGACCAGCGGCACCGCCCGCACCGGCTGACCTGCGGGAAAGCAGGGTGTGTTGGCATCACCCGCTGTCTCCCGCTAAAGTAATGGCATCCCCACTGCGCTTCGTAGCGCTCTCCGCGGGTACAAGCGGTCCCGGGAGAGCATCACGCAGAGGTGATCCGGGGGAAGGCATTCACACGCGAATCCCTTCTCCTCCCTGAAATTCCCCTCGCCATGCGCGGATCAATCCGGGCGGCGATAACCCTCTTGGAAGAGGAGCCGATGACTGCGGAACAGCAGCTCGAACGATCAGTTCTCGAAGGCAAGGAGCGCGATGAGCTCAGTGCCATCGCCCAAGCCATGTCGCTCAAGACGACGACCAGGACGAAGAAGGCCGACATCATCGACCAGATACTCCACGCCACCGGCGTGACCTCAGGGTCCGCCGGAGACGGATCGAGCAACGGCGATGCCGAGCCCTCCGGGACCAACGGCACGAAGCCGGCCCGACGCTCCCGAGCCTCTGCCGCCGCCCGAGGGGCCGCCGAGACGGCGTCCTTCGTGGCGGGAGCCGGCGACGCCGGGGGCTCCCCTCCGGCAGATGCGGCCGACTCGACAACGGCGGAGAACGCCCCGGCAGCCGGCACGACGACCGAGACGGCCAGCAACGGGGATTCCGGACCGGCGGTGTTCGTCGAGCCGCCCGAGCTGGCAGATGGCGCCGACACGGCCCCGCGACAGAACGGGCAGCACAACAACCAGAACAACCAGAACAACCAGCAGGGCAACCGCAACCAGAACCGGAACAACCAGGGCAACCGGAACCAGAACAACAACCAATCCGATGGTGACGTCGGCAACCGACGCAGCCGCCGCCGTCGGGGTCGTGACCGGCCCCAGGGCGGCGAGCTCCAGGGAGGCGGCCAGGAGCAGCCCTACTCGGGTGAGCTCGTCGAGGTGAACGGCATGCTCGACCTGCGCGACGAGGGTTACGGCTTCCTGCGCTGCGACGGCTACCTGCCTTCGTCCAAGGACGTCTACGTCTCCATCAGCCAGGCGCGGAAGTTCGCGCTGCGCCGTGGCGACTACGTCGAAGGAGCATGCAGGCCGGCTTCGAACAACGAGAAGTACCCGGCGCTGCTGCGCATCGACAAGGTTTCGACCATGGATCCCGACGAGGCACGCAACCGGCCCCGCTTCGAGGACCTGACCCCGCTGTTCCCTGACTCGCAGCTCAATCTGGAGATGGCGGGCGACAAGGACAACTTGACGGCGCGGATCGTGGACCTGCTCTCGCCGATCGGCAAGGGGCAGCGCGGCATGATCGTGTCGCCACCCAAGGCCGGCAAGACCACGGTGATGAAGCAAATCGCCCACTCCATCGAGGCGAACAACCCTGACGTGCACCTCATGGTTCTGCTGGTCGACGAGCGGCCAGAAGAAGTCACCGACATGCGTCGTTCGGTCAAGGGCGAGGTCATCGCCTCGACCTTCGACCGCCCGTCGGACGAGCACACGCAGGTGGCCGAGCTCGCGATCGAGCGGGCCAAGCGGCTTGTCGAAATGGGCCGGGACGTCGTCATCATCCTCGACGGCATCACACGCCTCGCCCGGGCCTACAACCTCGCCGCCCCCGCCACGGGTCGCATCATGTCCGGTGGTGTCGACTCGGGTGCGCTGTACCCGCCGAAGAAGTTCTTCGGTGCGGCGCGCAACGTGGAAGAGGGCGGCTCGCTGACGATCCTGGCCTCGGCGCTCGTGGAGACCGGCTCGAAGATGGACGAGGTCATCTTCGAGGAGTTCAAGGGCACCGGCAACATGGAGCTGCGGCTCGACCGGCGGCTGGCGGAGCGCCGGCTCTATCCGGCCATCGACGTCAACGCCAGCTCGACCCGGCACGAGGAGCTCCTCTTCGACCGGGGCCAGCTGCAGCAGGTCTGGAAGCTGCGCCGGGTGCTCAACGCCCTGGCCAGCGACGGCAAGGACGCTGCCGGTCTGGAACTTCTCATGGACAAGATCCGCACCACGGCCAGCAACGACGAGTTCCTCGCCGAGATCGCCAAGGGCCCCGGTACCTGACCGGTCGGGCCCGTCGCGACCCCTACAATGAACCGACTCACACCCACTCTGGAGACACCATGAAGACCGACATCCACCCTGACTACGTCGAAGCCACGGTTAAGTGCTCGTGCGGGAACACCTTCGTCACCCACTCGACCAAGGCGGATCTCCACGTCGAGCTGTGCAACGAGTGCCACCCCTTCTTCACCGGCAAGCAGAAGCTGGTCGACTCGGGTGGCCGGGTGGAGCGCTTCCAGCGCCGCTACGGCGAGCGTAAGGGCAAGGCCAAGGCCAAGCCCACCCCGGCGGCAGAGGACTGACCCGGCCGGGACCGGCGATCCCGCCGCGTCCCCGCCCTCACGAGGAGCCCCGGAAACGATGTTCGACGACCGGATGGCCGCGCTCGAGACGGAGTACCAGACCGTCGAGACGGAGCTGGCCGACCCGGCCACCCTCTCGGATTCCGACCGCCTGCGCGATCTGTCGCGGCGGCACAAGGAACTCGGTGAGATCGTCCGGGCCTGGCACGAGCTGACCGCGGCTCGCGAGGACGTGACGACGGCACGCGAGATGCTGACCGAGACGTCGGGCGACGAACGCGAGCTGATGCGTCAGGAGGTCGACGCCGCGGAGGCGCTGGCGGGTTCGCTCGAGCAGCGTATGGAGACGCTCCTGCTGCCCAAGGACCCGAATGAGGGACGCAACGTGATCATGGAGATCCGGGGCGCGGTAGGGGGCGACGAAGCGAACCTGTTCGCCCGCGTGCTCTACGACATGTACCTGCGCTACGCCGCCATGAAGAAGTGGAAGGTCGAGATCCTCTCGGAGGACGCGTCGGACAAGGACGGCATCAACGAGGCCGTCTTCCTCGTGAAGGGTCCGGATGCCTACATCCGCCTGGAGCACGAAGCGGGCACCCACCGCGTGCAGCGGGTACCGGTGACCGAGGCCAAGGGGAGGATCCACACGTCGACCGCCACGGTGACCGTGCTTCCCGAAGCGGAAGAGGTCGAGATCGACATCGACCCGAACGACCTCAAGATCGACGTCTACCGCTCGACGGGCCCGGGCGGGCAGTCGGTCAACACGACGGACTCCGCCGTGCGCATCACGCACCTCCCCACCGGGACCGTGGTGGCGATGCAGGACGAGAAGAGCCAGATTCAGAATCGGGCCAAAGCCATGGTCGTGCTGCGCGCTCGCCTGCTCAAGGCCGAGCAGGACCGGCAAGCCGCCGCCATGTCGGCGCAGCGCCGCGGCCAGGTCGGGGCGGGGAATCGCACCGACAAGATCCGCACGTACAACTTCAAGGAGAACCGGGTCACCGATCACCGGATCAACCTGACGCTCTACAAACTCGATCAGGTCCTGGCGGGCGACCTCAGCGAGCTGACCGATGCCCTGATGGCTGACAAGCGGGGACGCCAGCTCGAGGGCGAGGAGGACGGCGGGCAGTGACGGGACCGGCGGGGGCGGCGGGACATTCCGCCCGTCCGGCGCCGGACGTACCCGGCTCGCCAGAACCGGAAGGCGTGCCAGTTCGTGTCCTCCTGGACGAGTTGACCGCCGTTTTGGGCGGCGCCCGTCACGAGGCACGCTTCATCGTCGACGAGGTGCTCGATGCTCCTGGACCGGGTGTTCGCTCGCGGCGGGGGGTCGTTCCGCCCGGTCCGGCGGCTGCGGCACGGGCCATGGCGGACCGCCGGGTGGCGGGGGAGCCGCTGCAGTACATCTTCGGCCACTGGCCCTTCCGGGGGCTCGACCTGCACGTGGACGCGCGTGTCCTGATCCCCCGCCCCGAGACGGAGCAAGTGGTCGAGTTCGCCCTCGGTGAGGCGCGCGCCCTTCTCGCGGGATACGGGCGTGGCCTCGTGGTGGTCGATGCCGGGACCGGGAGCGGTGCGATTGCGTTGGCCCTGGCGACCGAGCTCGGCCCCAGTTGGGGTGCGCGAGATGTGGGCCACTGACACCAGTGCGGGCGCGCTGGAGGTGGCCGCGGTCAACCTGGCGGCGTGCCGGGCCGTGGCAACGACCGGCGGGGATCGTGGTCTGCCGCCCGTGGAGGTGGTCGCCGGGAGTTGGCTGACCCCGTTGCCCGACCGTCTGCGCGGCTGCGTCGACCTCGTGGTGTCGAATCCGCCTTACGTGACCGAGGAGGAGTGGATCGGACTGTCCCGCGAAGTGCATGCCGAGCCCCGGCAGGCACTGGTCGCGGGCCCCGGCCGGGAGGACGAGGCCGGCCTGGCCGACGTGGAGGCGGTGCTCGACGAGTGCCTTGGCTGGCTCGGCCGGCCCGGGGCGGTCGTGGTCGAGTTGGCGCCGCAGCAGGCAGCGGTGGCCCACCGCCGAGCCCTGCAACTCGGGTACGACCAGGTGCGGGTCGAGCCGGACCTGGCTGGTCGCCCCCGAGCGCTGGTGGCGCAGCTTTGCAGCACGGAAGGCTCAGAATAGAGGGCATGGACGTCGCCGCCGATGCCGAAGACGCCGAGCAGGCCCGACCCCCGCTGGTTGGGGCCGGGGCGACGGCGGTGGTGGAGGCCTTGCGGGCCGGCGCGATCGTCGCCGTGCCCAACGTGGGCGGCTACTCCCTGGCGGTCCGGGTCGGGTCCCTCGACGGCGAGGCGCGGCTGGTTGAGTTGGCCGCCGATCCTGACGGGCCGCATTATGCGGTCGGGCAGATTGAGGACGTGCGCGCGCTGACCTCCGGGTGGACCGACGAACTCGGGACGCTGCTGCAGCGTTGCTGGCCCGGGCCGGTAGAGGTGTTCCTCCCTTGGGCCGGCGCCGACACAGGAGCCGACGCCGACTCAGGAACCGGTGCCGGCATCGGTTCAGAGGGCGATGACGGCGGCCCCGTCGACCACGCCGTCGACGTGCCGGCCCAGGCGGATGGTTCGCTCGACGTCGCTGCGGCCGCCGCGGCCGCGGCGGAGTTCGGAGCCTGGGCCGTCGTCGTCGGCATGCCCGACGGGCGGGCGCTCCGGCGCCTCTGCCGCGAGCAGGGTCCGTGGCGGACGGTTCCGCTCCGCTTCAACGAGGCTGCGGAGGTCGCGCAGGCCTTCCGGGCCGAGGACGTCGCGGTCGTCGTCGATGGTGGACGGCGGGAAGGGCCGCTTCCCACGGTGGTGGACGCGACCGTCACTCCCATCCGCGTGTTGCGCGAAGGTGCGCTGCCGGCTTCCTTCATAGAGGGGACGATGCTGATGAGCACGCGCCGAAAGCTCTTTTCGCGCACCAAGCGAGCGCCAGCCGGCTGACCGCAGGACGGGCAGACAGGCAGGACGGCTGATCGGACGCTGACCGCAGCGCCGGCGGGTCTTGCTTCTCAACTCTCAACGAGAATGTTTACAGTTTTTGAAACAACTCCCCCGAGAGAGACGGGAACGCCCGCTCGCACAGACAGACCCGCTCGAAACAAACGCAAGCCGCTCAGCCACCAGCGGCGGCGCTCCGCTCGACGGCCGGAAGCGTGCTGACCGAGCGTCGAGCCTCCCAGTGGCTGCGCCGTCCGAGCGCGGCGAAGTACGCCGGTCTGTCGGTCAGCGCGTAGGTGGCCAGCCAGAGTCGCTTGAGATGGCGTTTGTAGCCGTGCGCCACGTCGTCCTCGTAGGCGGTGCGGCCATGGAGCACGTGGTAGTTGTTGATGAACTGCATCTCACCGGGCTGCAGGTCCATGTACACATTGAAGTCCGGATCATTGGCCAGCGTGGAGGCGGCAGCGATGGCCTCGCGCGCCGTTGGGCTCAGCCGTGGGGCGTCGGCGTGGCGCTGCGAGGCAAGGATGTACTGCGGGATGAAGCGCACGAAGAGGCGCCCGCCATGTTCGGTGAACGCCGGCACCGAGTAGTACGCCTGCGCGCCGTCGGCCTGCTCGCCCCTGGTGTCGTAGGGCAACGGCTCGTAGAGCGCCGCCGCCAGGTCCGGGCGCTCGCGCACGAGCTGATTGTGGATCGCCACGGCGTTCGCCACACAGGAAAGGCCGCCGCTACGGGCCGTACGCAGACACAGCAGCCCGACGAGGTCGGACCCATCGGTGTGGTAGTCGAGGGCGATGCCGCCGAGCTCGTTGCCCCGAACCGTCGGATCATCGATCGTCTTGCCCTGGTCGGTGACGTCGCCCAGCACGTGGCCGTACTTGTTCTGCGCCCAGGGCTCACCGAGGTGGAGTCCGATGCCCCAGTAGAGCAGTGTGAGATCCTCGTCGCCGTAACGCGTGGTGTCGAGCGTGGCGATGCGCGCGAACCCGCGACCGTTCAACAGCGTGTCGACGACGCCGTCGAGCTTGGCCGCCAAACGGGGGAGAGGGAAGTCCTCGCGCCCGAGCTCCAACGGGTCGGCGCTCTTCTTCTTCGCCGTCGCCAGCGCTGCATGGAGCTCGGCATGGTCGGCTTCGTCCAGGCGCAGCGTCCAAGCCGACGGGTCGGCGACATCGGCGGCGCGCCACTCGGCTGCGGGCTCCAGCTCGCGTCGTGTCGGCGTCCTCGTGGTCATGCTGACTCCCTTCTGGGCGCGGCGCCTGGGCCGTGGGCGCGGCCGCCGCGCACGAGCCGCCCGGGCAGCGCGCCCGTGGGCGCACCGTCTCGGTAGGTGATCGCTCCGGCGACGATCGTGGCGCGGTAGCCCTGCGCGCCCTGCAGGAGACGCTTGCCTCCGGCCGGGAGGTCATACGCCATAACCGGCTTTTCGCAGCGGAGGGAGTCGAAATCGATGACGTTGATGTCGGCCCGCTTCCCCGCGGCCAGGACGCCGCGATCGTCCAGGCCGACGGCACCCGCCGTCGCGCTGGTGAGCTGCTCCACCACGCGGCCGACCTCCATGCGGCCCTGTGGGCGATCCCGGGCCCAGTGGGAGAGCGCGTAAGTCGGGAAACTGGCGTCGGAGATCAGGCCCACATGGGCCCCGCCGTCACCGAGGCCGAGGATGGTGTCGGGGTGCGCGAGCATCTCGCCACACGCATCGAGGTTGCCGTCGGCGTAGTTGGAGAACGGGGTGTACAGGAAGGCGCGCCCGTCGTCCTCCGACAACAGGTCGAGCAGGAGCGCAGCAGGATCGACGCCCTGCGCCGCGGCACGCCGCGCCACGCTGGTATCCGGTGCGGGCTCGTAGTCCGGCACGTCGCCGAGTGGGAACAGACGCCCGTAATCGACCGGCCGGGGCCGGCGGCCGCGGCCCTCGCGACTGTCATCCGTCGCCATGTCGGCCAGCAGCCGGGCCCGGAACGACGGATCATGCAGGGCACGTGCCTGCTCTGCGACAGGCAGCGTCACCATGTCCCCCCACGAAGGGAAGGCCGCCAGCGGATGGTAGGAGGATTGCAGGCCGACCAGCAGCCCGATCGGCCGCGGAGCGACCTGGGCCCGTATCGGCAGCCCTTCGGCCACCGCCGCCTCGATCCGCCCCAGCAGATCCCGCCACGCCTCGGGCCGGCGGTGGCTCTGGGCCAGCGAGAGCGAGAGCGGCACGCCGCTGCGCGCCACCACGGAGTGGACCAGCTCGAACTCGCCCTCGGTGTCGGGCCAGAAGTCAGAGATCAGCTCCACCACGCCCTGGCCGGCATCGGCCACGCCGAGCGCAATGGCTTCGAGCTCGTCGGAGCTGGCACGCAACGACGGCGTCGGGTCACCGGTGGCCGTGCGGTGGTTCAGCGTCCGTGACGTCGAGAACCCGATGGCCCCGGCCTGCATCGCCTCGGTGGCCAGGCTGCGCATGGCGGCCATGTCGTCCTCCGTTGCCTCCTCCAACCGGGCCGCCCGCTCGCCCATGACGTAGAGGCGCAGGGCGCCATGGGGGAGCTGCGCGCACAGGTCGATGTCGTGGGGCCGCCGCTCCACGGCGTCGAGGTACTCCCCGAAGGTCTCCCACGACCAGTCGATCCCCTCGTCGAGGACGGCACCGGGAATGTCCTCGACCCCCTCCATGAGCGAGATGAGCCGAGCGTGTGCATCCGGCCGTACGGGAGCGAAGCCGACGCCGCAGTTGCCCATGACCGCCGTGGTCACGCCGTGCCAACTCGACGGGGTGAGGCGCTCGTCCCACGTGGCCTGGCCGTCGTAATGGGTGTGGATGTCCACGAAGCCGGGGGTGACCAGCAGTCCCGCGGCGTCGATCTCCTCCGTGCCCCGGCCTGGGACCGTCCCGACGGCGGTGATGATCCCGCGGTCCACCGCGACGTCGGCGGTGACGGGTTCGCCGCCCCGCCCGTCGGCGACCAGCCCGCTCCGGACCACGAGGTCGTGTGCCGTGTCTGCCATTGCCCTGCCTCTCGCTCTCCCCTGGGCCGACCCCAGGAGGAGATAGTTAGATCAATCTAACTATATGACCGTGAGTACCCCGTGACAAGGTCCCGGGAGGAACGTACCGATGAGCCCGGGCTCCTCATGGGTCGGCACCGAAGACCCTACCGAGGCGCTCCTCGCGGGTCTCGGCGTGGGCGGAGGCGAGTTCCCGCAGGAAGCTGCGCATTTCGGCGCGGTCCACTCCGGGCACCAGCTCGTCCATACGGTCGGCCAGCTCGTGCTCGAAACGGGCCAGGCGGGCCCGCCCCGCCGGCGTGAGCTCCACGCGCGTCACCCGCCCGTCGCCCGTCTCGTCCACGACGTCGGCGACCCAGCCCTGCTGGCGCAGGCTGGTGATCATGGCGGAGACCGTCGGCTTGGTGACCGCATTGGCAGCCGCCAGTTCGCCCGCCCGCCGCGAGCCCCCCAGGAGGTACAAGAGGGTGCGGTACTGGGCCATGCTCAGGTCGCCTCGGCGGGCCACCTGTTCGAACTCGCGGTAGACGGAGACGACGAAGCGCACGCCGGGCACCCGTTCGTCTGCCCCAGAGGCCATGCGCTGCACCATAGGTTCGCCGGGGAGCGCGAGAACCCGACCGGCACGGCGGCCGGCGCTACCCCTCGAGGACGACGATGCCGTCGGCGGCCAAGGTGCCGGTGCGCCCGATGCCCTCCTCGGCGCAGAGCAGCGCGAGGGCGTCCGCGTCGACCACGTTGCCCCAGGCCCGGCTGCCACTGGTCGTGCGGCAGGCCAGGATGCCGCGCTCGGGCGCGCCGTCGCGGTCGAAGGTGACCGTGTAGGTCTCGACGCTGACCGCGCCGGTGGCGTCCGGGTCGACCGCACAGCGCGGCAGAGCGTCGACGGCGGGCTGCACGTTGCGCCAGGCAAATCCGCTGCGGCCATCGCGTGCGGAAGGCGGGCGTGATGCGTACACCCCGACGGAGTGTTTGGTGGCGTACCACCCCAGCCCGGTCACGAGCGCCGCGCTCCCTGGAGCGTCGCGCAACGCGCCCACGGCGCGGGCGATGCCGTGCGAGGTGTAGTTGTTCCCCGGGCCGCCACCGAAGGTCAGTCCGCCGGTCAAGGTCAGCGGGCGGCCCGGATCGTCGATGGCCAGCCCCAGCTCGTTGGCCGCCATCTGCACCACCGCGGGGAAACACGAGTACAGGTCGACGAAAGCGATCGCATCGATCTCCAGCCCGGCCAGCTGCAGGGCCGCCGCGCCGGCGAGCCGGATGGCGGGGGAACGGTGCAGCTCCGGGCGCTGGGAGATGAACCAGTGGTCGTTGCCGTCGGCACCCGCCAGGGGGAAGACCCAGCGCTCCTCGGGCACGCCGGCGGCACGGGCGGCCGCCACCGAGCACACGATGAAGGCTGCACCTTGGTCGACCTGCATGTTGGCGGTGCACAGCTTGGGATAGGGGAGCGACACCATGCGGTTGGCGGGCGTCGGCGTGACGATCTCATCAGGGGTGCGCGCGGCGCGGATCCAGGCGTGGGGATTGGCGGCGGCCACCTCGCTGAAACGGGACCAGAGGCCACCGATGCGGGCGCGGTGCTCCGGCAGCGTCCAGCCGTTGGCGGCGCGAGGGCGTTCTCGAACAAGGGGTAGGCGTGAATCGGCAGGATGACCCCGCGTTGCATCTCGAGCTCGGTCGCGCCGGCCTTCTCCACGCCGAAGAGGACGCCGGCGGTGTGCCGTCCGGCTGGCTGGCCCACTCCAGCCAGGGTCGGGCAGGGTCGCGACGCGCCAACGTGGGGGCGTACATCGCCTCGGCACCCGTCACGAGCACCACGTCGCGTTCGCCCCGGCCAATGGCGAGACAGGCGTCATGCATGAGCGCCTCGGGATTGTTGCCCCCGATGGACGAGACCATGAGCTCGTCCGGCTCGTCGCCGTCGGCGAAGCCGAGGCGCTGGGCCACGGGCAGCGCCGGGTTTACAGTGGACCAGCCCAACGAGGCCACCACCCGGATGGTGTCGGCGCGCCCGAGGAGCGTGCGCCCGGCCGGGGCGGCCCCACCGGTGGGGGCGCCGTTGCAATCCTCGGCCGCAGCCAGCAGCGCCGCCGCCATCAGGTCCAGCGGCTCGGGCCGACCGCCGGGTCGAGACCGGCGTCGGGGGGCGGCGCCACCTGCCCCACCCCGACCACGACGGGGGT
>CAVWBB010000030.1:0-46558 GCA_963753115.1 uncultured Acidimicrobiaceae bacterium
GTCAGCACAACAAGGATCACACCGAATTGCGCGCTTGAGCAGCTGAGACTCCAGCTGAATCGCAGATTTCTCACACGGAGCATTGTTCGAAGGCGATCGCCGCGACGTTGCAGGCCATGCTTTCGTTTACACGGAGGCCGGATTGTTCCTGAATGTCCCGCAAATGAAGGAGCGCCAACGACCGCCAGCCTTGTCGGGATATCGATTGAGGGCCTTGATCGTGAGCACGATTGAGGCGATCGAAATTGTAAGACCCCGGAGTCGGGCCCAGGTAAAACGAGCAGGGCGGGACACCCGGTTTTGCTGGGCTCGATGGTCGCCGCGAGCGCCCCCGGCAGGACTCGAACCTGCGCCACCGGCTCCGGAGGCCGGTGCTCTATCCGCTGAGCTACGGGGGCGGGAGTTGCAAGAGCAGAGGACGATCGTACTCTTCTGCCGGCCAGCATCTTCCCCGCTCTCCCGCCGTCAGCGAATGCTGCCGTATCCTGCACCTCCATGGCGATCGACCACGACGTCGCGACGGCACCGCTGCAGCGAGATCTACTCCCGCGCTCGGGCATGGTTGATGCCAAGGGCCATCTCCACGTTGGTGGCATCGACCTGCTGGAGCTCACCGAGCAGTTCGGTACGCCCCTCTTCGTCTACGACGAGGCCCATTTGCGGCAGGCCTGCCGTGAGGCAGTGGCAGCGTGGGGCGACGGCGTCGCCTACGCCACCAAGGCCTTCCTGTGCCGCGCCATGGCCCGTCTCGCCCACGAGGAGGGCATGCACCTCGACGTGGCGTCCGGAGGCGAGCTCCACGTCGCGTTGTCGGCCGGTGTCCCTCCGGAACGGCTGATCCTGCACGGCAACAACAAATCCGTCGAGGAGCTGGCGAGGGCCGTGGAACAAGGCGTCGGCCGGATCGTCATCGACTCGTTCGACGAGATCGCCCGCCTCGGTGGTCTGCTGGAATCAGCTCCCTCCGGGCCGGACAGGCCAAAGGTCCTGGTACGGGTCACCCCTGGTGTCGAGGCTCACACGCACGAATTCGTGCGTACCGGACAGGAGGACTCGAAGTTCGGTTTCTCCGTTTCCTCGGGTGCGGCCGCCGAGGCGGTTGCGGCTCTCGAGCTGATGCCGGGCGTCGAGCTGGTCGGGGTGCACGCACACATCGGCAGTCAGGTCTTCGAGGCGTCTTCCTTCGAACGGGCGGCCGAGGTGCTCGGGGCGTTCTTTGCTCCGCTCGAGCTCCTCGAGTTGGTCGTCGGGGGAGGGTTGGGTGTCCCCTACGTCAACGGCGAGTCCGCCCCGACCCAGACCGCCTGGGCCGAGGCGACGCGGAGCGCCTGCGCCCGCGCGGGAGTCGACCCGGCCACACGGATCTCAGCGGAGCCCGGGCGCTCCATCGTCGCCACCGCCGGGATCACTCTCTACACCGTGGGGACCGTGAAGCATCTCCCGGGCATCCGCACGTATGTGAGCGTCGACGGCGGCATGAGCGACAACCCGCGTCCGGTTCTCTATGGCAGCGGCTACGAGGCCTTTCTTCCGCGTGCCGTCGAGGCAACGCGCCCACGACCCGTGCGCGTCGTGGGCAAGCACTGCGAAAGCGGCGATCTGGTTGTCCCCGATGCCTACGTGCCCGAGGACCTCGAGGTGGGCGACGTCTTGGCCACACCGGTCACTGGGGCCTATGGCTACGCCATGGCGTCCAACTACAACAAGGTGCCCCGTCCGGCGGTCGTCTTCGTCGCCGATGGCGCCGCTCGCGTCGTGGTCCGCCGCGAGACCTTCGAAGACCTCATGCATCTGGACGCCTGAGCGGTCCGCTCGGGTCATGCCCGCCTGGTGCGAGGTTGCCGCTGGAGCGCCCGGTCATGAGAGCAACCCGAGGGAGGTCTGGCGAGCGGTGACTTTCGAGCGCATGGGGCGTGAGGACAGCCTTTCGGTGCCTCCTCCGCGTTTCCGAGAGGAACCAGATCACGGAACCCATGCCCCATGCCGGCGCGCATGGGCGGTCGACGGCACGGCAGCTTGTACCGTTTGGAGGTGACTCCCGATCAGGCCGTCGCCGTTTCGCACGTCCATCAGGCTCCGACGGTGCGCGTTGGCCTGCTCGGCTGTGGCAACGTCGGAAGTGCGCTCGCCGAGATCCTGCTCACCCGCTCCGAGGACGTCGCCGCCCGTACGGGTATCCGCCTGGAGCTCGTCGGGATCGCCGTAGCCAACCCGGATCGGCCCCGCCCGGCGGCCATCCCGACCGGGCTCATCGGCACTGACGCTGCGGCCCTGGTCGAGCGGTCCGATGTCGATGTCGTGGTCGAGGTCATCGGGGGCCTCCACCCCGCGCACGAATTGATTGAGGCGGCCCTGCGCAACGGGAAGCCCGTGGTCACCGCCAACAAGGCGCTCCTGGCGACGGCGGGCGCCGAGTTGGCCGAGGTCGCGGCCTCGGCGGGCGTGGACCTGCTCTACGAGGCCGCCGTGGCCGGCGCCATTCCCGTCATCCGTCCCCTGCGCGAGTCGCTGGCCGGGGAGCAGATCGTCCGGGTGATGGGGATTGTCAACGGGACGACGAACTACATCCTCACGCGCATGGAGGAAGAGGGTGCCAGCTACGACGAGGTCCTCCGTGAGGCGCAGGAGCTCGGTCTGGCCGAGCGCGACCCGACGGCCGATGTGGAGGGCCACGACGCCGCGGCGAAGGCCGCCATCCTCGCCGCACTCGCCTTCGGCAGCGACGTCGTCGATGCCGACGTGCACCGCGAAGGCATCACCGGCATCAGCGCGGCCGACGTGGCCTACGCCAACCGCCTCGGTTACTCCGTCAAACTGCTCGCCATTGCCGAGTTGATTGACGGCGGGCCGGAGGTGTCGGTACGTGTCCACCCGGCCATGATCCCCAGGACGCATCCATTGGCGTCGGTCCGCGGCGCCTTCAACGCGGTCTTCGTGGAGGGCGCAGTCAGCGGCGAGCTCATGCTCTACGGCCGCGGCGCCGGGGGAGGGCCCACGGCCAGCGCCATGCTGGGCGATCTCGTCGACGCCTCTCGCAACCTGCTGGCCGGCGCGCCCGCGCCGGCGCCGAAGCGCACGAGCACGACGGTGTTCGCTCAGAACGACATGTACTCGGCCTTCTACCTGAGCATGGATGTGGCCGACCGCCCCGGCGTGTTGGCGGCGGTGGCCAAGATCTTCGGTGACCACGACGTCTCCATCCGGGCCATGGAGCAGGTTGGCCTGGCCGAGGAGGCCCGGCTGATCTTCCTGACCCACGTGGCCCGCGAAGGGGACCTGCTCGCCACCATCGACGAGCTTCGGCGCCACCAGGCCGTCGACCGGGTCAGCGGGGTGCTCCGGGTCATCGGCGAGCGTGACGGCGACGATGGGGGAATATCGTGACAGCCGGATGGCGCGGCGTGATGGAGGAGTATCGCGATTTCCTCCCGATCACCGAGAAGACTCCCGTCGTCACGCTGCTGGAGGGCGGGACGCCCCTGCTGCCGGCCCCCCGGCTGTCCGAGCGCATCGGCGCTGAGGTCTGGCTGAAGGTCGAAGGCGCCAACCCGACCGGCAGCTTCAAAGACCGCGGCATGACCATGGCGATCTCCATGGCCGTGGACGAGGGTGCGAAGGCGGTCGTGTGTGCGTCGACCGGCAATACATCGGCCTCGGCCGCGGCGTACGCATCGCGGGCGGGGCTCGCCTGCGTCGTGCTCATCCCCGACGGCCACATCGCGCTGGGCAAGCTGGCGCAGGCCTTGATGCACGGCGCCCGCGTGCTGCAGGTGCGCGGGAACTTCGACCAGCTGCTCACGATTGTGCGCGACCTGCCGAACCATGCACCGATCACCGTCGTCAACTCCGTGAACCCGCACCGGATCGAGGGGCAGATGACCGGCGCGTTCGAGATCGTCGACGTCCTGGGCGATGCCCCCGACATCCACTGCATCCCCGTCGGCAACGCCGGGAATATCTCGGCCTACTGGCGGGGTTACCTCAAGTACAAGGACGCGGGCAGGTCCACCAAGCTGCCGCGCATGTTGGGCTTCCAGGCGGCCGGCGCGGCGCCCATCGTGCTCGGCCACCCGGTTGATGACCCCGAGACGATCGCCACGGCGATCCGGATCGGGAACCCGGCCAGCTGGTATTCGGCCACGGCCGCCGCCTCGGAATCCGGCGGATCCATCACGGCGGTCACCGACGACGAGATCTTGGACGCCTACACATTTCTCGCCCAACAGGAGTCAGTCTTCTGTGAGGCGGCGTCATCTGCCTCGGTGGCGGGGCTGATCAAGCACGGCGTGCCCGAAGGCTCGACCGTGGTCTGCGTCTTGACCGGGCACGGGCTCAAAGACCCTGACCTGGCCATCAAGTCGATCTCGGTCCCCTCCGTGATCGACCTCAACCTCGAGGCGGTGCTGGCCGAGATCTCCTTGTAGGGGGCGACCAGCGGCGGCGCCCAAACCGGCTTGACCTGCGGGAAAGCAGGGTGTGTTGGCATCACCCGCCGTCTCCGCTAAAGTAATGGCATCCCCACTGCGCTTCGTAGCGCTCTCCGCGGGTACAAGCGGTCCCGGGAGAGCATCACGCAGAGGTGATCCGGGGGAAGGCATTCACACGCGAATCCCTTCTCCTCCCTGAAATTCCCCTCGCCATGCGCGGATCAACCCGGGCGGCGATAACCCTCTTGGAAGAGGAGCCGATGACTGCGGAACAGCAGCTCGAACGATCAGTTCTCGAAGGCAAGGAGCGCGACGAGCTCAGTGCCATCGCCCAAGCCATGTCGCTCAAGACGACGACCAGGACGAAGAAGGCCGACATCATCGACCAGATACTCCACGCCACCGGCGTGACCTCAGGGTCCGCCGAAGGCGGATCGAGCAACGGCGATGCCGAGCCCTCCGGGACCAACGGCACGAAGCCGGCCCGGCGCTCCCGAGCCTCTGCCGCCGCCCGAGGGGCCGCCGAGACGGCGTCCTTCGTGGCGGGAGACGGCGACGCCGGTGGCTCCCCTCCGGCAGATGCGGCCGACTCGACGACGGCGGAGACCGCCCCGGCAGCCGGCACGACGACCGAGTCGGCCAGCAACGGGGATTCCGGACCGGCGGTGTTCGTCGAGCCGCCCGAGCTGGCAGATGGCGCCGACACGGCCCCGCGACAGAACGGGCAGCACCAGAACCACAACAACCAGAACAACCAGAACAACCAGCAGGGCAACCGCAACCAGAACCGGAACAACCAGGGCAACCGGAACCAGAACAACAACCAATCCGATGGTGACGTCGGCAACCGACGCAGCCGCCGCCGTCGGGGTCGTGACCGGCCCCAGGGCGGCGAGCTCCAGGGAGGCGGCCAGGAGCAGCCCTACTCGGGTGAGCTCGTCGAGGTGAACGGCATGCTCGACCTGCGCGACGAGGGTTACGGCTTCCTGCGCTGCGACGGCTACCTGCCTTCGTCCAAGGACGTCTACGTCTCCATCAGCCAGGCGCGGAAGTTCGCGCTGCGCCGTGGCGACTACGTCGAAGGAGCATGCCGGCCGGCTTCGAACAACGAGAAGTACCCGGCGCTGCTGCGCATCGACAAGGTTTCGACCATGGATCCCGACGAGGCGCGCAACCGGCCCCGCTTCGAGGACCTGACCCCGCTGTTCCCTGACTCGCAGCTCAATCTGGAGATGGCGGGCGACAAGGACAACTTGACGGCGCGGATCGTGGACCTGCTCTCGCCGATCGGAAAGGGGCAGCGCGGCATGATCGTGTCGCCACCCAAGGCCGGCAAGACCACGGTGATGAAGCAAATCGCCCACTCCATCGAGGCGAACAACCCTGACGTGCACCTCATGGTTCTGCTGGTCGACGAGCGGCCAGAAGAAGTCACCGACATGCGTCGTTCGGTCAAGGGCGAGGTCATCGCCTCGACCTTCGACCGCCCGTCGGACGAGCACACGCAGGTGGCCGAGCTCGCGATCGAGCGGGCCAAGCGGCTTGTCGAAATGGGCCGGGACGTCGTCATCATCCTCGACGGCATCACACGCCTCGCCCGGGCCTACAACCTCGCCGCCCCCGCCACGGGTCGCATCATGTCCGGTGGTGTCGACTCGGGTGCGCTGTACCCGCCGAAGAAGTTCTTCGGTGCGGCGCGCAACGTGGAAGAGGGCGGCTCGCTGACGATCCTGGCCTCGGCGCTCGTGGAGACCGGCTCGAAGATGGACGAGGTCATCTTCGAGGAGTTCAAGGGCACCGGCAACATGGAGCTGCGGCTCGACCGGCGGCTGGCGGAGCGCCGGCTCTATCCGGCCATCGACGTCAACGCCAGCTCGACCCGGCACGAGGAGCTCCTCTTCGACCGGGGCCAGCTGCAGCAGGTCTGGAAGCTGCGCCGGGTGCTCAACGCCCTGGCCAGCGACGGCAAGGACGCTGCCGGTCTGGAACTTCTCATGGACAAGATCCGCACCACGGCCAGCAACGACGAGTTCCTCGCCGAGATCGCCAAGGGCCCCGGTACCTGACCGGTCGGGCCCGTCGCGACCCCTACAATGAACCGACTCACACCCACTCTGGAGACACCATGAAGACCGACATCCACCCTGACTACGTCGAAGCCACGGTTAAGTGCTCGTGCGGGAACACCTTCGTCACCCACTCGACCAAGGCGGATCTCCACGTCGAGCTGTGCAACGAGTGCCACCCCTTCTTCACCGGCAAGCAGAAGCTGGTCGACTCGGGTGGCCGGGTGGAGCGCTTCCAGCGCCGCTACGGCGAGCGTAAGGGCAAGGCCAAGGCCAAGCCCACCCCGGCGGCAGAGGACTGACCCGGCCGGGACCGGCGATCCCGCCGCGTCCCCGCCCTCACGAGGAGCCCCGGAAACGATGTTCGACGACCGGATGGCCGCGCTCGAGACGGAGTACCAGACCGTCGAGACGGAGCTGGCCGACCCGGCCACCCTCTCGGATTCCGACCGCCTGCGCGATCTGTCGCGGCGGCACAAGGAACTCGGTGAGATCGTCCGGGCCTGGCACGAGCTGACCGCGGCCCGCGAGGACGTGACGACGGCACGCGAGATGCTGACCGAGACGTCGGGCGACGAACGCGAGCTGATGCGTCAGGAGGTCGACGCCGCGGAGGCGCTGGCGGGTTCGCTCGAGCAGCGTATGGAGACGCTCCTGCTGCCCAAGGACCCGAATGAGGGACGCAACGTGATCATGGAGATCCGGGGCGCGGTAGGAGGCGACGAAGCGAACCTGTTCGCCCGCGTGCTCTACGACATGTACCTGCGCTACGCCGCCATGAAGAAGTGGAAGGTCGAGATCCTCTCGGAGGACGCGTCGGACAAGGACGGCATCAACGAGGCCGTCTTCCTCGTGAAGGGTCCGGATGCCTACATCCGCCTGGAGCACGAAGCGGGCACCCACCGCGTGCAGCGGGTACCGGTGACCGAGGCCAAGGGGAGGATCCACACGTCGACCGCCACGGTGACCGTGCTTCCCGAAGCGGAAGAGGTCGAGATCGACATCGACCCGAACGACCTCAAGATCGACGTCTACCGCTCGACGGGCCCGGGCGGGCAGTCGGTCAACACGACGGACTCCGCCGTGCGCATCACGCACCTCCCCACCGGGACCGTGGTGGCGATGCAGGACGAGAAGAGCCAGATTCAGAATCGGGCCAAAGCCATGGTCGTGCTGCGCGCTCGCCTGCTCAAGGCCGAGCAGGACCGGCAAGCCGCCGCCATGTCGGCGCAGCGCCGCGGCCAGGTCGGGGCGGGGAACCGCACCGACAAGATCCGCACGTACAACTTCAAGGAGAACCGGGTCACCGATCACCGGATCAACCTGACGCTCTACAAACTCGATCAGGTCCTGGCGGGCGACCTCAGCGAGCTGACCGATGCCCTGATGGCTGACAAGCGGGGACGCCAGCTCGAGGGCGAGGAGGACGGCGGGCAGTGACGGGACCGGCGGGGGCGGCGGGACCCTCCGCCCGTCCGGCGCCGGACGTACCCGGCTCGCCAGAACCGGAAGGTGTGCCAGTTCGTGTCCTGCTGGACGAGTTGACCGCCGTTTTGGGCGGCGCCCGTCACGAGGCACGCTTCATCGTCGACGAGGTGCTCCATGCTCCTGGTCCCGGTGTTGTCTCGCGGCCGGGGGTCGTTCCGGCCGATCCGGCGGCTGCGGCACGGGCCATGGCGGACCGCCGGGTGGCGGGGGAGCCGCTGCAGTACATCTTCGGCCACTGGCCCTTCCGGGGACTCGACCTGCACGTGGACGCGCGTGTCCTGATCCCCCGCCCCGAGACGGAGCAGGTGGTCGAGGTCGCCCTCGGTGAGGCACGCGACCTTCTCGCGGGCTCCGGGCGTGGCCTGGTGGTGGTCGATGCCGGGACCGGGAGCGGTGCGATTGCGTTGGCCCTGGCGACCGAGCTCGGCCCCAGTTGGGTGCGCGAGATGTGGGCCACTGACACCAGTGCGGGCGCGCTGGAGGTGGCCGCGGACAACCTGGCGGCGTGCCGGGCCGTGGCGACGACCGGCGGGGATCGTGGTCTGCCGCCCGTGGAGCTGGTCGCCGGGAGCTGGCTGACCCCGTTGCCCGACCGTCTGCGCGGCTGCGTGGACCTCGTGGTGTCGAATCCGCCCTACGTGACCGAGGAGGAGTGGATCGGACTTTCCCGCGAAGTGCATGCCGAGCCCCGGCAGGCACTGGTCGCGGGCCCCGGCCGGGAGGACGACGCTGGCCTGGCCGACGTGGAGGCGGTGCTCGACGAGTGCCTTGGCTGGCTCGGCCGGCCCGGGGCGGTCGTGGTCGAGTTGGCGCCGCATCAGGCAGCGGTGGCCCGTCGCCGGGCCCTGCAACTCGGGTACGAGCAGGTGCGGGTCGAGCCGGATCTGGCCGGTCGCCCCCGGGTGCTGGTGGCGCAGCTTTGCAGCACGGAAGGCTCAGAATAGGGAGCATGGACGTCGCCGCCGATGCCGAAGACGCTGAGCAGGCTCGACCCCCGCTGGTTGGGGCCGGGGCGACGGCGGTGGTAGAGGCCTTGCGAGCCGGAGCGATCGTCGCCGTGCCCAACGTGGGCGGCTACTCCCTGGCGGTCCGGGTCGGGTCCCTCGACGGCGAGACGCGGCTGGTCGAGCTGGCCGCCGATCCTGACGGGCCGCATTATGCGGTCGGGCAGATAGAGGACGTGCGCGCGCTGACCTCCGGGTGGACCGACGAACTCGGGACGCTGCTGCAGCGTTGCTGGCCCGGGCCGGTAGAGGTGTTTCTCCCTTGGGCCGGCGCCGACACAGGAGCCGACCCCGACTCAGGAACCGACGCCGGCATCGGTTCAGAGGGCGATGACGGCGGCCCCGTCGACCACGCCGTCGACGTGCCGGCCCATGCGGACGGTTCGCTCGACGTCGCGGCGGCGGCCGCGGCCGCGGCGGAGTTCGGAGCCTGGGCCGTCGTCGTCGGCATGCCCGACGGGCGGGCGCTCCGGCGCCTCTGCCGCGAGCAGGGTCCGTGGCGGACGGTTCCGCTCCGCTTCACCGAGGCTGCGGAGGTCGCTCAGGCCTTCCGGGCCGAGGACGTCGCGGTCGTCGTCGACGGTGGACGGCGGGAAGGGCCGCTCCCCACGGTGGTGGACGCGACCGTCACTCCCATCCGCGTGTTGCGCGAAGGTGCGCTGCCGGCTTCCTTCATAGAGGGGACGATGTTGATGAGCACGCGCCGAAAGCTCTTTTCGCGCACCAAGCGAGCGCCAGCCGGCTGAACGCAGGACGACTGACCGCAGGACAGCTGACCGCAGGACGGCTGATCGGACGCCGATCGCAGGGCCGGCGGGTCTTGCTTCTCAACTCTCAACGAGAATGTTTACAGTTTTTGCAACAACGCCCCCGAGAGAGACGGAGACGACCGCTCGCACAGACAGACCCGCTCGAAACAAACGCAAGCCGCTCAGCCACCAGCGGCGGCGCTCCGCTCGACAGCCGGAAGCGTGCTGACCGAGCGTCGGGCCTCCCAGTGGCTGCGCCGTCCGAGCGCGGCGAAGTACGCCGGTCTGTCGGTCAGCGCGTAGGTGGCCAGCCAGAGTCGCTTGAGATGGCGCTTGTAGCCGTGCGCCACGTCGTCCTCGTAGGCGGTGCGGCCATGGAGCACGTGGTAGTTGTTGATGAACTGCATCTCACCGGGCTGCAGGTCCATGTACACATTGAAGTCCGGATCATTGGCCAGCGCGGAGGCGGCTGCGATGGCCTCGCGCGCCGTCGGGCTCAGCCGTGGGGCGTCTGCGTGGCGCTGCGAGGCAAGGATGTACTGCGGGATGAAGCGCACGAAGAGTCGACCGCCATGTTCGGTGAACGCCGGCACTGAGTAGTACGCCTGCGCTCCGTCGGCCTGCTCGCCTCTGGTGTCGTAGGGCAACGGCTCGTAGAGCGCCGCCGCCAGGTCCGGGCGCTCGCGCACGAGCTGATTGTGGATCGCCACGGCGTTCGCCACACAGGAAAGGCCGCCGGTACGGGCCGTACGCAGACACAGCAGCCCGACGAGGTCGGATCCATCGGTGTGGTAGTCGAGGGCGATGCCGCCGAGCTCGTTGCCCCGAACCGTCGGATCATCGATCGTCTTGCCCTGGTCGGTGACGTCGCCCAGCACGTGGCCGTACTTGTTCTGCGCCCAGGGCTCACCGAGGTGGAGTCCGATGCCCCAGTAGAGCAGTGAGAGATCCTCGTCGCCGTAACGTGCGGTGTCGAGCGTGGCGATGCGCGCGAACCCCCGACCGTTCAATAGCGTGTCGACGACGCCGTCGAGCTTCGCCGCCAAATGAGGGAGAGGGAAGTCCTCGCGCCCGAGCTCCAACGGGTCGGCGCTCTTCTTCTTCGCCGTCGCCAGCGCTGCATGGAGCTCGGCATGGTCGGCTTCGTCCAGCCGCAGCGTCCAAGCCGACGGGTCGGCGACATCGGCGGCGCGCCACTCGGCTGCGGGCTCCAGCTCGTGTCGTGTCGGCGTCCTCGTGGTCATGCTGACTCCTTTCTGGGTGCGGCGGCTGGGCCGTGGGCGCGGCCGCCGCGCACGAGCCGCCCGGGCAGCGCGCCCGTGGGCGCACCGTCTCGGTAGGTGATCGCTCCGGCGACGATCGTGGCGCGATAGCCCTGCGCGCCCTGCAGGAGCCGCTTGCCTCCGGCCGGGAGGTCATACGCCATAGCCGGCTTCTCGCAGTGGAGGGAGTCGAAATCGATGACGTTGATGTCGGCCCGCTTCCCCGCGGCCAGGACGCCTCGATCGTCCAGGCCGACGGCACCTGCCGTCGCGCTGGTGAGCTGCTCCACCACACGGCCGACCTCCATGCGGCCCTGTGGGCGATCCCGGGCCCAGTGGGAGAGCGCGTAGGTCGGGAAGCTGGCGTCGGAGATCAGGCCCACATGGGCCCCGCCGTCGCCGAGGCCGAGGATGGTGTCGGGGTGCGCGAGCATCTCGCCACACGCATCGAGGTTGCCGTCGGCGTAGTTGGAGAACGGCGTGTACAGGAAGGCGCGACCGTCGTCCTCCGACAACAGGTCGAGCAGGAGCGCAGCGGGATCGACGCCCTGCGCCGCGGCACGCCGCGCCACGCTGGCATCCGGTGCGGGTTCGTAGTCCGGCACGTCGCCGAGTGGGAACAGACGCCCGTAATCGACCGGCCGCGGCCGTCGGCCGCGGCCCTCGCGACTGTCGTCCGTCGCCATGTCGGCCAGCAGCCGGGCCCGGAACGACGGATCATGCAGGGCACGTGCCTGCTCTGCGACCGGCAGCGTCACCATGTCCCCCCACGATGGGAAGGCCGCCAGCGGATGGTAGGAGGATTGCAGGCCGACCAGCAGCCCGATGGGCCGCGGAGCGACCTGGGCCCGTATCGGCAGCCCTTCGGCCACCGCCGCCTCGATCCGCCCCAGCAGATCCCGCCATGCCTCGGGCCGGCGGTGGTTCTGGGCCAGCGAGAGCGAGAGCGGCACGCCGCTGCGCGCCACCATGGAGTGGACCAGCTCGAACTCGCCTTCGGTGTCGGGCCAGAAGTCAGAGATCAGCTCCACCACGCCTTGGCCGGCGTCGGCCACGCCGAGCGCAATGGCTTCGAGCTCGTCGGAGCTGGCACGCAACGACGGCGTCGGGTCCCCGGTGGCCGTGCGGTGGTTCAGCGTCCGTGATGTCGAGAACCCGACGGCCCCGGCCTGCATCGCCTCGGTGGCCAGGCTGCGCATGGCGGCCATGTCGTCCTCCGTTGCCTCCTCCAACCGGGCGGCCCGCTCGCCCATGACGTAGAGGCGCAGGGCGCCATGGGGGAGCTGCGCGCACAGGTCGATGTCGTGGGGCCGTCGCTCCACAGCGTCGAGGTACTCCCCGAAGGTCTCCCACGACCAGACGATCCCCTCGTCGAGGACGGCGCCGGGAATGTCCTCGACCCCCTCCATGAGCGAGATGAGCCGAGCGTGTGCATCCGGCCGGACGGGAGCGAAGCCGACGCCGCAGTTACCCATGACTGCCGTGGTCACGCCGTGCCAACTCGACGGGGTGAGGCGCTCGTCCCACGTGGCCTGGCCGTCGTAATGGGTGTGGATGTCCACGAAGCCGGGGGTGACCAGCAGTCCCGCGGCGTCGATCTCCTCCGTGCCCCGGCCTGGGACCGTCCCGACGGTGGTGATGGTCCCGCGGTCCACCGCGACGTCGGCGGTGACGGGTTCGCCGCCCCGCCCGTCGGCGACCAGCCCGCTCCGGACCACGAGGTCGTGTGCCGTGTCTGCCATTGCCCTGCCTCTCGCTCTCCCCCGGGCCGACACCAGGAGGAGATAGTTAGATCAATCTAACTATATGCCCGTGGGGACCCCGTGACAAGGCCCCGGGAGGAACGTACCGATGAGCCCGGGCTCCTCATGGGTCGGCTCCGAAGACCCTACCGAGGCGCTCCTCACGGGTCTCGGCGTGGGCGGAGGCGAGTTCCCGCAGGAAGCTGCGCATTTCGGCACGGTCCACTCCGGGCACCAGCTCGTCCATACGGTCGGCCAGCTCGTGCTCGAAACGGGCCAGGCGGGCCCGCCCCGCCGGCGTGAGCTCCACGCGCGTCACCCGTCCGTCGCCCGTCTCGTCCACGACGTCGGCGACCCAGCCCTGCTGGCGCAGGCTGGTGATCATGGCGGAGACCGTCGGCTTGGTGACCGCATTGGCAGCCGCCAGTTCGCCCGCCCGCCGCGAGCCCCCCAGGAGGTACAAGAGGGTGCGGTACTGGGCCATGCTCAGGTCGCCTCGGCGGGCCACCTGTTCGAACTCGCGGTAGACGGAGACGACGAAGCGCACGCCGGGCACCCGTTCGTCTGCCCCAGAGGCCATGCGCTGCACCATAGGTTCGCCGGGGAGCGCGAGAACCCGACCGGCACGGCGGCCGGCGCTACCCCTCGAGGGCGACGATGCCGTCGGCGGCCAAGGTGCCGGTGCGCCCGATGCCCTCCTCGGCGCAGAGCAGCGCGAGGGCGTCCGCGTCGACCACGTTGCCCCAGGCCCGGCTGCCACTGGTCGTGCGGCAGGCCAGGATGCCGCGCTCGGGCGCGCCGTCGCGGTCGAAGGTGACCGTGTAGGTCTCGACGCTGACCGCTCCGGTGGCGTCCGGGTCGACCGCACAGCGCGGCAGAGCGTCGACGGCGGGCTGCACGTTGCGCCAGGCAAATCCGCTGCGGCCATCGCGTGCGGAAGGCGGGCGTGATGCGTACACCCCGACGGAGTGTTTGGTGGCGTACCACCCCAGCCCGGTCACGAGCGCCGCGCTCCCTGGAGCGTCGCGCAACGCGCCCACGGCGCGGGCGATGCCGTGCGAGGTGTAGTTGTTCCCCGGGCCGCCACCGAAGGTCAGTCCGCCGGTCAAGGTCAGCGGGCGGCCCGGATCGTCGATGGCCAGCCCCAGCTCGTTGGCCGCCATCTGCACCACCGCGGGGAAACACGAGTACAGGTCGACGAAAGCGATCGCATCGATCTCCAACCCGGCCAGCTGCAGGGCCGCCGCGCCGGCGAGCCGGATGGCGGGGGAACGGTGCAGCTCCGGGCGCTCGGAGATGAACCAGTGGTCGTTGCCGTCGGCACCCGCCAGGGGGAAGACCCAGCGCTCCTCGGGCACGCCGGCGGCACGGGCGGCCGCCACCGAGCACACGATGAAGGCTGCACCTTGGTCGACCTGCATGTTGGCGGTGCACAGCTTGGGATAGGGGAGCGACACCATGCGGTTGGCGGGCGT
The DNA here is from genome assembly GCA_963753115.1 of uncultured Acidimicrobiaceae bacterium. Classification (GTDB taxonomy): domain Bacteria; phylum Actinomycetota; class Acidimicrobiia; order Acidimicrobiales; family RAAP-2; genus Bog-473. The sequence goes on from CAVWBB010000030.1 coordinate 14,214, forward strand.
CGGCGTCACGATCTCGTCGGGGGTGCGCGCGGCGCGGATCCAGGCGTGGGGATTGGCGGCGGCCACCTCGCTGAAACGGGACCAGAGGCCACCGATGCGGGCGCGGTGCTCCGGCAGCGTCCAGCCGTTGGCGGCGCGCAGGGCGTTCTCGAACAAGGGGTAGGCGTGAATCGGCAGAATGACCCCGCGCTGCATCTCGAGCTCGGTCGCGCCGGCCTTCTCCACGCCGAAGAGTGACGCCGGCGGTGTGCCGTCCGGCTGGCTGGCCCACTCCAGCCAGGGTCGGGCAGGGTCGCGACGCGCCAACGCGCGGGCGTACATCGCCTCCGCACCCGTCACGAGCACCACGTCGCGTTCGCCCCGGCCGATGGCGAGACAGGCGTCGTGCATGAGCGCCTCGGGGTTGTTGCCCCCGATGGACGAGACCATGAGCTCGGCCGGCTCGTCGCCCTCGGCGAAGCCGAGGCGCGCCGCCACCAGCAGCGCCGGGTTGACAGTGGGCCAGCCCAACGACGCCACCACCCGGATGGAGTCGGCGCGCCCGATCAGCGTGCGCCCGGCCGGGGCGGCCCCACCGCTGGGGGCGCCGTCGCAATCCTCGGCCGCAGCCAGCAGCGCCGCCGTCATCAGGTCCAGCGGCTCGGGCCGCGCCGCCGGGTCGAGCCCGGCGTCGGGGGGCGTCGCCACCTGGCCCACCCCGACCACGACGGGGGTCCGCGGGTCGAGCGCCATGGACCGAGGAGCGTACCGGTTCACGCCACGGTGGCTCCCTGATGCGCCGGTAGACTCGGTGCCCATGCGTGCCGACGGCTCGGATCACGCCCGGTTCGACCTCGAGGAGATCCCGAGGCCCGCCATCGCCCCCCACAGCTCAGTCGAAGGGATTGCATGAGCAGCTACGAGACCGCGTTGGCCGCCGACCCCGAGGTGGCGCACCTCATCGGTGAGGAGCTCAACCGCCAGCAGACGACCCTCCAGCTGATCGCCTCCGAGAACTTCACCTCGCCCGCCGTGCTGGCGGCCTCGGGCTCGGTCCTGACCAACAAGTACGCCGAGGGTTACCCCGGCCGGCGGTACTACGGCGGCAACCAGATCATCGACGAGGTGGAGGACCTGGCACGTGACCGGGCCACCACGCTCTTCGGATCCGATCACGCCAACGTGCAGCCGCACGCGGGGGCCAACGCCAACCTGGCCGTGTACCAGGCGCTGCTGGAACCGGGGGCGACCATTCTCGCCATGCGGCTCGACCACGGTGGCCACCTGACCCACGGGTCGCCGGCCTCCATCGTGTCGAAGTTCTGGCGTTTCGTGTCCTACGGGGTCACACCACAGTCATCGGACGAGTCGAACCCGGGCGAGGTCATCGACTTCGACCAGGTCGCCCACCTCGCCAAGACGGAGAAGCCGGCGCTGATCGTGGCGGGCTCCACGGCGTATGCGCGGACCATCGACCCGCAGCCCTTCCGGGAGATCGCCGACGCCGTGGGCGCGCGCTTCATGTTCGACGCCGCGCACCCGGCCGGACTCATCGCCGGGGGCGCCCACCCGAGCCCGGTCGGTGTGGCCGACGTCGTCACGTTCACCACCCACAAGACGCTGCGAGGGCCGCGCGGCGGCGCCATCCTGTGCGGGTCCGACCTGGCCAAGAAGATCGACAGCGCGGTCTTCCCGGGGCTCCAGGGCGGCCCGCTCGAGCACGTCATCGCGGCCAAGGCAGTGGCCTTCGCCGAGGCGGCCCGGCCGGAGTTCCGCCAGTACGCCGCCCGGGTCGTCGTCAACGCCGCCGCCCTGGCGCAAGCGCTGTCCGGGCACGGGTTCCGGCTCGTCTCGGGTGGCACCGACAACCACATGTTGCTGGTCGACCTCCGGCCCTTCGACGAGGAGCTCACCGGGAAGGAAGCGCAGGAAGTCCTGGACCGGGCCGGCATCACCTGCAACCGCAACACGATTCCCGACGACCCACGCTCGCCCTTCCTCACCTCCGGCCTCCGCCTGGGGTCGGCGGCGCAGACGACCGCGGGCATGGGGGCGGACGAGATGCGAGTGGTGGCGGACCTCATCGTCCGCACGCTCAAGGCCAGGACCGACGAGGGGGAGATCGACGCGGTGCGGTCGGAGGTTGCCGAACTGTGCGCCGCCTTCCCGCCGTATCCCGATCTCCTGGCCTAACGCATGCCCGACATCGGCTGGTACGGCCTGGTCCTGGTGATTGCGGCGGGTGCCACCGCCGCCCTGACGATCCCGGCCAAGCGCATCGCACTGCGGGTGGGCTACGTGGCCCATCCCGGCGAGCGCACCGTGCACAAGAAGCCCACGCCCTACGGCGGTGGTGCCTCCATGTTCGTGGGATTCTTGGTTGCGGTGCTCGGTGCCGCGGCCGTGCCGCAGCTGCGCCCGATCTTCCAGGACTCGCCCGAGATGGCCGGCGTCGTGCTGGCGGCAGGCGCCATGTTCGCGGTCGGGCTGATCGACGACGTCCGCGACATGTCCGCTCCGGCGAAGATGGCGGGGCAGGTGCTCGCCGCCAGCATCCTCTACTTCAGCGGCGTCACCATGTACGAGTTGAAGATCCCATTGGCGGGGTTCTTCGTCCTGACCCCCGGCATCGTCCCGCTCATCACCGCAGCCTGGGTGATCGCACTGACGAACGCCGTGAACCTGATCGACGGACTGGACGGACTCGCCGCCGGTGTGGTGGCGATCGGCGGGGGCGCGCTGGCCATCTACGGGATCCGCCTCATGGGACTCGGCCTCCTGCCGAGCGACAACATCGGGCCTCTGGTGGCGGTGATCGCCTGCGGGATCTGTCTCGGCTTCCTGCCGTTCAACTTCAACCCGGCGCGCATCTTCATGGGTGACGCCGGCGCGCACTTCCTCGGCCTGCTCATGGCGGCATCGACCATGGTGATCGGCGGTCGCGTCCCGACCGCCGTGCCGATCAGTGGCGTGACCTACTTCTTCTTCGCCCCGCTCTTCATCCCGATCCTCATTCTCGGCGTCCCGCTCGTTGACATGGCGTTCGCATTCGTGCGGCGCACCGCGCGCGGGACCGGGTTCGACACGCCGGACAAGGAGCACATCCATCACCGGCTGTTGCGGCTGGGCCACGGGCCGCGGCGCAGCGTCATCATCCTCTGGGCCTGGACCGCGGTGCTGTCGAGCCTTCTCCTCTTCCCCCTCTTCGTGCACCAGGTCAACGCCATCATCCCCATCGGCGCCGCCGCCCTCGGTGTGGCCCTGTACACCTTCTTCCACCCCGGGCTGCGCCGGGGAAACGGGGAGGACGAGGACGAGCAACTCGACCAGGGAATTCCGGCGTCCCCCGAGGAGGCCGGCCGAGTCAGCGAGGTGGTCCAGTTCCCTTCCTGACCGTTTGGACGCCATCTGGGCCGGGATGCGAAGATGAGACCTGTGTACCCCGTCCACCTCGCCTCGTCCGACGCTGCCGCCCCGGCAGCCTCGCGGACGACGGACTCCGGCGCGCCACGCACCGCATAAGGGGGCAGCAGTCGCATGCGTGGTCAAGTGAGCGTCGTCGTGCGCGCCCGTTCGGGTGAGCGCACCGGAGGGCTCGTCCCAGCCAGGGGGTCCCAGGCCACTCCCAGGTGCCATGGCCTTTCTCAGCATGGGGCTCGCCGCGGCCATCTGTGTGGGCATCGGGTTGGGACTCGGCATCTGGGTGGACAGCGCGTTGCACACCGCGCCGGCGTTCCTGCTGGTGGGTCTGGCCCTCGGTCTCGCCGTGGCCGCGCTCAGCGTCATCAAGCAGATCCGCACGTACCTGTAGGGGTGCGAGCGTGAACATGCTCGACGGCCTCTCGGGCCTCGGGGGCAACGCGCTGGCCAAGGTGCTGCGCCGGACCATCGTCTCCGCCATCATCGTGGGCGCGGCGGCGGTCATCATCGCCATGCTGCTGTCGGTGCCGTGGGCGGCGCTCGGCCTGGTCATCGGCCTCACCATCGCCATCCTCAACCTCCGCTTCCTCGATGCCGGGGTGGCCAAGCTCAACACGTCCGGTGAGACCAACAACAAGGTGCTCCGGCGGGCCATGGGGACCAAGAGCGTGACCCGGCTGGGCATCATCACGCTGATCTGCATCGGCCTCCTGCTCCTCAACGGTGCCTTGGGCATTGGCGCGGTGGCCGGCCTCGTCATCTTCCAGCTGCTCTTCGTCGTCAACGTGGGGCGCATCATCATCTCGCAGGGGATCCAATGAAGAACCACTTCGTGCTCGCCAGCGGCAACATCACCATCGGCGACCACCACGGCGTCGTGCACGTGGCCGGCCTGACCATCTACCTCGACGTCGTCTGGACCACGCTCATCGCTGCCGCCATCGTCCTCGGCCTCGGTCTGCGCATGCGGGTCAAGGCGACCTCCGGCGTCCCCGGGAAGCTGCAGCTCTTCTGGGAGACCGTCGTCGGTCAGGTCTCGGATCTCGCCGAATCCGCCATCGGCCCGGAGGGTCTGCCCTTCGTCGGCCTCGGCGTCACCATCGGCCTCTTCGTCCTGGTCTGCAACTGGCTTGCCTTCATCCCCACCGGCGACCCCGGGTACCTGGCTCCGCCCACCGGCGACGTCAATCTGCCGCTCGCCCTGGCCCTGATCGTCTTCTTCACCGTGCACTACAACTCGGTGAAGGCGCGGGGCGTGAAGGGGTATTTCAAGCACTATGCGCAGCCGTACGCCGCCCTGACGCCGATCAACATCATTGAGGAGATCACGAAGCCGATCACGCTGACGTTCCGACTTTTCGGCAACATCTTCTCGGGCGTCTTGATGATCACCGTGATCGTCACGCTGATTCCGCCCTACCTGTCGTGGATCGGCCTCATAGTCTGGAAGCCGTTCGACGAGCTGTTCATCGGCGCCATCCAGGCCTTCATTTTCGCCCTCCTGACCATCATGTACCTCGGGATGGGCATGAGCAGGGATTCTCACTGAGGATCCGGGCAACCGACGACTATTCCGAACACGTTCTCGACAAAGTTCTCGACAAAGGAGAGGAAACATGGCAGCAAGCACAATGGAAGGTGCGGTACGCATCGCCGGCGCCCTGGTCGGCGGCGGGCTCGCACTGGGCGGAGGCGCCATCGGTGCCGCGGTCGGTGACGGCCTGGCCGGTTCGCAGACGATCGCCGCGATCGCACGGCAGCCGGAGATCGAGGCCAAGGCCCGTCAGTACTTCTTCCTGACGGTCGGCCTGGTGGAGGCCATGTACTTCATCAACCTGCTCTTCATGGTGGTGTTCGTCTACGTCTTCGCCGCCAAGAGCATCGCGTAGCGCGACCAAACTCACCGTCTACCTCACGGGGACATTCTTGAAATTGAGAGCACCATGACCACCGCAGGCATTTTCCTTCTGCCCAATGGGACCTTCTTCATTGAGCTGATCGTCTCGATCGTCCTGATCCTGGCCCTCTACAAGTGGGTGCTGCCTCCCATCAACAAGGCGATGGAGGAGCGTCAGGAGAAGATCAGGGAGTCGCTGGAGGCCGCCGACAAGGCGCGGGCCGACGCAGAGGCGGCTGACGACGAGCGCCGCAACGTGCTCGAAGAGGCACGCCAGCAGGCGCGCGAGATCGTCGCGACCGCCAACCGCACGGCGGAGCAGGTGCGCAGCGACGCGCAGGCCCGCGGGCAGGGCGAGTACGAGCGCATCGTCGGCAATGCCGACGTCGAGATCGCCCTGGCCCGTCAGCGGGCGGTCGACGAAGCGGCGTCGCGCATGGGCGAGATCGTGATGGAGGTGGTGGAACGGGTGATCGGGCGTGAGGTGAACGCTCAGGCCCACCACGACCTCATCGAAGAGGCTGTCGCTGCGCTGCGCGCCGACACGGCCGGCGGCGCTGCCGCCGCCGGAACCGGGGCCAGGCAGTGAACCCAGCGCTCCAGGGGTACACGGCCGCCGTGGCCGAGGCGGCCGGGAAGGCCGCGCTCGGGGGCCTGGCCGCCGACCTTGAAGCGATTGAGCAGCTCGTGCTGGCCAACGCCCAGCTCCGTGCGGCCCTGACCGATACCGCGGTGCACGGCCCGGCCCGCCGTGCCGTCCTGCTCGACCTGCTGGACGGGAAGGTCCTGCCGGCGGCACGCCGGCTGGCCGCCTACGCCTGCGGGGTGGTCGCCGCCCCCGAGGTCCCCGCCGCCCTCGGCTGGGTCAGCACCCACGTGCGGCACCTCGACGAGGGGCAGGACGACGAGCCCGGGTTGAGCCTGCTGCAGTCCCGCCAACGGGTCGGGGGGTTCGCCACCGCCGTGCACGAGGACATGTCGACCGCCGAGCTGGAGTCGCTCGAGGACGACCTGTTCCGGTTCGCCCGGATCGTGGCGGCCACACCGGCGCTGCGCTCGGCCCTGTCCGACCGCGATCTTGACGTGGCGGCCCGCCAGGGCCTCGTCACACAGCTGCTCGAAGGCAAGATCCCGACCGCCAGCCTCTCGCTGGCCCGCTACGCCGTGACCGGGGGCCGGGCCCGGGACATCGTCGGCACCCTGGACTTCCTGGTGGAGCTCACCGCGCAGGCACGGGGCTGGCGCATCGCCCGCGTGCGGGCGGCGGCGCCGATCGACGACGCGCAGCAGCACGAGTTGACCGAATCGCTCGGCTCGCTGGCCGGCGGCCCCGTGGAGTTGCAGGTCGAGGTCGACGAGTCGCTGCTCAGCGGCGCGTTGATCCGGATCGGCGACCTCCAGGTGGACGCCACGGCCCGGGGCCGCATCGACGCACTACGCGAGCACTTCGCCCCGGCCGGCTGGGAGCCGGCCGGATTCGCCCGAGGGCACAGTTCGAAGGACCAGACAGAGGGAGCAGAGTGATGGCAGAGCTCACGATTGACGCCAGTGAGATCACCAAGGCGCTGGAGCGCCATGTCGAGGAGTACACCCCGGCCGTGGGCACCGAGCAGATCGGGCGCATCGTCGAGGTCGGCGACGGGATCGCCCGGGTCTCGGGGTTGCCCGGCGCCGCGGTGAACGAACTGCTCGAGTTCGAGGACGGCACCCTGGGGCTCGCGCTCAACCTCGACGAGGACACCATCGGTGCCGTCGTCCTGGGCGAGGTCGACTCCCTGGAAGAGGAGCAGACGGTCAAGGCCACAGGGCGCATCCAGACGGTGCCGGTGGGCGATGCCCTGCTCGGCCGCGTCGTGAACGCCCTGGGCGAGCCGCTCGACGGCAAGGGCCCGATCAACACCACCGAGACGCGCCGCATGGAGGTGCAGGCTCCCGGGATCGTCGGCCGCCAGCCGGTGAGCGAGCCGCTGCAGACCGGCATCAAGGCGATCGACGCCATGACGCCGATCGGCCGGGGGCAGCGCGAGCTGATCATCGGCGACCGCAAGACCGGCAAGACCACGGTGGCCGTCGACACCATCATCAACCAGCGCGGCCAGGGCGTGAAGTGCATCTACGTCGCCATCGGGCAGAAGAACTCGTCGGTGGCGCAGACGGTGGCCACGCTGGAGGACCACCAGGCACTCGAGTACACCGTCGTGGTGGTCGCCTCGGCGGGGGACCCCGCTCCCTACAAGTACCTGGCGCCCTACGCCGGCTGCGCCATGGGCCAGCACTGGATGGAGAGCGGCGAGCACGCGCTGATCATCTACGACGACCTCTCCAAGCAGGCCGAGGCCTACCGGTCCGTCTCCCTCCTCCTCCGGCGCCCACCAGGTCGCGAGGCCTACCCCGGCGACGTCTTCTACCTGCACTCGCGGCTGCTGGAGCGGGCGGCCAAGCTCTCCGACAAGCTCGGTGGTGGGTCGCTCACCGCATTGCCCATCATCGAGACCAAGGCGGGCGACATCTCGGCCTACATCCCGACCAACGTGATCTCCATCACCGACGGGCAGGTCTTCCTTGAGACCGACCTCTTCAACTCGGGTATCCGGCCGGCCATCAACGTCGGGAACTCAGTGAGCCGGGTCGGCAGCGCAGCCCAGGTCAAGGCCATGAAGAACGTCTCCGGGACGCTCAAGCTGGACCTGGCGCAATTCCGCGAGCTCGAGTCGTTCGCCACCTTCGGCTCCGAGCTCGACCGCGTGTCCCAGGCACAGCTCGACCGGGGCTACCGCCTCACCGAACTGCTCAAGCAGCACCAGAACGAGCCGGTGCCGGTCGAGGAGCAGGTCGTCGTGATCTATGCGGGGACCAAGGGCTGGACGGACACCGTCCCGGTGGGCGAGGTGCGCCGCTTCGCGGGCGAGCTCATCGAGTACTTCCGGGCGAACCACCCGGCCGTGCTCGACACGATCCGCAGCACCGGTGCCATGCCTGAGGGCGACGAGCTCGACAAGGGCATGACGACGTTCCTCGAGGGATTCGACATGGGGAAGGTCGACTGACGCATGGCCGGAGGCCAAGAGCGCATTCTGCGGCGTCGTATCCGCAGTGTGCAGTCCACGAGGAAGATCACGAAGGCGATGGAGCTCATCGCCGCGTCGCGGATCGTGCGCGCCCAGAACCGGATCGCGGCGAACCGCCCCTTCCGCGAGGGCATGGAGCGCGTGCTCCGGCTCGCCGCCGCAGCCGACCCCGTGGCGGCCACGAAGCTGCTCGGCACGCCGGAGTCACCCGATCACGTCGGGATCCTCGCCATCGTCGGTGAACGCGGCCTGGCGGGCTCGTACAACTCGGGCGTCCTGCGCCTGACCGAGCGCATCGTGGCCGAGCACCGGGCCGCCGGCACCGAGGTCACCGTGTGGTCCGTCGGCAAGAAGGCCCCGTCGTACCTCCGCTTCCGCGGCATCGACGTGGCGCAGTCCTTCACCGGGTTGGCCGACCGGCCCGAGTTCGGCGACGCCCGGCACATCGCCGCCGTCGTGGCGGCCCCGTTCGTGGCCGGCGACATCGACCTCGTGCAGATGGTGTCCACGCGGTTCATCTCCGCCGGTACCCAGCGTGTCGAGCAGATGCAGATGCTGCCCCTGCCGCTGCCCGAGGACGTCGACGAAGAAGATCAGCACGCCGAGGAGGGGTCGCTCGAGGGCTACACCGAGTTCGAGCCCGAGCCCGCCACGCTGCTGGCCGAGCTGGCCCCACGGGCGCTGGAGGCGGAGATCTTCGCCGCGCTGCTCGAGGGCGCGGCCTCCTTCTTCACCGCGCAGCAGCGGGCCATGGCGGCCGCCACCGAGAACGCGGACGAGCTCGTCCGCACCCTGACCCGCGTCATGAACCGCGCCCGTCAGGACGCCATCACCACCGAGATCATGGAGATCGTCGGCGGGGCCGAGGCGCTCCGCCAATCGAAGGGAGCTTGACCGCATGACCAGCACCGCACAGAGGGACGCCACCGCGGGACGCGCGCTCGAAGAAGGGCGGGTCGTCGCCATCGCCGGGCCTGTGATCGACGTCGAGTTCCCCCCGCACGCCCTGCCCGAGATCAACTTCGAGGTCGAATTCGACATCGAGCTCGACGGATCCACCCACACCGTCGCGGCCGAAGTGGCCCAGCAGATCGGTGACGGGCGGGTCCGCTGCATCTGCATGCAGCAGACGGACGGGCTCGTCCGCGGCGCGGCCGTGCGCAACCTCGGCCGTGGGATCTCCGTCCCGGTCGGCAACGCGGTCCTCGGCCACGTGTTCAACGTCCTGGGCCAGCCGCTCGACACCGACAAGATCGAGGGGATCGAGGAGCGCTGGGAGATCCACCGCAGTGCGCCGGCGTTCGACCAGCTGGAGCCGAGGGCCCAGATGTTCGAGACGGGCATCAAGGTGATCGACCTGCTCGAGCCGTACGTGCAGGGCGGCAAGATCGGCCTGTTCGGCGGCGCCGGTGTCGGGAAGACCGTCATCATCCAGGAGATGATCCACCGGGTCGCGCAGCAGCACGGTGGTGTGTCGGTCTTCGCCGGCGTGGGTGAGCGCACCCGCGAGGGCACCGACATGTGGATCGAGATGCAGGAGTCCGGTGTCATCGACAAGGCCGCACTCGTGTACGGCCAGATGGACGAGCCGCCCGGGGTCCGCCTCCGGGTCGCCCTGGCCGCGCTGACCATGGCCGAGTACTTCCGTGACGTGCAGAACCAGGACGTGCTGCTCTTCGTCGACAACATCTTCCGCTTCGTGCAGGCCGGCTCCGAGGTGTCCACCCTTCTGGGCCGGATGCCCTCCGCCGTGGGCTACCAGCCCACGCTGGCCGACGAGATGGGCGAGCTGCAGGAGCGCATCACCTCGACCAAGGGGAAGTCGATCACCTCGCTCCAGGCCGTGTACGTGCCGGCGGACGACTACACCGACCCGGCGCCGTTCACCACGTTCACCCACCTCGACGCCACGACGGAGCTGTCACGCCAGATCGCCGCGCTGGGCATCTACCCGGCCGTCGACCCGCTGGCCTCGACGTCGAACATCCTGGCCCCCGAGATCGTGGGGGACCGCCACTACGCCGTGGCCCGCCGCGTGCAGGAGATCCTGCAGCGCTACAAGGAGCTGCAGGACATCATCGCCATCCTCGGCATGGACGAGCTGTCCGAGGAGGACCGCGTGACGGTGAGCCGGGCCCGCAAGGTCCAGCGCTTCTTGTCGCAGCCGTTCTTCGTGGCCGAGGTCTTCACCGGCGTCCCCGGCATCTTCGTGCCGATCGACGAGACGGTGGAGTCGTTCGAGGCCCTGGCCAACGGCGACCTCGACAACGTGCCCGAGCAGGCGTTCCTCAACGTCGGCGGCGTCGAGTCCGTGCTCGAGAAGGCACGGACGCTCGAGGCTGAGGCGGGCTAGTGGCCGACGGTGTCTTCGGCGTGGAGATCGTCACGCCCGAGCAGTCCCTCTTCGCCGGTGGCGCGACCTCGATCGTGCTGGCCACCTCCGAAGGGGACCTCACGGTCCTCGACGGCCATACGCCCCTGGTGGGCGATGTCGTGCACTGCGAGGTGAAGGTCGAGCAGGCCGAGGGCACGCTGGTGCGCCTGGCGGTGCACGGCGGGTTCCTCCAGGTCGACACGAGCCCCGGCGCTGCGGCGGGCCTGGCCGAGGGCGACGGCCCGCTGCCCGGGTTGTCGACCCGCGTGACGGTGCTGGCCGGCGTCGCCGAGCTGGCCTCGGAGATCGACGTGCCCCGGGCCGAGCAGGCTCGCGAGCGGGCGGCCCAGCGGGTCGGCGAGCTCGGATCGGGACGCGGTCCGGCCGCTGCTGAGGACCTCGAGGAGGACGTGGAGCTGGCCGAGGCGGAGGGCGCCCTGGCCCGGGCTGAGCTCCGGCTCAGCGTGGCCGCCGACAACGCCGCCGCCTAGCGATTCCGGCGGCCGGGACCGGCTGCCGGCGAGGCGGGCCTAGCCGAACGAGATGGAGCTGTACTCCGCCAGCTTGGCCAAGGCGTGGCTGGCGTCGATCTTGCGCAACGTCCCCGACTTGGAGCGCATGACCAGCGACTGCGTGGAGGCTCCGAACTCGTGGTACTGGACGCCCTGGAGCAGCTCGCCGTCGGTGATGCCGGTGGCGGCGAAGAAGCAGTTGTTCCCCTGCACGAGGTCGTCGGTCGTCAGCACGGCGTCGAGCGCGTAGCCGGCCTCGTCCGCGGCGGCCCGCTCCTGCTCGTTGCGCGGGTAGAGCCTCCCCTGGATCTCGGCGCCCATGCACTTCAAGGCGGCCGCGGCAATGACACCCTCGGGCGTGCCCCCGATGCCCAGCAGGATGTCGGTCCCCGCGCCGGGCCACCCGGTGGCGATGGCCCCCGCGACGTCGCCGTCGGAGATGAGCCGGATCCGGGCCCCGGTGGCCCGCACCTCGGCCACCAAGGCGTCGTGGCGGGGCCGGTCGAGGATCACGGCCGTCAGATCGCGGACGGGACGGCCCAGGGCCTCTGAGAGGGCGTGGAGGTTCTCGGTCGGCGTACGCCGGATGTCGCACGCACCCTTGGCCCGGGGCCCCACGGCGAGCTTCTCCATGTAGACGCAGGGGCCCGGGTCGAACATGGCGCCGCGTTCGGCGACGGCGATGACCGCCAGCGCACCACCGCGGCCCTGGGCGGTCAGCGTGGTGCCGTCGATGGGGTCCACGGCGATGTCGGTCAGCGGGGGGGTGCCGTCGCCGATCTTCTCCCCGTTGAAGAGCATCGGCGCATTGTCCTTCTCGCCCTCGCCGATGACGACGATCCCGTCCATCGGCACGCTGGACAGGACGGTCCGCATGGCCTCGACGGCGGCCCCGTCGGCGCCCAGCTTGTCCCCCCGGCCCATCCAGCGGCTGGCTGCCATCGCCGCCGCCTCGGTGACCCGCACGAGATCCATGGCGAGGTTCCGGTCCGGGGCTTGGCGCGACGTCACCACTGGCCTTGACCATAGTTGGTCGCAGATCCCCGCTTGCCGGTCCGGTGCGGCTCCAGCCGCGATACTTGAGGTCGTGGATCAGATCGTGGTCGAGGCCAACGGGCCGCTCCGGGGCACGGTCAGTGCAGGCGGGGCGAAGAATTCAGCTCTCAAGCTGATGGCGGCCTGCCTGCTGGCCGAGGGTTGCACGGTGCTGTCCAACGTCCCTCGCATCTCTGACGTCGACACCATGGCCGAGGTGTTGCGTGCCATGGGGGCACGCGTGGAGCGCCTCGACAACGGGGATCTCGGCGTCACGACCCCGCCCGAGGGGGACCTGGTGCCATCGGGCCCGTTCGAGCTGTTCGAGAAGATGCGGGCGTCGGTTGTCGTCCTCGGGCTGCTCCTCTCCCGCTGCGGCTCCGTGCGGGTGCCGCTGCCCGGCGGGGACGACTTCGGCTACCGGCCCATCGACTTCCACCTCAACGGCCTCAGTGCCATGGGCGCGCACTTCGAGACCTCCCACGGGGAGGTCCGCGGGACCGTGCCGGGTGGCCGCCTGGTCGGCACCCGGGTGGTCCTGGAGTACCCGAGTCACACGGCGACGGACAACCTGCTGATGGCGGCGGTGCTGGCCAAGGGCACGACGGTGATCGAGAATGCGGCCAAGGAGCCCGAGGTGGCCGACCTGGCCTCCATGCTCTGCGACATGGGGGCGGTCGTCCGCGGCGCGGGCACGTCGCGCATTGAGATCGAGGGTGTGGAGTCGCTCCAGCCCACCCGCCACGCGGTCGTGCCCGACCGGGTGGTCGCGGCCACCTACCTGGCCGCCGTCGGCATGGCAGGCGGCGACGTCACCATTGCCGACGCCCGGCCCGATCACATGGAGATGCTCCTCCGCAAGGTGAACCAGATGGGGGTGGCCACCGACATGGGCCCCCACGGCCTTCGGGCCAGTGCGGGCGCCCGGCTGGTGGCCGCCGACATCGCCACCCTCCCGTACCCGGGGGTGGCGACCGACTACAGCCCGCTCCTCGTGGCGATGCTGACGGTGTCCGACGGCGTCGGGATCCTCACCGAGAATCTGTTCTCCGGCCGGTTCCGTTACGTCGAGGAGCTCCGGCGCATGGGCGCGGACATCCGGACCGAGGGCCACCATGCCGTCGTCCGGGGCGTGCGCCGGCTGTCGGGCGCCCCCGTGCGCGCCCCTGACATCAGGGCCGGCGTGGCCCTGGTCCTGGCCGGCCTCGTCGCCGACGGGGAGACGGTCGTCAGCGGCGCCCATCACATCGGCCGCGGCTATGAGGACCTCGCCGGCGCGCTGTGCTCGCTGGGCGCCAAGGTGAGCCGCCGGTGAAACCGTTGCCCACCGACCCGGCGGCGCTGCTCGAGCGGGCCAAGGCGGACGACCGCGTGGCGTTGGCCCGGCTCCTCTCCTATGTCGAGCGGGGCGGCGAGACGGCCACGGCCGTCGCCCAGCTGGCCTACCGCGCCGACGTGCCGTTCACCGTCGGGCTGACCGGCGCACCGGGCGCCGGGAAGTCCACCTTGACCGACGGCCTCATCACCGAGGTCCGCGGCGGCTGGCCCGAGGCGGCGGCCATCCCCCAGGTGGCGGTGTTGGCGGTCGACCCCACCTCTCCCTTCAGCGGCGGCGCCATCCTGGGTGATCGCGTGCGCATGGGCCAGCACGCGCTCGACCCCACGGTGTTCATCCGCTCCATGGCGACGCGCGGGCATCTCGGCGGACTGTCGCTCGCCGTGCCCGATGCCGTGCGCCTGCTCGGCGCCGCGGGTATCGGGGTGGTCATCATCGAGACGGTCGGGGTTGGGCAGATGGAGGTCGACATCGCGTCCGCGGCCGACACCACGGTGGTGGTCGTCACGCCGGGCTGGGGTGACGCCATGCAGGCCAGCAAGGCAGGGCTGCTCGAGGTGGCCGACGTCTTCGTCATCAACAAGGCGGATCGACCAGGGGTGCGTGAGGCCCGCCGCGACCTCGAACAGATGCTCGACCTGGCCCGGCCAGGAGCCTGGCGTCCCGAGATCATCGAGACGACGGCGACCAACGTGGAAGGCGTCGCCGAGCTGTGGCATGCCGTCGCCCGCCACCGTGACCACTTGGAGCACTCGGGCCAGCTGGCGGTCCGCCGGACCGAGCGGGTGGCGCAGGAGTTGCGCCGGGTGCTGCTGGCGCGGACCGAGGTCAAGGTGGACGAACTGGTGGCGGGAGAGGAGTTCTCCACGGCGGTGAAGGCCCTGGCCGCCTGCGAGCTCGACCCCTATCAGGCCGCGGATGGGCTGCTCGCCGAATGAGCCGTCCGGAGCCGATACGGTGCGGCCATGCCTGAGACGTACGTGACGGTGGAGCGCCGCCCCGACAACGTTGCGCTCATCCGGCTGGACCGCCCCAAGGCCAATGCGCTGTCCGCCGCCGTGCTGGCGCAGCTGCAGGCCGTGGCATTGGGACTGCACGACGACCCGCCCGGCGCGGTCGTCCTCTGGGGCGGGCGCAAGATCTTCGCCGCGGGGGCCGACATCGTCGAACTCGGCGACGGCGCCGACACTGTGGGCGCGAGCTTCGCCGACGCGCTGGGCGCGCTGGCCGCCGTGCCCCGGGCCACCATTGCCGCCGTCAACGGGTACGCGCTCGGCGGCGGGCTCGAGCTGGCCCTCGCGTGCGACTTCCGTGTCTGCGCCGAGGACTCGCGCTTTGGCCTGCCCGAGGTCCTGCTCGGAGTGATCCCCGGCGGCGGCGGCACGCAGCGCCTGCCCCGGCTCATCGGGTCGTCGCGTGCCAAGGAGCTGATCTTCTCGGGTCGCCAGGTCCGGGCTGAGGAGGCCGTGTCGATCGGGCTCGTGAACCGGGCCGTGGCGCCCGACTTCGTCCTCGAGGCGGCACTCAACTGGGCCGCCGAGCTCGCCGCCGGACCGGTGGTGGCGCACGGTCTGGCCAAGTCCGCCATCGACCGTGGGCTCGACACCACGCTGGCCGGCGGATTGACCTTCGAGCAGGCGGCCTTCGTGACCGTGGCCGGGACCGAGGACGCCGCACGAGGGATCACGTCGTTCCGCGAGAACGGCCCGGGCAAGGCGACGTTCGTCGGGCGGTGAGGCCTTGAGTTCTCCGCCCATTCCCGTCAGTTCCAGCGAGGGCTTCGACCCCTCGACGCGTTGGTTCCAGCACGCCGTGTTCTACGAGGTCCTCATCCGGGGCTACCACGATGCGAACAATGACGGCACCGGTGACCTGCGCGGCCTGCGCGAGAAGCTCGACTACATGGAATGGCTCGGGATCGACTGCATCTGGATGCTGCCCTTCTACCCGTCGCCCTTCCGCGACGGTGGGTACGACATCAGCGACTTCTTCAATGTCCACCCCGATTACGGCAGCATCAGCGACCTGGTGGCATTCCTCGAGGATGCGCACCGCCGGGGTATCCGTGTCATCGCCGACCTCGTGATGAACCACACCAGTGACGAGCACCCCTGGTTCGTCGAGTCACGTTCGTCGCGGGACAACGCCAAGGCCGACTGGTACGTGTGGAACGACGACGACCAGAAGTGGCCGGATGCTCGCGTCGTGTTCACCGACGTCGAGCGGTCGAACTGGACGTGGGACGACACGCGCCAGCAGTACTACTGGCATCGCTTCTACCACCACCAGCCGGATCTCAACTACGACAACCCAGAAGTCGCCGACACCATGATCGACCTCGTGCGCTTCTGGCTCGACCTCGGGTTCGACGGGTTCCGGCTCGACGCCGTGCCCTACCTGTACCAGCGCGACGGCACCTCGGGGGAGCACCTCCCCGAGACGCACACATTCATCAAGCGCATTCGCAAGCAGATCGACGCCGACTACCCGGGCCGCATCCTGCTCGCCGAGGCGAACGGGTGGCCGAGCGACGTCGCCGACTACTTCGGCGACGGCGACGAGTGCCACCTGTGCTTCCACTTCCCCCTCATGCCCCGCCTGTTCATGGCCGTGCGGCGCGAGCAGCGGTACCCGATCACGGAGATCCTCGCCCAGACCCCGGTCATCGACGATGCGTGCCAGTGGGCCATCTTCCTGCGCAACCACGACGAGTTGACGCTCGAACAGGTGAGCGAAGAGGAGCGCGACTACCTGATTTCCGAGTACGCCAAGGACCCGAGGATGAAGCGCCACATGGGGATCGGGCGCCGGCTGGCCCCCCTCCTCGACAACGACCGGCGCACGGCCGAGCTGCTGTACGCCCTGATCCTGTCGCTGCCCGGCAGCCCGGTGATCTACTACGGCGACGAGCTCCTGATGGGTGACAACATCTACCTCGGTGACCGGGACTCCGTGCGCACGCCCATGCAGTGGTCGCCCGACCGGAACGGCGGCTTCTCGAAGGCGGATTTCGCCCAGCTCTATCTGCCGCCCCTCATGGACCCCGTCTACGGCTTCAGCGCGCTCAACGTGGAGGCGCAGCTGCGGAACCAGGGATCGTTCCTGCACTGGCTCCGGCGCATGCTGACCGAGCGGCGTGCGCTCCCGGTGATGGGTGTGGGCGCCATGGAGGTCCTCCCGTGTGCCAACCCGTCCGTCCTGGCCTACATGCGCTCGGGCGAGGTGGCGGACATCCTGACTGGGTCGACAACCACGGGCCCCTCGGTGAGCCCGACCGTCGACGGCGCGCTCGACTGGGGCCATTCCACCGTGCTGGCCCGCACCGTCCCGGCCGGGAACGAGAGCGAGGGCGACGAAGCGGTGTACCGGCACCAGGCCGTGCTGTGCGTGCACAACCTCAGCCGCTTCGCCCAGCCGGCCGAGCTGGCGCTGGCCAAATGGGCCGGCGCGACGCCGTACGAAGTGCTGGGGCGAGTGCCCTTCCCCCTCATCACGGAGGAGCCCTATGCCGTGACCCTGCCGCCCTACGGCTTCCTCTGGTTCGACCTCGCGCTGGAAGAGAGGCCGGAGCCGGAGTGACGGACCAGCGCGATCTCGGGCTGCGCACGGTGACGGAGGCGTGGCTGGGATTGCGCCGGGCGACGCCGTCCAGCGGCGTCGCCATAGAGCGCGCCGAGGTGCTCGTGGCCGGCCGCCCCGGGCTGATCGACATCGTGGCCCGGGTGGGGGACCGGCGTGCCCACCTCGTGGTGGGCCTGCGGCGGGTGACCGACGAGCCCCACTTCCTCCGGGCGGGCGAGGAGGCGGCCCTCGGCCTCCTCGACGACGAGGACGGCCTCGCCGTGTGCACCGACGCGCTGCGCGACGCGCAACTGGCGGGGCTGCTGCTTGCCACGGTGCGAGGCGTGGAGGCCCGTCCTGGGCCGGTGGCAGTCCTCCGCGACGACGATGACGCCACCGTGCTCGACTGCGGCGACAGGGGCGACCTCATTGTGTTCCCCTGGCTCGACGAGACGCCACGGGCCGACATCGATCTGATGGTCGCTCTGGACGAGTCCGGCTTCAACCACGTGGCCGCCCCGCTCGTGCGCTGGGTCTGGGAGGGCAGGGACCTCGGAGTGATCCAAGAGCCGCTGGCCGACCGCTCCGGGGGCTGGGCACTCGCATTGACCTCTCTGCGCGACTTCTACGCATCCGGCGGATCGCCCGAGGTGGCCGGGGGCGATTTCGGCGCCGAAGCGCGGGCGCTCGGCACCATGACCGCTCGCATGCACCTGGCCCTCGACACGGCCTTCCAGCGGGAGCATGAAGCGGTGGCCGACTGGGTCGACCAGGCCGAGGCCACCATCGCCGCCGCTGACGCCTCGTTGCTGGAGGCGCCGGGCGTCGCCGAGCTGGTGAAGTGGCTCCGCGAGTCCGAGGCGCGGCTCCCCGTCATCCGCACCCACGGTGACTTCCTTCTGGGGCGCACGGCCCGGACCGACCAGGGGTGGGTGGTCAGCGATTGCGCACCGGGGGGCGCGCTGGGTCCGGAGGCCAGGGTGAGCCTGCGCACGCCGCTCGGAGACGTGGCTGATCTGCTCTGGTCGATGCACAGAGCCAGCACCGTGGCAGCGGCCGAGCGTGACCCCGCCGGCCGGCTCGGGCTCGCCGCGCTCGGTCATGCCTGGGAAATGCGGAACCGTCGGGCCTTCGTGTCGGGTTACCTGGGCACGCCGGGCATCGGGGGACTGGTCGGACCCGACCGGGACTTGGTGCGTCGCCTGGTGTCGTTCCTCGAACTGGCCCGCTCGGTGCGGGACGCCGCGGTCTAGACGGCCAGGGCCGAGACCTTGAGGGTCTCAGCGGCCTCCTCGGGCGAGATCACGTTGATGGCGACGCCGGTGCCGAGCTCGAACCCGGCGGTGGTCGTCGCCTTGGGCCAAATGTGCGCGTGCCAGTGGTACGGCTCGCCGACCCGGTAGGGAGCCGAGTGGAAGACGATGTTGTACGCGACATCCCCGACAGCCTCGGCCAGCTGCTGCAGGGACCGGCGGATCGCCTCGCCGACGGCGATCAGATCCTCGGTCGGGCTGCGGTGCAGATGCGGGTTGTGCTCTCTGGGCATGACGAGCATCTCGTACGGGACGGCGCTCCAGAAGGGGCAGACCACGACGACCCGGTCGTTGGCGTAGATCACCCGCTCGGTCGAGTCCTCTTCGGCGTCGATGGTCGTGCAGAGGAGGCACGAGCCGACGAACCGGGCGAAGCGCGCCTGCTCCTCGGCGAGCTCGCGGGGGATGAAGGACATGCCGAGCAACTGGCCGTGCGGGTGCTCGAGCGATGCTCCCGCCTCCCGCCCGGAGTTCACGATGGCCTGCGTGTAGCGGAGGTTCGGCTGCGAGGCGTGCTCCTCCAGGCGGTCACGCAACGCCGCCATCACCAGTTCGACCTGTTCTTGGCTCAGCTGTCCGAGGGTGGCGTCGTGCTCGGGGGAGAAGATGAGGATCTCGTGGATGCCTCCGGCGGAGGCCTGGGTGAAGACCGGGCCCCGGTTGGCCACGACGAAGGGCTCGTCGCCCTCGAAGGCCGGGTAGAGATTGGGCACGACCCGGACCAGCCAGCGGCCCGTCGGGCCGTAGGTCTCCAGCGCCGGCGGCGTGTCCTCCTCGTTGCCGGGGCAGAACGGGCAGGGACGATCGAGGGATTCGGGCACCCAGGGCGTCCGGGTCACGAACGAGTAGGGCCGCTCCGAGCGGCCCGGGCTGACGACAACCCAACGACCCGACAACGGATCGAGGCGCAACTGGTTCATCGGACCACGCTCTTGGGCGCTCTCCGGCCCGCCGACATCGCAAATAACCTCATCTTCTTGCCTCCACCTCTACGGTACAGGCTCCGCTGGCCGCGAAAACGCCATCGTCGCGGAACGTTCACCCAGGTTCACATATAGGAGAACATGTCGCCCATGCATCACCAGCCGGACGGGGCGGCCTTCGACATCGTGCTGCTGCTCCATGTGGCCTGTGTCGTGGTCGGGCTCGTGACGACAGCGACGGCTGCCGCGACCGCCGCCCGGCTGCGCCACCTGCTCGGATCGCCCCGGCCGCTGCCCGAACCCCTCCGCCGCTATTTCCGACCTGGGGTCAACTGGGCCGGGCGCACCGTCTACGGCATCCCGGTCTTCGGGTTCGTCCTGATCGCCATGAGCCAGGGCGCCTACGCGCTCGGCCAGGGTTGGGTCGTGGGGGGCCTTGTTCTCTTCGGTGGGGTGGCCCTCGTCGGCGAGGGACTGCTGTGGCCCGCCGAGCGGCGGCTGCAGGTCGTCCTGGCCGCGGACGAGGACCAACACCCGACCTCCGATGGATCCCTGGACGGGCACGCCTCCTCCATGTCGCGCGCGGCGGTCGCGATGTTGATCCTGCTGGTCGCGGGAACGGTGCTCATGGTGGCGCAGCCCTGACCTGGAGACGAGAACGGGACCCCCTCGGGGGTCCCGTTCTGTCAGCTTCCGTTGCCAGCCCATTGCAGCAGCGCCCCGTGGCTCAGCCGCAGCCGCGGCCACCACCGACCGGAGGCGGCTCGGTGTAACCACCTCCATAGCCACCTCCGTAGCCGCCACCAGCCGCCGCCCGCCGCTGCCGCCCCCGCCGCTGCCGCCACAGTTGGCGATCCTGACGGTGCTCGACGTGCTGGCCGACTGGTAGTAGCCGTTTCCGGCATAGGTCACGCTGACGGGAACCGAGCCAACGACTTGGTTGACGCTTGCGATGGTGCACGAGGCCGCACCGGACGAGCTCGTCGTGGCGGTGCAGCTCTGTGCCGTCCTTCCCGTGCCCAGCGTCATGACGACCGGTTGGCCACTCAGCGGTGTACCGCCGCTGGTCAGCGTGGACGAAAGGGTCACGGACGAGCCGTTCGTGGCGGTTGTTGCACCGGTGTAGGTCACGCTCGTGGTTGCCGGGGTGACCACGAAGTTGTTGTGTCCCGTGCTGGGGAGCAGCTGCGGCGACGTGCCGGTGTTCCCGGCAAACGAACCGGTCACCGGATAGGTCCCAGCCGACTCATTGGGCGTGATGGAGCACGACGCCTTCCCGTTGTACCCAGTGGTCGCGGTGCAGGACTGTGTCGCGTTGAGCGTCAAGGTCACGGTCTGCCCGCTGATCCCCTGCCCCGTGACCTGGTTCGTCAACGTGCCGGTGACGGTGGTGGGCTGCCCGGTGGCGCCGGTGACCGCGCTCACCGACAGTGACGTCGGCGTGTTCACGGTGATCGACTTCGAGGTCGTTGATCCCGAGTAGTAGCCGTTGCCGCCGTAGGCCACCGTGACGGGAAGCGGGCTGGCGCTCTGGTTGAACGAACAGATGCTGCAGGACACGTTGCCGGCGGAGTTGGTTGTCCCGCTGCACTTCTGGGCCGAGCTTCCCGAGCCGACGGTGAAGGTGACGGTTTGGCCGGGCACCGGTGAGCCGTTGCTGGTCAACGTCGCCGACAGGACGGGAGAATTCCCACTCGTGATGGACGTGCTCCCTGTGTAGGTCACCGTCGTGGGCGCCTTGGTGACCACGAACGTGTTCGAACCAGTACTCGGCAGCAATGTCGGCACCGTCTTCGTGTCTCCGCCGAATGAGCCGCTCAACGTGTACGTGCCACCCGGCTCGGATGGCGTGATGGTGCACGTCGCCACACCGGATGCGTTGGTCGTGCCCGTGCACGACTGGGTCCCGTTCAGCTTGAGGGTGACGGTCTCTCCGGCCACGGGCGTGTTGGTGTAGTTGTTGATCAGCGTCCCCGTCACGGTGGTGGGACTGCCGTAGGTCCCGGTGGCAGAGCTCACCGTCAAAGTGGTGGACACCTGGGCCGGGCCCACTTGGACGGTGCTCGTCGCACTGGCTGGCTGGTAGTTGTTCGTCCCGGGGTAGGTGGCGCTGACCGGGTTCGGCCCGAGCGGCTGGTTGACCGACGGAATGGTGCAGCTGACGGCGCCCGTGGCCCCCGTCGTCCCGGCGCAAGTCTGGGCGGAGCCGCCGGAACCCAGCGTCAGGGTGACGGGCTGGTTGGCGAGAGGCGTGCTCCCGGTCGTGAGGACACCGGACAACGTCACCGGCTGGCCGTTGGTGGTCGAGTTGTCGCCCGTGTAGGTCAACGTGGTGACGGCGGGCGTCACCACGAAGGCGGCCGAGTTCGCGCTGCTCGTCAACGGGACCGGCTGCGCCGCGTCGCCGGTGAACGAACCGTTGACCGTGTAGCTCCCGGTCGACTCGGCGGGCGTCACGGTGCACGAGGCGAGCCCGTTGGAGTCCGTCGTGCCGGTGCAGGTCTCAGTGTTGTTCACCGTGAAGGTGACCGGCTCATTGGGGACCGGCTGATTGAGGTTCGTATCGGTCAACGTGCCCGACACGGTGGTCGTGTCGCCATAGCTCACGGTGGTCGGATTCACGGTCAGCGTCGTGGGCTCGGTCACCGAGAGGCTGCTCGTCGTCGTGACCGGGGTGTCGTAGCTGTCGCCGGCGAAGGTTGCCGTGATCGGTTCCGTCCCGCTCGGCTGATCGACCGTGGTGATGGGGCAGCTGACATCTCCGTTGGCGTCCGTGGTCCCGCTGCAGGATTGCGCTGTTGTCCCCGAACCGACCGTGAAGGTGACCACCTTGGTCGGCAGGGGCGTCCCCGCGGTGGGGGTGTCGGTCGTGAGCGTGCCCGACAGCGTGGTCGGCTGCCCGTTCACCGCAGCGGTTGAGCCCGTGTAGGTCAAGGCGCTGGTGTCCGGGTTCACCGTGAAGGTGTTGGTCGAGCTGTTCGAGCCGATTGGGGTCGATGTCGTCGTGTCGCCTGGGAAGGTCGCGGTCAGCGTGTAGCTGCTCGACGGCTCGCCCGCCGTGATGTCACAGGTCGCGGTACCCGTCGAATCGGTGGTGGCGGTGCACGACTCGGATCCGTTGAGGGTGAATGTCACCGGCTCGTTGACGATCGGCATGCTGGTGGTCGGGTTCGTCAACACGGCGGAGACGGGAGTCGGCGTCGAGAAGTTCCCCGTGACGGGCTGGACCGTGAGCGTCGAGGGCACGGTGTTCGTCACCGGAGGGGGAGCGGCGACCTCGATCTGGTCGTCGACGGAGAGCCCGAAGAGCGTCCCTGAATGCGTGTTGATCTGCTGCAACACGTCACCGGAGGCGATGTCGACCTTCCACACGTCGCCCGAGGTCGAGTCTCCGGTCCAGAAGGAATTGCCGTCGGGATCGAGGCTCATGGCGAACAGCGATCCCTGGCACCCCGGCAGCGACGCACAGGTGTAGGTCTGCAAGACGTTTCCGTTCGGGTCCAACAAAATGTCCGCGTTCGAGTCGGCCACGAGCACGTTCCCGTTGGGGAGGATCTGCAGCTGGAAGGCCTGCACGGGCAAGCTCGTCGACGCGTCGAACGTCGGGAAGGCCTGCACATTGAGGTTGGGCAGCTGCTGGTTGGTGCACATGTTGTAGCGCAGGATGTCGGTCTCTTCAGTGGTGTAGTAGACGGTGCATTCGTCAGGAGCGAGCGCGATCCAGTCGTCTCCGCTGAGCTCTGTGGCCAATGGGCCGATGTTCTGAATGAACTGGCCCGTCTTGGAGAACTCTGCGATGTAGGGCGTGGTCTGTTGCCCGACGTAGAGGTTGCCCTGATTGTCGAAGGCCAGGGAAAGGGGGTTCTGCAGGCCGCTGGCGAAGACGCCGTCGAGCGTGCCGTCAGGGGCGTATTCGCTGACGTCTCCGGTCAAGTCGTCGGTCACGTAGAAGTTCCCCGACGAATCGAACGCGCTCCCGGCGGTGTAGGGCTCTTGCAGCCCGTCGTTGAGGCGCGTGATGAGCGGGTTGCCCGAGCCCTGGCTGTAGACGCTGACGGCGGAGTTGCCGACCGAGGCGAAGACCTGCCCCGATGCGAAGAGAGGCGTGTCGGCGCCGGCCGGCTTCGTCGAGCCGACAAGGATGCCGACGGAGCCGAGAAGGAGGACGACGGCCAAAGCGAGCGCCATCCGACGCCAGCCGGCACCGTGCATCGCGTACCCCGTGTCATCCCGGTTGATCGTGTCGCCCTGGGTGTGGCTACCCGATGACGCTCGAGCAATGGACAGTCTCATCTACGCCCCCTCATAGGTGCACCGTGTCCTGGTGCTGCGATCCCATCGCGCTCACGCAACGTCGCGGCGTGCGTGGTGCTTGATGCGAATATGAGGCGTTGCTGGGAACACCGACAGGGGCAAAAGGACTAGTTGGCCTTACCAGCAACGACAATTGACCCGTCGTTGTCAGCGCCGTGGTGTGGCGTTGTCAGGCTGTTCGCCGGAGAGCGGGACGGCAGTCCGCCCGGGAGTTCGGCTACAAACCAGTCGCCGCCAGCACGATTGCCTTGGCGTCGTCGACGTGTCCGGCGCGGACCAGCTCAGGGAGAGGGCCGTCGAGCAACCGGACCCAGTCCACCGCGTCGCTGCGAAAGCCCGCTCGCTTCAGGTTCGCTCGCGCGTCCCCGAGCAGCTGCGCCAGCGTCCCGAGGGTGTTCCCGTATTCGGCGGCGATGCGGGTCCGGAGCCACGAGGCGAGCGCGGGACTGAGCCCGCCAGTCGAGACCGCCACCGTCACCGCCCCGTCCCGGTGTACCGCGGGAAGGATGAACGAGCAGTGTGCAAGGTCATCCGCGCTGTTGGTCCAGATGCCGTGGCCCTCGGCGTCTGCGTACACCGCTCCGTCGACGTCGGGAATCCCGGTAGCCGTGATGACAAGGCGAAACGTCGACGCGTCCCCCTTGCGATAGGGACGTCGCTCTGCGGCGTGGAGAGACGGAACCAGCGCCTCCATGTCCTCGCTGAACGAGGATGCGATCACGGTCACGTCGGCGCCGCACTCCAGCAGCGTGCCCGCCTTGCGGGCGGCCACCGTGCCCCCTCCGACGACGAGGCAGGCGTGGCCCGAGACGTCGAGTGAGACCGGGTAGAAGGGTGGGGGAGCCGAGGCCTCAGTCATGGAGTCGCGGCGGCCCGACCATGCCCGCTGCGATGGTGGCGAAGGTGAGGTCGTCGATCAGCACGAAACTGCCGGTGATGCGATCGGCCACGTACGGGTCGACGGCGAGCGGCGTGGCGGTGCGCAGCGTCACGACGCCGATGTCGTTCTCCCGGAGCTCATCGGCGTCGACCACCCGGAGTGCATTCACGTCGAAGATCCCCTTGACCTCTTCGACCACGACCGGGGTGACCCGCGTCGTGTGCTTGATCCGCAGGCGGTCCCCTACGGCGAGCGGGCGATCCTGGAACCAGCAGACGGTTGCCTCGAACGTGTCGGTGACCTCCGGAGCGCCTTCGGCGGCCGCAATGAGGTCGCCCCTCGACACGTCCAAGTGGTCCTCGAGTCGGATGGAGACGGAGAGTCCGACCTCGGCACGCTGGAGCGGGCCATCGGCCGTCTCGATGGCGCGAATCGTCGTCGAGGCTCCCTGTGGGAGCACGACGACGGGGTCGCCCACCCGGAACGGGCCGCCGTTCACCATCCCGGCGTAGCTGCGGCCCCCGCCCGGCTGGCGGAGGACCCACTGCACCGGCAGTCTCGCGCCGCTGCCCGGGCTCAGACCGTGCTGAGCGGCCCAGCCACCGGCCCGGGCGGACTCGAGGGCATCGAGCACCGTGGGGCCGTCGTACCAGGGTGCCGCGTCCGAACGGGCCACGACGTTGTCACCGTGGAGGGCAGCGATGGGGATCACAGTGCATGACGTGATGCCGAGCCGACGGGCCAACGCCTCCATCTCATCTGCGATGCGCTGGTAGGCCGAGCGGTCCCAGCCGACGAGGTCCATCTTGTTGGCGCAGACCACGAGTTGGTCCACACCGAGCAACGCTGCAATGCAGATGTGCCGTCGCGACTGTTCGCGCAAACCCGATGTCGCATCGACGAGCACGAGCGCAAGGTCGGCCGTCGACGCGCCCGTGGCCATGTTGCGGGTGTACTGGATGTGTCCCGGACAGTCGGCGATGACGAATTTCCGGTGGGGAGTCGCCGCGTAGCGATAGGCGACGTCGATGGTGATGCCCTGCTCGCGCTCGGCCCGCAGCCCGTCAGTGACGAAGGACAGGTCGACCTCGCCCAGGCCGCGTCGCTCCGAAGCGGTTTCGATCGCCGTGAGCTGATCGTCGAAGAGCTGCCGGGTGTCGAAGAGCAGCCGACCGATGAGAGTGCTCTTGCCGTCGTCCACCGATCCGATCGTGGCGAACCGCAGAAGGTCCATGGTGTCCCCGCCAAGCTCTGGACCGCCGGCCGGCGGGGAGCCGGGCAACGTGGTCATGGGTCTAGAAATACCCCTCACGCTTGCGATCCTCCATGGAGGTCTCGGAGAAGCGGTCGTCGGCCCGCGTCGCGCCGCGCTCGGAGATCCTCGACGCTGAGACTTCGCGGATGATCTCCTCGACCGTGTCGGCATCGGAACGGACGGCACCGGTGCACGTGGCGTCGCCGACAGTGCGGAAGCGCACCGTCTCTTTTCGGATCTCCTCGCCGTCCGACGGACTCACCCATGCACTGATGGCGAGCAGCATGCCGTCACGCTCGACCACTTCACGCTCGTGCGCGTAGTAGATGGAAGGCAGTTCGATGTGCTCGCGGCGGATGTACTGCCAGATGTCGAGCTCGGTCCAGTCCGACAGCGGGAAGGCGCGCAAGTGCTCTCCCGGCCGCACGCTGCCCTGGTAGAGCTGCCACAGCTCAGGCCGCTGGGCCTTGGGGTCCCACTGCCCGAACGAATCGCGGAAGGAGAGGACCCGCTCCTTGGCCCTGGCCTTGTCCTCGTCCCGGCGTGCCCCGCCAAACGCCGCGTCGAACCCGTGTGCGTTGATGGCGTCGAGCAGCGTCGTGGTCTGCAGTCGATTGCGTGACGCGATCGGTCCGGGGTCCGCCACCCGGCCCTGGTCGATGGAGTCCTGCACGCTGGCGACGATGAGGCGGGCCCCTTCGGCCTCGACCTGGGCGTCCCGGTACTCGAGCACCTCGGAGAAGTTGTGGCCCGTGTCGACGTGGAGCACCGGGAACGGGATCTTCCCGGGCTTGAAGGCCTTGGCGGCCAGGTGCAACAAGACGGCCGAATCCTTGCCGCCGCTGAAGAGGAGGACCGGTCGCTCCGATTCGGCGGCCACCTCGCGAATGATGAAGATGGCGAGTGACTCCAGAAGATCGAGGTGGCCGAGCGGTCGCTCGACGGGCCTGACGAGGGCAGTGACCGATCCACCGGGCCGGGCCGCGACAGAGCCGGATGCGGCGTGGTCCTGCGGAGAACGGAAGGCGGGTGCGGTGTCCATGGGGCCTCTCAAATCATGACCATTTTGGTCATGTATAGTAGAGCCTGCATTCGGACGGGCGTCAAGCGCCGGGAGCGGGCCCCCGAAACGGCCCGATCGCCCCGTGGAGAAGGTGAGGGAGCTGTGGCCGAGATCAACGTGAGCGACCAGCAGTGGACCCCTGAGGATCTTGCCGCGGTCAGCCAAGAGTTCGAAGCCGCCCCCGCGAGTGCGGCGATCCGCTGGGCCGTCGAGTCGTTCGGCGACTCCCTGGTGCTCGCAGCCTCATTCGAGGACATTGTGCTGATCGACCTGGTCACCAAAGTGGCACCGGCTGTTGAGGTCGTCTTCTTGGACACGGAGGCACACTTTCCCGAGACATTGGCCTTTGTCGACGATATGCGGGAGCGCTACGGACTCAACCTCACCGTGACCAAGCCGGGGCCCGAAGCGGCCGCCTACCCCTGTGGGACCGACCAGTGCTGCCAGTTCCGCAAGGTGGAACCGCTCCGACGGGCCCTCGACGGGAAGCGGGCGTGGCTCACGTCACTCAAGCGGTCTGACGGTCCGACCCGCGCCGATGCGCCGATCGTCAGCTGGGACGCCGGGTTCGGCCTGGTGAAGATCAATCCCCTGGCGACCTGGACCGAGGACGACATCTTTTCTTACCTGGCGGACCACGAGCTGCCGCAGCACCCGCTGATTTCCCAGGGGTACCGCTCCATCGGGTGCGCGCCAACGACGCGACCGGTGGCCGAAGGGGAAGACGCACGCGCTGGGCGTTGGGCCGGTGCGGACAAGTCCGAGTGCGGTCTGCACATCTAGTGGCGCGTGACCTGGACAATCCCTATGGAATGGAGTTCCGCGGCCGACGCGACCGCGGGCTGAAATTCATCAAGCCCTACCGCAACATCGGCGAGCTGAACCCCGTCGAGCAGATGAAGCTGTCGCGGCACCCCTTCGAGGTCGCCCAGGCGGTCATCGACACCTACTCGAAGCAGGGTGCTGCGTCCATCAACCAGGTGCCCGGAGAGATGGAACGCCTCAAGTGGGTCGGGATGTATCCCCAACGGCAGGGGGGTGATGCGTTCATGATGCGGATCAAGGTCCCTGGCGGTGTGATGACGGCGGCCCAGGTCCGCGAGATCGGCGTGGCGGCCGACGCGTTCGCCGAGGGTCCCGACGACAGCCCTGTTTTCGGAAACCGCTATGCCGACCTCACGACGCGACAGGACATTCAGCTGCACTGGATTCGCATCGCCGATGTCCCCCGCATTTGGCAGCGCTTCTGGGAAGTGGGATTGACGACCGTACAGGCATGTGGCGACTCCGCGCGCAACGTGTGCTCCTGCCCGGTGTCGGGGATCGACGAGAAGGAGCTGGTCCACGCGTTGCCCGTTGCTGAGGCGATTTCGGCCTTCTTCACCGGCAATCGCGAGTACGCCAACCTGCCGCGCAAGTTCAAGGTGGCTGTCACGGGCTGCACTGAGGACTGTGCGCGGGTCGAGATCAACGACATCGGACTGTGGCCGGCGGAACATGCCGATGGCAGCGTCGGGTTCAACGTGCTCATCGGCGGGGGGCTCTCTGACGGCGAGCGCATGGCGTCCGACATCGATGTCTTCATCCGGCCCGATCAGGCCGTCGAGCTCTGTCGAGGCGTCGCGCAGCTCTTCGGCGAACTCGGCAACCGGGAGAACCGAGGCCTGGCTCGCATGCGTTACCTCGCTGAGGAACTCGGTCCGGAGGGTTTTCGCGCCGCCCTCGACGAGCGCACGAATTTCGCCCTGGTGCCCGCCGGCAAAGAGCTGACGACGGCGTTCCGCGGCGACCATGTCGGGGTGCACCCCCAGAAGCAGCCCGGTCTCCTCTACGTCGGCTGCTCGGTCCCGGTGGGCCGGATGCACGGCATCGAGCTGGTTGAGCTGGCGCGCCTCGCCGAGACGTACGGCGATGGCGGGGTGCGGATCGGGACCGATCAGAACTTCATTGTGTCCGGCGTCCCCGAGGAACGTCTCGACGACTTGCTGGCCGAACCGCTCATGCAGACGTACTCGCCCTTCCCCGGACCGTTCGAGCGGGGTGTCGTGGCCTGTACGGGTTCCGAGTTCTGCCGCTTCGCCGTGGTGGAGACGAAGGAACGCGCCGTCAAATGGGCGCGGACACTCGACGCCCAGCTGTCGTCGGCCGACGACGGCGGGAAGGATCGCGAGGATGCGGGGGTGATCCGGATGCACTTCTCCGGCTGCTCCGCGTCGTGTGCCCAGCCGCAGATCGCCGATATCGGTTTCCGGGGCGACATCGCGCACGTCGGCGAGCACATCGAAGAGGCTGTCGACATCGGGCTGGGCGGGTCGCTCGGCCCCGATGCGGCGTTCATCGATTGGGTCGTCGGTGCATTGCCGGTGGATCGAGTCCCCGATGCGCTGCTCCGGGTCGTCACGCGATACCGCGAGGAGCGCCGTCCCGGCGAACCGTTCCGACTCTGGGCGCGACGAACCGACGCGGACGACCTGCGGTCCACGCTGGCTGGCGTCGCCGAGGCGGTGACGTCGTGAAGCGGTACCGCATCCGAGAGCAGATGAACGGCATCACCGAGCCGCCCGGCAAGGTCTGGTTCTGGGAACTCGAAGCCGGTGTGATCCACGCCGACCGCTGCATCCAGTGCGGCACGTGCGTCGCCGTCTGCCCGTCGAACTCCATCGGCGTGAACGAGGACACCGACCTGCCGGAGCTGGTGAAGATGTGCACCGGCTGCTCACTGTGTTGGGACTTCTGCCCCAGGGGCGGCCTCCGCTACGAGGCGCTCTGGCCACCCTCGACCGCGGTCGCCGGCGAAGACGCCGAGGTGCAGCCAGAGCAGGTCCGCTCGGACTCGTCGGACACGTACTGGAAGATCAGTGGAGGCCCTCCGGCCGAGGGGCTCGGCGCAGTGGTCGACTCCTACGCAGTGCGCGCGGGTGCGGAGATCGACGACGCGCAGGACGGCGGTGCTGTGAGCGCGCTGCTGATCGGGCTGTTGGCCGCCGGGGAGATCGACGGCGCACTCGTCTCGAGGCCGAGCGCTGATCCCGACGAGCAGTGGAAGGGC
The DNA here is from genome assembly GCA_963753115.1 of uncultured Acidimicrobiaceae bacterium. Classification (GTDB taxonomy): domain Bacteria; phylum Actinomycetota; class Acidimicrobiia; order Acidimicrobiales; family RAAP-2; genus Bog-473. The sequence continues at coordinate 44,193 of CAVWBB010000030.1, forward strand.
ATCGCCACCATCGCAACCACACCGGGTGAGGTGAAGGCAGCTTCCGGCAGCTTCTACAACCAGACGATGGCCTTGGCCGAGCTCGACCTGTCCCGCTACGACCTGCCCCCCAAGCCACGGATCGCGGTCGTCGGCACGCCATGTGAGGTCCAGGGTCTGCGGGCCATGCAGGCCAGGCGCTGGCCGACAGGGGCGCACCGGGTTGACGCAGTCGTGCTCACCATCGCGCTGATGTGCACGAAGAACTTCGACTACGAGGCATTGACGTTGCGGGAGCTGCGCGACAAGCGGGGCGTCGATCTGGACCGGGTCTCGAAAATGGATGTCATCCGTGGACGCATGATCGTCGAGTACCGCGATGGCGAGTTGGCCGTCGACGAACCGGTCAAGGACTTTCACGGCGCCGCCCTGAAAGGCTGCGACGAGTGCGCGGATTTCCTCGGACGATCGGCTGACATTTCGGTGGGCAGCGTGGGATCCATGAACGGCTGGACGAGCGTGATCATCCGGACCGAGCGTGGGCGCCTGGCCTTCCAAGCGGCGCGGGCCAAGTTGGACGTGCGGGGACTGGACGACCCCGCCGCACTGCTGCGGTTGGACGCGCTGGACAAGAAGATCGCCGGCCGAACCCTGCAGCGCAAGCTCGACCCCGATGCGCCGCTCTTCATCGACTTCGACGAGCACGTACGGGCCTACGAGGGCTCGGACCGCCAGCCCGTCTTCATCAGACATTGACCGCCGCCGCGGTACTCACGCTGCACGTTCCCGACGAGCCCACCACCCGGGCCAAGGACTGGCTCTCGGCCGTCCTCGACGGGCGCGAGCTCGACGCAGTGTTGACCGATGGCGATGCAGGCGTGACGGCGTGGCTTTGGAACCGTTGGCGCACCCTTGCCTCGGCCGGGCTCAGTGAGGACGAATTCGGGCTGATCGTGTTGGGTTACCGGCGCGAGGTCTGGCTGTGGCTGGCGGGCGAGCGGACGTGGTCGCAGTGCTGTTCCGGTCTCATCGGTCGCATCAACCGGCGGCTTGCGGGTGGCGACGGCATCACGGCGTGAGCGGATCGGGGCCACCCGCCGCCATTGAGCTGGACGGGGTCACGGTCTTGCGCGAGGGAGTACCCGTGTTGCGGGGCATCGACTGGCACGTGGCGGTGGGGCAGCGCTGGGTCATCCTTGGTCCGAACGGCTCCGGGAAGACGACCTTGTTGCAGGTGGCTGCGGCTCGTCTGTGGCCAACGACCGGCACAGTGGAAGTCCTCGGGGCACGTCTCGGCCAGGTCGACGTCCGCACCCTCCGCCCGCGGATAGCGCTCGTCAGTGGCGCAGTCACCCGGCAACTCCGAGCCGACCTACCGGCCCGCGACGTGGTGGTCAGCGGCCGCCACGGGGCTCTCGAGACCTGGTGGAACCACTACACGGATGGGGACTGGTCGAGAGCCGACGATTTCCTGGCACTCGGTGGCGTGGCGGGAATCGGTGACCGATCCTTCGGGGTGATCTCCGAGGGCGAGCGCCAGCAGGTGCTCCTGGCCCGGGCGCTCATGAGCGACCCGGAGCTGATCCTGCTCGACGAGCCGTTCGCGGGCCTCGACCTCGGTGCCCGCGAGCGGCTGCTCGTCCGGCTCACCGCGTTGGCCGCAGACCCCACCAATCCGCCGATTGTCCTCGTCACGCATCACTGCGAGGAGATCCCTCCCGGGTTCACCCATGCAGGACTTGTGTCAGAGGGCGCGCTGGTGGCGTCGGGTCCGCTCGGTGACGTGGTGACCTCGGAGGCGGTTTCCGCGTGCTTTGGCGTCGAGGTGGCGGTGGGCTGTACCGACGGGCGGTGGTGGAGCCGCGCCGTCTGAACGACTAGCTGAACGCCGACGACCGGGGACACCGAAAGAGGGGCCTTGATTCAAGGTGCCGCTGAGGGTACAAACGGAAGCACAGGAGAAGTGCCGACGAGGTCGGCGCTGTGGCATTTCCCCACCATCCACCACTTGTAAAGCCCTATTCATTAGGGTTTTCGCGCAGAGCGAAGGTAGGTCGTCGGGGAGTGACGATTGTGATCCTGCTGGTTTTCGTAGTGCTTCTCTGGGTGGCGGTGTTAGCTCCGAGTGCTTGGCGGCGATTCAGTGAGCGCCAGGGAGTCGGTTCCATCGACCACTTCCATCATCAATTGCAGCTGCTTGAGCATGCCGGTCCCAAGACGGTGGCTCCGGCATACCGGCTGCACACCGCCATGCCCGGAGCCGGACCGACCGACACGTCCGCCGATCTCACCGTCGACTCGTCGCGGCCGAAGTTGGTGCTCTTGCGGCCGACGGACGACGCGGCGTCCGCTGACGTCGATGGCGATGATGGCTCCCACTACGAGCG
>CAVWBB010000031.1:0-42276 GCA_963753115.1 uncultured Acidimicrobiaceae bacterium
GGGCTATCGGCTGCCAAGCTGCCGAATCCCGGTCAAACCTTCGAGGTGCTCTGGACAGGCCCTACCCGGAACCACTTGTCACCCATTGGGGGTGAAGCAGCGGGTCCGTGTAGGCCGGCGCCTTATGGCGGTGCGTGGACTTGGGCGCTGTGGACGAGCATCTGCGACGTTGAGGTAGCCGCACTTTCGCTATCTGCCGAGGGTGTTGAGGTCGTGCGGCCGGCCGCAGGTGGTCGACGCAGGACTGCTGCCCAATATTCGTCCTTGCATCCAGCGAACGATCGACGGGGTACCGACGAGGACCACCGTGTTGTGGGTGGCACCCATGACGTGGAGGTACTCCACCGTGTCACCGATCTTGCACGCCGTGCCGCTGACGAAGGCGTCGGTCAAACCTGGTGGCACCGTCATGTCCTTGGTGCCTTGCAGGATCAGCATGGGTACGGTAGTTCGAACCCGGCCGGGATCGTTGGCCTTGGCGTGGGCGATCACGATCGGGTTGGTTTCAGAACTCGGCAGGAAGACCTGCCCCGGGGTCAGATGGCGCCTGCCAATCGCGTTGGCGACCGAATCCAGGCACCCTTTGGTCACCTCCTCTCTGGCGAACTGCTCACCAGTTGCTGTGAAGACATCAGTGATCGGCAGGTCGTTGTAGGTCTGTGACCACGCATACGACGTGGGGATGCTGAATGGGAGGAACTGCTGGCCGGTCGAGGTAGCGACGATCGAGATAAGGGTGCTGAGTCCCGTCGCCGGCGCGGCTGCCACAACACCGACCACATGGAGATCGGGAGCGTAGGTGGGCGCCATCTCCCCAGCGAACAGCGCGGCGTGGCCGCCTTGTGAATGACCGTAGACAACCACGGTGTCGGAAGTCCGGAGTCCGGGCAGATGCCTGCTCGCCCGTGTGGCGTCCAGTACAGAGCGACCCTCACTGTCCCCGAGGAGGTAGGGATGGACCCCATCCGCGACGCCCAAGCCCTGGTAGTCGGCCGCAGTCACGACGAAACCGGCCCGGAGATAGTTGGCCAGCCCAGGAATGAGATACGGGCCGTTGCCTCCACCAGCGTTGGTGAAGAGCGATGGCGCACAGCGGGCTGCGAATCCGGTGGTGCCGTGCGCCCAGGCGATGACCGGGTAACCGGTGGCCGGCGGCGGCGCTCCCGGTGCGATGACGTAGCCGGACTCGGCCAGGTCGGCTCCGTAGATGGTGGTCGAATGGAACAGGATCCGCCAGACGGTGGCTCCAGCCGGCACGCCCGGTACGCCGGTCACCCGGGTCGAGCGAATCAACGTTCCAGGTGGTGCGACCGGTAGTGGACGGGGCGGGACGTAGAAGGCGGGGATGGCACTGGTCGCGCCAGGCGCTCCCGACGTCGTCTTCGACGACGCTCCCGCTCCCGAGCTGGACACACCCGCTATCGCAATGAGCGTCACCAAAGCCAACGTCCAGCGGACCGCCCTTCGCATCCGGGCCATCGATCGCATAGTCATTCCTCCCCAGACTCCCGCCAACGCTGGCGAAGGTACTCCGATGGTTCCGGTTATGGCCATCGCCTACTCGAGAATGGTGTGAGGGATGACCAAGCGGTCGGTGGCGTGAGGCGGGCATCAGCCGCCGAACTGCCGGAAGCCCGTCAAGCCCTCGAGGTGGTCTGGACAGGCCCAGACCCGGAACCAGCGGTCATCCTTCGGCGTGAACAACGTTCCGTCCGCGACGGCTTGCAGGGGTGTCCCCGATCGCTTAACGCCGGGAGCGGGACGATGGCGTGACGCCAACACCATGACCGAGGTTATTGGGATTCTGTCGGATGGTTGGTCATCAGTACGGGTGGAAGGTGAAAGTCGCTGAGGTCACCTAGCGCTAGGCAAGAGGACGGGTTGGGGCATTGAAGCGTCTGGATGTAAGTGATGCATCCCGAGGGCATGCACGAGTCATTAATTGGGACTCTTTGCCACGTATGTCCTCCATCAGTCGTTGCAGCGATCACCGGCTGCGGCGTGCCCTGATCTTGGTGAAGCAGGATGGGTGCCCAACACTGATTGTCCGTGGGACAGCTCGGGCTGACTCCGAGGGCGTCGGTGGAGATGCTCGCCGGGAGCTCGTGAGATTGCCAGCTCTGACCACCGTCGACTGAAGAAAGCGCCACGAGGGTGCCTGGAACCGACGGATCAGGTTTCGGGGTGGTCTGGACTATGGCGACGCAATGGCTGGCATCGGCACAGGACGGAGCGCTAAAGGCCACGCCTTCGACCTCGACAGTTCCCGACTGCCAGGTGTAGCCGCCGTCCGTCGTACGGAACGACTCGATCGTCGGCGTGTGTGCTGGCTGGACGTAGGTGAGGCCGATGCACGTCGTCACAGTGGGGCAGCTCAAGGAGAGAACCAAGCCGCTCGGAAGTGACATTGCCTGTCGCCAAGTGTTCCCCGCATCGTTGCTCCAATACACGTCCTCTTGTGGAACGGTGTTCGGTCCGTAGTTCAGACCCCCGGCAGTGGCCACACAGGTTGAGGCAGAGGGGCAGTTGAGCGAGTCGAACACCGGTGCAGCTCCGAAGGACTTGGTTTGCCAGGTTGCCCCACCATCTGATGTCACGAGCAGAACGCTGTGTACGCCGACCCCGCTCAGGAGAATCCCTCCAGCGAAACACGTCCCAGCATTTGGACAGGTGAATGGCGTTGAGAGGCTCACGTCAGGAATGACCAGAGTCACCCAGTTGAGACCGCCGTCGTTCGACTTGTACCCGGTGAGGTCACCTTTCCCGTTCGCCACGAGATAGCACCTGGAGGTCGTCGGACAGGTCATGATCTCCGACCTGTTGGGCGACTTTGCGGCCTCTCTCACGAATGGGTTCGGGAATGTCGCATCCACAGCTCTCCAGGGAATGGGTTGAATCGCATGCGAGTTCATCGGCGTGTTGGCACCATTCCACAATCCAACCCCTGCGACGATGAGAGCTGCCACCACGGCGACAACGCCCGCCATGGCAAGGAATCGCCGTCTATTCAGGTGGCCGTCGTGGATCTCGAGTTCTCGGCTCACTTGGACAGTTGACATTTGACGTGCCAACTGCACGAGCTGCTCCAGGTAGTCGGCGCCAAGGACTTCTTCGGGACGGTGCGCCTCATCAGGTCGCAGGACGGAGACTGAAGTCATGATCTGTTCGTTCGTAGACCTACTCACGGTGGTTCTCCTGTACCTCATTAGTAGTTGAGTTGCGTGATGTCGTTCCGGAGTCTGCGGCTCGGAGTGCCGAAGGACCGGCCTCACCCAGCGGCGATGCGTCGAGGTGTTCCTTCAGGCGAGATCTCGCACGAAAGAGGCGCACGGCGAATGCGCCACGGCTACATCCGAGAACCGCTGCCGCTTTCCGGGTCGTCAAGCCGTCCCACGCAACCAACAGGAGAGCTTCCCGGTCGGTTTCCGTCAGGGTGGCTAATGCGTCGATTGCAACCAGTCGCTGCGTAGCAGTGTCGGCTGCGTCATAACGGACACTCTCGTCCGAACCTTGGCGTGCGGCCTCGGCTTCGCGGAGTCGATCAATGAGTGCTTGTTGACGTCTCTGGGTCCGCCACTCGTCGGCCAGTACCTTTCTGGCAACTCCGAGCAGCCAGGGCAAGGGATCGGAGGGGACATCGTCGAGACGCCGCCATGCGACCTCCAGGGTCCTGGCAAGGGCCTCTCTGGCAGCCTCGGCGTCCGTTCGAGCAAGGAGGTAAGCCGCCACTCGTCCAAAGTGCTCGTGGACAAGGCGTTCCAGCTTCAACTCTGGCTCCACACGAACCCCATCGCGCCTCACAACTCAGTAGTGGCCGGCATCACCCCGACTATTACTTTGAGAGGATCTTTATGCCCAACGGTGCCCCGGGGAGGGGTGCCCCAGTACGCTTAACGCCGGTCTGGAGGCACCTCGAGCTCCGTCAAAGTGGGGCAGTCGGGGCATGCGACTGAGAACTTCTCAACGAACCACGGACGTGTTGAGAAGACCAGATTCCGACACTGGAAAATTGGCGCGGAAATGGCGCGGAACGATGAAAAACAGCGGTATTTCACGGTCTCAAGCGGTCGCATCGAATCGACGAATTCGTTGGGCTGACCTGCAGATTTAGGTGATTCTTCGAGGTAGTCGGAAGAGGCGAAAATCGGCCGGCCTCTGTTCGGGACGCAGAGGTCCCCGGTTCAAATCCGGGCAGCCCGACTCGTAAGTCCCCGTTCAGAGGCGATGGGCCTTTGAACGGGAGGCCCCACATGATTCTTTGGCGCGATGTTGGCGCGAACGAAGTGGAGGTTGCGATGCGCGCGCATCGCCATGACCTCGGTGCCCGACATCGCCCAGCATCATGGCCGGGACGTCGGCAGGATCCCGGCGAGGAGCAACTCGACCCGGTCCCTGACTGCTTCTCGGATGGGCCGGATGTCCTCGAGTGACCTGCCGGTCGGATCTTCGAGGTCCCAGTCTTCGTAGCGCTTGCCGGCCACCAGCGGGCAGGAGTCACCGCACCCCATGGTCACCACGACGTCGGCGGCCCCCAAGAACTCGTCGGTCCAGGGCTTCGGAAACTCTTGGGAGATGTCGATCCCGACCTCGGCCATGGCCTTGACCACGTCTGGATTGAGCTCAGACCCGGGCTCAGAACCACCGGACCAGGCAATCGCACGACCGGCGGCGAGGTGGTTGAACCAGCCCAGCGCCATCTGGGAGCGCCCCGCGTTGTGCACGCAGAGAAAGAGCACGGCGGGGACGCTCTTGGCGGAGTGGTCCCTCGAGTGCGCCAGGGCCTCGAGCCGTTGGAGGGCGTACTTCTCCGCGGTGGCCACCAGCCACCTCGTGACGGTGGCTCTCTTGGCGATGTCCTCGTAGCTCTCGAAGACGAAGGCCTCGACGGACTCGAAGTTGAAGATGCCGTGGAACTTGGTGTGAAGCTGTTTGACCACATGGTTGAGCTGCACCCTCTGCTCGGGTGTCATGAGCTCGATTTCAGGCATGTTCCTCCCCTTTCGTTACTGCGCCCACCCTGGGCTGCGTGCAGGCAGTTCAGCGGTCACGGTGCACTCAGTCACTGCTCGAACCGTGTTCTCGAACCCACGCTTGGGCCCCCATCTGCACGGCGTCCCACGGGCTGCCCAGCGGTGGGGTGTAGGACAGGTCGAGCTCGCTCATGGCGTCGACGGTCATCTCATTGAAGATGGCGGCCGCGGCAATGTCGATTCGCTTGGCCACCTCGGCGTTCTTGTGCCCGAAGAGCTGGAGGCCGAGGAGCCGGCCGGTACTGCGGTCGCCCGTATAGCGCATGCGGATGCGGTGGCTGCCCGGGTAGTACGCCTTGTGGTCGTCGGCCTCGAACTCGATCGTCACGGGGCTGAAGCCGGCGGCAGTCGCCTCGTGGTCACGCAGTCCGGTGCGCGACGCCACCATGTCGAAGACCTTCACGACCTGGGTCCCGAGACTGCCGGCGAACTCCCGGCACCCGAACCGATAGCGTTGGCGCCGGCCACCCGGCCCTGCTTGTGCGCCGTTGTCCCGAGCGGCAGGTAGGTGAGGCCCATCAAGCGGTGGTGCGTCACGACGCAGTCGCCGGCGGCGAAGACACCTTCGAGGTTGGTGCGCATGCCCTGGTCCACGCTGATGGCCCCACCGATGCCCAGTCCGGCTCCCGCCTCGGCGGCCAGGGCCGTGTCGGGTCGCACGCCCACGACGACGAGCACCATGTCGGCATAAGTGGTCAACTCGGCGCCCGATGCCTCGACGGCATCGATCTGGTAACGGGCGGCCGATCCCCGAGGGGCCCGGGCGATGCGCTTGACCGTCGTGTTGGTCCTGACTTCGACGCCGTGCGTGCTGAGCTCTGCATTGACGAGGGCACCAAGGCTGGGGTCAACGGTTGGAAGCACCTCGGGCAGCTGCTCGAACTGGGTGACAGACAGCCCCCGGGCCATCGAGTCCTTCGGCCATCTCGAGCCCGATGTAGCCAGCACCGACGATGACTGCGCTGGCCGGCTGGTCCTCCTCGAGTGTGCGCACGAGCTCGAAGGTGTCGCCCATCGAATGGAGCAGATGCACTCCGTCGGTCGGCCCTAACGCCTCGGGACCGACAAGGCCCTCGATGGGCGGCCGGGCCGAGACGGCCCCGGTGCCGACGACCAGCTGGTCGTAGGCGATCTGGTCCTCGACGCCCATCTCGTCGACCACGTGGAGGCGGTGGCCCGCGACGTCGATCTTGGTGGCCAGGGTGTTCAAGCGCACCTGCATCCCCGTGGCCTTGAGGTCGTCGAGCGTGCGATGCGCCAGGTTGCGCCAGTGGGTGACCTCTCCCGAGACGTAGTACGGGATGCCGCAAATCGAGAAGTTGGGATATGCGTCGGCGACCACCACCGTGACCTCGGTGGTCGGATCGAGTTCACGGGCTCGCAGCGCCGCGCTGATGCCGGCGTCACTGCCGCCGATGGCTACGAGGTGCATTGCAATCCTTTCGAGGGGTCCGGATTCATTGAGTCTCGAGGTCGTTCTCGCCGCGCAGGTGCGGTTCGATGACATCGGCCGCTTCGGCTTTGGTGATCCCCGGATACAGGCCCTTGATCAACCCGAATGCCAAGACGCCGCCGACGATCTGGGCGGAGATGAAGCTGGGGGCCGAAGAGGGTGCGATGCCGGCGAAGGTGTTGGAGAACATGCGCCCCACGGTGATGGCGGGATTGGCGAAGCTCGTCGAGCTGGTGAAGAAGTACGCCGCACCGATGTACGCACCCACCGCGGCCGGGGCGAGATGGGATCGACCCGAGCGGGCCAGGGCGAAGATCACAAGGATCAGACCCACGGTGGCGACGACTTCGGAAAGCCAGTGCGGGCCGGAAGCCCGGTGCTTGGTCGAGATGGAGATGGCGGCCTCTGAGAACATCGCATTGGCCAGCACCGCCCCGCAGATGCACCCGAGCGTCTGGAACGGGAGGTAGGCGGCAGCGTCCTGCCACTTGAGGCCGCCGAACCCGGCGTCGACGAAGGAGACGATCGGGTTGAAGTGGCCGCCCGAAATCGGGCCGAACATCAAGATGATGGCGAAGAGGCCTGTCGCTGTCGCCGCTGCGTTCTCGAAGAGCTGGAGCCCGATGTTGCCCGGGGAGAGGTTCTGCGCCGCGATCCCCGAACCGATGACGATGGCGGCCAGGAAGGCGCTGCCCAAGAACTCAGCGAGCAGGCGCCGCCACAAGACGGTGTCTCTCATTTGCGCAGTTCTCCGCTAGCCCGCCTCGCTCAGCAGCAGGACGAGCCGGCGCGCGTGGCACCCACGCTCACCGGCTCAGCGCCCACTGCCTCGGGGACACAGCACGACCCGTCGCCCCCAATGCCGGTCTCGGCCGAGGCGTCAGCGAGGACGGTGTACACCTCCCACGGTGCGCCGTCGGGGTCATTGACCCACACCTTGTCCTGCACCGCGTAGCAACAGGTGGTTTGCTCTTGGACCTCGGTCTCGATCCCTGAGGCACTGAGGCGCCCCGTTGCCGCCGACACCTCGTCGGTCGTCTCGACTTCGACGCCAAGGTGGTTCAGCGCCCCGGCGACCCCCGTGCCCGCGCGCTGGTGTCTTCCATCAAGACGAGCTTGAGCGGCGGGTCGGCGACGGCGAAGTTGGCGTAGCCGGGCTGGCGCTTGGCCGGGCCGACCCCAAAGAGCTTGGTGTAGAACGCAACGGCTTCGTCGATGTCGCTGACGTTGAGTGCGAGTTGGACCCTCGACATGGTGACCTCCTGTTAGCATCGACATCGGTCGATACATCGAGTATTGCGGATGTATCGATAGATGTCAATGTAAAGGTGGTGACCACGTGAGTAAGCAGGCAACGGCGACCAAGTCCTGTCAAACAGAGTGCTGTGCATCTGTCCTGGCGGCGCCGCTCGACACCGCCGATGCGGCCGAGCTGGCCACCGGCTTCAGCGCCCTGGCGGACCCCGTCCGCCTACGGGTGCTCAGCATCCTGGCGGCGTCGCCCGAAGGCGAGGTCTGTGTCTGCGACTTCGTCGAACCGCTGGCGAAGAGCCAGCCCACGGTGTCCCATCACCTCAAGGTTCTCAGCGACGCAGGTCTGGTCACCGGAGACAGGCGGGGTCGGTGGGTCTGGTACTCGCTGAACCGCAGTCGGCTTGCTGAACTCCGAGCGGCGATCGACGGCTGAAACCAGCTGGGTCGCCATCTGAGCGGGTCCTCCTGCGAGACGGGTGTCCTGAGCCAAGACGAAGGGGTGTCGGGTTCGCTCGCCGCGAATTTCGGCGCGAACGAAGCGGGCGCACCGCAGGTCGGAGCGCCGCCGCGTCAGATTTGGTCAGGAACCCAGCGGGGGCGTTTCGCTGTCGCCATGTCTGTCTCTACCTTCGCTGCCAGCCCCGCTCGACACTTGCCAAGATTGGGTGTTGTCCGAACCAATCAGGAATGCGACTCGTCACATCGCGGGGACCTGTCATCGTGATTCGGCCATCGGCCAAGGCATCGACAAATCGGTCGTCGCCCATCCACACTTGGGTCAGGCTTCGTAGGTCGGCATTGAGCACGACGTCGATTTCGAACCCGGGATCCGTCAGGCAGAGATCGACATCGTCTGCATCGACGACCACCCAGTAGTAGCGATGCTTTGCCGGCGCAGAAGGGAAGGTCATTTGAATCACAACGCGGCGTTCTCCGAAGGCGCCGGGAGCCAGGAAGCGGCGGACATCCCAGAGCAGCAGACCGGGGTCAAGGTCGTCGGGCCCGTACTCGCTTCGCACCCAGCGCTGCCCCCAAACGCCTAGTCCCTGGATGAGCGGAAACAGTTCGAGTCCCGCCGGGGTCAATGAGTAGACAGGTCCGCCATCGGCCACGTCCCGTACGACGACGCCGGCGAGCTCGAGCTCTTTGAGACGCTTTGACACCAAAGCGGGGGAGCACGTCGGAACACCCCGGCGGATCTCGTTGAACCGTGAGCTGCCGCTCAGGAGCTCTCGCAGGATCAAGGGCGTCCATCGTTGGCAGAGGATCTCGGTGGCCTTGGACACCGGGCAGAACTGGCCGTATCCGCTCATGGCGCCCCAGATGGTACCCGCGCTTCAGAAGTTGTACTAGCGCCAGCGACCTCCCCGGATCACGATTGCGGCAGGTCGGCAACCACAGGAGACAGACGAATGAATGCGAACAGAGCGCTCTGGGAAAAGGGTGACTTCACTCGGATCGCAGAAACCATGCGGGAGAGCGGCGAGGCCCTCGTCAAGGAACTTGGCATCACAAATGGCCTCGACGTCTTGGATCTCGGGTGCGGCGATGGGACCACCGCACTGCCAGCAGCCAGACTCGGAGCCAACGTGCTCGGAGTGGACATCGCGTCCAATCTGGTCAAAGCCGGCAACGAACGGGCGCGGCAGCTCGGTCTCGCCAACTGCAGATTCCAACAAGGTGATGCGTCGAACCTCCATGAGATCGAGGACGAACAATTCGATCTCGTCGTGAGCATTTTTGGCGCAATGTTCGCTCCGAAGCCTTTTGACGTTGCCAGAGAAACGGTCCGTGTCACGAAGCCCGGCGGTCGGATCGTCATGGGGAACTGGATCCCGGGCGATCCGACATTGGTGGCCCAGATCCTGCGGATCAGCTCCGCCTACTCGCCACCACCGCCAGCCGGGTTCGTGAGCCCGATGACATGGGGGGACGAGGACAGTGTGATCGAGCGATTCGCCGCAGCTGGAGTGCTCGAAGATCGCATCTCGTTCGAGCGGACCAGCTATCGGTTCACCTATGGAGGTACACCTTCAGAACTCCTCGCCCGGTTCCGCAACTCTTACGGGCCCACGATGAACGCCTTTGAGGTCGCGACCGCCGACGGCCGCGAGTCCGAACTGCAGGGCGAACTGGAGACGCTCTTCAAGACGCAGAACGACAGTCCGAGGAACGATGTCACTTCGATCCCAGCCACGTTCCTGCTTGTCACGGTCGTGAAGTGACTGGTATCCCGCAAGCTTCGCGCCGATCATCTACGGGCGGTTTGCTCAACGAGCGCCATTGGAGATCACCATGTCAGTCGAACAACGAATTTGGCTGTCAGCCGCACCGAGAGCACGGCAACCAACAGACCACGGCTCAGGAGGAACGCTGAGCTACAAGCGTATTGTGAACGGTTTGTGAGCCCTACCCGTCTTGCCCATGAGGAGGACCGATGACACCAGGGGAGGCATTTGTCCAGGCACTTGTCGCCAAGGATGCTGACGCTCTGAAGAACCTCTTCAGTCCCAGCATCGACTTCAAAGCCCTCACGCCGGGTCGATTCTGGGAGTCGGACAGCGTCCGCCACGCAGTTGAAGAGACGATATTGGGAGCGTGGTTCGACCCGTCGAACGAGTTCAAGGCGGTCGACTCAGTCGAAACCTCGAAGGTGGGCCGACGTCATCGCGTGGCCTATCGCCTTCGAGTCCGGAATCCCGATGGGCTTTTCCTCGTTGAACAGCAGGCCTATTACGACACGGACGAGGACGGGATTTCCTGGATCCGAATCCTCTGTGCGGGCTACCAACCCGTGGAGTGACCGACGGGTGTCACCGGAGACTGGGTGTCACCCGTGTTTCCCGCACGCCTTCGAGAAACAGAATTGAAAATCGAGAAGTGAGGTCCCGGTCAGCGTCGGGGGACGTTCTTGTTCAGCGCGCCGTCTCATCCCGGACCACGGTCACACCGAGGGCGCTCGTCCATTCGATCAGCGGTGGTCGCACCGCCGCACAGGTCGGGTTCCCCTTTGGGTCGGTGAGGCCCAACCGGCCTACAAGCACGCCCGATGCGTGTGCTGCTGACAGTACTTCAGCAGGGATGCCGTCGAACATGATTTTGGCGCGCCTGAACATCTCGAAGCTCCCCGGCTCCTCAACGACGCCCCATGAGAGGTAGATGAACCGGCCGCCAGGCGGCCCCGAGATGTATGGACCCCTGAAGTCAGCAAGGTAGGAGGACACGGGAGTCGCTTCCAACTCCCAGGTGACGGACTCCACGTCCGCATTCACCTGTCCCATCAGCTCACCCGGCTTGTTCTTGCGCTGGACGCCCACCTCAATCCCATGGTGGCCCTCAGGACGCTCGGGAGATGGACCACAGGATCGGCCAGGCAGGTCGTGCGCTTCGATGCGGATCAGCACGTCGCCAGTATGTGTCGGACGTGCCCGCCAATGTGCATCGAGACAAGTTGCCGGAATGGAGCCATGGTCTGTGTTTGGCACGATTTGGCGGTAGCGATTCCAGTTTGACGGTCTTGATGGTCACTATCGGGCGTTGGCTTATGCTTTGGGCTGCGTTCGGAACGCGGAGGTCTCCGATTCATCCGGGCAGCCCGACTCTGAAGACCTCGCGCAGCGGGGACGCTGGATACACGGAGACGAATGCGGAGGCACGAGGATGGCCACGAGCGGGTCGCAGAAGGACAAGACGCCTTCTCAGCTCATCGACGAGCGGATCAAGGAACTCGGCGACTGGCGCGGCGAAACGCTCAGTCGGCTCCGCGCCCTGGTGAAGGAAGCCGATCCCGACGTGGTCGAGGAGTGGAAGTGGCGAGGTGTGCCGACGTGGTACCACGACGGCATCCTCTTCACGGGCGAGACCTACAAGAGCGTCGTCAAGATGACCTTCGCCAACGGAGCGGCGCTCAAGGACCCGTCCGGCCTCTTCAACTCGAGCCTCGAAGGCAATGTGCGGCGGGCCATCGACTTCCGCGAGGGCGAGAAGATCAATGAGAAGGCCCTCAAGACGCTCATGCGCGCTGCCGTAACCCTGAACACCTCGAAAACCAAGAGGAGCAAGAAGTAAGCCCGCGGCAGCCGCCGTCGCCCGTGAACGCGTTCAGTGACGGGCCGAGAGCAGCGTGTCCGCCCAGTGTCCCGGACCGTACGAGCGGGCTATCTCGCTGCTGTTTCGCCCCCACTCCTTGCGCTCGTCGGAACTTGCCTCCCCGAGGGTGGTGAGTGCGGCGGCCAGGCTCACCGGGTCGGCCGCCGCCACCGTGAACCCGTTCGCAGGGGTGGCCAGATCGTCTGCCGCACCGCACCCATCGGAGATCACGACGGGCAGTCCAGCCGCACAAGCCTCCAACGCCACGACCCCCCACGAGTCGTAACGGCTGGGCAGGATCAGCGCGCCGGCCGCAGCGTAAATGTCGGGCAGCGCGCCCGGCTGGATGAAGTCGCGCAGAGTCACCCCTGGCGTGTTGCGCAGCCCGCCGTCGAACGGACCGTGTCCCACCACCTGCAGCGACCAAGGCTTCGCAGCGTTCTCTCGATAGAGCCGGTAGGCCTCCGCCATCACGTCGGGGGCCTTGTCAGGAACTAAACGGCCGCAGAAGAGAAAGCTCGGCTCTGCCCAACGGGCATCGCTGCCTCCGGCGACGGGGGCGAAGCGCGCTTCGTCGATGGTGCAGGAGCCGGTCAACACAGCAGGCGACCAGAAGCCCATCCGGTGGACGTATTCGGTGGCCCTGGCTCCCGGCACGAAGACAGCCTCAAAGCAGTAGCGCTGCAGCGCCCGAAACAGAAGTTGCAAGACCCGCTGGCGCGGCCTGCCGGTCCACACGTTGTCGGTGAACATCACCGTCGCCGTGTTGTACCGCTTGCGCGCCCGATGGAGGGCACGCCAGAGCCCAGGCGTATGCCCGATACTGCACGTGACGTCTGGACGGGTCTGTTCCACCAGCTCGTTGAGGAACGAGGAGGACCACGGCCACGTGGCAACCCGCAGCTCGGCCCCGTTCAACTCCAACGCGTCATAGTCGTACGGAGCGAGCGGGTCGGGCGGGCGAACCAGCACCGTGACCTCTGCCCGCTCGGCAAGCGCACTGAATGCGGCCGCCCAGTACCCCGAGAGGCTGTGCCACAGGAGCAGTACCCGGGGCTTTGGTTGCGCCATCAGGCCAGGGACTCCAGGTCAATCCATGCGAAGACGTTGCGTGAAATCTTTCGGTTCGCGGAGTCAAGCACCGGTGTGACGATCACATCGTCGCGCACTGGCTCGCCAGCGCACGACGCGGCGGCGGCGTGGGTTCCACCCGGTCAAGGTACTACTGCGCACATGCCGACCAAGCTCCTGTCCGGGGTGAATTCTTTCACGCGCGGTCCCTCCAAGCGTGCCGCCTCCGGAGGCCGCCACCGGAGGCCGCCGCCAGAGGTCGCCGCTGGAAGTCGCCGCTGGAAGTCGCCGCTGGAGGTCGCCGCTGGAGAGAGCCGCAGAACGCGGTGCGCCGGGCGACCGCCGAGAGCGGAAGTGCCGGCACCCGCGCAGATTCAGCCAAAACCCAGGTTATATACTGATGAATCCGATCCACCGGAGGAGGCCCCGGACCGGACGAACCTCGAATGTGGCCTTCGATCTCCCAGGCCACGAATCAGATGACACTTCAGCCCTTGCCAGACAACGATGCGCGTCGCCCATGGGTGGAATCAGCCTCTGGACGTCTTCGCCCTGGCCGCAGTGCGATCAGTCGATGAAAAATTTGAGATCGCTCATGGAAGTGGAGGGGCCTGCGGCAGCAAGACGGAGCCTGCTTGGCAAGAGCGCCGCATTGTGGTCCCGCCATGGCGACCACGAGGTGGAGCCCGGGTGGTGGAAAGCCATGAGCGGAGCTCCGAACGTGGACTTCAACAGTCTCGTGTGCCACTCGCCGGATCCCGGCCTGGTCACCAGGAGCCTCGACGCCGTCGCCGCCGCGAAGTGTCCAGCAGTCATCACACTCGCCGGACCCGGATTGGCCGGCGCCCAGGTACTCAACGACAAGGGCTGGGTCTGCATCGGCGCCAGCCCCTTCATGGTGCTCGAGAACGTGGGAGATCTGGCGCTCGACGATGATCCCGCCGTGACTGAAGCTAGTCCCGTCGATTTGCCCGGCGTGTGGGACGCTGTCAGCAGCACTTACGGAGTGGGCCCGACGCTCGCCCGAATTGCGATCCCCGAAGACGTCTTTGAGACCCCCGGCCAGAGTGTGTGGATCCTGTCGGACGATGGCGCTGTTCGGTCCTGCGTTGCAACCGCCGTTGTCGAGGGATCGCTGATGGTGTGGTCGATGGCGACTCTTCCGGCGTGGCAGAACAGAGGGTACGGGCGGCGGCTCCTCACGACCGCTTTGGCACGCAGCACCGCCCTGGGTGTGACCGAATCGATTCTCCTGTCGTCGCCTGCCGGCGAACCGCTGTACCGCGCCCTCGGCTATGAGGTCACGGAGTACTGGCAGACGTGGTCGCGGCCTCGCTGGGTCTTCGGGAGATCTTGAGCCTGGATTTCGAACGTATCGTGGGCCCTTCCTCGCCTGCTGGCGGCGACGGGTCGAACGAGACAGGGGCCACCTTGATCTGCACATACGGGCCTCACCCCGATCAGTACGCGGAATTGCGGCTGCCGGCGGGAGACGGGCTAGGGGTCGCGGTCGTCATCCATGGCGGATTCTGGCGGGCGGCCTACGACGCCTCGCTCGGGCGGCCCCTGGCAGAGGACTTGGTTGAGCGAGGTTGGATTGCATACAACGTCGAGTACAGGCGGGTCGGCAACGGTGGAGGGTGGCCCACAACGTTGCAGGATGTGGCAGCTGCCATTGATCACCTCTGCCAACTGGACCTCGACCTCTCGCAGGTGGTCGCGATCGGTCATTCCGCCGGAGGGCACCTTGCCGCCTGGGCTGCTGGGCGCCCGAACCTCCCGCCGCTCGCCCCCGGCGCTGCGCCGCTCGTGACGCTGACGGGCGTCATCTCTCAGGCCGGCGTCCTCGATCTCCGCACCGGTGCAGCGCAGGGCGTCGGCGGGAGCGCGATCCCGGACTTCCTCGGTGGGGGCCCCCACGACGTCCCCGAGCGCTACGCCTGGGCGGATCCCATCGTTCAGGTGCCCCTGCCCATACCCGTCGTCTGCATTCACGGTCGTGACGACGACTCGGTGCCACTGGCCCAGAGTGAGGCGTACGTGGCTGCGGCCAAGGAGGCCGGCGGCGTGGCCGAGCTCGTGGAGAGCGACGGGGATCACATGGCACACGTCGATCCCTCTTCAACTGCCTGGACCGCTGCGGTGGGCGTCCTGACCCGCTTCCAGAAAGCCTGACCGCATCACCATGGTCCGGTCCAAGGAGGCCGTGCGATCCTCGCGGCCCCGGGCCGATCACCCCGCCGCGCTGCGACAACCGGGAATTCCGGCCGACACGAGGGGCGAGGTCTGTACACTTTGCCCGGCGTTTGCCTGGCGGAACACTGGCTACGACACTCGGGGAGGTCTCTTTTCATGACGGCGGCTCAGAATCAAGAGTTTCCCGGAAAGATCGTCCTGGTGACCGGTGGGAGTCGCGGCATCGGACGTGGCATTGCTATTGCGTTCGGCGTGCAGGGTGCCCACGTCCTGGTCAATAGCCGAACGCACGAAGCCGCAATCGAGACCGTCGAAACAATTCAGGCTGCGGGCGGTTCGGCGGAAGCGGCGGTCGCCGACGTCGGGGACCCTGAAGCAGCGCGGGAGATGGTCGCAAAAGTGGTTGCCGATCATGGCCGCCTTGACGTGTTGATCAGCAACGCCGGGGTGAGTCCCATCGTCCCCCTTCTCGAGATGGCTCAACCGATGTGGGAGGAAGTCCAGCGCGTCAACCAGTGGGCGCTGTTCCACTGCGGTCAGCCCGCGGCGCAGCAGATGAAGACCCAGGGTGGCGGATCTATCGTGGTGATCGGCTCCCCCGCGGCGGAGGATGCCTACGACTCGCAGTCGGCCTACTCGGCCTCCAAAGCCGGCCTGCAGATGCTGGCGATGGGAATGGCATGGGAATGGGGGCCGCTCGGCGTCCGGACGAATGTGGTGCAGCCGGGATGGATCGAGACCTCTCTCAACCGCAGGTACTTGAGGGAGAGCGACGTCCGCGAACGTGTGATCAAGCAGATCCCGCTCAGACGGACGGGTGCTCCGGAAGACGTTGCGCCGGCTGTGCTGTGGCTCTGTTCGGACGGCGCGTCCTATGTCAACGGCGCGACCATTGCGGTTGACGGGGGGCAGCTCGCGGGGAGACCGACAATCGTCTCGAAGCGATTGGAGTGGGCACGCCGGTAGGGCTCCTTTTGAATCCGATCAAGCGTCGTCGGTAGGCACCGCGCCAACGAGTTGCTCCAACTCGAGAACGACATCCGTGGCGCTATGTTCCTCTGCCAGGACGGACGCCATCCGCACAGCCGCCGCCCTGTACTCCCCGTGGTCGAGCACGGCGCGAAGGGCGTCTTGGATCTCGGCGGCCGACGCCGAGGGCGGGAGTTCGATGCCGGCTCCCTGACTCACGACCCGCGCCGCCGTCCCGTCCTGATCGCGTCCCATTGGGATACAGACCATCGGAACGCCAGCAGCGAGAGTCTTCATCGTCGTTCCGTGACCACAGTGCGACACGACGGCAGATGCCTCCCTCAGGAGCACGTTGTGGGGAACGGACTGCACGACCGCCACGTTGCCCGGCGCGACCAATTCGCTGGTTCTGAGGATCTGGCCGAGCGCCACCACGGCCCGCACCTGCAGTGAGGAGAGCGCGTCGATGACACGTTGCAACAACGGCGCCTGGTTCTGATACACCGAGGTGAATCCGACGACCACCAATGGATCCGTGTTGGTGTCCGGCCACGGAGACGACCACGGATCGGCCCAGACTGGATCGTCGAGGATCGGGCCGACGTAGCGGACATTGCTCGGAACGAATGGGGACACGGAGTCAAAAGTCTCACTGCTGAGCACCAGGATCCGGTCGACCTCGAGGACCTGATCGTAGAAGGAGGTCACCGGGGGGAGGCCATGTTCGGCCCGCGCGGCATTGAGGTCGGGCAGACCACCCTTGAGCACGCGATTCGTGATGGCGAGCACTGCCCTCTCGCCGGTTCCCGGAGTCGGGATCTCCCAGATGTTGGGGATCAGTGCGGCGATCGGAAGTCCAGCCTCCTGGGCCGCGATGACAGACCCGAACAAGTTGGCATCCGCCAACACCGCATCCGGTTGGAATGCGGCGATGGCCGCCGCGGTCTCGGCCGCGAACGCCGATGCCGGGCCGGACATGAGCTGGTCCCGGAGGCGTCGAAGCGTCTCGAGCGGGTCATTGTCCTCCCAGTCCTTCAGAGGGTCGTCAGAGATGTCGAGCGTGGCGCGGTGGGGTGCCCGGTCCCAAGAGGAGAAGCTGCATCCGGCCGCTTCGGCCGCCGGGGCCACGGTCGGATCGGCGAGGACATGCACCTCGTGGCCGCGCGCAATGAGCCGTCTGGCCACGCCAAGTTCAGGCGGCACGTTCCCGCCGCCATCCCACAGAGTCATGAGGAATCGACGCGGGTGCGCAGTCAGGACGCCTCCCTCCTTTGGTTCACGGCCCACTGACGAGCTCGTAGCAGGCTGTCACCGAGTGCCCGAATCCCGCAGGGAGCCGGGGACGTCCCACCCGACCCCACGCACCGGCGCCCTTCTTGGCGACGAACTCCGCGATGTGGAAGCCAGTCGATGCGCGGACGGGACGAGCATCGGTCCGACGGAGTCCAACACGGTCGAGATACGTCTGACGCAGATAATTGGATTGATGGTAGGTGGCGATGTCGTCGTGCTCAAGACCGATCAATGTGAGGTCGAACAAGGACGCGACTCCGGTGAGGCACCGATCCGACCACTGGGTGAGGTGATGGGGTGGCAGGTCCAGGATATTGTTGAGCTCGCTCCCCATGAAACCGTCGTGGGACGGCACCGACACAATGAGCCGGCCACCCGGCCGCAAGCTGCGTCGGCACTCCCCTATGAAGCGACCGACGGCCGGGACATGCTCCATGACCTGGAAGCTGACGACCGCATCGTAGGCGGGAGGGTCCGATGCGAGATGGGCATCGAAGAGCTCGCAGCGAACATCGAGGCCGTCCCGTACCGCTTTCTCGGCCGCCGAGGAATTCGAGCTCCAACCCGACGTAGGTGGCCTGTCGAGAGACCTGTCGTCCGAAAGCACCCGCTCCCGCGCCGATCTCGAGGACCCGCTCGGCGCCGTTGAGCTTGTCCATCGCGACGGCGAACTCGGGCTTGTCCTCGAGGTAGTACCAGGACAGCTTGTCCAGCTTCCGGTACATCTCTTCGGGACCCGCCAGGTCATCGTCGAAGTACCGCAGGTCACAACGGCCACATTGCTGGTATTCGAGCGTCTGCGTCGCGATCCACGGTGTCGGATCGATCCCGAGATCTCGGATCCAGATCTTCTTCAGATCGGCCCGCGCCAGCTCACCGATGACGGCGCTCGATCCCGAACCGCACATAGGACACGCTTGCGACATCGTCTTCCTCTTTCGGGCTTCGCTGACCGGACCGCTTCGATGCTGGTGAGTCACACTGCTCCGCGCAGCGCTGCAACGTACCCGATCGGCCGCCCCAGCCCGCGGTGGACCACGAGGACGGACGGAGCATCAGGTGAATTCCGACCCACTCCTCACCTGCGCATGCTTTCGGGCCGCGAGGTTCATGGCCAGAGTTTGGCGCGCGTTCCCGCCGGCCAATCGCCGGGTTTCAGCCCGTGTGTCCGCAACAAGGCCAGCGTGATCCGGTCAAGTCCGAATCCGAAGCAGCATGAATGCGCCACCTCGCCCTTGCTTGTCGCGATCCCGAAGGGCAGCCCGAAGTGGTCGAGGTGACAATTCGCCGACGCGATCGCAGTGGGGTGCTCCGCATCGGCCAGCGGAGTGACGATTTCGAACTTCAGCGTTTCGTCCCGTTGGTTGTTCGCCAGAATGCGACCGACCCGCCCGAAGAACGGGTCGTTTGCCACCACGATCTCGACCTCCAGGCCAAGTGAGCCAAGGGTCTCGGCGCCCAGTTGCAGCCAACGGTCCCGGTGCTCGACGGCTCGTGCGGCTTCGCCGACATAGACGAGGTCGTGTTGCCGGAAGGCTTGCATGCGGGCAGGGTCAGGGCTGGGCTCGTGCCGATAGCACCACCCGGAGACATCGAATCGCCGGCCGTGTTCGGGCAATGTGCCGGTCAGGGTGGGGTACAGGGGATGGCACACGGCGGGGCACAGGGCGACCCCGGCGTCGTGCAGCAGCGCCGTCCAGTCTCCTCCCGCCTGCGCCACCTCCATCAGCGCCTTGTGCTCCTTGTCCGTCCCGGTGAAGGTCGACACGGCACCGACGAGGTCGGGGAAGGAGGAGAGGTAGCCCGATTCCTCGAAGACATCCCGGGGCATCACCGGGGGGAAGCGGTAACTCGCAGATCCCTCGGACCGGGCCGCTGCCGTGACCAGACCCTCGATGCCAGCCACGATGTCCTCGTACACGGCTGAGCGGCCGTAGATGCCCTCGGTCCGCGTCGGCACGAGGAGGCCAGCCGCCACGAGTTCATCTCGAAAGAGCGCTTGATCGACCTGCGCCACAGTCAGGCCCCAGTCGCCAACTCGGCGAGGGCGGTCCGGATGGCCGCAACAGATCCGAAGGTGCTCTTGCGCAGCATCTCCTCCGGGAACTCAACATCGAACTCGTCCTCGAGCGCAAGCATGACGTTGACGCTGGCGTGGGAGGTCATCCCGACCTGGTACAGGTCGTCCTCGTCGCGGATGGTGGCCATGTCGACCGGAAGCTGGGCGTGCTCGGCCAGGACCTTTCGGATCGCCTCGTCCATCAGGCAATCTCGCCGTGGGAGTCCGGGCTCAACCGGGCAATGGACCCATCGCTCTTGTCGCACAGGGCGACGACGACCGCAGCGGCCACGTCCCCTTCGTGCGTCAGGCTCACGGCCAGATCGGAGATCCCGGCTTCGTCGGCCAGGTGCGCCGCATGACCCGAAAGGGACATGGTGCACCAACCATCGGAATGCCGCCGCACCTCGACCGACCGCCAATCAGGTTGGTGGCCCCCCGGCCGCAACACCTTGATCGCGGCCTCCTTCGCGGCGAACCGCGCAGCGAGGCTTGCCGCCTGGACCGCCGGAGAACCAACACAGGAGTCCAGTTCGTGATCTGTGTAGATGCGCTGCAGGTAGCGCGAGCCGAAACAGGCGACGCTATCGGCCACTTGCTGGACCGCGACGACGTCCGCACCCACACGGATAGCCGTTCCAGTTCTCATCGATACCGTCCTCCAAAAGAGGTCTTACGTTCCAACCGATACGGCCCTCTCGGCGAAGGTCGGACGGACCAACTGTCAAGAATACCGGCTGAAATCCGCCTGCCATCCGCCTGGTGAATGCCACAATTCCAGCTACACCCGATATGTCGGCTCACCGCCCTCATGGCTTTAACCAGAAGTGACCCCGGGGCGCCGGTCGCGCAAGGGCCATCACCGCCAGAGTCACGCCCCTTGCAGGTCCGGCCGGCAGCGCATCGCCCGGCCGGTACCACGAGCATTTCTCCCGTACTGACGTGGCGGCGGCGACCCAGCTCTGACAGGGGTGGGGCCGGCGGTCAGCCCCGATCAGCGACGCGGGGGTGACGGGCGTGTTGGCGGCGTGCCACGTGCTTCGCCTCGTACATCGCCTCGTCCGCCTGCTGGCGCAGGCGGTCGGTGTCGCTGTTCTTGGCGCCGCAGGCGAAGCCCACGCTGACCGACGTCCGCACGCCTTGTACCTTCACCCGGGCGACCGCATCTGTCACACGGTCCGCCACGCGGCGGGCGATGACCTCGTCGGCGCTCGCCACCACCGCAAGGAACTCGTCGCCACCCGTCCGGGCCAACAGGTCCCCGCCCCGTAGGACGCCGGAGGCGGCCCGGGCGACGGCGACGAGGATCTTGTCCCCGACGTCGTGCCCGTACTCGTCGTTGATCACCTTGAGGTGGTCGATGTCGAACACCAAGATGCCGACGGCGTTGAGGCGCCGGTCGCCTTCGAGATACAGCGAGAGCCCACGCCGGTTCGCCAGCCCGGTCAGCGGGTCGGTGTTGGCCTGCATCTCGAGCTCCTGGTGCGCGATCGCGTTGCCAAGTGCGAGCTCCACCACGTTGGCCATGGCGCGGCAGCGGGCGAACATGTCCTCCGACATCGGGGTGCCCTGGCTGTCGATCTGGAACATGCCGTGCAGCTCGTCGTTCACGTTGACGGGGATGAGCGCGACGTCGGTGATGTCCATGTCGTCGGTGACGGAACGCAACGTCGCGCCCATGGAAGTCCGCTCGACCCTGGTGATCAGCGACTCACCGCTGTCGACGACCGTCTTCACGTAGGGGTCGTCCTTGAGCAGATAGCTCGTGGCCACGGATCCCCGGTCGTCGACCAATGCTTCCTGGGTGACGACACCGTCGGACACCCGGAGGTAGGAGGCGCCGCGAAAGCTGCTGCCGGCGAGCTCGGACATGGCGAGCGTGCCCTCGGCGATCACATCTCCGGGGTCGCGCAGGGATGTGAGGGATTGTGTCGCCCCGTTCATGAGGCGCCCCAGGCGGGCGAGCTCGGACGAGTCCCGCACCTTGCCCTCGAGACTCCGGCGGAGGTGGTGCACCGTGACCGCCACGACGACCGCGACCGCGGTCCACAGGAAGAGGCGGCGCAGGTCCGTCGCCGTGCTGCTCTGCGTGGCGATCCCGACCACCGTCAGACTGATCACGGAGGCGCCGACGACAAGGGCCGTGTAGGAGCTCGGGTAGTAGAGCGCCATGGCGAGCACCGGAAGCAGGACGAGGGCGGAGAGGCCCCCGGCCGTGCTCTGCACGCCCGGGTTGGTGCCGCCGGAGATGAGCAGCAGCGTGACCGACACCAGGTAGCCGATCGTCGGGACGAGGATGGCCCAGCGGGGCAGGCGCTCCCAGCCCGGGAGGAACACCGAGGCCGCGCACAGGACGAAGATGCCGAGACTGGCCCAGTACAGGGCCGGGTTGATCGGCCCGGGCGGAAGAGCTGCGCTGGCCTGGGCGATGGCGCCGAGGCCGATGAAGACGCACGCACGCAGGACGTACGGTTGCCGAGCCCGACGGGCCGGCACCTGCCCTTGGTGCTCTTCCATGGCGTCTCCCGATGGCGCTCGATCGCGTAACGGTCCTTCTGAACTTCGGACGATCACCGGGTCCCTTGTAATAGAGCCAAAAGTACTATCTCGTGCTCGGAGGGGGAAGCAACGCCGATTTCCTCTACCGGGTCACCGTCCCGCACAAGAGAGATGATCCGTCAGCCGGGAGCCGGTTTGGGGGATCCTCCATGGGATCCGCCGGCCCCGGGCCCGATGGCCGCGAGCAGCGCATCGACGAACGGGACCTGGCCTTTCACGAGCTTGCGGCGGGCGACCGCCGCCGACACCCACTCGACCCGGTCGACCTCGGGAAACTCCCGGACCCGGCCCGAACCCCTCGGCCATTCGAGCTCGAACGTGTTGCTGGACGCGTTCGTCACATCGAGGTCCCCCGGCAGGGCCCACACGCTGACCCGCTTGCCGCCAGGTTGGCGGCGCTCCCCGAGGAAAAGGGCCTCGCCCCCGGGGACGGTGAGGCCGACCTCCTCCTCGAACTCGCGGTAGGCGGCGTGGAGCGCGTCCTCGCCCGGCAGGTACTCGCCCTTGGGCACCGACCAGGCCGCTTCGTCCTTGCGTGCCCAGAACGGGCCGCCCGGGTGGGCGATCAGGACCTCGACCATCTGCTGGCGGGAAATCCGGTAGAGCAGGAGGCCTGCACTGGTCGCGCCCATGGCACGTCACATCATTCCATCAGGCCTGGCCGAGGCTCCGCCAAGGGGAGGCTCCGCGGTCCCGCATCGGCATTGAGAGGGAGCGACCGCGCTGCCGCCGCCCCGCTCGTCCGGTGACAGCCCCACAGGGGTGGCGCTCGCTAGGCTCTCGTCTCGTTCCGGCGGCCCAAACCGGAGCCTTCTCGGGGGCATGGGCGTCGGCCGGACCTGCCGGTCGCACGCCTTTGATGTGAACACTGCGCGATGAGTCCTCTAGATCCCGAGAACGACCCCGTTCACAAAGGCCTTCATCAGCTCGGCCAGCAGATCGACGGCGGGGCGGCACCACCGCCGCCGGCTGAAAACCCCGAGCCCCCCGACAACCCGGTCGAGAAGGGCCTGCACGAGCTCGGTCGCCAGATC
This sequence comes from uncultured Acidimicrobiaceae bacterium, assembly GCA_963753115.1. Taxonomy (GTDB): domain Bacteria; phylum Actinomycetota; class Acidimicrobiia; order Acidimicrobiales; family RAAP-2; genus Bog-473. The sequence continues at coordinate 23,008 of CAVWBB010000031.1, forward strand.
GACGAGGCGAAGCGGTCCGGCGGACGTCGCAAGAGCAAGCCGGCGGACGGGGACGCACCGCGGCAGGGGCCGGCCCATGCCGCCCGGAAGGGTCGCTCCCGCAAACGGACCGCCGCCTGGGTCGGCGGGACGCTGGCCCTCGTGCTCGTGCTGATTGCGGGCGCAGCAGCCGGGTACGGCTGGTACCTCAACCACGAGATCCACCACATCGATCTGCACAACCTCACGTCCGCACCGGTGAAGGGCGACGACGCGGGCACGGAGAACATCTTGATGATCGGCTCGACGGACCGGTGTGCGCTGAAGGTGCAGAACCCCGCGTACGGGCTCTGCTCGCAGGGCGTGAACGGCGTGAACAGTGACGTCGTCATGATCCTGCACCTGAACCCGGTGAACCATTCCCTGTCGATCCTGTCGATTCCGCGCGACCTCTTCGTGCCCAACGCGCGCTCAGGCAACAACGCCAACAAGATCGACGCCGCGCTCTACCAGGGGCCGGATCAACTCATCGCCGCCATCGAGGACGACCTCGGGATCTCCATCCAGCATTTCGTCGAGCTGAACTTCGACAGCTTCATCAACGTGGTCCAAGCCCTCGGCGGCATCAAGATGTACTTCCCCGAGCCGGTCTACGACGCGTACTCGGGTCTTAACATTCAGACCACCGGCTGCATCTCGCTGAACGGCACCCAGGCACTCCAGGTCGTGCGGGCGCGCCACGTGCAGTACAAGGGCCCCGGGGTAACCGGAAGCAACCCCGCCTATTGGCCCCAGGAGTCGCAGAGCGACATTGCGCGCATCCGCCGTGACCACGAGTTCCTGCGCGTCCTCGCCGCGGCCGTCAAGGCCAAAGGCCTCAGCAACCCGATCACCGACCAGCAGCTGGTGTCCGGCGTGGTCGGTCAGCTCACCGTCGACAACGGGTTCTCGGCCTCCGAAATGATCAATCTCGTCCTCGGCTACCACAATGTGAACGTGGGCGAGGCGCCTCAGCTCACCGTTCCGGTGTCGGTGGACCAGTTCGGCAACTACGTGTACCAGGGGGGTAGCTACGGGGACATCGAGTTCCCCGCCGAGCCACAGGACCACAACGCGGTCGACCAGTTCCTCGGTCTCAAGGCCGCCAACGAGGACACGTATTCCGGAGGAGCGCTCCCGGCGCCGTCGTCCGTGACGGTGTCCGTCCTCAACGGCTCCGGCGCCTACAATCAGGCGACCACGACGTCGCAGAGCCTGCAGGCGCTCGGGTTCAAGATCGGCACCATCGGCGACAGCCCGCCGGTGGGACGCGAGGCCGAGACGGTCGTGTACTACGCGGCCAAGACGCAGGCCCAGCTGGCGGCGGCGCAGGCGGTGGCCAACTCCATGTCCGGAGCCGTCATCATGGCCCTCGACCCGACGCAGGTGAAGCCCGGCTCGCAGGTCACCGTGGTGACTGGCACCGACTTCTCGGTCAACGCACCGCCCGCCACCACCACGAGCTCCCCGACGGGCGCGACGGGTGCGGCAGCGCCCACGACCACCACGACCACGACGGGCAGCGGCACGACGGGGAACTCCGGCGCGTTCCAGGCGCCGACGCCGACCGTCGAGGCGCTACAGCCCTGGGATCCCCGCTCGTGCACGGCCAGCGGGGGGAGGGTCCCTGAGGCCATCCGGCTCGGGCCCGCCTGGCGCAGGTCAGGCGAAGATCTCGCCACCGTTGGTGTCGAGCGCTTGCCCGGTCATGGCGGACGACAGGTCCGACGCGAGGTAGACGATCGATCCGGCGACGTCCCCGTCGCTCGGAATCCGGCCGAGCGGCACCCGCGCGTTCAACTCGTCGATGACGACCTGGGGCGGCACGCCGCGGCCGGTCGACGTCATCTCGACGTAGATGTCCACCGACGGCCCCGCCATCCAGCCTGGCACGACCGCGTTCACCCGCACCTTTGACGGGCCGAGTTCGTAGGCGAGGACTCGGGTGGCCGTCAGCAACGCCCCCTTGGAGATGGCGTACCCGCCCTGCGCCGGCTGGGGCTGGCGCGTCACCATGGAGGCCACCATCACGACGGAGCCACCACCGCGCGCCCGCATGGCGGGGAGCGCCGCCCGCGTCATCTGGAGCGAGCCGAACAGGTTGGTGTCCATGATTTTGCGCCAGATGGCCAGGTCGACGTCCTCGAAACTCTGGAAGGCGTCGAAACGGAAGGCGTTGTTGACCAGCACGTCGATGCCGCCGAATTCCTCGACACCGGCTGCCATCAGACGGGCGCACGCCTCCGGGTCGGTGATGTCGGTGGGCACCGTGATGGCGCGGGCCCCGATGTCGGACACCTCGGCGAGGACGTCGTCGAGGGTCGACTGGCGCCGGGCCGCCAGGACCAGGTCGGCTCCATGGGCAGCCAGTGCCTTGGCCGCCTGGCGTCCCAGCCCAGGACCGACCCCTGAGACCACACAGACCTTGCCCGACAGCAAGCCGGCCCGTGCCGACGCTGACTCTTCGCTCTTCACAGTCGTCATGGGCGCAGCGTAGAGCAGCGCCGAGGCGGGACGCCTGGACATCCGCGCCGGTGTCACACGGGCCTGAGATGATCGGCGCCAGGGTTGAACAAAGGAGAGTCATGGCCATTTGTTCGCACTGCGGTGGCGAAATGACGGAGGGGATCAGTTGCCTCACCGACCCCGTCGTCATCGGCGGCCGGGCCTACGCCCCGATCCCGTGGGGCCAGGAGCTGCGGCCCCGACACCGCTACGAGCCCGAGGAGTGCCGCGACTGCGGCACGCCGCTCGGCGGCATCCACCACCCCGGCTGTTGCATGGAGCGCTGCCCGGCCTGCCACGGCCAGGCGATCGGATGCGACTGCGTGATGCTGCCGGAATGCACCTACGAGACCCTGAGGGCCGGTCGCTGCCGCGCACACGTGCTGAAGCGGGTGGGGTGGCGTTGATCTGCGCTTGACCTCCCCCTTGGGAGTCACCAAGGTGGGCGGATGACATCTTCCACCCGACCACGACGGGCGTCCTGAACGTGGGACCGCTCGACGGGGTCCGCGTCCTTGAGGCAGGGCTCCTCGTCCAGGGCCCGCAAGCGTCGCTGACGATGCAGGAGTGGGGAGCGGACGTCATCAAGATCGAGCTCCCGGGGTTCGGTGACCAGAGCCGGTGGCTTCCCATGAGCCGCGGCGACCGGCGATCGGCGTTCTTCGCCGCCTACAACCGTGGGAAGCGGAGCATGACGATCGACCTGCGGTCAGCCAGGGGGCGCGATGTGTTCCTCCGCCTGGTCGAGGACGCCGACGTCGTCATCACCAACTTCAAGCCGGGGACGATGGAGGCGTGGGGCCTTGGCTACGCCGACGCGGCTGCTCGCAACGAGCGCATCATCTATGCGATGGGTTCCTCCTTCGGACCGGAAGGCCCCGATGCGGCGCGGGAAGGAGCCGACCTCAGCGCGCAGGCCGCCGGCGGGCTGATCAGCACAACCGGAGGGAAGGGAGCGGACCCGAGTGCGATCGGCGCCACCATCGCCGACCACATCTCGGGCCAGAATCTCCTCGCGGGCGTCCTGGCCGCACTGTACGCGCGGGACCGCACGGGACGCGGGCAGCTGCTCGAGACCTCGCTCCTCGGCGGCCAGCTCTGGGCCCAGGCGGGGGAGTACACGCGGTACCTGTTGTCGGGAGAGGTGTCGGGACCGAGCGGGCGGAGCCACCCGATGATCCCCGGCATCTACGGCGTGTTCCCCACTGCCGACGGGTGGATCGCCATCGTTGGCACCGCCGGACCGGCGCGCGACCTCTTCTATCGGACCATCGGTCGGCCCGATCTCATCGAGCGCTTCAAGACCCTTCTCTACTTCGAGGACGACAAGGCGGAGCTGTGGCCCATCCTCGACGAGGTCTTCGCCACGAAGCCGACAGCGGAGTGGTGCGAGCTTCTCGGCGCTGCCGGCCTCCGCTTCGCCCCGGTCCGGGATCACGCCGAGGTTGCCGCGGATGCAGGCGTCAGGGCCAACGGCTACATCGTGCGAGTTCCCGACGACGATGAGCCCGGCACCGTGACCGAAGTCGTCGGGACACCGGTGCGCTTCTCGGACCCCATGCCGACGATCCGAGCCCGCCCCCCGGAGCTCGGTGAGCACACCGAGGAGGTCCTCCTCGAGGCCGGGTTCTCTTGGGACGACATCGCGGCCCTGTCCGCCGAGGGGGCCGTCTAGAGATCAGCTCGCCGGGTCCTGCAGGGCCCGGCAGTTGCCGATGGCTGCGTCGCACATCTCCACGAACCAGGCCTCGGCTTGCGCGACCGACCACCCCCGGCCCTTGGTCAGCATGGTGAGGACCTCGGGACTGACGATCGCCCAGATGGCGTCCACCAGCTCGTCGGGGGCGGGCCCATCGAGGATGAAGCCCAGCCCGACGATCATCACGTCACGACGATCGTTGTCGTACTGCGTCAGCCGGGCCCGCGCCGCCTCGTCGCTGGCTGCCGCCTCCTGCAGTGTCCTCAGGATCGGCAACGACCGCTCATAGACGCCCATGGTGAAGCGGACCCCGGTTCGGAGCCGCTCCAGCCTGGTGCCCTCGGCGAATCGGGCCAGTTCAGGCCGATCGACCATCGCCGTCGGCTCGTCGTCGCCGGCGATGGCCAGGTCGATGGCGGCCATCAGGAGGCCGGACTTCGAGCCGAAGGCCGAATAGATCGTGTCGACGGCGGTTCCGGCCTCGGCGGCGATCATCGGGAGGGTCGTGGCAGCCCAGCCCCGATCCCCGAAGAGCCTGATGGCAGCGCTGACGATGGTGAGGCGGGTTTCGGCCGCCTGCCGAGCCCGGAGCGGCGAGTGGTACCCGGGCTTCGCGACCGGCTGCTCAGATTTCTGGCCCCTTGCTGGCACGGGGCAACTCTATCCCAGGATACCGGATTGGATCAATCTGAGATCTGTTGAATCTATGCTGAGTTATTTATCCGACCACTACTTGATCCAACCGAGGTTGGATGTTACGTTGACTTGACCGAGCGGAGGGGAGTCCGCCGACCAGGGAGGACAGAGAAACGATGGGACTGCAACTGGGCGAGACGGCGCCGGACTTCGAGGCGGACACAACCGAAGGCAGGATCAGCTTCCACGACTGGATCGGTGATCCTTGGGCGCTGCTGTTCTCGCACCCGAAGGACTTCACCCCGATCTGCACGACCGAGCTCGGCTACGTGGCGCGGATCAAGCCCGAGTTCGACCGTCGCGGCGTCAAGGTCATCGGGCTGTCGGTCGACTCCACCGAGAATCACGAGAAGAGGGCCGATGACATCGAGAAGGCACAGGGTGCCCGCCCCAACTTCCCGATGATCGGCGACACGGACTTCAACGTCTCCAAGCTCTACGGGATGCTCCCGGCCACCACGTCGGGAGACCCAGCCGAGCGCACGCCCGCCGACAACCAGACCGTGCGCAACGTCTTCGTGATCGGACCCGACAAGAAGGTCATGCTCATCCTCGTCTACCCCATGACGACCGGTCGCAACTTCGACGAGATCCTGCGGGTGATCGATTCGCTGCAGCTGACCGCGAACCACCGCGTGGCGACTCCGGTCAACTGGAACCAAGGCGAGGAGGTCGTGATCACTGGCGCCGTCTCCAACGACGAGGCCAAGGAGATCTACGGCACATGGGAGTCACCAGTTCCGTACATCCGACTCGTACCCCAGCCAAGCTGAGCCCGCGACCCCGATCAGGACTCGCCGCACCGGAAGGAATCGACGCAATGAAGGTACTGGTACTTGGAGCGGGCTTTGGAGGCTTGGAGCTCACTTCGATGCTCTCGGAGGAACTCGGGGACGGCATCGAGATCGTGCTCATCGACAAGGCCGAAGGATTCATCTTCGGCTTCTCCAAGCTCGACGTCATGTTCGGTCGGACGTCGGAGTCGGCCGTCACCCATCCCTATCGAGACTTGGTGAAACCTGGCGTCCGCTTTGTGCAGACCGCCATTCGGTCCATCGACCCGGAGCAGCGCCGGGTCGAGACCGATGCAGGGTCGTTCGAGGGCGACGTCATGGTCGTGGCGCTCGGGGCCGACCTGCACCCCGCGGCAACGCCCGGCCTGCTCGAGGCCGGCCACGAGTTCTACACCGTGCGCGGCGCCTTCGCGCTGCGTGAGGTCCTGGCCAATTTCGACGGCGGCCGCGTCGTGGTGGGAGTGACCTCCACGCCGTTCAAGTGCCCACCGGCACCGAGCGAAACGGTGTTGCTCGTCCATGACTTCCTGAGCGAGCAGGGCTTGCGGGACCGCTCGGAGATCTCCCTCGTGATGCCGCTGCCGATGCCGATCCCACCGTCCCCGGAGGCATCCGAGGCGCTCCTCGTCGCGTTCGCCGAGCGAGGGATCAACTGGCGCCCCCGCACACAGGTCATCTCACTCGACCCGACCCGGCACGTCGCAATGACCACCCAGGGAGACGACATCCCTTTCGACCTCTTCCTCGGGGTCCCGGTCCATGTCGCACCCGACGTCGTCCTGGAGTCGGGGATGTGCGTCGACGGGTGGATCCCCGTCGACCCGCGGACACTGGAGACGCGGTTCGCCGGCGTCTACGCCGTCGGGGACGTCACCAGCGTGGGCACCCCGAAGGCGGGCGTGTTCGCCGAAGGCCAGGCGAAGGTGGTGGCCGCCGCACTCATCGCCGACGCGGCCAGCCAATCTTCACCAACCGTGTACGACGGCCGCGGCAAGTGCTACTTGGAGTTCGGTCACGACCAGGTAGCGAAGGTCGACGTGACGTTCTCACCGGGCGCTGCACCGTCTGGCACCTTCGAAGCGCCTTCGGGCGAGCTGGCCGCGCAAAAGTCCGACTTCGGCTCGTCGCGAGTCCGGCGCTGGTTCGACCGCGAGTGGTCGACGTTCTGAGTCATCCGACAGTGCGGGTTCGTTGCTGAGAACCTCGTGGAGGTGAAGGGACTCGAACCCTCGACCTACGGCTTGCAAAGCCGCCGCTCTTCCAGCTGAGCTACACCCCCGGAGACCCGAGACCGACGACCTTCACCCGCGCTCGTCGCAGGCACCATCGTAGGCCCCAGCCTCCGGGGCGAAGATCCGTCGGTCCGCCGGGTTGCCCCTACGAAGACCGGCGCCGGTAGGGTGCGCCTCCGTGGACGCACAGACCTTCTTGGGCATGCAACCTGAGGGAGACGACCTGCACTGGCGCATGCGAGTGACGCCGCAGCTCACGACACCGGGAGACTTTCTCTTCGGCGGGTGCGGGTTGGGGGCAGCCCTGGTCGCGCTCGAGGCGGCGTCAGGCCGCCCCACTGTGTGGGCGACCGGGCACTACCTCTCCTACGCCCTGACCGACGAGGACCTGGTCTGGGACGTCACCCTGGCCGCTGTCGGCGGGCACGTGACACAGGGCCGAGCCATCGGACGCGTCGACGGGCGGGAGATCCTGACCGTCAACGCCGCCCTTGGGAAGGACGAGCTGGAGGTCGAGGGAGTCTGGGTCACGCCGCCCGCTGTGCCGCCGCCCGACCAGTGTCCCCCACGGTTCCTCCCCGAGTTCTTCCGGAACACCATCATGGACAGCGTCGACGTCCGTTCGGCGAAAGGGCGGACGTTCGAGGAAATGGACGGTTCCCCCGGAAGCCCGGACTCTGCGTTGTGGGCCCGGGTACCGGGCCACCTGACACCCTCTGCTGCCACGCTCGCCATCTTCGGCGACTACGTCTCTGGAGCCGTGTCCCAACCGATCGGGCGCCGCGCCATGGGACGCAGCCTCGACAACACGCTGCGCATGGTCCAGCTGAAGCAGACCGAATGGGTGCTCTGCGACATCCGCATGCATGCCCTCGTCGGCGGGTACGGCCAGGGGATTGCCTATCTCTGGTCCGAGGACGGCGATCTGCTGGCGACGGCAAGCCAGTCGATCGGCGTGCGGTTGTGGCCGGAGGGCGCCGAATTGCCCCGCTGAGGCACGGGACGACGATTTCCCAGCCGTCGGACCGGCGAAACTGAGCGCATGGCACGTCACGCGAGCCCCCGAACACGGCGACCATCCTCCAAGGTCACTGCGGTCGCAGTGACGGTCGTCGCCATTGCCGTCGCCGTGACCGTGTTCCTCGTGTTGGAGACGCCGGCACACTCCCGCCACACCTCTCTGGCGGCGCCACGCCACGCCAAGGCAACGACGACGACGTCGTCTACTGCGCCTCCGACGACGACCACGACCACCCGACCGCCCGGACCCGGGTTCAATGCCGGCCAGGTCACGGCCGTCGGCGACTCGGTGATGCTCGACTACCAGGACCCGCTCAAGACCTCGATCCCCGGTATCGCCATCGACGCCTCCGTCAGCCGGCAGTGGTCCGCTGGCGAATCGATCCTGCAGACCATGAAGGCAGACGGCCGGCTCGGTGGGGACGTCATCGTGGGCCTCGGCACCAACGGACCCATCACGAGCACCGACGTCGACACCATGATGGCCATCCTCGGCGGCGCGTCTCGGGTTGTCTTCGTGAACGTGCACGTCGACCGCCCGTGGCAGGACCCCAACAACGCCGTGCTGGCCAGCGCCGCCACGCGCTACCCCAATGTCGTCGTCGCCGACTGGGCGACGCTGGCGGCACAGAACCCCCAGTGGTTCGGTGCGGACGGCACCCACCTGGCGATAGACGGTCCCGGGGCCGACGCGCTGGCCTCCTTGATCTCTTCGACCCTCAGCAACGGCTGAAACGAGGGGTCGCCTGCCTGGGCAAGGGACCGCGGGCCGTGGTGTAGCCTCAAACGTCTTCCAGGCAGGTCATCAAGGGGCTATAGCTCAGTCGGTTAGAGCGCAGCACTGATAATGCTGAGGTCGTAAGTTCGATTCTTACTAGCCCCACTGTTGAGCATCCCTGGTCAGGCAACCGTTGTCACTGAAGCATCGCGTCGGCGACAAGCACTCCTGACACAGATCCGGCACAGCCGAGTGATTCCCCACTCGCAACCGCCGCTGCGCTGCCTTGATGCAATCAGGCGAAGTCGGGCAAAGCTTCAGGGGCTGCTGTTGAATGACCTGGAGGCTCAGTGCCACCAGTACACGGGACGACGGGCGATGTGGGCGAGCTACCCTCGGCAGTCATGGCAGATCGTCACATGAAAATGCGTGAATCCTCTGTTCGGGCTCCCGATGGCTTCGTCCACAGGATCATGTGCACCTGCGGCGAGGCCTTCGCCTCGAAGACGAGATCCTCAGCGGCAAACGCCAAGAACGCAGCGGCCAAGCTTTTCGGTCTCCACGTGAACAGAGCTCAGTACCGCTAGGAGGCGAAGAAGCCCGAGAGGTCATCCATTTCTGGATCGATGCGGGCGCCGCTGTGGCCGGCATGAATGTGAACGTGTGGGATCTGAGCGAGCCAATCGCTTGCCCTGATCGCGTCGAAGCGGCGGGTCAACCCCGCCCCCCTCGCCGACCCGACGCCCTTCTCTTCAGCTTGGTCGCCTGACCTGCTGGTTCGTCATTTCACTGTCGAAACGACAATTCGACGCATGCATTTGGGAGACCTGACTCACGACACATGGTTACCGGATGTGCGAGTTGTGGGGCCACCGAACCGCCGCCAAGGAGCAAGTTGCAAACGTGACCAGCTCCGGCATGCAACCATCGATCGCCCTGTTTCGGTGATCTACCTCGTCCGTTCGTCGCTCCGAGTGACTCTTCCAATGGCAATTCGGCCTCTGCGACCAATGCAGCAACGAGGTCGCTCGCTGCTGACAGCTCTGTGATCAGATCGAGCCCCTCGCCGGCCCAGATCGGGACGACGGCTGGGCCCTCCCGCGTCGCCGCCATTTCATACGTATCCAGCGCCGCATCATTTCCTCCCAACTCATCCTCGTTGCCTCGCCAGCGATCGAAGAACTCATTTCTCAGAGTCCGCGCCGTGTAGCGGTGGGGCCAGGCCGAGCGTCGAGCGATGCGTTTGGTTTGTGCTCAAGGGTCCGTTCAAGCGTTTCGGCATTGAGAGCCCAGGACAAGAACCCGACTCCCTAAGGGATGTTCGTGGACACAGCGACCAATACGAGCTCACGATCCAACCGAGCTCGATCGCCACGACCGCCGCCGACTAGGCCAAGGCCGCCGCCATTGGACGCCGCTGCGGTGAGCGCACCGCCAGAAACGTCACCCATCGGCGCCAACGCCACAGGGTGCGCCACACCAAGCAACTCCGTGAATGCGGTCCTCACCGGCGCCTGCCCGTCTTTGCGCGCAGCCTACAGAGCACCGGACTCAGAGTCATTGTCACCCGATGGCGTCCAGGTGACATCCACCAGGCGTCGCGCAAGGGTGCCCCCCATCCGTGCCGCATGCTCCTTGGCCCGCTCGGAGAGTGGCCCTGCCCAACGGGCGTCAACGCTTTCGACCCATAAGGCGTACCAACGATCGAAGTGTTCGACGTGGAGTGCTTTCAAATCGTGCACATGTTGATGCGCTTCGAGGATCGATCCCTCATACCCAGGCTGCCGGAGCAGAACTCGGCACCAATAGTCGATGAGCTTCGGAATGTGGACGGCCCAGTCGACCTCAGCAACTTCGCCGAAGACCGGTTCAAGGAGCTCATCGAAGACGATCTCCCGGTAGAAGCCGACCACCAGATCATGAATCTCGGCACGCGAATCGAGATCATGAGTTCGTTCCGCCAGGTGCTCCGAGGATTTCATCGGCTGATCATCCAGTGCGGACAGACCGCGTGTTTCCCATGGAGTCCCTCAACGGAGTTGCATTCCCTGAATGCCGTCTGGGACCTCACTAGAGCTTCCGGACCGAGAGTCGAGGTGACAGATGAACCCTGTGGTTGATGGTTGTCATGCTGCCTGGTTTCTCTTGTGGTTGTCGAGGATCTCTTGAGGCGTCCGACCGCGCATGTAGTCGCCGTGGTTGCGCCGTCGCCGGTTGTAGGTGATGAGCCAGGCGTCGGCTTCGGCCTGGAGCTGGCGGATCGAGGTGAAGTGACGGCGATGGAAGGCCGGGCGCCAGCACTCTTGGAGCATGGTGCCCTGGAACCGTTCGCACACGGCGTTGTGGTTGGGGGAACGGGCCGGGATGCGATGGTGCGCGATTTCCTTGGCCGCCAGAGCGCTGGTGAAGGTGCCGGCGATGTATTCGGGTCCGTTGTCGCTCAAGACCGCCCGGACCTTGATGCCGTGACGCCGGTAGAGACGCAGCATCTGGTACATGAAGCGGGCCGACATTTCGCCGGTGGGCGTGCCGAGCACGATGGCGACGACGGCGAAGCGGGTGAAGACGTCAATGGCCGTGAGCTGGTACACCTTGCCCACGCCCTTGAGCTTGCCGATGTAGAAGCTGTCGAGGCAGACGAGCTCACCGGGGCCCCCCGTGGCCAGGCAGAACCCGAAGGGCTCGTCCTTTCTGGCCGCCTCGGGCACCACCAATCCGGTGGTCGCTGCCGCAATGGCTGCCGTCCGGGCCAGGCGCTGCGAGCGTTTCCCCAGCCCGTGGGCCACCAGGTGCTTTTGCACGGTCGACTTGGCGATGGAGAAGCCCTGGTCACCCAATCGATCGGCGTATTGGCGACAGCCGATCGTCGGCTGAGTCACGGCCAGGGTCAACAGGGCCTCGATGACGTGGGTGGGCGTGGCCTCGGGCATCTGAGGTGCCCGGCGGGCCTTGGGCACCAGGGCGTCCAGCCCGTAGCGGTCGGCCACGTTTTTCCACTCGTAGTAGCGGGTCCGCGAGACGCCGAAGACCCGACAGGCCTTGGCCACATTGCCCGAACGCTGGGCATAGTCCAACACGGCAATGCGTCGCTGGTAGATGATCTCTGCTGGGGTCACGGTGATGGGCTCCTTGGTCTCTTGCTCGAAACCACAGAGTCCATCGCCGGACCCCTCAAAGGGGCGGATGTGCAACCTCATCTCGTGGACCGGAAGCACTAGAGCTGACTCTCCTGCAACTCTCGCTTCAGTGGCGGACCCGGAAAGCCGTGAGTCCGTTGGACTGGGGCCAGGTCTTCCCACGCTCCGGGGAGGTGCGGGGCAAGTCGCTTGAGCTCTTCGAGGTGGAGCGCCGAAAGGACCTCCAGCCGTTCGGCGCCGTCTTCGGTGAGATGCAATCGGACAACCCGGCGATCGTCTTCGTCTCGGTTCCGATACACCAGTCCCGCGACAACGGCGCGGTCAACGAGACCCACCGCGCTGTTGTGAATGAGGAGCAGATAGTCGGCTACTTCTCCGATCGTCGGACCACGGGGATCGCCATGCCCTCGGATGGCCAGCAGCAGCTGGTGCTGAGCAGGAGTGAGGCCCGCTGCGCGCGCTTGGCTCTCGCTCCAGCGTTCGAAGTGGCGGAGCCCCGTCCGTAGAGCCAGCAGGCGGGCGTAGACGGAATCGGACAAACTCACTCCTGGCAGGATATCATCCTGACACGATATATTTTAGGAAATCTCAACTGTTTCCCCGATTGGTCCCCCGTCGCGCTCCGTGGCCGCGCCGACGAAGGCCGCGAAGGTGACTGAATCCATCGCCGCGGATGGCGAAGACCCTGGTCAGTACCCCAAAGTGACTGATTGCCCCGAGATAACGGAGAACGCAGCAGGCTCGAAGAACGTTCCGGGCATGGCTGAAATCGCGCCGACCGTCCCCAATCGACCGTCCCGCGACAACACCGAAAGGGTGCTCGGCGACTTCACGACGACTCGGGCGATCCTCCCGCTTTTGCCGCTGGCGGTGGTCATCGGGGTGCTCGGTGCCGGCATTTCGCTGGCTCTACTCGACATGATCGGATTCTTTACCAATCTGTTCTACTTCCAACGACTCAGCGTTCATCTTGTCTCTCCCTACGGCAACTCCTTGGGCCCAATCGCCGTGATCATCCCGATCGGGGGCGGTCTGGTCGTCGGACTCATGGCCCGCTTTGGCTCAGAGCAGATCCGGGGGCACGGCATCCCTGAGGCGATGGAACGGATCCTCATCAATGGCAGCAAGGTCCAACCACGCCTTGCGATCTTGAAGCCGATCTCCAGCGCCATCAGCATCGGGACGGGGGGGCCCTTCGGCGCCGAGGGACCAATCATCCTGACGGGTGGTGCCGTTGGGTCGGTCGTGGGTCAGCTCTTCCACCTCACTGCCGCCCAGCGCAAGAGCCTCCTGGTCGCAGGAGCCGCAGCGGGAATGAGCGCCGTGTTTGGAACCCCGGTCGCCGCCACGTTGTTCGGAGTAGAGCTGCTGGCATTCGAGTTCAAACCCCGATCGATGGTTCTCATCGCGATCGCAGCAGCGACCGCCGACGGCCTCCGCATGGTGATGGCCAGCGCCGGCCTGGTCGCGCCCCAACCGATCTTCCCCGTTCCATCGCATGCGCCACTCGCTGGAGTGGTCCTGCTCGGAGCAACGGCGGTCGGCATCACCTGTGGCTTCGCCGCGTGGTTGATGACGCAGGCGGTCTATCGGTCCGAAGACCTCTTCAAAAAGTTGACTGGCCATCTGGACTGGATGTGGTGGCCGATGATCGGAGGGCTCATCATCGGTCTCGGTGGCCTCGTTGACTCGCGAGCCCTTGGCGTCGGGTACGACACCATCCACGCCGAGCTGCTCGGCCAATTGAGCGTAAGCGCCTTGGCAGTGTTGTTTGTGGTCAAACTGGTTATCTGGTCGGGCGCACTCGGCAGTGGAACCAGCGGTGGCATCCTCGCCCCGATCCTGATGATGGGAGCTGCCCTCGGGGGGGTCTTAGGTCACGTCCTCCCAGGGGCCTCCCCAGGGGTCTGGGCCCTCATCGGGATGGCAGGCGCGCTGTCAGGGGTTACTCGCTCACCCTTCACTGCCATCATCTTTGCCTTCGAGCTCACACATGACACCAATAGCCTGCTCGCTCTGTTGGTGGTGGCCACCGTGTCCCACCTGGTCAGCGTGCTCGTTCTCAAACGGTCGATCCTGACCGAAAAGGTGGCCCGGCGAGGCTTTCACGTTATGCGGGAATATTCCGTCGACCCGCTCGAAGCAACGTTCGTGCGCGAGGTCATGGACACTGACGTCTTCACCGTTGAACCGAGTCGGCCGCTCTCCGATCTCTACGGCGCACTGGGCGAAGGTTCACCGGAGCGGCGCCAACGCCTCTATCCCGTGCTAGGTAGCAGCGGCAAACTTATAGGGATCTTGCCGTGGTCCTCCGTGCTCGCGGCCCGTGCGACTGGCCAAAACGTCTGGGAGGCGATGCTCGCACCGAGGGCCATCGCGTACCCCGATGAGATACTCCGAACGGTCGCCGATCGCATGGCTGCGCAAGGTATCGGTGTGATTCCTGTGGTCGAGCGGACCGATATCAAGTGTCTCCGGGGTCTCATCACTCAATTTGACCTTCTCCAGGCTCGCCAGAAGCTCCTCGATGAGGAGCGACACGCCGAACGAGTGCTTACACTGCGACGTGTCGCTCCGCGGATTCGAGACGAACGCGGTGACGACACGAGCCCGGAGCCGATTGATTGACATGACGACGAACGGACACGACCTCATCCTCTGTCTCCGTCGCCTTCTCCCAACTGATTCAGTGGCGCCGGAATAGATCTGGTCGGCGGACTGCAGGCGGGCACCCGCGGCCACCACCAGCGATCACCGATCACGGATCACACGCTGCTCTACTGGATTGCGTTCCAAGCGGTCGGGTAGTAAACGAAGTTGACAGCGGTGACCCACGCGGTGCGTCCCGCCACCCAGACGAGGAGGGCCACATGCAACAACGTCCCATCGGGAACAGGACCGTCAGCGCCATCGGGCTGGGCGAAATGCCGCTCTCCATCGAAGGACGCCCCGACCGGCGCCAGGCCATCGCCACCATTCATGCATCGCTCGACGCCGGTGTCACCATCATCGACACGGCGGACGCTTACTCCCTCGGCGTCCAGGAGCACGGCCACGGCGAGGAGCTCGTGGCCGAGGCCCTGGCGGCGTACGGGGGCGCCACCGACGACGTGCTGGTCGCCACCAAGGGGGGCCATCGCCGGCCGGGTGACGGCAGCTGGACCGTGCACGGCGATCCGTCCTACGTGAAGGAGGCCTGCGAGGCCTCGCTCAAGGCACTCGGCGTCGACGCCATCGGCCTCTACCAGTACCACCGTCCCGATCCCTCGGTCCCCTGGGCCGAGTCGGTCGGCGCCCTTGCCGACCTCCTGGACGAGGGCAAGATCCTGATGGCGGGCGTCTCCAACGCCACGATCGCGCAGATCGACGAGGCGCAGAAGGTGCTGAGCGGCCGTCTGGTCAGCGTCCAGAACGAATTCTCGCCGCGCTTCCGTTCCTCGGAGGGCGAGCTCGAGCACTGCGAGAAGCTCGGCATCGTGTTCATCCCGTGGAGCCCGATGGGAGGCATCGGCCGCTCCGATGCGATCGAGCAGAACTTCCCCGCCTTCGCCGAGGTGGCCAAGGAGGTCGACGCCAGTCCGCAGCAGGTGAACCTGGCCTGGATGCTCGCCAAGGGTTCGCGGGTGATCCCGATCCCGGGCAGCAGCCGACCGGAGACGGCCATCGCCTCGGCCGCCGCCGCCGACCTGACGTTGACGCCTGAGCAGGTGGCGCGCCTCGACGCGTCCTGAGCGGGCACCGGGCGCTTTGCCGGAGGGACGGGCGCTGCGCCGGGCGGAACAGGCGCTGTGCCGGGCGGAACAGAACAGCTTCGGCCCGTGTTCTACAGCTGTCCGCCCTGATCCGCCCCGGCAGCCCGTAGGGAGAGCCCGGGCGCAGAAGCAATTGAGAGAGTGAGGCTGCGATGCCCGCAGTGACTGTTCCCGACAACCTGGCCCTTCCGCGCATCGCGGTGGCGGCGCCCGGTGACCTCCGCCCCGTCAAGGCCATCACCGATGCGCCGTCCGGCTACGAGGGCGAAGGATTCCCGGTTCGCCGGGCTTTCGCCGGCGTTCCCGTCGCCGACCTCGATCCCTTCATCCACATGGACCAGATGGGCGAGGTCGAGTACGCGCCCGGGGAGCCCAAGGGCACGGCGTGGCACCCGCACCGCGGGTTCGAGACCGTGACCTACATGATCGACGGCACCTTCCAGCACCAGGACTCCATCGGTGGCGGCGGGCTGATCACCAACGGCTCCACGCAGTGGATGACCGCCGGGTCTGGCATTCTGCACATCGAGCGCCCGCCCGAGCAGCTGATCTCCAGCGGCGGCCTCTTCCACGGCGTCCAGCTCTGGGTGAACCTCCCCGCAGCCGACAAGTGGCTCGATCCGCGATACCAGGGCATCGAGGCGGGCGACGTCCTGCTGTTGACCTCGCCCGACGGTGGGGCCCTGGTCCGGGTCATCGCCGGCCCCGTAGCTGGCTACGAAGGTCCAGGGTCGACGCACACGCCGATCTCACTGGTGCACGCCACGGTGGAGCCCGGCGCGGCGCTCGTCCTCCCCTGGCGGCGCGAGTTCAACGCACTGGTCTACGCGCTGTCGGGGAGCGGCAGCATCGGTTCGGAGGCCCGGCCGTTCCACAGCGGCCAGCTGGCCGTCTTCGGAGCCGGCGACGCTCTGGCGCTCCAAGCGGACGCAACGCAGGACTCGCGCCATCCTGCGCTCGACGTCCTCATCCTCGGTGGCCGGCCCATCGGCGAGCCGGTCTACGCCCACGGACCTTTCGTCATGAACACACGAGCCGAGATCATTCAGGCGTTCGAGGACTTCGAAGCGGGCAAGCTCGGCACCGTCCCGGCCGACCACATCGGCAACGCGTGATCCGCATTGGCGGGAGCGAGGTGACGGGTGGCGACACCTGGAGCACCGCCGACATCGGGGACCAGACGGGCCGGATCGCACTCGTCACCGGAGCGAACAGCGGCATCGGGTACGAAACGGCACGGGCGCTCGCCGACCACGGAGCGCACGTGATCCTGGCCTGCCGTGACGATGAGAAGGCGCGGCGGGCCCGCGACAAAATGGAGAGCGAGCTCGAGCGCTCGTCGCTCGAATTGCTCCGCCTCGACCTGGCCGACCTCGTCTCCGTACGCCGAGCGGCCGACGAGGTGCTCTCGGTGCACGCCCGGCTGGACCTGCTGATCAACAACGCCGGCGTGATGGGCACCCCCTACCGTCAGACGGCCGACGGCTTCGAACTGCAGATGGCGACGAACCACCTGGGCCACTTCGCCCTGACGGGGCTGCTCCTCGATCGCATCCTGACGACCGAGCGCTCCCGCGTGGTCACCGTCAGCTCGCACATGCACCGCATGGGCCGTCTGCACGCAGACGACGTCGCCGGTGCGGCATCCCACAACACCTGGGTCTCCTACGGCACGTCCAAGCTCGCCAATCTCCTCTTCACCGCCGAGCTCAGCCGGCGCCTGGAGGCTGCCGGATCGCGCACCCTCGCCCTGGCGGCGCACCCGGGCTGGACGCGGAGCAACCTGGCCGGGAGCGGCGCCGCGCTCGGCACGAGCCGCCTTCGCCGCAAGGTGGCGCGGGCAGCCGGGACCCTCCTCGGACAGTCCGCGGCCGGTGGCGCGCTCCCCGTGCTGTGTGCGGCCACCTCGAGCTCAGTCGGATCGGGCCAGTACATCGGCCCGGCGAATCTCGGCGGGCTCTACGGGCCGCCCCGCGTGGCGCGGCCCACGAAGCGGGCCCGAGATCCTCAGTCAGCCCTCGATCTCTGGGCCGCCTCCGAGGATCTGACCGGTGTGCACTTCTCCGTGGGCGCCCCTGCCTGACCGGCGCCTTCGGCCAGCCCACCAGCGCCGATGACTCGCCCCGGGGCGGGGGCGGGCGCTAGACCGTAACCATGCCCGGCACGGCGACCACAGGAGAGCCCGAGAGCCGGCAGGCGGTCCACGACCTCGCCCGGTCGCCGACGCGGACCGATACCACCAT
The DNA here is from genome assembly GCA_963753115.1 of uncultured Acidimicrobiaceae bacterium. Classification (GTDB taxonomy): domain Bacteria; phylum Actinomycetota; class Acidimicrobiia; order Acidimicrobiales; family RAAP-2; genus Bog-473. Next base: position 40,822 of record CAVWBB010000031.1, read on the forward strand.
TGCGGCCAGCCTTCCAGAGAGCCGCCGCTACCGGCTCAAGCGCGTGCTGCTCGGCCCCCCTCTGGTCAGCGACGACCTCCATGGCCAGCGGCTCGGCAAGCCGACCGCCCTCGCCGTCCTGTCCTCGGACGTCATGTCCTCGTCTGCCTACGCCACCGAGGAGATGCTGCGCATTCTGGTGCCGATCGCCGGGTTGGCGGCCTTCTCCATCGTGACCCCCATGACCGCGGCGATCCTCTCGGTGCTCGCGGTGGTGACGATGTGTTACCGGGACGTCGTGCGGTCGTACCCCAAGGCCGGCGGTTCCTACGTCGTCAGCCGCGACAACTTCGGCCCGAACATCGCGCAGGTGGCCGGCGCCGCACTGCTGATCAGCTACACCATCACTGTCGCCGTCTCGGTGGCGGCGGGAGCCGATGCGATCGTCTCCGCGGTCCCCGCGCTGGGGAGCCAAGCATGGGTGCCGGTGGCGATGAGCATCGCCTTCGTCCTGATCCTGGCGTACGGCAACCTGCGCGGCATCCGGGAGGCGGGACGCGTCTTCGCCATCCCGACCTACTTCTTCATCTTCAACATGGCGCTGCTCATCGTCTTCGGATTGGTCCGCAAGGCATCGGGCACCCTGCCGCACCAGCCGTCCCACAGCGGCACGCTCCCCCTCGGGCACGCGAGCGGCGGGTTGATCCTGGGCGTCTCCGCGTTTTTCCTGTTACGCGCCTTCGCCAACGGGAGCTCGGCCATGACGGGCACCGAGGCCATCTCCAACGGCGTCAGCATCTTCCGGAAGCCACAGGCCCGCAACGCGCGGACGACGCTCGTGCTCATGAGCCTCATCCTCGGGGTGATGTTCCTCGGGGTCTCGGTGCTGGCCGGTCTCACCCACAGCGTGCCGTTCACCTCGGGCACGCCGACGGTCGTCTCCGAGATCGGCTCGCTGGTCTACGGGACGTCACCGGCGGGCCAGGTGCTCTACTACTCGCTCCAGGCCGCGACCGCGCTCATCCTGATTCTCGCGGCCAACACGAGCTTCACCGGGTTCCCCTTCCTCGTCAGCTTCGTGGCCGAGGACTCGTTCCTCCCCCGCAAGCTCACGGTGCGCGGGCACCGCCTGGTCTTCTCCAATGGGATTCTGCTGCTGGCGGGAGCGTCCATCGCCCTCCTGCTTGCCACCGGAGCCAAGGTGGCCGCGCTCATCCCGATGTACGCCATCGGTGTCTTCACCGGTTTCACCATGGCCGGTGCCGGCATGGTCGCCCACCACCTCCGCCACCGCGACCCGCACTGGCAGCAGCGCGTCGTGGTCAACGGCTTTGCCGCCCTCGTCTGCGCAATCGTCGTCGTGGTCTTTGCCGTGGCCGAATTCACCCAGGGTGCGTGGGTGGTCGTCGTGGTCATGCCGCTCATCGTCTACGCCCTCGTCACCATGAACCGCGAGTACCGCGCCGAGGACGCCGT
>CAVWBB010000032.1:0-123121 GCA_963753115.1 uncultured Acidimicrobiaceae bacterium
AATCCTGGGCCGTCATCGGCGACCTCGATCCAGAGGTCCTGATGATCTCCGTGAGCCCGCAAGACGATTGCCGAACCGGCGGCGCAATATCTCAGTGAGTTATCGATGAGGTTGTCGACGACCTGCCTGATCCGGTCGGGGTCGATGCGAGCCTGAAGGTTTGAGGGGGCATCGATCTCGCAGGTCATCCCGCGCGCAGTGAGCCGGAACTCCGCGTGAGTCTTGACGTCTTGGAGAAAGTCCCGGAGGTCGACTACGACGGGAAGGATTGGAAGCGTCCCTGATCGCCCCTGGAGAGCAGCAGCAGATCGTCGAGGATTTTCGTCAGTCTTGTCGCCTCATCGGCGGCGACAGCCACGGTGGCAACGAGCTCCTCGCGACTTCGTCCGGGTCGCTGGCGCCAGCTCCAACTCGCCCCGAATACCGCAAGCGGGGTTCTCAACTCATGGCGGGCATCCGTGACCAAGCTTTGCTCCCGCTTGAGTGAGGTGCGAACCCTTGCGAGGAGTTCGTTTATTGTGCTTGCAAGCGCGCTGATCTAATCATGCGTCCGAGGCACGGCGAGGGTCCCAGGGATGGAGCGAACGGCCAAATCAGAGGCTTCAGAACGCAGCCGCTCCACCGGCCTGAGCGCGGCCGTCGCGAGCAGGTAGGAGCCGCCGGCGGCGAGGATGACGAAGAGGCTGCATCCGATCACCAGCCCGGTCGTCACCTTGCTCATGGTGGCGTCGTATGTCTCCAGCGACGCTCCGACGAGGACGGTCCATCCGGCGTGCCCCCGGAAGGGTTGTGCCAGAACACGTTCATGCTCATCGTTGCGCGTGTGCGTCACGAGAACCTGTTGCGTCCTGGCCAGATCCAATTGGGCCGTGGAGATGATCGGCGCCGTCGGCGCGTCCGTGCTGGAACCACGCACGCTTCCTGATGCATCGACCACCTGAACGACATATTCTGGCCCATTGGAGCCTGCCGTGACGGGGACGGAGGTGCTCCCTTTGAGGTAGCTCGAGGCGTGGGATGCCTCCGTGGCAAGTTGCGAATCGACGGAGTTCAGCAGCGACGACAAGAGCACGGAAACGAACAGCCGGCTCCCAGCGAGAGGACCACCGCCGAGGCGATGGCAAAGAGAAGGGTGAGGCGCAGGCGTATGGACATGACCTATTGAGGATCCTCGGCCGAAGGCGGTACCCCATCCGCGACAGTTTCGATGTCCTTGTGGCCGAAGGGCGTATCAACTTTGTCCCGCAGGTACTTCACGTACTGGTCGACGACGTTCGAGCCGCCCTGGTAGGCGAAATCCCAGATTGCGTCGATGATCTCGGTGCGGGAGAGCACACGCGGGATGGCGCAGGAATAGTTCCAGCAACGCCATCTCTTTGGAGAAAGAGAGAGTTCAGTCTCGCCCCTCCATGCCCGCTTGGCGGCCGGATCGGCCTCAGGTCCCAACCGATAGGACGGTCGGTCAAGCGTGATCGTCACGGCGTGACAGGGCCTGGATACGTGCTGCGAGCTCAAGAAGGCTGAAGGGTTTGACCAGGTAGTCGTCGGCCCCCCCATCCAGCCCACGCACGCGATCGCCGATCTCGTCGCGTGCGGTGAGCATGAGGATAGGAGTCCAGATCTCGGCTTCACGCGACTGTCGACACAACTCAAACCCGTCGAACCCTGGCAGCATGACGTCCAAGACGATCGCCCCATACAGGAACTCTCCCGCCATCCACAAGCCGTTCGGCCCATCGTGTCCGCATCGACCCCGTCCCCTCTTCTTCGAGGTTCGCTGCAGCAGGTTCGACATCCGCTGGTCGCTCGACCACAAGGACCCTCATATGTCCAAGGGTAGAGCCATCCTCCCTGGTGCGGACGACGACGGAGTCAGGACCGCATTCATGTGAAGGCTCACATCTCGCTTTCACGGTCATCTCATGGAGCGAGCGCACACTCATCACAGGCCAACCGGCCAGATGAGCAAAGAGAGAGAGCACGGAGATGAGAGGCTTGCTGATGAAACAGACGACGGGCGATCGAACGGGCATGTGGGCGAGGATCACACGTCTCCCGCTGCGGCAACAGCCAGGAACGACGGGTTTCGGAAGATCCGACACATGTCCGATTGGTCACTTGCCTGGTCGGTCGTGGGTATGGGAGCCACGACAGGTGCCCTGGCGGCCGCCACGCATTCCAAGGCGGTCGGGACGGCCGCCGTGACGACTCCAGTGGCCGGGGCAGCGAGCGCCGCAACGGGAGCGGTCCACAGTGGACCTACTCTGGGAGGCCCGGTGGCGACCACGAGCCCTTCCGGCGTGACGGTCTCGGCGGCCGCAGCGCATGGAGGTTCGGCGAGCCATGCGAACCCTGGGCGGGTCACGACAGCGGGCTCGGGTGACTCGTGATGTCGGCCCTCGGCCCAGTCTGCTTGCCAGCGACCTGGCAGCAACGGGATCTCAACGACACGGGCGTCGCGATAGCTGAGAGATCCGCCCTGGGAACGACGGCCAGGGTCGTGGTCTGGCCGCCGGAAGAACTCCACGTGCACTTGACGCGGTCGATCACCAACTGGCAACGCTGATCAACAGGCCAGCCGTTTTCGGGAGGACTCGGGGATATCCCGGGTGAACTCGTCGGAATCGCACACGTTTCTCCTGAGCGACGGGCTCGCCGAGCTGCTCGCGATCGCGCTTGCGGCGGCTGCGCTGACGGCTGGGCTGGTAGATCCACGGTCTCCACGCCCTTATCGAAATGGGCTACGACCGCGACTTCGCTTCGGTTCAAGACGATCCTTCGAAGAGACCACCCGTTGGGACGCCATCCCCGGGTTGGGCGTCCATCGGACTCGACGGTCGACTGCTCAGACGGCCGGCCGGGGTGATCCTCGACCTGGGCGCAACAGCGAAGGGAGGGGCCGCGGATCGTTCCGCAGAGCCCACACGGATCCATGAGTAGCGGCGGCGTGCTCGTAGCCTCGGAGGAGATCCGCCATAGCGGGAAGGCGCCCCAGCGTGGATGGCCGATCCTGGTGGCCGAAACCCCCTCGGTGAGCGAGCCGAGTCCGACCGCACTGTGCGTCTCCAACGAGGTGGCTCGGCGACGTCCTCAGTGGTCTGCCGTCACTGGCGTCGGGGCAACCACAACTAGATCACATCATCGATCCACGTACGGGCGAGTCGGCCCAAGGGCGCTGGCGCTCGGCGACGGTGGCCGCACCCACGTGTGCCTACGCCAATGCTGCATCGACGGCACTGGTCGTCGGAGGCGAAGGTGCACTCGACGTCATCACCGGAGCCGGACTCTCGGCGCGACTGATCGGACACGACGGTACGGTCCGGCTGATCGGGGCATGGCCGGACAACGACGGCGGGACATTGTCGTTCCCACTGTTGACCGTCTCGCATCGCGAGTCACGGCGTTGAGGGGCGCACCATGAGTGCCGGCGTTGCTGCGGTGAACCAGCTCCCATGGATGTGGCTGGTGTCGCGTGCCAGCGGTCTGATGCTCCTCGTCCTCTTCTCGGCGGTCTTCGTCCTAGGCATCTCGACGAGGCTCGGCACCCGTTTGCGATCTATTCCACGATTCGCAATGGCCGAGCTGCACCGAACTCTGGCCCTGTTCTCCGTTGCACTCCTGGCTCTCCATGTCGCGACGGCTGTTCTCGACCCCTACGTCTCTATCGGGTGGTTTGCTGTCATCGTGCCCTTCACTTCCCATTACAGGGGCCTCGCATTGGGTCTCGGCACTCTTGCATTGGACCTGGGAGCTGCGGTCCTCATTACGAGCTTGGTCCGAAGAAGGCTCGGGCACCGATGGTGGCGTGCCGTGCACTGGCTGGCGTACGCGTCGTGGCCGCTGGCCTTCATGCACACGCTCAGTGCCGGCAACGACATGAGCATTTGGTGGGTCTCCGCCCTCGTGTGGGGCTCTGCCAGCGCAGTCGCAATTGCAGTGGTCGACCGCATCCTCCTCACCCGGCCTCCCCGGAAGGGGGGGAGCCAGCTCCCGAATCCTCTCGTCCGGCCGACCATTGGCGCAGGTCGAGGAGCGCGGTCATGAGGTCGGCGCAGCTACTCCCTCGCGCAGCGAACGCGTAGCCACAGGGACCCAAAGGCTCCTGCCGCCCGAATCGCGGCCGCTCACCGGTCTGTCAACGCACCTCGAGCGTCACGGTGCGCTGGTGTTGTGCCCCTCATCCGAGCGGTGGCGAGAAACGACGATTGCCGAAATCGATCGGGCGGGACTGATCGGTCACGGTGGTGCCGCGTTCCCGACCGGCCGCAAGATCCGAGCGCTCTTGGCTCATCGTGGCCGGCCTGTTGTTATCGCAAATGGTTCGGAGGCCGAACCGGCCAGCATGAAGGACCGGGTGCTCCTCGCTCGCTCTCCACACCTTGTGTTTGACGGTGCCGCGCTTGCCGCAGCCCTGGTTGGAGCGAGGGAGATCATCTTGGTCGTCCATCGTGACGTGCGCCATATCGTCGATGCTGCGTTGACTGAACGTCAACTTGCTGGACTGGACGACACGAAGGTCCGTGTTGTGACTGCGGCGGACGGTTTCGTGGCCGGCGAGGCCAGTGCCGTTGTCAACTGGGTCGGGCGAGGGGTCCCCCTCCCCCTGGGGAAGTCCCCGCGAATGACCGAACGTGGTCTGCAAGGTCGCCCTACCCTCGTTCAGAACGTCGAGACCCTGGCGCACCTCGGTCTGGTTGGTCGCCATGGCGCGGAGTGGTTCAGGCAATTGGGAACGGCCGACGAGCCCGGCACGATGCTCGTCACCCTGGCCGGTTCCGTCGTCAGTCCCGGGGTCTTCGAGGTGGCGATCGGCACTCCTACGTCCGAGGTGCTCGAGCTCGCCGGTGGCCCGACCGTGCCGGTCCAAGCGCTCTTGGTCGGAGGGTACTTCGGCACGTGGGTCCCCGCGCCAACGGCGCTGTCCTCGCCGTTCGCCGCGAGTGGACTCGGGGTCGGGCTCGGGGCCGGCTTGATCGTGACACTTCCGGTCACCGAGTGCGGCGTGATCGAAACGGCACGGCTCGTCCGCTATTTGGCTTCCCAATCTGCCGGCCAATGCGGCCCGTGCAAGTTCGGACTGCCCACGATTGCGACGCAGCTAGAGCTGCTGGCCGAGGGTATGCCAGTTCGTTATGACGACTTGAGGCGATGGGTCGGCGAGGTCGAGGGTAGAGGCGCATGTGGCCACCCCGATGGTGTTGCCCGGCTCGTTCGCTCGACCCTCGACGTCTTCGGGCATGAGGTTTCGGAGCACCTAGCCGGCAGTTGTTCGGCCAGAAGACAGCAGTCTTCGCTCGCAGTTCCCACCGGGGATCCGCTATGAGGTCTGTGGTGGAGTTGCACATCGACAGGATCGCGTGCGACGGCCGTGGGACGTGCGCGGAGCTCATCCCCGAACTGATCGCGCTCGACGACTGGGGATACCCAATCATTGAAGACGGTCCGGTGCCGCGAGACCTCGAGAGACTGGCTCGCGCAGCAGCGGAGCTGTGTCCGAAGATGGCGCTGCATCTGAGAACCAGCGATCGGGCGACCAAGGCCCCCCGGGGTTAACTTGCGCCGACCCACGGTCCTATCCCGCTCGGGGCTCCGGTGACAATGGTTGTAGAGAGTCTCGAGAATCGCCCGCTCTAGGGATGGCAGCAGGCGCCTCCGGCAGGTCTTGGGTCCATGGGGTCAGGGTAGGGAGGGCGGCCATCCGCCGACGGCGGGCGGGCGCTCACCCGGACTTTTCTGAGTGCCGATTTTGAAGGGTCGTGGGGAAGCCGGATGCTTCGATACACAAAAGTCCTGCTGGAGCGGTGCGAGAGCGGACGAATCGGGGTGGGGGCAGGCTCAAAGACTGTGCCCCCTCGGCTGCTGCAGGCCGGTTCATCGGCCATCGCTGCATGTGAGCTGTGGCGATTCGGGTTGATCGACGTAGCCGGGCCGTGATGGCGCGGGACACCCTCGGTGCATCGCACTCACAATCCCCGTGTCGTCTGTCGACGCGACATCCCTCCACCGACATTGGCCGTATCCCTATGGAGCGGAGCCTGAAGCGGCGTCGGAGCCTTCCGAGCCGTCTTCCGGTTCCCCGAATATCACTTCAGAACAGTTCAAATATCACGTCCAGTACAGGAGGAACAACCATGGCACAGGAGCATGATCCGGGGTCGTCTCGATCTGTCGGGATCGGGCGCTGGGCGGCAGTCATTTTGGCGGCAGGCGCCGCGTCAGCTTCAGCCCTCGCAATTGGAGGAGCGGCGGCAGCTTCGACACAGGGTTCCAAATTGACGATTGTGAAGACCAGCAACGGGAAGGTGCTGTCCGATGGCAACACCGTCTACACGCTCAAGGCCAGCTCGACGAAATGCACGGCTGCATGCCTGAAGATCTGGCCAGCTGTGGTCTTGTCCAGTGGCGTCAAGCACCCCCCGGCGGGCTCGGGTGTCACCGCGTCCAAGCTCGGGACAGTGAAGGTGGCCGGCATCGGCTCTCAGGTGACCTACGGCGGCAAGCGGTTGTACTGGTTCTCCGGTGACACGGCACCTGGTCAGGTGAACGGCAATGTGACCGACGAGTGGGGAAAGTGGACTGCTGTCGTGGTGTCGAAGTCGAACGGTTCCGGGTCGGGATCGTCGACGACTTCTGGATCGAATTCGGGATCGTCGACCGCCGGCAGCGGCGGGGCGTCCTTCTAAGGACGACCCCCTCCACCATGTTGAGCAACAGCCAGTGGTAGTCGTCCCGGTCCGGTCTGCGCCCGTCCCCCGTGACGAGCGCTCGACCAATGTCATGCTCGCGCTCGGGCGCGCCGTGACAGCACGTGTGTACGTTCCGGCGTGTGGAATCGCCGTTCTGGCCTCGGTGCTGATCGGAATCGGGTGGTTCACGGGATGGAGCGGCGCAAACTTCTCCGGTTCGCTGCAGGAGCTCCATCTTGTTGTCGTGGGTCCGGCAAGTCTCGTTGTCCTTGGCCTCATAGTGGTGGTGGAGCGGCTCCGGCCGGCGCAGCGGAGGCCTCTCGTCGCGCGAGGTCACCGACAGGATTTGCTCTACACGCTGCTGCACGCGACGCTCGGAGTACTCCTGATCACCGCACTCACCCTGTCGTTCCAAGGCATTGTGGAACGTGCCGCTCCCTGGATTGTCCTTCCAAGGATGGCCTTGATTCCGCACAGCGTGGCGATAGCGGTGATCTTCGTGGCCATGGACGCTTGCAACTGGTCAATGCACCTGGCAAACCACCGGTCACGCGTCCTTTGGCGCTTCCATGAACTGCACCATTCGCAGGAGGACATGAATGTCATGACGGTGTTCCGCACGCACCCGCTCATCCATGTCTCCTATCTCTTGGCGCTGGTGCCGGGTGTCGTCCTCCTTGCCAACGGGGCGGTGTCCACCACGCTTCTGATCGTCTACGGCGGTATCGTTGCATTCGCCCACTCCAATACAAACCTCGGATTCGGGCCACTCGGACGGGTCTTCGTGAGCCCCAACTACCACCGGATTCACCATCGGATCGAAGGGGCACAGGATGTCAACCTCGGCTTCGCGTTGACGATCTGGGATCAGTTCTCCTGGCGGGCCGTGTTCCCGACAGCGGAGACCATTCGAATGGACACCGGCATCCCCGGTCGGCCATTGCGGGTGGAGCAAGAGGGAGCACGTCCACGACACATGGCTACATTTCTGGCCCAACTCCTTGGTCCTTTCCGCCCGATGCCGCAGCGCGTCGACCTGCCCTCCGTTCGTGCTGAGCGCCGCTTGGCCGAAACGCCGCCGCCAACCTTGTGATGGGGGGCGTCAGGTCTTTGAGCACGGGCAGGCGCGGACACGCGTTGCGGCTTCTGTTCGCGGTCCGCACGGAACCCTTGCCAGCCGATCTCGCGCTTGCCGCGGCGCGGGTTGCGCTCGCCTGGATCTTCATCTACTACGGAGCAAAGAAGTTGTTCGGTGCTTTCAATGGCGCCGGCATCCATGGGACGGCGCTGTACTTCTCCAACATTGCCCACCTCCACCCCGGTGGATTCTTCGCTGTCATGGGTGGCCTGATCGAGTTTGGCGGTGGCATTGCCATGGCGTTGGGTTTCTGCGCCCGGCTCGCAGGATTGGGTCTCTTCGGCGACATGGTGATGGCCATGATCACGGTCACGTGGTCAACCGGGATCGCCTCGGTCAGCTCACCTCCCGGCTACCAAGTCAATCTCGCGCTGGCCGTGCTTGCGCTGATCATCGTGCTTCTCGGTGCCGGCAGCTTCAGCGTGGACGCCCTCATCGCGCGGAGGCTCGGCCTTGTTGGCGCAGCCACCAACTGACCACCGGAGCATCGGGGGTGAGATGTGATGGGCCTGATGCAGCGACTGGAGCGACGGCCGCAGGCACTCGTGTCCGAGACGAGTCGGGCGCAGCAACTCGTGCGGGTCACCGCGAACGTCGTCGGCGCAGCCGGTGCCGCTTACTTCCCGGGCCAAGATCGCCCGGCCAATCAGAACCGAAGGATCTGCCAGCAGGCCCAACCCCGTCGGGGCACTCACCTTGTGGTTTATGTGGTGGGGTCGGATTCGCGGTTACACGTGAGCTACCTCAGCACCGGGGCAGGTAGGCGACGTCATACTGGGGCTCGGTGAGAATCGTTGATGGGACGTAGGTGGAGTTCTGCGCCAATTTTACCCAGAGGATGTTGGTGGATCCATATGGCCCCGTCGTCCAGCAGTTCAGTCCGATGTCGAAATCAGATGTTGGTGTGCACACGTTGGTGCTGTTATCGCAATAAGCCCAGCTGCTTCCCGACGAGGTTGTCGATGAAGCGTCGGGCGAAGCATATTGCGTAAAGGTTGCGTTGGGTGTGAGAGCGAATTCGAAATCGCTTCCCGAGTCGGCCGGCAATATCTCGCTTAAGCTTGCGCTCCCCGCCGAGTTAACCACCGTTAGCGTTACGGTGTACGAAGACCCATAAGCAGGGAGCGCTGGGCACACTTGACTGCATGAGTTGTCATCAGCAGTCGGATGGGCGATATCGTTGCAACCGACCGCCTCATTGCTGAGGACATTTGAGATGCTGAGATAGCAACTAAGTGTTGGAGACAAACTATCTACGCTAACGGCGCTGTTGTTTCCAAGGCCGTCAGTCATGCTGATCTCGGTTTGCAAGTGTGGTTCAGGAGAGTATTGCGACGGACTGAGCATGAGGGGAGTAAAGTTCAGCTCCATCGCCTGAATCACGGGTTTGGTTTCTGTCGCTCCGCCTGGGCCTGACTGAACCACCTGCTCGAACCACCGCTGCTCGAACCACCGCTGCTCGAACCACCGCTGCTCGAACCACCGCTGCTCGAACCACCGCTGCTCGAACCACCGCTGCTCGAACCACCGCTGCTCGAACCACCGCTGCTCGAACCACCGCTGCTCGAACCACCGGCCTTTGATGTCGTGGTCGTTGCGCCGGACGCTCCACCAGTGCCCGGATTCTTCACACCGTTCGGTCCGCTGGAGCCAGCCCTGATGTCCGAACCACCCAATGATGAGGATTGGCCCTCAGGCGCATCAACGCGGACGTTAACGCTCGTCCTTACCGATCCGGCCTGGGCCGTGACCGTTGCGTCCCCCGTTGTCAATCCGGACACGACGCCGTCTGCTGCGGTGGCGACAGCCGGCGCAGAGCTATTCCAGGCGATTCCAGAGAGTTCGCGCTGATTGGCGGGAGCACCATTGCTCATGGTTCCGGTCAGCGCCAACGGCTTTGATTGCCCGGCCATCAGGGTCAGCGTTGATGGCGTGATCTGCATTGTCTTGAGAGTGGCGGGAGCGGCCAGATGATTGGACGCGAGATACGACGCCTCAGCCTCCTCTTGGGCGTTGGCCAGTTGTCTCATGCGAGCGGCACGGTCTCCGTCAGTAGGTCCAACGTTGACGCTGAAGCCGATCTTCTCTGACTTCCCCGCGGCTAAAGCGACGGGATAACTGACCACTGGGTCGGGCTTAACAATGACGCTCGGGGGAGGACTAAACTTTATCCGATCGACGTTCGAAGCCACCGATTTTGGTAGGACTTCGTGGTAGTTGGCGAGGATTGGTTTGGCGGTTCCGTTGCTGAGGATCGCCGAGCCATCGAGGTGGTCTCCCGTTGACCCTGAGAGGGTCCAGGTGCGATCGACGATCAACCCCGAGGGAAATGACTGGGGCTTGAATGCAAAGACCGCCGACTTGCTGGCAGCAGTGCCCGACTGTCCGGCTAACACAACAACGGCGGCGACGGCGATGAGGGCCACGGTCGCCGCCGCGACCAAACCGATCCGTCGATTCGTCATGCGACGTCGGCGCTTCCCAGCCATACTCAATTCGAGTTCGTCGGCCCAGCGCTCCAGGTCCGTGGGCCGGTCTTTTGGGTGGGTCTCGAGAAGTTCCGAAATGCAACTGCTTAACCCCGCAGGGTCGACAAAGTCAGCGTGGCTCGCGGCCGGTTCGAGCACTTTTCGGGCAGAGTCAGCACCTTCAAGCCGAGGGGGTTCGCCAAGAAGGACCCAGTACGCCAACGCTCCGACTCCCCAGACGTCGGAGGCCGGCCCGGGATCACCAGGGCCTCCAACAATCTCTGGAGCGCGCCAGAGGTAGGTTCCGGCTCCTTCGGTCAAGTCGCCCTTCTGGTGAGGCCGGGCAATTCCAAAATCGATCAAAACTGCCCGTTCATCGCTGGCTATTCGAACATTCGAGGGTTTGATATCTCGATGGATGAGCCCTTCCGGAGCGTCTCCAGATCGAAAGTCGTGCAAATAAGAGGTGGCCCGCGCAACTTCGCTCACCCACAGAAGTCCAGAAGCTGCACTGGTTGATTCGAGCGCTGCAGGCAAGGAGAGTCCCGGAATCCAATCCGCCACCGTGTACATCACATTGAAATCCTCATCCGGAGAATCGTCAGAGTCGACGAGAGCCGTGCCGATGAAGACCTCGATCAAGTGCATCACGTTCGGGTGGTCGACCTCGGATAGGGCATGTGCGCGTTGCGAGAACCTCCCGAAATCATCGAGCGTCAAAGCTGTATGCATCTTGAGGGCCACGTCGCGCTCTTGCTCCCCAAAAAGGGCGGTGGCACGGAACACCAACCCCTCACCGCCATCCCCCATACTGAGCAGCTCTCCGTCGACGAAATCGACGCGATAGCGCCTAGGGTCATCGCGCGGGCCAGTCCACAAGGACTGGGTCTCCTGAGGAAGGGCTATTTCTGGTTCCATAGCAAACCGTGAAGACGAGCTGCCTCAACCACGGCAATGCGTTTGTCAGACACATCAGGCATTGGCACCTGTAGCTCGAACATAAGAGCCCATATCTCATAGAGAATTTCTCGCACTGTGTTGGGGTGGTAGTTGAGCGCGGCCGCCACCTCCTTGTGCGTCGCGGGTTCCGACCGACCTCGACTAGGCGGCTCGCAATACGCTTCCAACACGGCCCATTGCTTCTCGCTCAGTTCGAGCGAGAGTCTCTTGGTCGGCGGGTCCGCGGACCCCTCTAGGTTTACTTGCTCAATATTTGGGCGGACCCTGACCCCGAGTCTCCAGGCGGAATGCTCACCTCGGACCATCAGATCAAAGTGAGTGTCCCGAGGTGAGAAACCTTCACCAGCCGGAATTTGTGTCGAGCCGCTTGGGCCTCGAACTTCAAGCGTACGATGGCCAGGTTGATCGTTGCTTTCGACGAACACCCGTCGATTTGTCGCTAGCAGGCTCCCGGCCACGCGGGGCACCCCCTCATCTGGCACCGGTGCGTAGGCGAATCGGATCTCACACTCAGCTCCGCGCCCAAAGCGGGCCGATTCTCCGTCGAGGAGTGTGGTGACGTCTGTTCCATGCGGGGCCAGGTAGGTGACGACGGCTCGCTCAGCTCCGCTCAGTTTCGTCATATAGAGCAGTGATGCTAGCGAGGCGACTTAGGACGAGAAAGTGGCAACCTGGCAGCCCTCGATCCCCATGCGACCTAGGCGGTGGGGAAGACCTGCGTGTTTGTCGGAGTCCTCCGGTCTTGAGAGTGGCAGGCCTGCCACTAGGCACTCCCGCCGTCCCTGCTCATACTGATTCAGGCCGTCCGATCACGAGCTCAGGTCAACGGCTTGTGAGATCTGAAGGGAGTCAGGGATGAGGGATGAAGATGTCATGTCCAAGCTGGCGACGCTCGCCGATCTGCACAATCACGGGGTGCTCTCGAACACTGAGTTCGAGACACTGAAGGCCGAACTCCTCGGAGTTCCTAGGCGGCATTTCCTACGCCAAGACGGGACCATTGTCGAGCGCCGTCTGCCGGCATTAGCCGTCGTTGGAGCGCTCACCATTGCGCTGGCACTGACCATCGGCCTGTTGGGGACTGTGTCGGCGACGCCCAACTCAAAGAGCGCTGCGAACAACACGGTGCACCTTTCTTTGGCATCCGAGAGCTCACACGAGCGTTCGGCGGTCGGATGGGCTGCGTCGCTGCTTGGTTTGTCAAAGTACGACGGGCTGTGCCTCACGTTCGCCGTGTACGCCTGGGAGTACGGGGCCGACTTCCCGATCCGCAGCCACATCACCGTCAGCATGGGAGACAACACCTATCCTTCGGAGGTTTGGGGTCATTTCAAGGGAGGAGTAGTTGGGCACTCGACGACGCCGCCGGCTGGAGCACTCATCTTTTGGGATTCGACCGGCGGTGGGAACCCGAAAAAGGCGATAGAGGAAAGTCATGTGGCGATCAGCACCGGAGAAGGCAACCTGATTTCGAGCGGCACATACGACAATTCCAAGATTCACCGCTCAACTATCGCCCATTTTGCACTGAACTCTTGGAACATCTACAAGGGCTGGTGGCTGCCCGACGGGACCAATTCTTCGACGCCGACGAAGCCAAAGCCGTCCTTGGGTTCGGGGGGAGGCGGTTCGAACACACCGGGCGCTGGCGGAGGGAACACCCCCACACCGGGCGCTGGCGGAGGGAACACCCCCACACCGGGCGCTGGCGGAGGGAACACCCCCACACCGGGCGCTGGCGGAGGGAACACCCCCACACCGGGCGCTGGCGGAGGGAACACCCCCACACCGGGCGCTGGCGGAGGGAACACCCCCACACCGGGCGCTGGCGGAGGGAACACCCCCACACCGGGCGCTGGCGGAGGGAACACCCCCACACCGGGCGCTGGCGGAGGGAACACCCCCACACCGGGCGCTGGCGGAGGGAACACCCTCACACCGGGCGCTGGCGGAGGGAACACCCCCACACCGGGCGCTGGCGGAGGGAACACCCCCACACCGGGCGCTGGCGGAGGGAACACCCTTGGACAGCAAACCCCCCCACCAGCGACGACATACCCTGAGACCGTCGGTGGTGACGCGCACACCTGGACCAACTACACCAACGCCGGCGGGAACGAGGGGCCGACCATCCCGGCAAACCACACGGTCGCGATCGCTTGCAAGATCACGGGGTTCCGCGTCCAAGACGGGGACACGTGGTGGTATCGGATCGCGCAGAGCCCGTGGGACAACCACTACTACGTCTCGGCCGACGCCTTCTACAACGATGGGGCGACCTCGGGCAGCCTCCATGGGACGCCCTTCGTGGACCCCGCCGTCCCGAACTGCTAGCTCGCTGCTAGACGACCGGAATGAAGGGACGGTGCATGGTTAGGGATCATTTCGTCAGGCTTGGTCGTCTTTCCACATTGCCGGAGGACGTGGTCGAGCGGATTCTCCGGGCACGCAAGGAGGAGGAAGGCCGGTCGGCCCTCGCCCGCCGGTTGAACGCCGAGAAGGTTCCAGCCGCTCACGGCGGCGCCCAGTGGCACCCATCGACCGTAAGGGCCGTTGCTTTGGCGAACGGAGCAGTCAGCTAAAGGCCAGGTTGCCTCGATCCGGGGCATGGATACGCAGCTCCGTGGAAGGCATCGGCGTGTATCTCGCCCTTACCGAAGCAGCACTTAGCCCAACCAACAGTTGGAGGCTTGAGGACGGAATTTGCGACAAGAACTATTCTCAGAAGGTCAACGATGTGTTGTTCGAGGAGTAGTTGGACAACTCGGTCAGGAGTTGTTGGTAGATGTCGTTGGGTATGCCGACAGTTGGAGGGAGGAGATTTCCCACTCCGAGAACGGTCCAGGTGCCTCCCTGCGAAGCGAATGCCATCGTGGCGCCTGTGTCGGGCTCACTGGCTGGTGAGAAGACCAGCCCGGCATAGTTCCCAACGCAGGCGTAGAACTGCATCGCAGATCCAGTGCCATCTGGATATCCTCGTCCCGCCTCCCATTGCGTAGCTGCCTGAGCGAGCGCAGCGTCCGTGCACGGGGCTGCTTGGGCTGGACCTGTAGTCGATGTCGTTGTCGTCGTACTACCGGCCGGACACTGCGAAAGCAGCGACTGCGGAGCGTTGAGCTGGGTCATCTGGGAGCAAAACTCAGAGTAGAAGGCCGAACTGGCTGCGTACGTCCACGAACCATTGACTAGATGGAACGCGACGAGTCCTGCTCCGTTCGGACCACTGATGATGGTGCCGACTGCCCAGGGTCCAGTACAGGACAACTGCTCCACCTGTTCGTTCCCCACGATGCCATGCGCTCCAGAAGCGAGGAAGAGCGAGGTGGCCTGGCTCTGACTGATGCAGGCATCCGTAGTCCAGGGCCAAGTTAGGTGCTGGATCGTTTCGGCAGCCAACGCCCCCATGGCGTTCTCACCCTTCTGGTTAGGGTGGTAGCTGTGAGATAGGTGGAGGATCGAGGAACCATTTATCCAGGGGTCGTGGCCTTGCGAACACAACTCATGGCGGGTGCCGGTTGATGGCTCGAAGAGGTTCTGGTCGTCACGAACGATGGAACCCCCGCCGCCGCTCACAGGGTCAACGAATGTGAAGCGCACGTCGTTGCGCTGAGAAGCCGGTTCTGCATTGACCTTCGTCACAGCGGCACCGATGGTCGAGTTGAGATCCCCAGCCCAGCCCCGGGCCTCGTTGACTTCCTTGGCCGACAGACCGCCACACGTATCCTCCTTGGGGCCCCACAAGGTCGGGATCTCGAAGATCTCGGGGTAACCCATCACCACAACGTTGCCACCCTTGACGACGGCCGTGGTGGCAACGTGCCGAAGAAAGGTCGGATAGGGCGGGATGTGAAGTCCCCCTTTGTACACCCCGGTTGTGCCCAGCTCAGTGATCTTCTTGCGGACACGGCATTTGGTGGGCAGCCGACCGATTTGAATCTGCCAGCGATGCAGTGCTGCAGGATGGAAGCAAACCCGATGTCGTTCCCGCCGAAAGAGAAGGTGACGAGGTCGTATTGACCCATCTTGGGTCGCCACTGCGGTCCGTGCGGTTGGTTGTTCACCCCTGGAATCTCATCCACCAAGCCAGTGTGAGAGTTGAAGAACTCATCGGAGATCGCCCCGGTGCAGGCGACCAGGTCCGGACTTGAGCTTGCGATGGCCAGGCCGCTCTGTCGCAGAATGTAGGCGGCGCTGATCGCCCAGCTGGAACCCGCCCCGTGCTGGCCGGTGCCGCGCGCACATGGTCCCGAGGGGCTCGGCAGTCCCTGGCCGGATGCAAAAGAGTCTCCCGCGGCAAGCCAGGAGAACTGATCCTGGTTCGGACTTGCTGAAGCTCCCGCACGCGTGGAGGCACCGCCGGCAGTCCACAGAAATGGAAGGACCAACGCTGAGCAGGCCACCATCGCCAAGCCCTGTCGACACCAACCCGATAGCGGCATCCGAGCAATCTCCCGAGTAGTTGGTCCGCTCAATCCGCATCTCTTCGTGGCATCCGTGGTCGAGACGGTAACCGAAGAATGAATCGGCCTGGGTTTGACGGAGGCTTTTCTGTTTGGTTTCTCAAGCCACGTCGGGCTGAGATCTTTGACGGTAGTCGGCCTCGAACTCGTCCGGCGTCTGGTCGCCGAGTTCTGAGTGCAGCCGCTCCTCGTTGAACCACGACACCCAGGCGCAGATGGCGATCTCGAGGTCGTCGAGGCCCTTCCAGGGTCCGCCGTTGGCGACCAGGGCGGCCGGGTTGCGGTGCAGCTCGGTCTTGAAGAGCCCCATGACCGATTCGGCCATGGCGTTGTCGTAGCTGTCGCCGATTGTGCCGATAGATGGTGCGGCGTCGATGTCTTCGAGGCGCTCGGTGTACAAAATTGAGGTGTATTGACTGCCCGCGTCGGAATGACACACCAGTCCGTCGAGGGTGGTGTGCCGGCGAGTCCATGCCGCCATGTTGAGAGCATCGAGGACAAGGGGTGTCGTCATGGTCCGGGCCGCCTTCCACCCGACGAGACGCCGGGAGAAGACGTCGATGACGAAGGCGACGTAGACGATGCCCGACCACGTCGAGCAGTAGGTGAAGTCGGTGACCCACAGCGCGTCTGGTCGAGATGCGGTGAAGTTGCGGTTGACGAGGTCGGGTGCACGGACATGCGCAGGATCGGACTTGGTGGTGAAGCGCTTCTTCGACCGGCTGGCCCCCCTTATGCCCTGGTCGCGCATGAGGCGGGCCACCTGATCGCGCCCGACGTCGTGGCCGGCACGCCGGGCCGCCTTGGTCAGCTTGCGCCGGCCGTAGACCGAGTAGTTGTGCTTCCAGAGGTCAACCAGGGTGGGCCCGAGCTCGGCGTCTCGGACGGCGCGGGTCGAGGGCGGCCGGGACTTGGCGTCGTAATAGGTGGAGGGGGCGATCTTGAGGTCGTTGCAGATCGGCTCGACCCCCCATCGACGCCCATCGGTCATTCGGTCCCGATGGGCGTCGATGAAGGCAACTACTTCTTTCCTCGGCGGTCGAGCTCCGCCCCGAAGAAAGTCGCTGCTGCTTGCAAGATGTCGTTGGAGCGCCGCAGCTCGAAGTTCTCCTTGCGTAGGCGTTTGAGCTCGGCCTGCTCCTCGGTACTCAGACCGGCCCTCTGGCCCGAATCGATCTCGGACTGCTTGACCCAGGACCGCAGCGACTCGTCGCCGACCCCGAGCTGGCGGGCCACCCTCGAGATCACCGCCTTGTCGTGCGGATCCTGTAGCCGGAGGTCCTTGACCATCCGGACGGCCCGCTCCTTCAGCTCAGGCGGATACCGCTTCGAGGTTGCCTTCTTCTCCATGACTCCAACCTTTCCAAGGTTTGGAGCCTCCAGGAAACCCAGGCCGATTCAACGAGTCGGGTGCGGTGCCGTTGGGTCTCGAAAGACAACGTACCGGCGCAGCGGTCTCTGTGGTCAGCAGACTGAATCCGGGCCTTC
The DNA here is from genome assembly GCA_963753115.1 of uncultured Acidimicrobiaceae bacterium. GTDB lineage: Bacteria > Actinomycetota > Acidimicrobiia > Acidimicrobiales > RAAP-2 > Bog-473. The sequence continues at coordinate 17,201 of CAVWBB010000032.1, forward strand.
TTATCCAAAGAAGGTCGAATCAACCGAACTCGCCGTTCATGGTTTGCCCATCCCAGCTGGAGGAATGCTTGGAATCAAATCGGACACGGCTGTGTGAGTGTGATCACCTGAAGTGGCCCCACCGTGATCATCTGATTTGGCCCCACCCACAGCCGATCGGTCATGCCGGGGTCCACCTGCAGCCAGCAGGCGGCGAGGACCCTTGGGTCCATGACGAAACGGTCGAAGGTGGAGCTCTACGAGCAGATCAGGAAGTCATCCGAGCGCGACGGGCTGTCCATTCGGGCGCTGGCGGAACGCTTCGAGGTGCACCGGCGCACGGTGCGTGCCGCACTGGCGTCGCCCATCCCCGAGCCGCGTAAGTCCGTCGAGCGACCCTCACCGCTCTCGGTCCCTGGAAAGGGTTGATCGACGGCTGGCTGGCCGACGACGTCTGCGGCCCCGAAGAAACAGCGGCACACGGCGCGGCGCGTCTGGCAGCGCCTGGTCGACGAGCACGGCGCCGAGGTGTCCGAGTCGACGGTGCGCCGCTACGTCGGGACGGCCAAGGGCCGGCGCCCGATCGTGGCCAGCGAGGTGATGGTGCCCCAGAGCCATCCGCTCGGTTACGAGTCAGAGGTCGACTTCGGCGCCGTGAGCTTCCACCTCTGCGGCGAACTGACCTCCGCGTGGATGTACGTGATGCGATTGTCGGCGTCAGGCACCGGGTTCCACCGGGTCTATGCCAACCAGGCGCAAGAGGCCTTCATCGACGGTCACGTCCGCGCCTTCGAGCACTTCGGAGGGACGCCCTCTCGTGTCCGCTACGACAACCTCAAACCCGCTGTGGCCCGGGTGCTGATGGGCAGGAGCCGCCTCGAGACCCAGCGCTTCATCGCGCTGCGCAGCCATTACGTCTTCGACTCCTTCTACTGCCAGCCGGGCAAGGACGGAGCGCACGAGAAGGGCGGGGTCGAAGGCGAGATCGGGCGGTTCCGGCGACGCCATATGGTCCCCATGCCCAAGGTGTCCTCCATCGCCGAGCTCAACGACCTCGTCGCCGAGGGCGATCACCTTGATGACGTCCGCCACATCGAGGGTCGGCATATGAGCGTGGCCGAGCACTTCGCGCTCGAACAACCGCTGCTGCGCCCACTGCCCTCCGAGCACTTCGACGCCGGACTCCTGCTCAACTGTCGGGTTGATTCCAAGAGCAGGGTCTGCGTGCGCCAGTGCTTCTACTCAGTGCCGGTGCGCTATGCCGGCATGCGCATCGACGTGCGCCTCGGGGCTGAGTCCGTCGAAGCTCTCGACGGGGCACGCGTCGTCGCCCGCCATGCCCGGGCCATCGGCAAGGGAGTCGAGACCCTCGAGCTCGACCACTACCTCGAGACGCTCTCGTTCAAGCTCGGGCGCTCTCGGGATCGACGGCGCTGCGCCAGGCCCGAGCGTCAGGTCGCTTCACCTCTTCGCATGACCGCTTCTTCGAGAGCGCCCGGCGCAGACTCGGCGAACGAGAAGGCACCAAGGCCCTCATCGGGGTCCTGCTCGCCCATCGCACCTTGGCCTTCGAGGCCGTGGTGGCCGGCATCGACGGAGCGCTCGCCGTCGGATCCCTCGACCCCGACGTCGTGATCGTCGAAGCCCGCAAGGCCACCGAGCGCCGGGCGCCAAGCCTGGCTGAACTCCCTGGCCTGGCCCATTTCGATCGTGCCATACCGACCCTTGACAGCTACGACGACCTCTTGGAGGGAAGCGGATGACCAAGATGACCCAGACCGCAGCCATGGCGGCGATCGGTGCGGCCAGCCGGGAACTGCACCTGCCGACGGTGCGCACAGAAGCTGAGCGCTTGGCCGAAGTGGCCGAGCGGGCCCGGGCCGGGCACCTGCCCTACCTGGCCGACGTGCTCTCCGCCGAGATCGACGAACGGGCCGAGCGCCGTCGACAGCGTCGCATCAGAGAAGCACGGTTCCCGAGGATGAAGCGGCTGAGCGACTTCGACGTGGCCGCCAGTCCGGTGAATGCGACGACCATCGCCGCACTGGCCTCGGGCGCCTATCTCGACAAGGGCGAACCGGTCGTGTTGCTCGGAGACTCGGGAACCGGAAAGAGCCACCTGCTCATCGGCATGGGCCTGGCCGCCTGCGAGCAGGGCCGAGCCGTTCGCTACGCCACCTGCGCCCAGCTGGTCAACGAACTGGTCGAAGCCGCCGACGAACGGCGGCTGTCGCGCATCGTCGGTCGCTACGGCCGTCTCGACCTGTTGTTGCTCGACGAACTCGGCTATGTCCAGCTCGACACGCGTGGCGCCGAATTGTTCTTCCAGATCCTGACCGAGCGCGAGGAGAAGTCCTCGGTGGCCGTGATCTCAAACCTCCCCTTCAGCGAGTGGGGCCAGGTCATCACGGATCCACGCCTGGTGGCCGCCGTCGTCGACCGGATGACGTTTCGGGCCCACATGATCGAGACGGGCACCGAGAGCTTTCGGCTGCGCACCAGCCGGGCTCGTCCGGGGCGAGGCAAGTGATCAGCGCACCTTTTGCAGGAGCGCATTGACCTCTCCGAGGTCGAACTCGGCGGGATCGAAGGGACCGTCGATCCAGGCGGTGTAGTCGTCGAACTCCTCGTGGTCCGGGTCGTTGATCGCCTCAAGGAAGTTCACATAGCCATAGACGCCACCCACGTCTTCGGGTGGACACGCATGGCTCCATCGATGCACACCGCGTACTTCAAACCGAAGTACGACCAGGTCAACTCCTCGATGACCACATCGTGCTCCCATGAGTCGCCGAAGTCATAGTCGAAGGTGAACCGGCGTTCGTCGCGCAGGCTCTGGAGCACCGTGACCGACTTCTCGTCGATCTCACCTTCGGGATACTCGTCGAAGTTCATGCCATAGCGCTTTTCTCCACCCGGAACGCATGGAGGTGCGAGTTAGTCCAGCCCATGCCGGCAATGAGAATGTCGGCCAACTTGGCCATCCGAACCGCTCCAGGGACCAGCAACCGGCGCCAGATCACTGGGTCGACGTCATTGAGCTGGATCCGCAATCGAAAGACGCTCTGACCGGGAGGCTGTGCCACGCCCCGACACTACGCGAAGCGCTCAAATCCTCTGGCACTCCTTAGGAGGAGAAGCTGAATCCTCAGCTCCAACGGCGGACCGACCTGGGCCTTTGGGTGGGGCCAAATCAGATGATCACGGTGGGGCCAAATCAAGTTGACATTCTCAGCTGTGGCTGTCCGCGTGATGGCAGCATGTCGGACGTCCGCTTGAGCCGCCCAATCATCACGGTGCCGCATGTTGAGCACAAGCAGCATCTTCATTAGTTTCGGGGTCACCATCATCCTCGCTGTGGGATGTCAGATCCTCGCGTCGCGGTTGCGGATCCCAGCCATCGTCATTCTCCTGCCGGTGGGGTTCTTCGCTGCCCGCCTCATCGGATCGCTCGATCCGGAGAAGACCCTCGGTCAAGCATTCTCCCCCTCGTGGCTCTGGCCGTGGCTGTGATCCTCTTCGATGGGGGTCTCGACCTCAACTTCCGTGATTTGGAGGGCCACAGCCAACGCGTGGTGCGCCGACTCCTCACCTACGGCAGTCTCATCACCTGGGCCGGAGCCGGGTTGCTGGGTTGGCTCGTGCTGGGCCTCTCCGGCCCGGCCGCCATCATGCTCGGAGCCATCCTGATCGTTTCGGGTCCGACTGTGGTGACCCCGATCCTCGAAGCGGCCCGTCCGGGTCGTCGGGTGTCATTAATCCTGGGATGGGAGGGGGTGACGATCGACCCGATCGGCGCCATCATAGGAGCGCTGGTCTTCCAGGGACTGATCAACCACGTGCAGCTTGGCCGAGGGGATGAATTGCTGGCATTCCTTCGCAGCCTCGGAGTCGGCGCTGTGGGAGGTATCTGCGGGACAATCATCCTATGGCTGCTTCTCAACAAGGTGCGGTTACACGGCCCGCTCGCGACCGAGGCCATACTCGCTACTGTCGTCGGCGTTGCGGCCCTCTGCGACGCGTATCGCGACGACACCGGCCTCATTGCAGCGATCGTGATGGGCGTCGCACTGGCCAATCTCAGCTCCTTGGAGTTGCCCGAGGACCGAGAGTTCTTCAAAACCGTAGTCCAGCTGGTCATCGGTATTCTGTTCATCTCGATATCGGCCACGGTGGCCACGAGTAAGTTAGAACTGGTCCTCGGTCCGACCCTTCTGCTTGTCGCCGGCCTGGTTCTCGTTGTCCGGCCACTGGTTGCGGCTTGCGCCACGAGTCGCACCGCCCTCTCGACGCGTGAGCGGGCCTTCATCGGATGGATGGACCCCGCGGCATCATTGCAGCCTCGACCGCGGCCACGTTCGGCCCGCCCTTGGCCGCGGCCGGAGTTGGCGGAGCAGGAAAGCTCCTTCCGGTCACGTTCCTCGTGATCGTGGGTACCGTTGCTCTCTATGGGCTCTCTGCCGTGCCCGTGAGCCGGGTGCTTGGGCTCCACGAGACGCGGGAGGTTGAGGAGTCGGAACCCGATCAACCCGACGAACCCGAGACTCCGCCTCCGATCGGGGACCTGTGAGGCGGAACGTCCCGAGCCACCTACGCCTTGAAAGCCGCTTATCCATAGCGATTGGACTGTCCCAATACGCCGGGAGCGGGCGCAGCCTGCGGCGAACCGTGGGCAGTCGTCCTCGCTGCTAGACGTGGGAAGTTGGGTGCTCGTGATGCGGTCCGACATGGCTACTCTGATCCGTCAGCGGAGGGACCTGACCCCGAAACCCCAGCGCTTTGAGGAACAAGAGTCCAATCCGGTTTGGGCATTTGCGCAACTGCGCCGCCCTCGCCTGGGCTTCGTGACCGTCCGTCACGAGAACCTTGTGGGCCTGATTCGCGTACCGCGCCCGTTCAGTCACCGTTCAGAACGGTACTGGAGAACGCTTCTTTTCGCACGCTATTTCGGTTCTCCAGGGTGTGTTCCAGTACGCCGGGACACGGACGCTCTGCGTTTCCGCATGTGAGACTGGGCCCCGTGAACCCTGCGTTTATCGCTGGCATCGAAGTTGCTCGCCAGTTTGGTATCGACAGCGACCAGCCAGAGCTTATTCAGGAAACGAATCACACGGTCGTCTGGTTACGCCCCCATGAGGTGATAGCCAAGGTCGGAACTCGAGGGGACGCGCAAGAGAATCTGGCGCGCGAATTTGAAGTGGCTACCTGCCTATTCGCTCGCGGTGCCCCGGTGGCCCGACCGCTTCTTGGCTCGTTTCCGACAAAACACGTGGCGTCCGAGTGCTTCGTCACGCTGTGGCAGCGTTTCGCCCGTGATGACACTCAAGTGCTCGAAGTCGACATCGGGCGGTCGCTAAAGCGGGTGCATGCTGAACTCCTGGCATGCGATGTCTCACTGCCGAGTTTCATGGTCGGTATCGAGAAGGCACGTCGGGCACTGTTTGACCAGGCTCTAATGAGTGCACTCTCTCCCGCCGACCTGGACTTCTTGCGCCTCTCATTCGACCGATCACTCGCACGTGTTCGGAACGCTGACTTCCCCGAGCAGCCTCTTCACGGTGAGCCGCACGCAGGAAATTGGATCTCGACCAGCCTCGGGGTCCGCTGGCTCGACTTTGAGAATGCTTGCCTCGGACCGCTTGAATGGGACTTAGCCTTCCTGAGCGACGAGGCCCGGCAAGCATTTCCCGACGCTGACGATGACCTTTTGCGTGTCGTGCGCTCGCTCGTCAGTGCTTGCGTGGCAACCTGGTGCGGAGTCCAGGCTCGTTTTCCGGAGATGCGTGCTTTCGGAGCGGAACACCTCAACCAGCTCCGAGCAGCGACCTCAAACGAATAACTGCTGGGGTAGCCCAGTTCGCCGGTCCTGCGACAGTTTCGGGCTCTTGGTTTGAGGGACGGTAACAATGGAGAGCGTGGCAACCGCTTCCCACCTGCCCAGCCAACTCGAGATCGATGGCTGGCCCACCTATACCGAGGAGCGACCTTGCCAATTTCTCGTAAGTGCCTGCCTGAGAGGAATTCCCTGCGGCGTGGACGGAACTTCGTATGGCGCTCCATTCACCCACACTGAGCGATTGTTCCAACTTCCCAATGTCCGAGTTGTGACGTTCTGTCCAGAGGACCTGGCCTTCGGCACGCCACGGGCGACACCGGACATTCACGGCGGTGATGGCTTCGATGTCCTCGACGGACGAGCCCGGGTCATCAGTGATTCGGGCGAGGACTGGACCGAGCCGATGCTTGGAGCAGCTCGTGCCATGTTGACCATGGCCCGAGAGAACCAGGTGCGAGTGGCGCTCCTGACGGACATCAGCGCTGCCTGTGGCTCTCAGGTGATCTACGACGGGCCCCGCTCCAACGGCAGACATCGGGCTGGACAGGGCGTCTGTGCCGCCCTTCTGATCCGGCACGGAATTACCGTGCTCAGTCAGCGAGATCACAAGACCCTCGACCTGATCCTGCACAAGCTCAATGTCAATTACCAACCAGATCCGAAGTCCTGTGACCACCACGAGACTCGGTGGTACCTCGATACTTTCGGATCGGCGTAGTTGGTTCTAGGCCCCTGCCCCATAATGCCGGAACTGGGTGCCACCCTGTGGAAAGACTGGGACAGCTTGTGCTGTACATCACCTAGCTCACGAAGGGGACGGTGGCGCAGGGAGTCGCTCGATAAGCACGTCACCTGATACGACCTCTATGCGACCCAAATTCATTGCACATCGTCATAAAGTGACGCAGCCAGGGTCGTTGTTCCCCAACCTCCCGCCAATGAGTCCCGTGGCTGACTAGAGAATCGATGAGCGGTGAGTCAGGACACTCCCAAAGGCAGAAGGCGCCGTAGTCGCGTTCGGTTGTGTCGTCGGTGACGGAGAATCCTGGCACACCCTGAAGCGTCCTTATGTCGTAGAGGTCCTTCCAACGATGACGCTCAAGGTCCTCGTAACCGCCGGAGACATCGTCCTGGATAAAGTTAAAAAGGACGACTCCGACAAAGGTGCAACGGACCGGAATCGCGCGGTGTTCGTGGGCATCTCCGCCCCAGAACTCGAGGGCCACTCGCTGCCACGGCCACTCGCCTCCAGAAGGAGGTCGAGTTGTCACCGACCCAAGTGTGTCCGAGATACCCCTGTCGCCTGCAATGTCGAAGGAGAGGCCAATGATGTCGTGGAAGTGAGTTACCTCTGGTTCTACAGCCCGCCAGTGCCTGGTCACGCGGTCACTCGTTGCCATGCTGGGAGGCTAATCCGAGGGTCGTCTTCGGTCGTCGGGGTCATGCACGGAGGGTGTGAGGGTGCACCCGTACGCCGGGACGAGGAACGGGCCTCGGATGCTTACGGGCGCCGATTGCGCCGGGAGCGGATCACCGAAAAGACCGCAACTCCGAAGATGAGTACGGCCACGCTGGCGATTAGAACCACTACCGCACCGCTCGGACCGCTGCCTCCGCCTCCGCCGACGAAGGCCACAAGAGGCCCCGGTTGCAGAGTCACGCTTCCTTTGTCGTCCTGATTGGGATGGGCCTTTAGTGCCGCCGAGACGGGCTGCCACGGTCCGGCACGAGTGGGGTAGGTAACGGGGAGGACTCAGGCCGGGCGGTTGGCCGACGCATTCGTCCCTTCGGACCATGCATCGCTTAGTCGGGTTGGCACATACTGACCATGTGAGCAGGTTGAAACTGGGCGGCATCATCATTGGAGCCATTGCTGGGTGCGCTCTTCTGGCCTTGGCCGGAGTCACCTTCTGGGAGTATGCCACCGCCGTATCAGTCGAGTTCGTAAACGACACCCATGTGGCGGTCTCTCTTCCCGATTGCAGCACGGACATCGCGGAACTCAATCCAGGTCAGCGCTCAGCTCTGCCAGTCGCCTCAGACCGTTCAAATCAGTGCACCGTTGACAACTCCTATCAGGGCACGATCATCGGCTGCATCACGATGCCGTCGTCGGTAAATGCCCAGACAATCATTCGGCTATCTAAAAGGCACCCCTGTCGGTAGGAGCAGCTACACCGCCCCCTTCGCCGGAAAGTGGTGCCACCGTCCGGGACCATGGGGGCACTCCACCGTCACTTACGCCGTCTGAGAAGATTGACCCCCGTGGGACCCTCAACGTTCCGAGTGACGGCTTCGACGGGAACTTGGCGTAGCTTGCCTTGGCCATTCGGGCTGGTTGATGTTTCGGATGAACAACTGTGCGTTCGATCTTTCGGGTGGTCCTGGTGGGTCAAGGATTGCTGTGTGAATCGGGGGAATGTCCAGTCGGTCAGGGTCCGCGAGCTCCTGGGTGCCGCCACCTTCACCGTCGCCATTGACGGTTCGCCCACCATGACCCTACGAACGGCTACCTCTGTCAATCAGCTCACGGATGCGCTGCGCCATCACGGGTATCCGATTTCTTGACGGCACCTGCCCCCGAACGCCAATGATGTTGAGAAGGTCCCCGAGGGTCCACCGCTGCAAGGTTGGCCGTCGGTAATTTCGGGAGCACCGGAGCCACCGGTCTGACTTCAGATCAGGTGGACGTGTCATGGCGTTCGCACCCCGTCGACCGGAGCTCCGGACACACTGAGACGAGGCGCGGCGTGCCCCGTTCCAGAGGGGTGATGGGTCGATCTGTTCAGACCAGATCGACCCCACCGTCACTCCTTCTCGGGACGGCCGCGCCATCCCTCAACCGAGTTAAGGAAAGGAAGGGATGGCATGACCATCGTAGAAGCCACACGCGCTGTGACCGGTGGCATCGATACTCATGGAGAGGTCCACGTAGCCGCCGTCTTGGACGAGGTCGGTGGCTTGCTCGGCACCCAATCGTTTCGGGCTGACCCGACGGGTATGCGGAGCTGCTGGCTTGGTTCGAAGCCTTCGGGGAGGTCACCAAGGTCGGAGTGGAGGGAACGGGCTCCGATGGAGCCGGCGTTGCCCGCTACCTCACCCGTGCAGGGATCCGCGTCGTCGAAGTGGACCGCCAGAACCGCCAGGCCCGTCGCCAAGCCGGCAAGTCCGATCCCCTCGACGCCGTCGAAGCCGCCCGGGCCGCACAGTCGGGCCGGGCCCACGGCACGGCCAAGAGCAGAGACGGCTCGGTCGAGGCCATCCGTGTCCTTGTCGTCGCCAAACGCTCGGCGCGAGGGGCCCGAGTCAAGGCGCTCACTCAGATGCGCCAACTCACCTTCAGTGCACCTGACCAGGTGCAGGGCCGACTCAAGGGCCTTCCCGTCGACCAGTTCGTCGCCACTGCCCAAGGGCTTCGTCCGACTCGCTCGCCCGATGCTGTCATCGCCGCGACCAAGGCGGCACTCTCCTCGCTGGCGCACCGCGTCAGCGGTCTCGAAGACGAGATCGCAGAGCTCGACGCCATGATCACTCCTCTTCTCAAAGAGACCGCACGCGAGCTGCTCGGCGTCTATGGCGTCGGCATCGACACCGCGGCCGCGTTGCTCGTCGCCGCCGGCGACAACCCCGAGCGTCTGCATTCAGAATGAGGTTCCCCGCGAATTAGTGGACACCCGACAGGCTGACCTTCGGTCGGCTGGAAGGATGTCCGATATGGGAGCTACGAGGCGGAAGTTCACGCTGGAGTTCAAGACCGAGGCCGCTCATCGTGTGATCGATACGGGCAGGACGGTGGCCGAAGTGGCCGCCGAGCTGTCGGTGTCGGCAGCGTGTTGGCCCGATGGGTGCGCGAGGAGCGCCGGCGGCTGGAAACGGTGGCCGGATCGTCCGATGAACCGTTGAGCGCGGCGGAGCGGACCGAGCTGTTGCGGCTGCGCCGCCAGGTGGCCGAGCAGGACAAGGACCTGGCCTTCTTGGGAAAAGCTGCCGCGTACTTCGCTTCGAATCCACCAAAGCAGAGAGATTTGCGTTGATGGCCGCCGAGTGCGCGAACTTCGAGATCACCCGCATGGCCCGCCTCTTGGAGGTCTCCACGGCCGGCTACTACCGCTGGCGGGCGGCCCAGGACCGTCCACCGCTGCCGAGCGAGGTGCGCCGGGCCGATCTCGACGCCAAGATCATCAGCTTCCACAAGAGCTCGAACGGCACCTACGGCGCGCCTCGGATCACCCTCGACCTCCACGAGGCCGGCGAACGGGTGAGCCGCAACACCGTGGCGGCCCGCATGGCCAGCCTCGGGATCGTGGGGGTGAGCCCACGCCTCTTCAAGGTCACCACCAACCCCGATCCCGCCGCCACGTACCCGGCGGACCTGGTGAACCGGCAGTTCCCTCCCGAGGGAATCGACGAGCTGTGGACGTCTGACATCACCTATCTCACGCGTCGGTGAGCGGCGAGGCCTACCTGTGTGCCATCCGCGACGAAGGATCGTCTCGGGTGCTCGGGTTCTCTGTCGCTGACCACATGCGGACCGAGATCGTCCTCGACGCGTTGGAGCAATCGGTGGCCACCCGGTTCGGACACGTCAAGGGGACGGTGTTCCACACCGACCGAGGCAGCCAATTTTCAGACGGCAAGGTCGTGGACTTCTGCGAGCCCGTCGGCCTGGTCCGCTCCATGGGCGCGACGGGCAGTTGTTACGACCATGCCAGCGCCGAGAGCTTCTGGTCGATCTTCAAGCACGAATACTTCTACCGGCACACCTTCGCCACCATCGACGAGCTCCGAGCCGGGATCGCCCGCTACATCAACTTCTACAACCACCAACGTCGTTGCGCCAAGGCTGGCAATCTCAGTCCCATCCGCTACGAGTTATCGTTGGACCTCGAGCAACAAGCCGCTTAATCACCGTGTCCACTATCTCTGGGCAACCTCAGAAGCCGCCTGGGCCCACCTGTGCGGGGTCTCACCCCTCGAGGCCTCCTCGGGCAAGGTCACTCGTCACCGACTCAACCGGGGCGGGGACCGCCAAGCCAACCGGGCGCTGTGGCACATCGTGATCACGAGGCTCGCTTCGGATCCGAGGACCCAGGCCTACATGGAGCGCCGAGTCAAAGACGGCCGCTCCAAGCGCGAGGCCATCCGCATGCTCAAGCGCTACGTCGCCCGCGAGGTCTACCGCTACCTGCCTCGCGCCTAATCCTCGGACCATGGACCTGGCTCACCGAACGCCTGTCGTCGATGAGACTGACCTGTTCCCGATATGCCGGTCCATGGCCCGGGTCACCAAACTCTCGAAGAGGCGTGACCTGATAAGAGCTTGCCCTCGCCACGAGCGGCCCATCATTGGTCTGTCCGCCGACTTCACTCCCGAATCCCTCGAAAAGGGGTTGACATCATCCATAGGAGCATCGGGACTGTGGCAGTCTTCATCCAGTGGATGACTTAACCGGGGCCTGGCGGCGGCGAAGTCGGCACTGTAACTGGCCCGCCCGTCGCGGTATACGGCGGAGGAGTCTGGTCTAACGGAACGAAGACCTGGCCTGGGTACATGTGGCCGATGATGGTTGTTAGGTCAGGCCCGTAGACCGTCGAGATCGACTGTTCATCTAGTTTCTCTATGTCGGCGGCCGTCGGTCCGTGGTACGGCGTACCAGGAGTCAGAGGGGTCGCCTGATCGTTCTGTGTCGCACTAGGCGGGAAAAACTGAGACTTCGGAACGTAGCCAACTATTTTGCCATCTGACATTGTCGGAATGAAGTCCGGCACTTGCGCAAGGTTGATTCCGTGTGGGAACGCTGGATTGACAGCTGACGCCGGAATGGGTCCGGCCGTCGGCTTTTGCGAAGCCGAACCGGTCGGAGTTTGTTTAGCCGGGCCTGTCGGCGTTTGCGTGGCGCGACGTGTCGACGTTGGCGCAGCCGAGCCTCTCGGAATATGAGTGCTCAGCTGAGTAGTGCTATGGGGGTGCGGTCGCTGTTGTGTCTTGTGCATCGCTACGGCGGTCCCGCTGGGCTGGCCATACTCGACACTGTTGGCGACGAAGACAGCTCCTCCGCCGAAGGCAAGGATTGTGCAGGTAAATGCAAGAGTTCTCCACGACGACCTCATTCGCCACGCAAGTCCTGAAAAGAACAATCCACAAACGGCTTGTGACGAAGAGAGGTCGCCATTTTCGGTGGCCTCTTCCACCACGTCGCGTAACTCTTTGCCGTAACGGGCTCGCCAGGGCCGGGGATACAGGTGGAGAATCCAGTCAACCAACGTGCGTCGGCTCACGTCGACCTTCAACTATTCCCTGGCGGCGGTGTACTTGAAATAATCGGTGTGGTTGGCGGAGGAGGTGTCTCCCCGACAGGGACAAAGCCGACTCCGGGGTACCAGTGACCCACGACCGTTGTTAGATCGGATGCGTAAACGGTATGAACCAGGGCTGCGTTTTGTGCCGCGATGTCAGCTGCTGGGGACCCGAGATTTGGTGCGGGCGCACTCGGGAAGAGCTGCGCTTTCGGTATGAAGCCAACGACGCGGCCACCTGACAATGCTGGAATGAAGTCGGGAACTTGCGATTGGTCGATTCCGTTTGACAAAAAGGCCGACTGGGGAATGGGACCAACCTTCGGCGTTTGCGCAACAGCCCCACCTGTCGGAGCGTGAGCAGGCTGCGAGGGTTCGCTCTGTGGGCGGACTCTCTGATGCGTCGTGTGCGTCGCGACGGCGATCTGGCTCGGCTGGACATGCTCAACGCTATTGACAATCAATACGGCTCCTGCGGCGAAAGCGAGGATTGCGCCGGTGAAGGCAAGGCTTCTCCACGACGTTCTCAATCGCCATGCGAGAGCTGAGGAGATCAATCCCAAGGTCGCTCTGGACGAGGAGGAGTCCCCGTGTTCGTTTACTTCACTCATCAAGTCACGTACCTCCTCCCCATATCGCTGCCGCCAAGCCTTGGGGTAGAGATTGAGAACGAGGTCGACCAGGCTTCGGCGGCTCATGTCGCGCTTGCAAGTCGCTTGAGTCCCAACTTGGCAATGCGTGCGGACTCGGAGAGTCGTTCGCTTAGTGTCGCCGAACCCTGAGCGGTTAGCCGATAAGGATGTCGGCGGTCCTGCGCTGGAAGAGCTTCAATGAGGCCAGCATCCTCCAGTTTGGACAAGCAGCCGTAGAGCGTGCCCGGTCCCATCTTTACGCCTGAGAAGTCTTCAATGTCCTTGATCAGCGCATAGCCATGCTTAGGACCATTCGCCAAACTCGTCAGCACCAGCACGCTGCGGTCGGATGAGCCCCGAATGCCATTGATGCTCATCGCAGACCTCCCTGGCGGAACGAATACCTCCACTCAGGATATATCGAACACTGTAATAGTCAAGCCTCAACCCAATGCTCCGAGATGCTGGGGCGGTGACACCGTTCGGCACGACCGGGGCAGAGGGTCCCCTGCAATACTCGACGTCGTGAATGAGAAGCGATGGGCGGCGGTCGCTCCAGTTTCGGGCGCCAAGATGCCTCTCTCACAGGAACAAATGGCTGCGTTCCAAGAGGCGCAACGCCGTGCTCGGTCGGGTCCACTGAAACTCATGCCCGACTACAGCGCGCACCTTCCGCTTTGGGGACGGGACGTGGAGCCTCTCAATCTGCCCCCGTACCTGCTTGACCGCTTGGCTCAGTGGCAAGACGAGTTCGATGCCAACTTCGACCCATTCGGCGGGTGGAAGAGCAATGAGGTTCGGGACCGTTGGTCGAGAGAAGCACTTCGACTGGAAACCGAGCTAAGAGAGGCTCTTCCCGACGACGTGGATCTTGAAGTCGATTTCTGGCCGCTGAGCGAGTAACTCGGCGTCTCGGTCACCCGCCGGAGACTGCCCCCAAACAGTGACAATGCTCGGCAGGGGTCCACCGCTGAGTCACTGGGCCTCAATAGCTTCATGAGTGCTGGCGGGCCCCGGCCCGTCTCGCACATTGACAGCGGCACGTCCCGTCTCCGAGTTGGGGTGATTGGCCCGGTTGCTACGAACAACCTGGACCGCCCGTCGCTCCGATCCGGAACGGCCGTGCCATCCCTCAACACCAAAGAGAGAAGGGATGACCATGACCATCGTAGAAGCTGCGCGCACGGTGACGGGTGGTGTCGATACCCACCTCGACGTTCATGTGGCTGCCGCCCTCGATCCGCTCGGGGCACTGCTCGGCACGGAGCGCTTCGGCACGGATCCTTCTGGCTACAAAGCGCTGCTCAGCTGGCTCGAGAGCTTCGGAGCGTTGTCCAAGGTCGGCGTCGAGGGCACCGGTTCTTATGGAGCCGGACTGGCCCGCTATCTGCGCCGCGCCGACGTCGAAGTGATCGAAGTCGATCGTCCGAACCGAGCCGAACGCCGACGTAGCGGCAAGTCCGATCCGCTCGACGCCGTCGAGGCCGCTCGAGCGGCACTCGGGGGCCGGGCCAAGAGCGTTTCCAAGACCAAGGACGGGGCCGTCGAAGCCATTCGGGTCCTCGTCGTGGCCAAGCGTTCGGCCCGAGGGGCCCGGATCAAGGCACTCACTCAGATGCGCCATCTGGTAATCACCGCACCGGACCAGCTGCGTGCTCGCCTGAGGGGCTTGACCGTCTGCGCCCTGGTCAACGAGGCGTCCCGGTTGCGTCCGTCGCGCGCCGGCGATGCGGTGATGGCGGCCCACAAGGCCGCCCTGTGTTCGTTGGCTCGTCGGGTCCAAGGGCTCGACGACGAATTGGCCGAACTCGACAAGCGCATCGAGGCACTCGTTGCGTCTGCTGCACCAGAACTCCTGGCTCGCTTCGGCGTCGGCCCCGACACTGCTGCTGCCCTCTTGGTCAGTGCCGGCGACAACCCCGAGCGCCTGCATTCAGAAGCGGCCTGGGCCCATCTGTGCGGAGTTGCCCCGATCCCGGCCTCCTCGGGCAAAAGCAACCGATACCGCCTCGATCGTGGTGGCGACCGCCAGGCCAACAGTGCGCTCTGGCGCATCGTCATGGTCCGCATCGCCCATGACCCAGACACCACCGCCTACTTCGAGCGAAAGGTCAAGGAGGGACGCTCCAAGCGAGACGTCATTCGCCTCCTCAAGCGCTACGTCGCCCGCGAGCTCTACCGCTACCTGCCTCGCGGCTGACTCTCCGGACCGTGGGTCTGGCTCACCCCCTAACTGTCGTCCTCCGGGGCTGACTTTCCGGCGACTCGCCGGCCCACGGTCCGGGTCAAAGTTCTGTGAACGCGTGGCCTGATAAGAGCATGTCCTCAGCCGAGTGACTCATCACTGTTCTGTCCGCTGTTCGCACAAAAGGGCTTGACAACTGATAGGAGCGTCGCCGGGACTGGGTGCCACCATGGGGGCAGGGGCTTCCGGGCGTTTCCCGCTCTCTGTCGAAGAGCGACAAGACTGCTCCCGGTAGATGAGCGACCCATCACTCAGTTGGTCGAATCCAGGCGGACGAATACGAGGGGTGGGACGTCAAGTACTAGAAGCACAGAGAGGTGAGCACGATGAGTAATGAAGAGGCGGCACCGGAGACAAAAGGCGTGACCGCGGAGCTACTCACAACGGTTGACCTCGGCCCTGAGATCGTGGGCATGGCGGGACTACAACTCCGAATGCGTTTGTTCACCTTCGAACCCGGAGCCGTGTTCGGCCCGATTCACGACCACAAGGACAGACCAGGCATCGTCTACATACTGCAAGGAACGATCACCGACCACCGAAATGGAGCTGCCACGGACTATGGGCCGGGAGTGGGCTGGCCCGAGGATAGGAATACCACCCACTGGCTCGAAAACAGAGGAACGGTTCCGGCGGTGGAGATCTCGGTCGATATCACCCCGTTTGCCCAATAGCTCTCCTGCCAGGAAAGAGCCGGGCAGTGACCCTGCCTCCGATCGCCGGGAGGGAGGCACGTCCACGGTGTGGGGAAGTGGATACGCTCAGCCGATGGCCGATGGCTCTGCGCCTCGCATTCCTGCAGATTTCAACTACGGCGGCAGACTGGAATCCGGTGAGGGCATCACCATGCTGAACCCCAAATGGGGAGATAGGAGTCGGTTGAAGCCCAGCATCCGGAACGAAATCCTCGCTGCTGGATTTGAGCCAAAAGAAGGTATGACGGTTCGTCTTGTCGAGATTCGGGCCGACCTAGACGACGAGGGCAGGGTCTGCGATATGGAAGTCAATGCCCGACTAAGGGTCCTCGATGACGGTGCGTGGGCTGCGGTCTGGGACTGGGATGCAATGGAATGGGTTCCCTCCCAAGAGGAAACTTCTTCCTGAACACCTATAGCCCCTAACGACGCTGCCGGGACCGGGTGCAATCCTGCGGAACTTCGTGTATACCCGATTGACAGCGCCGGAGAGCATCAAGAGCGCGGTCGTCGTACCGATGGACGAGCTGTTCGGATAGAACCTCAGCCCGGCTGAACGCTAATAACCACATCGCTCCCTACGGGAACGCGAGACCCAGCGGGGGGCCATTGGGACACCACTGTCGGCACGCTGTTCCCGCCAAGCTGGGCAGCCGGGAGCTTCTGAACGGTGACGTTTAAGCGAGCAAGGCAGAGCACCATGCCCGCCTGGACGGTGCTGTTATTGGTTCCGGGCTGTGCCGTCCTAACGGCATTCGGGACGACGGTGAGTTTTGCTGAACCTGGCGCTGGCTGAGGCGGAGAAGTGCATACGGCGTTGTGAGTTGATGTTCCTCCGCCGGAGCTGACGAGCGCCAGCGAACCCAGAGCGAACACGGCAAGGGTGCACACAACAACGGCGAGCAACCGAAAATGTCGCACATTTCCATTATGACGGACCGAATCTCTGATCGCCCTGCCCCGCACGCCGGACTTGCGGCACCTAGCTAGCTAAAAGGGCCTTCCTCATGAACCGGTGGAAGTGCGGGTCGAATTTTTCTCCGGTGGCTGATGTCACTTCGTCGAGCGTCCACCAACGAGAACCACGAAACTCGACTTGATCGAGGGTCATCTCCAAGGTCCGTGAGCCATCGCTGATGAACCACAAGCTGACATCGGTATGCCCGGCATCAAGGCCAACTGTCGTGGTGACCGTCACGAAGGCAGGGGCGGAGCTTTCAGAAAAAGAGACCTCGATTCCAAGCTCCTCTCGGCATTCCCTGCAAGCTGTTGCAGCAGGATGTTCATCGGGCTCCACATGGCCGCCCGGTGGGAGAAAAAGGCCAGCATTCACATAGTCAACCAAAAAGACATCGAAGTTGTCGCGATCCAGCACTACGAAGTAGGACACGAGGTGGCGCTCCGGCAGAGCTGGCTTTGATCTTCGATAGACATCGTCGGTACTTTCGAGCCATCGCAAGGTATCGGCGATGTGCTCCGACTCCACTACGTCAAGCGGAGTGACTTTGGCCACCAGGTCATGCACAACCGCCACCGAATCACCCACCGGGTTCAGTTTGCCCGATGGAGGACACCGGCGACTGCCCCAGTTCGCCGGGACTTGGTGATGACCCTAGGAACTAAGGCCTGGCAGGGGATGCGTCGATACGGATATGCCATGAGAAATCCCTATCGGCTCATTCTATGGACGGGAATCGCTCCCTTTCTCGCACTCGCTCCTGTTTTCCTCTTGGAGTCGACCGCTGACGCAGTGGCGCCTCCTGTTGTCTCCTCAGCCTTAGCGACGCCGTCGACGGTGACTGCTGGCAATCCATCGACAATCTCTTGGACGGTGACCAACGGGGCACCGCTTACCTACAACCAGGTGCTCCTCTATGAGCCCGGCGGGAATCAGCTCCCGATTAGCTACTGCACCACCTCGACGCTCGTTTCGGGCACGACGACGGACGGAAACTACGAGAGTGACTGCACGATTCCCGATGGGCTGGCTAACGGCACCTACACGACGCAAATACAGGTAGACGACAACCTGGGCAACATCACCGTTGGGCAGGGGCCGACCATCACGGTCACGGGCAGCACGGTCGTTCCCGCACCCCAAATCTCCTCAACGTTGGCCACGCCTTCGACGGTTACTGCTGGTAGTCCTTCGACCATTTCATGGACCGTGATCAACGGTGCACCGCTGACCTACAACCAGGTGCTCCTCTACGAGCCCGGTGGCAATCAACTCCCGATCAGTTATTGCTCGGCGACCTCACAGGCCTCTGGGACCTCGACCGACGGCGACTATCAGAGTGCGTGCACGATTCCCGACGGACTGGCAAATGGCGTCTACACCACCAGCGTCCAAGTCAACGACAACTTGGCGAATGTGACCGTCGCACCGGGCCCAACCATCACGGTGACGGGCAGCACGGTCGTTCCCGCACCCCAAGTCTCCTCCGCATTGGCGACACCCTCGTCCCTAGTGGCCGGTGACCCGTCGACCATTTCCTGGACCGTTACGAACGGGGCACCGCTGACCTACAACCAAGTGCTCCTCTACGAGCCTGGTGGCAATCAACTCCCGATCAGCGACTGCACCACCTCGACGCAGGTCTCGGGAACCTCGACAGATGGCAGCTACGAAAGTGCCTGCACGATTCCGAGTGGCCTGGCCAATGGCGTTTATTCCACACAAATCCAGGTGGACGACAACCTGGGCAACATCACCGTGGCTCAGGGGCCGACTCTTGCCCTTCCACCGGTTCCGACAACGACCAGCCTGTCGGCAAACACCACCACTTCGACTTACGGCCAGTCCGTCACCTATACGGCGACCATCGCAGGTGACGGTGGATCCCCCACCGATGGCACCGTCGACTTTTCTGCAGGCGGCACCACTTTGTGTGCGGCCGCACCGGTCGTCTCGGGGCAGGCCAGCTGCACGACGACGGATACCCCGCTCGGGACAAATGCGATCAGTGCCTCCTATCCAGGCGACGTGATCTTCTTGCCTTCGTCGGGGACAACCAGCCTCGTTGTCACTCCGGTTCCACATGGCTACTGGTTGGTGGGCTCCGATGGCGGGATCTTCAGCTTTGGTTCTGCGTCCTTCCACGGCTCGACAGGTAGCCTCGCACTGCAAAGGCCTGTTGTCGGCATCGTGTCAACGAGCGACGATGGCGGCTATTGGCTCGCCGCCTCAGATGGCGGAGTCTTCTCCTTCGGCGACACCCAGTTCCACGGCTCCATTCCCGGCCTTGGTCTGCACCCAGCTGGCTCGGGGCAGTCCAAGAGCCTTAATGCCCCGATAGTCGGCATGGTGTCGTCGAAGGACGGTGACGGCTACCTCATGGTGGCGTCCGATGGTGGCGTGTTCGCATTCGGAGATGCTCATTTCGCGGGCTCGTGTCCAGGAATCGGAGGTTGTTCTGGTGCGGCGGTCGCCGTCATGCCCGATGAGAGTGGGAACGGATATTGGCTCGTGACCCAGACCGGCAACCTCTACGCCTTCGGCGATGCGCGATATTACGGAGCCCCCGGAAACACGGGGTCACCGGTGACGTCGGCCGTGAGAACACCGGACGGTGGCGGATATTGGATCCTCACGGCAGATGGGTCGGTCCACGCCTATGGGAACGCCAGCAGCTACGGCAATGCAACAGGAACGTTCGGGGGAACGAATCCGGCTACGGCCATCTTCACGACGTCGGATGGCGGTGGCTACTGGATCGCTTCAGCCAACGGAACGGTCGACCAGTTTGGAGACGCCCCGAATGACGGAGGGACGTCGGGTTCACATCTCAACGGCTCGATCATCGCAGCGACCGGCTTCTAGCAAACCGAGTCCTGCGATCAAGGGCATGACGGCTTTTGCTCCAGGTACGCCATCGCACGCCGAGCAGTTCATCATTATGGCTCGGGTCGTCAATGACGCTGAATCCGTAACTCACCGGAACTGCCCCCGTTCGCCTGTGTCCTCAAGAGGTCAACGCAACAGCCTCGGCGAACGCCTGAGAAGGTGTCATCCAACCGAGCGTCTGTCGAGGCCTTGTGTTGACCTCTTGAGGACACACCGGAACCGTCGCTATCAGCAAGCGCCACCGTCAGCGCCTGGCGGTGATTGGCTGGATCCGAATTCTTCTTGATTCAACTTCCAGATGAACAACGGCAGAACAACCTTGTCGAAAGTAGTGCGGAATTGCCCTGGTCCTGGTTCCGAGGGCCTCAATACCATGCGCTAGTGGATGAGCACCCCATGAGAGCATCGGATGCAGAGCGGGATGCGGCAATCAATGTTCTGAACGACGCGCTAACCGCGGGACGCCTCACCCTCGACGAGCACGGGGGTCGAATCGAAGCAGCGCTCGCGGCAACCACGCTGAAAGAACTCAACGACCTCACGGTCGACGTGCAAGAGACACCACCTGCGCGCCCACAGTCTCGCAAGTCGTGGCGGACCCTAGCAGTACCGTTCCTCGCTGCTATAGCCATCATCGCTGCAGTGTTTGCGATTCAAAGAACGCCAGCTACGAGATCTCGAACCGCACTGCATAGTGCATCCCCACTCTCTTCGGTTGGGGCACGGACGGCGGCACCACACTGCACCAGTTCCGCCGGCTCGACTCTCATGTCGTACACCGGGCCGGAAAATGCGAAGGTAACGACGCCCCGATTTACCGTTTCATCGAGTGGTTGTTTGCATTACACGGAATCGAGCAACTGCGCCTCAGGATCAATGTTGCTCTTCATCTATCAGATGGGAGTATCTTTCGTTGCAGAGCCTTCGCTGTTTGGGTGCAACTCCTTGACGTACCCACTAGCCGCGGGAACGTATTACGTCGTGGTCATCGCTCGCGGTGATTGGAAAATTCTTGCGACATCGACTTAGCGACTCACCACTTTCCGTCCGAACCCGGACGCCGATGTCGAAGAGACCGGCAGGCTTATCCGCCCTCATTCCCCGATTCCGCTTGAGCGGAGCCTGTCCCCTAACGCTGCCGGGTAGGTGAGCAGACCGGGCTTAGGAGTTGTCCAACACCCGGATCTCAGCCAGATCGGGCCACTCATGTAGCGCTGCTGGTTCAGCCATCGAGTAGATCTCCAACCGGCTTAGGACACCCTCATCGACAAAGACGATGATTCCAGCTCTTGGTTGGTCAATATCCGCACCGACATATCCGGTCACGGGAAGAACTCGACCTCGGAGGTTCCGTGTCGCACGTGGTACCTCGGGTGCAACCTCAAGATCGACAGTCGCACACCCGCAATCGCATCCGCCGACGACTTGGGCATAGGGAACCTGGGACCGAAGCGTTCCCGCCCCTGGGAAGTCCTGACTCAGCATTAGATCTAGCACCTGTTGCTCTGCTCGACTCAGCGGCCGTGGCTCTTGCAGCCTCATAGATCACATTGTCCCACCATGTCCCGACGGCGGTGCCCCGTACGCCGGGACGGCAACATGCCCTAGAACTGATCCCGAGTTCTCAGCGGTGCCGCCAGTTCCCAGCCAATCTGATGAACGGCCTTCACCGTCCTACGACGTCCACATCCCCGGCAGAACCAGTCGTGTTCATGCCCGAGGGTTGGGTCCTCTCCAGCGGTAAGGACGACACGCGTTGCGCCGCAGTCGAGGTCAACTAGCCATCGCAACATCTGCTTACTCATGCCGTGTCCATTATCTCGCTGGCTGCCACCGCCAGCCCAATGGGTGTCCCAGTTCGCCGGTTATACAGGTGATCCACCTCCTGGGATAGGCATCCGGGTGATCCTCGGATGCATACCCGAGCAGGAGGTGTGCGGTGGAGTGGAGCCCGTCTTTCGAGTGTCACGTCCGTCCCGACGGTGAACGCGTCTATCGGATCGGCCACCAGCTGATCGACGAGTTCTTGGAGTTTGTCGTCGGTCGAGCTCGTCCGAATACGGTCCGGGCTTATGCCCACGACCTGAGCGTCTTCTTCAGCGTGGTGCACAAGGACCCGCTCGAGGTGCGGCCCAAAGACGTCATGGCCTTCGTCACCGCGCAGCGGCGTCCCAAGGCCGGGTGCGGAGAACGTGGTGCGCATCGACGGCTCGGCCGGATTGTCGGCTGCGACGATCAAGCGGCGGTTGGCTGCGGTCTCGAGTTTCTATGGCTACTTGATCACCAGCGACGACGTGGCGGTGACGGCCAACCCGGTGCCCCGGGGCATCGCCACCCGGCAGAGTCGTTCTCGCGGTGGTCGGGGCCTGCCGCTGGTGCGCGGTGTGCGCCGACTGCCCCGGATCCTCGACCCTTTTGAGATCGACGCGCTGATGGGGGCGCTACGCACCGAGCGTGACCGGGCCATGACCCAGGCCATGGTGCTCGGCGGCCTGCGGCGCTGCGAAGTGCTCGGTCTACGTCTGGGCGACCTGCGTCTCGGCCAGTGGCGGGTGCTGATCAGGGAAGGCAAGGGCGGTCATGAGCGCCTGGTCCCGTTGTCACCGACCTTCTTTGCCACCGTGGCCCGTTACATGGACCACGAGCGTCCGGCCGAGACGATGAGCGATGCTCTCTTCGTCGCCCTCAAAGGAGCGCGTCGGGGACAACCGCTCTCGGTGCCGGGCCTCGACCAGATCATCAGGGCCGCCCGTGCACGCGCTGGTCTCAGCCACGGCACCTGTCATGAGTTGCGCCATACCTGCTTCACCCGATTCCGCGAAGCCGGCATGGCCATCGAAGCCATCCAGGCCCAGGCCGGACATCGCTCCATCACCTCGACCCGGGTCTATCTGCACCTCAGCGTCGACTGGTTGGCCGACGAGTACCGCCGGGCCTCAGAAGCCATCGAGGCTCAAGCACTCGTCGGGGTGGCCCAATGAACGCACTGGCACGCGTGCAGCCGCTCGAAGTCCGGTCGTCGGGCGGCGGGAGGCCCGAGGTCACCTGGGCCCGAGATCGCCGCCGGGGCTCCGCTCATGGTGGCCACCATGGCCTCCTACCTGGATCAACTCGAAGTCTCGGCCCGACCGGGCACGGTGAGCGCAGCCGAGCTGACTCTGCGCTTCTTCGCCCATCGCGTCACCGAATCCGATCCGACCTGCACCTCGGTGGCCGCCATCGGACGGGTCCACATCGAGGAATACAAGCGCTGGTTGGTGGCCCGGCGGGGCAACACCGGCAAGCCACTCGCCACCATGACCATCCGGCATCGACTGAGCACGGTGCGCACCTTCTTCGAGCGCATCATGGAGTGGGACTACGACGACGCCCCGGCTCGGCTCTTCATCTACATGAGCGACCTGCCCGCCCTCGACGAGCCGCTGCCGAGGTTCTTGGACGACCCGACGGCGGCCAAGTTCATGGCCGCACTGTCCCAGGACCCCAACCAGCGCCGTCGTCTCATGGTCGAGCTCTTGGCCCGCACCGGCATGCGCGTGGGCGAACTGGCCGGGCTCCAAGACGACGCCATGGTGCGCCACGGTTCGACGTCCATCGCTTGCGCATCCCGCTCGGCAAGCTGCACAACGACCGCTACGTGCCCCTGCTCCCGATGCTGGTCGATTTGATTCTCGACTACCAGGCGGTGCGCGGTCGCTCCCGGTCAGGTCACCTCGTCGAGCGCGACGACGGCCAACCCTTCGACCGGCGCACTATCCACCGCTACGTGGCGACGATCGCCAAGCGGGCCGGGATCGGCCACGTCCATCCTCACCAGCTGCGCCACACTCTGGCCACCCAGTCCATCAACCGCGGCATGAGCCTCGAGGCCATCGCGGCACTGCTCGGGCACCGCTCCATGGACATGACGCTGACCTATGCCCGCATCTCCGACGACACCGTCGCCGACGCGTATTTCAAGGTGACCGAAGCGGTCGAGGCCCAGTACTACGGACGCTCAGGACCGGCCCTGGCGATCACGTCGACGTCGAGGGCCAAGGCGCCGGCCAGTGACCATCGTCGGCTCCTCGCCAACGGTCACTGCACCAGACCCGCCCTCTTGACTGCGCCTTCGAAAGCGTCTGTGAGCGCTGCGGGTTTTTCGAGACCGGACCCCAGTTCCTCACCATCTTGAAGCGGCAACGAAAGCACGCCGACGAGCGTGGTCAGAGCGAGCGCAGCCAGCTCTTCGACGGCCTCATCGAGGGAGTCGCCGACGCCCAATGAGTGTGCTTCCATGGAACAGAACCCAGGGGCCCACGGATCACCTGTATAACGCCGGAACGGGGCGTCGTCTCTCGGGCTTCCTCAAAGACCTCGCAGGTCATCCAGCTCTCGAAGTTCCACCGGCCTGGTGAACCGATGTAGCCGATCCCTGATGATGGGCACACTGCAATCGAGCAACGCGATGGCGTGGAAGATGATCGGATTCCGTAGCAGCCGGGAGTCCAACAGGCCGCGCCGTTTCGTGTGCCCGTGTGCGTGGAGAACAACTGACTCCCTGGCATTGATGTGAGTCTCCGCTGCCGCCGTCCACTCACTGCCATTCCAGTACTTGAACTTCCCTGGAACGTCCGGGTCGCAGTTCCAGCCCGCCGCAGGAACATCGTCGTTCACGGCATCACTGTTTCAGTGTTTGGGCGGCTCTGGCTACCAACACAACCTTTGGCCGGATTCGCTCTCCGATGTCGAGCGACTGTACTTCCCCGACGCCTTCCACCAACTCGATCAGCCTTCGGAGGACACTCACAGCCGCGGCGTGGCGTGATCGGTTACTCGGGCGCACGGCCATCTCTACCGTCACGGTTTCGCCAGCTCGCAACTGCCTGACGACAGATTCAGACTCACGGTGAAATGCCACCGGGCCGATGCCCGGTTTCATCATTGAGGTCGGCGCGATGGTTCTCCCAGAGTTGCCATTCGCCCAACGATAGCGATACCTCGGGCGCGATGCCCTGTGGGTCTCGGGGCCCGGTTGGTCCTCATGGTCATCGGCATCGTCGGGCTGGTCATCAACTTGGTCGGCGCCGCCGCCGTTGAGCAATCCGCTCAAGCTGCTGCCAGAGCTGTCGTGATGCAGGTCCGAGGGAGACTCGTCCCGTGATCGCAATGCCTCAACCCGGAAACCGCTACGCCCGGCATTCACCGTTGAGGCGGGGGCGATGCTTGGCCATGTTCTACGACGCCGGGGACAGGCCGCACACTGCCCCGAGACGCCCTCGTGGACCGGGTGCTGGTTCTCGACCCGTCGTGACCGCTGGTGGCGGTGCCGGTCCTGCCCTGACCACATCGAGGGTGACGGGTCTCAGGGGGTTCGGGCTGGCAGCGGCGTTGAGTCAACGACGGACTTGCCCCTGCCCCCTATCGACTGGATTCGAGTTGCTATGTCCCGCCAAGTGGGACAAGAGACGACCATCCCGATGTCGGTGCTTGATCGGCCTTGCATTGTGAGGTTGGGGCGACGACGTTGTAATAAGTCCCAGGACCGAAAACGTGGTCCGCGGCAATTATGGGGTCACTCGTGGAAGTAATGGTGAGGCCATACGAACATTCCCCGCGGACGCTCTGGACGGCGGTTTCGATGTGCGAACCGCTGGCGAGGATGCCGACGACAGGCTTCTTTGTCGAGAAGAACGGCACGTTCGTCGCACCGTCCATCCAGATATAGGTCGGCAGTTCGGCGTTCAACGTCGAAGGGGTCAAGGCACTGGGTTGTGAGCCTGCGACCCAGGCCGCCGCAGCAGCAGCGTTCCCCCCGTCTTGCATCCGTTCGAGACCACTGAAATCCAGAGCGCCCTTCCAACCTTGTGTCCACTTCGCGATCCCGAAGTGCACAAGCGCAGTCAGCGCGACCACAAGGAGAGTCGTGGCCAGTACTGCTGCGACCGCCCAGATGGCCCGCTCCCGGCGGCTCATGCCGGCGGGGGGTCGAGAGGACGCTCCTCCGCTGGGCCAGACAAGATCCATGGTTACTACGTAACACGTTTTTGAAGGAATTGAAACACTTTCGTAATGCAATGTCGCGATCTGACAGCCTTAACCGTTCCCGAGGTAGCTATCCCAGTTCGCCGGCCCGGCGTTATTTCATGAGAGTGAAAGCCTGGCATTGAACTGAGAGAGCGTTGAGCGCCCTGGTGACGGATCGCCACCGCTGGGATCCAACGTTTTGTTGAAGGGTTGCGCTGAAGTCTTTGGCTGCGCTGACGATCGCGGAGTACTTGGGCAGCACCGCGGGGGCCTCTTCGATCATCTCGATTTCGTTGAGCCCCCGGGACGCCGACGATGTGACACGGACCCCACTGGACTCGTCGCGCATGAAGCCCGAAGCGAGACGGCCGACAGCGCCGCAGCCGCTCGCCACCGCCTGGGACGACTCATCGACCGGATAGATGGTCACGCTGGACGTACTGGTCGTCGTAGGGACCGCAAAGGGCAAATGACCACCTGGGCCAAACACTCCCAGTAACGCAGCAAGTCCGAGGCCGAGCACCGCCGCTGCGCAGCCAAGGTGGGCTTCCTCCGGTCTGACGGACATCCAACATCAGGGGCAGAACCCCAGAAAGGATGTCCACAATGGAGACCATGGAGAAGAAGAAGCCGCGTGCGCGGCGTGCGTTCACTCCGGAGTTCAAGGCTGAGATCGTCGAGCTGTGTCGACGCGGCGATCGCAGCATCGGGGCGGTCGCCCGGGACTTCGATCTGACCGAGACCAACGTGCGCACCTGGGTCAAACAGGCCGAGATCGACCAGGGCGAACGCCCAGGGTTGACCAGTGCGGAGCGAGAGGAGCTCACCCGCTTGCGGCGGGAGAACCGGCGCCTCGAGATCGACAACGAGACGCTCAAGCGGGCAACAGCTTTCTTCGCTCGGGAGACCCGATGACGGTGGACCCGTTCATCGAGGCGGAGGAAGTCGCAGGCCACAGCGTGCAGAACGCCTGTCGCCTGCTCGAGGTCTCCAAGTCCGCCTACTACCAGCGCCGCAGCGGCATCCCCTCGTCGCGACGTCACCGACGCCGAGCTGCTCGAGCTGATCCGCGCCATCCACACCGAGTCCAAGGGCACCTATGGGGCCCCGCGGGTCCACAAGGAGCTTCTCCACCGCCACATCGCCTGCGGCAAGCGCAAGGTGACCAGGCTCATGCGTCTGGCCGGTCTCGAGGGCAGGTGCAAGAAGCGCTGGCGCACGACCACGCTCGCCGACCCCGACGCCGAGGCGGCCAAGGACCTCATTCAGCGCCACTTCGGGCCGGGCACCGAGCTGGACCGCCGCTATGTCGGCGACATCACCTACATCGCCACCTGGGAGGGATGGGCCTACCTGGCGACCGTCATCGACCTGGCCTCTCGCCGTGTCGTCGGCTGGGCCCTGGCCGATCACATGCGCACCGAGTTGGTCACCGACGCTCTCACCATGGCGTTCGCCAACCGGGCACCAGAACGCGGCGTCATTTTTCATTCGGACAGGGGCCGTCAATATACGAGCGGTGACTTTGCCGAGCTGGCCTGGGCCAACGGCGTGGTGCTCTCGGTCGGGCGCAAGGGCGAGTGCTGGGACAACGCAGTAGCGGAATCGTTTTTCGCCACCATCAAGCGCGAGCTCATCGCACACGCGCTTGGCCGACGAGGACGGGACTCCGACGCGCTGTCTTCGAATACATCGAAGGCTGGTACAACACGCGCCGGCTGCACTCCACGCTCGGTTACCTCAGCCCGGCACGATACGAAGCTGTCCACCACAACGCCGACCTTCAGGCGGCATAATCAACACAAGCAACCTGTCCGTCGAACCGGATCAAGCCCAAGGATTACGTTGATCCGTGAGAGCGACCCTGGCCTCATCACCTGTTAATGATGACACTCTGACCGACGGATTGTTGACTATCCCCGTACGCCGGGTCTGGGATGACCGCGGCTCAGGGTCACCACGCGGATCAGCCGATACTTGATCAGTGCGGAAGTACACCCTCGTCACAGATGACGCGGAGGTCACTCTTGAGTCGGACCGCAATCCGCTTGTCCAGGGCGCCTACTGGCTGATCGTGACGGCAATCGGCCTATTGGATGGCTCATTCGCCGGACCCGACCCACCCCTGGACCTCGTGCTTCGCGATCCGAATGACCGTCATGTCCTCTACCGGAGGGGGCCGCTCCATGGTTCCGAAGCGGTCGAAGCGGCGCAGGAAGCTGCTCGGGTGATCCGGTCACTCGGCGTCCAGGGCTTCATAGACCGAGAGTCGAGATAGGTTCCCCGTGCGCCGGGCTGGGGCGCACTAACCGGTTGCTGCGTCTATGACGATTCCGTCACGAACCAGAAGGTTGAGACGGTTCGGAGCAAATTCCGCGGTCATGACCACTCCGAGCTGAGTCGGCGGCCCAAAAACACGAATCTTCAAGTGCCCGATCCGAGCAGTCTCCTCCGCGTCAGCCAAAGATAGGCCGATGAATTGAGGCCGCTTCTCTCCCGAACATGTCATTCGCCACAGTTGGGACCACACCTCGTCGTCATCCATCCTCGCCGACTCTAAATGGTGGGACGCCGCCGAATGCCCGTCTGCCTGCTCTGTCAGGACCTACCGACCTCGACCTTCCCGCTCACGCGTAGGGGTGCCCCCACGCCGGGAAGGTAAACAGCTAGCTACCATTCGGAGGTGTGGCGAACGCCTGGCTTGAACTGTTCAATCGGATGGCGGACGGGCATCCGCAATGCCCCGAATATACGGGACTCACTCTTCCAGAAGCTCTCACCCGAGCGACGTCTGAGCGGGGCCCGTTAGATGGCAAACTCCGGATTTGGGATCCTGATGCTGCCCCAGACGGACGGCTCTATGTCACAGCGGACCTGCAGCCGACTCGCCTCAACCTTCTCGTTCAAGGTGGCGAAGTCCTTGCGGCTGCGTTGTTCTGAAGTGCCCCCCTTGGGGGGGGACTGGGTGCCACCCTGCAACACCGGCTCGGAAGTGTGAACCGAGTTCGAGTGCCACGCTTATGGAGCCGATGAGAAGGCCGAGAGCGAAGCGGCGACGGTCTCAGCCGGTTCGCTAAAGCGAATGGCAGTGCGATGCCTCCGGGCATTCCGGAAGATCCATCTCAGAAGGTCGTTCGCTCTCTCCACACAGACAAAACGGATAGTTCAGTCGGTAGCTTGACTGTCCTTGACCCTGGATAGGGTGAGTTCCGTATGCCGCCAGTGGGATGGCCGTGGTGTTGCATTTTCGAAACGGTCGCCTTACCTTCTGCGGTGCTCAGAAAGGAAGCGTTCGACGGCGTCGTTCGCCGCCCCTTTGATCTCTCGATACAGATATTGCTCATCCCAAGCCTCCGGGCCGAGTGCATCGAGATCGTCGTGATAACTCGTGAAGGAGTGCCTGATGTAGGCCCGGACGCTGAGAGCAGCCCGCTCGTCGAGGGTGAGCTTGCGGGTCCGGCCGACTCGGCCGCTGCCGACGACCGCTGCGTGCGCTGCGGTCTCCTTTGCGATACGGCGTTCGAGTTCTTGGTGTGCCGGGGTGAAGGCGAGGAAGCGCACGATGGCGTCCTCCAACTCGTGTCGGTAGCGATCTTCTTGGCGTTGGCGGGACTGAGATCCCTCAACACGCTTGGCGGCCCGGCGTTCAGCCGTCTCCTCGGCGTGCGCCTGAGCTGCCGCAATAGCGTCGTTCGGTGCCCAAAGTCCGAGGAGTCGGCGATGCTGGCGATTCCGGCTTCGCGGTTGCCACGACAGCCAGTAGACGCCTGCAGACTTGACTGCCCGGGTGAGGAAAGAATCGCCAGACGGTAAGAACTCCCAATCAGCAGGGACCTCGAGCTCTCCGTGGTCAGGGTTCCACGGGCCGTTCTTGGTCGCGTAGACGTCGAGATGCTGCGCTGCCAGAGCCTCCGAATCGGGCGGGTCCTCCGCGTCGTCCACACCGAGAGCCTTGGCGGATGCGACTCGCTACGCAAGTCAAAAGGGGACCGGAGTGCTGATCCTTGGATCTCACCGTGGTTGCGAGGTGGCCTCCGTCCCGGCGTTATACATGTGATCCGTAGGTCCTGGGCTGTTCCATGGAAGCACACTCACTGGGCGTCGGCGACTCCTTCGATGAGGCCGTCGAAGAGCTGACTGCGGTCGCTCTGACCGCGCTCGTCGGCGTGCTTGCGCTGGCGCTTCAAGATGGTGACGAACTGGGGACCGGTCTCGAAGAATCCGCAGCGCTCACAGACGCTCTCGAAGGCGCAGTCGAGCAGAGCGGGCCTCGTGCAGTGACCGTTGGCGAGCAATCGACGGTGGTCACTGACCGGCGCCTGGCGCTCGAGGTTGACGTGGTCGAGGAGGGGCGGCACCAGAGCAGTCCGTAGTACTGGGCCTCGACCGCTTCGGTCACCTTGAAGTACGCGTCGGCGACGGTGTCGTCGGAGATGCGGGCATAGATCAGCGTCATGTCCATGGAGCGGTGCCCGAGCAGGGCGGCGATGGCCTCGAGGCTCATGCCCCGGTTGATCGACTGGGTGGCCAGGGTGTGGCGCAGCTGGTGGGGATGGACGTGGCCGACCCCGGCCCGCTTGGCCACGCTGGCCACGTAGCGATGCACCGTGCGCCGGTCGAAGGGTCGGCCGTCGTCGCGCTCGAGGAGGTGGC
The DNA here is from genome assembly GCA_963753115.1 of uncultured Acidimicrobiaceae bacterium. GTDB lineage: Bacteria > Actinomycetota > Acidimicrobiia > Acidimicrobiales > RAAP-2 > Bog-473. Next base: position 47,391 of record CAVWBB010000032.1, read on the forward strand.
CCGAACGCGAGCGTCCGCGGACGGCCTGTATCGGCGATGAGATCGACCAGCATCGGCAGCAGAGGCACGTAGCGGTCGTTGTGCAGCTTGCCGAGTGGGATGTGAAGGCGATGGCCGTCGCCCTTGCGCACCACGGCGTCGTCTTGGAGCCCGGCGAGCTCGCCGACGCGCATCCCGGTGCGGGCCAACAGCTCGACCATGAGACGGCGGCGCAGGTTGGGGTCCTGGGCCAGCGCCGCCATGAACTTGGCCGCCGTGGGGTCGTCCAAGAACTTGGGCAGCGGCTCGTCGAGGGCCGGCAAGTCGCTCATGTAGATGAACAGGCGGGCCGGGGCGTCGTCGTAGTCCCACTCCATGATGCGCTCGAAGAAGGTGCGCACCGTGCTGAGCCGGTGCCGGATCGTCATGGTGGCCAAGGGCTTGCCGGTGTTGCCCCGACGTGCGGCCAGCCAGGTCTTGAAGTCCTCGATGTGGGGCCGTGCGATGCGCGGCCACCGAGACGCAGGCCGGGTCGGCCTCGGTCACCCGGTGGGCGAAGAAGCGCAGCGTCAGCTCGGCCGCCGCCACGGTGCCCGGACGGGCCGAGACCTCGAGTTGGTCCAGGTAGGAGGCCATGGTGGCGACCATGACCGGTGCCCTGGCGGCGATCTGGGCCCACGTGACCTCGGGTGTCCCGCCGCCCCGGCGGCGTGGATTCGGCGGCTGTACTTGGGCGAGCGCGTTCATTGGGCCACCCCCACGAGCGCTTGGGCCTCGATGGCTTCGGTGGCCCGGCGGTACTCGTCGTCGAGCCAGTCGACGCTGAGGTGCAGATAGACCCGGGTCGAGGTGATGGAGCGGTGTCCGGCCTGGGCCTGGATGGCTTCGATGGCCATGCCCGCCTCGCGCAAGCGGGTGAAGCAGGTGTGGCGCAGTTCGTGGCAGGTGCCGTGGGACAGTTCGGCCCGCCCCCGTGCGGCGCGGATGATCTGGGCGAGACCGGGCATCGAGAGCGGTTGGCCGCGACGCGCTCCTTTGAGCGTCACGAAGAGTGCGTCGCTCGAGGTCTCGGCTGGCCGCTCGTGGTCCATGTAGCGCGCCACCGTCGCGAAGAAGGTCGGCGAGAGCGGCACCAGGCGCTCGTGTCCGCCCTTGCCTTCCCTGATCAACACCCGCCACTCGCCGAGACGCAGATCGCCCAGGCGCAGGCCGAGCACTTCGCAGCGCCGCAGGCCGCCCAGCACCATGGCCTGGGTCATGGCCCGGTCGCGCTCGGTGCGCAGCGCCCCCATCAGCGCGTCGATCTCGTCGGGGTCGAGGATCCGGGGCAACCGGCGCACGCCGCGCACGAGCGGCAGACCCCGACCGCCGCGCGAACGGCTCTGACGCGTGGCGATGCCCCGGGGCACCGGGTTGGCCGTCACGTCCACGTCGTCGCGGGTGATCAGGTAGCCATAGAAGCTCGAGACCGCAGCCAGTCGGCGCTTGATCGTTGCCGCTGAGAGACCGGCGGAACCATCGGCGATGCGCACCACGTTCTCGGCTCCCGGCTTGGGCCGCCGCTGCGCCGTGACGAAGGTCATGACGTCTTTGGGCCGCACCTCGAGCGGGTCCTTCTTGACCACGCTGAAGAAGACGCTCAGGTCATGGGCATAGGCCCGCACCGTGTTCGGACGAGCTCGGCCCACCACGAACTCGAGGAACTCGTCGATCAGCTGGTGGCCGATCCGATAGACGCGTTCACCGTCGGGACGGACGTGACATTCGAATGACGGACTCCACTTCACCGCACACCTCCTGATCGGGTTCGCACCCAAGGAGGTTCCCCCGGATGCCTATCCCAGGAGGTGGATTACATGTATAACCGGCGTACTGGGACACCCAGAGCCGCCCTGCATGGGTTGCGAAACATATCGGTTGGTCACTCGTGATGGATTACCAGCCCTCGCCAGGCATCGGTCTCAGATACAAGGCCCCAAGCAAAGTCAATGAACACCCGAAGCATGCCCAGTGCCGCCTCTAGCGACGTGTACTCGGCTGTGACCACAATCCCGTGCTCAGCCTGAACGCGATATGCCCTCGTCTGCGGTGCGAGAGAACCGCCGTCAGAATCCGAGTTCTCTCCGACCTCCACCGCCTCGATAGAGACGTTGATGTCGCCCCCCATTCTGAATTCACCCGTGGTTGACCAAGTCCCCACGCTCTGCAGCGAGGCTTCCACGCTGCTCACAAAGGCTTCGTGGGTTACTCGACCAGGCTGCCACGGACGTCCATTGAGCCCGTCTGGGTCGAAGTGTCTTGCATAGAAATCTGCGATGGCCCGCTCTGGCATGACCCCATCATGGTCGACTACCAGACCAAGCGCCCTAGCCCGAAAGTGCCGTACGGGTGAATCGCCCCGGGTTTCATGACTGCTCGGGTTATTGGGTAACCGCCTCGAGGGCGGGTTGTCTCTGACGGTAGTAGGTCGGCCTCGAACTCTGCCGGGGTGACGTAGGAGTTGTCGTCGGTGATCTCGCCGTGGAGACGGCGGTGGTTGAACCAGTCGAGGTAGCCGAGCGTGGCGAACTCGACGTCGTCGAGACCCCGCCACGGCCCTTGGGGGTAGATCAGCTCCCACTTGTAGAGGCTGTTGAAGGCCTCGGCCATGGCATTGTCATAGCTGTCACCGCGGGAGCCGACCGAGGCGACGATGTCGTTCTCGGCGAGACGCTCGGAGTAGCGAATCGACAGATACTGAACGCCGCGGTCGCTGTGGTGCACCAGGCCGTCGAGGACCTGGCCGTCGCGCGTGCGGTTCCACACCGCCATCTCGAGGGCGTCGATGGCGAGGTCGGAGCGCAAGGACTTGGAGATCTGCCAGCCGACCACCATGCGGGAGAACACGTCGAGGATGAAGGCGGCGTAGACCCAGCCGGCGTGCGTCTTGACGTAGGTCAGGTCGGCCACCCAGAGCCGGTTGGGCTCGTCGGCGCGCTGAAGTTCCGCTCGACGAGGTCAGCCGGTCGGTGCTGGCGCTCGTCGAAGCGGGTCGTCACCTTGTAGGCCCGGCCACGGCGGGCCCCAGAAAGGCCCAGTTCACGCATGAGACGCTCGACGGTGCAGCGGGCCACGCGGATGCCCTCCCGGTTGAGCTGGGTCCAGACCTTGTCGGCCCCATAGACCTCGAGGTTCTCACTCTAGACGCGGGCGATCTCCACCTTCAGCTCCTCGTCGCGCACCGCCCGTGCCGACGGCGGCCGCTTCTTGGCCACCCAATAGGTGTTCGGGGCGATCTTGGCAGCCGTGCTCTGTGAGCACCCGGCAGATCGGCTCGACCCCGAAGCGGTCGGCGGTGTTCGTCGATGAAGGCGACTATCTCGGTGGTTGGCGGTCGAGCTCCGCCGCGAAGAAAGCCGAGGCCGCCTTCAAGATCTCGTTGGCCCGCCGCAGCTCGGCGTTCTCCTTTTCCAGCTCTTTGATCCGGGTCCGCTCGTCGGTCGTCAGCCCGGGCCGCACGCCGCCATCGGTCTCGGCCCGCCGCACCCAGATCCGCAGGGTCTCGTGGTTGATCGAGAGCTTCGCTGCGATCGACTCGATCGCCTTCCACTGCGACGGGTACTCATCCTGGTGCTCGAAGACCATCCGGACCGCCCGCTCCCGGACCTCGGGTGGGTAAGGCGGCCGAGGATCCCGTCTTTCTGCTCTGACATTGCTCCATCCTCTCAAGGGGTGGAGCAGTCACCAATCCCGGGGCGGTTCAGGGGACGGTCTGAAAACGGCGGGTCAGTTCCGGCCGCGGGTGGTGGCGATGCGCCGGCTGAGCCATCGGCGGCTTGATTAGGTAAGGGAACTCCTCACCACGGACCACACGTTGGGGATCTGAGTTCGGCGTACTTGGTCACCGAAGTCTTCCGGGAACTGTTCGACCGAGCGACTGTGGCGCCGACGGCCCCTTGGGGGGCCGGAGGCGCCGACAATCCACTTGGTGAGATCTTTTTCTTGGGGCGAATTCATGTCCCGCTGTTGCTCTCTGTGTCTCCCTGTGTCTCAGTGTGTCTCACTGGTGCGCGCTGTCTACGCCATCTGAGCTGGGGCGATGCTTGACAGGTGTCGCAGCAACCCGTCATCGTGGGCGCCGTGTTGGACGAAGACGACATGCAAATGCTGTCTGCCATCGGTCGTCATGCGAGCGCACGCCGCCTCGACGACTTTTTGGCCCAAGGAGCTCGCTGCGGCTGGTGCGCCCATCCGATCCGCCTTCGTGGCTACGTGCTCGGCAACGGGGACGGCCGGGTCGTCTTCTCGAGTCACGAGTTCCCCGACAATGTGGTGCTCAAAGCCTGCGGGTCGCGTAGCGAGCTGCGCTGCCCCTCGTGCGCCGCGCTGTACCGGGGGGATGCCCGCCACCTGGTGCGTGCCGGACTCGAAGGGGGCAAAGGCATGGACGAGTCCGTCGCTCAGCACCCTGCCGTGTTCCTGACGCTGACCGCTCCGGGCTTCGGGTTGGTGCACCGGGAGACCTCGACTGGAGCATGCCAGCCGGACCGCGGTATGCCGCGGTGTTCCCACGGCCGCACGCTGACCTGTAACGCCCGACATGTGCACGACGAGCTGGCCCTCGGTACCCCTCTGTGCGCCCGGTGTTACGACTACGCCGGCGCCGTGATGTACAACGCACACAGCGCCGAACTGTGGCGGCGCACCACCATCTACGTCGCCCGTCAGTTGGCGACATCGATGGGCCTTTCCCGTACCGAGTGCGCCAGGGTGCTTCGCCTCGAGCATGCCAAGGTGGCCGAGTTCCAACGACGTGGCCTGGTGCACTTCCATGCTGTCATCCGGGCCGACGGTCGTGATGGGTCGCCACCCCCGGTCGATGCCGATCTTTTGGCGCAGGCGTGTCTCGGGGCAGTGCGGGCCGTGGAGGTCGCTCACGCTCGAGGTGCAGCCCGATGGGGAACCCAAGTCGACGTCCAGGTGCTCGACCGAGACGGGCCGTCGAGCCACGTCCCGAGCTATGTGGCGAAGTACGCCACCAAGGAGCCGGCCATGCATCCGGGACTCCTCGATCGGATCCGCACCGAATCCGACTTGACGAGCCGGGATCTCCCGCCACATCTCTTCAACATGGTTGCCGCCGCGTGGGTCCTGGGTGGAACTCCCGAGTTGAGGGACCTGGGTCTCCGTCGCCACGCCCACCATCTCGGATACTCGGGCCACTTCCTCACCAAGTCCAGGGGTTACTCGACCACCTTCGGCGCATTGCGAGAGGCGCGGGCGATGTGGCAGCAGAAGAAGAACGCTGGTGGGGGAGCTGGGGCGACGACCCGTCGGCTTCGGGCAGTGGGGCGTGGTTGGGCCAACGGGGGAGAGTCCCTCTTCGCCGCCGCGCAAGCCCGTCAGCGGGCCGAGGACAAGAAAGAGGCGGATTTCGTATGCCACACCCGATGCGAATAGGTCCTTGGCCAGAAGGCAAGCCGCCGCAGGCGGTGCGCCAGGCTTGTGGCACGCCCCACACTTCGACGTGCTTCATCTGCAGGTGCGACCGGGACGGTCGTCGGTGATGGCCGGGTACCCACATCTCTCCGAGGTGCTGCCGCAGCTCGCCACGCCCGAGGAGATCGCTCCGTTGCTCGGTCTCAGCCCTCTCGGCGTGGTGCGGCAGTGTCGCAAGGGGAAGCTCCCCGCCCTCAAGGTTGGATGTCGCTGGTACATCCATGTGGCCAAGCTCGCCGCGCAAATCGACAGTGAGGCGGATCGATCGCAGATCGCCTGAACGAGGAGAGCGGAATTCCGTTGAAGGTCCGAGAGGCGGGGGAGCCGGTCACCCGCTTGTCGGTGGCAGCAGTGTCCGGGCCAGCACCTCGGCCGCCGAGCGCTGCCGGTCCAATGTCGCATGGCCGTACAAGCTCAGCGTGAGGGTGGGGTTGGCATGCCCCAAGATCTCCGCCGCATTGCGCGGATCAATGCCGGCCGCCAGCATCTCGGTGGCGGCGAAGTGCCGAAGCGAGTGCAGATGGACGTGCGGCATGTCGAGCTCGGTGCAGAGTTTGTGGACGACCGAGGAGAAGGTCTCGGGGTTGACGGGCCTGCTGCCATCGGGCACCGGCGAAACCACAAAGGCATCGTGCACGAGCGTTACCTCGATCGCCGCTGCGGCTTTGGCGCAGCGAGCACGCCAGGCGTCGAGCAGTGTTCGTCCGGCGGGAGCGACCACGACCCAACGCTCACGCCCGCCCTTGGTGCTTTTTTCGCCCCGGTCCGTACCCGCCCGGTAGAGGGAGCGCCGGATCCTGATCCTCTCGCCTTCGATATCGGTCCAGCGCAAGGCGCAGAGCTCACCCCGACGGGCCCCCGTGAGGACGGCCAGAGACAGAAGCATCCCCCACCGTGCGTTCCGCTTGGCTCCAGCGGACAGGAGCGCCTGCACCTCCTCGACGGTGGGAACCTGGAGCTCGACATGGCCCAGAGGAGGCGGCTGGGCCCGCTCGGCGGGGTTGCGGTCGATCCAGCCCCAGCGCACAGCCTGGCTGAGTGCGGCCGAGAGCACGGCGTGGTGGCGCCGGATGCTGGCCGGCTTGAGCGGACGGTCACGGCCCTCACCGGTGGCCAGCTTGCGGTACCACTCGTCGAGGTGCCGGGGCGTCAGGTCGGCGATCGGGACGTCGCCGAACTCGGGATAGATGACCGTCTCAGCGGAGCGGTGGGCGTCGTGCAGCGTCCGGGGAGCCCGGCCTCGGGCCTCGCTGTGGCGCAGCCATTCCTCGACGAGGGAGCGGACGGTCGCCGTCGAGTCCGTGGCGGTCCGGTTCTCGTCCAACTCTTTTTGCCACGCCCGCAGCGCCGCCCGTGCCTCGGTCTGGTTCTTGGCCTCGACGGTCTTCGTCCGCTGCCTGGGATGACCCGTCACAGGGTCGGTGCCGACGAAGACGCGGAGGCGCCAGGTGCGCGGGCCTCGCTGTTGAACCGACCCTGTACCCTTGGGTCGTCTCGATGGCCTGGTCTCTGGCCCCACGCAGGGAATATAGACCAAATATAGGCCAAAGGGTGCTGGAGAGGTGCGAGAGCGGCCGAATCGGACTCACTGCTAATGAGTTGACCTGGGTAACCGGGTCCGAGGGTTCAAATCCCTCCCTCTCCGCTCGGGGGTCTGCCGCAGTGTGGTGGATGATCCGGATAGTCGGCCCGCCTCGGCGGGCCTGCCGAGCCTCGTCGCCCCGACGGGACCCGGCCTGGTGCGAGGAGTGTGTGACGTCGTGGGCCTCTATTGGCTGCAGACCTTGGGGTGCCCGAAGAACCAGGTCGACTCCGACAAGCTGGAGGGCTATCTCGCTGCCCAGGGGTACGGCCGCGCGCAAGATCCGGAGGCCGCCGACCTTGTGGTGGTCAACACCTGCGCTTTCATCGATGCCGCCCGCCAGGAGTCGATCGACACCGTCCTGACCCTCGCCGATCAGCGCCAACCCGGCGCACGCCTCGTCGTCACCGGGTGCATGGCCGAGCGTTACGGCGACGAGCTGCGCGACGCACTCCCCGAGGTCGACCTCGTCGCCGGGTTCGGGGCCGAGCTCACGGCGCAACCCTCCGCCGACGCTGTCCCCGTGACCTTGATGACGGGACGGCGCGGCCCGGCGCCCGCACCGACGACGAACGGCTTCGACCTCCTCGAACTGCCCCGGCCCGCGTCGCGCGCGCCCCTGGGCCTACGTCAAGGTCGCCGAGGGCTGTGACCGCATCTGTGGCTTCTGCGCCATCCCTTCCTTCCGGGGCAAGCAGCGGTCCCGTTCCGTCGAGGACGTGCTGGCCGAGGTCGACGCACTCGGCACGCCGGCCCACGGCGCGCCGCCCCTGCGCGAGATCGTCCTCGTCGCGCAGGACCTCGCCTCCTACGGTCGCGACCGGTCGGGCCCGGGCCGGCGGACCCGTATCGCCCACGGCCCGTCACCCGTCGCCGCCCTCACCCGCGCCGTGTCGTCGCGCGTGGAGCGCACCCGTCTGCTCTACCTCTATCCCTCCGGGTTGACCGACGAGCTGATCGAGACCGTTCTCGCCACCGGTGTGCCGTACTTCGACCTGTCGCTCCAGCACGTGGCGCGCCCGCTGCTCGCCCGCATGCGCCGCTGGGGCGACGGCGACCGCTTCCTGCGCCGGATCGCCGACATCCGGGCCGCCGAACCCGACGCCACCTTCCGCTCCTCCTTCATCCTCGGTTACCCGGGCGAGACCGAGCGCGACCACGACCTCCTGCTCGAGTTTCTCGATGCGGCACAGCTCGACTGGGCCGGCTTCTTCCCCTTCTCCCGCGAAGACGGCACCCACGCCGCCGTACTCGACGAGCAAGTGCCATCCGAGCTCGCCCTCGAGCGACTGCGCGAATGCGCGGAACTGCAGGACGCCATCACCGCCGCCAAGCGGGACGCGCTGATCGGCGTGACCCGACAGGTCCTCGTCGACGCGCCGGGCCGCGGGCGAACGGTGCACGAGGCGCCCGAGATCGACGGCATCGTCTACGTGCCGACCGAGCTCCCGGTGGGCAGCCTCGTCGACGTCACCATCACCGGCGCGGAGGGCCCCGACCTCCACGCCGTGGCGGCAGCAGACCGCAACCCCGTCGCTGCCGGCGCCAGCGCGGGAGCAGGAGTGGCAACATCGTGAGCGAGGCGACACACGAGCCAACGCCGCCGCAGTTCGCCTTCGGCCCCAGCGCCCTGGTCACGCCCGCCAACGCCGTCACCGTGGCCCGGTTGTTGGCGGCACCGGTCTATGTGCTCATGCTCATCGCCTGGGGGGCATCGTGGGTCAACGTCGTGGTGGGCCTCGTCCTCGCCGGCAGCGACGGGCTCGATGGCTACATGGCCCGCCGCCACGGCACGACCCGCTCGGGTGCCTTCCTCGACCCGCTGGCCGACAAGGCCGTCGTGCTCGGCGCCCTCATCACGCTCTCGGCCCAGGGCCACCTGCCGTGGCTCCCGGTGATCCTCATCGCCATCCGCGAGGTCGGCATGCAGGTGTACCGCTCGTGGGTCGGACGCGCCGGCGTCTCCATCCCGGCCCGGAAGTCGGCCAAGCTCAAGACCCTGGTGCAGGACTTCGCGGTCGGCACGTGCATCATTCCCCCGCTGGCGCACCAGCACACGCTGCAGGTCGCGGTGATCTGGTTCGCCTGCGCGCTGACGCTGTACACCGGCGCCGAGTACGTGCTCGACGGCCGCAAGATGCTGCACCGCCCGGCTGCCCCGTAAGGTCACTCCCATGAGGATCGAGATCGTCGCGGTCGGCACCGAGTTGCTGCTGGGGCAGATTGCCGACACCAACTCCGCCTGGCTCGGCGAGCACCTGGCCGCCAACGGCGTGGCTTCGCACTTCCACCAGGCGGTGGGGGACAACCACGATCGCATCACCCTGGCGCTGCGCACCGCCCTGGCCCGGAGCGACGGCGTCATCATGTGCGGCGGGCTCGGCCCGACCCAGGACGACATCACCCGGGAGGCGATCGCCGAGGTGATGGGAGTCCCGTTGGTGCGCGATCAGGCGATCGTCGACGTGATCGCCGGCTTCTTCGACGCCCGGGGCCGGACCATGACGGCGAACAACGCGCGACAGGCCGATGTGCCGCAGGGGGCGACCATCATCCCGCAGGTGGCCGGCACCGCGCCCGGCCTCATCTGCCCGGTGGGGAACAAGGTCGTCTACGCCGTCCCCGGCGTCCCCTACGAGATGTCCGAGATGTTCGAGCGCGGCATCCTGCCCGATCTCCGGGCCCGCATGGCCGAGAGCGGGGAAGAGACGGGCGTCATCGCCAGCCGCGTGCTGCGCACGTGGGGGGCGAGCGAGTCCGGGCTGGCCGAGTCGCTCCAGGACCGCATCGACGCGGTCGACGCGGCGGGCGAGGTGACCCTGGCCTTCCTCGCCTCGGGGATCGAGGGGATCAAGGTGCGCATCACCGCACGAGCCCACACGCTCGAGGACGTGACCGCGCTGCTCGACAAGGAGGACGCCGAGGTGCGCCGCGCCATCGAAGAGCGACTCGGCGACATCGTCTTCGGCGTCGACGACGAGACCATGGAGGTCGCCGTGGCCGCCCGACTGATCGATCAGGGGCTGACCTTCGGCGTGGCCGAGTCACTCACCGGCGGGCTCATCGCCAGCCGCTTGGTCAATGTGGCGGGGGCGTCGGCGTGGTTCCGCGGCGGCGTCGTCGCCTACGACGCACAGGTCAAGTTCGACGTCCTGGGGGTGCCCACCGGGCCGGTCGTGACCGAATCGGCCGCGGCGGCCATGGCCGAGGGGGCGGCCCGGGTGACGGGCGCCGACGTGGGGCTCGGCATCACTGGGGTGGCCGGACCCGACGACCAGGAGGGTGTGGCACCGGGCACGGTGTTCGTCGGCCTCCATCTGCCCGGCCAGCCCGCCCAGTCGCGTCAGTTGCAGGTCCCGGGCGACCGAGAACGCGTCCGCCAATATGCGGCCATTTCCGCCCTTGACCTGCTACGACGTGCGCTCGACGCGCCCGCTCCGACGCCCGCTCCGCCTGACTGACCGCGTTCACAGGAGGCCCACAGCCGGGTCACACTGGAGGGGGAAACGCGAGTGCGACCCTGTCGGGCAGGGAGGTATGGCCAAGTGAAGACGGACAACGGACCGCGGGTGTTGGTGGTCGACGACGAACCCTCGATCGTGGACGCGGTGGCGACATCGCTGCGCTACGAGGGCTTCACGGTGGACGAGGCGATGACCGGCCGCAAGGCCCTCGCCCAGGCGCAGGAGGACCCGCCCGATCTCGTGATCCTCGACGTCATGCTGCCCGACCTCGATGGACTGGAGGTGACGCGCCGGCTCCGCTCCGACGGGCTCCGGGTGCCGGTCCTCTTCCTCACGGCGCGCGACACGTTGCAGGACAAACTCGCCGGTCTCACGGTCGGCGGTGACGACTACGTGACCAAGCCGTTCGCTCTGGCCGAGGTGATCGCGCGCGTGCACGCCATCCTGCGCCGCACCGGCTACGAGCCCGAGGACGACGGCGTGCTCCGGTTCTCGGACCTCGAGCTCGACGAGAGCGCGCACGAGGTGCGACGCGGCGGCCACGCCATCAACCTCACGGCGACGGAATTCAATCTCCTGCGCTATTTCATGCTGAACCCGCGCCACGTGTTGTCCAAGTCACAGATCCTGGACCATGTCTGGCACTACGACTTCGGTGGCGACGGCAACGTCGTGGAGACCTACGTCAGCTACCTGCGCAAGAAGCTCGAGAAGTTCGGCCCGCCGCTCATCCACACCATCCGTCTCGTCGGCTACACCCTCCGGGAACCCGAATCGGCCAGCGGAGCAGCCTGAGTGTCGCTCCGGCTCCGACTCCTCCTCGCGGTCGGAGCGATCGCCATCGTCGCCCTGGTGGTGGCTGATTTCGCCACGTATTCGGCGTTGCGCACGTCGCTCTACAACCAGGTGGACCAGCAGCTGGCGGACCAACGTCCCCGCTTCGTGGGGACGCCGACAGGCTTGGTCTTCACCTGCCCTTCTCCGCAGCACGACTTTGGATCTCCAGGCGCGGAGCCCGACAGCGGCAACAGCGGCAACAGCGGTGGGGGACCGGCACCCAGCAGTAGCGGGAACGAGCGGTTCCCGAACGTCTTTGCGATCAGCTACTTCTCGGTGGTGACACAGAGCAAGAGCTCCGTAGTGGGCAACGTGGAGTGCCCGGCCTACGTGGGCAACGTCCCTTATCGCCCTCAACTCCCCGTGCCCATCACGGGGTTCCAGGCGCAACCCGACGGCTCGCAGGTGGCGTACTTCACCACCGGCTCCGTGGCCCCGAACGGCCCGAGCTTCCGGGTGCGCGCCGAGAAGCTCACTGGCAACCTGGTCCAGGTCCAGGCGCAACCGCTCGTGGACCAGGACAGCACCCTGCACACGCTCTTTCTGACCGAGCTGGCCGTGACGGCCGGCGCACTCGTGCTCGCGCTGGCCGGCGGCTGGTGGTTGGTCCGGCTCGGCCTGCGCCCGCTCGAAGACGTGGAGCGCACGGCCGACTCCATCGCGGCGGGAGACCTGGACCAGCGGGTGCCCGGCGCCGATCAGGCGACCGAAGTCGGACGGTTGGCCCGCGCGCTGAACGTGATGCTCGAGCGGATTCAGGCCGCCTTCTCCGCTCGCGTTGCCTCGGAGTCGCGGTTGCGCGAGAACGAACAACATCTGCGCCAATTCGTCGCCGACGCCTCGCACGAGTTGCGCACCCCGATCGCCGCGGTCTCGGCCTACGCCGAGCTCTTCGAGCGCGGCGGGTCCGACCACTCCGACGACCTCCCGCGCATCTTCACGGGGATCCGCACCGAGACGGCCCGCATGGACCGGCTCGTGAACGATCTCCTCACCCTGGCCCGTCTCGACGAGGGCGTGCCGATGGAGATGGGGTCGGTGGAGCTGGTGTCGCTTGCTTCCGACGCTGTCCGCACCGCCACTGCGGTGGGACCTGAATGGCCAGTGCAGTTCTGGGCGGCGCGCCCTCTCGAGGTGACCGGCGACAAGGATCGCCTGCGCCAGGTGCTCGACAACCTGCTGGCCAACGTACGGGCGCACACGCCGCCGGGCACGACGGCCACGGTGCGCGTCGACCAGATCGGTGACCAGGCCCAGATAGAGGTGCGCGACACCGGTCCGGGCATGCCCGAAGAGGACGCCCGCCGTGTCTTCGAGCGCTTCTACCGGGCCGACCCGGCCCGGGCCCGTACCAGGGGCGGCAGCGGGCTTGGTCTGTCCATCGTGGACGCCATCGTGGCGGCCCACGGCGGGACGGTCTCGGCGGCGTCCACGCCCGGTGAAGGCCTGGTGGTCACCGTGCTGATCCCGGTCGGCCCCCCGGCGCTGGCCGAGGACCCCGTGCCTGCGGGCGAGCTCCCGCAACCAGCCGGCTGAGCAGGCTCGCCCAGCGGGGTCGGGATTCACACCGCACCCACAGCCGGGCTTCACGAAGTCCAGAGGCCGGACCGGCACCATGCCTGCCATGACAGCCCTGGCTCCCTTCGAGGCCGACGTCGATCCCCGCCGCGTCCCGCTGGACGTCGAGATCGTCGTACCGGTCTACAACGAGGCGGCGCAGCTGGCGGAGCGCATCACTGCCCTGCGCACCTTCCTCGACGAGTCGTTCCCATTCCGGACGCTCGTCACGGTGGTCGACAACGCCAGCACGGACGGCACCGACCGGGTGGCGCACCAGCTGGCCGCGACCATGCGGGGTGTCACCGCCATGCACCTGCCGCGCAAGGGACGCGGCTACGCGCTGCGTGCGGCGTGGTCGACGAGCGACGCTCCCGTCGTCGCGTACATGGACGTGGACCTCTCGACGGCGCTGCCCGCGCTCCTGCCGTTGGTGGCCCCGTTGCTCTCTGGGCACCGTGACGTGACCATCGGCTCCCGACTGGCGCCGGGCGCGGAGGTCGTGCGCGGCCCGAAACGCGAGCTGATTTCGCGGGCGTACAACCTGTTGCTCAAGCTGACCTTGCGCGGCCGCTTCAGCGATGCCCAATGCGGCTTCAAGGCGCTGCGCCGCGACGCGGCCCTGAAGCTGCTCCCGCTCATTGAGGACAACGAATGGTTCTTCGACACCGAGTTGCTGGTGACGGCGGAGCGCCTCGGCCTGCGCATCGGCGAGGTCCCGGTGGACTGGGTCGACGACCCCGATTCGCGCGTGCAGATCGTCTCGACCGCCGCAGACGACCTGCGCGGCGTCTGGCGCATGCTCGTCCGGCGTCCGAAGGGACTGCACCGCGTCCGTTCGAACGAGGTCACGGCCGACCAGCTCATGCGGTTCGCCGGCGTGGGTCTGGTCTCCACGCTCGGCTACCTCTTTCTCTTCGTCGCCTGGCAACCGCTCCTCGGCGCGTTCGGCGCCAACGCCGTCGCCATGGCCATCGCCACCCTCTTCAACACGGCCGTGCACCGTGAGCTCTCCCGTTCCACGGACGGCCAGGACCGGCGCGGTCGCCTCTACGCCGTAGCCGGAGGCCTCTACCTCGTGAGCCTCGGCCTCACCACGCTGGGACTCGTCGTCGCCCACTGGGTCGCTCCCTCCGCGCTGTTCGCCGAGCTTGTGGCCCTCACCGTGGCCAACGTGCTTGCTGCTGTGTTCCGGTTCGCCGTGTTGCGCGCCTGGATCTTCCGCCCGAGCGCCCGTGCCGGCGCCGGCCCGATGGAGGTGTCCCGATGACCGATCTGCCGTCCACACCCGATACCGCGGTGGGGGTCATCGACCAGCCGCTGCCGCTCACCGCCCCGATCGCTGATGCGGGCCACGAACCCACGCCGGACGCAACGCCATGGCCACCCGGCCCGCGTCGGAGTTGGCCGGCCCGCTTCGTGCGGGGCAAGGAGAGCGACGCGGCCTGGGTCCGCCCCGCCCTCCTCACCTTGCTCGTCGCCACCGCCGTCCTCTACCTGTGGGGCCTCGGAGAAAACGGATGGGCGAACTCCTTCTACTCGGCCGCCGTGCAGGCGGGCACCAAGAGTTGGAAGGCCATGTTCTTCGGTTCCTCCGACTCGTCCAACTTCATCACCGTCGACAAACCGCCGGCGTTCCTGTGGCCCATGGAGATCTCGGCTCGGATCTTCGGCCTCAACTCGTGGAGCATGCTGGCACCGCAGGCGATCGAAGGCGTGGCCACCGTCGGTCTCGTGTACCTCTCGGTGCGGCGGTGGTTCAGCGCGCAGGCGGCACTCCTCGCCGGCGCCGTGGTCGCGCTCACGCCGGTGGCCGCCATGATGTTCCGCTACAACAACCCCGACGCCATGCTCGCGCTGTTGTTGACCGGCGCGACCTATGCGACCATGCGCGGGCTCGAGAAGGCGCAGACCAAGTGGCTCGTCCTTGCCGGCGCACTGGTGGGCTTCGGCTTCATCACCAAAATGATGCAGGCCTTCCTGATCCTCCCGGTCTTGGCCGTTGTCTACCTGCTCGCAGCGCCGACGGGTTGGTGGCGCCGGGTCTGGCAGACCTTCCTGATGGGCGTTGCCGTCGTCGTTGCCGCCGGCTGGTGGGTGGCGATCGTCGCCCTCACCCCGGCCGCGGATCGCCCCTATGTCGGCGGGTCCCAGAACAACAGCATCCTCAATCTGATTTTCGGCTACAACGGCATCGGCCGGATCACCGGGAACGAATCAGGCAGTGTCGGAGGTGGACGAACCGCCGGCAGCATGTGGGGACCGACGGGTGTCACCCGGCTGTTCAACACCGAGTTCGGCAACATGATGTCCTGGCTGCTGCCGGGCGCCCTGGTGATGGGCGCCGTCCTCCTCATCGTGACCATCCGAGCCCGTCGGACAGACCGCGAGCGCGCCGCGCTGCTCCTCTGGGGCGGCTCGCTGGTGAGCATCGGCCTCGTGATCAGCCTGGCCCAGGGCATCATCCACCCCTACTACGCCATCGCCCTGGCGCCGCCGCTCGGCGCCCTTGTCGGGATCGGCACGATGGGGCTGTGGCAACGACGCGCCACCTGGGTGGGGCGTCTCGGCCTGGCGGCCGGACTGGCTGCGACGGTCGTCTGGAGTTACGTCCTCCTCGGCCGCACCTCCGATTGGTTCCCCGCCCTGCGTCCCTTCGTGGCCGTGGTGGGCGCCCTGGGCGTCGTCGCCATCCTGGCGCTCCCGTTGCTCCGCAATGTCCCGAAGCTGGCTGTCATCGTGGTGGCCTCGCTCGGCTTCGGCGCCGCCCTGGCGGCACCGCTCTTCTCGACCGTGGCCACTGCGGCCACCCCGCACAGCGGGGCGATCCCGTCGGTGACGCCGACCGCCGCGGGCGGCTTCGGGGGGCCCGGCGGCGGCTTTCCCGGCGGCGGCTTTCCCGGCGGCAGGTTCCCTGGCGGGGGAGCAGGTCGTGCCTTCGGTGGCGGTGGACTTCCCGGCGGCACGAAGGGTGGCGGCTTTCCCGGCGGCGGTGCCTTCCCGGGCGCTGGTGCCGGAGCAGGTCCGGGTGCAGGGGCCGGGACCTTTCCCGGCGGCGCACCGTTCGGCGCCGGCGGCGGGTTCCGCCGCGGTGCTGCTGCCGGTGGCGCCGGCGTTGGCGGAGGGGGGGCGGGTTTCTTGGGCTCCAGCCAGTCCAACCCGGCACTGACCAAGGCGCTGAAGGCCGACGCCGGCACCTACACGTGGGCGGCCGCCACGGTGAACTCGAACAATGCGGCCGGCTACCAGCTGGCCAGCGGCGAGCCGGTGATGGCCATCGGCGGGTTCAACGGCACCGACCCGGCGCCGACGCTCGCCCAGTTCGAGAAGTACGTCTCGGAGGGCAAGATCCACTACTTCATCGCCAGCGGCGGCGGCTTTCCCGGCGGCTTCCCCGGTGGCGGCGGCGGGACCGGTGGCGGGACCTCCGGCGATGCCACCCAGATCACCTCATGGGTCAAGGCGCACTTCACCTCCGAGACGTTGGGTGGCGTGACCGTCTACAACCTGTCGACCGGCGCCTCGTCCTGACGGGCGACGCCGGTGGGATTCAACCGAGCAGATCGAGGTAGCGCGCCAGGGTCGTGCCATCGAAGGCGACGAATCGGATGTGGGTCACATCGGTGTCCGCCGCGCGGGTCGTGGTGACGGCGATCTCGGCGGCCTCCCCCAAGGGGTAGCCGTAGACGCCGGTCGAGATGGCGGGAAAGGCGACGGTGCGTGCGCCCACCGTGTCGGCGACGGCCAGTGCGTTGCGGTAACACGCGGCGAGCGTCTCGGGCTCGCCGACTCCGCCGCCGCGCCAGACCGGCCCCACGGTGTGGATGATGAAGCGCGCCGGCAGGTCGAAGCCGTCGGTGACCACGGCCTGCCCGGGCGGGCACTCGCCGATGGCCCGGCAGGCCGCCTGCAGGCGCTCGGCCCCCGCGGCGCGGTGGATGGCGCCGTCGACGCCGCCTCCGCCGCGCAGTTGCCGGTTGGCCGCATTGACCACGGCGTCCACCTGCTCAGCCGTGATGTCGCCCTGCACGGCTTGGAGCAGCGGCACCACCGGGTGGGCTACCCCCCGGTGGTCGTCGTCGACGACGAGGCGGGGATCAGCTTGAGCAGCGAGGTCGTCTTCGACGGCACCGCCTGGCTCTTGTCCTCTCCCCAGTTCGAGAAGGTCACGGTGCCGTGGATCGCGGACGCGCCCCCGCCGGTGCCGGCGTTGGTCACCTCTTTCATCGGTAGGGGCTTGCCACTGGTCGGGACGTACAGCACGACGGGCACCTTCGAGCCGCTCTGGGTGGCGACGGAGCCGATGATGGCCGTCGCCTTCTGCCCGGCGACGGTGGCTGCCTTGCCGTAGGTGTAGGGGCCGCCTATCTCGAGCTCCTTGGCCACCTCCGAGGAGAGCAGCCCGCCGACGAGCTCATCGAGGCCGTTGTTGGAGGTCGGGAACGACAGCCACTTGTTGGCGTACTTCGACGACTGCGCCTTGGTCAGGCCGATCACGTGCTCGAGCGCGGCGGCGTTGCCGCTGACGTATCCAGTCTTCCCGACCACACGGGCGGTCATGCGCTCGGTGATGCCGTTGCTCTTCACCACGAGCGACTGCGAGCCCGACGTGCTGCCGGCGTCACCGGTCACATCGAGGGTGGCCCCGTTCTGCTTCGCGGTCGAGTCGAAGTGCACGCCCTGGGAGCCCACGGCCTTGAGGGCCGCGTTGTACTCGTCCGTCGCGCTGGTGGTGGCGGCACCGGCAGGTGGTGCCGCGGTGACGAGTGCCAAGGTGGTCGCGGCGGTGATTCCGGCGGCAACCGCGGCCGTGCGGGCGGTGATCTGGCGCAAGGGGTGCATGACCTTCACTCTCCTGGAGGCCCGGCACAGTGGCACATCGAGCGCCGACTTGGCCAGGGGGGCAAGGCCCATATCTTCCCACGTCCCCGCGTGGGCCCGTGGTCGCCCTGTCTTAGACGGCGCTTATGGAGCCGATGGAGATGGTGGCCTTGGGTGCCTGCGGCCGGATCCGCTCGCCCCACTTGGAGTAGGCGATGTGCTCGGCGGTGGTCGGCTTTCCCTTGGCGTTCACCGAGTCCTCCTCCACCGGAACATGGGTTCCCTTGGCTCGGACGTACAGGACGACGTGCTGCGACCTGCGACCGAACGTCTGTGTCCCCTCGATGGCGTCGACCGCCTGCCCGTCGAGCGTGCGGGGGTGCCCGAGGGAGAGCGGTGCCTTGAGCGCCAGCTCCTTTGCGATGTCGCTGGAGCGAACGCCCTGCACCACGGGTGCGAAGGCCGTGTTGTCGGTCGCGAACTCGATCCACTGGCCGGCCGCCTCGGTAGCTTGGGCCGAGCTGAGTCCGGCCAGGTTCTGCAGCCCGGTGGCATTGCCCTTGACGTAGGTGAAGCCGCCGATCACCAGGATCGAGATGGTGCCCTTGCCCATGGTCACGGTCTGGCTCGCCGACGCCGGCCCGGCGTCGCCGCTCTCGACCAGCGTCTGGTTGGACGACGTCGAGTTCGAGGCGTAGTGGACCGACCACGCGTGGGTGGTGGCAACTGCCTCCTTGTAGAGAGTCGACGCGCTGGCGGTGGCTTCGGCGCTGGCATCGGCGCTGGCCTCGGCGGAGGCACCTGCCGGTGCAGCCAGGGCCACGGCCGCCACGCCGACGGCTGTCGCGCCCGCCATCAGCACCCCGGCCACCAGCCTCTTCGCGACCACCGCCGACCCTCCCTCTCTCGTTCCCCGCCGGGGAGCCGTCAGCTTCGCATGGACGCGGCACCCCTCATGGTCACCGATCTTCCCGTCGGCGCGCCCCTCGCCCGGTGCCGGCGACCGTTCTCCGGCTGCTCGTCCCGGCCGAGAACAAGGGTCCACGTTCTACGAACACATGTTCGTTATGCTGCCAAAGGCAGCGCCGGCGGGGTCGTCACACCCTCGCCGTAGGGTCACCACAACGGTGCCGAACAGACCCCGGCACAGGTCGCACGGACCACGGTCCCACGTAGTCCCACCACAGTCGCAGCAGCACACTCACAGAGGAGAGAGGGATGGCAGAAGCGGAACGGGAGAAGGCACTGGATGCCGCGCTGGGCCAGATCGAGAAGCAGTTCGGCAAGGGCTCGGTCATGCGCATGGGCGACAACGTCGGGATGAACATCGAGTCCATCCCCACCGGGGCGCTCTCCCTGGACCTGGCGCTGGGCATCGGCGGTCTCCCCCGGGGACGCATCGTGGAGATCTACGGCCCCGAGTCATCGGGGAAGTCCACGCTGGCCATGCACGCGGTGGCCGAGGCGCAGCGCAACGGTGGCATCTGCGCCTACATCGACGCGGAGCACGCCATGGACCCGGTGTACGCCCGGGCCATCGGGGTCAACGTCGACGACCTCTTGATTTCGCAGCCGGACACCGGCGAGCAGGCGCTCGAGATCGCCGACATGCTGATCCGCTCCGGTGCGCTCGACGTCCTGGTCATCGACTCGGTGGCGGCCCTGACGCCGCGGGCCGAGATCGAAGGGGAGATGGGGGACACCCATGTCGGCTTGCAAGCCCGGCTCATGTCCCAGGCGCTGCGCAAGCTGACGGGCACGCTGTCGAAGTCCAGCACCATCGCCATCTTCATCAACCAGCTGCGGGAGAAGATCGGTGTGATGTACGGCAGCCCCGAGGTCACCCCCGGTGGCCGCGCGCTGAAGTTCTACTCGTCGGTCCGGTTGGACATCCGCCGCATCGAGGCGATCAAGGACGGGGCCGACGTCGTCGGCAACCGGACCAGAGTCAAGGTCGTCAAGAACAAGTGCTCGTCGCCTTTCAAGCAGGCCGAGTTCGACATCATGTACGGCAAGGGCATCAGCCGCGAGGGATCGCTCCTCGACGTCGCCGTCGACCTCGGGTTCGTCAAGAAGTCGGGCGCCTGGTTCACCTATGAGGGCGAGCAGCTCGGCCAGGGCCGGGAGAACGTCAAGACCTTCCTGGTGGAGAACCCCCAGCTGATGGCGGAGATCGACGACCGGGTGCGCGAGTGCCTGGCCCCGAAGGAGGAGGACCTCCTGCCGGAGGACGCCCTCGATCCCGACGACGTCCCGATCTCACTCGATTCGTAGCCGCACCCCGCCTCTCACGGCACCGAGGCCTCCGGACTCGCCCCCACCTCCCTGGGCGCAACGGTCCGGAGCGCTTCGCGTTCGGACCACGGCGCGTCGCGTCCAGACCAGAATGGTGCGATGCCGGCCAGCGAATGGAAGCAACGGGCCTATCGGGTTCTCGACCGCTTCGTCCCCACCGTCCCATTTCGGTACCTGCCGCCCAAGCAGTCGGTCCGCTTCGCCTTCAACGTCGTCCTCGACCGCGAGCCCGATGCTGCGGGCGGCGCCGAGTACGTCCAGAAGCTCGAGGACGGGGAGCTCTCCCGCCATGGCGTCGCCGAGGCCCTGGCCCATTCCGAGGAGTTCCGCCGGCGCGTGCCCATCGGCAACGTGCTGCTCTCCATGCACGTCAGCCGCAGTGACTTCGTTGCGGGGCTGCCTCGGGCGGCGCGCATTCTGGACCTCGGTGGAACCCATCAGGGACTGCCCGATGGAGCCCTGGTGCACCTGGGCTACCCCTATCCCTTCGAGCGCCTCGTGGTGGTCGATCTCCCGGTCGGCGAGCGTGACGCCATCTACCAGGGCGGCTCGGCGGGCGAGCCCGTCCTCTCCGAGCTCGGCCCGGTCGAGTTCGCCTTTCATTCGATGGTCGACCTCGGGCGCTACGAGGACGCGTCGTTCGACCTCGTCTACAGCGGGCAGTCCATAGAGCACGTCAGCGAGGCGGACGGTGATGCCGTGGCGCGAGAAGCGTTCCGCGTATTGGTCCCCGGCGGTTGGTTCTGCCTCGACACGCCGAATGGACCGCTGTGGCGACTGCGTTCCGAGGAGCCGATGAACCACGACCACCAGATCGAGTACTCGGCGGCCGAGCTGGTGGGCAAGCTCGAACGTGCCGGCTTCGAGGTCGCCGAATGCAAGGGCCTCAACCTGATGCGGCGCGGCGCGGCGGCAGGCATCTTCGACGAGGCCGAAGCGAGCGCCCACCCCGGCGTGTTCGCGGCCGCCGAGGACTGCCTGCTGCTGGCGGTGGTGGCGCGGAAACCGCTGCCGTGATGGTGACGCCTAGGGCGTCGTCGTCGCCATGATGGTGTTGGGCACCAGCTCGACCCAGGTCTGGCCCGGCTGCATGGGGATCGGCACGCCGAAGGCGTTGACGTACTGGGTGGGCGAGCCGAGCGTGGAACGGTGCCAGGTGCCCGGGATGGCGTAGCCGTTGCGGTAGATGACCGCAGTGCCGCTGGCGTTGGGGTAGAGGTCGGCCTGGACCTCCTTGCCTCCTTGGTCGTTCTCGAGCCAGGGCCCATAGCTGATCTGCACGTACTGCACCACGACGGTGGCCGCCTGGTTCTGCACGTTGTTAGCCAGCATGTCCGGAGTGATCCCGTTGTAGAAGCGCAGGAACGTGTCGGTGGCCTTGTTCCACTTCCAAGTCACGTTGGAGGTGCTCGAGAAGTTGATGTGGATGCTCGAGATAGCCGTGCCACCCGGGGGAGTCGTGGCCGAGTAGGTGAACAGTGGTTGGGGCGGCGTCGTCATGGTCGGGTGCGTGTTGTAGACGATGGCGGTCGAGGTGTAGTCCGAGTCGGGCGGCACATGGCCCGCGGGGTGGATCATCAACGAGTTGCTGCTCCCGATGTCGACGTTGACGACGGGCGAGGCGTTGATGTTGGCGAGCACCGGATTGATGCCCCCCACGTGGGCCAGCAACGGGTTGCCCAACTGTCCGAGGATGCCGATGTCGATGTTGCGGGCCGAGCGGACGGGTCCGATCAGCGCCGAATCCTGGCACTGGAACACGGCGGCGTACCGCGTGATGCCGCCCTCGACGGGCTCCTCGAAGATGATGTCGGCCTTGTCGAGACCGGATTGGGGGCGGCCGGCCGGGTAGTTGTCGATCTTCACGGCCATGGCGGGCCGCTGCGGGACTGTCCCACCGGGCGCAGGTGCGCCGGTGAGCGGGCAGGCAGGCGGCGGAGCAGTGGAGGTCGTCGTCGTCGGCTTCACCTTGGCCGCGGCGTCGTGGTGAGCGGGCGAGGAAGAGCACGCGCTCAGGAGAAGCCCTGTGAGTCCTGCGGTCGCCACCACGCTCCAGGCGAGCGGGTGTCGCACCCTGGGACGTTCGGTGGTGGATTCGGCCATCGCTGGGCAACGATCGTACGGGGGTGGAGCGCCAAAGTGGTGGCATGCCCACCGGGCGCGCCGCCTCCGCCGCTGCTCAGCGAACGGAATGCTCAGGCGGAGGGGGTGCCGGCAGCGGTCCCCGCGGAGGCGGCGGCACCGGAGTAGACGGCCGACCAGTTGCCTGTCGAGCTCCCGTACGAGGTGGCTGGACCGAGCCCGAAGCGGCCGTAGACGTTCTCCATGGCGCGGCGGATGACGTCGGTCACGCCCGGAATAGCGGGGACGATGACGTTGGGCGGGATGACCCCGGTCGTGCTGAGCAGCGAGACGAAGCTGGCGGAGCCGGTGGCCAGTACGCCGCCGCCTTTCCCGGGTGCCGTGTAGTAGGTGATGTCGGACCAGTTGGACTGCCCGGGGACCGGTGAGTGCGCCAGCACATCCGTGTTGTGCGGTCCCGGGAGGGAGGGGACGTAGCGGTCGTACTCGCCGAGGATGACGGTCGGGAAGGCCTGCCCGTCGGCGAGGTTGCACCCGTCGTAGAACCACGACGACGCGTCGGTGACCACCATGTCGGCCTTGGCCCCGACGGACTGGTACATGGAGCCGATGAGGGTCGACTCGGGCTGATTGAGCGGTGCCTGGTTCCAGTTGACCGTGGTGAGGTCCGGCTGTTGCTGGGCGATCGGGTCCTCGGCCGCGTCCTTGTAGCAGACCTCCAGCCGGTTGGGGCCGACGGAGGTGGGCTGCAGGCGTATCTGGCGGTAGCAGGCGTTGGCGCCGAGGAAGGCCAGGTTGACGCCGCCGGCGCTGGCCGAGGCGGCCGCCTGGCGCATGGGCTGGGACCAATATTCGTCGTGGCCCAGGCTGAAGAGGCAGCGGTGGTTCATGAGGAGCTGCGGCCGGGCGTGCAGGTCGACGTCGGTCCAGTAGGTCATGTCCAGGCCGAGGCTCTCGAGGTGGAACAGCAGCGGGAGCTCGTTGCCGACGAAGTCGGCCGCGCCGGAGGCCCACGTCTGCGGATAGGGCCGGTCGAAGGACACGGCGCGGGCGCGGTTGGCGAAGGTGGACCGGCCGGACTTGTCGGGTCCGTAGTAGAGGCTGCTGCTGCCCCACAGGTTGTAGGCCTGCCAGGTGGTCACGCTGTTCTGCAGCACGTAGGCCGCGGTGGAGGCGTCGTCCCGGATGGTGAGTGGGACGAACTGCTCCTCGCCACCGTCACCGACCAGCTTCAAGAGATAAGAGCCGGGCAGCCAGTCCTTCGTGATGTTCAACGTCAGCGTGGGCGACCACGGGCACGTCACCGTGCCGATGCCGGGCGTCACCACCGGCGCCGCCTGCACCTTGCCTGGGACGAAGTCCGTCTGCATGATGAGACGCCCGCCGAGCCCCTGATAGAAGCCCATCCGGTAGGCCTGCACCTGGACGGCGCGGGCGGTGGTGCTGACGAAGACGGCGACGTCGTCGCCGGGCACCGCGCTGACCTGACTGGCAAATCCCTCGAGTGCGTGGTCGGGTTGGTTGTGCGTGCAGATCCAGTTCAACGTGCCGCGCTTGGCGTTCTCGGCGATCAGCCAGGGCGCGGTCGGCACCGTGACGCCGCTGGCCAACTTCTTCTCGACGACGGCGCCGTGCGACGAGGCGCGGCGCTTGGCCCGGGCGGGAACGCGCTGCTTCTTGTGCTGCCGGTCGAGCCGGGAGGCACCGGCGAACCCGGCGGCGCCGAGCGCGGAGAGCTGCAGGAACTGGCGGCGGTCGATGGGGCGCCCAGCCGACGACGGGGCGGGGTCGGAGCCACCGTCCGGTGGGAGGGGCTGCACATGCAGAGTGTACCCACGCGACCCGGTTGCACCCTGGGCGGGCCCCGTGACGGTGGGGTCCACGCCACCACCTACCATTCGTGCGTGAGCTGGGCCCGCTCCCTTCCCGCACCGCTGCGGCGGCTCCTGTCACGACTGGTCCACGCGGCCTGGGACGGCGCCGCCGAGCTCGGGGCGATCGGCCCGGGTGATCCCCGTGGGCAACGCTTCGGCCGGATGGGCGCGGGAGCCTGCATCCTGTTTCCCCAGGGCGCCATCTACAACGAGCACCTGATCCACATCGGAGCCGAAACGATCGTCGGTCCGGGCGCCTCGCTCTCGGCCGGCATGGCACCCGGGCAGGTGATGCCGACCGACCCGGTGGTGTCGATCGGCAGCCGCTGCCTCATCGGGCGCGGCTCGCACATCGTGGGCCACTGGGAGATCGTGATCGGTGACGACATCCAGACGGGCCCCTACGTCTACATCACCGACCAGAACCATTCCTATGAGGACCCGGTCGAGCCGATCGGCCGCCAGTGGCCGACCGAGGCGCCGGTGCGGATCGGTTCGGGGAGCTGGTTGGGAGCCAACGCCGTGATCTTGCCGGGCGCCCAGATCGGTGAGCACGTGGTCGTGGCTGCCGGCGCGGTCGTCCGCGGCGAGATCCCTTCCCGGTGCGTCGTGGCCGGCGTCCCGGCGCGCATCGTCAAGCGCTGGGTCGAGGGCGCCGGCTGGGTCACCGAGAAGGACGTCTCGCTGCCATGACGGAGACGCCCTCGCCGTTCTTGGTGACGGTGAACGGGCAGGACGGCCCCGGCATCTCGGCGCGGCTGTTCGGCGCGTTGGCCGAGCGCGGCGTCGAGGTGGACGACGTGGAGCAGGTCCGTGTGCACGGCCGGCTGTTGCTCTGCGTGGAGGCCGACATGGTGCCGGCGGAGGTGGAGCCGGTGCGCGCGCTCCTGGCCGAGCGCTTCGGCACGGCGGGCGTGGAGGTGATGGTCGAGCCACTGGTGGAGGCGGACGCGGCGGTGGACGACGTCGTCGAGCGCCACCTCGTCACGCTCCTGGCTCCGGAGATCGACGCGGCGACGCTGGAGACGGTGACCAGTACCATCGCGCGCTGCGGCGGCAACATCGAGCGGATCGTGCGGCTGGCGTCGTATCCCGTGCACAGCTACGAGTTCTCGGTGGCGGGCGCCGACGTCGACAGCCTGCGGCGGGCGCTGGCCGAGGCCGCGGCGCGCTGCGAGGTCGATGTGGCTGTACAGGCGGCCGGGCTGCACCGGCGGGCCAAGCACCTGATCGTGCTCGATGCGGACTCCACCCTCGTGCAGGGGGAGATGATCGACCTGCTGGCGGAGCGCTGCGGCTGCGGGGACGAGGTGGCCGCAGTCACCGCAGCAGCAATGGCGGGCGAGGTCGACTTCGCCGACGCACTGCGCCAGCGCGTGCGGCTCCTTGCCGGTCTGAAGGAAGCAGACCTCGAAGCGGTGCGGGAGCGCATCGTCCTGACCCCCGGCGCCCGCACCCTGGTGCGCACGCTCAAGCGCCTCGGCTACGAGCTGGCCGTGGTGAGCGGCGGCTTCACCCAGGTGATCGGCCCACTGGTGACGGATCTGGGCATCGACCACCTGGCCGCCAACGTGCTGGCCGTGGAGGCGGGCATCGTCACCGGCGAGCTGGACGGGCCCATCGTCGACCGGGCAGGCAAGGCGGCGGCGCTGGCGACCTTCGCCGCGGCCGCAGGCGTCCCGCTGGCGCGCACCATCGCGGTGGGCGACGGGGCCAACGACATCGACATGTTGGCCGTTGCCGGTCTCGGCATCGCATTCAACGCCAAGCCGGTCGTGCGCGAGGCGGCGGACACCGCCCTCAGCGTCCCGTACCTCGACGCCATCCTGTTCCTGCTCGGGATCTCGCGCCGTGAGGTGGAACTGGCCGACCGACTCGAGGCGGGCGACCAATGACGGCGCTGGCCCAGGGTGAGCAGGGGAAGGCCGCCGACAACCGCGGACAACGGCCGCTCCTGCGCGGTTGGCTGCACGCCGGTGCGTTCTTCGCCTGGTTGCTGGGCGGCCCCTTCCTCATTGCCGCCGCCCCCGACGCGTGGGCGACGGCCGCGTTGTCGGTCTACGTGGCCGGCATGCTGGTGATGTTCGGGACCAGTGCCGCCTTCCACCGCCTCCGCTGGTCGGCGCCGGCCTGGCGCCGCATGCGGCGTGCAGATCACAGCGCAATCTTCGTCGGGATTGCCGCGACGTCCACCGCCGTGGCGGGTCTCGCATTGAGGGGGTGGGCCGAATGGCTCGTCCTCGCCATGGTCTGGGCGGGCGCGGCCGTCGGTATCGCCCTGCGGCAGGCCTTCCTGGACGCGCCGCAGTGGGTCGTCGCCATTCCCTATGTGGTGGTCGGCTGGTGCCCGATCATCGTGGCGCCCCAACTGGTGCGCAGCCTCGGTTGGGGCGGCTTCGCCCTGATGCTGGCGGCGGGCCTGGCCTACACCGCTGGCGCGCTCATCTACGCGCGTAAGCGGCCCGACCCCTGGCCGCGCGTCTTCGGGTTTCACGAGGTGTTCCACACGTGCACGCTCGTGGGCGCGGGCTTGTTCGCCTACCTCGTCGCCTTCATCGCGCTGCCGCGGTACTAAGGGTCGCTCACGGGTTCTGCCGCTCCAGCAGCTCGAGTCGCTCCAGCAGCTCGAGTCGCCCGCCATCCGTCCGTCACCCTGGTCCAGAGTGGCGATGGGCGCGTCACCATGACCCGGCCAGACGGACCGACGATGGTGAGCTTCTCGTTGGCGTTGCCAGACATGGACCAGCCCTTCCTGTGGACCACGCCATGGTGGTACCGGCACATGAGAGCGAGGTTGTCCAGGTCGGTCCCACCGTCGTGTTTCCACGCCACGATGTGATGGACATCGGCAAAGGTCACGTTGGTACAGCCGGGAAAGCGACAATGTCGATCCCGACGTCTGACCTCTCGCCTTTGGGTCGCGGTCGGGAAGCGCCGGGCCCGGCCCTCGTACATGGTGTGCCCCACGTCGTCGTCGACCGCCACTGCGATGGTGGCACCACAGGCGATCATGTGCACCACCTCGGCGCTGATCAACCCGTCGCGCTCGAGCTCGCCGGCCAGCTCCGTGGTCTCGCCTGCGTCACGATCGACCAGGGCCTCCAGCGGGACGTGGACCACGACGAAGTAGGGGTTGGTGTTGGCCCGCTGACCGGAGTCTCCACCGCCCGAAGTGCGGATCACGTCCATGTAGGCGTCACAGAGCCGGTGGTCCCAGGGGGTCTCCCCCTCGGAGGGGACCTCCTTGGCCCGGGTTTCGAGACACGCCTTGGCCTCGGCGTAGGACTCGGCCGGCAGCTGGGCCGTCACGGTGCGGAACTGGTCGTTGAAGCGCAGGAAACGACGCTGGTACTGCTCGGCGGAGGTGAGGGCGGAGGACCTCGGGTCCCGGGCCCTGGACCGGGCCACGTCGGCGAGCTCGCGGACGCTGCAGCGCTGAGCCTCTTCGCACAGCTCCTGGTCGTTCTCGGGTGTGGCCACGTCAGTCACCGTCCTCACCTTGTCCAAGGACACCTCGCCCGCGCAGAGGGCACCCATCAGGTGGGGGAGGTCGGCGATCTTCTCGCCGACGTGGGCCAGTGATCGTGCCGTCGAGCTCGCCACGCCGAAGCGCTCGGTCACCCAGGAGCCGATTGAGGTCGCACCCTCCTCGCGAAACGACTGGGATCGTTCCACTTCGCCCAGGAGGACCACGATCTCGCCTGCGACGACCGCCATCTGAGCGAAGAGCACGTCGAGCCGCTCTGTCCGCTCCTCGTCGGACATGTGAGGTGGCGTCGGGGTCATGTCGGCGCCGAGGCTGTGGTGCTCGGGATGTGGGGGGACATCGGAGGGGGAACGGTCCCGCCCGGAGGACGATGTCGTCCGTCACGGGCAGATTGCTATCGACCGATCACCCCGTCGGCGCGCAGGGCTGCCAGTTCGCCAGCGCTGAGCCCGAGTTCGTCGGCCAGGACCTCGTCGGTGTGCTCGCCGAGCCAGGGCACGCGGGTCTCGGGGCCCTCGGTCACCTCGGCGAACTTCACCGGGAGCCCCGGGATCAGCACCGGCTGGGCCACGCCGTCGGTGCGGGGGTGCTCGACGAGCATGTGGCGCCCCTCGAGGTGCGGGTCGGCGATCACCTCGGCGTCGATGGCCACCGGCCCGGCCACCAGGCCGGCCGCGTTGAGGGCGTCGCAGGCGTCGCGCTTGGACAGCGTGGAGGCCCAGGCCTCCAGTGCGGGTCGGATGTCGGATTCGAGGTGGTCCAGCCAGCCCTGCGGGGTGTCGAAGCGCGGGTCGTCCGCCCAGTCCGGCCGGCCGATGGCGCGGGCGAGGTCGGGCCACTGGTGGGCGCGCAGGACCTGCAGCATGAACCAGCCGTCGGCGGCGCGGAAGCCGTGCAGGATCCCCGGCCAGGGCGTACCCATCGGCATGCCCATGGACCAGAAGTTGGGCACGACGTCGAGCACGGCCACCATGGCGTCGAGCATGGCGATGTCGACGCGCTGCCCCTGCCCGGTGCGGTCGCGTTGGCGCAGCGCGGCCTGGGTGCCGATGACGGCGAACAGCCCGGTGACGATGTCCCCGAGGCCGCCCATGGGCGAGCCGACCGGCGGCTGTCCGTCGGGGCGCTTGAACTCGTAGGCGCCGCTCATCGCCTCCACGATGGAGGCCAGGGCGGGCCAGTCGGCATAGGGCGAGGCGGGCGTCCCGGCGGGGACCTGATGACCGAAGCCCGAGATCGACAGGTAGACGACCGCCGGGTGCGCTGCCGCCACGTCGTCGTAGCCCAGGCCAAGGCGCTCGATCGCACCAGCGCGGAAGTTCTCGGCCACCACGTCGAAGCGCGGCGCCAGCCGCAACACGAGGTCGCGCCCCGCGGGCTGCTTGAGGTCGACGACGACCGAACGCTTGGACAGGTTGTTGCGCATGAAGGTGGCGCCGACGGAACGCCCTTCGGGATCGGTCATGGCGGGCGAGGCGCTCCGCCCGAGGTCCCCGGTGCCGGGCGACTCGATCTTCACCACGTCGGCGCCGAGGCGCCCGAGCAGTTGGGTGGCATAGGGCAGCGCCTGCATCTGCTCGAGGGCGAGGATGCGCACGCCGTCGAGCGGCTTGCCCCAGTGCGCCGCGCCGGGGTTGACGACGTCGCCCAGCCTCACGGGCCTTCCAGGCCGAGCATCGCAATGGCGTTGCCCCGCATGATCCGGTACACCTCCTCGTCGGAGAGGTCCTTGACCAGTTCCTCCGCCACGGCGCGCGTGTCGGGCCAGGTGGAGTCGGTGTGGGGGTAGTCCGTCTCGAAGGTCACGCGGTCCGCGCCGATGACGTTCAGCGAGTCGAGGCCGTGCTGGTCGCGGAAGAAGCAGCCGTAGACCTGGCGGTGGAAGTAGGTCGACGGCGGCTCGGGGACGATGTCCTTGACGCCGCCCCAGGCCCGGTGCTCGCGCCACACGTCGTCGACGCGCTCGAGGATGTAGGGCAGCCACCCGATCTGCCCCTCCGAGTACGCCAACACGAGGCGGGGGAAGCGGATGAGCACGCCGGAGAAGAGGAAGTCGCACAGCGACGACATGGCGTTGCCGAAGCTGAGCGCCGCCGCCACGGCCACAGGTGCGTCGCCGGAGGTGGCCGGCATCTTCGAGGACGAGCCGATGTGCATGCACACCACCGTGCCGGTTTCCTCGCAGGCGGCGAAGAACGGGTCCCAGGCGCCGCTGTGGATGCTGGGCAGGCCGAGATGCGGCGGGATCTCGCTGAAGCAGACGGCGCGCACGCCGCGGGCGGCGTTGCGCCGCACCTCGGCCGCCGCCTTCTGGGCATCCCACAACGGGATGATGATCAGCGGGAGGAGCCGCCCTCCGCTGTCGCCGCACCACTCCTCGACCATGAAGTCGTTGTAGGCGACGACACAGGCCTCGGCGAGCTCCTTGTCCTTCGCCTCGAGGAAGGTCTGGCCGCAGAAGCGGGGGAAGCTGGGGAAGCAGAGGCTCGCCTCGACCCAGTTGGCCTCGTTGTCGGCGATACGGGCCTTGGGGTCGTAGCAGCCGGGGCGCATCTCGTCGTAGGTGATGGGGGACATCGTCATGTCGTCGCGGTCGAAGCCGACCGCCGCCACGTGACGCTTGTTGATGTAGACGAGGTCCTCGTAGACCCAGCAGTCGGCCTGGGGGCCGTCGGGATCGAACGACTGGCGGTAGGTGCCGCCGCCGATGTGCTCCATGTCGCCGATGCCGCGGCGCTCCGACTTGGGCCCCCGGTCGCGAAAGCGCGCCGGCAGCCAGGTGTCCCACAGGTGCGGCGGCTCGACGATGTGGTCGTCGACGCTGATGATCTTCGGGAGCGGCGTCGTGCTGCCGAGCCGCGGGGTGGTGTCGTCGATGAGGTCCGTCATGGTTGCTCCAGTGTGGCCGCGAAGGGGACGAGGGGTGCCAACGACTCGAGTTCTGCCCGCACCGACGCCTCGTCGCCCGCCCGGACCCGCAACACCACCTCGGTGATGCCGAGGCCCGCGTAGTGCTCGAGCTTGCCCTCGTCCGCGATGGTGCCGAAGGGGACGACCGAGAGCCCGGCCGGATCGCGCCCGGCCTCCTCGGCCAGCGCCAGCAGGCGGGGGATGGCGGCGCCGAGGCCGCTGCCGCCGATGGGGATCCAGCCGTCGGCGCCTTCGACGATGAGCGAGAAGACCGCCTCGTTCGCTCCGCCGCCGACGAGGGTGCGCACACGCGGCTGCTGCACCGGCTTGGGCCAGGACCACGTGAGGCCGAAGTCGACGAACTCGCCGTGGTACTCGGCTTGGTCAGCCGACCAGATGGCTTCCATGGCGGCCAGGTGCTCGCGCACGACGTCATGGCGCCGGGGCCAGTCGACGCCGTGGTCCTCCGCCTCGGTGCGGTTCCAGCCGAACCCGACCCCGAGGGTGACCCGCCCACCGCAGAGATGGTCGAGCGTGGCCACCTGCTTGGCCAACAGGATCGGCTCGTGCTGCGCGGCGAGGAGGATGCCGGTGCCCAGCCCGATGCGTGTCGTCACCGCGGCGGCAGTGGCGAGCGCGACCAGCGGGTCGAGGCAGCGCTTGTAGTCGTCGAGACGCACCCCACCGACCAGCGCGGGAGGTGTGTCCTCGGCCACGGGGAGATGGGTGTGCTCTGGCAGGTAGAGCGAGTCGAAGCCGAGTTCCTCGACCGCGGTCGCCAGCACGGCCGGCGCCAGGTCGCCGTCGGTCAGGGCGGCGGTGATGCCGAGGCGCACGGTCAGGCCTCGCTGGGCCGGGCGGCGAACTCGGCCAGCGTGCCGCTGCCGACGGCAGCGCCGAGCAGGGAGGCGAAGGCCGCCTGCTCGCGGCGGTTGGCCGCCATGACGGCGTCGCGGCGTGCCGCGCGCACCAGCGAGGCGCTGGCGCGGGTGGCGGCGCGGGGATGCGCGGCAATGCGCG
The DNA here is from genome assembly GCA_963753115.1 of uncultured Acidimicrobiaceae bacterium. Taxonomy (GTDB): domain Bacteria; phylum Actinomycetota; class Acidimicrobiia; order Acidimicrobiales; family RAAP-2; genus Bog-473. The sequence goes on from CAVWBB010000032.1 coordinate 78,777, forward strand.
CCGCCAGCGCGACCGTCTCGTCGAGCACGGTGCCCGCCGCGCACACCTTCAGGGCGAGGCCGAGGTCGACCAGTTCCGGCGCCTCCACCCAGTCCGACGTCAACAGCACCTGCGCCGCGCGCTGCCAACCCATGAGCGCGGGGAACAGCACGCTGCTGGCCGCCTCGGGGGGCACGCCCAATTCGGCGAAGGGCACGCGCAGGCGGGCCCCGGCGTCGACGAGGACGAGGTTGCAGTGGGGGAGGAGGGTGAAGCCCAGGCCGACGGCGACACCGTTGACCGCGGCGAGCAGCGGGACCGACAGGTCGACGAGGCAGTCCAGCAGCCCCATGAAGCCCTGCCCGGCTCCCTCGACGGCGGTCCCGGTGGCGATGGCCGCCATTTCGGCCAGGTCCTGCCCGGACGTGAAGGCCGAGCCCCGGCCGGTCACCACGACGGCCCCGACGGCCTCGTCGCTGTCCGCGGCGCGCAGGGCGGCGGTCACCTCGTGGTACATCGCCGTGTCGAAGGCGTTGCGGACGTCGGGCCGGTTGAAGGCGATGACGCGGACGCCGGGTGCGGCCTCCTCGATCTCGACGCGCGCCATGCGATTCAGCCGCCTTGCGCGTCGGCGGCCGCAGCGCGGCGGCGGATGATGGTCTCCGCGGCGCCGCTGATCCCCGTGGAGATGGGCCAGCCGACGTAGTGCGTCAGGTGGACGACGACCTCGCGGACCTCGTCGACGGTCAGTTCGCCGCGCTCGAGCGCGGAGTCGAACTGGATCTCCAAGAGCTCGGGCTTGTCCTGCGCGGCCAGCACCCCGATGGTGAGGAGTCGTCGCTGGCGCAGGTCGAGCGTGTCCTCGGTCCACACCGTGCCGAAGAGGTGGTCGACCGTGATGTCGGTGTAGCGACCGGGGAGGTCGGCGGGGTCGACGGTGAACCCGTACACCTCCTGCATCTTGGCCATGCCCGCGGCGCGCCGCTCGTCTGGTTCGGTCACTCGTACTCCCTTCGGATGAACGACCCTAGCGAGGCGCCGCTCACTCGGGATTGCTGTCGAAGCCGTAGATGCGGCCGCTCCGCCGCTCCGTCAGTGCGGCCAGCGGCAGGTCGACGCCGAGCTCCTCCCCGAGGGCGAGGATGGAGACCAGGTCCTTGTGCGTGACCTCCGAGCCGGCGCGCATCATGTTGAGCAGGCCCGCGTCGGTGTCCTCGGGCCAGGGCGCCGCGGTGGTCCGGAACATGAGGCGGGTGGCGCCGCCGATGCGCTTGTCGCTCTCCCGGGCGGCCTCGCCCAGCTTGAGCAGGTCGATACCGGCCGCCTCTGCGAGCTCCTGGGCCTCGAACGCCGCCAGCCAGGAGCCGTAGGTGATCAGGTTGCGGGCCAACTTGGCCGCCAGTCCCGCGCCGGGCGGGCCCATGTGCAGCACCAGGCAGCTGATCACGTCGAGCACGGGGCGCACCTGGTCGACCTCTTCGGCGGAACCGCCGATCATGCAGACCAGCTCGCCGCTCGCGGCCGCGTCGGGTCCGCCGCTGACGCCACAGTCGACCACCGTCACACCGTGGGGCGCCGCTTCGGCGCGCAGCTCCAGCACGGTGGCGCTGGGGATGGTGCTGACGACGACCACCGAGGTGCCCGGTGCGGCGCCGGTGAAGACGCCGTCGGGGCCCTGCAACACGGCGCGGACCTGGGCGTCGTTGAACACCGCCACCAGGACGACGTCACTCCTGCCGGCGAGCTCCGCCGGTGTCGCCGCCACATGGCCCCCCTCCCGGAAGGGCGCGGTGGCCTCCTCACGGACGTCGCACACCGTGACGGCGACGCCGGCCGCCTGGAGGGAAGAGGCCAGCCCCCGCCCGATGTCCCCGAGCCCGATGACCCCCGCGCTCGGTACCGCTCCGCTGTCGTTCTCCGGCACTGGCGGGAACCTCCCCGGGTCGTCGCTCCCACGAATTCCGGGAAGGACACTAGATCTGGACAAGTGTCTGGACTATAGTCTGACCGCATGACCGGGCGCAACGAGCCATCGAGCGCGGCGACCGCCGCGTGAGCCTGTTCGAGGCCCTCGAGGAGGACCCGTCCGGCGCGTCGGCGGAGCAGCCCGGCCGGCGCCACCTCTCCGAGCGCCAGGCCGAGGTCATGGAGCGGCTCCTCGCCGCTGCGGCCGAGGAAGCTGCGGAGCGGGCCTACGGCGAGATCTCGGTGCGGACGATCGCCAAGCGGGCGGGCGTCGCCCCCGCCACGGCGTACACCTACTTCTCGGGCAAGGACCACCTGCTGGCCGAAGTGCTGTGGCGGCAGATGCAGTCGTCACCCGGCCTGGTCGACCTCACGCTGCCGCTGCCCGACCGGGTCGCCGAGGCCGTGCGCTCCATGGGCTTCGACTCCATGGGGTCGTCGGCGGTGTCCGTCTGCACGACGGCGCTGCTGGGTGACGGCCCCGACGTGAAGCGCGTGCGGTCGCGGCTCGGCGTCGAGATCGGCCACCGGCTGGCCGCCGCGCTCGGACCGGGCAGCGACGCGGCGGTGCGCAACGTGCTGCAGGTCACCTACACCGGAGCGCTGCTCAGTGCCGGCATGGGCCATCTCGCCTTCGACGCCGTCCCCGGCCTCATGGCTGAGGCGACCGCGCTGATGACGGGAGCCACGACGCGGTGACCACCGTCGCGCCGCTGGCCTACAGCCCCTACGACTACGCGATCCACGAGGATCCGTACCCGACCTACGCGCGCCTGCGCGCCGAGGCGCCGGTCTTCTACAACGAGGAGCTCGACTTCTTCGCCTACGCGCGCCATGCCGACGTCCTCGCCGCCTTCCGCGACGTCGACCACTACTCGAACGCCTACGGCGTCAGCCTCGACCCGGCGGCCTTCGGGCCCGACGCGCACCGCGCCATGTCGTTCCTCGCCATGGACCCGCCGCGGCACACCCGCATGCGCTCCATCGTGGGCAAGAGCTTCACGCCCCGCCGCGTGGCGGCCATGGAGGACGGCATCCGGGCGCTGGCGGTGGCGCATCTCGCGCCGGCGCTCGAGGCCGGCTCGTTCGACTTCATCGCAGACTTCGCCGGCCGGCTCCCGATGGACGTCATCTCCGAGCTCGTCGGCGTCCCCGAGTCGGACCGGGCCGAGATCCGCCGCCTGGCCGACCTCCTGGTGCACCGCGACGAGGGCATGAACGACATCCCCGCCGAGGGACTCGAAGCGGCGCTGACCCTGGCCGGCTACTACGCCGACATGGTGGCCGACCGGCGCCGTCACGAGCGCGACGACCTGACCTGGTCGCTGCTGCAGGCCGAGATCGAGGGCGACCGCCTGACCGACGACGAGGTCATCGGCTTCCTCTTCCTGTTGGTGGTGGCCGGGAACGAGACCACGACCAAGCTGCTGGGCAACGCCTGGTACTGGGGCTGGCGCAATCCCGACCAGCGGGCCAAGCCCCTGGCCGACCCGGCGCGGGTGCCCGACTGGGTGGAGGAGACGCTGCGCTACGACACCTCCACGCAGATGCTGGTCCGGGTCACGAGCCAGCCGGTACGCGTGCAGGGCGTCGACATCGAGGCGGGCCGGCGCATCCTGCTCCTGCTCGGTTCGGCCAACCGTGACGAGGACGTCTTCCCCGACCCCGAGACCTACGACCTCGACCGGCGCACGCAAGACCTCGTGAGCTTCGGCAGCGGCCGCCACTTCTGCATGGGGGCGGCTCTCGCCCGCATGGAGGCTCGCGTGGCGCTGGCCGAGGTGCGGGCGCGGGTGAAGGACTACGAGGTGGACCCGGCAGGGATTGCGCGCGTGCACTCCATCAACGTGCGCGGCTTCGCTGCGCTCCCGACCACCGTGACGCCGCGCTGATGCCGCGCTTCGAGCCCCATCCCGAACGCCGCCCCACTGCGGTGACCGGCGCCTCCTCGGGCATCGGCGCCGAGGCGGCGCGCGCACTGGCTCGTGCGGGCCACCCGATTGTGCTCGGGGCGCGCCGCGTCGAAGTCTGCGAGGAGGTGGCCGCATCGATCCGGGCCGAGGGTGGGGAGGCGGTGGCCTGCCACCTCGACCTGGCCGATCCGGGCTCGGTGACGCGCTTCGCCAAGGAGGCCGAGGCCGCGTTCGGGCCGGTGGAGATCCTCGTGTCCAACGCCGCCAAGATCCAGCCGGGGACCGCGCTCGAGACCAGCCCCGAGGACTTCGAGGAGGTCCTGCGCGTCAACGTGGGCGGGGCCCAGCGCCTGGTGCGCGCCTTCGGCGCCGGCATGGTGCAGCGCCGCCGGGGCGACCTGATCTTCGTGACCTCCGACGTCGTGGCCCACCCTCGGCCGCGCATGGCGGCCTACGTGGCCTCCAAATGGGGACTCGAGGGGTTCGTCACCGCGCTGCAGATGGAGCTGGAGGGCACCGGGGTGCGGGCCGTGATCGTGCGGCCGGGCCCGACCCTCACGGGCATGGGCATGGACTGGGATCCCGACGTCACCGGCGAGGTGCTCGCCGAGTGGACGCGCTGGGGGTTGGCGCGGCACTCGGCCTTCCTCCGTCCCGACGGCGTGGCGTCCGCCATCGCCCACGCGGTGGCCGCCCCTCGGGGCACGCACCTGAGCGTGGTGGAGGTCCAGCCGGAGGCGCCTCTGACCACGGAGCCGGAGGCGACCACATGAACACGGAGCCGGAGGCGACCAGATGAACACGGAGGGAGCACCGTGACGACGGAGACAACATTGAGGGAGCCACCACGGGTATCGGGGGGCGAGGGAGAGAACGGCCACCTCGACGAGCTCAGCCGGGACCCCATCGGCCTCATGGCGCGGGTGCGGGCCGAGTGCGGTGACGTGGGCGAGTTCACCCTGGCCGCGCGCGACGTCGTGCTGCTGACGGGGGCAGACGCCAACGAGTTCTACTTCCGGGCGCCCGAGGAGCAGCTCGACCAGGCCGAGGCCTACCCGTTCATGACGCCGATCTTCGGCCAGGGCGTCGTGTTCGACGCGCCGCCGGAGCGCCGCCGCGAGATGCTGCACAACCAGGCGCTGCGCGACAAGTTCATGCGCGGCCACGCCGCCACCATCGCCCGCGAGGTGGAGCAGATGGTCGCCGGATGGGACGACGAGGGTGAGATCGACCTCCTGGAGTGGTTCGCCGAGCTCACGATCTACACGTCCTCGGCCTGCCTCATCGGCCCACGTTTCCGCAGCGAGCTCGACGGCCGCTTCGCCCGGCTCTACCACGACCTCGAACAGGGGACGGACCCGATCGCCTACGTCGACCCCTACGCCGACATCGAGAGCTTCCGCCGCCGCGACGCGGCACGCGTCGCGCTCGTCGAGCTGGTGGGCGCCATCATGGAGCGACGGGCCGCCGGGCCACCGCCCCCCGACGGCGAGGCCGACCTCCTCGACATCTTGATGTCGATCAAGGAGGAGGACGGGTCGCCGCGCTTCACCGCCGACACCGTCACCGGCATGTTCATCTCCATGATGTTCGCCGGCCACCACACCACGTCGGGCACGGCGGCCTGGACGCTCATTGAGCTGCTGCGCCATCCCGACGACCTGCGGGCCGTCAACAACGAGCTCGACGCGCTCTACGCCGACGGCTCGGAGGTGAGCTTCCAGGCGTTGCGCGAGATCCCGCACCTGGAGTCGGCACTGAAGGAGGCCCTGCGCCTGCACCCGCCGCTCATCCTGTTGCTGCGTGTGGCCATGGAGGAGCTGACCTACGGCGACTACCGGATCGCTGCCGGCAAGTTCGTGGGTGCCAGCCCGGCCATCTGCAATCGCATCCCGGAGGACTTCCCGGACCCCGATGCCTTCGTCCCGGCCCGGTACCTCGAGCCGCGGGAGGAGGACCGAGCCAACCCCTGGACGTGGATCCCCTTCGGAGCGGGGCGGCACCGCTGCGTCGGCGCCAACTTCGCCATGATGCAGCTGAAGGCGATCTTCTCGGTGCTGCTCCAGGGTTGGGAGTTCGAGGCGGCCCAGCCGCTCGACTCCTACCGCAACGACCACTCGAAGATGGTCGTGCAGCTGCAGCAGCCGTGCCGCGTGCGCTACCGCCGTCGTCCGGGGGCGACCCGGTGAGGGTGGTGGTCGACCGTGACCTGTGCCAGGGCCACGCCGCCTGCGAAGGCGAGGCACCCGAGGTCTTCTCGGTCTCCAAGAAGGGCGAGCTCACCGTGCTGCAGCCCGAGCCGCCGGAGAGCCTGCGTGCGTCCGTCGAGCTGGCCGTGAAGTACTGCCCCACCCATGCCCTGTCCATAGAGGAGGACTGACGATGCCTGCGTATCCGCGTGCCGAACTGGAGGAGATGGTCGAGCGCTGGCTCGAGGTCAACCGAGCGGGAGAGGCCAAGAAGGACTGGCAACACATGGCCGAGCTCTACACCGAGGACGCCACCTACGGCTGGAACGTCGGTGCCAACGACGAGTTCATGGCCGTCGGGCGCGAGGAGATCCGTGAGATCGCGCTCGGCTTGGAGATGGCCGGCTTGGAGGGTTGGACCTACCCCTACCAGAAGGTGCTGATCGACGACCAGCAGGGTGAGGTCCTCGGTTTGTGGAAGCAGGTGGCCGACGCCAAGAAGGCGGACGGCACCAACTACGAGATCGCCGGCCTGGGTGGCAGCTGGTTCCGCTACGCGGGGAATTACCAGTGGTCGTGGCAGCGCGACTTCTTCGACGTCGGCAACGCCGGCGCCACCTTCATGGCGATGATCAAGGACGGGACGCTGCTGCCGGGCATGCAGCAGCGCATGGAGCGCGCCATGTCGGGCGAGCGCCTGCCCGGCCATTACCGCTTGGGTGAGGCCCCGGTGGGCCTGTGGGAGGTGCCCCCGGGCGCGTAGCGCAGCGCGTATCGGTCAGCGGCGCATCGGTGCGCCGCACCGGTCAGGGCTGCGGTCAGGGCTCGTAGGGCGGGAAGACCCTGGCGAGCCGGTCGGCCAACCTGGCGCGTTCGGCGGGACCGAGGGGACCGGGCGCGACCAACGTCCGGACGAGGGCCCGGGGCCACGTCACCAACACGCCGTCGAGGAGGAAGGGTCGGGTGAAGAGCCGGCGCTCCACGCCGGTGAAGCACAGCGCGGCGCGGACGGGCGCTCCGACGCACGGGCGCCCCGACGCCGAGCGCCCCGATGCCGAGCGCTTCGGCCACCAACGCCTGCTGCCGGCGCGCCGCAGCCACCAGGGCGCTCTTGTCGCGGCCCCCCACGACAAGGCGAGGGCGGGCGACGAACCACCCCGCGGACTCCCGACGCTCCAGCGTGCCCCGGTAGTGCTTGGTGTCGACCACCCAGATCCCCGCCGGCACCACCACGAGGTGGTCGAGGTTGGCGCGCCGGCGGGGGATGGCCCGGTCGTGCAGCACGACGCCGCGCCGGCCGACGGCATCGTCGAGCCAGCGTCCGACGCGCTCCTCGCCCTCGGCGCCGCGGCCCCAGGCCTCCGTGGACCGCTTCGGCCCGGCGAGGAGCCCCACCAGCGGGGCGAGCCGGCCGAAGACCGCCTGGAGACGCCCCTCGTCCTTGGCCCGCCGGCGCTCGTACTCCGCCCGGGCGGAACCGCCGGCGCGACCACGGCTGCCCGGGCCGCCGGCCCGGCTCTCGTCGTGCATGCGGGAGAACGGTGACCCATTCCTGGGAAAAGCACGTGCAACGCTGGGCCGGGTGACGACGCGGCCCAAACTGGTGCTCCTCGTCGTGCTGGCCGCCGCCCTGGCGGCGGCGGGGTGCACGGACCAGGGGACGCCGTCCGCCGGTCCGCCGGCGCCACACCACTCCACGTCGGCGCGGCGCACGACCACGACGACGTCGACGACCCAACCGCCGGTGACCCCGATGGCCTGGTCCCCCTGCAACGGCGATCTGCAGTGCGGCACGCTCGTCGTCCCGCTGGACTACGCCCGTCCGGACGGCCCGACCATCCCGATCGCGGTGGCGCGCCATCCGGCGGAGGATCAAGCCGCCCGCATCGGGTCGCTCGTCATCGACCCCGGCGGGCCCGGCGTGTCGGGCATCGACGACATGACCAACGAGCTCGACTCGCTGACGCCGCAGCTGCTCGACGACTTCGACATCGTGCTGTTCGACCCCCGCGGGGTCGAGCGCAGCGACCCGGTCACCTGTGGGCCCGCCACCGGCAGCGCCCCCTCGGACCCGGCGCCGTCGACACCGAGCCAGCAGGCGGCGACGATCGCGGGGCTCAAGCAGTTCGCCGCCGCCTGCGAGAAGGCGAGCCCCACCCTGCTGCCGTATGTCGGCACCGTCGCCGCCGCTCGCGACATGGACCGGTTGCGCCAGGCCCTCGGAGACGGCGGGCTGACCTACATGGGCCAGTCCTACGGCACGCTGCTCGGCCTCACCTACGCCTCGCTGTTCCCCACCCACATCCGCGCGATGGCGCTCGACAGCGTGATCGACCCCGCGCTCACCTTCGACCAGATGACCCAGGGCCAGGCGGTCGGCTTCGAGAACATGCTCGACGCGTTCTTCACCTGGTGCGCCCACAGCGCGAGCTGTCCCTGGCGCCCCGTCGGTGACCCCACGACCGCAATCCTGGGACTGCTCGCCGCGGCGGCGACGTCCCCGGCCCCGGCGGGCGGGGGCAACCTCGCGGGGGTGGGGCAGTTGTACGACGGATTGCTCGATGCGCTCTACGCCCAGTCGAAGTGGCCCCAGCTCGGCGCGGCGCTGGCGGCGGACGCGGCCGGCAACGGCGCACCGGTCGTGGCACTGTCCACGCACTACAACACGGGCGGCTCCACCAACGCCGACGACGCGGTCCAGGCCATCGACTGTCTGGACCACCCGGTGTCTCGGAACCTGGCGTCGTACGGCGCACTGGCATCGGCTCTCAAGGCCACGGCGCCGGTGTTCGGGCCGCTGCTCGCATGGGGCGAGGCGGGTTGCGCCGTCTGGCCCGCCCCGCCGACCCGGACGGTCGGGCCGGTGGCGGCTCCGGGAGCGCCGCCCATCCTCGTGGTGGGGACCACGAACGACCCGGCCACGCCCTACGCCTGGGCGGTCAGCGTGGCCAAGGAGCTCGACCGGGGCGTGCTGCTCACCCGTGACGGCGACGAGCATGTCGCCTACTTCTACAGCGCCTGCGTGCGTGCCGACGTGCAGACGTATCTCGTCAGCGGGCAGACACCGCCCCCGGGCGCGACCTGCAGTTCCTAGCTAGGGTTCCGCCACCTCCAACCGGGGGTGCGGTCGAGTGTGCAGCGGCCCCACGCCGCGGCGACCGCCGGAGAAAGTCCGGAGAAAGTGAGGACCCATGTGGGCGCAGCTCATCATCATGCGCATCAAGCCCGGCAAGGAAGGCGAGATCCATCGTCTCTACGAGATGCTGCAGGCGGCCGAGCAGCCCGGCTCGGGACTCGTCCGCTCGACAGGAGCCCGCGACGAGAAGGACCCCAGCCGGGTCTACAACTTCGTGATCTTCGAGAGCGAGGAGAAGGCACGGGCCCGTGAGCAGGACGCCCGTCGCCAGGAGGCCCTCGCCGACGTCCGGGCCGTCATGGCCGAGATCCTCGACGGCCCGCCGGAGTTCGTCGACCTCGGCGTGATCAGCGACTACGTGGCCTGATCCTCAGGAACTCGTGAAGCGGTAGGTCCCGCTTCCCACGCCGACGACGACGGCCCCGTTGTCCGGCGTGACGCTGCTGACGCCCGGCGCGCCTTCGACCGCGCGGCCACTCTCGCGCACGCCGGACGGCGCGTGGGCAGGCAGCGACACCAGCGCCGTCGCATTGGCCGGCACCGTCACGGCCAGGGTCATGCCGGCACCCCGCCGCCGCCACGAGACCTGCAGCGGGCCGGCCACCGTGGGCACGGACCCCGCGGCGCGGTCCAGGCCGCCCGACGGCGGGCGGACAGCGGCGCGCACCGTGCCATCAGGACCGGGCGTCTGCAGCGTCACGCCGAGGAGGCTCTCCTGCATCGCGACCAGCGCCGAGGATCCCCACCCGTGCGACATGGAGTCCCCGATGAGGTCGCTCGGCTTCCAGACCTCCCAGGTGAAGGTCCCGCCGGTCTGGACGATGTGGGCCCAGCCCGGAATGGAGGTGTCGGTGAGCGTGTGGACCATCGCCGCGGGCATGCCGGCGGCGGCGAGCCCGCGCAGGAGCTCGAGACCGTGGTTGGGCCCGACGTCGATGCCCAGGCTCGCCACGTACGCGCCCACCGCCGCCACGTTGTTCGCCGGGACGACGCCGTAGGCGAGGGCCAGCGCGTTGGCCTCCTGGGACGCGTGGGTGCTCTGCGCGCCGTTGGCCTCCACCCCGTCGACATAGGTGCCGTCAGGGCGTCGCAGCACGGCGTTGATCGCCGCCGCCAACTGGGCCGCCATGGCGTGGTTGGCCTGCTCCCCGGTCTGGTCACCCACGGCTGCGGCGAGCTGGCCCACCCGGTCGAAGGCGTTCACCGCGAGCACGTTGCTGGCGGTGTCCGCCGCCACCGAGAGGTCGTAGCCGTACACCGGGTCGCCGTTGCTGGTGTCGGCCAGCCCGTAGAGCAACCCGGTGCCGGACTGGCGGGCGTTCCACAGTGTGGCGGCCGCCCGCGCCACCGATGGGTACATCGTCGTCACCGTGGGGAGATCGCCCGTCGACACGTAGTAGCGCCACAGCCACTCCGCGTAGCGTGCCGTGGAGGTGGCGAAGCTGCGGGCGCCGTCGCCGTTGGGGTAGACCGCGTTGACCTGCCCGGCGGGCCAGTAGCGGACCTGACCACGCTGGACGTCGCGCAAGGCCTGCCAGGTCATGTTCTGGTCGCCGTAGGCGCGCATCACGCCCTCTGACTCGTTGCTTGCGTCCCAGAGGAACGGGCCCTTCTCCCGGGTGGGCGTGTCGACGAACTGCTCGTTGGAGCAGTACAGGCACGAGCGGGCACAGAGCTTCCAGACCGCGTTGAGCATGCGGTTGTCCGACGAGAACGTCGCGGTGGGCACGTCGGGCATGGCGGCGTGCCGGGTGAGGGCCACCACATCGCCCGCGCCGAGCGGCTGTGCCGCGTTCTCAACCTGCAGGTAGCGGAACCCGAAGTAGGTGAACACCTCGAAGTCCTGGCGGCCCCCGCGCATGACGTAGGTGGAGGTGAGATTGGTCCCCTGCGTCCCGTGCAGGGTCGAGACCTGGCCGTCGGGGTCGAGGAGGTAGCCCGCCCGGATGGTCACCGTTCTCCCCGGCTCACCGCGGGCAAAGGACACCCGTGGCCTGGCGGCGTAGACGGCGCCGAAGTCCGCCACGACCCCGCCGCCCGCCACCGTGTGCAGGCGGACCGGGTGGACCGGCGCCTCGTGGATGGCGGTGCGCTGCGCGTAGGTCCGGCTGAACGGTGCGGTGCCGGCCGGCCCGAGCACGGTCACCGCCGACCACGCACTGGCGTCGTAGCCGGGGCTCGACCACCCCTGCGGCTGGGCCCGCCCGTCCACCCACTCCACGAAGTCGCCGACGTCGCTGTTGCGCTGGGGCGACGGCAGCCACTCGGCCGGGAGCTCGCGCCAGGTCCCGTCGGACCCGAAGACGGCATGCCGGCCGTCGCGGTACCAGACGGAGAGTTGGACGAGCAGGCCGGGGGAGGAGGCCGGCCGGCCCTGGCCGGGCCCGTACCAGCGGTGCAGCACGCCAAGGGCGCTGCGCCGCCCTCCGGTGATGGCGCCCGTCAGGTCCACGGTGCGCATGTACTGCTCGTCCGGATAGGAGAAGCTCGGCCAGGCGTCGACCGGCGTCCCGTCCACGAACAGGCGGTAGGTGTGGGCGGCGGACACGAAGGCGGTGGCGCGGGCGACCGCGCCACCGGGCGGCGTGACCTCCGTGCGGAGGTACGTCACGCGATCGGGTTGCGCCGAGTCGCCGGCCGGGCGCAACCACTGGGCCTGCCAGTCCGCGTCGCGCAACGCGGTGGTGAAGCGGCCCGGCGTGGAGGCGGGCCCCCACCCGGCGGCACCGTGCGCCTGGACCGTCCACTCGTAGGCGGCATCGGCGACGAGTGCGGCTCCGCCGTAGGCCACGAAGGCCTGCCGACCCGAGGCGACGGATCCGCTGTCCCAGACGACACCGGTCCGTGTGGGGTCGGTGCGGCGCACCACGATGCGCGACGCGGTCTGGGCCACAGCCCGGCCCGGTCCTTGCAGTGTCCAGGCGAAGAAGCAGCCGTCGGGGTCGATTCCCACCGGGTCCGTCAGCCCATTGACCGTGAGCCCGCCGGCGCGGAGCGGGCCGTGGGCGCCGGTCAGCCCCCCCGCCACCTCGGCAGGCCGTTCGGCGGCGCCGGACGCATCGACCGACCCGATGGGCAGCGCCGCGCCCGCGGCGGCGCCAGCGGCGACGCCGGCCGAAGAGGCGAGGAAGGTGCGGCGGCCGAAGCGGCTCACGCGGACCCGGCTCCCGAGCTGATCACCCGCACCGCGTCGAGGCCCGAGTCGGCGTAGGACACCGCTCCGGCGGCGGAGACGGCCACACCCACCGGCGTCGCCATCGTCGTCAGGATCCAGCGGGTGCCGTCGTTGTCACCCTCGGGGGTCGCCACGGGGAGCGCACCGGCTGCGGTGGAGAGGTCCCCCGCATGCATGGTCCGGCCGAGCAAGGTACCGGTCGTTGAGGGGACGACTCGGATGGCATGCAGGAAGCCGTCCGTCACGAAGAGCGCGCCCGTCGGGCCGACGGCCAGGCCTCGGGGGTCGTTGAGCTCGGCCGTCGGACCGTTGGCCGGCAACCCGTCGGCAATGTATGGCCCATAGCCCCCCGAGCCGCCCACCACGACGCCGATGTCGCCCGCGCCGACGGCGCTGCCGTAGAACGTCCCCCCGTGCACGGGCGCGAGCAAGACGGACTGATCGCCACTGTCGGCCACCAGCACGTCGCCTGACACGTCGACGGCGACAGCGACCGGGTCCCACAGCTGGGCCGCCCGCAATGGTCCGCCCTGTCCCGCACTGCCGCAGATGCCCGTGCCCGCCACGGTGAAGAGGTGGCCGGCCGTCACGCCCTGCCCGAAGAGCGTGCCGGCGGCCACCGGCAGCACGCGCAGCCTGCAGTTGGCGGTGTCGGCAATGAAGAGGTCCCCGGCCGCGTCCACCGCCACCCCGGTGGGCTGGTCCAGCTCGCTGGCCGTGGCCGCGAGACCGTCGCCGTTGAAGCCGGCCGTTCCCGTGCCCGCCACGGTCACCGCGGTGCGCGTCCCGGCCCGCACCTCCTGCACGCGCTGCGCGGTGGCCTCCGCGACGAACATGTCCCCGTGCCCGTCGACGGTCACCGCCGTCGGGTGCCCGATGGATCCCCGGCCCGCGCAGCTGCTGCCGACGAGCGTCGCCGGGTGTCCGGCCCGGAGGTGGAGGCCGTCGAGCGCTCCGCTTCGCGACGGCACGACGAGGATGCGACAGTGACCGGTGTCGGCGACGACGAGATTCCCGGCCGCATCGAGCGCGATCCCACCCGGATCGTCGAGGACCCCTGGTCCGATGACGGTGCGCACCGACGGGGTCGCCGCCGCACCCGCCGCACCCGCCGCACCATCGGCCGCTCCGCCGCCACCGGCTTCGACCACCATGGCCAGCGAGATCAGCCCGGCGAGGGCCACGGTCAGTCGGCGCACAGCGCACATCATGCCGGTTGCGGCGACGGCGAGCACCGACGAGCCACCGGCGAGCAGCCGGCGAGCACCGGCGCACGGCCCCGAGCGCCGGACAGTGACGGCAACGCGGCGTCCCGCTGCGCCGGCAGCCCATAGGGTCGGCGCAGCGAGCAGCACCACGTCACACGGACCGAGAAGAAGAGGAGATCGCTGTGCCCGCACCCGAAGAGGCCCTCAGCGCCCGGAACGTCACGTTCACCGGCTACGAAGGCGCCGAGATCAACGCCTACCAGGCCATTCCAGCCGGCGACGGACCCTTTCCCGGCGTCCTCGTCATCCACCACCTGCCCGGCTGGGACTCGGGGACCAAGGAGATCACGCGGCGCTTCGCGGCCAGCGGCTACAACGCGATCTGCCCGAACCTCTATGCCCGTCAGGGCCTCCATGTCGATCCTGACGATGCCGCGGCGGCCACGCGCGAAGCGGGCGGCATCCCCGACGACCAGTTCGTGGGCGATGCCGGAGCCGCGGTGCAGGCGCTGCGGGCGCTGCCCACATCCAACGGCAAAGTCGGCGTCATCGGCTACTGCTCGGGCGGCCGGCACTCATTTCTGACGGCGGTGAGCCTGCCCGTCGATGCTGCGGTCGACTGCTACGGGGCCTTCGTGACCGGGACGGTGCCCGATGGATTCCCCCTCAAGGTGACGCCGCTGGTCGACAGGACGCCCGACTTGCAGTGCCCGCTGCTCGGCCTCTTCGGCAACGACGACCAGTTCCCGAGCCCCGAGCAGGTGGACGAACTGGAGGCGGCCCTCGAGGCGGCCGGCAAGACCTACGAGTTCCATCGTTACGACGGCGCCGGCCACGCGTTCTTCTCGGTGGAGCGCCCGGCATTCCGGCCCGAGGCCGCGCTCGATGGCTGGCAGCGGATCTTCGACTGGTACGGCCGCTACCTGGCGGGAGGCTGACCATGTGCTCCTACCTCACCGTCGCCACCGAGATCGCCGGCAGCGCCAAGGGGCCGCAGGGTTGGTTCGGCGTCACCTCGGCCAGCGTCTACTTCGACCACCCCTTCCACGCGCCCTTCGACCACACCCTGAACATCGACTTCGCCGATCCGGCGCAGGGCCCGGGTGCGCGCGTCGCCGTCGAGCTGAGCGCGGCATCGGCGCGCCGCCTGGTCGAGAGCATCAACGAGGCGCTCGCCGCTGCGGGGGCCGCCGCGACGTGACCCCTTCCATCGGCCCGGCGGCCGGCGTCCACCTGCCCTGGGCCGAGGTGCCCGGGACGGTGCAGGCGTGGGCGGCGGGAGTCGGTGGCGGTGCGCCGCGCGCGGCGCACGACAAGGCCGGAGGCTTCTCACCGGGCGCCACCGCGGTCCTCGACTGCCCCGGCGGGGCCATCTTCGTCAAGGCGGTCGGGACCGCGTTGAACGCCGACTCGCCCGAGCTGCACCGGCGCGAGGCGGTGGTGTCAGCGGCGCTGCCGCGGGTGCCGCAGGTGCCGCAGCTGCTCGATGTCTATGACGACGGCGACTGGGTGGCGCTGGCCTTCGTCGCCGTCGACGGTCGCCCCCCGGCACACCCCTGGGACGCCGACGAGTTGCACAAGGCGATCGGCGCGGTCGGCGCCCTTCACGAGACCCTCACGCCCAACCCCGTCGCGGGGATGCGGCCGGCGGCCGATCGTTTGGAGGGCCTCTTCGGCGGCTGGGCCGAGATGGCCGCCCTGACCCGGCCCCCGGCAGGCCTCGACGAGTGGGCGGCGAGCAACCTGGGCCGGCTGGCGGAGCTCGAGTCGGGGTGGCGGGACGCGATAGCGGGATCGACGTTGCTCCATTGCGACGTGCGCTCCGACAATTTCCTGATGACGGGGAGCGGGGTCGTGCTGGTCGACTGGCCCCACGCATGCGTCGGTGCGCCGGTCTTCGACCTGGTCGCCTGGGCGCCCTCGGTCGAGCTGGAGGGCGGCCCCAGCCCGGAAGCGCTCCTCGAGCTCCACGGTCCTGCGTCGGCCGCTGATCGTGACGTTCTGGCCGCGCTCGTCGCCGCCTTCAGCGGGTTCCTGGTGGGCCACGCACTTCGGCCACCCCCGCCCGGGCTGCCCACCCTGCGCGGGTTCCAGGCTGCGCAGGGAGCGGTGGCCCTGGCCTGGCTCCGCCGTGTGACGTCGTGGTGACGGCTGGCGCACGCCGGCGGGCGCCCCGATAGGTTCGGCTGCATGCGCTTCGGACTGCAGATCCCCAACTTCACCGTCGGCGAGACCCCCGGCGCCCTCTTCGAGGGCGTGGTTGCCACGGCGGCCGCGGCAGAGGAGTCGGGCTTCGACTCGGTCTGGGTGATGGACCACTTCTATCAATTGCCCCCCATGGGCGGGCCCGGCGCGCCGATGCTCGACGCCTACACGCTGCTGGGCGCACTGGCGGCGCGGACGTCGCGCGTGCGGCTCGGTGCCATGGTCACCGGCGTCACCTACCGCAATCCCGCGCACCTGGCCAAGATCGTGACGACGCTCGACACCATCAGTGCGGGTCGGGCCATCCTCGGCATCGGCGCGGCCTGGTACGACGTCGAGCACGAAGGGCTCGGCTTCGACTTCCCCCCCGCCGGCGAGCGGCTGGACCGGCTTGAGGAGGCGCTGCAGATCTGCCGGGCCATGTTCAGCGAGGAGGCACCGAGCTTCGACGGTCGCTACTACCGTATCCACGAGGCCCGCAACGTGCCGCCGCCGGTACAGGCGGGCGGCCCACCGATCCTCATTGGCGGCGGCGGTGAGAAGCGGACCCTGAAGCTGGTCGCGCGCTATGCCGACATGACGAACTTGTTCGGCGACCCCTCCACCATCGCCCACAAGGTGGACGTCCTGCACCGGCACTGCGCCGACGTGGGGCGTGACCCGTCAGAGGTCACGGTGAGCCGGCTCAGCACGCTCATGCTCACCGCCGACGCGGCGGAGACGGCGTCGACCCGGGACTTCCTGCGCCAGGTGACGGGTGAGGAGCCCACCACCTCGGACATCGGCACGCCCGACGAACTGGTGGCCCGGGTGGAGGAGCTGGCCGCAGCGGGCGTCGAGTACTTCATCTTCAACATGCCGACGGCGACGCCGGACACCGTCCGACGGGTGGGCGAGCTGCTGGTCGGTCGCTTCGCCGACTAACCAGCACCTCCCTACTCGGCGCGCAGGAGCTGTGACGTCGAGGTGCGGGCAGCGAGGCGGCCGGGAACTGTGGCCACCAGGATGGCCAGCGCAAGAGCGATGATACCGATCACGACGACCGTCCCGCTCGGGACCGTCGGCGTCGGGCACAGCGCTGATGTCGGCGGCGAAGAGGTTCCACAGCGCCCGACCCAGGGCGATGCCGGCGGGGATCCCGATCGCACACCCGATGACGGCAGCGACGCTCGCCTGGACGCCGACGGCGGTGGCGAGCTGCCCCCTGGTGAACCCGAGCGTCTTGAGGATGGCCAGGTCGTGTCGTCGGCGCCGCACCGACGTCACGAGCGTGATGCCGAGCGCGGCGGCGGCGCCGACCGCAAGGGTGGCACCGAGCAGTACGGGTGTCGTCCCGAGGGACCCGTAGTTCAGGACCTCGGCCGGGCGGACCACCCCGAACACGGAACCGCCGTTGATGGCGATGTCCACACGGCGCCCGATGGCCTGGAGCGAGCGCGAGCGCGGCGGGGCTGTTGCCCCCCTTGGTGCGCACGAGGATGGCGTTCGGCCCGGGCGTGACTTCGAACAGGTTCCGTGCCGCGGGTGGGATGATCCGGTAGGAGAGCACCGCGCCGGTTCCCATCTCCAGGTGCGACGAGCCCACGACCCCGATCGGCGGAAGCGTTGCTGTTCCCACGACAGTGAGCATCACCGGCTTGCTGCCGGGGATGCGCACCTGCACGGTGTCCCCGAGCTGCTTGTGCAGGGAGCGCAGCGTCGAGGCGCCGAGGACGACCTGGTTGGGCGCCTGCAGGCCGTGACCGCTCAGAATCGGCGGGGCGACCGTGGCTCCGGGTGTCGCGCCCATGACGGGCACGTTCTCTCCGTCCAGTGCGAGGGCGGAATAGTAGATGCCGGTCCAGGACTGGACCAGCGGATCCGCATCGAGCAGCTTGGCCGCCGCCTTGCCCGGAATGTCGCCCAGCCCCCCACCCCCGTCGATGTCGTAGTTCCAGTTCCAGCCGTACAGGGCCGGGTGCGACACGAGGGTATTGAGGCTCGACCCGAAGGTCACTGTCGCGACGACCACGGTGACCGCCAGGATGGCACCCAGGATGGCGGACCGGACGGGAACCGCGGTCCGGCCCACACCCGGCTCGAGGGCGAAGCGCACGCCGGTGACCGCCGCAGGGGGGAGACCGGCCCGGGTGGCCGCCGACGTGACCCGCGAGGACGTGAAGCGGTCCCCTCGGTTTCGGGCACGGTCGGGCAGCGAACGGAAGGATCCCAGCACGGCCACGCCGCCAAGGACGACGGCCAGGATCGCGACGCCGACGCCGATCACCGTCCAGTCGGGATGGAGCGACACCCTGAGGAACGGCTGCACCGGTCCGAGGGGCCCGAGCGGCGACAAGGCCACGGCCACGACGCCGGCGAGCAGCGAGCCAAGCAGCAGGGCGCCGAGCGAGCCGAGGAGTCCGTCCCACAGGCACATTGGTGGGTCCGCTCCGAGGGCCCGGGCGATGTCGAGGTCGGGTGCCCGCAGCCGGACCCGACGACTGATCACCTGCCCGGCGATGAGGAGGGCGGCGACCCCCATGATGCCGCCGAAGACGTTGAGGGCGATCGTCTCCGGGCGAAGTGTGGCGTTGGCGGTCGCGATGATGTCTTGTGACTCCTGGTAGACGAACGGAAGCCCCTTGGGCAGCGCACGCTTCACCGCCGCCTCCACCGTTGAGAGGTGGCGTTCACCGCCCTGCAGCGTCAGCGCGCTGACCATGTCGTTGCTGCAGCAGGCGAGGAGCTTGTTCGTGAGGGCGGGTGTGAACAACATGATCGACTGGCCGTTCGCATTGTTCTGGTCCTGGAACAGCGTGGTCGCCCGCCCGTTGGTGATGCCGACGATCTTCACCCGCGCCCGTTGATGAACCGGGATCGGCTGGTTGGGGTTGAAATTGCCCGACGAGCTCTGCGCGTTGGTCACCCATCCGACTCTGATTTCTTCGCCCACGTGGTAGCCCAGCGCCTTGGCGCTGGCAGCATCGACGACGATCTCGTCCGGCTTGCGCGGGTCGACCATCCGCCCCTCGGTGATGGCAACGGGGTCCTCGTTGAAGTCGAGTCCACCCACGGTTGCCTCGGCAGGGGGGGCAATTGCCGAGTTCGCATACGGCAGTCCCCGAGCGGTCAACGGGCCCAGGTTGAGCTCCACGGTGCTCTCGACCCGCTCCACGTGGGGCAGGTGGGACAGCGTTCGGAGCAGCGAAGGATTGTAGGCCGAGTCGAGGCCGATGCCCGGGTTGATGACGCCATCGAGGACGAAGAGCTGCGGGACGTGCGAAGCCGTCACGAAGTCCGTGTAGGAGGACTCGGTGCTGCGCGCCGCCTCAATGGAGCCCAGCGCGAAGCCCCCCATCGCGCCCACGAGGATCATGACGGAGAGGAAGTAGGAGAGCTCCGACCGGAAGGTCGACCGGAGCCGGTACCACGCAAAGGGGAGCGCTCGACCCATCAGGTCTCGCGGGTCGCGTTCTCGTGGCGCCCGAGGTCGTGCAGCGCAGCCTGCGCCGCTCCCAGTCCGCACATGCCGTGGACGCCGCCCCCGGGCGGGGTGGCAGCGGAGCACAGGTAGACGCCCTTCATCGCAGTGCGGTACGGGTTCCACCGAGCTGTCGGACGGAGGATCATCTGGCGAAGCGTCGCCGCTCCGGCATTGATGTCCCCGCCGACGTAGCTCGGGTTGTGCTCCTCGGCGTCCACCGCCGTGAACGTCGACCGCGCCAGGACCAGGTCACGGAACCCCGGGGCGAACCGTTCGATCTGTGACTCGATTCTTTCGGTCATGTCCACCGACGGATCCGTTGGGGACGTGGCAGTAGGCCCACAACGTATGCCGCCCTGTCGGCGCCCGCTCAGGATCGACCACGCAGGGCTGGGTCACGAGGCAATAGGGTCGCTCTGGGTGGCGGCCGGCGTTGACGTCGGCCTCACTCCGGGCGATCTCTTCGAAGGTGCCACCCACGTGCACGGTGACGGCCTCACGGCAGCCTTCGGCGCTCCACGGCACCGGTCCGCGCAAAGCCCAGTCGACCTTGCACACGCCCGGCCCGTAGCGGTACCGGGCCAGGGCGCGGCCATAGCCGCTCGGCAGCGACTCTCCCGCCATTTCGATCAGCTGTCGTGGCGTGACGTCGAGCAGGACCGCCCGGGCCGGAGGGAGTTCGTCCAACCGTTTCACCAGACAGCCCGTCTCAATCCGGCCGCCCGCCGCCGCGAGCTCGGCGAGGAGGGCGTCGACGATGGCGCTGCTGCCACCCTCGACGACGGGCCAGCCATAGCGGTGAGCCAGCGCGGTGAAGAGGCGAGGGAAGACGCCGGAGAGCGGCGCGGTCAGCGGCAGCATGGAGTGGGCCGCGGTTCCGGCCACGAGTGCCCGGCCCTCATCCGTGTGGAATCGACGGGCCAGGCGTTGGGCCGAGGACAGCCCGCGGAGCGCGAAGCCAGCGGCTGCCAGCGGGTGGGCAGGGATGTCGCGCATGGAACCGAGGAAGGCCGGCAGGATGTTGTCCAGGTTCTCGACGAGTGGCGCGAAGAGCCGTGTGTAGGCCGGCCCGTCCGTTCCGAGCGAGCGCGCGACGTCGCCAACATCGGGACCGATGGACACGGCACGCGTCCCACCCAGGGGATGGGCGAAGGCGACCGCCGGGGTCAGCAGGCGGACGCCGTGCCCGTAGAGGTCGATGTCGTGGAAGGCCGGCGAGGCCAGCAGCAGCGGGTGGACGGCCGAGCAGATGTCGTGGCGGAACCCCGGCAGCGTCAGCTCGGCGGTGCGGCAGCCGCCGCCGGGCTCGTCCGCAGCTTCGTACACGTCGACGGCCAGGCCGGTCCGGGCCAGCACGAGTGCGGCAACCAGCCCGTTGGGGCCGGCGCCGACGACGATGGCGTCCGCGGGCCTCATCGGCGGATCACACGCGTACGGTCAGTGTCTCCGCCGCACCCACGACGGGCACGGGGTTCCCGGCGAAGCGGCAGACGGTGCGTTCGATCTCGGCATCGCTGCGTTCCGGCCGATGGTGGAAGAGCGCGACCTTGCGTGCCCCGGCGAGGGTGCCGAGGTGCACGGCATATTCCGCCGCGGCATGCCCGAACGACCCCTCGGCCTCCACCTCTTCCGCGCGGAGGTGGGCGTCGTGGATCAGGAGATCGACCTCTGCAGCGAGACGGAGGGCATTCTCGTGGTACTCGCCGATGCCGCTGGGCCCCGGTCCGAGCGCGGTCGGGCAGTGGTCGGGGACGTAGGCGACGGAGGAGTGCCCGTCACTGATCCGGAACCCCACCGTGTGGCCGCCCTTGTGGGGGACATCGAGGGCGAGCACCTCGAAACCTTCGGCCGTGAACGCCTCGCCCGGGACGAGGCCGAACCGCCACTGGCCGCGGAGCGCCGACGGTTCGATGGGAAAGAACGGCGGCGACATCATGCGGGCCAGCATCGTTTCCGCGTCGGAGCCGTCCGCCTGGTCGGGCAGCAGCAGGTCGACCCGGGCGTCGTCACGATCGCCGGCCCGGAAGAAGGGGAGGCCCTGCACATGGTCCCAGTGCAGATGCGTCAGCAGGACGGTGCCGCGGAACGGAGCATCGCCGAGGAGTGCGGAAAGGCGCCGCAGACCAGTGCCGGCATCGAGCAGCAAGGATGGACCCTGCACGTCATCGTTGTCGTCATGCGACAGCGCGACACATGAGGTGTGCCCGCCGAATCGGATGTAGTCGAGACCGGGTGCGGGGGTCGAGCCGCGGGTCCCGCAGAAGGTCACACGCACGCGTTCAGTCTCGCGCCCGGTCCTCGCGGCGATGCCCCGCGGACAGCTCCTCCAGATGTGCGCGCTGAATGAGGTCGGCTTCGAAGAGCGCCACACGGCATGGCGTCACCGCGATGTTGCTCGACGTACGAACGCCGCCCTCGAGGTGCGCCCGCTCGCCGAGCAGCGCCCCGGGCCCGTACTCGGCCAGGCGCTCCCCGCCCCGCTCCACGCGGACGATGCCGTCGAGGATCAGCAGGACCTCGGTACCCGGCTCGCCCTCCCCGAACAGGATCGTGCCGGCGGGGAACCGCTCGATGCGGCGCTTGCCGCCCCCCTGCATCAGCTGTGCCGACAGGGATGTCTCGAGCGCGCTCTCGACGGCGGACACCAGCGCCTCGGAGTCCTCGTCGCCCCACGGGCTGTGCTTGCCAAACGACTTGCGGTACCAGTCCTTGAAGTCGGTCAGGCCCGACTTGTGTGACAGCTTCTGGTCCGAGCCGTACACCCAGTGCCGGGGGAACCGGCTCGCGCCGACGAGCTCGTGCTCCGATCGTCCGTCCGCGTACAGGGTCAGTGACAGCGTCGTCCACACCAGTGGGGCCTGCCACTGGACGAAGGGGCGCCGCCGCACCCGTCGTGGCGCTGGAACGCCGGTGCGACCGCCGCAGGTCTGGACGAAACGGACCCAGCCCTCTCCGTGCTCGGGAGGGCGCTGAATGTCCGGCAACTGCACGGCTTGGAAGCGATGGCGCACCGCGCCCAGGTTGACCAAGGTGGTGCCCATGAGCCCCCCACCCTCGTAACCGCAGTCGACGATCTGCCCGCCGTCCACCGTGACGAAGGCTCGGAGCTCGTTGGCGAAGCGGAACCGGTCCTCGTCCCGCAGCCGCTCGACGTCCATGCCCTCACTCGGGGGAGGCGGGTCGTAGTGCGTGATCCCTGAGTCGAACGCCAGCCGCTGCGCCCCCTGGATTGCCTCGGTCGGGATCCAGGAGAGAGAAGTGACGAGTCCGTTGTGGCGGGTCAACCCTTCTGTGCTCATGGACTCAGCCTCTACCGGAGGATCCGGGTTGACGAGTGTGGTGACAGGCATCACATGGTGTGCCTAGCACCACCAGGATCGGGATGGTCCCCACCTTTTCCGAGCACTCGGTGTGTGTGAGAACTACACCGTGGATGACGAAGCGGGCGGTTCCAGCACGATCTCGGTGTTCCTGGCCGATGACAACCTCATCGTCCGCGAGGGTGTCAAGGCGCTGATTGAGCGACACGCCGATCTGCGAATCGTCGGCGTGGCTGCGGATTACGACGAGGTTGTCGACGGGGCCACGACCCTGCACCCGCAGGTCCTCGTGACCGACATCAGGATGCCGCCGGACTTCAACCGTGAAGGCATCGACGCCGCGAAGGAGGTGCGCAAGCGGCATCCCGGTACCGGCGTCGTCATCCTCTCGCAGTACGACGACCCGGAGTATGCCGTCTCCCTGCTGGCCGAAGGCTCAGCGGGCTACGGCTACCTGCTGAAGGATCACATCGCTCAGGGGGACCAGCTGGTCGATGCGATCCGTTCCGTCGCCACCGGCGGGAACGCGCTCGACCCCGCCATCGTCGACGCGCTGCTGCGACCCATGACCGCACACGGCGGCCTCACACCTCCGGAGGAAGAGCTCCTGGGGATGGTGGCCGAGGGCAAGCCGATCAAGGCCATTGCGGCAGCGAGGCGGCTCCCACCCGAGGCGGTCGATGCCGAAGTCGAAGCCGTGTTCGTCAAGCTGGCCGAGGGAGTCTCGGCTGGCACGGAAGGAGCGCTCCAGCGCCTGCGGCTGTTGCACAAGGCAATTGTCGACCGTGAGGAACAGGGCGAGACGTTGTCGCGGCTGCTTCCTGGAGGCTTGGCCGAGAAACTGAGGCGTGACGGCCGCCAGATCGGTGAGACAGAGCGGGTCGTGGTGACGGTGCTCATGAGCGACATCCGCTCGTACTCGACCATCGCCGAGCACGCGGATCCGAGCCAACTGGCCGGTCAGCTCAACACCCACCGCGCCGCCATGAACGATGCCATCCTCGGGGAGAACGGGACGGTCATGCAGTTCGTGGGGGACGCAGTCATGGCGGTGTTCGGTGCGCCTTTCGAACAGGTGGATCATGCCGATCGGGCCGTGGGGGCGGCACTCGCCATGCACGAGAAGCAGGCCGTCATCAACCGCAGATGGGAGGAGGAGGGGCTGCCGCCGTTCGGCCTCGGCCTGGGCCTCTCGACCGGGGAGGCCGCCGCCGCCCTGCTCGGCTCGGAAGAGCGCTTGGAATACACCCTCGTCGGGGACACGGTCAACATGTCCCAGCGGCTGCAGCAACTGGCAGACGCAGGTGAGATCGTGGTCTCCCAGGGCACGGTCGACGCCTGGGAGGTGGCACGCCGCACGGCCGCTCTGCCCCCGCAATTGGTCAAGGGACGCGAGACACCCGTCATCGCATACAAACTGGTGGACGACGGACGCCGATCAGGCGACGTCCTGGCGAAAGAAGGAACCTGACATGGACGCCTTGGTCGCAGAGAAAGTCCGCAAGACCTTCGAGGCTGAGAATGCCCCGGTGCGAGCGCTGCGAGGCGCCAACCTGGTCGTCCCGTCGGGGGACTTCGTCGCGTTGATGGGTCCGTCCGGTTGTGGCAAGTCGACCTTGCTCAACCTGATCGCCGGGCTCGACGTGGCCGACGAGGGGACGATCACCGTCGCCGGTGAGCTGGTCACCGGCCGCACCGAGGACGAACTGTCGCAGCTCCGGCGACGTCACATCGGGATCGTCTTCCAGTTCTTCAACCTGCTGGAAGGGATGACCGTCCTGGAGAACGTTGCCCTGCCGGCGGTCATCGCTGGGCGGAAGCGGAAGCTGGCCGAGACGCGTGCCCGCGATCTTCTCGATCTGCTGGGAATCGGTGACAAGGCATCGACCGTGCCGGGCATGCTCTCGGGCGGGCAGCGGCAACGGCTGGCCATTGCACGGGCCTTGGCCAACGAGCCGACGCTGTTGCTGGCGGACGAGCCAACCGGCGCCCTGGACTCCGAGGGCGGTCAAGAGGTCATTGAGCTCTTGAGCCGCCTGCACACCGGCGGACAGACGATCGTGCTCGTGACCCATGACGCCAACGTCGCATCGGCAGCGGCCCGGATCGTGCGCATGCGGGACGGCAGGATCTCGACGGACGAGGAGTCGGAGATCCCAGTGGCCGTCCAGTCCTGAGCGTTTCGGTCCGATGACCCTGCACGACGAAGTGCACGTGGCGGTGGGGAGCGAGCCCTCCGTTGCCGCGCCCACGTCAGGGTCGGCGTCCTTCGGGTCCTTCAGGATGCTCCAGTTCGTTCTCTTCGGGTTGACGGTGGCAGGAGTCGTCATCGGGTGGCGCGTCGCTGTGCCCGGCGGCATCGCGCCGACCATCGCGGTCGCGTTCGGCCTCACCCTGGCTTGGGCCCTGGTCGGCGTCGTGGACACGCGCGTCCGGGAACGGGCCGGGACCAAGGCCTCACCGTTCCACCTCCTGGCCGCGGTCGACGCCCTGGTGGCCGCCGTCGCGCTGGGTGCCGGCCGCAAAGCCGACCTGCTCCACGCCTCGGGCGGCGCCCGCGACGTCGCCACACTCGCGGCTCTTCTCGTGACGGGCATTTCGTTTCACTTCCTCCTTGCCTTGCCCGACGGGCGACTCCACGATTCCGTGCGACGCGTCATGGCGGTCACGGGCTACGTCGTGGCGATCGCCATCGGGCTCGCGTTTCTCCTGGACGACCGGGCCTTCAGCCTGGCCGACGGCGCGATCAGCTGGTCCATCGCCGGCGTCCTCGCGATCGCGCCGATGCGCAGCCGCTACATCGGGTCCATCGGGCATCACCGCGAGCGGATGGAATGGTTCGGAATCGGGGTGTCCCTGGCGGCGACGGTCGCGCTGGGGGCGACGGTGTTGCACCTGCTGGTGGGCTGGCCTGCGCAGCTCGGCGCCGTCACTGCAGGAGCAACCGTCCTCGTCCCACTCGGCCTGCTGGCCGCGGAGAACAGGAGGCTCGGGCCGCACGCGAGCAGGGGCCTGGTCCAGGTGCTCGCAGTGTTCGGGTTCGTCGTGGTGGTGTCGGCGATCTACCTGGTGGTCGTTCTCGGTCTCGGTCATGCACCGAAGACGACGGGTGACAAAGAGGTCCTTGCCCTCTCCATGATCGCGTCCGGGGTGGCCGCCCTCATCTTCGTGCCCGTGCGGGCACGCTTCCTCGATTCGGCCACCCGGTTCGTCTACGGATCACGAGAGGCGCCCGACGAGGTCCTGCGCACCTTCGGGAGCAGGCTCACCCGGGCCATCCCCATGGACGAATTGCTGCTCCAACTCGCCGAATCACTGCGCAAGACCATGGACCTCGCCAGTGCCGAGGTCTACGCGGGAACGGGTGAGGTGCTGGAGCGCACGGCGTCCGTGCCCGACCTGGGTCCCGGATCGCTGGTCGTTTCGCCCCGGGAGCGTCCGGTCGTGACACGGGCCGGTGTCTCTGGGACCGCCTGGGCCGCCGTCTGGCTCCCCGCGCTCATGCAGGGACGCGAGGGGGAGCAGGTCCGGGTGGCCCCCGTCAGCCACGCGGGCGAGTTGCTCGGGCTGATCGTCGTGGAGCGATCGTCGCTGGCCAGCGCCTTCTCCGAGGACGATGACCGGGTGCTGGCCGATCTCGCCCGTCAGGTGGGGTTGGCCCTGCACAACTCCCAGCTCGACACCGCCCTGCAGACCACGTTGGACGAGGTCCGAAAGCAGGCGGATGCATTGCGCGAGTCCCGGGCCAGGATCGTTGCCAGCGGGGACGCCGAACGACGCCGGGTCGAGCGCAACCTGCACGACGGCGCGCAACAACATTTGGTGGCGCTGGCCGTCAATCTCCGGTTGGCCAAGGACATCATCGTTGACGACCAGGAAGCCGGCATGGAGATGCTGGACCAGCTCGCCGGCGAGGTCCAGGAGACCATTCAAGAGCTCCGGGAGCTGGCACATGGCATCTACCCACCGCTGCTCGTCGACAGCGGTCTCGTCGAGGCGTTGCGCGCCGCCGCGAGCCGAAACCCGCTCCCCGTGAACATCGTGTCCGATGGCATCGGGCGTTACCCGTCCGAGACGGAGGCAGCCATCTACTTCTGCTGCCTGGAGGCCTTGCAGAACGCCGCGAAACACGCCCCGGACGCCCGTGTGGAGGTCCACTTGTGGGAGGAGTCCGGCGGCCTGCTGTTCACGGTCTCCGACGACGGGCCGGGGTACGACGCGGAAACGGCGCAGCGGGGTCACGGCTACATCAACATGGCTGACCGACTCGGCGCCATCGGTGGGACGGTCCGGTGGGACTCCGAGATCGGGAAGGGATCCCAGGTCCGGGGCTCAGTCCCGCTGGTGTAGGGACGGGCTGCTCAAGCTGAAACGAACTCCTGGGCATGACGCCCCTCCCAGAGCCGACGCAGCGTGTCGGCACCCAGATGCTCCTTGTTGAGGTAGGCGCGGGCGCCGCTCGTGGCCACCTCGGGGGGGAGGTCTCCGGCGTCATAGGTCGAGCACAGGATCACCACGACCTCAGGATGCCGCGCCACCATGGTGCGGGCTGCCTCAATGCCGTTCATTTCCGGCATGTTGATGTCCATGAGGACCAGCGCGGGACTGAGCTCTTGCTCGAGCGACACGGCCTCGGTTCCGTTGGCCGCCTCGCCCACCAGCTCGAACTCTGTGGCCCGCTTCAGCACGGCTTTCATGGCGGCTCGGAACGGTGCCTGGTCGTCGACGATCAGGACGGGGAGCCGATCGCTCATCCGCCCATTGTCTCACGGCTCCGGGTGCCGTGACCGTGGTGGTGCCACACATGCCGACGTGGTGGTGTCACCCTCCCCCGGGGTTGCTGAGGTAGACGAGCACGGCCTTGACTCTGCGGTTGACGTCGCGCTCCTCGCGTCAGACCGAGCTTCGAGAAGATGGAGTTCGTGTGCTTCTCCACCGCGCGCTCCGAAATCTGCAGGGACGAGGCGATGGCG
This sequence comes from uncultured Acidimicrobiaceae bacterium, assembly GCA_963753115.1. Classification (GTDB taxonomy): domain Bacteria; phylum Actinomycetota; class Acidimicrobiia; order Acidimicrobiales; family RAAP-2; genus Bog-473. The sequence continues at coordinate 106,303 of CAVWBB010000032.1, forward strand.
GCGTTGCTCTTGCCCTTCGCCATTTCGCCCAGGATCTCCGATTCTCGGGGCGTAAGCCACGACAGATCCGATTTCCGGCGGGATGACTTCGCCTCAATCAACTCGTCGACGATCTGGGGGTCGATCATGGAGCCACCGGCGGCGACGGTCCGGATGGCCTGGGCGAGCTCGTCGGCGCCCGCGACCTGTTCCTTCAGGAGGTAGCCCCGTCCGGCGGACCCCGTTTCGAGGAGGGCCAGGGCGTAGGAGGGGGTCTTGAACTGGCTGAGCACCACCACACCCACGTCGGGCTTGTGCTCGCGCAGCCACGAGGCGGCCTGGATCCCTTCGTCCGTCCCGGTCGGCGGCATTCGGATGTCGGTGACGACGACCGCTGGGGAGGTCTCCTCGATCAGCTCCAGGAGTTCGGGCAGATCGGCGGCCCGGCCCACGAGGTCGAGGTCCGGTTCGCCGTCGATGATCCGTGAGATCCCCTCCCGCAGGAGTGCATTGTCCTCCGCCAGAACCACCCTGATGCTCGCCATGCCATGCGTACGGTAGCGCGCCTGTGCTGCATGACCAGGGTGTCCGTGGTGCTGCCACCCCGAGAGCAGGTCGCGGTGGCACCCTTGGGCGAAGGTGTCCCCTCACGCAGACTGCAGGACAATGACGCAGGGCGACGGGGAAGAATCGGTGCCGTGATCGAGCAACGCCTCGACCTGGCCCGGTACCGCGCACGATCGACCTTCCGGCGGAGCCGGGGCGGCTACCTCGCCCTGATCATCTTGCTCGGCCTGGTGGGTGGACTGGGCCTGGGCAGCCTCAGCGCCGCTCGCCGCACCCAGTCGTCGTTCACGGACCTCCTGGCCACGACAAACCCTTCGGACCTGCAGGTGTCGATCTACTCGGGCGGAGCCACGAATCTCGACTATCGGGCATCGCTTACTCGGGAGATAGCCCGGTTGCCCGGGGTCAGACACGTCGCCGCCGCCTTCATCGCGGTCGGTGCTCCGCTCACTCGCGACGGCACCCCGAGGATACGGGTGACGGGACTGGCGTTCCCGGTGGCCAGTGTCAACGGGCTCTTCTTCACCCAGGACCGCATGATCGTGAACGAGGGGCGACTGGCGTCCCCCCAACGTCCTGACGAGATCGTCATGGCGCCCGTCGTGGCCAAGCTCCTCGGGTTCCACGTCGGCCAGGTGATCCCCTTCGGGTTCTACTCCAATGCCCAGCAGTCGCTCCGACAGTTCGGGACCAAGGCGGTGCCACCTGCGCTCCGGGTGAACATGAAACTCGTCGGTCTGGCCTCGTTGAACTCGGAGATCGTCGAGGACGACGTCGACACGCTGCCCACGTTCATCCCGCTGACTCCGGCCTTCGCCCGTGAGGCGCTGGCACACGGGGGCTTATCCGGGGCGCTCACCTTCGGCATCACGACAACGGGAGGGACTGCCACGGTGCCGCGTGTCGAGCGCGAGCTCGCCCGCCTCACCCCACGCGGGTTCCAAGTCACGGACCACGCCCTGGCGCCGGTCGTCGCCAAGGCAGACAATGCGCTGAAGCCGATTTCCATCGCGCTGGGGGTCTTCGGGGCCATCGCGCTCCTCGCGGCCGTCCTCATCGCGACGCAGTTGATCGCTCGCCGGCTTCGCGTCAGCCGCGACGATCTGCAGATCCTGCGGTCCCTGGGCGCGGATACGACGGATACCCTCCTCGACAGCCTGATCGGTCTGGAGGCCGCGATCGCGATCGGATCGATCCTGGCGGTCGGCATCGCGGTCGCCTTGTCGCCCCTGGCACCTCTCGGCCCAGTTCGCGCCGTCTTCCCTGGCCGCGGCTTCTCCTTCGACTGGACGGTGCTCGGCTTCGGCTTCCTGCTCCTCATCGTGGTGCTCGGCGCGGTCGCCGCCATGTTGGCGCTCGCGACCGCCCCCCAGCGGGTTGCGCACGCGACGCCCGTCCGCACGACGTCAGGAGCTCGCGTCGTGGGGTTCGTGGCGCGCGCCGGACTCTCCGCGCCAGGTGTGATCGGTGTCCGGATGGCGCTGGAGCCCGGTGAGGGCCGGGCCGCCGTGCCCGTGCGCTCAGCATTGCTCGGCTCGGTGCTGGCAGTGGCGCTCGTCGTCACGACGTTGACGTTCGGCAACAGCCTGCAGACGCTGGTCGCCACACCGCCGCTCTACGGATGGAATTGGACATACATCCTCAACCCGGTCGGTTCCGGTGGGGGCGAGGTCCCTCAGGTCGCGTTGACGATGCTCAAGCACGACAAGGACGTCGCGGCCTACTCCGGAGCTTCCTTCAACAACCTGCAGTTGGACGGTCAGGAGGTCCCGTTCCTCCTGGAGAACGACGGCGCCCCTGTGGCGCCACCTATCCTCAGCCGGACACGGGCTGGAGGGAGGCCGTGAGGTTGTGCTCGGTGCCGCAACCATGGCGCAGCTGCACAAGCGTCTCGGCCAGGACGTCACCATCTCGTTCGGTGCTCCCACGGATGGGCCGTACTACATCCCGCCGACGCGCCTTCGCATCGTCGGCACCGCCACCTTTCCCGCCATCGGGTTCGCCAGCACCGTTTCCGACCACACGTCCATGGGCACAGGACTACTGCTCTCTCTGCAGGACCTGCCGAAATCGTTCGTTGCTGCCATCGACACCGGCCCCAACCCTGCCCTCACCGGCCCGAATCTGGTCCTGGTCCGGATTCGACCGGGGGTCCCGTCTGCCGCCGCGCTGGCCGGACTCAACCGGATCGTCGCGGCAGCGGACCAGGCTTTCGCTGCAGCGCCAGGTGGATCTGCCGGCAATGCCATCGTCGTACAGGGGGTCCAGCGCCCAGCTGAGATCGTCAACTACAAGACGATCGGAATGACACCCGCGCTCCTCGTGGCGGCGTTGGTGTTGGGTGCGGTGGCAGCCCTCACCCTTACCCTCGTCGCCTCGGTTCGCCAACGCCGCCGCGACCTCGCGCTGCTGAAGACGATCGGCTTCGTGCGGCGGCAGCTCGCCTCGGCAGTGGCCTGGCAGGCGACGGTTGCCGCGGTCGTGGGAATCGTGATCGGGATCCCGTTCGGGCTGGTCGTCGGGCGAGTGCTCTGGGATCTGTTCGCGCGGCAGATCAGCGCCGTGCCGTACCCCACGGTGTCCGTCCCGTCGGTCGTCGTGGTCGCAGCGGGAACCATCCTGCTTGCCAACCTCGTGGCGGCCATTCCGGCCCGAACAGCAGCGCGCACGCGCACGGCGGTTCTGTTACGGGAGGAGTAGCTGGTTCGTCGCCGATCCGAACGGCTGCAGTCGGCCTTACTTCGTCGGCGCGATCGCAGCCTTGAGGTCCGCGAGAGCAGCGTTCAGCTCGGCCGAGCGGTTCCGTCGGGCCAAATCGGCAGAGGCGAGCTGCTCCCCAGTGGGGGTCTGGCCCCCGGAGCGCATCAGGTGGTCTGCCTCGATCGCGAACGCGAGGCCGCGCAGGCTGTCCGCACAGCGCATGCACAGTGCGCGGTGTGCCTCATCGGGTGCTGCCGCCGCGGCGCGCTCGAGACCGCCGACGGCGTCATCGACTTGCACACCGACGTTGGCTCGACGTTGTGCAGCGTCGGTCTCCGACTGTGAGAGAACGAGTTCCCTGGCCAACTCGGCTGCGGTCACAGCAGGTCGCACGGAGCGCTCCCAGTCGACCTCGCGGCCCTGCCGCTTGGACCGCGCGATGAGGAGGCCGACCAAGAGCGCCGCCAGGGCGATGACCACAGCCAGCAGCACCCAACCCCACGTCTTGGAGTTCGACGTTGCCTTGGCAACCGTCGTCGTGGTGGTGGAGCTCGACGTCGTCGTGGTCGGACGCTGCCGCGTCGTGGTGGTCGCAGGAAGGGTGGTCGTGGTCGTCGGCGCCGTCGTCGGTGGCACAGTCGTCGTCGTTGGTGCGGCCGTGGTGGTCGTCACGACCGCCGTCGTCGTGGTCGTGTCCTGTGCGGCGGCGGCACCGGAGAACGCCCCGAGCATGGTTGGCGTCGCGATCAGGGCAACGACGAGAGCGGCTGAGCGGCGAAAGACCTTCGAATGCATGCCAGCAGCCTACGGTCACCCGATGCAGCGGGACGGGATCCGAGGCGCCATCGCGTCTCCAGCGGGGTGGTGCCGTCCCCCGGCCTCCGCAAATGTCAGTCCGTGGGTTACTTGGGCGGCGGGACCTTCACTCGGCGTCCGGGAGCCAACAGCTGCCCGACTCGACCCTGCATGACCTTCTCGAATTGGTCGCGGCGATGAGTCACGGAGATTCCGTCCCAGTACTGGCCGCCGTAATAGAACTGGTCCCGGATGCGGCCCTCGACAGTGAAGTAGCCCGCCGCCTCACCGGAGGCGAAGCTCTCATAGGCGATGCCGACCGTCTCCATGATGATCATGCGGAAGTCCCAGCCGTAGTAGACGTAGCGGGCCAGGCCCATGAACGCCTCGATCCCCAGGCCGCGGCGGTGCAGGCGCGGGTGCATCACGACTGCGGCGTGGCAAAAGCGATGCCGGAAGTCAGCGTTGTAGGCCACGACGAGGCCGAGGACCTCCTGGGACCCGTGCGGGCTCACGACGAACTGGCACAGCACCCCTGGATACAGCTGCTTGAGGAAATCGTCATAGCTGGGCGTCGTGCCGCGGAAGCGCCACTGGAATGTGACATCGGGGTCGCTCGAGAGTCGGTAGAGCGGTGCATGGTCTTCGTTGGTAAGCATCCGGAGATGGAGGCGCCGCGTCTGCAGGCTGGGAGAGAGACCAACTTCCTCACTTCCGGTTCTCGGCCCGGTCATCGGTCGAGGTCGCTCTCATAAGGCAGATGTGCGAGGGCGCAGTACTGCAGGTAGGCGTCGCGCACCGTCGTGATCTGCAACAGCAGCTCGATCGGCATGATCACATCGCCCCCGACAGCGTCCTCGATCGCGCCCATCAGGTCGACGGCGCCCACGGAGTCCATCCCGAGATCCTCCACGAGATCGTTCTCCGCAGAGATCTCAGCCGGGCTCCATTCGATCTCTGTGACGAACCATGCCGTGAACTCGTCGAGTGACATGACATCGGTGCGGGTGTTCCCGTTCGACATTTCCCCTCGTCTTGCCATCGGGCAGCCGGACGCCCGGTGCGGCCGACAGTATCAGGACGCCACCAGGCCGCGACCGGTGGGCCATCGACGTTTCGCCCTGCTGGTCGTTGGGGCCACCGCCAGAGACCGCACTTCACCCCGACACGATCACCTGCAAGCCGCCCTCGGCCAGGAGCGTGTGCAAGTGGTTGCGACGCACCTTGCCACTCGGCGTCTTCGGGAGCGATCCCCGCTCTATGAACACGACGGCGGAGGGGCCGGCAGCGAACTGTCGGGCCAAGGATCCGCGGACCTCGCGGGCGAGGGCGCGGAGCTCGTCCTTGCCCATGTCAGGGGATCGGGGTTCCAGCACGACGACGTAGCGCCCTGCGCCGTCCGAGACGCAGGCGACGTTGCCGGGCCGACAGGCAGGGTGGGCGTCCACGAGTGCATCCAGGGCCCGGGCGTCGATGTTCCGCCCGGCGACAATGAGGACGTCATCCGTCCGGCCGGCAATGAACACGTCGCCATGGCGCAGATAGGCCAGATCTGCCGTGTGAAGCCAACCGTCGTCGGTCAAGGGTGATGTCCCGTCCCCGACGTAGCCGTCGAGCAAGGACGGGGTCCGGATCTCGAGTTCGCCCAGCGCAGTGACCCCGCTCGTCCGCACCTCCGTGTCGGGGACGGGAGGACCGCACGAGACAAGCTCAGTCCCGCCGTTGACGACTTCGCACCATTCGCTGGCGGCCAAGGCATCGGAGTCGACCCGGACCGACGACCAAGGTGAAGTCGTCGGGTCGATCGCGACGGCCAGGGCGGCCTCCGCCAAGCCGTATCCGGGGCACAACGCGTGAGGGGAGAGACCGAAGTCTCGGCCCATGGCTTCGAATTCTCGCAGGCCGTCTGCCGGGACCGGCTCGCTGCCGACGACGAAGCTGCGCAGCGAGGACAGATCGAACGAACCCGACGAGCGGAGAACGCGGGACGCCAGGCGCAGCGCGAAGGGTGGTGCAGTGGTGGAGGTGGCCCGATAGTCCGAGCAGGCGCGCATCCAGCTCCTGGGGTCAGCCATGAAGGACTCCGGAGTCATGAGGACCAGGTCCGTCGGCACCGACCAAGGGGGATTGACGGAGCAGATGGCGTAGAGGGCGAGACCAATGAGTCCCATGTCATGGGAGAGCGGCAACCAACTGCACACGACGGCGCCGGCGCGGGGTTCGAGCCAGCCGAACATCGACGTGAGGTTGGCGTCGAGCGCGTCGAGGGACAGGGCGATGCCTCTCGGAGCTCCGGTGCTTCCCGATGTGAATTGCACGAAGCTGCCCGGCCCCTCGAATGCGCCAGATGACGCCGACGAAGCCGGTTCGCTGAACGCATGTACGTCGATGGGCACGTCCGACAAGAGGGAGACCAAGGTGCCGTCGCACAACAAATGCGTCGCACTCGTCAGAGCACACATCTGGCTGATCTGGGCTAGGTACTCGCCCGCATCCATACCACGGGCGGGGTGAGGCAGCGACACAAGAGTCACCCCAGATCGAAGCGCGCCGAACAAGGTGGCAAGGCAGTCATGGGACGCCGTCAACAACGCGGCGACCGTGCCGGCGCGACCGGCCTTGCCTTCCAGCCAAGCTGCAGCTCGCCGGGAGCCTGCTCCGAGTTCGGCGAGGGTCTGTGGCTGCGATCCATCCGACAGGCAAAAGACCCGCGCCTTGCCAGCGAGTGGTGCGTCGAGCGCGTTGAGAACCAGGCTCATTCGCGGCCGACAGTACCAAGTTGACAGTCCCAAGCTGACAGGAGGAATTCGCCGGGTCCGACTTTCGCGTCACCCAAAGTGAACCCTGCGGGTACCCTCACTTGCAGCGACCGGAGGATCTAAATGGAACTCGATGTCCACGTGCCCCGCTTCACCTGGCCGGGTGGCCCGGAGGCGATCGGCCCGACCTTTGCCACGTTGGCTCGGACCGCAGAGGCGATCGGAGTGCGCACACTGTCGGTGATGGACCACTGGTTTCAGATGGACATGTTGTGGCCTGCAGAGGAGCCGATGCTCGAGGGGTATACAACGCTCAGCTTTGCTGCAGCCAAGACGGAGCGCCTGCGTTTCCGGATGTTGGTCGGTGGTGTCACCTATCGCCATCCGGGGCTCCTGGCCAAGACGATCACGACACTCGATGTGCTCTCGGGAGGTCGAGCTGAGCTGGGGTTGGGAGCGGCCTGGTACCAGCGGGAGCACCTCGGGTTGGGTGTGCCGTTTCCACCTTTGCGTGAGCGATACGAGAGGCTGGAGGAGACCCTGCAGATCTGCTTCCAGATGTGGAGTGACGACAACGGCCCGTACAACGGTAAGCACTATCAACTGGCCGAGACCCTATGCTCGCCCCAACCGGTCAGTTCGCCCAGGCCACGGCTGCTCATCGGCGGTGGCGGTGAGCGCAAGACCCTTCGTCTCGTCGCCACCTACGCCGACGCGTGCAACATCATCGGGGACGTGGAGACCGTCGCCCACAAGGTCGAAGTGCTGCGGCGGCACTGCGACGACGTCGGCCGCGACTTCGGACAGATCGAGGTCACGGCCTTGATCGGGGTGGCAGACGATGCCGGGTCGGATGCCATCATGCGTGAAGCCGAAGCGCTCCATCGCGTCGGCGTCCACGCGATCGTGATTCGAGCGGCAGGGACCGTGCCGTCGATATGGCTCGAAGAGCAGTGGGGACCGATCGTGACGAGGCTGGCGGACATCGGCTGAAGAGCCGATTCGCCCGGACCCACCCCATTCGTCAGTTATCTTGCAGTCCCGGGGCCGCTAGCTCATCCGGAAGAGCAGGGGACTTTTAATCCCAAGGTGCCGGGATCGAGACCCGGGCGGCCCACCAGAGAGTCCCAGTTCAAACGCTGGACATCGTCGTTGACTACCTCTGGGACGAGTACGCGACCCTCGCCATGACGTCGCTCGTGCGGGCGCAGGCCGACCGCAGCCGAGTGCTTGATTGGATCCAGATTGGGGCAATCACTGGACCGACGATCGAGCTTCCGTCTGTGGTACTTCGCGCAACCGACCTGCGAATCCAAGGCTCTGGCCAGGGGTCGGTGTCCACCCACGACTATGTATGGGAGTTGCCCGCAATGGGTGAAGAGATCCAAGCGGGAAGGCTCACGGTGAATGTCGGCCCCTTCGATCTTGCTGACGCCGAGTCGGTCTGGGTGACTCCGGCCGATGCGGGGGAGTGGACCGTGTTTGTGCCATAGGGACGAACAAACCGGCTATCTCAATACACGTGGCCGGTCTTGTCGAAGGGCTCGAGGTCGGACCTGGGGACGTGCACAACAGCCCCTTCCATCCTGAGCCGTGGGCCGCTGGCACGATGGTGCGCTCGAGCGTGACGCTCCGGAGATCCATCGGTGAGCCATGCCGGGCATGCTTGGACGGTCACCTTCTCGTTGACGCGTTAGCTCGCAGCGGATCTGACTATGGCTGCAAATTGCGTCGGATCGTCCAGCATCAAGTTGTGATGCGCGCCGGGAAAGACAGTAAGCGTGCTGTGCGGAATGTCTTGATGCAGTGCGTCGGCAACGCTGAGATTGAGGTTGGGGTCTCGAGCACCCCAGACGATGTGAACAGGAACGTCGAGGGACGTGAGGCTAGGCACACGGGCAGCATCGTCCGTCACTGCCGCGAAGAGATTGCCAGCGAAGGAGCGCAGCGGCCCCAGAGTGCTGGGTTTGGCGAGGAACTGCTGGGTGAAGAGGGGAATGAACTTCCGAGCCGTCGAGCGGTTGGCAATGAAAGTCGACTCCTGCCAGGTGAGCAAATCACCGAGGAGACGAGGATCGTGCGACAGCCCATTCATCAGACTGTTGAATCCGAAGGCCGTCCCGGGGGGAAGCGGTCCGAGCGAAGCCGTGATCGGCCATTGACCCAACGCGAAGATGCCGGCCAGAGTGGGCGGCCCGGATCCGGCAACAGGAGCGTAAAAGCCGTTTGAGAGGACTATCGAATCGACGTGACCAGGGTGATCTAGTGACCAGTTGAGCACTGCCGGAACGCTGGCATCGTGTGCCACGAGAACGACCCGCCCGAGGTGGAGGTCTTGGATCACCGCGTTGAGATCCTGTTCCTGGCCCGCGAAGGTGTAGGAGTAGTGGGAGGGTTTGCTCGACCGACCCCAGCCCAGGAAATCAAAGGTGACGACCTCACGATCTCCGAGCAGCGGCACAATGCTGTCATACAGATGATGGTTGTCCGGGAAGCCATGGCTGAGCACGATCGCGGGACCGCGCCCAGGATGAACGTACGCGGCGATCCGGTAGCCGGCGCGTGGAATCCACACCACCTTCGTTGTTGCGGGTGCCGACGATCCTGCTGTTGTAGAAGAAGCCAATGCCGGCGATGCCGGTGCTGCAACGGCGATCGGTGCCGCGACCATCGCAGTAAGAGTGAGCAATGTCATCGCTGCGGTTGCCCGAAGCCGGCCGCGGCCTGGGCGCCAGGGGGTGTCGGACAGGTGAGACCTGTCGACTCGAGAACGGGTGAATGTCACAGTGATGGTGTCCTTTCGGAGTGCTGGGGTAGTTGGCCGTCGGTACCGGTTGGAGGCGGCTGGGTCTCTCTCTGTGCCGGCGCGAGAGAAGTGGTGAGCGGCTGGACAGATCCGGCGGCAAGCCGTTTCCCGGGAAATCGGACCGTCTCGAGGATCACTTCCGAAGATAAAACCGCCTGCTCTGAGCTCTTGCTGCCTGGTCGGGCTGGCAGGAAGAGGGCTGCGATCAGCGCTCCGATCATGGCCACCCCAGCCGCTACCGCGCAGCCGACTGCGAGGCTGTGCAAGAAGGCTTCGCTCGCGCTACTCGCGAGTGCGCTTCCTGCGTGGGGGAGGCCAGCTCTGGTCAAACTGCGTGACGCGATGAACGCACCGCCAACCGACTCCTTCGCAACAGAGATTGCCCGCACCGGAAGATTTGCCGGCGCAGTCGAGGCGAGTCGGCTCGAGTAGAGAGAGGCGGCGATGCTGCCGATCACCGCCACACCGAGGGTCCCTCCGAACAGGCGAGTCGCGTCGTTGACGGCCGAGCCCACGCCGGCCTTGGTTTCGGGAACCGCACCCATGATCGCCTCGGTTGCCGGAGCGCTTGTCAGTCCCATGCCCGCTCCGAGCAAGAGCATCTGGAAGACGATCGTGGTATAGGAGGTCGACGCCGATACCGTGGCCGTCCACAAGAGCCCCGCTGCGAAGGACAGCAGACCAGCGGCCACGATCACCTTGTTGCCGATTCGAACTGCCAGCTTGGTGCCAACGACAGATGTCACGGCGACGGCACTCGCGACCGGGAGGAGGCGGACCCCCGTGCTGAGCGGGCTAAATGTCTTGATGAATTGAAAGTACTGACTTATCAAGAAGATGAAGCCCTGGAGGACAAAGAACGAGATCGCTACCGATCCGCTCGCCGCAGTGAACCGGGCATTGCGAAACAGCGACACGTCAAGCATCGGATGATCGGTCTGGTGCTCGAGGAGCACGAAGAGGGCGAGAAGAATCACGCCCGCCGTCATCGTCGAGATGGCGGCGATCGACCTCCATCCCCAGTCCGGAGCTTCGATCACCCCGAGGATCAGGGCCGCCATGGCAACTGACGAAACCACAAAGCCTCGCCAGTCGACCGGTGGCGTCAAGGGATCCCGAGAGCTGGGAACTGCCCAGGCGACGAGGAGTCCAATAGCGAGGGCGACTCCAGCCATAAACCCGAAGATGCTTCCCCACCAGAAGCGCTCCAACAGCCAGCCACCCACGATTGGACCCATGGCGATCCCCACTCCCGTGGTGGCACCCCAGAGCCCGATGGCCTTGGCACGCTCGCCGCGCTCGGTGAAGACATTCACCAGAAGCGAGAGGGTGGACGGGAACATCAGGGCGGCGCCAAGGCCCATGACGGAGCGGGCTGCAATGAGCCCTGTCGTCGTGTCGACCAGCGCCCCCGCCAGACTGCCCAACGCAAAGACGGCCAGGCCGATGAGCAGTGTTCCCTTCCGGCCCTGCCGGTCACTCAGACTCCCCGCCGCGAGAACGAACGCCGCGAAGACGAGGCTGTAGGCGTCGACCACCCACTGCAGCTGGGTGGTGGTAGCGCCCAGCGTGCGAACCAAGGTGGGGAGGGCAACGTTGACGATCGTCACGTCGAGGCTGATGATGAATGCCGCCGAGCTCAGGGCGACGAGGATCCCAAGTCGGTTGCGCCCTCGCTGTGCTTCAGTCGATGTGGTCATGATGCATTCCTTTCCATCCGGTGATGTCGGATCAGGACGAGAGCTGGCGGCGAGGCCGCGATGCCTGTCGATGTGGGTCGGGTGCCGTTGCCACGGCAGGGAAGCTGCTTCGCACCGGGCATGGGCCAGCAGCTCGGCGGAGCGCAAAGACTCGATGCCGGCCTCTCGACGTGGGCGCCTGGACCTTCAGCGGCCCCGCAGGGGAGCAGTCGGAGCTCGCAGCACATTTCGATGCATCAGCCACCTCCTCAGGGGGGTTTGTTCGGGCGGTGACTTTATTTTATAAAGTGTCTACTCTAGAAAGTCAAGAGTTGTAAATAGATTATTTAAAGTATAAAATCTGAGCATGCGTTCCTACGACCAGTACTGCGCCCTCGCCAAAGCCCTCGACGTGGTCGGAGACCGGTGGACCCTCCTCATCGTGCGCGAGCTACTGGTTCGCCCCTCGCGCTACAGCGAGCTTCAAGACGGACTGTCAGGTATCGCCACAAACCTCCTCGCCGACCGGTTGCGCCAGCTCGAGAGTGCGGGGGTCATCGGTCGCGATGGAGAGAGCCGCTACGAGCTCACCGATTGGGGTCGAAAGCTCGGAACGGCTGTGCACGAACTGGTCCGGTGGGGCGCGCCGTTGATGCTCGCAGGACAGGGCAACGACACGTTTCGAGCTCGGTGGCTCGAGCTCCCGTTGGATTTGATGTTCGGTGGCGTCGACCGAGGACGGCCCAGCATCGAGGTCGAACTCCGGACTGGAGATGAGGTTCTCACTCTGAAATCAACTGCCGGCCGCGTTGACGTGCGCACTGGTCCAGCGCAAACGCCCGATGTCATCGTCACAGGCTCGCCCGAGCTCATCGTCGGACTGATGTCGGGCGCCCTCGACAAGGACGTCGCAATGAGCCAGGGCGTGAGCATTCTCGGCGACTTCGCCGATGTCGAGCGGTTACGTCGAGACGATTGGCTCACTGCACCCACAGACGACCTCCCCACAACCGCGTGAGACGTCGGCCAGGGACACGAGTTTTCGGTGGGCAGTGAGATTCTGCTCACGAATGGTTGAAAGGACACACTCCCATGACTGAATCCGTGCCAGCGCCTCGTCATCGCGTCGTCGAGACGCCGAATGGTTCTGTCTTCATGCGCGAGATCACCGGTGACGATCTGCAATGCCAATGACGAGCCTCGAACGACAGTACGCAACCGGCCTCTCGAGGCGCCACATAGAGGACGCGCTGGTGGCCGCCGGCTTGGACCTCAACGATCTGCAGCCGGGTGATCTCGCCGCCCTCGAGGATTTCCACACCATGGGTCGAATTGCGACCAGCCAACTCGCCGAGCTTGCTGAGATCGAGCGCAGCGATGAGGTGCTCGACGCCGGTAGCGGCGTGGGCGGCGCAGCTCGCTATCTCGCAGACCAATTCGGCTGCCGGGTAACGTCCGTCGATCTCACCGGGGAATACTGCGACACGTCCCGTTGGCTCAACCAGCTGGTCGGGTTGGACGGCCACATCTCGGTGCATCACGGAGACGTCACGGACCTACGGTTTTCTGCAGCCAGTTTCACCGTTGTCATGAGCCAACACGTGCAGATGAACGTCTCCGACAAAGCCAACCTGTACGACGAGGCCCGTCGCGTGCTGCGACCACGAGGGCGACTTGCCATCTGGGACATCATCGTTGGCGCGCCGGGCGAGCTCGACTTCCCACTTCCGTGGGCTGATCAACCAGCGCTGAGTCACCTCGTCTCTGGTGACCACTTGCGGTCCACGATCGAATCCGCGGGCTTCGCATTCACCCATTGGAGTGACAGGACGGAGGAAGCGGTAGCGATCATGGACGTCTTCCTCTCCATTCCTCCGGGCCCGCTCGGGTTGTACGTGTTCGTGGACAACTTCGTCGAGAAGGCGAACAACCTCGTGCGCGGCCTTTCCGACGGTCGGCTCCGCGCCGTGCAGGCTCTAGCCGAGGCGGGATCGTGAAGTCCTCTGCGCAGCCATCAGGGTCGACCATCGGCAACGACCCTTCCGAACCAGCACCGGACGGCAAGGGGAACAATAAGATCATGACCACTTGTACTCGCATTGATCTTTCGGTGGTTACGGTCGACAGCCGGTCCGATTTCGAATCCACGCGGTCCCGGTTCGACGAGCGGATTCCTCTACTCGACCCGAAAGTCACGCTTACCCTTGTGAGATCGCAGGCAACATGGTCAGAAGTTGAAGTCGCGATAACTCCGACACTCGGTTCCTCAGGTTTTCTGGCTGTGTCCCGACTCGACCAAGGGGCGCTCATGAGCCTGCGCGGGACCGCCTTGCGCGCGACGCAGTACCTCGTCGGCAACCCGCTCGTTGCAACCGAGGTTATCGGCAGCGTGCGCAAGGGCTCCCTGTTCGCCCCATTTCAGGCGGCGATCTATGAGGACCAAAGCGGCGTCCACATCTCCTACATGCTTCCTTCGAGTCTCTTCACCTCGTTGCACAATCCTGGGGTTGCGGCCATCGGAGAAAGGCTGGACGCCCAGATCGAGAACACGATGGCAGAGATATGCGAACTGGCGAGCGGGCCCGGTTGACTATTGACCCCATGGTCAATAGTATTGACCCCATGGTCAATACTGAAAGGCATCACGCACCCAGATCCACCCGCCCCGCCGCCACCCGCCAGCGGGGATGGCTACAAAACTTTGTCGGGCTGTACCTCGCAATTTCCATCGTCACGCTGGTGGTGCTCGGGCTGCTGTCGGCTCTTGGATCCAAGGAGGCGACGGCAAGCGCTTGGGTCCACGCCGTAATCGTGTCGTTGTTCGCCGTGTTACTCGAGATGCGAATGAGGGCGTCGCTCCGGGGTCGTCGCCGCGCCAGTGTCGCCATCCCGATCATCGCTACGGTCCTCCTTGTCGCCAACATCATTGAGGCGGCGGCGCCCGGAGCGTTCCCCAGCTGGATGCGTTTCGAAATGGTGGCGATCGCCGCCCTTATGGGCGGGGTAATAATCATCTCCTTTCGGGAGCACGCGTGGAGGTGAGGTGGCAGAAGCTGTTCGGCGACAGCGCCTGAGCGCCGACGAGCGGCGAGAACAGCTGATGGCTGCGGCCGTCGAAGTTCTTGCCGCTCACGGCTACCGGGGCGCGAGCGCAGATGCCATTGCCCGCCGTGCCGGCGTTTCCAAGGGCTTGTTGTGGCATTACTTCGCCGACCTCGACGAGCTGTTCGAAATGACGGCGCACCGCACGCTAAACCTGCTCCGCAGCACCGTCGGTTCGACACTCGATCTCGATGCACCGACCCCCGATGTGATCCGTACCGCGATCCAGGGTGCGGCCACCTTGGGCCGGACGCACGGCAAGGAGCGGCGCGCCATCGGCGAAATCGTCGTCAATCTCCGTAACGCGGATGGCTCGCTTCGTCTCGGCCTGCAGGACTACGAGGAGATGTACGGCGCTCAGGAGGCCATCTTCCGCCGTGGCCAAAAGGACGGCTATTTTCGCAGCACACTCGATCCCCGTCTGATGGCTGTGACGTACCAGGGCGCCGTCGACGCAATGCTTGGCTATCTCGATAGCCATCCCGACATTGACGCCGACGACTACGCGGCCACGGTCTCCGCAGTGCTGCTGGACGGGATTGTTGCCCGACCGACCTGAAGGGCTCGGCTGTCCCGGTAGGTCCCATCGTCGCTGGTCGGCACCGATCTGTCCCAGTCCTAGTGGGTGGATTTCGGTTCAGCTTGAAGTGACCTTGGATAACCGGCCATAGGACCTCGTGGAGTCGTGTGGCGATTCCGGGGCCCCTTGCTACTGAGTTGCTTACGAAAATGCCCGGACGACGCAGTATTCGGACTTGACCGATAGGCGATGCAGAATGGTTCGCTCGGAAATGTGACAAGAGTGTGGGGAGTGTGATGACCGACGAATCGAACGAGGCGCGGGCATTCGCCACCCTTGAGGCTCTGTGTGCCCCCGGTCTCTTCAGCAAGAGCACTCGCCTGTGGGGCCACCGGAAGTTGTGGCTACTGCGGAACAACGAAGCACTCTGGCCCTATGCCGATGCCTGGTCAGCAGTGTGCACGCTGGCCGCCCTGGGAGGACACAGCGAGGTTGACGCATTGCTCCGAGGATTCTTGCACGGACTCCGTGCATACCACCGGGGTCATCGATCGGATCTGGCTGGCACCAACCCGATCGGATTCGAATCCGTCCCCCGTTCCCACACGGCCCGGGCGGCGACGTCTTCTACGACGACAACACGTGGCTGGGGCTCGCGATCTGTCACCACCACGTGCTCACTGGGAGCGATGAGACCGCTGGCCTGAGTCGCCGGCTGCTTGATTTCCTGCTCGCGGGGTGGTCGACCAACACAGACTGGAGCAATCCTGGTGGCATCCGTTGGAAGGTGCCAGCATCGAACAGCTCGCGTAATACCTGTTCGAACGCACCAGTCGCCGAATTGGC
This sequence comes from uncultured Acidimicrobiaceae bacterium, assembly GCA_963753115.1. GTDB lineage: Bacteria > Actinomycetota > Acidimicrobiia > Acidimicrobiales > RAAP-2 > Bog-473. The sequence goes on from CAVWBB010000032.1 coordinate 122,056, forward strand.
AGCGCTTGTAGGTATGCGGGACGGCGACGAAACGAAACTTGACTGGGCGAAGCGAATCTACGAATGGGTTCATGAGTCTCTCGGGAGCAGCAGCGGCCTCTACTTCGACCAGATTGCTGCCGACGGCACTGTGCTCCCTGACATTTGGAGCTACAACCAGGGCACGATGATTGGGGCGGGGGTCTTGCTTCATCGAGCGACCAGCGAAGCCCGCTATTTGACTCGGGCGCACCGGACCGCAAGGGCAGCCCTACAGCATTTCTCATTGGATCGTTTGGTCGGTCAGGGCGCGGCGTTCAATGCCGTGTTCTTCAGGAACCTGCTCCTTCTTGACGGGGTCAGCCCGGACCCGGCCTACAGGGCTCTCGCGCAGGAGTATGGGGATCGGATGTGGATCGAACGGCGTGATCCGCTCACCGGGTTGTTCGCTGGCGGCAAGTCGTTTTTGAACGACACGGCACCGATGGTGCAGATCTACGCACTCTTGTCGGGTTCGGCACCCCATCCTTGAGCGGATAGTGCACGAGTTCGCTCGTCGGTCTGCTTGGCCGCGGGCCATTTCGGACCAGTGCAGTAACGAGGCGTCGGCGGGTTGTTCCTCTGCCTGAAATTTCACGCGATCTCCGTGATCACACTTGCTGCGTATGAACTACACGCTCGGCGGTTTCACGGATGCCACCTTTGTCGCGTCGGCGGGTCCAGAGGGAGACCGCGACGCTGAGTGGTCATTCTGAGCTCGGGTACCCCTGGACCGCTCTGCTGGTCCGGAGACCCGAACTTGGACATGGGCGACTGCAACCGTTGCGCTGGCGCGAAGATGAGCACATGCCGGCAGACCTGCTCGAGCAGCTCCGCGAGGCCGTCGGCCCTGCACATGTAATCGTCGAGTCGGAAGTAATGGCCTCGTACGCCATCGACTGGACCGGGCGCTTCAAAGGTCATCCGAGGGCCGTTGTGCGCCCCGGTGACGCTTCGGAGGTGGCGGCGGTAGTCGCTGTCTGCAACGAGGCCGGTGCCGCCCTCGTGCCACAGGGAGGCAATACGGGTCTTGTGGGCGGAGGCGTTC
>CAVWBB010000033.1:0-204607 GCA_963753115.1 uncultured Acidimicrobiaceae bacterium
ACGGCGGTTCGATTCCGCCCGCCGCCTCCAGGGGTTTTCGTGTTGAGGTGCGAGAAGTCACTTGACCGTGTGGTACCGGGGCCTACGACAGCCGCGCCGGCTTGAGTGAAGGAGCCGTTGTGCCCCGGCCCCAAGAGGGAGTGTGAGAGGTCGCTCGCTTCGTCGGCGGAGTGATCCTTCGCCAAGTCTTCTCCTCGGCCGAAGAGTCAGCGTCTCCTGCTGTGATCACAAACCGGCGTTGTGGACGCCATGAGCGATGACGCACATCAGCACGTGACGGGTGCAAGAATGGGCGTTGGAGTTGGAATCCGCGTCAGTGGGATGGCGAAACCGCGGACGCGTAGGAGATCACTCAGAAATCGTGTGCAACACTTTGAGGCAGCACGGGTACAAGGGGTCATGAGATGTCCGAACGGGAGCGTGCAAAGCGCGATCAATCGATAGAGTCCAGATACCGGTTCAGTGTCCGACACCTGCAAAACGGGATCGGAATCGCCGGTGTCTTGGGCATAGTGGCGATCTTTGTGTATTTGGGGCTCGATCCCGGTTCGCCAAGTCTTCCGACTGCGATGTCAAGCGTATCCACAACACCGCTCACGTCGACAGGCGGCGATGCGCTCTCTTCTGGCATGGCCGGGGCACCATTCCCGATCCTTGGATCATCGTCCGTGTCTCCAACTTCCTCGAGCGAGTCATCCCCAAGTTCAACGACACGCACCAACCACCGAGCAGCCGCGCCTGCGGCGGGGTCGACGTCCGCATCGATCGGGCCAGTGGTACCGAGGACGTCTGCATCGCCAAGCGCAACGACCGATCCGCAAGTCGCGACAACAAGTGGCACGACGAATCCGACCACACCGCTGGGCACGACAACGACAACAACGACAACGACAACAACGACAACGACAACGACAACGACAACGAGCACGACGTGGGCGCTACCAGAGAGGTCAGAGGGACCGCAGTGACTCTTGGCGCTGGGGCCTTTGCCGGCGGCACCGATGTTGCGCCGGGTCTCTACGACGTGACGACGGGTCCAGGTCAGAGTGGCAACTTCATCGTCAATGGCACGGACTCGTACAAGGAGGTTCTCGACTCATCCGGTAGCCGGGGAGTTACCAAGATCCGGGTCCAGATATCAAGCGGCGATCAGATTCAGATCTCCGGCCTTTCGCAGGTCATCTTCACTCCGGTATCGACGCCGTTCGTGACGACCCATAGTGCTGCGACCCTCTATGCGGGATCTTGGACGGTGGGACAAGACCTCGGGCCAGGGAGGTATGTCGCCACTGCGGGTGCCGGGCAGAGTGGCACCTTCGTCATCCCGGGCGAAGGCGTCAATGAGGTCATGAGCGGCAACCCCAGGAACGGAGCAGTGTCCAGCGTCACCATCAGCGTCGAAAACGGTGATGTCATTGAGGTCACCGGCCTCGAGCATGTGACGCTGACGCCGCTGTGAGCGATCGATGCATTCCACGAATCGACGAAATCGAAGACCCTGCGGGTGGCGGCCGGGAAGAGTGGCCGTGAAGTGCCGAAGCGGCCCACCGTCTCGACGTTCAGGGGCACCCTGAGGCTCCGAGCTTCCAGAGGAGGATGGTGGAAGCATTGCCGGGATGCGACGCTTCTGTTTCGGTGCTGAACTCCTGGCGGTAGCCCTCATGGCGAGCGGAGTCGCCCTCGCCCTCGCCCCGGGTCAGCCCTCGAGCGCAGCCGAATCGGGATCAGTTTCCTCCGCATTGCCGAGCTGGCTCCATAGGACTATCGACGCCCACGCATACATGGCTCCGGCCTCGCCCTTTGTGCCCAGTAGCGAGCCCGCCGGTACCGCAGTGCCCGGCCACGACATAACGGCATCCGTATCGGACAACGGCAAATTGAAGTTCGGTTTGGCCACGTTTCCAGGCTCCACCCAGACGTATCCGGCAATCAGCACCAATGGCGGAACGAGCTGGAAGGTCGATGGTCCCTTGTTTCACGTAGATGCGCTGCAAGGGGCGAGCATCGTGGCCAGCTCCGGAGTCCTTCCCCCACACGGCGCCTACTTCTGGGCGCGCGCGGGCAACCTCATATGGATCACCTACGACGAGGGTGGTCATTGGTGGAACGTTGTCTTTGGTGCCGGAGTCGATGATCTGAGTTCGAGACACGGGACCTTCGAGGCTGTGGTATTCGGCGCCCAGGTACGTGCGACTGCTCTGCAGAGGTTTCTCTACGTGAGCAGCGATTCGAAAGGAGGGTTCGTCGACAGTTAGCCGACCTCCACACCTGATTCTCACATCTCAATCCGGGCGTACCGGGCTACCTCAGGACAGGCCCGCCAATTTGTAGAGGACGAGAGAACCGGCCACTGCCACATTGAGGGAGCTGCCGACTCCCAACATCGGGATCTCAATTACTTGATCAAGGAATGGCCAGACCTCCGGAGGCAGCCCGGAGTGCTCATGGCCAAGCAGAATGATGCTTCGATTCTTGGCCTGCCGGACCTGAGCCAGCGAAATCGAGTCCTCGTCGAGTTCGACGCCAACGATCCGAGCCCCTTGACGCTGTTGTCGTTCGATCCAGCCCAGCTTGGAGCCCACCCAATGCACACATGGTCTGACCGACAAGGTGTCACCGATCTTCAGCGATTGTCGGTAGTGATCCGTTTCGGGCACCGCCATGCAGGCTCCGACGGCATCGCAACTACGAAGCAAGGTGCCGAGGTTGGCCTCGAAGGCGACCCAGAGTGGCGCAACGACCAGGTGATTCGTACAAGGGATCGGAGCTTGTCGTCGTCCAGCTTGCTGGTCTGAGCGACGGTTCCTCCGACTCACAGAGTCCGAATGCGGTCCTTGTTGGAGTCGGACTGATCGTTCATGAGTATGGGACTTCTCGGCGTCCGTGGGCCTTCGTTGTAGAGAGTGGCAGCTTACCGGTACCGGCAGCGGACTCGCAATGATGCGGTCGCCGAGGTTGGCCGACAAGGGTTCATTGCGCGCCACCCAGCTGGCGACGGCGATACCCCAAACTCGAGGTCACGGTTCGGAGCGTAACCAATTACATCAAACTCGCCGCTAGCAGAAGCACCGCAGAGAACGTCAGGAGGACGGGGCAAATCTTGAACCAGATCACGGGCGTACGGGCTCCAGTTAGGCCGGTCAGTACGGCCAATGCGACCAAGAGCGCAGCGACGGCGCGGTAGACCCACTGGCTGGTGTGGGATCCCGCCCCGCCAACGATGGTCACGGAAACAATGATTCCTGCCAGTCCCCACATCGTGAATGCTTCGGCCAACCACTCCTGGAGCACGACCTGGCGATTGTTTTGTGTAATCGGCTGAAACCCAACGAGCACCTGTCGGGTCGGAATCGTATGGGCGACTCCCCAGACGGCAACGAGAAAGGCCGCGAGGGAGGCAAATGTGATCGCCATGAGGTCATTGTCGGTCACCGAGCGGCGGGGCGAACAGGGACCAATGTCAGTTGATTCTCCGACGGCCACCGTTCACCGTGCCTCACGAAGTGGGAAGAGTGGGCCCTCCCACGGAGCCAATTGGGCAGTGTCCACCCACTTCCTGCAAGATTCTCAGCGATGGGTCGCTGCCTGATCTGCCTGATCGCCCTTTTCCTCGCCGTGCTTGCTGCTGGATGCTCCGCCAGCCATGTGACAACGACTCGCAGCTCAACAACGTCGACGACAACTCCATCACCAGCAGACCGTGACTTCTCCACGCCTCTGAGCAGTTCTAGCCTCCAACCTGGTTCGGATCCGAGCGTCCTGCCTTCCGCGGTACTGATCGCCGACCGAACCAATAACCGGCTTCTTGTTGTGAACCAGCAGGGAGAGATCGTGTGGGAGTTCCCTCGCCCAGGCGATTTAGTTCCGGGCCAGACCTTCCTCCTCCCCGACGACGCCTTCTTTACCCCCGATGGGCGGGAGATCGTGGTGACGCAGGAGGACGACTTCGTCATCAGCATCATCGACGTGGCCACTCGTCACATCGTCTACCGCTACGGCACACCTGGCCAGCCTGGAAGTGGACCGAACCAGCTCCACAACCCCGACGATGCGATGCAGCTTCCAGACGGCTATCTCATCACCGCCGACATCAAGAACTGCCGGGTACTCCTCATCGCTCCCGGCGCCCATACCCCTGCTCAGGTCTTCGGGGAGACGACCAACAGCTGTCTGCACCATCCACCCATCCGATGGGGAAGCCCGAACGGAGCGTTCCCGATGTCGAATGGTCACTATGTCGTCACCGAGATCAACGGGGACTGGGTTGACGAACTCGGCCTCGACGGCGCCATCTCCCAGTCCGCTCACCCTCCGGGCGTCAACTACCCCTCGGATACCAACGAGATGAGCCCAGGCGTGCTCGTCACCGTCGACTACTCCAATCCGGGCACTCTGGAGACCTTTGATTGGTCGGGCAACCTCCTCTGGCGCTACCACTCTCTGCCCGGCGACCCACAGCTGAACCACCCGTCACTCGCCTTTGCCCTTCCCAACGGTGACTTCCTCATGAACGACGATTACAACAATCGGGTCGTGGTCATCGACCCCAGGTCCGACCGGATCGTCTGGCAATACGGGCACACGGGCGAGACAGGGACGGCGCCGGGATACCTGAACAGACCAGACGGCGTCGATCTTGTCCCGCCGTACTCGTTCGACATCGTCCGAGGTAAGACCATGGGCCAGCCAACGCCCACGACACCGTGACTCCTGGCATTCCCGGGTGAGCGACGCTCGCTCGGGATGGCCGGATATCGGAAGGACTACGCCATCGGTTGCCCGACTCATGGTGCCGCAGGGTGGCTCCCACCGTCCACGCGGTCCACGCGGTGAGGACTGACGCAGCTTCAACCGCCCTCAGCCCGGTCCAAGCCGTTCCCTTCTCGTGCGGACCGAGGTGGGTCACGCCCGACAGCTGGCCCTCCCGGACCATGACCCAAGGCAGAATGGACGTATGGACCTCGAGAGCGCCACGCATGAGCTCTACGGGTTGACTCCAACTCAGTTCACGGCAGCTCGAAACGCGAAGGGATCTGATGCTCGCAAAGCGGGCTTCCCCGATGTCGCCGCTTCACTGAAGGAGCTCCGCAAGCCGTCGGCTGGAGCGTGGCTGGCCAACCTTCTCGTGCGCGAACGCTCGGAGGAGATCGAGAACCTCATCGAGTTGGGCGACAGGCTACGAACGCCCAAGGGCAAATTGGGAGGCGACGAGATTCGGCAGGTCTCGAAGGAGAAAGTCGACGTTGCCTCCAAACTGATTCGATTCGCAAAGTCAAGGGCCTCGCAATTGGGCCACCCGGCTTCTCCGTCAGCGCTCGAGGAATTGGAGGCGACCCTCGACGCCGGATTTGCGGATCCGCAAGCCGCCGCGCAGCTCCGTCAAGGGTGTCTCACCCGCGGGTTGCGATATTCGGGACTCGGATTCACTGCGCAGACCCAATCAGGGACGCCATCGCGTGCAAAGGGCTCCGGGTCCGGTCGAAGCGGTCGATCGGAGGCCGATCACATCGCCGCGCAGCGCAATGTGGACAAGGCACTCCAGGAGGCGGAAGAAGCCGATGGGCATGTGGAGACGGCGAAGCACGCGGTCAAGACGGCTTCGGCTGAACTGAGACGGCTCAAGTCGGCCGAAGCGCTGGCGGTCCGACGATCGAAAGAAGCACATGCCCGGGTGTCAGCGGCCAAGAAGAAGGTCGCGAGACGACCTTGAGCGTGGCTGAACCGGCGGGAACGGGTTCGGGCGATACCAGGCTCGTCGACCATGTCGTGTCGGCGGCGCTGCACAAAGCCCCGGCCTGATTCCCCGTCCGGTCTCGCCAGAGACCTGCGTCACGCAGCCAGCCGGCGCCGCTCGAAGGGCGAATCGAAGCGATGCGACACTCGGATGCGCCGAAGACCGTCCCCGTCTGGTTCAATCGGTCCCGTGCCGAGCAACGAGCTGCGCGAAGGAGACCGAGCCGGGCCATTCGAGCTCCCTCTGAGCCGCGGATCTGGTCCATCAGTTCGCTGCTGCGACCCGCGACCCCAGCCAGCAGTTCCGTGACGGACGGTTGGTCCCGCCCAGTCTGCTGGCCACACAGGTCTACCGGGCCCAGTTCGCCGCCATGAACGAGCTGGTTCCCGTGGACGTCTTCTCTCAGGCACGCAGCGGCGTCCATGGCCAACACGACCTTCTCCTTCACCGACCGATCACCTCAGACGAGAAGCTGCACAACTTCGTCGAAACCCACAGTGTTCGGCCGGCCGGAGACAATCTCCGCATCACCTTGCATCATGCGATCCTCGACGATGGGGAGGCACTGGTGGCGGAACAGTGGTGGACCACGGTCCTTCTTGGCACCACTGCCACATCGACCGGACCTGACCTGCCCGACTACGTCTTTGTGAGGGAGCAGGATGCTCGCGTGGTGGCCGTGGACGTGGTGTCCGTCGACGATGCGATGGTGCGCGGCTATGCCGAGGTCTCCGGGGACCACAGCGCCCACCATTTCAGCGTGGAGGCCGCCAGGCGCAGTGGCTTCGAGACGCCCTTCCTCCACGGTCTGTGCACCATGGCGCTCTGTGCCCGCGCCGCCACGACGACCGTGGCTGCAGGCGACCCGAGCCGGGTCCGCCGGGTGGCCGTCCGGTTCGCCGCGCCGGCCTTTCTGGGTCAAGACCTCAGGATCGAGATCTTTGATCGGCGCGGCGGTGGGTTTGCCCTGGAGGCCACCTGTGGAGATCGTCCGGTGATCAAGAATGGCCTCGTCGAGCTCTGGCCCTGAGGAGCGGTCGGCCAGACACTGAGGGTTCATGCCGCCCGGACGCGACACGAGGGGCGGCGACCAGGGCGTACACATACCTCAAGCCTCCGCCCCCCACGTAGATGCTGACGTCGGGCTCTCGGCCCCCGATAGAGCCGACCGGACCGTAGAGAACAACATTTGCACAACGGGACCCATGGTGAGGGATGCCTGCGCGTGCGTCGGGGCTATCGGTATGGACGAACGTCTTCTCCGGGGCGCCCGGCTGGTGCACGTCCACTTGGAGACACGCAGGATGGGTGGACGACCATCCGGTGGGCGCTGCTTGTGGCGAATGTCGAGCGTCCATAGAGGTTGCAGCAAGAGCACGCCCCCGTGCCTGCTGTCCTGGTCGGAGTATCCACGCGTGGGAACACCCGGCCGCTGGTCACTTGTTGTGGCCCGGTTGTCGGCGCACGGTACGAACGGCCCTATGGCGCGACCGATGCGGTCGGCAGAATCCCTGTAGAGGCGGTCCGGCGCACCACCGTGGTGGGCCTCTGATCCTGCCCTTGAGAACATGGACATGGACCAAGAACAAGAGACACAGCAATGGCTCCTCAGGGCGGCGAGCGATCTGCGTCGGGTGACCAACGCAGAGACGAGGTTCTCGGCGGCCATGAGCATGAACCGCATCACCATGCTGGCGGCGGCGGACGAGCTCGAGGCGGCCACCCGGGAAGCGATCGCATGGATCGCGGGGAACCCCTGCCCGGATCCGGAAGTCGGGGGACGCGTCGGTCTCATGTTGAGCACGTGCGCCGAAGTCGCGCTGACGGCCGAGCGGGCGCTCACGAATCCGTGCAGCGACATCGAAGCCGTGTTCGGCCGCCTGGGCGACCTCCTGGCCATCATCGACTTCCACTCGGAGACGCTCAAGGCCTGGTAGCGGGTCCCTGTCGCGTGCTCCCCGGGGTCTTGGCGGGCTTGGGAGCGTTCGGCGGTCAGATCGTCAGGGCTGCACCTCGACGTCGACCACGACGGGCGGGAGCGCGACGTCCGTCGGCGGTGCTCAGATTCAGCCGGAGCGGGTAGGACCCGGTCGACGTGGCCGGCGCGGTCAGGCTGATCACGGCCGTGGCCGGCCTCGGTGCAGCGCACTGCCCGGCGTGACCGGCGTCACCGCTGGCCGGAGCCACGGTCAAGGTTCCCGAGGAGGGTGACGGCGTCGGGCCCCCCGGAGCGACCGCAGCCTGCCAGTGCACCGTGGTCGCCTCGCTTCCGGCTGGGGTCACGCCGATCTGCATCGTCGTTGCCTTCCCCGCCGTCACGGTGGCCGAGCCGCTCGGCAGCGAGAATCCCACCGCGGGGAGCTCTGCCTTCTCGAGCGAAGGCGGCCTGAGGGCCGGCGACGAGCCCCAGTTGGGGTCGGGTGTTCCAGAGAGGGCGAAGTGCAAGGTCCCCCCGGTGTCCAGCGCGGAGGCGGGAATGAAGGGCGAGTCCCAGGTCCCCGCCTGCGAGCGGGGCGCAGTCACTCCGCTGCACGGCGCCGGCCCGGGATTCGGGTGGGCCACCCCCGTCACCGTCAGCGAATGGACATACGGGTGCGATGCGGTCGCCCCGGGAGCAGCCTCGACCAGATGCCGACCGTTCGGGAGGGTGATCGTCACGGAAGGGAAGAGGGGGCTGGCGAGAGCGAGGTCCGCCGAGCCGGGTGTCACGGGGAACAGTCCGATGGCCGCCCAGACGTACCAGGAGGAGAGCGCGCCCAGATCGTCGTTGCCCGGCTCGTCCACCGGCGCATCCGCGTACTCATTGTTCGCGATCGCCCGCACGAACCGTTGGGTCTGGTCGGGCGCCCCGAAGGAGTCGAATTCCCATGGGGCCCATTCGTCGGGTTCGTTGCCGGACCACTCCTCGGGGGAGTTGCGCGTCGCGTTGAGGGAGCTCATGAAGGCGGAGAGCTTGCTGGCGGCGGCGGCATCGCCCCCCATGAGTGAGGCCAGCGCGGCCAGGTCCTGCGGGACGGACCACGTGTACTGGACAGCATTGCCCTCTTCGAAGCCCGTCTGTCCTCCCGGCTCGAGCTGCGACGCCTCGAATGCCGATCCGGCCGGAAAGCTGCCGTCTGCGCCGCGGGCCTGGACGTAGCCCGTCGCCGGATTGAACAAGTACTCCCAGTTGGCGGCGCGCCGGTCCATGGTGGTGGCAAGGGCCCGGTCGTGTTCGGCGGTCGCGATCCGGGCAATGGCGGAGTCGTCGACGGCGTACTCCAGAGTGGCGGAGCCGCCGATGGAGTAATCGATGGACGTGAGGTCGAGGGAGCCTGCATTGACGTAGTGCTGCGTCAGGTACTGCGAGAGGTACTGGCGCTCGATCTCCAGGCCGTGATGAGCCTCTTCCTGTGTCGCGCCTTTGACCATGTACTTGAGGGCCGCGCCGACGTCGAAGTTGCGGACCCCCATGGCGTACGCGTCGGCGATGATGGGATCGGCCGAGTCTCCGTTCATCTGTGACTCGTCTCCGCCGACGATCGCCCATTTCGGAAGCCATCCACCTTGCTCAGCGTCATCGATGAGCGACTGCACCATGTCGCCCATGTCGTGTGGCGCCAGGAGGGATTCGAGCTGCACCTCACTGCGGTAGATGTCCCACTCGGAAAAGTTGGCGTACTCCTGGCGCCCCTTCGCCGTCTGGACCTTGCCGCCGTTTCCGACGTACCGGCCGTTCACGTCGGAGACGACGTTCGGAAAGAGGAGTGAGTGGTAGAGCGCCGTGTAGAAGGTGTGCTCCTGGGCCGAGGTGCCGCCCTTGGCCGCGATGCGTCCGAGGAGGGCGTTCCAGCGATCGCTGGCCTGCGCCTCGACCCGCGGCAGCGACCAGCCCGGATCCTCCGATTGCAGGTTCTGCGCGGCGTCCTGCGCGCTGACGAAGGAGATACCGACCTTCATCAGCACCTGTCGCTCCTTGGTGGTGTCGAAGGTGACGAAGGAGCCACAGGTGGTGCCCGTGCACGCGTCTGACCCCTGCGTGGTGCCGGCGCTCGTCCAGGTCCCGGCCGACGAGAACGGCCGGTTGAAGCGTGCGGCGAAATGCAGGGTGTAGTCGGTTCCCGTCCCGCAGAATTGCCCGCTCGTCACCTGGCCCTCGACCTCGTCGTGTCCGACCACGTGCACAGTGGAGGCGGTCACCGGGTTACTGCTGTCCGCCACCTTGAACAGCACGTTGGACTCGGTGCCGGCCGGGAAGGCGAAGCTGGAGATCCCCGAACGGGTCGTGACGGCCAGCGCGACCGAAATCGGTGCCGGCCCGCCCAGCTGCACCTGGTACCGACCGGGAGCAGCCTGCTCCTGTTGGTGCGAGAAGGCGGCGACCGCCGTGGCGGGCGAGGTCACCGCACCGACTGTCGGCAGTATCGGGATGTCCTGATACGAGGGACACCCCGTCCCGCTCAGGTGGGTGAGGCTGAAGCCGCTGATCGCGGCGTCCTCGTAGGCATAGCCCCCGCCGGACTGCTCCGTGTTGGGACTGGTATCGGGACTCCACTGGATCATGCCGAACGGCAGGTCCGCTCCGGGGAATTCGCCCACCGTGCCCGGACTGACCGGTCCGGTCGCGGTGCCGTCGAGCGGGTGGACGAGGGCCGCCGGATCGGTGGCGCCGGCGGCGGGCGGCGTCGCCCCCGAGGCGGCGATCGGAAGTCCGCTGGCGGTTGCGGTCGCCAGCGCGCCGAGCACCACGAGCATCGCGGTGCCGATCATGGACGCGCCGCGTCTCCGGGCATGGACCTGGCCGGTCATGCGGATGACCGTAGCAACGGGGACTGCCTTCGGTCCTGCCGCCGGCCGAGAGGCGGGCCGACTGACGCATGCCCTGCCGCGGGGTATCCGCGGTTGTGTCACACCCCACTGCCATGCTCAGCGGCGTGGGTGCATGGCCGGCAGGCGAGGTTCTGGGACTCGACTTCGAGACGACGGGTATCGACAGGTTCAATGACGTGCCGGTGTCATATGCACTTGTGGTGGTCGAAGGAGGCGTCGTGGTGCGGAGCTGGTCCGGGCTCATCGACCCCGGTCGCCCGATCCCACCGGATGCGACGGCGGTGCACGGCATCTCGACCGAGCGGGCCCGCGACGAAGGCATGCCGCTCCGAGAGGCGATGTCGCTGGTCTCCGACGCCGTGTTGGCTGCCTCCCGGCGCGGCGTCCCCTTGGCAGGGATGAAGCTCGACTACGACCTCACCATCCTCGAGACCCAGGCCCGCGACTTGTGCGGATGGGGCCCGGTCGAGCGGGGATGGTGCGGTCCGGTGCTCGATGCCGGCGTGATCGACCGCCATTTCGACCCCGAGCGCACCGGGAGGCGGACTCTGTCCGACCTCTGCGCGCACTACGGGATCGAGATCAGGAACGCACACGATGCTGCGGCGGACGCAGTCGCCTCCATCGAGGTCTTGTTCGCTCTGGCCATGCGCTACGACGCGCTGTGGAACTCCGATCTCACCGCTCTCCATCACGACCAGATCGACTGGCATCGAGAGTGGACGGAGCACTACGACGAGTGGCGCCTGTCCGAGGGGATGATCCCGATCGATCCGCGGGACTACGTGTGGCCGGTCGCCCCGGCGGTGCTCCCCGCCGCCTGAGGGCGGCTCAGGTCTTGAGCAGATCCCACACCATGTCGACGCCCTCGTTCTCGGCGAGGACGACCTTGGCCGGGTGTTGCTTGTCGATGTGGCCGACGAGGCCGTTGTAGACGGAGTACCCGATCAGCTCCTGGAGCCGACGAGGGAAGGTCTTGACCAAGGCGGGCGGGATCCCGAGTTGCTGGTTCTCCTGCTGGCGGATGTAGCCGGCGCAATAGTTCATGGCGATGCCCACCCGGCGGGTGTCGGTCCGGTTGGCCCCGCCTCCGTGCCAGAGGCTCCCCACCCAGACGAGGACGCTTCCCCTTTCCATTTCGGCGGGGATCGTCTCGTAGTGCTCGAGCGGGTTCGGCGCTTCGTCGCGCAGATGGCTCCCGGGTACGAGTCGCGTCGCCCCGTTCTCCTCGGTGAAGTCGGTGATCGCCCACATGGTGTTGCAGATGATGGGCACATGGGGGCGCGTGAGCGGGATGAGCTGGTCGTCCGCGTGGATCGGCTGGGCCTGTTCGTCGGGTCCGATGGCGATGGAGGAGAGCGACGAGATCAAGAGGCCCGGATCGAGCACGGCCTCGACAACGGGGAGCACGTGGGGGTGCAGCGGAATCTTCTCGAAGGTCGCCCCGTGGACGAGCAGGTTGTACACCCGCATGGTGCGAACCCCTTCGAAGAGGTTGTCGGCGGGGACGGTGCCGAGGTCATGCTCCAGCTTGAGAAGCGCCTCGTCGATCTCGTCCACCAAGGCTGGTTCGAGAGCGTCCGGAAGCACGGTGTAGCCATCCTCGGCGATCCGCGTCAGATGGGTCTCGAGGTCGGGGAGCGGATTCACGCCGCCCCCGGCGTTGGTCTCGTCGGGTGCCACGGCCTCGATTGTAGGGAGGGTTTGTCTTTGCTGCCTCGGGGGAGTGAGAGCGGGGGGTTGGGGCAATTGGCCCGGTGGTAAGGTCTCCCGAACGGGCCGTTGGCGCAGTTGGTAGCGCACTTGCATGACGCGCAAGGGGTCACAGGTTCGAGTCCTGTACGGCCCACCAGTTCAGAGCAGGTTTTCCGGCGAAGCCTTTCCGTTCCTGAGGCGCGACGAGTTCATGGAGAACCATGACCGAGGAAAGCAAGCAGGTCGAGGTGTCACGCAGGATCGGAGCGCCGCCGGCCCTCATCTTCGAGATCCTGGCGGATCCGCAACGCCACCAGGATTTTGACGGGTCCGACATGCTCCGGGGAGCCGTCTTGCATCGTCCCATCTCCGAGGTCGGCGACATCTTCACCATGAAGATGCATCGGCTCGGTCGCGACTACCTCATGATCAACACTGTGGTGGAGTTCGAGCAAGATCGCCGCATCGTCTGGGAACCCGCTCCGGGAGACGTCCCGACTGCTGGTGGTGATCCAGCCAAGGTCGGCATCCCTGCCGGTTACCGCTGGGGTTACCGCCTCGCTCCGGACGGTGATGGCGCCACCGTCGTCACCGAGGTGTTTGACTGCGGCCCGGAGGAGAACCGGCAACACCTCCTCCACGACGGCGGGGAGTGGATCAACGGGAGCAATCCGGTGCGTGCGTCCATGACCGCCAGCCTGGAGAAGCTCGAGAAGATCAGTACCGAGTAGTCGGGAGCAGCACACCCCGCCGCTGCCCGAAACCTCCCGCTGAAGGGGCGAACGCTCGCCGCACAGGGCAATGCGGCGCCCGACGGGGCACGCCGCAGGGTCCTGTGACGGACTATTTCTCGACGTAGATCGTCATGGGCGGCAGGACCCCATGGCGCTGCATGGCCGCGCCGACCTCAGCGGGTGGTGAGGCGAGGGCTGCCATCACGGCCGCCGGATCGTCCACGTCAGCCATGACGGCGACGGTGTTGCTGCCGTCTTGGGCGGGCAGATCCACCGCGTTCCGGCCACCTATGGCGGCAACGGACTCGGCTCGCTCTTGCTTGAAACGCAGCCAGGTCTCGACGTCGGCCACGCCATGCGTGATCACCATCTTGGGCATTCCAACTCCTTCCTCCAAGGCGTCGGCCAGCATGCGACCGCCGCAACCCCTGTATAGCCTGAGTGGCCCCGACCGGGCTCGGGCAAGGGCGATGCTGCGTGAGCGCACCCGTAACCCCAGACCAGGGACATACTTTCCAGGTGACAGATGACGAGGAGTGGTTCCTTGACCAGGGCTTTGGGTGGTGAGGCCGAGCAGGCGGTTCCGGACCTGTCGCATGAACCCTTCGGGGTGCCCCAATGCACCGGGTTGGGGTCGCGAGGACGACCAGCGTTTCCTTCGGTGACAGGTGTGGTGAAGATCTATGAGGAGGTTTCGTGCCCGGCGTTTTCGTAGTGACCGACAGTTCTTGCGACTTGGAGCAGCACGACATCGACCCGTTCCATGTCGAGATCGTTCCCCTGACGATTCGGTTCGGGAGCGAGGAGTTCACCGACCGCCAGGACCTCAGCGTCGAGGCCTTCTACCAACGAATGGCGGACTCCGAAGACCTCCCGCAGACGGCGTGCCCGTCTCCTGGTGCGTTTGAACAGGCTTTCCGCAACGCAAGCGACGCTGACGCCGACGCCGTGATCTGCCTCACGATCTCGAGCGATTTGTCAACCACATATCAGTCGGCCCTCACCGCGGCGGCCACATTCGAGGGGCAGCTCGTCGTCCATGTCGTTGACAGCCGGACCGTGTCAAGCGGGCTCGGAACGCTTGTGATCGAAGCAGCCAAAGGAGCCGCCGAAGGGGCCGACGTGGACGCCGTTCTGCATCGAGTCCGTGAGCTGATCCCTCGGACGCATGTGTATGCAGCTCTGAACACGTTGGAGAATCTGAAGAAGGGCGGCCGGATCGGGGGAGCCAAAGCGATGGTGGGGTCGTTGCTGTCGATCAAGCCGGTGGTCGATCTGAGCGGTGGCGTCGTCCATGAATCCGGTAAGGCGCGGACCCGCAGGAGAGCGCTCCAGATGCTCGACGATGTCATGCGCGCCGCCGGGCCAATCGAGCACGTGGCGGTGATGCACTGTGGCGCGCCGGACATCGAGCAGTTCCTCGACCTGATCGCTCCCCATTGTCCTCGCAAGGACCTTCGGATCGGCACGCTGGGTGCGGTGGTGGGCGTGCACGGCGGTGCGCAGATCATCGGTGTCAGCTGGATCGCCGCGACATAGGGATCTCGGGTGCCCTGTCGCCGGGGCCGGGTGATCCAACGATCACCGCGACCTCGAGGTCGCGGACCAACCCGCCGTTCAGGGCCGGCGCATGGCGGCGTACCTTGCAGCCACGAGTTTCCCGATGAAGGTGTACCCCTTCGTGGTGGCGTGGATGTTTCCTTGTGCGCAGAACCACGTCAGGCTGCAGACGCTGGCCACCGCAGCCGGAATGATGCCGTAGGGCCGGAAGCGCACGGTTCGGGTGAGGGGCACGTAGGCGCCGGTCGCCTTCGTCACGTCCACCAAGCTTCCATTTCCGGCTGCATAGGCCTTCGAGAGCGCCGGATTGATGAAGGACTTGAAGGCCGTGACCGAGAGGTTGGCCAGTGACACCGCCGAAGCCGGCGCGGGCTGCTTCGGGTACACGTAACTTCCGAGAATGACGTCGGGATACGTGAGGCCGATGAGTGGGACCCGTGGCCCAGCCGCCCCGCGCAGCGCCTGAACGAGGCTCGTGACGTTCTTGGTGATGCCGGCCACGGCGGTCACGACGCAGGGGATCGGGTTGGCCTGCGCTGCGCAGGCGGTCACGTCGTTGCCCCCGATCGAGACCGTGATGAGCCCGATGTGCCCACGATGTGCGGTCAGGAAGGCAACTGCCGCAGCCTCTTGCGTCGTCGTCGGGTACGTCATGGCGCCGGCCGTGTGCGGCAGGACGTCCGGGCACCCGATCGAAGAGACGAGCGACGTGGTCGTCGCCCCGCCGCAGCCGAAGTTGACGAGCCGCAGTCGCGTTGCCTTCGCCGCGACGGAGGTGTAACCCGGCGTTGCGCCCCGCCCGGGCTGGTAGCCGACCGAGTACGAATCCCCGAGCGAGACGTAGTAGTTCGGGGAGGTCGCCGCCGCCTGGGCCATCTGCGACAGCCCGAGGACCCCGGTCAGCGTGCCGGCCACCAACGCCATCACGCATGCAGCCTTCGCGACAACTCGATGGTGATGCACCGTCACTCCTTCATCGGCCCCGATCGCTCAGTCTCGCATGACGACAGGCGGGGCGGCGGTCGTCTGCACGGTCTCACAGTCCCGTGGCGCCCAACCGAGCCGAGGACATGTGACCAATGTTGTGCTAAACGAGTTCGCATGGAACTCAAGGTGGTTGGCGCTGGGCTCGGACGGACGGGGACGCATTCGTTGAAGGTGGCACTGGAGCAGTTGCTCGGGGGTCCCTGCTATCACATGATCGAGGTCTTCGGGCGTCCCGACCAACGGGAGACATGGGCCGCCGCCGTGCGCGGGGAGGAGGTGGACTGGGCGTCTTTCCTGGCTCCGTATCGCGCCACGGTTGACTGGCCGGCCGCTGCGTTCTGGCAGGAGTTGAGCGTGGCTGCCCCGGACGCGGTGGTGGTGCTCTCGACCCGTGACGGTGCGGCGTGGTGGAAGAGCGCGTCGGAGACGATCTTTGCCGTGCTGGCACGGGGTGCCCGTCCCGACGACGAAGCCGGCCTCGAGGAGCTGACCATGATCAAGAGCCTGATCGAGCAGCGGTTCACGCCGGGCTGGCAGCATCGCGAGCAGGCGATTGCCGCGTATGAGGCGCACAACGCCCGCGTGCGTGCAGAAGTACCGCCCCGCCGGTTGGTGGAGTGGCACCCGGGCGACGGCTGGGGGCCCTTGTGCGCAGCACTTGGGTTGGAGGAGCCGGCCGAGCCCTTCCCGCACCTGAACTCCACCTCGGATTTCCGCGCCATGTCAGGACTCGACACCACGATGTAGATCCGGGTCGCCGAAGTCAGGTGCGCAGCTCCAGGCCGGAGAACGTCCCGGCCTCCCGCCAGTCGGCCAGGAGCTGGAAGAAGGACATCGGGCCCCCGCCGTAGGAATTGCTGAGAAATCCACCCGCGCCCGGTTGTCCCTCGTTGTTGTAGTACCCCGGAGTGCACTGTTCCTGGAAGGTGCGGATGTCCCGCGCCGACTCAGCCAGTTGGCGCAGCCATTGCTCCTCACCGTCGGTGGTGGCTTCCACCGTCGCCAGGTCGTGGTCGATGGCATGGCGGAGGACATGGCAGAGGTGCGCGCTCGCCTCCTCCAGGAGGTGGGGGTAGTTGACCGTAAAGCCGCCTTGGGTGTGGCCGAGGACGAACATGTTCGGGAAGCCGTGCACGTGCATCCCGTGCACGGAGCGCATGCCGTTGCGCCAGTACGCGGACAGGCTGTCCCCGCGTGCACCGATGACGTCGTAGCCGGCTCGCCGCGTGTAGTCCGTCCCCACCTCGAAACCGGTTGCATAAATCAGGCAGTCGAGCTCGTAGTCCTGCCCGCCGACGACGATGCCTTCAGGAGTGATGGCATCAACCCCGCGTCCGTCTGTGTCGATCAGCGACACGTTGTCGCGGTTGAACGCCTGCAGGTAGTCGTCGTGGAAGCAAGGACGCTTGCAGAACTGGCGGTACCAGGGCTTGAGGGCCTCGGCGGTGGAAGGGTCCGTGACGATGGCGTCCACCCGCGACCGGATCTGCTCCATCTTCTCGAAGTCCGCCAGCTCCAGAATGCTGCCCAGATCCTGGCCGGGCTCCGGAGGTTGGGTGCGCAGCCGCGTGACGAGCTTTCCGATGATGTCGGTCCAGCCGTCCATCACGAGGTCCTCTTTGGCGAAGCCGCCCGATGTGAGCAGCGTGAAGTTCTCCATACGCTCGCGCTGCCACCCGGGCTGGAGCGACGCCGCCCACGACGCATCGGTGGGGCGATTCGCCCGGACATCGATGGAGGAGGGAGTGCGTTGGAAGACGAACAGCGCTCCGGCTGAGGCGGCCACGTGGGGAATGACCTGTACCGCGGTGGCGCCGGTCCCGATGATGCCGACGCGCTTGTCGGCCAGGCCGTGCAGACCTCCGTTCGAGTCGCCTCCGGTGTACGAGTAGTCCCACCGGCTGGTGTGGAAGGCATGACCCCCGAATGTCTCGATGCCCGGGATGCCGGGGAGCTTGGGCCGGTGCAGCGGTCCGTTTCCCATCACGAGGAAGCGGGCCGACATCCGGTCACCCCGATTCGTGTGGATCGTCCAGCGGGAGCGGTCCTGGTCCCATGTGATGGCGGTGACCTCGGTCGAAAGGCAGGAGCGCTCGTAGAGTCCGAAGTGCCGGGCGATGCGCTGGCAGTGCTCGAGGATTTCCGGGGCGCGGGCGTATTTCTCGCTGGGGACATAGGACGTCTCCTCCAAGAGTGGGAGGTAGACGTAGGACTCCACGTCGCACTGCGCGCCGGGGTACCTGTTCCAGTACCAGGTGCCGCCGAAGTCGCCGCCCTTCTCAATGATGCGAAAGTCGTCGATCCCCGCCTGGGCGAGCCGCGCCCCGGTGATCAGGCCGGCAAACCCACCGCCGATGACAGCGACGGTGATGTCGTCGACCACGGGAGCGCGGTCGACTTCGTGTGTGTAGGGATCGTGCAGGTAGTCCGCGAACGGCCCGGCCACCTCGACGTACTGGGCGTTCCCATCCCCCCTGATCCGCTTGTCGCGTTCGCTCCGGTATTTCTCGCGGAGCGCGTCCGGGTCGAAGTCCAGCGACGTCGTCGTCCCTTCGGCGTTGCTCACTCGTGGGGGTCCTTGCGGCCGGCGCGTCTCTGCATCGATCTCTCTTCTGCCTCGGCGTCGCATGGTAGTCCTGCCTCTGGCAGGTGCCGTTGATCGCGCGGCTACCCGTTCTCTCCCTGCCCGCCGCCCCCGTGATGTCCAGGCCCGTGACCCGGAAAGAGCAGCCCGGGGAGTCCAGGCTGCGGCGCCGTGGAAGTGGTGGTCGTCGTCACCGTGGCGCCGGTCGGCTGCAGGACGTTCACGACGTCCTGATACTGGCCGGCTGAGATGCCGCCCCCGTCCAGGAGCACCTGGGCGAGCGAGAGCACCTGCTGCGCCGACGACTCGCGGTCGACACCCGGCTGTTGTGCGGCGGTCGCATCCAGCGCGGCGGCCAGGGCGCCGTCACCGGGCAGCCCACCGTTGGCGAGCGACGTCGCGAGGCCTCTGATGGCCGAACGCTCCGCGTCCGCCGGCGGGGGAGCGGTGCGGGTCAGCGCCGGTGTCCGCGGTTGCGCCACCTGGTGCGTGGAGGCTGACGCGGCCGGCTGGGCCGGTTTGTTGCCCTGCTCCAACAGAAAGACGGCGGCGGCGGCGAGGACGAGCACGGTGCAGGCGAAGACGATGCCGCGGCGACGCCGCGTTCGAGCGTGCGTCCGCCGGGGCGGGGACGGGGCGTGGGCGTGTGAGGGCGGCCGTGCCGCCTCGCAGTGGGGCCGGTCCGAGTGGCACCGTCACGGTGGTCGCGGCTTCTGGCGGCGCGTTCGGCCCCAGAGTGGCCGGCGCGGTGCGGGTCGCGGCGGTTCGCAGCGACTGGAGCATCGCGTTCGCCGAGGTGAAACGGTCTTGGGGATCGGTGGACATGGCCCGCCGGGCCACGTCGCCCAGCGGTGGCGCAAGCTCCTCGGTCGGGGCTGGACCGGGACCGAGGCGCTGCCCGGTCAAGGCCTCCACCATGACCGCGCCGACCGAGTAGAGATCTGACTGCACGGTGGCTGGACAGCCAGACCTTCGTTCGGGCGCCAGGTAGCCGGGCGTGCCGAGGACGAATCCGGTCATCGTCATGTCGTCGGTCATCGGGTCCGGATCGTTCCGCCGGTCGAAGCTCTTGGCGATGCCGAAATCGGTGATCTTGGTGTGCCCATCCTGCTGCAGCAGGATGTTGCTGGGCTTGATGTCCCGGTGCAGCACGCCGAACCTGTGCGCGGCGCTCAGGGCAGACAGCGTCTCGGCCATCACCTGTGCGGCGCGTCGTATGGACAGCGGACCACGGGCGATGATCTCGTCGCGCAGCGTGCTTCCCGGTAAACGCTCCATCACGAGATACGACGTCGCGCCCTCTTCGCCGAAATCCAGCACGGCGACGATGTGGGGGTGGATCAGGCGCGCCGCGATCAGTGCCTCCTGCTGGAACCGCTGCCGCATGCCGGCGATGGACTGCGTCTCGGCCCGCAGGACCTTGACGGCAACCGGGCGTTCGAGTCGCTCGTCGAACGCGTCGAAGACACGCGCCATGCCGCCCTCGCCCAGCAGGCCCGCAATGCGGTAGCGGCCCCCGATGAGGGGCGGGGCCGTGCGCGTCTCCACCCGGGTTGTGTACCCGGGTCTCGCCATCCGTAGTCGTGCGACGTGCCCGGTCGATTGTGCTGGACCGATGCCGGTGGCTTGGACCCGACACGGGGGTGGCCCGCTCAGTCTGCCAGGATCGCCATTTCGCCCATGAGGGTCAACGCGTCGCTGGGAGCCTGGCTGCCGAAGTCGCGGTAGAGGGCGTGCACGTTGGCCACGACCCGCTCGGCTTCGTTCCAGCCCGCGTACGGGCCCAGGTCGATGTCACGTGCCGCCTCCAACGGCGTCAGCCCGGCGTCGAAGCGGATCCGGGCCTCGACGGTCAGGAGCTCGAAGTAGTCCTTGAGGTCCACCAAGGCAGACGGCGACGCCACGGGGCCATGGCCGGGGATGACGACGGTCGGCTCCAAGGCAAGGATGCGGTCACAGGCTGCCACCCAGTGCGCGACGGGTCCGGACCAAACGATCGGATGGCCGCCGTGAAAGAGGATGTCGCCGGTGAAGACGATGCCCTCGTCCACCAGATGGACGACCGCGTCGCCGGCTGTGTGGGCCGGCCCGACCTCAATGAGCGACACCGCGCGGTCGCCGACCTGCAGGTCGAGTTGCTCGTCGAACGTCCGGGTCGGCACCACGAGCGGCACGTCCTCGAACGAGAACGGGGAGAAGATCCTCTGGAGGAACGGGCCGGCGGCACCGAGTGCATCCGCCGACTGCAACATCGCGGCCATGGTGGACGGCGGCAGCTGCAGCATCTCTTCGGCGCAGCGGGTCGTGGCGATGATCTCCGATCCACCCAGAAGCGCGTTGCCGTAGCAGTGGTCGCCGTTGGCGTGGGTGTTGACCACCGTGGTGATGTGCTCGGCGGCGCTGGTCGCCTTGCGCATTGCCTCCAGCATCTCGGCCGTCAGGCGGAGGTCGAACAGCGTGTCCACCAACAGGGAGGATCCGTCGGCACCGCTGATCAATCCGGCATTGGACCAGCCCCATCCACCATCGGGTTGCAGGTAGGCCCAGACGCCGTCGCCGATCTCGTGCAGTCCCTTGACGTAGCCCATTGACGCGGGGCGTCGTCAGTAGACCCAGACTGTCGTCCCGATCGGGTCGATGTTGGCGGCCCAGACCCAGTCGATCGCCTCATTGCTGATGCGTGCGCATCCGTGTGACACCGGGTAGGGCGGAACCGAGGTGTCGCCGTGAATGGCGTAGCCCTGGTAGAAGAATCGAGGCCGCCACAGGGTGCCGAGCGAGTCGGTCACGGTGCCGTTCACGGTGCGGAAGGTGCTGAACATCCCCGTCGGGGTGAGGGCCACCGAAGTGACGCCGTCCTGCGTGTACTGGTAGCCGCCGCCGGTCGACGTATTGAGCGTCCACAACAGGTGGTTGTTGTTGACCACCATGATCAGGTCGTTCTCGAGGTTGATCTGGATCTGGTAGCCCGACTCGGGGCGCGGTTGGGGCACGACCCCCGCCGCGAGGGCGCCCCAGGTCGCCGGTCCGACCACACCGTCACGGGGCAGGTTGGCCGCCTTCTGCAACGCCCACACGGCCTGTTGCGTGCTGTCGTCGAAGGTGCCGCTCGTGGTGTCGACCCAGTAGCCGAGGGCGAAGAGCTGCGACTGCAGGGACGCCACGGCAGGTCCGGTCGAGTTCAGTTGGACGGTCGGCGGCAGAGGCGGCGGGCTCGTCGGCAGGAGCCAGTAGCCCTGTCCCGAGGGCGTGACCGCAATGGCGCGGATCGGGTTGGGGTTCGACTGGCCGCCCATGGAGCCGAGGAACGGTGCCGTGCCGAAGTTGAAGATGCCGCCGTCCTTCGCGGCGAGCCAGTACCCGGTGGTGGTGGCGGCCATCCCCACAATCGGGGCGTTGAGCTTGATGCCGCCCGTCGATCCGAAGAACGACGCCGACCCGTAGCTGAAGATCCCGCCGTCGGAGGCCACGAGCCAGTAGCCGTTCCCACCGGGTCCGGCCGCCATGCCGACGACCGGTTGGTTGAGGTGGATCGACCCGGTCGAGCCGTAGAACTGCGCGTCGCCGTAGGAGAAGATGCCGCCGTCGGAGGCCACGAGCCAGTACCCGTGCCCGCTCGGGGTGGCAGCCATGCCGACGATGGGCTGGTTGAGGTGGATCGACCCGGTCGAGCCGTAGAAGGTCGCGTCGCCGTAGGAGAAGATCCCGCCGTCGGAGGCCACGAGCCAGTACCCGCCGCCGTCGGGCGTCGCGGCCATCCCCACAATGGGCTTGTTCAACGGAATGGCGCCGGCCGAGCCGTAGAACGGCGCGTTGCCGTAGTTGAAGATGCCGCCGTCGGACGCCACGATCCAGTAGCCGGCTCCGTCGTGGGTCGGCGCCATGCCGACCGCTGGGGCGTTCAGCGTCAGGCCCCCGGCCGGCCCGAAGTTGCCGGCGTCACCGAAGTTCACGGGCTGGGCGGGGTTGTCCGGGTAGGCGGCGGATGCGACGCCCGGCGTGACGGCGAGCAGCACGGGGACCAGGGTCATGCAGCCGACCAGTGCGGCGAGGAGCGACCGACCCCGCTGCTTGTGCCGCGGGCGCGATCCGTCGCTCACCGGTCGGGTGGGGGGAGTGGTCTGGGCCGGCATCGGGCTCCTTAGGGTCGGCTCCGGGCGTGTGGCATCGGGTCGGGGTTCATCGCGTGCTCGGAGAATCCCGGCCCAGAGGCTTCGATCTGGTCGAAGACGTCGGTGAACTGTACATCCCGCCCCTGGCTGGTCACACGGCGGATGTGCGGGTTGCGGCGACATTCTCCATGGTCATCGCCGGTCCGTGGGAATGCCCAGCGGCTTCAGTCCGGCCGCTCCCAGCGCACGACGTCCTCGAGCTCCCCGCTCTCGACGTCGTAGACCAGTCCTGCGATCAGCTGCAGCCGGTCCAGGTAGGGCGTCCGGGCCAGCAGGTCGACGTCCTCGCGCAAAGCCGCAGCGTGGTCGTCGATCGGGAGGAACCCCAGGTCGGCACCCGTCAGCTCTCGTAGCTGGGCGTCGCTCACTCCCACGAGGCCGCACTTGGTGTGCTGCATCACCACCGCGGTGTCCACGCCGAGCACGCCGCTCGAGAGGGCAAGGCTGCGCAGGACGTCCTCGGTGACCCGTCCGCCGGCATTGCGGATGACGTGGGCCTCGCCGAGATGCAGTCCCAGCACGGCGAAGACGTCGATACGGGCATCCATGCAGGTCACGACAGCCAGGTGCCGCCCCGGACGGGGATCCGCCACATTGGCCCGCGCGGCCGAGTAGGCCTGGTTGGCGCTCAGGAGGTCGGCGATCCGGGTCATGCGTCGGAGGACCGTAACAGGCTCCGGGGTCAGCCCTGCTGCCCGAAGCCCTCGCCCCGGTGCTGGTCGAGCGTGGGCACCACCAGCTCATCCTGGGGGAGCGGCAGCCGGATAGGGAATCGGGGGAACGGTGCCGCAGCCAGCATGCCCTGCCGGTCGAGCACGGGAGAAACGGGCACACCGGCTGCCATGAGGCGGGCGACCAGCGCGTCGCGGGGCTGGGTGGCGATGGCCTCTCGGACGGCCCGCTGGAGCTCGCCGCCCCGCGCGCAACGCGTCTCGAAGTCCAGGGTTGCCACCTCCGCCAGGCCGAGCTCGGTGCACAGGCCCGACCAGAAGTGCTGCTCGTTCATGACGCCCAAGGCCACCTGCCCGCCGTCATCGGTTGCGAAGAGCCCGTAGCCCGGAATAAGCGGCGAGGGAGTGCCGGGCGTCTTGTCGCCCCTCTCCCTGGCACCGGCGGGGCCGGTCCAGGTGGCCAGCACGTCCGTCATGGAGATGTCGAGTGATGCTCCCTCTCCGGTCGTGGTCCGCCCCAGCACGGCGGCGCAGATCCCGAAGGCGGCGGTCAGCCCCGCAGCCAGGTCCGCTGTCGGGAGCGGAGGGAGGTGGCTGGCGGTGCCCCCTTCGGGAACCAGCGCGCCCGACCACGCGTGGTAGTTCACGTCGTGACCGGGCAGGGCGGCGCGAGGATCGTGCTGGCCGTAGCCGGAGATGGAGCAGTAGACGATGCCGGGGTTCTGCGCGCGCACCGTTGCCTCGTCCAGGCCCAGGCGAGCCAGCACCCCGGGGCGGAACCCCTCGACGAGCACGTCGGCCTGCGCCGCCAGCTCGAGAGCCCTGGCGCGGTCGTCCGTTTCCTTGAGGTCCAGCTCGACGCTGCGCTTGCCCTGGTTGATAGCGGCGAAGAGACCGGCGTAGTGGCGCATCGGGTCGCCTCCCGGCGGCTCGACCTTCAGCACGTCGGCGCCCAATGGCACCAGCAGTGACGTTGCGTAGGGGCCAGGCCGCCAGATGCTCAGGTCAAGGACACGGAGCCCGGACAGGAACGCCGTCGCGCTGGTCATGGGTCGAGAGTCTTGCATTGGGCGTAGCCTCGCAGCGTGCTCGGATTCTTCTCGTTCACCGAAGTGACCGATCCGTCCGCCCACGAGGCGTACAACGCATGGCACCAGCTCGACCACCTCCCCGAGCAGTTCACCATCGATGGCATTTCGTTCGGGTGCCGCTGGGTGCGCTCTCCACGCTGCCGGGCCGCCGAAGCCTCCACGGGCAGCCTGCTCGATCGGTTCCACTACATGACGCTGTATTTCCTCCGGGACGAGAGCGTGATCCCCGAGTTCTTCGACTTGGCCAAGCGGTTGCACGCCGAGGACCGGTTCTTCGCGGCGCGGCGTGCCCTCCTCTCCGGGCCGTTCGACGTGGTCGGGCGCTGGGCCGCACCGCGGGTGGCGGTCTCACCCGAGGCGGTGCCCTTCCGCCCGGCGCAGGGGGTCCACGTCGTCGTCGGCCCGGCGGTGGACGGCGCCGAACTGGTGGGACACGCCGGCGTGGCCGGTACCTGGCAGTTCGCGGACGCGGAGCACCACCGGACCATCACGGTCACCTTCGTCGACGGCGACTTGTGGCATGCCGCGGCAGCGCTGGGGACCGCGGGCGCAGCGAGCCCCGAATGGGCCGGTCCCCTCGAGCGTGTTGATGCGTTTCGCTGGGATTGGTTCGCTACGCTGACGCCCCAATGACGAGTCAAAGCAAGTCGAAGGCCCAGCGCAGGACTGAGAATCAACAGCGCGCGGCCGAGAAGCGGGCCGCCGAGTTGCGGGCGAAGCGGATGCGCATCGGCATCCGCGTCGGGGGCGCCGTCGTGGTGATCGCGCTCGTCGTCGTCCTCGTCACCCAATTGACCGGGGGCGGATCTGGCACTCCTCCGCCCCAGGCCAAGAATCCGCACGTCGCGCTCCAGCCCATTCCGGCTTCCATGTCCTCTACGTGGATCCAGCCCCCGGCGACCACCCCCGGACCCGAGACCATCCCGGTGCCCAGCGGGCCAAAGCTGGCCACCCTGGTGAACGCGGCCACCGGGCAGGAGGTCGACGGGGTCCAGTGCCAGGCCGGCGAGAAGACGGCCGTCCACGTGCACACCCACCTGACGATCTTCGTGAACGGCAAGGCACAGGTGATCCCGTACGGGATCGGCATCCCCGGCTTCCAGGCCGTCAGCACGTCGTCCGGGCCGTTCGTCCAGACGGGGAGCTGCTTCTACTGGCTCCACGTCCACGCCAACGACGGGATCATCCACGTGGAGTCGCCCAGCACCACCCAGAGCTTCACGCTCGGGCAGTTCTTCAAGGAGTGGGGCGTCCCCCTCAGCAAGACCCAGGTCGGGCCGGCGACGGGACCGGTGACGGTCTTCTTCACTTCGCCGGGCAAGAAGGCCATGCTCTACACCGGGGACCCCAACAATCTCCCCCTGGGCGACCACTACCAGATCCAGCTCGTTGTGGGCACGCCGATCGTGGCGCCCGTGGACATCACCAACTGGGGCGGGCTGTAGGTCGGTGGAAGTCGACGCCATCGTCGTCGGGCTGGGCCCGGGCGGTGAGCAGGTCGCGGAGGAGCTGGCCGAGGCGGGTCTCGACGTCGTCGGCATCGAGGCCGAACTCGTCGGCGGGGAGTGCCCCTACTGGGGCTGCGTTCCCTCCAAAATGATGGTGCGCGCCGCGGACCTCCTGGCGGAGGGGCGGCGCATCCCCGGCATGGCCGGCACATCAGTCGTGACGCCCGAGTGGTCGCCGGTGGCCACGCGCATCCGGGAGGAGGCCACCGACTCCTGGGACGACACCGTCGCCGTCGATCGGTTCGAGGGCAAGGGCGGCCATTTCATCCGTGGCAAGGCCCGGGTGACCGGCCCGGCGTCGGTGGATGTCGAGGGCGAGACGATCACGGCGCGCCGCGCCCTGGTGCTCTCCACCGGTCAACGCGCCTTCGTCCCACCGATGTTCTCGGACGTGCCGCACTGGACCAACAGGGGTGCGGTGGCGGCCGAGACCGTGCCCGGCTCGTTGCTCGTCATCGGTGGCGGGGCCGTAGGGCTGGAGATCGGACAGGTCATGAGCCGCTTCGGATCCCGCGTCACGATTGTCGAGGCCGGCTCGCGCCTCGCCGGACCCGAGGAGCCCGAGGCGTCCGAGCTGATCACCGAGGTCCTGCGGCGCGAGGGGGTGCAGGTGCACACAGGGGCGACGATCGAGCGAGCCGAGGCGTGGGGCGGGACGGGCGCGGCGGTGCACCTGTCGGACGGCACGGTGTTGCGCGGCGAGCGGATGCTGGTCGCCACGGGGCGGCGCAGCGACCTGCCCGCTCTCGGCGTGGGTGCGCTGGGGCTCGACGAGGGGGCGCCGAGCATCCCGGTCGACGGCCGCATGCGTGTGGCCCCAGGTGTCTGGGCGGTGGGCGACGTGACGGGAAAGGGTGCCTTCACCCATGTGGCGGTGTTCCAGGCTCGGCTGTGTGTGGCGGACATCTTGGGCCGGCCGCGCCCGGACGCCGACTACCGCGCCCTCCCCCGGGTGACCTTCACCGATCCCGAGATCGCCTCGGTCGGATTGACCGACAGCGCGCGCCCGAGAGCAGGGCGGGGACATCACGGTGTTCGACGAATCGATTGCCGTCTCGGCGCGCGGGTGGATCCACCGTGGCGAGGGATTCGTGAAGCTGGTCGCCCGCGACGGCGTGCTCGTCGGCGCGACGTCGATGGGCCCCACCGGTGGCGAGGTGATGGGGCTCCTCGCGCTGGCGGTGCACGCGCAGGTGCCGCTGGAGACCATGCGCTCCATGATCTTCGCCTATCCGACGTTCCACCGCGCCGTGGACTCGGCGTTGTGGTCGCCGCCCAGCAGCGAGGAGAAGATGGCCGGCGCCTGATGGGGCAGCAGCGACAGGTGACCCTCGCCGGGCACCACCGTGACGGTTGCCTGCGGGATGTGGCGTTTGAGGAAGGCGCGGTAGCCCGGCGGCCCGGTCTGGTCGTCGGCACCCTCCCAGATGTCGACGGGAACCCGGATCTCCTCGAGGGAGAAACCCCATGGATCGCCGAAGATCCGGTAGTCCTGGACGCAACCCTCGGTGCCCTGGCGCATCGCCTCGCGCACGAACGCAAGCGCGTGGTCCGGCGGGCCCCATTCCGTCAGCACGGTGCGATCCGCCGGCGGGAACGAGCGCATGACGGCCCGGAACAGCCGCGCGTTGCTGGCATTGACGATGCTGACCTTCATGAGGGTCGACGCCAGCCCCGGCGTTCGCCGCGCCAGGGACAGCAGGGCGCGATCCTCAATCGAGAGTCCGCGGGTCGTGCCGTAGAGATCGAGTGGGACGGCGCTCGAGAGGAGCGCCGCGGCCGTGACCTGACCATCCATGCGGGCCGCGCAGATGGCAGCGTAGGGACCGCCCGCCGACCAGCCCATCACGGCAAAGCGGTCGATGCCGAGGGCCTGGGTGAGGTGTGCCACGTCGGCTGGCCAATCGACGAGGCGCCGCCCGGGCTGGTAGGTCGAGAGGCCCATGCCCGGCCGATCGGGAGAGATGAGGCGAACGCCCTTGATCACGGCGGCCTCGTGGGCGGGTGCGGCGTCGAGGCGGGAGCTCAGTCCGCCGTGGAAGCTCAGGACGGGGAAGCCGGTCGGGACGCCGTACTCCTCGTAGGCCAGCACTCGCCCGTCGGGCAGGGTGAGCGATCCCGTCACCGCGCGGGCGCTCCATCGTCGGGCGCCGGCCGTGGGGCCCGGCGCCGACGCCGGATCCCTCCGCGTTGAGCAGGTGCCCGCACGAGAGCACGCTATAGGGTGCGGGCATGAGTCCAAACGTCGACGAGCTGGTTGACGGCCTGCTGGCTGACCTTCCGCCGGGGAGCACTCCGCCCCAGGAGTTCCTCGGCGAGCAGTTCGATCGGGGACTGGCCTGGGTGCACTTTCCCGTGGGCTCCGGCGGGCTCGGCCTGACCCCGAGGGACCAGCAACGGGCGCAGGCGCGGCTCAACGCGGGCGGCGCACCGGTGGCCGGGGTGCGCAACCCGATCGGCTACGGCATGTGCGCCCCCACCATCGCCACGCACGGGACGCCGGAGCAGAAGGAGCGCTACCTCCGGCCGCTGTTCAGCAACGAGGAGATCTGGTGCCAGCTGTTCAGCGAGCCGGGCGCCGGATCAGACGTGGCCGGGCTCTCCACCCGGGCGGAGCGCGACGGCGAGGAATGGGTGCTCAACGGGCAGAAGGTGTGGACCACCCTCGCCCATATCTCCGCCTTCGGTCTGCTGGTGGCCCGGACGAATCCCGACGTCCCCAAGCACAGGGGAATGACCGCATTCCTGGTCGACATGCGGGCACCCGGCGTCGAGGTGCGGCCGCTCTTCCAGATCACCGGTGAGGCTGAGTTCAACGAGGTCTTCTTCACCGACGCGCGAATTCCTGACGCGGCCCGCCTCGGCGACGAGGGCGAAGGCTGGCACGTCGCGGTGACGACGCTGATGAACGAGCGGGTCTCCATCGGCGGAGCGGTCACCCGGCGCGGTGGGGGACCCGTTGCCGAGGCAATCAAAATCTGGAAGGACCGTTGGCAGGGGGACACCTCCGCCCATGCGCTCGCCCTGCGAGATCGGCTCGTTTCGAGCTACATCCGCATGGAGGCGTTGTCCATGACCAACGCCCGCGCCGCGCAGACGCGCAAAGCCGGGACGCCCGGGCCCGAGGGGTCCGTCGCCAAGTTGGCTTACGCGGAAGAGAACAAGCGGGTCTACGACCTCTGCATGGATCTCCTGGGTAACGACGCCATGTTGTTCCCGGCCGGCTACCCCATGGTCCGGCCGGACCTCGTCGGCATGGGTTCGCCCGACGTCTACAAGATGTTCCTGCGGGTGCGGGCCAACTCCATCGAGGGCGGCACCTCCGAGGTCATGCGCAACATCCTCGGCGAACGGGTGCTCGGCTTGCCGGGCGACGTCCGCACCGACAAGGAGCTGCCCTGGAAGGACGTCCCGCGCAGCTGAGCGCGTGCCGGTCGTGACGGGAACGGATCTTCGGGCCGAGAAGCGCGCCGCCGCCACGACGGCGGCCGCGTTGGTCGAGAGCGGCATGTGGGTCGGGTTGGGCACCGGTTCGACGGTGGCCGAGCTCGTCCCTGCCCTCGGAGCCCGCAAGCTCGACATCACCTGCGTGGCAACGTCGCCGGCCACGGAGAAGCAGGCGATCGCCCACGGATTGGACGTGCGGCCCTTCACCGACGTCGAGCAGCTCGACGTGACCATCGACGGGGCCGACCAGGTGGACCCGTTCGGCTGGCTGATCAAAGGGGGCGGGGGAGCGCACACCCGCGAGCGGATCGTGGCCGCGGCCGCCGATCGTTTCGTGGTGATCGTGTCCTCCGACAAGCCGGTTGACCGGCTGCGCCCACCCGTCCCGCTCGAGCTCCTGGCCTTCGGGCTGGCGGCCACCCTCCGCGAGCTTCCCGGCGCCGTGCTGCGCGATGCGCCCCTCACGCCGGACGGGGGCGTGCTCGCCGACTACCACGGCGATTTCGTCGACCCGGCCGCGCTCGCCACCATGCTGAATGCCGCGCCGGGCGTCGTGGCCCATGGCCTGTTCCCGCCTGCGCTGGTCTCGACCGTGCTCGTCGCCCGGGGCGACGAGGTGGAGCTGCGTCAGATCGGCTGACGGGTTACGCCGCGGGTCTGAAGGTGACCGGCAGCGAGGTGGGGGAGCGGAACACGTCGCCACGAATGTGGGGGTCGGTGTCCCCGGGGTTCAGGGTGAGGTCGGGCAGGCGGTCGAACACGCGATTGAGCAGGGCCCGCGTCTCCAGTCGGGCCAGGTGCATCCCGAGGCACATGTGCGGCCCGTGTGCGAAGGCGATGTGCGGCATGGCGGGCCGGAAGATGTCGAACGTCTCGGGGTCCTCCCAGCGCGTCTCGTCGTGGTTGGCCGAGCCGAGGTGCGGCGTGATGCTCTCGCCGGGGCCGATCGTCACGCCCGCGAGCTCGACCTCGCACGTCGTGGTGCGGTTGATGGTGAGGAGGGGGGGCTCGCAGCGAAGTCCCTCTTCGATCGCCTGGGGCAGCAGCGAGCGGTCCGCCACGACGGCCTGCAGCTGGTCGGGGTGGGTCATGAGCAGGTACAGCAGGTTGCCAGACGAGCGGTAGGTCGTCTCGGCTCCGGCCGGCAGCAGCAGGCGCAGGAAGGAGTAGATGGCCTCGTCCGTCAGCTTCTCACCGTCGACCTCCGCGGAGACCAGGTCGCTGATGACGTCCTCCGCCGGGTGGGCGCGCCGCTCCGACACAATGCCTGCGAAGTACTCGCGCAGCGCCTCGGAGGCGGCCAGCCCGCGGTCGATGTCCGCCACCAGGCCGATGAGCTCGACCGACCAGCGCTGGAACTGCGGGAAGTCCTCCTCGGGCAGGCCCAGCAGGCGGGCGATCACCCGCACCGGGAACTCGAACGTCAGCTGGCGCACAAGGTCGGCCTGGCCGTCGGCCACGAAGCGGTCGATCTGCTCGTCGATGATGGGGCGGATGAACTCGGGCTCCCAGCGGGCGAGCGCCTTCTCGCGGAAGGCGTGGGCCACCAGATTGCGGTGGCTGCGGTGCTCGGGGTCGTCCATGCCGAGGATCATGTGTCCCATGACCATGCCGATCGTCACGTCATAGCCGGTCGAGGTGAAGGACTTGGCGTCCCGGAGAATCCGCGAGCAGTCGTCGAAGCGGTAGGCGATCCACCCCGGCTCGACCTCAATGCCCTCGGGGAGCGATTCGGGGGAGATGGCCAGGCCCTTGGCGACGGGCGTGTCGCGGCGCTTGGCGACGAGCTCGGGATAGGGGTCTCTCGTCGTGCCCGCCACGACGTCGTCGAAGGCGCTGAACGGGTCGTATTCCTGCGCATCGGATAGTGCCATGGTGCGAGTCCCTCCCCACGAGGTGTCCAGTGACGTAGGCGTCAGGCTATGGGCGCTGCGGCGGAGGCGCATCTCCCGGACCCAGGGCCGTCACCGCCCTCGACGGCGTAGGCTCCGACCTGCATGAAGACACTGCGCACTCCCGACGACCGGTTCAGCGCCCTCCCGGGCTACGACTTCGCCCCGCACTATGCCGAGGTGGCCGACTCGGAGGGGGGCACGCTCCGTGTGCACTACCTGCGGGAAGGGGACCCCTCCGCCCCGGTGGTGCTCCTCCTGCACGGCGAGCCCTCCTGGTCGTACCTCTACCGGAAGATGATCCCGGTCCTCACCGCGGCCGGTCTGCAGGTCGTGGCCCCGGACATGGTCGGCTTCGGGCGCTCCGACAAGCCGGCCGAACGCGGCGACTACACGTTCGCCCGCCACGTCGAGTGGATGCGCGAACTCCTCTTCGATCGGCTCGATCTCCGTGCCGTCACCCTGGTCTGCCAGGACTGGGGCGGGCTCATCGGCCTGCGCCTCGTTGGTGAGCACCCGGACCGGTTCGCCCGCGTCGTGGCCGCCAACACCTTCCTGCCCACCGGCGACACCAATCCCGGTGACGCCTTCTTCGCCTGGCAGAAGTTCTCCCAGGAGGTCGACGAGTTCCCGACAGGCACCATCGTCCGCGGCGGATGCGCCAAGCCTGTCGCGCCCGACGTCGTGGCCGCATACGACGCGCCGTTCCCCGACGAGTCCTACAAGTCAGGGGCCCGGCAGTTCCCGCTGCTCGTGCCGTCCCGGCCCGACGATCCCGCCCACGACGCCAACGTTGCCGCCTGGGTGGGTCTGGCCGCCTTCGACCGCCCTTTCCTGTGTGCCTTCAGCGACAGCGACCCCATCACGAAGGGTGCGGACCGCAACCTCAAGGAGCGGATCGCCGGAGCCCAGGGGCAGCCCCACACGACGATCGTCGGCGGGGGGCACTTCCTGCAGGAGGACTGTGGGGAGGATCTGGCCGGCGTCGTCGTCTCGTTCGTCGCCTCCACCCCGTGACCAGCGAGCACGACGTGATCGTCGTCGGCGCCGGGTTCTCCGGGATCGGGATGGCGGCCCGTCTCCGCTCCATGGGCATCGACGACTTCGTCGTCCTCGACCGCGGGAACGATCTGGGCGGCACCTGGCGGGACAACTCGTACCCCGGCGCTTCGTGCGACGTGCCCTCGAACCTCTACTCGTTCTCCTTCGCGCTCAATCCCGAATGGTCCCGCGCCTTCTCCTCGCAGAGTGAGATCTGGGACTACATGCGGGACTGCGTCGACCGGTTCGATGTGGGTGCGTACCTCCGCTTCAACCACACCGTGGAGGAGGGCGCGTTGGGACGATGCGGCCGCCCGCTGGCTCGTCCGGACGACCGGGGGTGAGGAGTACGGCGCGCCCGCACTCGTGTGGGCGACCGGGCCGCTGAGCGAGCCGTCCATCCCGGATTTCCCGGGGCTGGCGGGTTTCCGCGGCAAGGTCTTCCATTCCGCTCGCTGGGAGCACGGGTTCGACCTCACGGGCAAGCGGGTGTGCGTGGTCGGCACGGGCGCCTCGGCCGTGCAGTTCGTGCCGCAGATCGCCCCTGTCGTCGAGCACCTCTACCTCCATCAGCGGACGCCACCCTTCGTGGTCCCCCGCCGCGACCGCGCCGTCTCGCGCCTGCGCAAGCTGGCCTATCGCAAGGTCCCGTCCCTCCAGCGCCTGTCCCGCCTTCGGACCTACATGATCTTCGAGTTGCTCCTGCACGTCTTCGTCGGCAACGGGGACAGGCGCAAGGCGGCCGTCCGCAAGACCGCCCTCGACCACCTCGCGAAGCAAGTGCCCGACGAGGCGCTGCGCCAGGCGCTGACCCCCCACTACGAGCCGGGCTGCAAGCGTCTCCTGCTCTCGGACGACTACTACCCCGCGCTCGACGCGGCCCAACGTCGAGGTGGTGGAGTCACCCGTGGCCTCGTTCACCCCGCACGAGGTGGTGGGCCAGGACGGCATCGCACGTCCGGTCGACGTGGTGATCATGGGCACAGGGTTCGAAGCCGCCGAGCCCCCCTACGCCGAGCACATCGTCGGCAAGGAGGGCGTCCGCCTGGCCGAGGTCTGGAAGGCGAACGGCGTCGAGGCCTACGCCGGCTCCACGGTGGCCGGCTTCCCCAACCTCTTCCTGATGATCGGGCCAAACTCGACCCTGGCCCACAATTCGATGATCTACATGATCGAGTCGCACATCAACTACGTGGCCAGCGCGCTCACCTTCCTGCGCCGGCCGGGGGTGCGGGCCGTCGAGGTCAAGGCGTCCGTGCAACGGCGCTACAACGAGCGTCTCCAGGCCCGGCTGGCCCACTCGGTCTGGGTGGAGGGCGGCTGCGGGAGCTGGTACCTCGACCACCGGGGGCGGAACACGACGCTGTGGCCGGATCACACCTGGAAGTTCCGCCGGCTGACCCGGCGCTTTCATCCCGGCGAGTACACCGTGCGCGCGTAGGCCCGCAGGGCGAGCGCGCACAGCACGGCCGCGAAGAGGGCCAGCGCCCCGATCTCGGGCAGCACGGCCAGCAGTCCGTCGTGGTCGTAGATCAGTTTGACGAATGCGTCCATGGCCCAGGCCTGCGGCACCACGTGGCCGACCCCCCGCACCACCGGACCGACCACGTCGAGTGGGTACATGCAGCCGCCCAGCAGCCCGCACACGATGCCGAGCACCACCGCCAGGGAGATCGCCTGTTCTTCGGTGCGCGAGCGCATGCTCACGAGCGCGGCGGCGCCGGCGTAGGCCAAGGACAGCATGGCAAGGACGAGAAACACGCCGACGGGGTCGCCCCAGTGCACGCCGAAGATCAGGCGCCCCACCACCAGCAGTCCGAGGCACTGCACGGCCGCGACGCACAGGCTGGTGGCGATCAGCGCAGCCACGACCGCTCGCCGCCGCACGGGCGCGGCGGCCAGCCGGTTCATCAGTCCGAGCCGGCGGGACTCGACCACCCCCGAGGAGAGGAGGAGCACGGTGATGCCGAGGAACAGCACGAGGTCGGCCGGCGCGACGTAGGAGAACGGGCTGAGCGCGGCCGGCACGTCCGTGTGGGCGAGCGTCACGTCCGTCACGCTCGTGTGGGTGCCCTCGGCGGCGATGAGGTCGAGCAGCGCCACCACGTCCGTACGCGCCTGGACAGCGCTGGTCGAGGCCGACTCGCTCACGAAGTCGACGCGCTGCGTCCCCGGCGCCGACGGGAGGCCGATGAGCCCGGCCACCACGCGGCCCCGGAGAATGTCGTCGCCCAGTTGGGCCCGGTTGGGCTCCATCCGCACCTTGAGGTCCCCGGTGCTGGCCACCAGATGGACGAGGCGGGCGGAGGGGTGCACGAGCCCGACGGGCTCCTTGGGGCTCCCCGCCAGCAGGCCGGTGACGAGAATGAAGAGGATCGGGAACACCGTGGCGATGAACAGGTAGCGCCGGTCGCCCACGGCGCGGCGCAGGTTGACCCGGATGATCGGAATCACGGCGTCACCATCCGGCGGACCCGGACCATGGCCAGCGAACCGGTCACGAGCGCGATGAGGCAGAGGACGACGAACGGACCGATCACCGACGATGCCGGGTCCCGCAGCAGGGCGAGGCGGCCGAACCCGACCAGGGCCCACCCGTTCGGCGTCCCGAGGCTGAGCACCTGGAAGGCCTCGGGCAGGGCGCCCGGCGGGAGGAGGTTGCCCCCCAGCAGGGCCAGGACGAGCCCGACCACGAGGGAGGCGGCGAAAGCCTCCTGGGGCGTCCGGGCGAAGGACGTCAAGAAGGCGCCGAGGCCGCACATGGCCGCGGTGGCGCCGATGCACATCAAGAGCACGCCCAGCGGATCCCCCCAGTTGGCGTGAAAGGCGGCCGCGGTCACCCCCCACACGATCAGGATGGACGCGAGCCCGGTGACGGCGATGGCGAGGAGCTTCCCCCACACGATGGCGCTCGACCGGATCGGCGACGCGGCCAGCCGGGCCAGCGTCCCGGTGGACCGCTCCATCAGGAGGGAGCGCATGCCCAGGCCGCTCCCGATGAAGAGGAACACGACGGCGATGGAGGGCGCGAAGTAGTCGAGCACCGCCTTGCCGCCGTTGCCCAGGGTGCTCGCGGAGACGGACAGCGCCGCCGCGTGCGTGGCGGTGCCGCGTTCCAGGCGGCCGGCGTACAGACGGCTGGCCAGCCCGGCGGCCAACGACTCGGCGTACTCCTGGCCGATCAGCGCATTGGCCCGGTCCACGACGTCGAACCCCGGAGAGGGCGTGGCACCGGGCGCCACCATCGGAATGAGGAGGTGCGACAGGTTGGTCTGGTTCCGCCGCAGCACCACTCCGGCAGCCAGGGACCCGTCGCCCACCTCGCGTTTCACCGCAGCCTCACCAGGGACGAGCCGCACGACGACGTTGGGCGGGAGCTGGCTCGCGTGCACGGCGGCGCGCAGCAGCGCCGGCGAAGCTCCCGACACGCCGATCGGCAGCACGCCCGACGAGGTGTTGCCGGCGAACGCGAACCCGAGGATGGCGGCGATGGCGAGCGGAGCGACCAGGCAGGTGATCACTGCCGAGCGGTCGCGCACCCGCCTGCGCAACTCGTTGAAGGTGATGACGATCGCGGTCAGGCGCCGAGCTCCTGGTGCTGGCCGGTTGTCCCCACCGGCAAAAGCTAGCGTCGTCCGTCGTGATCGCGCTGACGCCAGTGGGGTACGTGGTGGGTGGCCGATCCGAGGCCGTCGACGACGAGTGGGGCGAGGTCGAGGCGGTGATCCGCCTCGACGCGACACAGTTCGGGCCTGACGCCGTGGTCGGCCTCACGGCGTTCTCGCATCTGGTGGTGGTCTTCCAGTTCCATCTCGTCGAGCCGGCCGACGTCCAGCTGGGTGCCCGCCGGCCCCGTGGGAACCCGGACTGGCCGGAGGTGGGCATGTTCGCCCAACGGGCGAGAATGCGGCCCAACCGTCTGGGCGTGTCCACCTGCCTCCTCGTCGCTGTCGAGGGCCTGTCGCTCTCCGTGCGCGGGCTCGATGCGATCGACGGGTCGCCGGTGCTCGACGTCAAGCCCTACATGGCTGAGTTCGAGCCGCCGGCCACGGCGGTGCGCCAACCGGCCTGGTCGACCGAGTTGATGCGCGGCTACTACTGAGCCGAAGAGATCTGGCACCGCCTCGGGCGCCGGGAAGGCAGCGCCGCCCTGTGTTCCATAGTCGGACGTCGCACGCGGCTATGAGGGGTGCAAGAGCTCCTCCAGCGCGTCGCGCGTCGCCTGCTGCACCTTCGGGTCGGAGGAGTCGATCGAGAGCCGGAGTTCGGTGACTCCCGCCGCGACGTACCGGTGGAGGCCCTCGACGATCTTCGCCATCGAACCCGCCAGAAGGAGATCGGCCCCGCTCTCGACACCCTCTTGCTCCAGCACGGCTCTGTAACTCGGAAGGGACGCGTAGAGCTCGCCCTGCTGCACCGCCTCGAGATAGGCCGATCGCGGGTCGTCGGTGACGGCAATGCCCACGAGCGCGAGGACCCGCGGGCGTGCACGGCCCGCCCGCGCCGCGGCGTCGTTGATGCGCGGCACAATCGAGGTCGCGATGGTGCGCGGCCCGCAGGAGCCGAGCGTGGTTCCTTGCGTCAACTGGCCTGCCAGTTCGAGCATGCGTGGGCCCAGCGCGGCCAGGAGGATGGGGCATGGTGCGGCGTCGATGGTCAGCCAGCCATGCGTCTCGAGCTGCTCACCGATGACATCCACCGGCTCGCCACGCAGGAGCGGGGCAAGCGCGGACACGAACTCCCGGGTACGAGAGAACGGTCGGTCATAGCTCTCACCGAAGAATCCTTCGACGACCATTGCGTGCGAGGGCCCGATGCCGAGCGTGAATCGACCGTCCAGCGCCGACTGGGCGGTCCTGGCCGACGCGGCGAGCGCGAGCGGATGGCGTCCGGCGAGCGGGACGACCGAGGTACCGAGTTCCTTCAGATCACGGACGTCTGACCCGACGGCGGACAGCGCCACGATCGGATCGACGCCGAAGATCTGTGACACCCAGAGGCTGTCGAACCCGACGGCATTCGCCCAGCGTGCTTCGCGTGCGACGTCCTGGACGCTCTGCATCCCCGTCCCCGCGCTGAAGCCGAGCGGAATACCGAGATCGTGAGCCACCGCACGAGGTTACCGATGACCATGTGGCCGAGCTCGCGTGTAGCTTGCCGGCATGACCTCGCCGAACATTCTCCTGATCATGACGGATGAGGAGCGGTACCCGCCTCCGTACGAGGACGAGGCGATGGCCCGTTACCGCCGGGATCAGCTCGGCGCACGTCAGTCCATCCGCGACGGGGGCCTCGAGTTCCACCGGCACTACGCGGGCTCCACCGCCTGCCTGCCGAGCCGCACGACCCTGTTCACGGGCCAGTACCCGTCGCTGCACGGCGGGACCAACACCGACGGCATGGCCAAGAGGAACAACGACCCCGCCATGACGTGGCTCGACCCCAATTCGGTTCCGACCCTCGGCGACTGGTTCCGCGCCGGCGGGTACGACACGCACTACAGGGGCAAGTGGCACGTGTCCCATGCGGACCTGCTCATCCCCGGCACGCACGAAGGCCTGATGGCCTGCGACGACAGCGGGACGCCGATTCCGGCTGCGGTCGCCGCCTACAAGGGCGCCGACCGCCTCGATCCGTACGGGTTCTCCGGCTGGATCGGCCGCGAGCCCCACGGCGCCGCCAAGGCCGACTGCGGCGCGGTGCGCGACGGCGTCTTCGCCGAGCAGGTCGTCGAGCTCTTTGCCGAGCTCGCCGGCGCCCGCAGCGCCGGGCCGTGGCTCGCGGTGGCGTCGTTCGTCAACCCGCACGACATCGCGTTCAACGGGTGGGCCTGGGAGCAGCTCCTCGGGTTCGGGCCCATCGACGATGACACGCTGCCCGCCATTCCCGAGGCGCCCTCCCAGGCGGACTCCTTCGCCGGCCGACCGGCCTGCCAGGAGGCGTTCGCCACAGCGTGGCAGGCGATGCTCTACGACCAGCCGGCGGACGAGGCCTACCGGCGGCTCTACTACCACCTCCACAAGCTGGTCGACGGGGCCATCGGCCGCATCCTCACCGCGTTGGACGAGTCGGGCATGGCGGACGACACGGTGGTGGTGTTCACCTCCGACCACGGTGACCTGGTGGGCGCGCACGGTGGCCTGATGCAGAAGTGGCACAACGCCTACGACGAGGCGATCCGCGTCCCGTTCGTGGTGCGCGGGCCCGGCGTGATGGCGTCGCCCGGCGGGGTGCACGTACCGACCAGCCATGTCGACCTGCTGCCGACGCTCCTCGGTCTGGCGGGGATCGACGTCGAGCGGGCCGCCGCCCTCGTCGCGGTCGAGCACGACGAGACCCAGTCGCTGCCCGGCCGCGACCTCAGCCCCGTCATCACGGGTGCCTCCGACGCCGAGTCGTTGGCCGAGCCCCTGTACTTCATGACCGAGGACGACCCAGGGCGGGGCTCGACCCCGCAGAACATCTTGACCGGTGCGACCTACGACCCCGTGCCCTTCCCCTCCCACATCGAGTCGGTGCTCGCGCCGCTGCCGACCGGTGCCGACGGGAGTCCAGAGGTGTGGAAGCTCAACCACTACTACGAGCGCTTGCCCGCCTTCGACGAGGCGCACGGCCTGCCGGCGAACCCCTTCGCCGCGCCGCCGGCGGAGGACGCGTGGGAGCTGCACAACCTGACGGCGGATCCCGAGGAGCGCCAGAACCGGGCCACCAGCGCCCCGGACGTCGTCCGCGACCTCCAGACCGTGCTGGAGGCACAACGCGAGGCCAAGCGCCGCGTGCCGCAGTTGCGCAACTAGCCGGCAGCGCGGACGCGCGTGCCATGCTCTCGTTGACAGCGAGCATGTGGAGGTTGGGCGCGTGGGACGGGTGCAATTCGGTGGGAAGATCGGCAACGACTGGCGCGACTCGGAGCCGTGGTGGCCCCCCGTGCCCACGCCGCCCGACGGCGCGCCCAACGTCGTCCTGATCGTCCTCGACGACGTCGGTTTCGCCCAGCTCGGGTGCTACGGGTCCGACATCGAGACGCCGGCGATCGACGGTCTGGCCGCCGAGGGGATCCGGCTCACGAACTTCCACACCACCGCGTTGTGCTCGCCCACCCGGGCCTGCCTCCTCACGGGGAGGAACCATCACCGCAGCGGCATGGGCCGGGTGGCCGACCTCGCCACCGGCTTCCCGGGCTATTGGGGCCGCCCGCCCCGCGAGAACGGGTTCCTCTCCGAGATCCTGCGCGCCACCGGCTACGCCACCTACGCGGTGGGGAAGTGGCACCTCAGCCCCGAGGGCGAGACCAACATGGCCAACTCGCGGGCGACGTGGCCGCTCGGCCGCGGCTTCGACCGCTGGTACGGCTTCCACGGCGGCGAGACGCACCAGTTCGTCCCTGCGCTGTACCACGACAACCACGCGGTGCGCCCGCCGCGTTCGGTCGGCGACGGGTACCACCTGAGTGCCGACCTGGCCGATCGGGCCATCGAATTCCTGGCCGACCTGCGCGCCGTCGACGACGAGCTGCCCTTCTTCTTGTACTTCGCCACCGGGGCCTGCCATTCTCCGCACCACGCGCCGGCCGAGTGGATCGCGCACTACAAGGGCCGCTTCGCCCAGGGGTGGGATCAGTGGCGCGACCAGACCTTCGCCCGCCAGCTGGCCGAGGGCATCGTCCCCGCGGGCACGGTGCTCTCGCCGCGCCCGCCCTGGGTCCCGAGCTGGGACAGCCTCCACGCTGA
Source organism: uncultured Acidimicrobiaceae bacterium (assembly GCA_963753115.1). Lineage (GTDB taxonomy): Bacteria > Actinomycetota > Acidimicrobiia > Acidimicrobiales > RAAP-2 > Bog-473. The sequence continues at coordinate 39,656 of CAVWBB010000033.1, forward strand.
AGAGCGGGCGCTCGCCGAGCGCTTCATGGAGTGCTTCGCCGCCTTCCTCTCCTACACCGACCAGCAGATCGGGCGGGTCCTCGACTTCATCGACGACGTGGGTGCCGCCGACGACACCGTCGTCATGGTGGTCTCCGACAACGGCGCCAGCTCGGAGGGCGGCAAGGACGGCACCATCAACGAGGGCCGGCTCTCCAACTTCGAGGGCGCGGGCGTCGACGAGATGTACCGGCGTCTCGACGAGATCGGTGGCCCGCTGAGCCACAACAACTACCCGTGGGGCTGGACGATGGCGGGGAACACGCCTTTCAAACGCTGGAAGCGCGAAGTCCACGAGGGTGGCGTCGCCGACCCGTGCATCGTGCGCCTCCCGGCCGGCCGCGGGGGCGCCGTGGGCCTGCGCGGGCAGTACGCCCACGCCGTCGACATCCTGCCCACGGTGCTCGAGCTGGCCGGCGTCCCCGCGCCAGAGGAGATCGACGGAATTGCGCAGTCGCACCTGGACGGCACCAGCTTCGCCTACGTGCTGGGCGAAGGAGCGGCGCGCGCCCCCGGGCGCCATCGCACCCAGCACTTCGAGATGCTCGGGTCCCGGGCCATCTACCACGACGGCTGGAAAGCGGTGACCTATCACCCGGTCGGCCCCATCTACGGCGACGGGCTGCGCAGCAACGCGCCGTTCGAGGACGACGTCTGGGAGCTCTACCACGTGGCCGAGGACATTTCGGAGGCGCACGACCGCGCCGCCGAGTTCCCGGAGAAGGTGGCCGAGCTGGTGGCGCTGTGGTGGGAGGAGGCGCGCCGCAACGACGTCCTCCCGCTGGACAACCGGGTGCTCGATGCGATGGTGCACAAGCACGACCGCCTCCGCGCGCAGGCGACCTACCGCTACTTCCAGGGCGGCGCGCCGGTGCCCGAATGGGTGGCCGTCGACGTCCGCCAGCGGTCCCACGCCATCGTCGTCGACGTCGATGTGCCCGACGGCGTCACGCCCGACGGCACCCTGCTCGCTCTCGGCTGCGCGCTCGGGGGCTGGTCACTGCACGTGCACGACGGTCGGCTGCGCTACGTGCACAACCTGCACGGCCAGCGGCTCTACACGGTGAGCGCCGACCGTGGGCTCCATGCGGGCCGCCATGCGCTCGAGTTCCGTTTCGAGTGGGACGAGCTGCTCGGCGGCAGCGCCGCCCTCGTCCAGGACGGCGAGGTCGTGGGGTCCGGCAAGGTGGAGCGCTTCACGCCCGTCGCCTTCAACGAGGTGATGATCGGGCTGACCTGTGGCTACGAATGGGGCCCGTCGGTGGGCGGCGACTACGACGCGCCGTTCGCCTTCAACGGCACCATCGTGCGGGCCGAGGTGTCCGCCACCGGGCCGGTCGTGCGTGATCCGGTCGCGGAGGTGGCAGCCATCCTGGCCGCCCAGTGAGGGAGGGGCGTGGGGGACGTGTCCCTCCGGGCATTCGCTCTGACTACTCGAAGCTGGGGCGGCGGTCCCTGGTGCGCTTCAGCTCGAAGAAGCCATCGGTCCCCGTGCAGAGCAGCACGCCGTCCCACAGCTTCCCCGCCGCCTCGCCCTTGGGGGCCGGGGTGACGACCGGGCCGAAGATGGCCGTCCCGTTGTAGTGGATCACGGGCGTGCCCACCTCGTCGCCGACGGGGTCCATCCCGGCGTGGTGCGACGCGTCGAGCGCGGCATCGAACTCCTCGGAGGAGGCGGCCTCGGCCAGGGAGGCCGGCAGGCCGAGCTCGGCCAGCGCCTCGGCGACGATGACCGCACCCTCGCCGTCGGCCAGGCCGCGCTTCTCGAGGTGGATGCGGTTGCCCAGCGCGGTGTAGAGCGGTCCGAGGATCTCGCGCCCCTTCATCTGCTCCGCCGCGATGCACACCCGCACCGGGCCCTTGGCCAGGGCGAGGCGTGCCTTGTAGCCATCGGAGAGCCCCGGCCGCCCCTCGTTGAGGATGGCAAGGGACATGACGTGCCATTCGACGTGGATGTCGCGCACCTGCTCGACCTGGAGCATCCAGCGCGAGGTGATCCAGGCCCACGGGCACAGGGGGTCGAACCAGAAGTCAGCGGTGTCCTTGTCCGTCATGGGATCCCTCCGTCGACGCGCAGGATGGCACCGGTCGTGTACGACGACGCGTCGGTGGCGAAGTACAGCGCCGCGCCGACGATCTCCTCGGGCTCACCCGCCCGCAGCAGGGCGTGGTGCGGCATGCCGCGCTCGAGCGTGGCCGGGTCCCAGGCCTTGGCGATGTCGGTGAGGAACGGGCCCGCCATGATGCAGTTGACCCGCACGCTCGGTCCGAACGCCTTGGCGAAGCCCTCGGTCAGCGTGTTGAGGCCCGACTTGGCCGCGTCGTAGGGCAGCATGCCCGGGGCGGGGCGCAGGGAACCGGTGCTCGAGACGTTGATGATGGATCCACCATATGGGCCGTCCGCCATGCGCGTGCCGACGAGCGCGGTCAGGCGGAACGGCCCCTTCAGGTTGACGCCGAGCACCTTGTCCCACAGCTCCTCGCTCACGGACGTGAGGTCGGGGTAGAGCGGGGACATGCCCGCGTTGTTGACCAGCACGTCGACGCGGCCGAACTCGCCATACGCCTGTTCCACCAGGCCTTCGATCTCGTCCCAGTGCCCGATGTGGCAGGCCACGGCCAGGGCCCGCCGACCCCGGGCCTCCACCTCGGCCGCCACGGCCTGGCAGGCAGGGAGCTTGCGACTGGTCACGACGACGTCGGCCCCCGCGTCGGCGAAGGCGAGCACCATGGAGCGCCCCAGGCCACGGCTGCCGCCGGTGACCAGTGCGACCTTCCCGGTCAGCGGGCCGTCCGTCATGCCAGCAGCTCCGCGACGGCGTGGGTGACGGCCTTGGCCATCGGGATGTTGAGCGACTCGTTGGGCCCGTGCGCGTTGGAGTGGGGGCCGAGGACACCGGTGGCGACGAACTGGGTACCCGGGAACCCTTGCTCCAGGTCGGCCAGGAAGGGGATGGAGCCACCCTCGCCGACCAGGCCGTAGTCCCGCCCGAAGCGCTCCCGGGACACCGCCGACAGCGTGGCGGCGATGCCGGCGTCGAGCGGCCGGGCGATCCAGCCCTGGGCAGCCTGCATGAGGTCGATGGTCACGTGTGCTCCTTCGTCGGTCCGGATGGCCGACACCAGGGCGTCGGTCGCCAGCTGCGCGTCGACGTCGGGCGGCAGACGCACCGACAGCTTGAGCGTCGTCCACGGTCGCAGCACGTTGCCGCCGTCCTGCGCTGTGGGCAACCCGTCGGCACCCGTCACCTCGAGGGCGGCGCCCCACGTACGGGCGACGAGCCGGTCGACGGGGTCGGGCGTCAAGAGGTGCAGGCCGTCGACCACCGGCGCGGCGCTGTCGGGGAACTCGGCCGCCACCGACACAAGGTTGTCGCGGAGGGCGTCGGGGATCCCCGCCCCGAGCAATTCCGGCAGGAGGATGCGGCCGGTCGCCTCGTCCTCGATCCCGGACAGGATGCGGCGCAGGATGCGGAACGACGACGGGACGACGCCGCCGGCCACGCCGCTGTGGATGCCCTCGGTCAGCACGTCCACCCGCACCGTGGCGACGAGGCACCCCCGCAGCGAGGTGGTCAGCCACAGCCGGTCGTAGCTGAGCCCACCCGAGTCGAGGCAGATGACGAGCCGGGGCGTGCCGATGCGCGCCTTGAGGTTGTCGAGGTGCGCCGCCAGGTCGGGGCTGCCGCTCTCCTCGCTCGCCTCAATGAGGATGAGGACGCGGCCGCGGCCGCCGCCCGCCGCCAACAGGCCCGTCACGGCGGCAAACATCGCGTAGCCGTCGTCGGCGGTCCCCCGGCCGTAGAGAAGGTCGCCTTCGCGCACGGGCTCGTACGGGCCGAGCCCGCTGCGCCACTCGCCGAGCGGTGGCTGCTTGTCCAGGTGGCCGTAGAGGACGACGGGCTCGCCCGTGCCGCCGTTGTCGATCAGCAGCACGGGGGTGCGGCCCGGCAGGTCCACGATCTCGACCTCGAGCGCGGCGTCCTGGTCGCGTGCCCATGCCGCCAGGAGCTCGGCGGCCTGGCGGATGGCGCCGCGCTCGGCCCAGTCCGGGTCGAAGGCGGGGGAGAGGCACGGGATGCGGGTGTACTCGCTCAGGACGGGGAGGATCCGGTCCTCCCAGGTGGCGTCGATCATGCCGCCGGTCACGCCTCGGTGATCTCGGCCAGGCGGTCGAGCGTCTTGGACATGGACGCGGCCGTGTGCTGGCCGACCTTGGGGTGCTTCAAGAAGAACGCCTGCTTGTCCTGCGAGATGTCCCACGACTCGGTCACCTTCGTCCCGCCCTCGACCGGCTCGAACTCGTAGCGCCAGATGCGCCCACCCAGGAAGCGGCCGAGGGGCCCGGCCTGCACGGTCCGCCAGGCGATGCGGCGGTCCTGCTCGAACTCCACCACCGTGTTGGACATGGAGTACGGCAGGCCCATCTTCATGGACATGTCGAAGGTCGATCCCAAACGCAGCTGGGGCGCCGCGCCGTCCTTGGCCTTGACCAGCTGGCCCGAACCGTCGATCTCGGGGTGCCGCGTGGCGTCGGCCACGACGGCGAAGAGGTCGGCGGGCGGCGCGTTGATCACCCTGTCCACACTCACAACGGTCTGGTGCGTGCCCTCTGCCATCCGACCTCCGGTTCGTCGAGTCCGCGCTGGAGACTAGATGGCGTGCGTGACCAGGTCGCTCAGCTGGACCCATTCGAGGCTCGCCGCGTGGGTCGAGGCGAGCACGACCGGTGGCGCCATGCCGGCCTCGAAGGCCTCCTGCCAGCGGGACGCGCACAGGCACCACTGGTCGCCCGGCTGCAGGCCGGCGAAGCCGAACTCGGGGTGCGGCGTCGAGAGGTCGTTGCCGACCGACGCGGAGAAGGCCAGGAACTCGGCCGTGACCCGGGTGCAGACGGTGTGCACGCCAATGTCCTCGGCGCCGGTGTTGCAGCAGCCGTCGCGGTAGAAACCGGTGACCGGGTCGAAATTGCAGGGCTCGAGTACTTCGCCGAGGACGTTCTGCGCCATGGTCCATTTCACCACGACCGGGGGCGGGCACCCGAACCAGCCCGCCCGAGGTGCCCGTCAGGGGTCGGTGAGAGGCGTGCCGTCGAAGCGGTCGATCCAGGCGAACGAGCTGACCGGGGCGCGCCGCAATCGCCGTGGCGCGGCGACCGGGCGGCCGAGTGCCACCAGGGACGCCACCGCCACCGTGTCGGGGATCCCGAACAGCGCACGCACGTCGTCCTCACGCCGCACCGGCATGGTCGTCATGACGCCGCCGAGGCCCTCGGTACGCGCCGCCAGCAGCAGGCTCCAGACGAAGGGGTAGATCGAGGCGCCGCCGGCCAGGGTGTAGCGGGGGAGGTCGCGGTCGACGGCGGCCAGTGCCGTCAGGTCGGCCAGGACGAGGAGGAGGGCGGGCGCGTCCTCGAGCGTCTCGGCGAAGCCGGGGGAGGCAGCGCCCGCTTCGGCGAACGGTGCCGCGTTGGCCACCGCCTCCGCCTCCGCCTCCCGGTCGGTCACCGGCGCCCAGGGCACGAGTCCGGCCGACACCATGGAGAGGTACTCGTACCAACCACTGAGGTACAGCTCGCGCAGCGCCACGCGCGTCGCGTGATCCTTCACGACCACGACCCGCCAGCCCTGACGGTTGCCGCCGCTCGGGGCGAAGCGGGCCGTGTCGAGGAGGCGGGCGAGCACGGCGTCGTCGACGGGCTCGGGATGGAACTGGCGGGCAGCACCGGTGCTGCGCAGCGTGTCGACGAGGTCGAGGTCCACGGGTTGCCCACCGTAGCGGCCGGTGGGTAAGTGTGGGGGTGTGACGACAGCGCAGCTCTCCCGTCGGCCGCTCGTCGTCTCGCCCATGGCAGGGGGGCCGTCGACGGTCCAGCTCGTGGTGGCGAGCGCAGGGGCCGGGGCGCTCGGCTTCTTGGCCGGCGGCTACAAGACGGCGACCGGGCTGGCGGAGGAGATGGCGGCGGTCCGGGCGGCCGGCGTCGACACGTTCGGCGTGAACCTGTTCGTCCCCGGCCGGCCCACGGCCGATCCGGCCGCCCTGACGGCCTATCTCGGCGAGCTCGAGCCCGACGCCGCCGCCCTCGGGGCCACGCTGGGCGAGGCGTCGTGGGACGACGACGACTACGGCGGCAAGGTCGCGGCGGTCCTCGCGGCGCCACCCCCCGCAGTCAGCTTCACCTTCGGGATTCCGGCGGTCGAGGTCGTCCGCGCGTTGCAGGCGGTGGGGTCCGCCGTCCTGGTCACGGTCACCACCCCCGAGGAGGCGATGCAGGCGCTGCGGGTGGGGCCCGACGCCCTCTGCCTGCAGGGGGCCGAGGCGGGGGCGCACCGCGGCAGCCTGGCCAACGAGGATCGCCCCGACCAGGATCGGCCGATCCGGGCGCTGCTCGCTGCGGTGCGCCGGCGGACGCTCGTCCCCCTGGTGGCCGCAGGCGGGGTCGGCGGACCCGGCGACGTGGCCGACCTCGTGCGCCGCGGCGCAGACCTGGTCCAGGCCGGGACCGCGTTCTTGCGCTGTCCCGAGAGCGGGGCGCCGGCGGCGCAGCAGGAGGCCTTGGCCAACCCCGCCTTCGCAGGGACCGCGATCACCCGGGCGTTCAGCGGCCGGCGGGCCCGCGCCCTGGTCAACACCATGGTGCGGGAGCACCCGGCGGCGCCCGCCGCCTATCCCGAGATCAACAACGCCACCCGGCCCCTCCGCGCCGCGGCGGCCCGGGCGGGGGACCTGCAGCACATGAGCCTGTACGCAGGAGTCCGGGTTCCGCCAGGCCGAGGCCCGGCCGGCGGCAGAGGTCGTGGAGCGGCTGCTGTCAGGATTGCGCCGGTGAGCAGCGGGCGGCAGAAGAGGACGATCGAGTTCACGCCGCCCGACGAGACGGGCGTGGTGGACGCGCTGCGCATGCTGCGCGACGCCTCCGGTGGCTGGGTGAACCTGATGCCCGGCATCGACGAGGAAGCCTCCGAGGTCCACCCGCGGGCGGGTCTGTTCGCGTTCTTCGGCAACAACGCGGCGCCGGTGACGATGACGACCGTGATGCCGCCCAAGAAGGACCGGCGTGACACCGAGGGGCTGACGGTCGGCCTGATGCACCCGACCGGGGGCAAGGCGGTGGCACGCCTGGCCGAGGCGGGCGTGACCATTCCCGAGGGGTGGGTGGTGCGCCAGGACCACGCCCGGCGCGGCCTGCTCGTGCGGACTCCGGTGGCGGTCGGCGAGGACGACGTCATCGACTGGTGCGTGCGCGCCGGCACCGCCTTGTGCCGGGCCGAGATGACGGGCCGCTGGCGGGCCGTGGTCTACCTTCCATAGGTGGCTACTGGGGCGAAGCGCGATCGCGAGGCGCTCGAGGAAGGGCTGCGGCGCTGGGTCACCGCACACCCTGACGTCGTCCAAGAGCTGGCAGGCGGAGCCCGTCGGGACGGAGCCGGCCGGCGACGGCGCGGGCGGGGCCGACGCTCCGGCGCAGCTGGTCGGGCTCTCCCATGCCGAAGGCGGCATGGCCAACGAGACGATCCTGGTGGACCTCGGTCCCGCGCACCCGGGCGTGGTCGTGCGGCTGCCGCCGCTGGAGCCGACGTTCCCGGAGTACGAGCTGGCCCCGCAGGCGCTCGTCCAGAACGCCGTCGCCGCCGCGGGCGTGCCGGCGCCCGCGCCTTCGGTGATGGTGACCGAGACGGAGTGGATCGGCTCGGACTTCCTCGTCATGCCGCGGATCGCCGGCGACGTCCCCGGGGGAGCCCCTTTCTTCGATCCCTACGTGCGCGACGCGGGCCCCGCACTCCAACGGATCATGCATGATCAGCTCGTCGACATGGTCGCTGGCGTGCACGACGTCGACTGGGAGGCGCAGGGCCTGGGTGCGGTGTTGCCCGGGACGCAGCTGCGCGATGCGGTCGAGCGGTGGGTGGCGTATGTGGCATGGTCGTCGGAGGGCGACCCGCTCCCGGCGCTGGCGCAGTCCCTGGACTGGTGCGCTCGAAACGTCCCGGCCGAGCGTGAGCCCGTGTTGCTGTGGGGTGACGTGCGCCTGGGCAACCTCGTCTTCGACTCGGAGCGCCGGGTCACTGCGGTGCTCGATTGGGACCTTGCGTCCATCGGGCCGCGGGAGATGGACCTCGGCTGGCACATCGGCCTCGAGTTCATGATGGACGCGTTGTTCGGAGGGAGGCTCCCCGGCTTTCCAGGCACGGCCGAGGTGCTGGAGCGCTACCGACGCCGCAGCGGCTACGAGGCGAGGGACCTGCCGTGGCACGAGGTGTTCGCGCTGGCGCGCGCGCTGGCCATCAACGACCGCCACCAGCGCATCACGTCGGACAAGCGGAGGAGGCAGAACCCGATGGGTGACATCCTCCTGGCGCGGCTGGAGGCGGCGTCCGAAACGGTCAGGTGAGCAGCGAGAACCCCATGACGCCCGCCTTGGCCACGTCATAGCAGAGGGTGTCGTAGGGCTCGACGAGGCCGTAGGTGACCTCGCCCTCGCACGTGACGCGGCAGTGGTGTTGGTCCTGCCCGGCCAGTCGGCTGCGCACCGTCGGGTCGTTCACGTCGAACGTCTCGCCGTGCACGACGACCTCGTCGCCCGTCGCCACCGGCATGCCGTGCCAGATGTCGCCGTCGGGCGTGCCGCCGTTGGGGCCGCCGTACATGCCGCAGCGGAGGAAGGCGATCTGGTTGCCCAGCCGCTCGAATTCCATCGTCTTGACCGCGCCGTCGGCGAAGACCAGGTCGACCTCGCCGCTCTGCAGCAGATTGGTCTCTGGCTCGAAGCGCATGCGATGGATCCGCTTGGCCAGTGTCCCACTGCGCTTCCGGGCGTCGCCGAGGTTGTAGAGGACATGGTCGCCCCAGATGCCGAAATCCTCGAACTCGACCCATTCGCCGCTGTGCGGGTGCTGCATCCCCATGTAGCGGCCGGGCCCGCCGACGCCGTCGCGGGTGCCCCAGTGGTGGTCGCGGGTGCCGAGGTGCGTCGTGGTCGAAAGCAAGAAGCGCTCGCCGTCCGCCTCGACCCAACCCTCCTGGCGGCCGAAGCCGTCGTAGCCGGCGACGGGGCTCATGGCGCGGCCGCCCACGATGATGCCGGCGCCGAGTTGGCGGAAGACGGGGCGCTTCGTATCGAGCCATGTGATGTCGAAGGACACGCCGTGCTCGGTGGGGTCGAGGACGAGCCGCCACTGCGCGAAGGGCTCCACCACCTCGAAGTGGAATGGTCCGATCGTCATGTCCATGCGGTCGTTGGGACACTTCTTGTGGGCCCGCACCGTGGTGTGGCGCCCCCGGACGTTGACGATGGCGAAGGCCTCCGCGGTGCCGAGGTTCGGGTAGAAGGCGAGCCCGATCACCACGAGCAGCTCTCCCACCTTGTCCTGGCAGGTGAACCACACCCGCTCGTAGGCCTGCGCGTCGGGCGTCCACATGACGCGCACGGGATAGGGCGCGTTGTGGATGAGGAACTCGTCGAGGCCGGACAGGGGGGCGTGCTCCTTGGAGGCTGGGAAGGGAGAGGCGCCGGGGTTGGTCGTGCCGTGCGTGCCGGCGTCGGGCGGCGCCGTCATGCGCCGTAGATCGACTTGTACTCGAGGTAGCCCTCCAGGCCGACGGGTCCGTACTCGCGGCCGATGCCGCTCTGCTTGAACCCGCCGAAGGGCGACCAGAGGTCGGGTGCGAAGCCGTTGATGCCCACCATGCCCGTGCGCATCCGGCGCGCCAGCTCACCGGCGTGGGTGCGGTCCCTCGACCACACCGAACCCGCGAGGCCGAAGGGGGAGTCGTTGGCGATGCGCACGGCGTCGTCCTCGTCGTCGTAGGGGATGACGCACACGACCGGGCCGAAGATCTCCTCCCGAGCCACCGTCATGGCGTTGTCCACGTCAGCCAGCAGGGTTGGCGCGACGTACCAGCCGGCCCCGGGGGCGTCGGGCAGGCCGTCGGGGCCGCCGGCCACGGTGCGCGCCCCCTCGGCCTCGGCCTGGCGAAGGTAGCCGAGGACGCGTTCTTGCTGGCGCTGCGCCACCAGCGGCCCCACATAGGTCGCGGCGTCGCCGGGGTCGCCCACCGCGATGGCGTCGACCATGGCGGCGAGCGCATCGACTGCCTCGGCGTAGCGGTGCCTCGGGGCCAGCACCCGGGTCTGGGCCACACACGCCTGTCCGCTGTTGAGGAACGATGCGAACTTGAGGCCCTCGGCCGTTCGGGCGAGGTCGGCGTCCTCGAGCACGATCGCCGCGGACTTGCCCCCGAGCTCGAGGCTGCACCGGGCCAGGCGCTCACCGCAGATGCCGGCGATCCTCCTCCCCACGGCACTGCTGCCCGTGAAGGCGATCTTGTCGACGTCGCGGTGTCGCACGAGGTGCTCGCCGGCCTCCCGTCCGCCGACGAGGATGCTGATCACGCCTTCGGGGATGCCGGCCTCGTGGACGATCTCGGCCAGGAGCAGCGCGTCGAGCGGCGCTTCTGGGGCCGCCTTGACCACGATGGTGCAGCCGGCGAGCAGGGCGGGCGCCAGCTTGGGCATGATCACCAGCTGGGGCACGTTCCACGGCGTGATCGCCCCGACGACGCCGACCGGCTCGCGACGCACCACGGCGCCGGCGTTGTGACCGCTGCCTGGCTGCTCCCAGTCGATGGTGCGTGCCGCCTGGAGGAAGGTCGAGAGCATGGCGGCGCCACCGGGTCCCTGGGCGAGCTCGGCGAACCAGCGGGGAGACCCCATCTCGGCGATCACGACCTCGGTCATGTCGGCGATCCGTTCCTGGTAGGCGCCGAGGAGGCGGGTGACCGCAGCCGCCCGCTCGTCGGGCGCCAGGTGCGGCCAAGGGGACTCATCAAACGCTCGGCGGGCGGCGACGACGGCACGGTCCACGTCCGGCTCCATGGCGCACGGCGTGGAGCCGATGGGCTGGCCGGTGTGGGGCGAGACCACGGTGATCCGCTCGTTGCCGGTGGCTTGCTGCCACTGGCCGCCGATGTAGAGGCTGTCGTACTCGGTGCGCACCGCGGTGACAGTACGCTCGGACGGTGTCCGGGGACCAGCGGGGCCAGATCGATGCGAGTGATGCGATCGACGTGAGCGGCCAGATCGACCCGCGCGACCCCGCTTTCTTCGTCCGGTCCGACTACTACGACGTGCTGGCGAGGCTGCGCGCCGAGGATCCCGTGCACGAGTGCGCTCCCGGTTTCTGGGCGGTCACCCGCTACGAGGACATCCGGAACCTCAGTCGCGACCCGGCGCACTTCTGCTCGGGCCGGGGCGCCCTGGTCAACGACCCCCTGCGGGACGCACAGGCGCAGATGGCGTCCCGCTCCATCCTGCACATGGATCCCCCCGAGCACGCCGACTTTCGCGGACTGGTCAACCGCCGGTTCACACCGAGGGCGATGGCAGGTCTCGCCGAGTCGATTCGCAAGAGCGCCTCGACCCTTCTCGACGCCGTCGAGACCCGCGCGGAGATCGACTTCGTCGCCGAGCTGGCGGCACCGTTCCCGTTGATCGTCATCGCGGAGCTGCTCGGGATCGACGAGTCGGACCGGGAGGATTTCCGCGGCTGGTCGGACGCGGCGATCGAGTCACCCGACCTTCCACCCGACAAGACGATGGCGGCGCTCGGTGAGCTCTCGGGATTCATCGTCGAGCACATCCGGTCCAAGCGCGAGCGCCCGGGGGAAGATCTCGTGTCGCTTCTCGTCGCGAGCGAGGTCGGGGGATGTCCGCTCAGCAAAGAGGAGCTGTTCATGTTCCTCTTGACATTGTTGGTGGCCGGCAACGAGACCACGCGTACCCTCCTGTCGGGCACCGCGCTGGTCCTCGACGAGCACCCCGATCAGCGTGCGGCCCTGGCGGCCGATACGACGCTGATCCCGGGGGCAGTGGAGGAGTGCCTGCGCTGGGTGACGCCGGTCCATGCGTTCTGTCGCACGGCCACCGAGGACACCGTTGTGGCAGGTGCCCGCATCAGCGAGGGCGACTACCTCTGCATGCTCTACGCGTCGGGCAACCGGGACGAACGGATCTTCGGCGCAGACGCGGCGCGCTTCGACGTGCGGCGTCCCGCCAACCCTGTGCACCTGGCCTTCGGATTCGGCGAGCACGTCTGCCTGGGGGCGAGCCTGGCCCGCCTGGAGGCGAGGATCTTCGTGGAGGAGCTGCTGGAGCGCTTTCCCGCCTACGAGGTCACGGGAACGGCGGAGAGGGTCCGTTCGACCACTGTCGCCGGCATTCGCTCGCTGCCCGTGGTGCTGGCACCGGCGGGCTGAGCTCCGGCGGACTGAGCCGCGGCTGAGCTCCGGCGGCTCCCTGCAGCACCGCCTGCCGAAGCTCATCGAGGAGCAGCTCGACGGCCGCCGCATCGGCGCTCAGCCGCAGTCGCCCGCCCTGCCGTTCCGAGCGGACCAGCCCGCTCTCGCGCAAGACCTTGACGTGCATGCTCACGGTGGGTTGGGCCAGCCGGAAGAGCACCGCCAGGTCGCCCACCGTGCTCGGCGCGGTGGCGAGTGAATGCAGGATGGCCAGCCGTGTCGGATCGGCAACGGCCTTGAGCCTTCGTGCGACCGACTCGGTGCGGGCCCGCGCCATGACGTCCCCCTGCCCGACGCCCATCCCGATGATGACGAGGCCGTCGACCTCCATGTACATGCACGAGCCGAAGAAGAGGCAGGGCACGAACAGAAGAGGCTGGCCCGCATCGACGCCGGCCAGGATCTCGGGCATACGCGCCGCCAGGATGTCACACCCTCCCGGTATCAAGAGTTCCAGTGATTGCCCCCGCTCGTACTGCGCGACGACCTGGCGCCCTGCCTCCTCGATGATGGGCAGCGCCTGTTGCCACATGTCGTCCACCGGCGCCCAGACCTCCTCTAAGAGGTCGAGGTACGACCGCAGGAGGGCCGGCGACTCCCGGAGCATGCGGAAGCGAGAGAGGTATATCTCGCGTTCCTCAGGGGTCTCCGAGGGCATGGACAGATCGAGGGGCACCGTTGCCACGGCGTGCTCGATGGCCGACCACAGCTCCTCCGGATCCGTCGTCGCCACCGCCCCGGCGTGCTGGGCGAGGACTTGCATCTCGGTGAAGCAAGTCTCCTCCGAGCCGTCCCAGAAGTCGCGGACGCGATCCGCCAGATCCTCTCTGCCCGTGAACATCTCGGCCAACTTTGGATACCGGGCCTGCATGGAGGGGCGGGCGGCGACGGACAGGAGCCAGGAGAGGTCGGTCGCCAACGAGGGCGTCGCCGACACCGCCTTCTCGGGGGGCAGCTCGATCGCTTCCGTTAACATAGGCATACGGCTATATTAGAATATTCTTGAATTCATGTCAACTATCCGGTAAAGTGGTCGTCGTTGGGCTGGGGTTGTGATCCCGAGTCCAGAGGCAGAGGGCGAGGTGAACGGATGATCCAGACAAGTGCAGTGCAATCGCAGGCGGAGGCCCACCGTCGTGAACTGATGTCCTCGGCCGGTGCCGCGCCGGGCGACACGCCGCGGATCCAAGACGAGTGGAGCCCGGGCGGCGCAGCGCTCGGCTACCGGCCTCCCGGTGACCGGTGGCCGAGCAATGCGCCGGGCGGTGGCGCCGCGCCTCGGCGCGTGGTTGATCGAGTTCGGGACGAAGCTCGGAGGAGCGACGATCCGCACGTCCTGAGCCCGGCCGTGGTGGGCCGCATCGCCATCCGGTCACCCGGTCGGGCTCATGGGCACGCCCCACATCGGCAAGAGTTGCGGGATGCCGGCGCCAAGAAACGTTCTCTTCATCACGCTCGACCAATGGCGCGGCGACTGCCTGTCGGCGCTCGGCCACCCGGTGGTCCGGACGCCCACCCTCGACGCGTTGGCGCGTCGCGGTGTGCTGTTCGCGAACCACTGGGCCAACGCCGCGCCGTGCGGGCCGTCACGAGCCTGTCTGTACACGGGCACGTACCAACATCGCAACCGGTCCCTTCTCAATGGGACCCCCCTCGATGCCGCGGTTCACCAACGTCGCGCTGCTGGCCCGGGAGGCGGGCTATGACCCGGTGCTCTTCGGCTACACGGATTCGTCGATCGACCCGCGCACCGTGCCGCACGGCGACCCGAGACTGTTCAGCTACGAGGGTGTGCTGCCGGGTTTCCGCGCCCTGATTGAGGACCCGTGGGAACAAGGGAGCCCGGCGTGGGGCCGCTGGCTCGCCGCGCAGGGCTTCGACGTGCCCGCCAACCCGCACGAGTTGTACGAGCCGATCGAGGGGTTCGCCGGTGCGGAGGCACATGGTTCGACCTGGGCGCCGGCGCGTTTTCCCGTGGAGCTCTCACAGACGACGTTCGTGCGCCAGTCAGTCGTCGAGTGGCTGCAGCGCAACGGCGACACGCCGTTCTTCGTCCACGCCTCCTTCATCCGGCCCCACCCGCCGCGACGCAACCCGATCGGCTATCACGACCTGTATTCGGCCGAGGCGGTCGGGCCGTTCGTCGGCGCGGCGACGCCCGAGGAGGAGGGGGCGATCCACCCATTGGGCGCGTTCGCCACCGCGGTCCCCGGGGTGGGCGCTCCCCGGGACGAGCGGGAGCGGCGCCAGGTGCGGGCCACGTACTACGGGGCGCAGCGCGAGGTGGACGATGGGTTGGCTCCGCTCTTCGACTTCCTGACGCAGAGCGGGTTGGCTGAGTCCACCCTGGTCGTGCTCACGAGCGACCACGGCGAGATGGGCGGCGACCACTGGCTGCTCGAGAAGCTCGGGTTCTGGGACGAGAGCTACCACGTTCCGCTGATCGTGGTCGACCCGCGGGCGGAGGCCGACGGAGGGCGTGGGACCGTTGTGGAGGCGGTGACCGAATCGGTCGACGTGCTGCCGACGATCTGCGATTTCATGGGCATCGACGTCCCCCTGCAGGCGGACGGGTGGTCGCTCGACCCGTTTCTGCGCGGCAGGCCCGCCCCGGAGCACTGGCGCGACACGGCCCATTTCGAATGGAGCTTCTCGGACCCGGCCGACCTGGTGGCCGAGCGCGCGTTCGGGATCCCCATGAGCCATTGTGCGTTGGCCGTCTCCCGCGGGCCGCGGTACAAGTACGTCCAGTTCGCAGCCGATGCGGCGGTGCTGCCCCCCCTGCTGTTCGATCTCGCGGATGATCCCGGGCAGACGCACAACCTGCTGGCCGAGGAGGGAGCCCGGGCCGGCGTCGCCGCCTGGGAGGCAACCAGGGAACTGTTGCAGTGGCAGATGCGCACGGCGGAGCGGACGTTGAGCGGCAGTTTCCTCCACCCCGAGCGCGGCCTGGTCGAGGCTCGCGACACCTGGGCCTGAACACCGGCCGGGTCCCCGTGTTGTGGAATGCTGACCCTGCTCGTGACGAGGAGGCTGCACGCGGTGCCGGACATGCAGGGGAAGACCGTGGTGGTCACGGGTGGGAACTCGGGTATCGGGTTCGAGACAGCCGCCGCCTTGGCCTCCATGGGGGCCCGGGTCCTGCTGACGGCGCGCAACGCCGACAAGGGCCGTGCCGCGGCGGCGGCAATCACGGAGCGCCTCCACGGTGAGGGCCGGGTGCAGCTCGTCGTGTTCGACTTGGCCGACCTGGCCTCGGTGCGCCAGGGCGCAGCGGAGATTTTGGAGATGTCGCC
Source organism: uncultured Acidimicrobiaceae bacterium (assembly GCA_963753115.1). Taxonomy (GTDB): domain Bacteria; phylum Actinomycetota; class Acidimicrobiia; order Acidimicrobiales; family RAAP-2; genus Bog-473. Next base: position 55,288 of record CAVWBB010000033.1, read on the forward strand.
GCGCATCGACGTGCTGGTCAACAACGCGGGCCTCGTGCTGACCGAGCGCGCCGAGACCGTCGACGGCTACGAGGCGACGTTCGCCATCAACCATCTCGGACCGTTCCTCCTGACCAACCTGCTCCTCGAGCGGATCACCGCATCGACGCCGGCCCGCATCGTCAACGTCGCATCGACAGCCCATACCGCGGCCCGCAAGGGAATCCCGTTCGACGACCTGCAGTCGACGGCGCGCTATCGAGGCATGCGCGTCTATGGCGAATCGAAGCTGGCCAACATGTTGTTCACGCTGGAGTTGGCCCGGCGCTTCGGAGGGAGCGCGGTCACCGCGAATTCTCTGCATCCTGGCACGGTGCGCACCGGGTACGGGGGTGACGGTGATGCGCGGGGGTTTCTCGCGTTCGGGATCAAGATCGCCAGCCCCTTCTTCCTCTCACCGGCCAAGGGTGCTCGTACCTCCGTGTACCTGGCCTCATCGCCCGAGGTCGAGGGCGTCAGCGGCCAGTACTTCGTCAAGTGCAAGCCACGGAGGCCCCGGAAGTGGGCGCAGGACCCCGAAGCGGCGAGCCGGCTGTGGCAGGTGAGCGAGCAGTTGGTCGGTCTCGCTCCCGTGGGGACGGCCTGAGCAGTGCGCGTCCTCGTGACGGGTGCGGCCCGCGCCATCGGTCGGGCCACGGTCGAGGTGCTGGCCGGACGAGGACACGAGGTGGTGGCGACCGCACGGAACCCGGCGCTGCTCGAGGGACTGCCGGCGGTCCAGGTGCTGCCGCTCGACGTCAGTGACGACGCGTCCGTCCAGGCCGCCGTCGCAGAGGCCGGTGAGCTCGATGCCGTGGTGAACAACGCCGGCCTCCCGGGCACCGGGCCCCTGGAGACGTACCCGCTCGACTCGTTCGTCCGGGTGCTCGAGGTCAACACCGTGGGACCCCTTCGCATGGCCCAGGCCGTGGCGCCCTTCTGGCGCGAGCGGGGGAGCGGGGTGTTGGTCAACGTGAGCTCGGTGCAGGGCAAGATCGGGACGCCCCTGGAAGGCGCCTATGCCGCGTCGAAGCATGCGCTCGAGGCGCTGTCCGAATCGCTGCACTTCGAGCTCGGTCACTTCGGCATCAGGGTCGTGATCATTGAGCCCGGGTACATCGCCCCGGGCATGAAGCATGACGACGATCATCCCGGTCCGGCCATTTACGCCGATCTCCACGCCCAGTTGAGCGGGACCGTCGCCACACTGACCGGGCCCGCGGGCCGACCTGGCCCCGAGCTGGTGGGGCTGGCCGTGGCTGACGCCCTGGAGAACCCGGCGACACCATTACGCGTCGAGGTGGGCCAGGACGCCGCCATGGTGCTGCAGCTCCGGCGCACGCTGCGTGACGCAGAGTTCGAGGCCACCATGCGCGAGGCGCTCGGACTCACGTGGTGAGGGAGGAGTGACGTGGAGAAGGTGATGTATCTGGCGTGGCTGGACCCGTCCAGCACCCGATCGGAGGTGGCCGAGGTCATGCTGGGCCGAGTGGGGAAGGAGCTGCTCGCCCTCGACCCGTTGCGCCTGACGATCGACGTCTGGGACGCCGAGAGCGACATCCCAGCCCCGGTGCCCACGCCCGAGGGGGAAACACCCCTCCACGGGCTCGTCTCACTCTGGGTCGACAGCATCGAGCAGCGGGAACCGTTCGAGCGCGTCATGGCGGCGGAGACCGACCACATGGCCGGCTATTCCGTCGTCGAGTCCCTCTACCGCGACTACGGAGGGAACCAGTGGGCCGCACCCCGCTCCTGGCCGGACGGGGAGCGGTCACCAGGTGTGCTCACCGTGGCCCTGCTGCAGCGGCACCCCGACCAGAGCTTCGACGAGTGGATGACGCGCTGGCACACGCGGATCTCGCCCATCACCGAGGAGATCCAGCCCCGCACCCGTTACGTCCGCAACGCGGTGTTCCGGCCGATCACCGCTGGTGCCCCGACGGTGGCGGGAATCGTGGAGGAAGCGTGGCCGTCGTTGGACCACGTCACCGATCCGATGTTGTTCTACTGCGCTGACGGAGATCCCGAGCGCATGAATGCGCACGTCACGCAGATGATCGAGGAGATCAACGCATTCGTCGACCTGAGCACCTTGCGCAGTGTCACCATGAGTGAATGGATACTGAAGTCATGACGCAGAAGTGGAGCCGTGACGAGCTGGAGCAGGCGCACCAGCACTACATGGAGACGGCCAGCCGGTGCGCCGCCAGCGGGGAGTGGCGGGACTGGGCCGACCTCTTCACCGAAGATGCGGTGTATCTCGAGCACGTGTTCGGGACCTTCCGCGGCCCCGACGAGATCTACAACTGGATCGCTCCGCTCATGGCCGAGTGGCCGAACCGGGACATGAACTCGTTCCCCCACTCGTGGTGTGTCTGTGACGAGGAGCGCGGCTGGTGGGTGTGCCGCATTGAGAACCGCATGAAGGACCCCGGAGACGGGTCCGTCCACCAGGCGCACAACATCACGGTGCTGCACTACGCCGGTGACATGAAGTTCTCCTACGAGGAGGACGCCTACAACCCTGCCGCATTCGGGCCGATGATCAAGAACTGGACCGAGGCGTACACGGCCAACGGCGGCACACCGGGGTGAGGGACTGATGTCGTACCGCCCCCTGGCCGACGAGCAGGTGTGGACGTTCCTGGCGGCGCTCCCGGCACGCACCGCCAAACTCGCCACCGTGCGAGCGGACGGCCGCCCGCACATCGCGCCGGTCTGGTACGACCTCGACGACGACGGCTCCCTCGTCTTCAACACGGGCGCAGCAACGGTGAAGGGCCGGAACATGCAGAGGGACCCGAGAGTGTCACTCTGCGTGGAGGACGATCGGCCGCCGTTCAGCTTCGTGACCATTGAGGGCGTCGTCGAGATCAGCGACGACCTCGACGAGGTGCGCTCGTTGGCAAGCCGGATCGGCGGCCGGTACATGGGCGCCGACCGGGCCGAGGAGTACGGGACCCGCAACGGCGTGCCGGGCGAACTGGCGGTGCGGGTCCAGCCGCGGCACATCGTGGCGGCCTTCGACCTGGCCGATTGAAGTCGCCGATCGGCAGAGTCAGGTGGCGGCGCCGGCGCCGCTGCCGGCAAGCACGCCTGTCGTGAGCCGCGGCAGGTGGACGCGTCGCCCGCCCTTGAACTGGCCGAGTGGCGTGATGGCCACGGCCAGCAGCATCGCCACCAGAAGCAGGTCGGTGAGCACGAACGTGTGCAGGAACCGCATGTAGATGCCGTGGACGGCCACCATTCCGACGAAGGCCCAGAAGGTGCTGATCACGATCACGGCACTCCGCACGCGGCCGACGGCTGCAGGCGCGACGACGATCACGCCCCACGTCACGTACCAGGCCCACACAATCGGTCCCAGGAGGGCGAGCACCAAGAGGGTGAGGCCGAGGCAACGGACCACGCCGTCTTGTGGCGAGCGGAGGAGCATCCGATAGCCGAAGTAGGCGCCGATGAGCAGACCGAGCACGCTGAAGACGGGCCGCACCGTGAAGATCGAGATCGGAACCTGGAACGCGTGGCTCGCGATGGACACCCCCCGCGCCACCACGTTGATGGGCGTCACGCCGGTGAACGAGGCATCAGCCGTGCTGGTGGTGCGGATCCAACCCCATCCCGTACCCGAGACGAGCGAGACGAGCTCCATGGTTGCCAGCGCGATGAGCCCTGCCACTGCGGTATGACCGATGCGGCGCCGGACCGGGGCCTCCCGCCCAGCCCAGACCCACCCGAGGAAGAGGACGCCGAGCAAGGCGGGGGACTTCACCCCCGCGCCAAGCGCGCACAACATGATGCCGGGCACGGTGCCGAAACGTTTGGCCACCGCGAGCCCCGCCATGAGCAGCCCGACCATCAATGCGTCGTTGTGGGCCCCCCCGATCAGGGACAAGAGCACAAGGGGCGATCCCGCCCCGATCAGCACGGCATGGGCCGGATCGTGTTTGAGCGCCCGAGCGAGTGTCGGCGTGGCCGCGATCACCATCGCGATGCCGGCGACCTCCAACAGACGGAGGAGGACGAGGTCGGGGAGGATCTGGTGGCCCGAAGCCTGGTCGAGCAGGCCATCCGCACTCAAGAACGTGGGGCCGTAGGGCGACTCCGTGCCCGACCACACCGTGTCGGCGTCCTGGTTCCACGACGTAGCCCCGAGCACCTCGGGCCCGTACGAGTACGGATTGATGTGGTGGCTCATCATTTCGCCCTGCGCCGCGTAGGTGTAGACGTCGCGACTGAACAGCGGCGGCGCGAGGAGCAGGGGGATGGCCCAGATCGTCACGACGAGCACCACGCGCTTGACCGGGAAGCCGTGGTGGCCGTTGAGGTGACGGAGGAACCCGAACCACACCCGGCTGAGGAGGATGAGGCCGCCGAAGACGAGCCCGAGTGACGCGATGGTCGGGAGCGAACTGTTCGAGCCGAACGAGCCGAACGGCCCGCCCGGCATGCCGAAGTACCAAGCTCCCGGCAGGTGCGTCTCGAAGGCCTGACCGCCCAGCACCGCTCCAACCACGATTGCGGAACTCCCGAGCAGCCCGAGGAGGGTGGTGCGCACGACGCTGAGGCGGCGCGCCGACGCCCCCGTCACATCAGTGTCGACGCTCGGGGGTGGCGCAGTGGCGGTGGTGGTCTCGCTCGGGGTCACGAGCTCCATCGGGGATTCCTTAGTTGAGCCGCTTCGGTTGTTCACCGCGGGAGCGGGAATCTTCATGAAACTGCAGTGATTCTGTCACAGCGATCACCGATCGAGGGCGACGCGGAGGTTCCAGCACGGGATTCTCAGGTTTCTCCCAGAATACAGGAGAAGACTCGAGCTGTCACGGAGGCGCAATCTGCCCGTCATGGAAATGGAGGGTGTCAGGAACGGCGTGGAGACACCCCACGGCATGACCCGAGACGAACCGGAGGAGCACGATCGCCGGGCAATGCACGCCGAGCTGTTCGATCTCGGCCTTGCTCCAGGGCCTGCTCGGTGACGACCTGCAGCTGACCACTTGTCCATGACCCGTCCATCGTCTCCATGACCCGCACAACGCCGGTGCCTCCCTCGACAGGGTCGAGCGGCCGCTTCGTGCGCGGGAGCCTCTGGGCGGGCAATCGGGGGCACACTCTCTGGGGCGCCGCGGTCGTCGCCGGACGGATCTGCCCCACTCCGACAGTGCTGACCACTGAGCAATTTCCCAGGGTCAGGCGCTAGCTTGCGCCGTTCGCGCCGCCTCGGTGGTGGCAGGCCGCACACCCCAGGACCCCGGAAGGCATCTCTTCACCAGTGAACCGACTTCGAGCGCACATCGGCCCCCTGTGGCCCTACCTCGTGCTGATCGCCATCCCCACGGTCGCGTTCGTGCTCCCCGACCTCATCGGGGGCCACCTGCTGATCACCGGAGACAATCTCCAGCAGAACTTTCCGCTCCACGTCCTGGTCGGCTCCATGTTGCGGCACGGTCAACTGCCGTTCTGGAACGAGTACATCTTCAGCGGCACACCGCTCATGGCCGATTTCAACGCCGGTGCCTTCTATCCACTGAACGGCCTGTTCGTCGTTCTGCCCGATCGTGCCGCGTGGATAGCCACCGAGGTCATTCTGTTCTCGGTCATCGCGGTCGGGATGTACGTCTTCCTCCGGGCCCTGAAGTTGTCCACTGCCGCCTGCATCCTGGCGGCCGCGACGTTCGCCTTCGCCGGGCCGGTGCTGAGCCAGGTCAACCACGTCGACATGACAGAGGGATTCGTCGCCATCCCCTGGATGCTCCTCGCGGTCCTGCACATCGTGCGCGATGGGCGGTGGCGCTGGACCATTGTGCTCGGGATCGCCTACGCCTCGGTGATCCTCGCCGGCGCGCCGGAGGCCATGCTCGACGAGGCGATGCTCATCGGGGCCTTTGCGGTCGTGTCGGCCGGCCTGAACCGCGAGCGTTGGTGGCGCGTCCTGACCCGGTGCGGTGCGGGGGCAGCACTGGCCCTGTCGTTGGCGGCGATCCAGTGGCTCCCCGGGCTCGAAGCCATCCGGAACTCACAGCGAGCCGCGTGGGGTCGCGGCGGCGGCGGGGAGCTATCCCAGGCCCTTCACCATCCTCGGCCTGGTGCCGTACCTCAACGGCGGCTACGGGCACCTCGGCGAGGCCCAGTTCTTCAGCCAGTACAACTTGCCCGAGATCGGGATCTATCTCGGGATCCTGCCGGTCATCGCGCTGCTGACGTTGCTCAACCCTCACTGGCCCAGCCGCATTCCGCCGCGTGACCGCCTCACGTGGTACGCCGTCGGGCTGTTCGGGCTCCTGCTCGCGCTGGGGTCCAATACGCCTTTGGAGCACCTGTTCAACAGCCTGCCGCTCTACGGGCACCAACGACTGCAGAGCCGCAACATGATCACCGTGGCCACGGCGGTCTGCGTGCTCTTCGCCGGGTGGATCGATCGCACGGAGGAACCCCGGAGACACGACGCCATGACCCGATACGACCGGGTCATGGCGTTGCTGCCGCTCGGCTTGGTGGCGGCGTTGGCCATTTGGGCGCTGGCATCGCCCGGCTCGCTGGTGCAGACGTTTGCCGGGGTGTCGCTTCGTCCGAAGATCACCGACACAGTGCGCGAGGCGACGGCGATTGCGCTGGCGTTCTGCATCGGCGCAGCCGTGCTCGTCTGGATCCGGCCGTGGCTCGGAAGGCTCTCGTGGGTGCGACTGGCGGCAGTGTTCGTTGTCATCGACGTTGGCTTGATGGGGGTGACAAGCCAGTTGAGCCAGACGCCTCCGAACGACCTCATCGCCGGGACGACTCCGATAGAGAAATTGATGGCGGCGAAGCTGCCTCCCGGCGGTCGCCTGGTCAACTACGACCCCCAGACCTACTCGAGTTACCCGGGCAGCCCCCAAGGCGTGCCGGATCTCAACATCATCCCGCGGCCTGCCGTCTGTCTCTGGCTACGCGTCGATCGTCAACGGGAACTATGAGTCGACGACGCATACCCACGAGCAAGACGACCTCGACATCGGCCAGCTCGCTTCGGGCATGCTCGGCCGGCTCGACCTGCGCGAGGTCGTGACGGTGCCCGAGTACTTCCTGGTGCCCCTGCAGGCCGTGCCACGCTCACTCGGCGACTTCACGCAGATCTCCGAAGGCTTCGGTGCCGACCCGGTTCTGGCCCGCGGGTACGGGGCCGATTTCAACGAGACCACGTATCCCTTCGACCCGGGCCCCCGGCCCGCGCTCTCTGCCGGACAGACAGCTTCGTGGTTCTACGGAGAGACCCTGCGGCCCGAATCCGTCACGGTCGTGCTCGATCACCCTGCCAACTCGGGAACGCTCGTCCGCTTTGGGGCGCTGCGGGCGGATGGGACGACGCGTTGGGGCGTCGCGTTGCCCGTGCCCGCGGGTTCTCGCACTCTGACCGGCCCACATCCGGCGGGCGCCGCCATCGGTCTGTCCGTCCAGGTCGTCGCCGGCTCGCTCCCGCAGCAGCGGGCCGTCGTGACCGTGGCTGGGCACCCCTACGAACTGGCGGGCTCCCTGTCATCGGCGCTGGTTCCGGGGCCGTGGCAACTCGCCGGGTTCTCCCAGGGCTACGCGGTCTTCACCCTTCGCAAGCCGGCCGAGCCCGTCACCGCCTCGACCCTGAGCGGTCGCCGTCTCCCCGTACAGACCATGTCGACGACGACGAAGTCCGAACAGGTCCGGGTGCAGGCGCCTGCTCCGTCCACGGTGATCCGCTCCGTCGCGTGGGACTCGGGGTGGACCGCAACGGTCTCAGCGAATGGTGGCAGCGCCAAGAACATCCCGGTGCACGACTTCGACCTCGTCCAGCAAGTGCACATACCAGCGGGCAACGACGTCGTGACGTTCCACTATCGGCCCCCCCACCTCCTGCTGGCGAGCGTCCTCAGCCTCGCCGCGCTCGCCCTCCTCCCGGTCTTGCTCGTTGTCTGGTTGGTCCGCCGCCGCCGGCCGTCGGGGCCGGAGCCGGATGCCGACACCGGTCCAGAGACGGGCGTGGCGGCGCAGGAGCCGTCCCCTGACGGCGTGCCCGAACCCGTCTGACGAGGCGTCAGGCGGTCAGCAGACCGGGTGTGCCAGGGTCAGGAGGAACTCGCCGTCCTCTGCCCCCCACATCCCGTCGACGACAAAGCCGCCCTCGACGAGTTCCTGCTCAATTCGTTCAGGAGTGAACTTGGCGCTGATCTCGGTCAGCATGTCCTCGCCTTCATCAAACCGGACAGTGATACCGGCCTCGCTCAGAGAGACCTCGTTGGACTCGTTCGCCCGCAGGCGCATCTCGATCCATTGCTCGTCCTCGTTCCAGAGCGCGACGTGGCGGAAGAGCGAAGGGTCGAAATCGCCGCCCAGCTGCTCGTTGAGCACGTGGAGCACGTTGCGGTTGAAGTCGGCCGTCACGCCGGCCGCATCGTCGTAAGCCGCAACGAGCCGACCCCTGTCCTTGACGAGATCCGTGCCGAGGAGAAGGGAGTCGTCACTCGACATGGTGCAATTCAGGTCGAAGAGGAAGCGAGCGCGCTGCGTCGGGTTCAGGTTGCCGATCGTCCCGCCCAAGAATGCGATCATCCGCCGGCCCACGGCGGGGATCTCAGCCAGGTGGTGATGGAAGTCGCCGATGACCACATGGATGTCGAGCGACTCGAACTCCTCGGAGAGGGTGGCGGCGGCGGCGCGGAGGAATTCGTCGCTCACGTCGAAGGGCACGTAGCGCGAGAGGGAGCCTGTCTCCTGCGAGGGCGGTCAGCAGCACACGCGTCTTCTCGCACGCCCCGGCGCCGAGCTCGACAAGCGTGTCCGCCTTCGACAGCTGGGCAATCGACGGAGCATGCGCCTCCAGGAGAGCCCGCTCCGCCCGCGTCGGGTAGTACTCCGGCAGCTGCGTGATCTCCTCGAACAGCCGGCTACCCCGCTCGTCGTAGAACCACACCGGGGGAATGGATTTCTCCTCGCCCAGGAGCCCCTTCAGAGCGTCGGCCAGCATCTGCGTGCGGACTTCCTCCGGCGAGAGATGCACGTCGATCGTGTAGGTCATGATCAGGGATCCCGGGCCAGTCGGAGCCCGCCGAAGGCCCAGCGCGCACCGGGCGGGAAGAAGTTGCGGTACGTGGAGCGAACGTGCCCCGCCGGCGTGGCGCAACATCCTCCGCGCAGGACGTACTGGCTCACCATGAACTTGCCGTTGTACTCGCCGACGGCTCCCGGCGCTGCTCGAAACCCGGGGTAGGCCGAGTAGGCGCTCGAGGTCCACTCCCAGGTATCGCCGAAGATGGCGTTGGACGAGACGGCCGGCCGCGGGTGGGGCGCACCGGTCGAGAGCAGGTCGTCCCGCAGAAAGTTGTCTCCTTCGCCATGACCGGAGGCCACCGTCTCCCATTCCGACTCAGTCGGGAGCCGCATGCCGGTCCAGTGCGCGAACGCATCGGCCTCGTAGTAGCTGATGTGGCAGACCGGCTCGTTCGGGTCGACAGGTCGGGGACCGGCCAGCGTGAACTCAATCCAACGGTCAGCGTCGTCGGGATCGCGTGACCAGTACAGCGGCGCTTCCCAGCGTTGCGCGTTGACCACCGCCCAGCCGTCGGAGAGCCAGAACTCGGGACGGCTGTACCCGTCGTCCTCCATGAACGAGAGCCAGTCGCCACATGTGACGGGGCGATCGGCGAGCCCAAAGGGCGTCAGATGCACCGTGTGCACTGGAAATTCGTTGTCGAAACCGAAACCCTTGCCGCGGTGCCCGATCTCGACGGGGCCGCCATCGTGCTCGATCCAACCGGCCTTGGGGGGCGCAACAGTTGCCAGTGCCGGCGCACCGGCATGGAGGTAGGCCGGCTGCAGCGGGTTTCTCGAGAGGACGTGCTTGATGTCCATGAGCAGCAGTTCCTGATGCTGTTGCTCGTGGTGCAACCCCAGGACGATCAAGTCGGCGAGGCCGGGCTGATCGGGATTGTGGAGGAGCTTGTCCATTGCCCCGTCGACCGCATGGCGGTACCGCGCGATCTCGTCGATACCCGGCCGCGACAGCAGGCCGCGCTCGGCGCGGGGATGGCGGGCGCCCACAGCCTCGTAGTACGAGTTGAAGATGTAGGCGTACGCGTCGTCGAAGGCGCGATAGCCGTCGACGTATTCCCCGAGGATGAATGTCTCGAAGAACCACGTCACATGGGCCCGGTGCCACTTGGTCGGGCTCACGTCGGGCATCGTCTGGACCGTCTGGTCCTCGGCGCTCAGGACGGAGGCCAACCGCTCCGTCGTGGCTCGCACCCGTCCGTAGGCGTCAGGGAGCTGGGACGGCGTTTCGCGACCGGTCATGTCCATGAGATCCGTCCCTTCGCCGCCCCACCCGGAGCAGTTGCACACGCTGGCTGCACGGTTCCGGTCACCCTACCCAGAAGGGTCCGTTGGCAGGCGCGATTCTCGCATCTTTCACCGAAATGCCACAGAGCCAGGCCCGGGACCCTCCCGGCACGCTGCCGACGCTGCCCGTGACTGCGGGTCAGGCCACCACCTTGTGCCTGAAGTTGCGGAGGCCGAGCGTCAAGAAGATGACGCTGAAGGCCACGATGGCGGGATAGATGATGTACAGGTGCATGTGTGCGGCGTCCGTGAACGCGGCGCGCATTCCGTCGTTGATGTAGATCAGCGGGTTGACCAGTACCACGATCTGCAACCAATGGATCGGGCCGGCCTGCACCGGTGCCAGACGCGTCCACTGGTAGTAGGTGCCACCGAGGAAGGTGATCGGGAGCACGATGAACCCGAACATGAGGCCCAGGTTGCGAGGCTCGAACGACGTCCCGAGCAGCAGTCCGAGTGACGCCATGCAGACGCATGACAGCGGAACGAGGGTCAGGATGAGCAGCCAATGGAGGTTGATCTGCGCCTCGACGCCGGCCGCGTGCACGACGGAGGCGATGGGGAGGACGATGGCGGCTGAGAGCAGGCCCTGGGCACCGCCCGAGATCACCTTGGAGATGGCGACCAGCCAGATGGGGCAGGGCGCCTGGACCCTGTCCTCGATCTCCCGGGTGAAGCCGAACTCCTGCGCCAGCGGCATCGCGACCGCCTGAATGCCCTGGAACATGATGGAGAGGCCGACGACACCCGGCACCAGCACCGTGGCGAACGCGGATTCCGCGCCAGGGACGCCGCTCGCACCGCCGATGCCCTGTCCGATCTTCGGGAAGACGTAGAGGAAGACAAAGCACAGCAGGAATGGCTGCACCAAGGTGCGCACCGTGAACTCGATCTTGTGCTTCCAGAGCACGACCAGGTCGCGCTGGATGAGGGCGCGCAGCGACGTCCGGCTGGCCGATGTCGCCGAACGAGTTGGCGTCAGCACGACCTGTCGCGTGGCCGATGTGCCGAAGGTGGCGGGTGCGATGGTTTCAGGAGACGTGGCCGCCATCAGTCGCGCAGCTCCTTTCCGGTCAACCCGATGAAGACGGTCTCGAGCGTGGGCTCAGCCACTGACAAGTCGGCCAGGGCGAAACCACCCGCCTCGGCTGCCTCGACCACCCGCGGCACGAGGCGGTCGGCACCGCGGATCTGCAGCTCGACGCCATCGGGGAGCGAACGTGCCCGGGTGACGCCGTCGAGCCGGGCCTTGAACACCTCGGACAGCCGATCGGCATCGCCTGTCGCCTTCACGGTGACGATGGTGTCGGCGCCGACGCTGCGCTTCAGGTCGGCCGGAGTGTCGAGGGCCAGGATCTTGCCGTGGTCCATGATCGCCACGCGGTCACAGAGCTTGTCGGCCTCCTCCATGTAGTGCGTCGTGAGCATGATGGTCTGACCCTCGGCGTTGAGGCCCTCGAGCAGCTCCCACAGTGCGAGACGACCCTGCGGATCGAGCCCCGCCGTGGGCTCGTCGAGAAAGAGGACGGCCGGCTTGTGGAAGATGGCGCGGGCCACCATGAGGCGCTGGGCCATCCCGCCGGAAAGTGCGTAGACCGACGCCTTGGCGAAGCGGGTCAGCTGGAATCGCTCGAGCAGTTCGTTCGCGATCTGCCGCGACTCCTTGGCGCCAATGCCGAAGAGCCGCCCATGCCAATAGAGGTTCTCGAAGGGGTTGAGTTGACGGTCCAGCGTGTTCTGTTGCGAGACCACACCGATCAGCTGCTTGATCAATGTCGGATGCTGGACGACGTCGATGCCGCCGATCAGCGCCTGACCGTGCGTCGGGACCACCCGGGTGGTCAGCACGCCGATGGTCGTGGTCTTCCCTGCACCGTTCGGGCCGAGCAAACCGAAGACCTCACCGGTGCCCACCCGCAGGTTGAGTCCGTCGACAGCCAGGAAGTCCGTTCCCGAGTACGTCTTCGTCAGATTGACGGTCTCGATGATCGGTGTTCCATCACCGGGGGCGGCGCCCTCGATCGGCGTGGCGGTGGTGGTGGTCATGGCTCTTTCTGCACAGTACCGGCGGTTCTCTCAGCCGTCTCCCAATTCCGGCATCAGTCCTCAGCCAGGATCTGGTAGAGCTCCTTGCGGGCTTTTTGGATGACGCCGATGCCCCGCTCGATCTGGTCCTTCTCGCCGGCGCCAGCCAGTTGCTTGGCGGCGCTCATGAGCTGTCCCATGCCGAGGCGCAGTGTGCGCACCTCGTCGTCGGACTCGCCGGCCTCCTGCCAGGGGAGCTTGGCCTTGGCCGCCTCGTCTCTGCCTGTCTCCGTCAAGGTGAAGGTGCGGCTGCCCTCGACGTCGGAGGAGCGGACCAATCCCTCGTCCTCGAGCATCTGGAGATGGGGGTAGACCGATCCGGGACTCGGGCGCCACAGGCCCCCGCTCATCTCCTCGAGCCGGCGCATGACTTCGTAGCCGTGACCAGGCTCATCGCGTAGGGCGACGAGGATTGCGGTCCGGATGGCGCCGCGAGGCATGCGCCTGCCGCCGCCCCAACCGCCGCGGCCGCCGAAGCGACCTCCGCGCGGGCCTCGCATGCCCCCGCCCCGTCCTGCGAAGTGGCGGTCGTGAAGATGGTCGTGGTCGTGGTTCGTCGTGGTCGTGCTGGTGGTGCGGCTCGTGATCGGATTCGTGTCCGTGCTGGTGTGTCATTGGTGACTCCTTGGTTCGTCGTCGCTCGTGGGCCCTGTGACGGGGCCAGGCCGGGGGATTCCGGCTGTTACGTAACGCTAATGATATATCGCGTAACAACGTAATGTCACGCGATTATTTCCAATTGCCCGCTGACCTGGACGAACAGTGCCGGGGCCGCGGGCGTCCACGGGGTTTGGCCATGCCACTCGACGGAGTGGGCGGACTCGGCCACACGTGGAAGCGCCGGGTTTTCCGCCAGCGGGCGGTTCGGTGGGGGAGTCGTTCCCGCGGTCACGCGCTGGCGCGAGGTCAGCGAAGACGGATGACGTTGCCCGTGACGAGGGCGGCGGCGTCGGAGGCCAGGTAGGCGATCACGTCCGCGACCTGGCGGGGCGTGGCCACGCGATGCCCCGCGGACTGCGCCCAGGCGGCCGTCCTCTGGTTGATCCACCCGGTGTCGGTCATGGGCGGGTGGACCACGTTGGCCGTCACGCCGTAGCGAGCCAGCTCTGCGGCCGCGCTCAGGGTGAGGCTGACCTGTGCCGCCTTTGCCGCGCCGTACGAGACTTCCTCGGGAAAGCCTTCGCTGCCACCGGAGGTCAGGCCGACGATGCGGCCCCAGTCCCCACCCCGGGCGACGTGGCGGCCCGCGAACTCGGCGATCAGTAGCGCCGCCGCCCGGGCGTCGACCCCGAAGACCTGGTCGATGGTGCGCGCGCTCACCGCCTCTTGCGCCCGCCCGAAGCGGTCTGCCGCGGCGGGGATGAACGTGTCGGCGGTCCACCCCGAGGCGTTGTTGACGAGGATGGTCACCGGGCCCAGTTGCCTTTCCGCGGCGTCGAACAGCGAGGGCGCACTCGACGGGTCGGACAGATCGGCCTCCAGGGCCACCGCCCGGCCGCCCGCGGCACGGATGGACTCGGCGACGTTGTCGGCCCGCGCCAGCCGCGTCGATCGGTACGCTGCCGGCAGCGACGGGTCCTGGAGACCGCCGAGCTCCTCGTTGCGGAAGTAGGCGCAGAGGACGGCGGTGCCCTGCGCTGCCAGGGCCTTCGCCGTGGCCGCACCGATCCCGTGATTGGCTCCTGTGACCAGGGCAACCCGGGACTCGGTCGAGGCTCCGGTCGTCATCGGCCCTGGCTCCCCACTGGCTCTTCGTGCCCTCGAGGGCCCAGGTGCAGGAGCAACTGCATGCCCAGTTGTCCCTCGCTGCTGCTCAGCGCAGGCCGGAGAGGCGGTCGAGGACGACGTCGGCCTCGGCCACGAAACGGCGGACCAGCTCCCCCGCGGGGACGAGCTCGGAGATGGCCCCGACGCCCTGACCCGCCGGGTAGCACTCCCTGTCGACGTCGACGCCTTCGCTGAAGGAGTCACCACCCAGATGCATGGCGCCGCTCGCGTAGGAGATACCTAACTGCTCCGGGAACTTCTTGAGCTCGTCGGGGTGGCTGTCGTAGTAGTCCGTGTAGTCGTTGCGGACCACGCGCATGGTCTTGCCCGAATAGGCGCGGCTGACCGTGGTCTGGTCCTCGCGGCTGGTGAGGAGCTTCTCCTTGTAGCCGAGGACGCCGCGGGCCTCGGGCGTGGCGATGAAGCGGGTGCCGACCCACACGCCATCGGCGCCGAGCGCCAGCGCGGCGGCGAGGCCGCGGCCGTCGAAGATGCCGCCAGCGGCGACGACCGGCACGCGGTCACCGACCGCATCGACGATTTGGGGGACGAGCGGAAACGAAGCGATCTGCCCGGTGTGCCCGCCCGCTTCGGTTCCCTGCGCCACCACCAGGTCGCATCCCGCTTCGACGGCGCGCTGCGCGTGCTCGACCTTGCCGCACATGCTGACGACGATGACACCATTGGTATGACAGAGGTCCACGACCTCGGTCGGGACTCCGAGTCCCGCCACGAAGGCGGAGGCCCCACCCTCAATGATCACCTTGACCTGTTCCGTCATGCCGCCAGGCATGGCTGTGAGGAGGTCGACGCCGAACGGCTTGTCGGTGGCTTGGCGCACGGCTGCGATTTCGGCTGCCATCTTCTCGTCACCCATGGTGGATGCCCCGAGACAGCCGAAACCCCCGGCGTCAGAGACGGCGGCGGCCAATTCCGAATAGGAGACACCCCCCATTCCGGCCAACATGACGGGGTGCTCGACGCCGAGCAATTCGGTGAGGCGTGTTCGCATGATGCTGGCCTTCCTCGTTCTCGTTCCTGCACGGCCAAAGCCGGCCTCCGCTCGCGGGGACCGTAGCGCGGGCGGCGTCGCCCGCCGGGAGGGGCCCGGCGGAATCAGGCGGTCGGCTGCCCATGGTTGCATTTTGAGCAGGACGTTCCTACTCTGAACTCATCGTGGCAGACGTCGGAGAGGTGGGTGTGAGCGCCATCGCAACACCTCCCATGGCCGAAAAGATCACCAAGCGGCGGCTCTGGGTGATCCTCGGCGCACTGCTGTTGGGCATGCTCCTCGCCGCCCTCGACCAGACCATCGTCTCGACGGCGCTGCCCACCATTGTCGGTGACCTGCACGGGGGGTCGCACCTGGCATGGGTCGTCACCGCGTACCTGCTGGCATCCACGGTGTCCACGCCGTTGTGGGGGAAGTTGGGCGACCAATACGGACGCAAGACCTTCTTCCAGGCCGCCATCGTCATCTTCGTGATCGGCTCGGCGCTGTCCGGTTTCAGCCACACCATGACCGAGTTGATCGCCTTCCGTGCGCTGCAGGGACTGGGCGGTGGAGGCTTGATGGTCGGCGCGCAGACGATCATCGGCGACGTCGTGTCGCCGCGCGACCGGGGCCGCTACATGGGTCTGTTCGGCGCCATGTTCGCAGTGGCCACCGTGATCGGGCCGCTCATCGGTGGGCTCTGCGTGACCTATCTGAGTTGGCGCTGGGTCTTCTACATCAACCTGCCGCTCGGGATCCTCGCTCTCTTCGTGACCGGCGCCGTGCTTCCAGGCCATCTGCGCCGGGTCTCGCACCGCATCGACTATGCGGGCGCGCTGCTCCTGGCCGGCTCCGCGACGTCTCTCATCATCTTCGCCAGCTTGGGTGGGATTTCGTGGGCGTGGGTCTCCACCCCGAGCATCGCCACTGCGGTCCTCGGCGTCGTGTTGGCGGGCGCGTTCTTGTTGGCCGAGCGCGGTGCGACGGAGCCCGTCATCCCGCTCAAGCTCTTCAGGGAGCGGGTCTTCAACGCGGCCAGCGCCATCGGCTTCGTCATGGGGTTCGCCATGTTCGGTGCGCTCACCTTCCTCCCGCTGTACATGCAGATCGTCAAGGGCGTGAGCCCCACGGCATCGGGCCTGCGGATTCTGCCGCTGATGCTGGGCATGTTGGGTGCCTCCGTCACCTCGGGACGCCTCGTGACGCGCTGGGGCCGCTACAAGATCTTCCCGATCGTCGGAACCGCGTTGATGACTGTGGGTGCGTATCTGCTGTCACTGATCGACGCGTCGACCAACGGCTGGGTGCTGGCCGGCTACATGTTCGTCTTCGGTGTCGGCATGGGCCTCGTCATGCAGGTGCTCGTGGTCGCCGTGCAGAACGCCGTCTCGTACCAGGACCTCGGGGTGGCCACCAGCAGCGCCACGTTCTTCCGCATGATCGGTGGTTCGTTCGGCACAGCGGTGTTCGGGGCGATCTACGCCATCGTCTTGAACCACACGATCGCGCCGACGCTGGCCAAGGTCCCGGCCTCGATCTTGCGGAGCTTCAACCCGCAGACGATCAACCCGGGGGTACTGGCGCAGCTCAAGTCCACCGCAGCGGGGCTGTTCTTCTATGGGAAGTACATCGACGCGGTGACCCACGCGATCCAGATCGTCTTTCTCGTCGCGGTGCCGATCGCCTTCGTGGCGTTCCTGTTGAGCTTCTTGCTCCCCGAGGTGGAGTTGCGCAAGACCGTGCAGACGGTCGACGTCGGCGAAGTGAACGGCTCGCCCGACCCCCGGACGTCGCTGCAGGAGATCGAGCTGGCGTTGACCCGGTTGTCGGACCGGGAGAACCGCGTCGAGCTGTACACGACGCTGGCCCACCGGGCTGGTATCGATCTCCCGCCCCGCGCCTGTTGGTTGCTGTACCGGTTGGCCGACCAACCGGCCTGCACTGTGAACGATGTGGCGAACCGGCTCAAGGTGGCCCCGGACCTGATTCAGCCCGGGGTCGACGGCTTGCTCGCGGCCGGCATGGTCGAGGAGCGCCGGCGGGGTGCGGAGTGCGATCTCTATCTCACGACTGCGGGCACGAGTGCCCTCGAGAAGCTCACTGAGGCGCGGCGCACCGGGCTGACCGAGCTCCTGGAGGGTTGGAACCCCGAGGAGCACCCCGAGATCATCGAGATGGTGAAGGACCTGGCGCACTCCCTCCTGGCCGACGACGAGCGCCTTGTGGCGGACGCCATGCCCCATGCGGAGGCGGGGGCGGGGGTGGCGGGGGGCGGCTGACGGTACCGGGGCCGGCGGCTGCGTGACTGCGGCTGTCTGACTGCGGCTGTCTGACTGCGGTGGTCGAGGTGGCCCAGCGGTCAGGCGTGGCCCGGCAGCCCGTCTTCGGGGAGCTTGAGCGCCTGGCGGAGGGCGGCCAGCGTGTCCGGCGGCACGTCTTCGGCGTCGAGCCCGATGAGCGCGGCACCCAGTACGGGCGGGGCGTCGAGATGGACGAGAACAGCGCGTGGTGCGACGGCGTTGATGCCGGCCGCCACCCGGGCGTGGAAGGCCGTGTCGGTGGTGTCGAAGATGCCGCCGCCGACGACGACCTCGACGGCTTCGTTCTGCAGGTCGAGCCGGACCACGGCGGCACGGACGAAGGCCACCACCTCATCAGCAAGCGTGTCGGCTGCGGTCCGAGCCGGTGCGTCGCCCGCGGCGGCGGCTTCAAGGAGGACGCGGGCGAGCTCGAAGAGCCGTGCGTAGGGGAGGGTGCCGGTGTAGATACCGGTCAAGGCGGCTTCCGCGTCGGCGACGCCGAGCTGCGCCGGCACCCGTTCGCTCAGGATCGTCGGTTCGCCCCGCCCGTCGCCGGCCCGCAGGGCGAGGCCGAGGGCGCGTAGGCCGAGCCAGGCGCCGCCCGGCGCGAAGTCGCCCGACAGCTCGGCCAGGGCCGGAAAGCGCACGGTCCGTCCGTCAGGCCCGACCGCGGCGCAGTTCATTCCCGTGCCGCAGACGAGGCCGATGCCCCAATGCGACGTCGTCCCCGCGCGCGACACGGCGAAGGTGTCGTTGCGCAAGATGACCCGTTCGGTCCATCCCAAGGCGTCGATCGCCGGTGCGAGCCGCTCCTCGTCGACGGGCAGGTCGATACCAGCCAGGCAGTACACACCCGTTCGACAGATCGCCGCCCCGGTGGCCGCTATCTGCGCGTCGGCCAGGACCGCGGTGAAGGCTTCGGTGAGGGCGCTGACCGTGCCTTCGATCCCGACGAGCTGATGGTTGCTGGGGCCAACCCGGGCCCGGCCGAGCACGGTACCGAGCCGCGACACGAGGACGACATCGGTCTTCGTGCTGCCCCCGTCGAAGGCCAGCACGGCCGGCGCGGAATCGGAGGGCGCGGCCACGGACGGATGTTACGTTGCGCTGCGTGGGCACCAAGGTGGTCGTCGTCGGCGGCGGGAGCACGTACACCCCCGAGCTGGTCGACGGCTTGTGCGACGTTGAGGAACGGATGGCCGTCGACGACCTCGTCCTGCTCGACCCGAGCGACATGCGCCGGGAGGTCGTCGGGGGGCTCTCCGAGCGGATCCTGCGCACACGCGGCTGGGGTGGGACGTTCTCGACGACGGCCGACCCCCATGCCGCCCTCGAAGGAGCGGATTTCGTGGTTGTCCAGCTCCGCATCGGGGGCCAGGCGGCGCGCCACGTCGATGAGACCCTGCCCGTCGGCTACGGGTGCCTGGGGCAGGAGACCGTGGGTGCCGGCGGCTTGGCCAAGGCGCTGCGCACCGTGCCCATCGTTCTCGGGCTGGCGGAGGAGATGGCGGCTCGTGCCAACCCGGGCGCCTGGATGGTCGACTTCACCAACCCGGTGGGGATCGTGACCCAGGCGCTGCTCGACGAGGGCCACCGCGCGGTGGGCCTGTGCAACGTCGCCATCTGGGCCCAGCGGCGGATCGGGCACTATCTCGGCGTCGACCCCGACGAGGTCGCGGTCGAGCACGTGGGGCTGAACCACCTGACCTGGATCAGATCCGCCCGGGTGGGCGGTGACGGTGCTGACGCCGGAGATGATCGGCTGGAGGATCTGTTCGAGCGTTTCGGCCCCGAGCTCGAGCTCGAGAGCGGCGTCCCCATCGACGTGTTGCGCCTGCAGCAGGCGCTGCCCTCCTACTACGTGCACTACTACTACCAACATGATGCCGAGGTTGCGCAGCAGTCGGTCCCGGGCCACCGGTCGCGGGCGGACGTCGTGGCCGAGTTGGAGACCACGCTCCTTGAGGAGTATCGAGACCCCGCGCTGGTTTCCAAGCCCGAGAAGCTGTCGTACCGCGGCGGTGCCTACTACTCGCTGGCAGCGGTCCGCCTGATGGCATCGCTCCACGCCGGCACGGGCGACGTGCAGGTCGTCGACATGCGCAATGACGGCGCCATCCCGGGCCTGCCCGACGATGCGGTGGTCGAGACGACGGCGGTCGTCGACGCCAGCGGCGCCCACCCGCTTCCCCAGCGCGACCTGTCACCCGAGATGCTCGGCCTGGTCCAACACGCCAAGGCCTACGAGCGCCTGGCGGTCAAGGCCGCCTGCTCGGGCAGCAGGGACGATGTCGTGCGGGCACTGTTGGCCAACCCGCTGATCGGACAGTTCCCGTTGGCGGCCGAGTTGGCGGACGAGCTCCTTGGGGCCAATCGGCTGTACCTGCCTCGCTTCTTCCCGGCATGACGCGCATTGCGTGGATCTTCGTGCACGATGTGCTCATGGACCCGAAGGCCCCATGAGCGTCGCCGGCACCGACGAGACCGTCACGCCGCAGCCGGCGCGCATCGGGAAGGACAGGCGCCAGCTGCCGAGTTGGCGTTGGGAGGAGTTGCGGACGACGCTCTGGGTCGTCCCGAGCCTCCTCGTCGTGGTCTCGTTCCTGCTGTTCGTCGCGACATTCGTGATCGATGTCGCGGCGTACCACGGCCACCTGACGCTCCCGGTCTGGATCCGCACGGGGAGCGCCGACGCCGAGCGCCAGGTCCTCATCGCCATCGCTGCCGCGGTCATCACGGTCATCGGTGTGGTCTTTTCCATCACCATCCTGGCGCTGACGCTGGCTTCGCAGCAGTTCGGACCGCGCATGATGCGCAACTTCGTGCGCGACATCGGGAACCAGGTGACGCTGGGGATCTTCGTCGGGACGTTCGTCTACTCGGTGCTCGGTCTGGTCTCCATCAACAGCCTGAGCTCCACCTTCGTCCCTCATCTCTCCACGTCCGTCGCCGAGGCGTTGCTGCTGGTCGATCTCGGGGTGCTGATCTACTTCATCCACCACATCGCCAAGTCGATCCAGTTGCCCGAGGTGATTGCCGGCATCGCCGACGACCTGATGCGGTCGATCGACGCCGAGTTCCCTGACCCCGTCGGGTCGGATGATCTCTCGCTGCCCCGGCGTGCCGGGAAGAGCGTGCCGGAGCTGTTGACACTGATCGACGAGGGGGGCGCCGTCGTCCGCTCACAGGTGAGTGGCTACATCCAGTACGTCGGCTATGCGCAGCTGATCGCCATCGCCACCCGTTCGGACGCCGTGATCCGGCTGGAGCACCGCCCCGGGCACTACCTGGCGACGGGTCGGCCCCTGGCCATCGTGTGGCCCCAGACCGCAGAGCCCGACGTCGCCCGGGCGCTCTCCAAAGCGCACGTCACCGGGCCGCACCGGACCCTCGTGCAGGACCCGGTCTTCGCCATCGACCAGCTCGTCGAGATCGCCATCAGGGCCTTGTCCTCGGCAGTCAACGACACCTTCACTACGCTGACCTGCATCGACTGGCTGTCGGCCGGCCTGGGGCGTGTGTCCGGTCGAGTTCTCGACGAGGGCGTCTACCGGGACTCGTCGGGCAAAGTCCGCCTCATTGAGTTCGACCCGTCCTACGCCCGCATGGTCAACCGCGCCTTCGACAAGATCCGGCAGAGTGCGCGGGGCATGCCGGCCGTCCTGATCCGTCTGATCGACTCCGTCGGATCGATCATCCTCGACACGACTTCGCCAGAGCAGCGGGCCGTCCTTCGCCGGCAGGCGGACATGGTGTTGCGGTTGGCGGAGGAGTCGGTCACCGAGCCCAACGATCTGGAGGAGATCCGCTTCCGGTACCGGCGCATACCCGGCGAGGACGCGTTCGAGGCCTCGCCGCACGCGGCGTCGAGGATCGACCAGCGCTGAGCGGGGTCGCCTAGCCAGCGTTGTCGGTCGGGGACGTGGTGGTCGAGGCGGGTCCGGTCGTCGTCGTACTGCTGCTGGTGCTGCTGGTGCCGTGCGTGCTGGTTGTCGTGGTGGTTCCCGAGCCCCCTCCGCCCGCGGTCGACGCCGTCGTCGTGGTCGTGCTCGCGCCCGAGGAGGACCCCGATGACGTGGTCGTCGTGGTCGTGGGTGCGGCGGGTGGTGCGACGAAGGGCACGGTCTCCCCGCGCATGGTCGTGAGGCTGGCTGACGGGGTCGCCGAAAGGTTTGTGCAGCCGCGGGCAGCGTTCCAGCTCGTCACCGCCGCCGTCGCCGGGGCGCCGGTCAGTGGCTGGGGCACGCCGCTGAGGATCGTGGCGGGGCGCCAGACCGCGCCCGTGATGTGTCGGCCCTGTGCGGTGAGGATGAGCGTGCCGCTGTTGGTCTCGGGTGCCGTGTTGTCGTAGAAGGCGAGATTGCCCAGGCCGTAGTCGACGTAGGCCCCGCCGAGGTAACCGCCGCCGAGCAGGACGTGGGCGTTGGAGCCGATGACGACGTCGGCGCCCGCCTTGACGAGCTGCTCCGCCAGCGGCTCCTGCTGCGGGTTCGGGCAGGCCTGCGTCTCGGTGCCCCAGTGCACGTAGACGATCACGGTGTCTGCGGTGCGCCGCACCTGCTGGACCTCGCGCACGAGCTGTGTCGGGTCGATGGCCGAGGCGACGCCGGGTTGGGTGGCCGACGCCGTCCAGGTGGAGACCAGGTTGTCCGCGATCACCTGGGTCGCCGAAATGATGGCGATTCGTTGCCCGTTGACGGTGACCCGGTAGGGCGTGAAGGCCTGTGCGGCCGTGCTGCCGATGCCGATGATGGGATAGCTGGCCTGGTTGGCGATCGTCAGGTTCTGCGACAAGCCCTGCGGTCCACAGTCCATGCCATGGTCGTTGGCTTCGGTGGCCACCGACACCGTGGCGCTCTTGAGCGCGGTGATGGCGGAAGCGGGCGCGTCGAAGATGTACTGCTTGTTCTGGGGCTCCGGGCAGACGCCGTTGGTCACGGCGGTCTCGAGGTTCACCATGCGGACCTGCGTCCCGGCGAGGAGTTGCGGGATCGTGGTGCCCAGAGCGGTGGCGGGGTCCTTCGCCAGATTGGTGCCCACCGCGCCTGCGAAATGCACGTCGCCGCCGAAGCCGAGCGTGACGGTCTTGCCGTTGCCGGTCCACGCCGGGTTGAGCGGCGAGTGCTTCGGGAAGTGCTCGGTGACCACGACGGCGTGATGGGACGTCGGTGGCGTGGCTTTGGGTGGCGCGCTGGAACCCCCCGAGAAGAACGCGAAATAGATCAGGAGAACAAGGACGAGCGCACCACCGACGGCGAACTGACGGCGCCGACGCATGACCCTACGGGAGACCACTTCGGCACTATGTCACAGACTGTGCCGGAAACCCCGGCGAGGAGAGTTGCTGACCAGCGGGTACGCGCCGGCTGGCGCCGTGGTCGGCGACCTACGCCGCCCAGAGCGTGTCCCAGTGTGCAGCGAGCGAGGTGACGATCCCGGAGCAGCCGGCGGCGATCATGTCGCGGCACTCGTCGAAGACAGCCTCGTCGCCGTAATAAGGGTCGGGCACGTCAGCGGCGGCGCCGGCGGCGGGATCGAAGGCCCTGAGCAGGGCAAGCCGACCGGGGTCGGCTCCCAGGCTGCGGAGGGTCTGTTGGTGACGGCGGTCCAGGGCGACCAAGAGCTCGATCCGACCCAGCTCGGACGACGCGATCTGGTGGGCCACATGCCGGTGATCGGGGTAGCCCGCCCGGTCGAGCGCCTCTTGGGCGAGCGCGTGCATGGGCTCGCCTTCGTGCCACGGGCCGGTGCCGGCGCTGCGCACCTCGAGGTGGTCGGCCAGGGAGCTGCCATCGGCCAGGTCGGTGGAGGCCGCCAGGGACCGCGTGATCACCTCGGCCATGGGGGAGCGGCAGATGTTCCCGGTGCAGACGAAGACGATGCGGTAGGGCCGGTCGCCGAGCGCACCCGGTGGGACGACGATCGCGCTCATTGTGCGGTGTACTCGTCGCGGAGCGACTTCTTGACGATCTTGCCCGTGCCGGCCCGGGGCCAGTCGGTGCGCAGTTCGACCTGCTCGGGGATCTTCTGGGTCATGAGCCCGGCTTCCCGGCAGAACGAGACGACGTCGGCGAGCTCGAGTCCGTCAGCGCCGTCGACCAGCTGCACGACAGCACAGACGCGCTCTCCCCGCTCCGGGTCAGGCAGGCCGATGACCGCCACCTCGACGACCTTGGGGTGGGTGTAGAGCAAGTCTTCGATCTCCTTGGCGCTGATGTTCTCCCCCTTGCGGACGATCACGTCTTTCAACCGACCCGTCAGGGTCAGGTGCCCGTCGGCGCGGAGCCGGCCGAGATCGCCCGTCCGGAAGTAGCCGTCCTCGTCGAAGGCGTCGGCGTTGAGGGCAGGGTCGGTGTAGCCGTGGAACACCATGGCGCCCTTCACGCGTACCTCGCCCTCTTCGTCGGGAGCGGCGACACGGCCGTCCAGGGTGACGATCCGGACATCGGCCCCCTCAACCGGCTTCCCATCGGTGTTGGCCAGCTGCTCGTCGGTGTCGTGGGGCGAGCCGTTCGAGATCATCGGCACCTCGGTCATGCCGTAGCCGTGGACGACGCCGCGCCCACCGATCTCGTCGCGCACCTCGTAGTGGACCTCGGGCGGTTTGGCTGCACCACCGCCCGACATGAGGCGCAGCGTCGGGAGGATCGGATCGTTCGGCGTCTTGCGCTGCTCGCCGAGGTAGGCGACGTAGAAGGCCGTGCTCCCTCCCACCATGGTCGCGCCGTGCATGCGGAAGAGGGGCAGGACGTCGGTGACCGAGAAGGCCTCCACCAGGACGGCGGGGAATCCCATGGAGAGCATGGTCACCAGATAGTCGGGCCCGGCGATGTGGGCGAAGGGAAAGGCGATGGATCCGACGTCGTCGGGTCCCATGTCGAGGGCCCTGGCGAGACCCCAGCCGCCGGCGATGAGCGTCTGGTCGGTGTGCTGGACGCCCTTGGGGTCGGCCGTCGAGCCGGAGGTGTAGTAGATCCAGCGGATCGGGGCGTCCTCTGGCGCCGTCCCCTCGGGCGGTGGCGGCAGCACGGCCGGGTCGCCTTCGGGGAGTCCGCCGGTCGTGGTCATGATGGTGGGGCGGGTCGGGGCACCGGCAAGGGCCCGCTCGGCAATGGCACCGAAGTCGGTGTCCCGCCAGGTGCCCGGATGGACGAACAGCTCGGCCCCGGTCTGCCGGAGGGCGAAACCGACCTCGCGCTCGCGGTAGAGATGGATGATCGGGTTCTGCACGGCACCGAGCCGGGCCAGGGCGATCGACAGGACCACGGTGTCGATGCGGGTGGGCAGCTGCCAGGAGACGATGGAGCCGGTGGTGATGCCCAGGTCGTGGAGGCCGGCGGCGACCCGCTCGACCCGGTCCCGGAATTGGCCGCAGGTGACTGTCTCCCCATCGGCCGCGATGAGCAAGGGATGGTCTGGTGACGCCTGTGCTCGGCGGTCGACCAGCTCCCACATGGTGCGGGCGCCGGTGAGTGTCTCGCTCGTGGTCATGACCCCTCCTTCCGGGACCACTTTCGTAGCAGCTGGGGGAGCGGGGCCGGGGCGGCCCTCTGCGGGGAGCGGGCCATTGGCATGGCGCCGGACGTCCGGAGGTGCAGAATGGGTTCCGTGGCGAGACGCCCGGTGCACGCAGAGGCCCATTCGATGGAGTCGGACGGCGGCGGCAAGGATGTCGATCGCCGGCGCCAATTCCGTCTCGTCGGCATCGCCGCCGGGGTCATCCTGCTGGTCTGGTTCGCCGTGGCCAACACCCGGAAGGTGCGGATCGACTTCTGGGTCTTCGACCGCCAGGCGCCGCTGATCCTCGTCATCGTGATTTCGGGCCTGCTCGGGGCTCTGATCACCGCCCTGATCATGCGGCGGAAGCCGAAGTCGGAGGAGTAGCCGGGGGAGGGGGGCCCACCCCCAGGCGACGGCCCGGCGGATCGGCGGGGCGGTCAGGGCATCCTGGGCGGGAACTGAGATGGTCGGACCGCGTTCCCAACCCGGCGAGCGGGTTCTAAGCTGCACGGCGGTGGAGACAGCCGTCCGGGCAGGCACGAAGGGACACATACTCGTTGTCCGCGCCGTCACGGCGTGCCAACATGTGCCGCAGATGGATGTGGAGATCCCAAGGGGCAGGTGGTAGTGCCGCTTTCCGACCACGAACAGCGCATATTGGCGGAGCTCGAGGAGTCACTGGTTCGCCAGGACCCCGAGTTCGCGGAGCGTGTGCGCTCGGAGACCGTGTACCGGCATGCCGGCCGCTACTGCAAGTGGGCTGCGGTGACCTTCGTCCTCGGCGTCGTGATCCTCGTGGCGTTCTACAGCAAGTCGGTGATCGCCGGCTTCGTCGGTGTTGTGATCATGTTCGCCTCCGCCGTGTGGTTCGAACGGAACCTGCGCCGCATGGGCCGAGCAGGTTGGCACGACCTGACGCGGTCGAAGGACGGCGAGTCGAAATCAGCCGGCGCGGCCAACGGGATCGAGAACGCCGTCAGCGACGCCCGCGATTGGTTCCGCTCACGCTTCCACCGGCGCGAGGACTGACCTCGGCGCAGCCCTTCGCCGGACCGGCGGGTCCGGAGGCACGCATACCGCGATCCGTCCCGGTACCGCGGTAACAATCCTTCTGTGGCAGACCTCGCGCTCGCCGTCGACATCGGCGGCACCAAGATGGCCGCCGGCCTCGTGGCCCTCGACGGCTCTCTCCTGGAACGGGCGGCACGACCGACGCCGGCCACCTCGAGCCCGGCCGAGGCCGAGGTGCTGTGGGACCAGCTGGCCGGTCTGGTCGAGGGTGTCGCCGGCCTGGTGGGTGCCGGCGATCGGCTGGTCGTCTGTGGCACGGGGTGCGGCGGACCGATGGGCCAAGGTGGCGATGAGGTGTCGCCGTTGAACATCGCCGGGTGGCGATCCTTTCCCCTGCGGTCCCGGCTGGCGGCCTTGACCGGGCTACCGACCTTCGTGGACAACGACGCCAAGGCGTTGGCGCTCGGTGAGGGCTGGGTCGGCGCGGCGTCCGGCTGCGCCGACTTCATCGCCATGGTCGTGTCGACCGGGGTCGGTGGCGGCATCGTGCTCGACGGGAAGCTGCTCAACGGGCGTCTCGGGAACGCGGGCCACATCGGTCACATCGCCGTCGTTCCCGATGGTCGCGCCTGCGTTTGCGGCAGCCGGGGCTGTCTGGAGGCGGAGGCGTCGGGCACCGCGCTCGCTGCCCTGACCGGCCAACCGGCGCGACTGGCTGCCCCCGATTGGGTAGCACGCACCGGCATGCTCGTTGGTCGGGCGATCTCGTCGGTGGCGGTGCTGCTCGACCTGCGGCTCGCCGTCGTGAGCGGCTCGGTGGCGCTGGGTTTCGGCGAGCCCTTCTTCCGGGCAGCCCAGTCGGAGATGGATCAGCTGTGTCGTATCGAGTACGCCCAGGGGGCGCGAGTGGTCCCGGGCGGGCTGGACGACCGGGGCCCGCTCGTCGGTGCGGCACGGGTCGGGTTGTACGGCGCCGGGGTGGTCGCGTGAGTGGCGGGCGGCGGCGCTGGGGTCGAGACGCCGGGGTCGTGGCCAGGGCGGTGCTGCCCCGCCCTGGGCTGTGGTGGGCGTCCGCCGGGGCCCTGCGCCGGATGGCCCGACGGGGCTGGTGGCACCGTGCCCCCTTCCTTCCCCTGCCGGGCGATGCCTACTGGCACTTTCGCCTCGTCACTGCCTACGGCGGGGACGGCGAGACGGGGGAGCTGACCCCGGACGACGTGGTGGCCTACTTGCACTGGTGTCAGAGGTCGCGGCCCCGCCGCGGATAGCCTCTCGGGGGTATGGAGCGGGTGCTCCTCCTCAATGCGACCTACGAGCCGCTGGCCCTCGTCTCTGATCGTCGTGCCGTCGTTCTGCTGTTGGCCGGCCGCGCGGAAGCGGTCGCCGTCCGCGAGGACTGCACGGTGTTCCACTCCGCGCGGCTCACGATCGACGTCCCGTCCATCGTCCGGCTCTCCCACATGGTGCGGATTCCGCGCTGGGCCCGCACCCCGCCCGTGACCCGTCGGTCCGTGCTGCGCCGTGATGGTGGGCTCTGCGTCTATTGCTCGCAGCCGGCCGACACCATTGATCACGTCATCCCACGCAGCCGTGGGGGCACCCACGACTGGTCCAACGTCGTCGCTGCCTGCAAGCGCGACAACTTGGAGAAGGCCGACCTGTTGCTCTCCGAGTTGGGCTGGACGCTCAACGTCAAGCCCGCACCGCCCGATGGGCACCTCTGGCGATTGCGGCACCTGTCGGATGTGGACCCCTTGTGGGAGCCGTATCTCGCCGCAGCGTCCTGACGCTTGTCTCTTCCTCCATCTCTTTTCGACGTCGAGCAATTCCGGTCCGAGCGGCGGCGGCTGGCGGTCGCCCGTGAGGTGACGCGCCCGAGCTTGGTGCTGGGGAGCACACAGCCGGCTGACCTCGTGGACGTTGTCGCCTTGCGGGAGCGTGCGGTGGAGCTCGCCCGGCGGCGCGGGGGTGGAGGAGCCGTGTATCTCGGGCCGGGCGAGCAGCTGTGGCTCGACGCCTGGATCCCGCGGGACGACCCTTTGTGGCAGCTCGACGTGTCCGGCGCCGCGGAATGGGTCGGGGCGTGGTGGACGGAGACGCTGTCCGGTCTCGGTCAGCAGGGCTTCGACATCCACCGGGGACGCTCGATTCCCGGTGACTACGGCGACCTCGTGTGCTTTGCCGGCCGCGGGCCGGGCGAGGTGTTCCACGGGCCGCGCAAGGTGGTCGGGCTCTCGCAGTGGAGGGCGCGGGAAGGGGCCTTGTTCTCCTCCTGCGCGTACCTCCATTGGGACCCCGAGCCGCTGCTGGCGCTCGTTGACGTCGATGAGGAGGCACGCGTGGGTCTCGCTCGTGACCTGGCGCCTCTGGCCGTCGGACTGGCCGAGCTCGATCCGCCGGCGGACGATGCTGCGGCCGTCCGCGCCGCACTGCTCGATTCGTTCCCCGACTTCGCCTAGGACCTCCACCTAGGCGGGCCGGCGGGGCACCGGCCTTTTCGGTGCGTCCTCGGCCGTAGGGCCGGCGGCGGCCCCCTCTGCGGGAGGACGGCCCCTCAGGTCCGCGGGTCCCGCCGGACCCTGCCGGCGCGTCGGCGGGCGGCGGTCCCCAAGAACGTGCTTGGACGCGCCCGGTCGCGCCCATGGGCGGGTCGGGGAGCCCAGGGGGTTGCAGTTGTGTTGCATTGGGCCCAAGTGGTTGTGAAGTGGGGGGAAATGGCGTAAAGTGGCGCGCAGTGGTGTGAGGGGCGTCGGAGGACGCAATCCAGGGAGCGACGTGGGAGATACAGCTGGTGGCAGGCTTCGTAGGGAGGTACGAGCATTCGCTCGACTCGAAGGGCAGGGTGATCCTGCCGGCGAAGTTCCGCGGCCAATTCGAGCGGGGCGGCTACCTCACCCAGAACTCCGAGGGTTGTCTGGCGCTGTGGACGCCGGGAGAGTTCGAGCGGCGCATGGAATCGATGCAGGAGAAGGCGGACGCCGGTCGCGCCGATCGGAACCGGGCCCGTATCTGGGCGTCGAATTCGGCCGAGGTCGAAATCGATCGGCAGGGACGCATGCCGATCCCCGCCCATCTCCGGACGTTCGCCCAACTGGACACGGAGGTGCTCGTCCACGGAGCCATCGATCGGGTGGAGCTGTGGAATCCGGCGGCCTGGGCCGAGCGGGTGCTGCCGGAGGAGAGCTGGCTGCTGGACGACGAGGACTAGCCACGACGGCGATCGCAACCACGAACCCGACCGACGCTGACGCAACTGATGCAACCGATGCAACAAGAGAAAGGACGTGTCGCAGGACTCAGCACACGACGACAAGGATCCGCGGAACGCACTGGACCATGTGCAGCTCCTCGACCGGCGCGCTGGTAGGCCACTCCACCCACCTCCACGTTGTTGGTCGTTCGGAACTCCACCTCCCTCTCGACCCACCGGCCGAGGGGCTGCAGATGGCCCACTCGTTCGAACACATTCCCGTGCTGCGCGACGAAGTGGTCTCGCTGTTCGCATCCGTGCCCCCCGGGGTGGTCGTTGACGCGACCATCGGAGGGGGAGGCCACGCGGCAGCGCTGCTCGAGGCGTATCCAGCGCTCCGCATCGTCGGCTTGGATCGCGACCCTGCCGCCTTGGAGGCGACGCGGGAGCGGTTGTCGGCCTTCGGTGACCGGGTCACGCTCGTCGCCGCCCCCTTCTCCTCACTGGAATCCGTCGTGTCCCGATCTGGCTTCGGGCCGTTGGCCGGTGTGCTGTTCGACCTGGGTGTCAGCTCCCCGCAGCTCGACCGGTCCGAACGCGGGTTCTCATTTCGCGAGGACGGGCCCCTCGACATGCGGATGGACCCGACGACGGGACCGACCGCCGCCGACCTCGTGAACTCGCTCCCCGTCGAGTCCCTGACCTCGCTGTTCCGTGAGAACGGCGAAGGGCGACTCTCCGGGCGCATCGCCCGGGCCGTCGTGTCAGCCCGGCCACTGACCTCCACGAGGCAGCTGGCCGAAGTCGTGGCGTCGGCCGTGCCGGCGCCGGCCCGTCGCAAGGGCCACCCGGCCCGGCGGGTGTTCCAGGCACTCCGCATTGCGGTGAACGACGAGTTGGGCCAGCTCGAAGCGGCGCTCCCCGCCGCGTTGTCGCACCTTGTGGTCGGGGGCGTGTGCGCCGTGATCAGCTACCACTCGGGCGAGGACCGCCTGACCAAGCAGACCTTCGCCGAGGCCGCCACCGGCGGGTGCGTCTGCCCTCCTGGCCTGCCCTGCGTCTGTGGCGCGGTGGTGCGGCACCAGCTCCTCTTCCGGGGCGCTCGCAAGTCGTCGCCGTCCGAGGTCGCCGCCAACCCGCGGTCTGAGAGCGCGCGCCTGCGGGCGATCGTGCGGATCGAGCCTGCATCTGAGTCCGCTGCAGGGTCCGACTGATGGCGCCTCCTCCCGCAGCGACGGCAGTCTCGACGCGTCGACACGCTGTCGCGTCGGCGTTGAGCGCGGTTCCTCGCCGCGCTGGGCGCGGCGCTGAAGCTCCTTCGACCCGGCGCCCCCCGCTCCGCGTCGTCCCGACCCGGACCCGGCGCGGTATTCGAGGGGGCCGCACCGCTGCCAGTCGGGGAAGGCTCCTCACCATTCTTTCCGTTTCCATGGTGGTCGCGACGCTGCTGGCCGTCGTCGTGGGGCAGGCACTCCTGGCCAACGGCCAGGTGAAGCTGGCCTCCCTGCAACACCAGCTCACCGCGGAGCAGAGCGTCCACCGGCAAGCCGAGGTGGCGGACGCGCAGCTCGAGACCCCCGCACGGATTGTGGCGGCGGCCCAGAGCCAGCTGCACATGGTGCATTGGGGCAGTGTGGTCGAGCTGCCCTACGTCTCACTGTCCGTGCCCCTCCCAACCCCGAAGGTGACGCCCGCACCCGCTCCGCCGCCGCCGACAGCTTCCTCGGCGGGCGCGGGCGCGCCGTCGGGGACGGGTGCCGCCAGCGCCTCGACGGCCAGCACCTCGAGTTCGACCGCGAGCGCCTCGAGTTCGACCTCGACGCCTGCTTCGACAACGACAGCGACGACGACGCCGTGAGCGTCACAACCCGACCCGAGGCTCACCGCGCGCGCGCTGGTTCCGGCCGTCAGAGCACCGCGAAGGCGCCGTCGGCGCGTGGCTCTGCGTCCTCCACCGGGACTCGGAAGGCAGGTCCGTCCCGCCCCACTCGGCCGGCGCGCCCCGCGCAGCCGGGGCGCCGCCCGTCTTCGGCCCCGCGCCGCCCGTCGACGGCGGCGGGAGCGCCCGGGACGCGGCCCCGCCAGCGCCCCCACCGGCAACCGGCCAAGGTCTCCCGGCTCCCGCTCTCACGTCAGCGGCGCGGCTGGGAGAACGGGACGTTCACGCGCCGGGTTCGGCTCGTCCGTTTCATCCTTCTCGCCGCCATCGTGCTCGTGGTAGCCCGGCTGATCGACGTCCAGGTGCTGCACTCCGGCGGGTACCAGGCGGCGGCGCGCGGCGAGTCGTCGATCTCCGTCGCCCTTTCCTCGCTACGCGGCGGCATCTACGACCGCGACGGATCTCCACTGGCCGTCTCGGTTCCCACCGACGACGTCGTTGCCGACGACTACCTGGTCGTGCATCCTGTGAAGACGGCGCTTGCTCTTTCGCCCATCCTCAATGTCCCGGCCGCGACACTTGCCGCCGAGCTGCACCGACCGACCGGCTATGTCGTGTTGGCCCGACAGCTGTCCCAGGCCGTCGGGCAGAAGATCTCGGCGGACGCGTTCCCCGGCATCTCGCTGATCGCCGACTCCAAGCGGCAAGTGCCCAACGGCAATCTGGCCGCGCCGGTCGTCGGGTTCACCAACGCAGCCGGGAAGGGCGCGGCCGGACTCGAGTTCGGTGACAATCAGCTCCTGGCCGGTGTCCCCGGCAAGGAGACGATCATGCAGTCGCCCGCGGGCGTGGCGCTCCCGCAGTCCCCGGTGACCAACCAGGTGGCCTCGAGTCCAGGCACCGGCCTGGAGCTCACGCTTGACTCCCAGCTCCAGTACGAGTCGGAACAGGCGCTGGCCAGCGCCATTGAGTCCTCCAACTCCGTCAGCGGCACCGCCGTCGTGATGGATGTGAAGACGGGCCAGATTCTCTCCATGGCCAATCTCGTGGCCACGCACCCCACCGCCATCGGCTCACCCACGACGACCACCACCCCCGCTGGCTCGGGAGGTGTCGTTCCGATCGGGCCGACCGACGCCGTCGACGAGGCGCCGAACAACCTTGCCGTGACCCAGCTCTACGAGCCTGGTTCGGTGTTCAAGCTCGTGACGTTCTCGGCCGCTCTCCAGAACGGCCTCATCAACCCCAACACTGTCTTCACCGTTCCCGACCAGCTCATGTTGGACGGATCCCTCTTTCACGATGCCGAGCCACACCCGACCGAACAACTCACGGCCACGCAGATCCTGGCGCAATCGTCGAACATCGGTACTGGGCTCATCGCCCAGGGAGTCGGTGAGCAGCGGCTGCTCGCCCAGGTGAAGGCACTCGGCTTCGGCCGGTCGTCGGGGCTCGACTTCCCGGGGGAGTCCCCGGGTCTGTTGGCCACCGCGGCGCAGTGGGAGCCCACCGACTACGTCTCTCTCCCCATCGGCCAGGTCGACGCGGTCAGCGCGCTGCAGGTGCTCGACGCCTACAACGCGGTCGCCAACGGTGGCGTCTACGTAGCGCCCAAGTTGGTGCAGGCCAAGGTCAGCCCGTCGGGGGCGCTGACCAACACGGCCCCCTCGGCCACCCACGAGGTCTTCACGCCTTCGGTCGACTCCGAACTGTCGAACATGCTGCAGCAGGTCGTCAACGTGGGGACCGGGACCAGCGCCGCCGTGCCGGGCTACACCGTGGCCGGCAAGACAGGGACCGCCCAGATCCCGACGGCCGGCCACGACTCGTACGTCCAGGGCGCCTACATGGCGTCCTTCGTCGGATACGCCCCCGCCGCCAACCCCACCCTCTCCATGATCGTGGTCCTCGACCGGCCGACGCCGATCTTCGGCGGCACGGTCGCCGCACCGGTGTTCTCGCAGATCATGAGCTACGCCCTCCACCGCTACGACATCCCGACCACCCCGGGAGCGCAAACGCCCGCCACCACCACGCCGGGCACCACCCCGACACCGACGCCGGACCAGGCCCAGGACATCACGTGACCCTCGCCCACACACCCATTGCGGCCGTCTCGCAAGGGTGTCCGAGGCATGCAACGCTGTCGGTTCGACCATGTCACGTGTGCCCATGAACCTCCTCTTCGACGACATAGAGGTGATCGAGTCCGTCGGTGACCCTTCCTCGGTCGAGGTCGGGGGGATCACGCACGACAGCCGCAGGGTCGTTCCCGGGGACCTCTTCTGTTGCGTGCCCGGCAGCGTCAGCGACGGGCACATCCACGCAGCCGAGGCGGTCGACCGCGGCGCCATCGGCCTCCTGTGCGAGCACTTCATTCCCGAGCTGATCGACCAGGACGTCGTGCAGACGCGGATCGCCGAGGGCACCATGCGCCCCGTCATGGCGCGCCTGGCGGCCGCGTTCTACGGCTATCCCGCACGCGACCTCCTGATGGTGGGCGTGACGGGCACGAACGGCAAGACGACCGTGACACAGCTCCTGGGCGACCTGCTGACGGCAGCGGGTCGCCCGACCAACGTCATGGGGACGCTGTCAGGCACGCGGACGACGCCGGAGGCGACCGAGGTGCAGCGGGTGTTGGCCGGCGTGCGCGATCGCCAGAAGTCCGACGGCCAGCGCCACGCCGTGGCGATGGAGGTGTCGAGCCACGCGCTCGTCCAGTCGCGTGTCGAGGGCATTCACTTCGACGTCGCGGTCTTCACGAACTTGAGCCACGACCACCTCGACTACCACCGGACGATGGAGGAGTACTTCGAGGCGAAGGCGCTGCTGTTCACGCCGAGCCACGCGCTGCGCGGCGTGGTCAACGCTGACGACCCATGGGGCGCGCGGCTCCTGGAGCAGGCCCGCATCCCGACGGTCGCCGTCCACCACGCCGACGCCACCGACATTGTGTTGCGCCCCGGTCATTCCGAGTTCACCTGGCGCGGGCAGCGGATCGCGACCCCGCTGACGGGGGCCATCAACGTCGACAACGCGTTGTTGGCGGCGGAGGCCGCGCTGGCGCTCGAGGACCTGTACCTCGGACCCGAGGAGATCGCACGGGCCATGGCCAATCTCTCCCCGGTCCCGGGGCGTCTGCAGGTCATCGCCACGCCGGGAGCTCCGCCGGGAGCCCCGCCGGGGGCCGGGGAGTCGGAGGCGGGGGAGCCGGGAAGCCCGACCTTCACCGTGCTCGTCGACTATGCACACACGCCGGCAGGGCTGGAGGTGGTGCTCAACGAGGCGCGCTCGCTCTCGCCCGGCGGCCGGGTGCTCTGCGTCTTCGGATGCGGCGGCAACCGGGACCGTGCCAAGCGCCCGTTGATGGGTGCCGCCGCGGCCCTGCTCAGCGATCTGGCCTTCGTGACGTCGGACAACCCGCGGGACGAGGACCCGCAGGCGATCCTCGAGGAGGTCCTGGCGGGCATCCCCGGGGCGCGAACCAACCCCCGGGTCGTGGTCGAGCCCGACCGGGGTGTGGCCATCCGCCTGGCGCTCGATGCGGCGGGCCCGGGCGACGTGGTGATCATCGCCGGCAAGGGTCACGAGACGTACCAGGAGATCGGCGGAAAGCGGCTCCCGTTCGACGATGCGGTCGAGGCCCGCCGGGCCCTCTCGGTGCGGTTCACCTCGGACCAGCGGACCTGGGCGACACCGCCGGGGACGTCCCGGATGGGTGCTCCCGGCTCGGGCCGCTCCCAGTCCGCCCCTTCCGCCTCCCCTGCGGAGGCCTGACGACACGTGCTGGGCCTGCTTGTCACGGGGAGCGTCGCGCTGTGGGTCGCCATCCTCTTCACCCCCTTCCTCATCCGCTACTTCCGCCAGCGCGAGCTCGGCCAGCACATCAGGGAAGACGGCCCCGCCTCGCACTCCGCCAAGGCGGGCACACCGACCATGGGCGGGATCGCCATCGTCACCGCCACCGTCGTGGGGTACGCCCTCGGACACATCGGCACCGAGATCCGCTTCTCGCGCACCGGCTACCTCGTCGTCGGCGCCGTGGTGGCGTTCGGGCTCATCGGGTACCTCGACGACTACATCAAAGTGCATCACCGGCGCAGCCTCGGCCTGAACAAGCGCGGGAAGTCCGCGGCGCAGCTGATCTGCGCACTGGTGTTCGCCGAGCTGGCGGTGCACTGGGCTCACACCTCGACTGCGCTCTCATTCACGCGCGCCGATGCCATCGGCATCGATCTCGGCCAGTGGCTCTGGGTGCTCTTCGCCGTGGTCGTGATGGTCGGCGCATCCAATGCGGTCAACATCACCGACGGAGTGGACGGCCTGGCCGCCGGTTCCGGGACGTTCTGCTTCGCCGTGCTGTCCATCATGGGGTACTGGATCTTCCGGCACTACGCGATCTACCACGTGCTCCCGGCCTCGGCGATCGATCTCTCGATCGTGGCTGTCGCACTGGCCGGCGCCTGCATCGGGTTCCTCTGGTGGAACGCGGCGCCGGCGAAGATCATCATGGGCGACACCGGATCGTTGGCCATCGGCGCCGGCTTGGCGGCCCTCTGCCTCCTCCTCAACCTCGAACTGCTACTGCTGGTGGTCGGTGGGCTGTTCGTCATGGAGACCGTGTCCGTCATCATGCAGATCATCAGCTTCCGCATCTTCCACCGGCGCATCTTCCGCATGGCCCCCATCCATCACCACTTCGAGCTCGGGGGCTGGCCGGAGACCACGGTCATCGTCCGTTTCTGGATCCTCGGCGGATTGTTCTGCGCATTGGGGCTCGGGATCTTCTACGGCGACTTCCTCACCGTGGCGAAGATCACGTGACGCGCTCCCGGGACCACCATCCGGCCGCAGGGCGTCTCCAAGCCCCGGTCCGCCACTTCGGCCCCGCGGTGCGGGAGACTGACGTCATGCATCGGGTGTCGGACCGGGCAGAGCGGCGCGCCCGCGCCCGGAAGGGGCGGACGGGATGACGACCACGCGCAACACCATCCCCACGGAGCGACACCGGGCGCCCCGCCCTCGTCGGGCGCCGGCAGGCACGTCACGGAAGAACGCCACCGTCGCGGTGCGGGCGTCGGCCCATCACCGGCCCGCCCGCAAGGGGGATGCCGGCACCGGTATTCGCATCGGCGGCCGCCACGTGTCGGTCTCGACCCTGCTTCTGGTCGACGTGGTGCTGCTCTGCCTCATCGGGCTCGTGATGGTCGGCTCCGCCTCCTCGGTCATCTCCATCTCCACCTACGGCACGCCGTGGGCGATCCTCATCCGCGAGGCCATGTGGATGGCGATCGGCGCCGTGGCGCTGTGGCTGGCCGTCCGCCTGGACTACCGCAAGCTGCGCCGGTTCAGCCCTCTGATCCTTCTGGTGACGTTCGGCCTCCTCTTCGTCGTGCTGGTCCCGGGCCTCGGGGTCCACGCCATGGGCTCGAGCCGCTGGGTGGGCTTCGGACAGTTCCGCCTGCAGCCGTCGGAGTTGATGAAGC
The DNA here is from genome assembly GCA_963753115.1 of uncultured Acidimicrobiaceae bacterium. GTDB lineage: Bacteria > Actinomycetota > Acidimicrobiia > Acidimicrobiales > RAAP-2 > Bog-473. The sequence goes on from CAVWBB010000033.1 coordinate 91,865, forward strand.
TGGCCCTCACCTTGTTCGCCGCCGACTTCATCGCACGCCGGCTCGATGAGGACGCCGCCGACCGCCGCATCATCGGCCCGTTGCTCATCGTGACCGGCTTCGCCTGCGTCCTCATCCTGGCCCAACCGGACATGGGGACGGCAATGGTCCTCGGGTTCATCGCCCTGGCCCTCCTCTTCGTCTCCGGCGTCCGCCTCGGGCCCGTCATGAAGGTGATGGCCGCCCTGGCCGGCTTGGCGCTGTTGGTGGCGGTGGCCTCGCCCTACCGGAGGGCCCGCCTGCTCTCGTTCATGGACCCGTCCGCCCACAGCTCGGGCTCGGGCTACCAGGTCATGCAGTCATTGATCGGGCTGGGGTCCGGCCACTTGGTGGGTTCCGGCATCGGTGGCGGGCAGGCCCAGTGGGGTTACCTGCCGAACGCGCACACCGACTTCATCTTCTCGGTCATCGGCGAGCAGCTCGGCATCGTCGGCGCCCTCCTGGTCCTGTTCCTGCTGGGCTCGTTCATGTGGCTCGGGATCCGGGCCGCCGTACAGTCCCCGGACCACTTCGGCGCACTGCTCTCCCTCGGGCTGGTGGCCTGGGTGGGTGCGGAGACCCTCATCAACGTCGGGGCGGTGGTGGGCGTGCTTCCGGTCACCGGGATCCCGCTCCCGTTCATCTCCTTCGGGGGCTCGTCGCTCGTGATCACCATGGCGGCTGCCGGCGTCCTGATCAACGTCGCCCGGCAGGGAGAGGCCCGGAGCACCCTGCGACTGGCCGGGTCTGGCCGCCGTCCCGCCGGCGCGGCCCGGGGTCGGTGAGCACACGGCGCGGCGCGGTGATCGCGGGCGGTGGGACGGGAGGTCACATCGTGCCCTCTCTGCAGATCGCCCGGGCTCTGGTTGACCGCGGCCACGCGGCGGATTCGATCGAGCTCTACGGCTCGCGCCGGGGTCAGGAGGCGGCCACGTGGCCCACGCTGGAGTTCCCCCACACGCTTCTTCCGGGGCGGGGACTACGGCGGAGCATGCGGCCGTCCGCCTGGTGGGCCAACGCCGGAGCGGTCCTGGGCCTCGCCTGGGCTTGCCTGCGCGCCACAGGGTCGTTCCTGCGCCGTCGACCCCGGGTGGTGGTCATCGTCGGGGGGTACGCCAGCTTCCCGGCGGGAGTGGCTGCGGTCGTGACGCGGGCGCCGCTGGTGTGCATGAACACCGACGCCGTCCCGGGCGCGGTGAACCATCTGCTCGGCCGCTTCGCCGTGGCCAACGCAGTGGCCTTCGCGGAGACGGACCTGCCCCGCGCGCACGTCACCGGCACACCCGTGCGGCCCGAGCTCGCCACTTTGGACCGGACGCCCGAGGGACGGGCGAGGAGCCGGGAGTCGCTGGGCCTTCCGCCGGACCGCCAAACCGTGGCGTGTGCCGGCGGCTCGCTCGGGGCGCACCGGATCAACCGTGCCGTGGCGGACTTGGCTGCGGCGTGGGCCGCCTGCGGTGACCGCGCGCTGTACCACGTGACCGGTCGACGTGACTACGAAGAGTTCGCCCGTGACGTTTCCGGTCGTTCTGATTCCGCGGAGGTCGCGTGGGACGGAACCGAGGGCCGGGCACTGCGCTACCGGGTGGTGCCTTTCGAGGACCGGATGCCCGACCTCTACAACGCGGCCGATGTCTGCGTCGTCCGGGCCGGCGCCATGACGGTGGCGGAATTGCTGGTGTCGGGGGTCCCGGCGATCGTCGTCCCCCTTCCCGGCGCCCCCGGCGACCACCAGACGCGCAACGCCGAGGCCCTGGTCGGTGTGGGCGCGGCCGTGATCATCGCCGACCGCGACTGCGACGGGCGCCGGCTGGCCCTCGAGCTCGAATGCCCTCCTGGCCGATACCGAGCGGCTGGCGGCCATGCGCCGAGCGGCACGGGAGCACGCGCACCCCGACGCGGCGGCCCGCGTCGCCGAACTGGTGGACGCCCATGCCCGTTGACGGCAACGGCAGGGGCGCAGGCGATGGCGTCGGCGTCGGCGTCGGCGGGGACGTTGGACCTCGGCGAGCCCCAGCGCATCCACATCGTGGGTATCGGGGGTGCCGGCATGAGCGCCATCGCACTCGTGCTGCGGGCGATGGGCCACCGCGTCACGGGTTCGGACTTGAAGGACTCACCGGTGGCCGAGCGGCTGCGCTCGCACGGCATCACGGTCGCGGTCGGGCACGCGTCCGACCACGTGGTGGGCGCCGATGCCGTGACGTACTCACCCGCCGTCCAGCCGGAGAACGCGGAGCTGACCGAGGCACGGGCCCGGGGCATCCGGGTCGTGCCCCGCTCCGAGATGCTGGCCGCCATCTGTGCCACCCGCCGGTGCCTGGCCGTGTCCGGCACACACGGGAAGACGACGACAGCCTCCATGCTGTCGCTGATCCTGGTCGAGGCGGGGATGCGTCCTTCCTTCGTCATCGGAGCCGACGTCAACGAGATCGGGACCAACGCCGTCTGGGACTCGGGGGAGTGGCTCGTCGTCGAAGCGGACGAGAGCTACGGCACCTTCCAGGCGATCCGGCCCGACCTGGCCGTTCTGACCAGTGTCGAGGCCGATCATCTGGACTTCTACGGAACCTTCGAGGTGCTGCGTGGCGCGTTCGCCGACTTCCTGGCTGGCGCCAGCCTGGGCTCGGTCGTCTGTGCGGACGACCCCGAGGCGGCGGCGATCGGCAGGCAGTACGGGGCCGCCACCGTCGGGTCGGATCCCGGGTCGACCTACGTCATGGCCGACCTCACCCTGCAACGCAGCTCCGTCTCGTTTGCCCTGCGTGGCCCCGAGGGTGATCTGGGCGCCGTGCACATCGGGGTCCCGGGCCTGCACAATGCGCGGAACGCAGCGACCGCCGTCGTGGCGGCGCTGCAGGTGGGGGCGCCCTTCGCCGCGGCCCAGGCCGCGCTGGCCCGCTTTGCGGGGGTGACGCGCCGCTTCGAGTTCCGCGGCGAGGCGGCCGGGGTGACCTTCGTCGACGACTACGCCCACCTGCCCTCCGAGGTCCGCGCCGCCCTGGCCACCGCCCGGACGGGCGGCTGGGACCGTGTCGTCGCGGTGTTCCAGCCTCATCGGTTCTCCCGCACCGCGGCCCTGGCCACGGAGTTCGGCGGCGCGTTCGCCGAGGCGGATGTGCTGGTCGTCACCGATGTCTACAGCGCCGGTGAACGACCGGTACCCGGCGTCTCGGGCCGCCTGGTGGCCGACGCCGTGCGAGCCCAGGACCCGCGGTTGCCCGTCACCTACGCCGCCGGGTGGGAGGAGCTGCGCCAGGCGGTCGGGGCCGAGCTGCGGTCCGGCGACCTCTGCCTCACGCTCGGGGCGGGCGACCTGACCAGGCTGCCGGACGAGCTGCTCGAGTCCCCCCAGTGGTGACGCCGGGCGACGACCTGCACCCCCTGGCCGAGGCACTCGGAGAACGGGCCACCCTGAGCAAGCCGCTCGGGCCGCTCACCACCTACGGGGTGGGCGGCCCGGCCTCGCTCTACATCGAGGTCGAGGGACCGGAGGACCTGGCTGCCGTGCGTGCGGCGCTCCGGCAGCACATCGCCGGGTCCGCCACCGTCCCCACGCTGTTCGTCCTCGGGCGCGGTTCCAACCTGTTGGTGGCGGACGAGGGGTTCGACGGGATCGTGCTGCATCTCGGTGCGGGCTTCGCCACGGTGGAACTGCCCGAGCCCTCGGCCGGCCCGGGCGGCACCGTGGTCCGGGCCGGCGCGGCGGTGGCGCTGCCCGTGCTGGCCCGCCGGGTCGCCGACGCGGGATGGAGCGGGCTCTCGTGGGCCGTCGGCGTTCCGGGCTCGGTGGGCGGCGCGGTGCGCATGAACGCGGGAGGCCACGGCTCGGACATGGCGTCGTGCCTGGTCCGCTACAGCTGGGTCGATCTGTTGGGCGAGGGCGGCGGCACCGACGCGGTCAGCCGCCTGGCCTACGGCTACCGCTCCTCTTCGGTGTCGGCGGCGCAGCTGGTGGTGGCTGCGGAGTTGGCCGTCACGCCGGGATCGGCCGACGCGGAGCAGGCGGCGGTGACCGACATCGTGCGCTGGCGGCGCGCCAACCAGCCTGGTGGCTCCAACGCCGGCTCGGTGTTCACCAACCCCGAGGGCGACTCGGCCGGACGGCTCATCGAGGCGGCCGGATTGAAGGGCTTCCGTCTGGGCACGGCGCACGTGTCGGAGAAGCACGCCAACTTCATTCAGGCGGACAAGGACGGCCGGGCCGACGACGTGCACGCCCTCATGGCGCACGTGCGCCGGGTCGTGGCGGAGCGGTCCGGGGTGACCTTGCAGGCCGAGGTCCGCCTCCTCGGGTTCGGCCGCGGTGACAATGGACCCGTGGACGGGAACGGTGGTGGCTCCGGTGCAGGTCAGGTCGGAGCAGCGCGGTGACGCCGGTCGGGACGAAAGAGGGCAAGACCGCCGCGGGGGCAAAGCGCCCTGCGCCGCACCGGCGGGCCAAGCGGAGCCGGACCGGCGGGCGCATGGACCCGCGCATCTCTGCCCGTCGGACGGCGGTCATCAAGGAGCAGGGCCGTCGCCGGCTGATCATCGGCGGCATCGCGCTCGGCGTCGTGGCCCTCCTCGTCGGCGGGTGGTTCCTCCTCCACACACCGATCTTCTCCGCCCGTTCGGTGACGGTGACCGGCAACGTGCACGAAACCACGGCGCAGGTGATGGCCCAGTCGGGGTTGGCCGGCCAGCCGCCACTGCTCGACGTCGACACCGGCGCGGTGGCGGCCCGCCTCGAGCAGCTGCCGTGGGTCCGCACCGCGACGGTCAGCGTCGGCTGGCCCGACGGCGTCCACATCGCGGTGACCGAGGAGACGGCCCGCTTCGCCGCCAAGACGGCGGCCGGCGCGTGGGAGATGCTCAGCCCCGACGGCCGGGTCCTGGCGGCGTCCGCCAGCCAGCCTCCCGGGCTCATGGTCCTCACCGTCCCGCAACCGCCCGGCGCGCCCGGCACCGTGCTCTCGGCCAAGGATGCCCCGGGACTCCGGGTGGCCTCGACGCTGCCGCCCTCGTTCGTGGGGCAGGTCACGGCGGTCACGGTCGAACCGGCCGGATGGGTGCAGCTGGCCCTGACCACACCCGTCCTGGTGGACATCGGCTCCCCGACCGAGCTCACCGCCAAGTACGAGGACGTTTCCTCCATTCTGGCGGGGGCCACCCTGCACAACGGGGATGTGATCGACGTCAGCGTCCCCGATGCACCGACGGTGACCCCGGGGTGACCTAGGATGCTTGACCAGCCTGAACGCCACCCGTATGGTGGAGCCACGTTCCCGCACTGTGAACATCAACCTTCTCCAGAGGTTCAGGGATGGGTGTCTGGCCACATGTCGCGGGTGGCGATTGGCGGAAACAACGAACGAGTGACCGGTCGGCGATCGACCCGAGGACGAGGGAGTTCATGACGACCGTGCCTTCCCAGGGCAACTACCTGGCAGTGATCAAGGTCGTCGGCATCGGTGGCGGTGGTGTCAACGCCGTCAATCGCATGATCGACTCGGGACTGCGCAACGTCGAGTTCATCGCCGCCAACACCGACGCCCAGGCCCTCCTCATGAGCGACGCCGACTTGAAGCTGGACATCGGGCGCCAGCTCACCCGGGGGCTGGGTGCGGGGAGCGATCCCGAGGTGGGTCGCCTCGCTGCCGAGGAGCACCGGGCGGAGATAGAGGAGGCGCTCCAGGGCGCCGACATGGTCTTCATCACCGCCGGCAAGGGTGGCGGCACCGGGACGGGTGCGGCGCCGGTGGTGGCCGAGATCGCCAAGAGCCTGGGTGCGCTCACCATCGGCGTGGTCACACGGCCCTTCACCTTCGAAGGCCGGCGCCGGGCGATGCAGGCGGAGAAGGGGATCCAGATCCTCAAGGAGAAGGTCGACACCCTCATCGTCATCCCCAACGACCGCCTCCTCACGGTCTCCAACGACAAGACGAGCATGGTCAACGCGTTCAAGATGGCCGACGAGGTCCTCCTGCAGGGTGTCCGCGGCATCACCGACCTCATCACGGTGCCGGGACTGATCAACACCGACTTCGCCGACGTGAAGATGGTCATGACCAACGCAGGCACCGCCATCATGGGCATCGGCTCTTCGATCGGCGAGGGTCGGGCCGCCAACGCGGCCCGGGCCGCCATCACCTCTCCACTGCTCGAGGCTTCCATCGAGGGCGCCCGGGGCATGGTGCTCAACATCGCCGGTGGGTCCGACTTGGGCCTCTTCGAGGTGAACGAGGCGGCCGAGATCATCCACGGCGTGGCGCACCCCGACGCCAACATCATCTTCGGCGCCGTCATCGACGACGCCATGGGCGACGAGGTCCGGGTCACGGTGATCGCGGCCGGCTTCGAGCGCTGGGAGGAGGGCGCCCCGTCCACCAAGGCGGGCGATTTGGCCTCGACGATCTTCTCGACGCCCGAACCCGTGGACATCTTCGCGGACGCCACCGGGTCGGAAGAGGAGCTCGACCTGGGAGACGACGATTTCGACGTCCCCTCCTTCCTCCGTTAGCGACGACGTCGCGGGGAGGCTGCAGGCGGTCCGCCAGCGGATCGAGCGCGCCGGTGGCGACCCTGCCCGGGTGCGGGTCGTGGCCGTCACCAAGGGGTTCGGCCCGGAGGCGGTGCTCGCGGCGCGGCAGGCCGGACTGGTCGACCTGGGCGAGAACTATGCCGCCGAGTTGGTCGGAAAGGCAGCCGCCGACGTGGGGGACGGCGGGGTCGTCTGGCACTTCCTCGGCGCCATCCAGCGGAACAAGGTCGCGCAGCTCGCACCCCTTGTCGGCCTCTGGCAGAGCGTGGCCCGCGCAGCCGAGGGAGAGCGGATCGCCCGCTTTGCTCCGGGGGCGCGGGTCCTCGTCCAGATCGAGACGACGGGCCTGGCGGGCCGCAACGGGTGCCCGCCCGAGGCTGCCGCCGGCCTCGTGGCGGAACTGCGCGACGTCGGTCTCGACGTGCGGGGCCTCATGACTGTGGCGGCGCCGGGGGAGTCCGCGGCCCGGGACGCCTTCGCCACGCTGGGGCGCCTCGCCGACCATCTCGGCCTCGAGGAGCGCTCCATGGGCATGACCGACGATCTGGAGCTGGCGGTGGCCGCCGGCTCGACGATGGTGCGCATCGGCCGGGCCCTTTTCGGGGCACGACCCCCGGCGACCGCAGCATGAGGTGGAGGCTGACGGGGAACCTCCGGTGGAGGCCGATGTCAGGCTGAGCTGGAGCGTGAAGGCGGCGAAAGGCCCGGCTCCGGGCCGGCCGGACCCGCCTGGGTTGCCGAGCAGGCACTACGCTGTCCGAGGACAGGAGAAGGAATGTCACCCTCGTTCATGAAGAAGACCATGGTGTATCTCGGCCTGCTCGACGACGAGTACGACGAGTACGACGACCTGGAGGATCGCGCCCCGCGCGGGTTCTCGGCCGCCACGCGGGTCGAGCCCCGGTCCCAGGACCAGGACCAGGCCGAAGAGTTCAGCGGCGGCATGAGCAGGGTCCGCACCATTCCCCGGGAGTCGGCGCAACCCAGCCAGCAGTCCCGGCCGACCCAGAGCAACGTGGCCCCGCGCCCGTCGGCCGTGCGGGCCGTGCCGGTCGACCCCACCATGAACCCGACCGGGCCGGCGCCGTCGCCTTCGGGCCGGGTGCACGTGGTCGCCCCCTCGCGCTTCGGCGACGCCAAGGAGATCGCCGACCGGCTCAAGGACAACCGGCCCGTGATCGTGAACCTCCAGATGGCCGACCGCGATCTGCAGCGACGCATGATCGACTTCTGCAGCGGCGTGACCTATGCCCTGAGCGGGGAGATGGAAAAGGTGGCCGACCAGGTCTTCCTGCTGGCGCCGACGAACGTGAAGGTGTCCGAGGAAGAACGGCAGCGATTGGTTGAGCGCGGTTTCGGCCGCGACTAGACGCACTACCCTCGCAGGTTGATGAGCATTTTTCGTCTCCTCGCGTGGCTGATCGAGGCCTATATCTGGCTGATCATGTTTCCCTACGCGATCCTGAGCTGGTTCCGCATTCAGCCCGGGACGACGCTGGCCCGGATCCAGTACTTCATGTACCAGGCGACCGAGCCCGTCCTGCGGCCGGTGCGCCGGATCGTCAAGCCGATGGGCGGGCTCGACTTCTCCTTCCTCATCGTCATCCTGGTTGCGAATTTCGTGCTCGTTCCCGTGCTCCTTCACTGATTCCGCCATACTCGGAATGGCCGGGAGGGAGGGTTACACTTGGGGTCCATGGACAATTCTCAGGCTTCCTCATCGATTCTCGACACGCTTCGCACCGTGGAGTTTCGCCTCGGGCTGAAGGGCTACAACGTCGACGAGGTCGATGAGTACCTGGACAAGGCGGCCCAGGAAGCCGAGGCGCTCCAGGAACACGTCCGGCAGCTGAACGAGCGGCTGCGCCAGGCGAGCGAACGCATCGCCCAGCTCGAGCGGGAGAAGCGCGCCGCGCCGGTGGCCGCCGACAACGAAGAGGTGGTTGCTGCCGCGGCGGCATCGGCCGAAGCCGCCGCGCTCTCGGATGAGACGCTGCAGCGGACGCTCCTGTTGGCCCAGAAGTTCGTCGACCAGACGAAGCGGGAGAGCGAGGCAGAGGCTGCCACGGTGATCGCCCAGGCGGAAGAGACGGCGCGGGCGGCCGTCGCCGCCGCCGAAGCGACGGCCGCGCAGCTCCAGGCCGAGACGCACCAGAAGCTCCGCGATGAGGTCTCGCGGCTTGAGGCCACCCGGACCGAGCTGGCCACCGACGTCGAGAGCATGGCCCGACACCTCGAGTCGGAGCGCAACCGGCTCCGTGGTGCGCTCTCCGAGATCCTCAAGTGGGTGGATGAGAACGTGCAGCCGGCCAACTCCCTCATGGGCGTTCGGCCGAAGCCCGCGTCTGCCGCACCGCCGAGCACCGGAGCGGACGAGGCTCAGGGCAGGCTGCCGGAGGCGGACGACGGTGCGCCGACGCTCAACTTCCAGAATGCGTCCGCCTCGGGGTCGCCCCGCCCTCTCTAAATCCCGCTCCTGACGGGGTTGGTGGGGCTTGTTGCCCCTGCCCCTCGCGGTCCGGTATCGTCACCCGCTCCCCGGACGAGGTCGTCTTCCAGGGAAACCGGCCACCCAAGGTGGTCCGAAGGAGGGAACGATGACCCCAGCGAGCAAGGGTGCCCAGGTCAAGAGGGTTCCTGCGTCGCGATCCGCCGCACCCGCAACGTCACGGGCCGGGAACAAAAAGTCCTCGGCGAAGGTTGAGGCAACGGCTACAAAGCGTTCCGCTCTCACAAAAAAGAAGGCAGCTCCTGTTGTGAAGAAAGCAGCCCCTGCGGCCAAGAAGGCCGCGTCGTCAGCGAAGAAGTCAACGGCAGCCGCGCCCAAGAAGGCCGTGACCGCAACCACGAAGAAGCCGGCCGCGACGAAGAAGGCGGCACCACCGCCCAAGAAGACGGCACCGGCCGGGAAGAAGGCCGCGCCGGCCAAGAAGGCCGCCCCGACGCCCGCCGCGACAAAGAAGAAGGCGGCCGAGAAGCCCGCCGCCAAGAAGGCCGTCGCCGCGGCCGCCAACGGCGCCGCCGCGGCTGTTGTCCCCCGGACGACGTTCACGCCGAAGCCCAAGGCGCCGCCTCCGGTCCGGCCCAAGACCGGCCCCTACGCGAAGGACGTCAAGTTCCTCGATGAGGTCCGCCAGCTGCTCGTGGACGACCGGGCCATCTACTCGGAGCAGGCGACCTCGCTCCGGGCCGAGGCGGACTCGCTGGCGCTGGAGCGCGAGCCGGGGGACGTCCAGTTCGACGAGGAGTCAGGCGAGGGCGGCACCGTCACGGTCGACCGTGAGCGGAACCTGGCCCTCTCCGGGCAGGCGCTGTTGGCCGTCGAGGAGATCGACGACGCCCTCAAGCGCATCGACGACAAGACCTTCGGGTACTGCGAGCGCTGTTTCCAGCCCATTCCCAAGCCGCGCCTGCGGGCGCTGCCATATGCCCGACTCTGCGTGGCGTGCAAGAGCGGAGGGCTGTCGCGGCGCTGACCCGCTCCGGGGTCCTGGCGTTTGCCATCGCTGCCGTCGTGCTCGTGGCAGACCGGGTGACCACCTCGCTCGCCCTGGACCATCTCCACGACGTGCGGCATGTCTGGGGGCCCTTCGGCCTGGCGCTGACCTTCAACTCCGGCTTCGCCTTCAGCCTTTTCAGCGGTCGGGCCGGCTTCGTGACCGTGCTGCTGTGCATCGGTGTCGTGGTGCTGGCCGTGGTCGTGGCTCGGGTCCGCACCGTGACCTTGGCGATTGGGTCGGGCCTGGTGCTCGGAGGCGCCGCCGGGAACCTGAGCGAGCGAATCGTCGGTGGCCCGAACGGGCAGGTGCCCGACTTCATCACCCTCGAGCACTGGCCCACGTTCAACCTGGCCGATGCCTGTGTGACCGTCGGCGTGATCATCATCATCGTGGCCCTGCTCTTCGGCGGTCGGTCTGCGCCGCAATCCAATGCCGAGGAGGCCGCGTGAGCGATGGACCGGATGAGGCAGGGCCGGCAGGCCCGGGGGGTTCGGAGGCGGAGCAGGAGCCCGGGACCGGCGATGGGGAGACGATGACCACCGAGGTCCCGGCGTTGCTGGCGGGCGTGCGGGTTGATCGCGGCGTGTCCATGGTCGCCGACGTATCCCGCGGCACAGCCGCGCAGTTGATAGCGGCAGGCCGGGTGCTGGTGGACGGCTCACCGGTCACGGTCGGCCGGGCAGTGTTGGCCGAGGGCGCCATCTTGACCATCGTGCTGCCCGCGGCCGGGGACGCCGGGGTGGCGCCGGATGCCGATGTGCGCTTCGAGGTCGTCTACGCCGACGACGAGGTGGCGGTGGTGGACAAGCCGGCCGGCCTTGTGGTGCATCCGGGTGCAGGGCATTTCGAGGGAACCCTGGTCGGGGGCCTCCTGGCCCGCTTCCCCGACCTGGCGGGGCTGGTGGCCGCCGGAGTGTGCCCCCCGGACCGCCCGGGCATCGTCCACCGGCTGGACAAGGGGACCTCGGGACTCCTGGCCGTGGCCCGAACCGAGGCCGCGTACCGGTCGCTGGTCGACCAGCTGGCGACCAGGACGATGGAGCGCCGCTATCTGGCCCTGGTGGCCGGTGACGTCGCCGAGGAGCGGGGTGAGGTGGAGGCGCCGATCGGTCGTTCGGCCCGCACGCCGACGAAGATGGCGGTCACCGCCTCGGGTAAGCCGGCGCGCACGGGCTACACGGTGCGGGAACGTTGGGGCGGGGAGCGGCCCATGACCCTGCTCGAGCTCGCGCTCCAGAGCGGGCGGACCCATCAGATACGCGTGCACATGGCGGCCATCGGCCACCCGGTCGTGGGGGATGCGCGCTACGGCGTCGCGGACAAGCGCCTGGGTTCAGGCCGGTTCTTCCTGCACGCCTTCAAGCTCGGCTTCGCTCACCCTTCGACGGGCGCACGCACCGAATTCACGTCGCCGTTGCCGGAGGACCTCCAGGCGTATCTCGCCTCATTGAGCACGTAACGGCCAGGGTCAGCGTCGTTTCCGGCTCCGTCCCTCATGTCGTCAATGCTCCGGGCCTGAGCCCGGAGGCGCGTTGGCCTCAGGCCGCCTCGTGGATGCCGACCACGTCGGCATCGAACGAGAGCGCAGCCAACGCCTCCTCCTCGGCCCGGCGCACTCGGCGGACGCCCACACCGAGTCGCTCCGCCGTGGACTGCAACGAGGCAGGGGAATCGCCGTCGAAGCCAAAGCGGAGACGGAGCACGTCCCGCTGCAGGCCGGGCAGACGCTCGACCGCCTCGCGGACACGCTCATAGACCAACGTCTCTTCCACGTCCGCAACGAAGTCCGAGTCGTCGGGGGCGACGAGCTCGCCCAGTGTGGTGGACGACTCCAGTGCGGCCGGCTGGTCGAGTGACGCCGTCACGCGCGCGACGTCCTCGAGGGCCTCCCGCTCGTCGGCGGTCATTCCCGTCGCCTCGTCCAGTTCAGCCACCGTGGGCTTCCGCCCCAGGGTGCTGGCCAGCTCGGACTTGGTCAGCTCGAGACGCTGGATCTGCTCACCGACCTCGAGGGGGATACGGATGGTGCGGCCGTGCTGCTGGACGGCGCGCTGGAGGGCCTGACGGATCCACCACGTGGCATAGGTGGAAAACCTGAAACCGCGCTCCCAGTCGAACTTGTCGACGGCGCGCATCAGGCCGAACGTGCCTTCCTGGACGAGGTCGGCCATGTCGACACCCCGGTCCTGGTACCGCCGGGCCCAGTGCACCACGAGCCGAAGGTTCGCGGCCACCATCTGCTTGCGCGCAGCATCGTCCCCGGCCACAACCCTCTTGGCCAACTCGACCTGCTGCTCATGGTCGGGCATTGGGAATTGGTCGAGGTCTCGCAACATCAGCCCCAATGTGTCCGACGTGCTCACCGCGCTCTTCATCATCGCTCCAGACGCTCTTCGCTCACTCTCAGTCGTACGTACCCGGACCATTCCGGGATCAACCTGACGGGTATAACCGAGCTGGGCTTCGGATCATTCCATGCCGGTGTTCGCACCGAGTTGCGCCGTTTTCAGGCTCGTGGTGTCCTACGGCCCATGCCCGGCCGGATGGTGCTCCTTCGTCACGGGGCCACTGAGTGGTCCGAGAATGGAAAACACACGGGCCGGACGGATATTCCCCTCCTCGCCAAGGGCTGTGAGCAGGCGAAAGCCGCCGGTGCCCTGGTCCGCCAATTCGGGCCCACCAGGTTCGGCCTGGTGCTGACCAGCCCGCTGGTCCGGGCCGCGGAGACGTGCGCGCTGGCGGGCTACGTCGGCGAGCCCGACCCGGACCTGATGGAGTGGGACTACGGCGCGTACGAAGGTCTGACCACGGCGGAAATTCGGGAGAGGCGACCCGGCTGGACGCTGTGGGACCAAGGCGTGCCCGAGGGTGAGCGAGCGGCCGACGTGGGCCGCCGGGCCGACCGGGTCATTGCCCGGGCGCGCGAGCTCGAGACGGACACCCTCTGCGTGGCCCACGGGCACATCCTGCGCGTCCTCACGGCCCGTTGGCTCGGGCTGCCGCCCGTGGCCGCTCGGTTGTTCCTCCTCCGGACCGGCGCCGTGTGCATGCTGGGCTGGGATCTCGAGTGGCCGGCGGTCGAGGTGTGGAACATCAGGGGCTGAGCGGCAGGACTGCTCAGACGCTTGCGGCGACGTTCCCCTGGGCCCGGGCGACCATGTCGGCCAGGCTGTAGCTCTGCAGGTGGGTGCGGATCGTCTCCCCGACGTCGGCCCAGACCGCCAGCAGCACGCACTGGCCCTCGTGGTCGCAGGCGCCGTTCTCGTGGGGCTCTCCGAAGTCGCCGGCGGCGATGGGGCCGTCGACGGCAGAGACGATCTGGGCCAGCGAGATCTCCTCCGGTGGGCGGGCCAGCACATAGCCGCCGCCGACGCCCCGCTTCGAGCGGACCAGCCCCGCTCCCTTGAGGGCCAGGAGGATCTGCTCCAGATAGGGCTGGGGGAGGGCGGTCCGCTCGGCGATGTCCCTGACCGAGGTGGGCCGGTCGGCCCCGTGCAGGGCGAGTGACAGAAGCGCCCGGCTGGCGTAATCACCCCTCGTGGAAACCCTCACACCGTGCGATCCTACCGGCCCATTCGTGGGTAGAGGGGGTGCGTGGGTCGTAGGGTGTCCCTTCGTGACTGACGGCGCACCGGCGAAGGCGACGCCGTCAACCGCTCCCCTGGGGGGTCCGGCGTCGTCGGGGCAGCCAGATCCGCTCCTGCCGGACTGGGACGGGGCCTCCATCCATCGCGTGGTGCCGGCCCTGCTCAAAGAGGTGTTTGCCCCCGGTGCTGACCCGCTGCCCGCATGGTTCCCCGAACCGGTGGCCGGGGCCAACCAGGTCGTCCTCCTGGTGCTCGACGGCCTGGGCGAGGAGCAGCTCCGCGAACGGAGCTCGCTGGCCCCGGTCCTGGCCGGTGGCGCGGGTGACCCCATCACCTCGGTGGCTCCGAGCACCACGGCGTGCGCGTTGACGACCCTGGTCACGGGGAGGGTGCCGGCAGAACACGGAGTCGTCGGCTACAGGGTCGCCCTCGATGGCGACGTGATGAACGTGCTGCAATGGTCGCTTCGTGGGGCTGACGCCCGCATGACCGTGCCGGCCTCGAAGTTCCAGCCCTTCGAGTCCTTTCCGGGCGCCCGTGGTCCCGTCCCCGTGGTGACGCGGCAGGACTTCGGGCCGACGGGATTCACCGCCGCCCACCTGGGCCGCGTGGAGCTGCACCGCTGGCACACGCCGGCAGGGCTCGTCACCGCGGTCCGCGAGCTGGCGGCCAGGGGCGCTCCATTCATTTACGCCTACTACGAAGGCATCGACAAGGTGGCCCACGCCGAAGGGCTGGGCCAGTACTACGACGACGAGCTCCGGGCGGTCGACCGTCTCGTCAGCGACGTGCTGGACGCACTCCCGCCCGGGGCGGTGCTCGTCGTCACCGCCGACCACGGTCAGGTGGAGGTCGGGGGCTCGGTCGAGCTGATCGGTCCGGAGCTCATGGAGGTCACGACGCTGATCAGCGGGGAGGGCCGATTCCGCTGGCTGCACGTCCGCCCCGGCGCAACCGACGATGCGGCGGCGACCGCGCGGGCGCTCCATGGCGACGTCGCCTGGGTGCGCACCAAGGAGCAGATGATCGCCGACGGATGGCTCGGGGGCGTGCCGTCGGCCGACGTCGCGGCCCGTCTGGGTGATGTCGCCCTGGTGCCGTTCACCCCGACGGCGTTCCTCGACCCCGCCGACACCGGCGAGCTTCGCCTCAAGGCCCGGCACGGGTCCCTGACACCGGCCGAGATGCGAATCCCACTCCTGGGTTGGCGGGCATCGTGAACGGCGGTCCGCCGGTGGCAACATTGGGCCGATCCCGTCGGCGCAAGAACGACGGACGGGAGAGAGACGGAAGGCACCATGGCTGACGCGACGAACGATGATGTGACCCAGAGCAGCGTGTCCGAAGACGGTTCCGGCGGGGCGATCTCGCCGGACGAGGTTCTGGCCGGCGGGAGCCTGGAGGAGGCGGGGGAGCAGCGGCAGACCGAGTCGGTGAACGAGCCGGCCAAGGTGCTCCGTATCGGCTCCATGGTCAAGACCCTGCTCGACGAGGTGCGATCCGCCCCGCTGGACGAAAGGAGCCGGGTGCGCCTGCGCGAGATCTACGAGCAGTCGATCCACGACCTCTCGGAGGTGTTGTCGCCCGACCTTGTGTCCGAGCTCGAGCGGATGGCGCCGCCGTTCGAGAACGACGCGCCGAGCGATGCCGAGCTGCGAATCGCCCAGGCGCAGCTCGTCGGTTGGCTCGAGGGCCTGTTCCACGGGATCCAGGCGACGCTGATGTCGCAGCAGATGGCGGCGCGGGCCCAGCTCGAAGAGATGCGCCAGCGCGGACTGCCCTCGGCCGGCGAGTCGGGCCGGACGGGCGCCTACCTCTGAGCACGACCGATCCGGCGACCCCGAGACGCCCGTCCGGGGTCGTCCGGCACCCGGCGTCGCAGGTGCAACCAGGGAACACCATGGGCCAGATCCGCCGTGCCAGAGTGGACGGATCGGTCAACGTCTTGTGTCGGTAGGCGGGATAGATTGCAAAGTCCGGGGCGAAACAACACAAGTGTAAGTTTCACGAGACGTGGCGAAAGGAGGGCCGGTGTCGGAGCGGTCGTTTACGCATCTGCACACCCACACCGAGTTCTCCATGCTGGACGGGGCGGCTCGGGTGGGGGACCTCGTCGCGGCCGCCGTGGCGGACGGGCAGCCGGCCTTGGGCATCACGGACCACGGCAACATGTACGGGGTCCTCGACTTCTACAAGGCCTGCCGTGACCAGGGTGTCGTGCCCATCATCGGGACCGAGTCGTACATGGCCGGCGAGTCGCGCCTGGAACGGCCGGTGCGTCGGGGCCGGGTCGACGATACCGGCGGCGACGTCGACGGCGGCCAGAAGCTCTACTACCACCTGACCCTCCTGGCCGAGACGGTCGAGGGCTATCGCAACCTGATGCAGCTGTCCTCGGCGGCGTATCTCGAGGGCTACTACTACAAGCCCCGGGTGGACTGGGAGCTCCTCGAGCGCCATCACACCGGGTTGATCGCCACCACCGGGTGTCTGGGTGGGGTGGTGCTCCAGGCGTTGTTGGCGGGCGACGTCGAGGGTGCCGAAAAGAAGGCGGCGCGGCTCCAGGACATCTTCGGGAAGGACAACCTCTTCGTCGAGATCCAGGACCACGGGATTGCCGACCAGCACCGGACGAACCCGCAGCTGATCGAAATCGCCCGCCGCCTCGGTGCGCCGCTGCTGGCCACCAACGACAGCCACTACACCCACCGCGAGGACGCGGTGGCCCACGACGCACTGCTGTGCGTGCAGACGGGCGCCCTCCTCTCCGACACGAACCGCTTCAAATTCGAAGGCACCGAGCACTATCTCAAGACGGCCTCCGAAATGCGTCACCTCTTCCGTGACGTGCCCGAGGCCTGTGACAACACCCTGCTCATCGCCGAGCGAGCGGACGTGCAGATCGAGCTGGGCAAGCCGAGCCTGCCCGAGTTCCCCGTGCCGGACCACTTCACGGGTGAGACGTACGAGGAACGGGCCCTGGCGTATCTCCGCGACCTGACGTACGAGGGCGCACGGGGTCGCTACGGCGCCTCGCTGCCGGCCGAGGTGGTCGAACGCCTCGATTACGAGCTGAGCGTCATCGGCAACATGGGGTTCGCGGCCTACTTCCTCGTCGTGTGGGACCTCATTCGCTTCGCCCGCGACTCGAACATCAGAGTCGGGCCGGGACGTGGGTCGGCGGCCGGATGCTGCGTGGCCTACTGCCTCAAGATCGTGGATCTCGACCCGATCCGTTACGACCTGCTCTTCGAGCGTTTCCTGAACCCCGGCCGCAAGCAGATGCCGGACATCGACATGGACTTCGACGAGCGCTACCGCGCCGACGTCATGCGCTACGCGGCGGAGAAGTACGGCAGCGACCGCGTGGCCCAGGTCATCACGTTCTCGACGATCAAGGCGCGGGCCGCGGTGCGCGACGCCGCGCGCGTCCTCGGCAAGCCCTACATCGTGGGCGACCGCATCGCCAAGGCCATGCCGCCGCTCGTCATGGGCCGCGACACCCCGCTGCACGCCTGCATCACCAAGACCGACGGGCACGAGGAAGGGTTCGCCGCCGCGGCCGAGTTGCGCACCATGCGCGACACCGACCCCGACGCCAAGGAGGTCATTGAGGTCGCACTCGGGCTCGAAGGGTTGCGGCGGCAGGACGGCATCCACGCTGCCGCCGTGGTGATCTCCCGCGATCCGCTGACCGACTACCTGCCGATCCAGCGCAAGCCCGGCGCCGGCGAGAACCCCGAGGACGCACCCATCGTCACGCAGTACGAAATGCACGGGGTCGAGGATCTGGGCCTGCTGAAGATGGACTTCCTCGGCCTGCGCAATCTCTCGGTCATGGAGCGCGCCCTCGACCTGATCGAGGCCGAGACCGGGGCGCGCCCCGACATCGACGCGGTCGCCCTCGACGACGAGCCGACCCTCGAGATGCTCCGGCGCGCCAAGTCGGTGGGGGTCTTCCAGCTCGAGGGTGCGGCAATGCGCCAGACCCTGAGCGCACTGGCCCCGACAAGCTTCGACGACGTCGCCGCGCTCGTGGCCCTCTACCGCCCGGGTCCCATGGCCGCCAACATGCACCGGGACTACCCCGAGCTGAAGAACGGCCGCAAGGAGCTCACCTACCTCCACCCCGACATCGAGCCCATCCTCAAGGACACCTACGGGCTGATGCTCTACCAGGAGTCCGTGATGCGGGTCGCCCAGAAGTTCGCCGGGTACACCCTCGAGGAGGCCGACAACCTGCGCAAGGCGTGCGGGAAGAAGATCCGCAAGCTCATTGCCGCCGAGCGCGAGAAGTTCGTCGCCGGCTGCGTCACGGAGGGCTACGGCGCGGAACTGGGCACGCAGCTGTTCGACATCATCGAGCCGTTCGCCGACTACGCCTTCAACAAGTCCCACTCGTACGGCTACGGACTCGTCGCCTACCAGACGGCGTGGCTCAAAGCGCATTACCCGGTCGAGTACATGTCCGCCTTGCTCACCTCGGTGAAGGACAACAAGGACAAGACGGCGGTGTATCTGGCCGAGTGCCGCTCCATGGGCATCGACGTCCTGGTGCCCGACGTCAACCGCTCGCTGGCCGAGTTCGCGCCCGACCGGAGCGTCGATGCGGAGGGGAACCGCCCGCCCGGCCAGGCCATCGTCTTCGGGCTGGCGGCCGTGCGCAACGTGGGCGAGGGCCTCGTGGAGCGGATCGTCGCCGAGCGGACGGCCAACGGGCCCTTCGTGGACATCTTCGACTTCTGTGCCCGGGTCGACCCCGTCGTCCTCAACAAGCGGACCATGGAGTCGCTGGTCAAGGGGGGCGGTTTCGATTCGCTCGGGCACCCGCGCCAGGGTCTGTGTCTCGTCCTGGAGTCCATCGTCGATCGCTCCATCGAACGCCGGAAGGAGCAGGACCTCGGTATCACCACCCTCTTCGCCGCGTTCGAGGAGGAGGAGACGGCCGACCCCGGATGGGGCGGCGCCAAGGTGGCGATCCCCGACAGCGAGTTCGACAAGGCCCAACGCCTGGCCTTCGAGAAAGAGATGCTCGGCCTCTACGTGAGCGACCATCCTCTGATGGGCTACGAGGCGGCGCTGGCCCGCTACACCGACAGCACCCTCTCGGACATGCGGGAGGACGACACGGCGGTGGGGGACCGCTCTCCCGTGCGTGCCGTCGGCGGGGTCGTCACGGACCTACGGCGCTCGTACACGAAGAAGGGCGACCTCATGGCCCGGTTCGTGCTCGAGGATCTGCAGGCGGCCATGGAGGTCTTCGTCTTCCCCAAGACGATGGCCGAGTACGGCGCTCTCATCGAGAACGACGCCATCCTGGTGATCCGCGGCCGGCTCGACACCCGGGAGGAGGAGCCCAAGATCGTGTGCATGGAGGTGTCCAGGCCTGTGCTCGAGCGGGGCCAGGAAGACCTCCACATCACGCTGCCTCTGGGGGTGCTGACCGACGCCAAGGTCGACGGCCTGAAAGACGTCCTGAGCGGGCATCCGGGTCCGTCCCCGGTCCTGCTCCACGTCGGCGCCAAGGTCCTGCGCCTCCCACCGGAGTTCAATGTGGACTGCCGCAACGGCCTGGTAGGGGAGCTCAAGCGATTGCTCGGCCAGAGCGCCGTCCTCTCCTGAGATATGGCGACGTCGTCTAGAAATGGCATCTGACCTGGGGTGATGGTGGCTTGCACCACCCGGTTCGGCACCCGGGCGGCCCGGGCCGGTTGGGAACGCGCACAGCACAACCAGTAGACTGAACTCATGCCGATCGTAGTGAGCACCAAGGATTGCACTGCGCTCAGCGATGCTGAGCTGGTCGAAATGGCGGACCTTTGTGCGGACCGGCCACCCGGTTTCGACATCGGTTACCTCTCCAAGGAGCGTGAAGCCTGGGTGCTCATCACCCAGGCCCGGGAGGGGAACAAGCTGCGGGGGTACTCGTTCTGCACCCTCGAGCGCATCGGAGGGACCCCCTCCCTGCTGGTCGGGCTGGCGCTGGTCGACCGCACCTCGCGGGCCGAGGCAGCCCTCAAGGGCATCATGGCGGACCAGTACCGCCGGGCCCTGCTGGCCTTCCCCGACGAGGACGTCCTCCTCGGGACCCGGCTCCTGACGCCGGAGGGCTTCCGTGCCTTCAACGGGCTGCAGGACGTCGTGCCCTTCCCGGGTCACAAGAGCTCCGGTGAGGAGCGTGCGTGGGCGCGTCGCCTCTCCAAGCGTTTCGGCTGCGAGAGCCGCCTGGACGACCGCACCTTCGTGCTGAAGGGCGACGGCTCGGTGGCCGGGGGCCTGGACTTCTTCGCCCCGAAGGTCAAGATCCCCGAAGGAGTCGAGACTCACTTCGACAGCTTCAAGGCCGACCGCGGAGACCGACTGGTCGCCTTCGGCTGGGCCATGGCCGAGGACCTGGCCGGAGGCAAGCTCGGCCGCTGAGCTGCAGCGGGGTGCCGCCAGAGGCGGGCACCCGGATCATCCCCGAGGCAGCACCGCCGCGCACACCTTGTAGCAGTGTCCGTCCCGTGGAGGGCTCACTGTGACCAGGAGGTACTGGGGCTCGAACCCCAGTGCGGTGGCCAGGCTCTTCCCACTCAGACGCTCACGCCTCGCCGCGTCGAGAGCACGGGCGGCGTTGCGGTCCTCCACGGGGAGCCAGACGTCGTCGCGATCCCACCCGAACCGGACCCAGGTCGTGCCGTCGGCCTGTCGCCGGATCAGTTGGGGGCGCCGCGTCGGTTCGATCAGTGCCACCGACGGCCGGAAACCCCGGAACTCCCAGTAGGGCGCCGAAGGTCCGGGGAAGCCGAGCAACGGGCCATCGGGGGAGGCCACCAGCCGGCGGAGGAGTTTGCGCAGGTGCCGGCCGCGCAACGTCCCGACGTGGCGGGGGAGGTCAGCCACCGTGGTCGCCTCCGGCCGGGCGAGGTCGTCCCGCTCGGGATCGTCGGCCAGCGTGACCTCCACGACGTCGAAGGTGCTGATGTCGGGCTCGTGGCCCTCGGGCCATGGCACCCGCACCCGCATGACGGTTCGAGTGGCCAGGTCCACGACCGTGGTGTCCTCGAGCGTGGAGGACAGGACGAGCAGATGGAGTGTGGAGCCGCCCGCGGTGGGGACGCGCTCGGTCCGACGGGCCGACCGACGAAGCAGGCGCGTCGGGTCGGTCGTCGCCTCAGCGGCACGACGTCTCTTCGGGGCCGGGTCGACCTCCTCGGGGTCAGGCCCGTGCTCGTCGGTGTGGTCCCGCGGCGGCTCCGGGAGGTCGTCGGCATGCGCACGCCCGTCGCCGCCGCTTCCGCCACTGCCACCCTGTGTCTCGGGGTCCACGTACGGGCCGCTCATCGGACCAGTGCCTCCAGCTGGCCGGCCAGGGTGGCCCGGTCCGGCGCGGGCACGAGGCACGAGCGTCCCTGGCAGACATAGGCCAGCCCCGGCTCCGACGGGCGTCCCTCGAAGAGGGGACCATCGTCAGGCTGCCCCCAGACGACCACCGCGGCCGGCAGCCAGCTCCGGCGCACCTCGGCGACCAGGTCGGGTCGGTCGCCGGTCACCACGATCTCGTGGCGACCGCTCCACATCGGCAGCGCCGCGACCATGTCCGCCAGCGCCCCCGGATGGCGCTCGAGGAGCGGGCCGGCCAGGCCCACGGTCCGCTCGATCGCCTCGTCGATCCTCGGATCGTCGACGAAGGCGTTGGCGTGGAGCAGGGCGGAGAGAGCGACGGAGTTGGCGGCAGGGACGGCACCGTCGAGGAACTCCTTGGGCCGGACCACGAGCGCCTCGGCGTCACTGCCGGTCGTGAAGAATCCACCGGACGCGTCGTCCCAGAAGAGGTCGAGGAGCTGGTGGACGGCGCGCACCGCCCGCTCCCGCCAGACGGCTTTGCCAGTCCACTCGGATAACGCGACGGAAGCCTCGGCGAGCCAGGCGTAGTCGGCGGCCACGGCGAGGTGACGTGCCCGACCACCCTGCCAGCTCCGCATGAGCCGTCCGTCGGCGTACATGGAGGCCCAGAGGAACTCACCAATCTCCTCGGCCCGGTTCCCGTAGTCCTCACGGCCAGCGGCCGACGCCACTTCGGCCAGCGTGGCGACCGTCATGGCGTTCCACTCGGTCAGCACCTTCTCGTCACGGGCGGGCTGCACCCGCTGCGCGCGGGCGGCCGCCAGCAGGAGGCGGGCCTCCTCGACCTCCAGGGGGCGCTGCAGGGGCGCCCCGACCGGACGGACCGGAATGGACCGGTGCTCCCAGTTGCCGCCCGGCGTGATCCCGTACCACTCGGCCGCCGGAGCCACCAGGGAGGGCGGGAGGATCCGGCGCAGTTCCTCGACGGTGAAGGTGGCGTGCGCGCCTTCCACGCCGCCGGCGTCGGCGTCGAAGGACGAGTACAGCGCGCCGTCGGGTGTCGAGAGGTCCCGCAACACGAAGTCCAGGGTCTCGGTCACCACGCCGAGATAGTCGGCTCGGCCGCCGTCCTGCCATGCATGCAGGTAGGCCCGGGCCAGCTGCGCTTGGTCGGTGAGCATCTTCTCGAAGTGGGGGACGAGCCAGTGCGCGTCGGTCGCGTAGCGGCAGAACCCACCGACCAGGTGGTCGTAGATGCCGCCGGCCGCCATGGCATCGAGCGTGCGCATCCCCATCTGCCGTGCGCGGGCGGCGTCGGCGCCGCCCCGGTGGGCGCGTCGCAGGCAGAGCTCGACGAGCGTCGGACGCGGGAACTTCGGCGCCGGCCCGAAACCGCCCCATTCCGCGTCGAAGCCGACCCCGATGCCGGCGACCACCTGCTCGATGAGGGCTTCTGTGTCGAGGCTCACCTCGGGCGCGCCGGCCAACCGCAGCGCCGGGGCACCGCCGCCGCCTGCACCGCCACGGCCACCGCCTGCGCCCGCCTCCTCCCGCAGGGCCTCGGCCAAGCGGAGCTCCCGCCGCACGGCGCCGACGAGCGCGTCCGCCTGTTCGATCACCTTCTCCCGCTCCTTGATCCAGGCGTCGCCCAAGGCCTGCACGACGCGGCGGAAGGAAGGCATGCCATGGCGCTCGACCGGAGGGAAGTAGGTCCCGGCATAGAAGGGGCGCCCGTCGGGCGTGCAGAAGACCGACATGGGCCAGCCCCCGGAGCCGGTGAGGGCCTGGGTGGCCGCCATGTAGATGGCATCGAGGTCGGGACGCTCCTCGCGGTCGACCTTGATCGATATGAACAATTGGGCGAGGTCGGCCGCCGTGTCCGGATCCTCGAAGCTCTCGTGGGCCATGACGTGGCACCAGTGGCACGAGGCGTAGCCGATCGAGACGAAGAGCGGCTTGTCCTCGTCACGGGCACGGCGCAGTGCCTCGTCCCCCCAGGGGAACCACTCCACCGGGTTGTCGGCGTGCTGGCGGAGATAGGGGCTGGTCTCGTCAGCCAGGTGGTTCACGGGAGCGATGCTAGGTCTCTTCCCCCGAGCCGCGGCACACACGCGTGGTCGTGCAAGGCTCAGGCGATGGAGCTCGAACTCAAGGGAAAGACGGCGCTGATCACCGGGGGGAGCCGGGGCATCGGCCTGGGCATGGCCGCCCGCTTCGCCGAGGCCGGTGCCAATGTCATGATCTCGTCCCGCACGGCGGCGGATCTCGAGGAGGCGGCCGCAGGCCTGGTTGCAGATGGAGCGGCCGAAGAGCAGGTGGCCTGGAACGCCGCCCACGTCGGGAAACCCGAGGACGCCGTGTCCTGTGTGGCGGCGACGCTGGCTCGATTCGGTCAGCTCGACATCCTGGTCAACAATGCCGGAACCAACCCCTACTTCGGACCCATGATCGACATCGACGTGGTGCGTGCGCAGAAGACGTTCGAGGTCAACCAGCTCTCGGTGCTGACCTGGACCGCCGCCGCGGTCAAGGCAGGCCTGCGCGGCTCCGTGATCAATGTGGCGTCCATCGGGGGTCTCGGGGTCGAACCAGGCATCGGCTGGTACAACGTGACAAAGGCGGCGGTGCTGCACATCACCCGGCAGCTCTCCTACGAACTGGCCCCTGACGTCCGCGTCAACGCGCTGGCCCCCGGCCTCGTCAAGACGAAACTGGCGGCTGCGCTCTGGGAGAAGGGCGAGGACCGGATCGCCGCCCACATCCCGCTGCGCCGGTTGGGCGTCCCTGACGACATCGCCACCGCCGCCCTCTTCCTGGCCTCCGATGCCGCCTCGTGGGTGACGGGGCAGACCTTGGTGGTTGACGGTGGAACGACATCGTTCCTTCGGGCGGGGTTGGGTGAGGACCCCGAGGTCTGAATGAGTGCAGAAGTGCTCAGCGCATTGACTCGCCAGTACGGCACTTATGGGATGCCTTCGCTTCTCAGGCAGCCTTAGTCGAGATTGTCATTTCTGCTCTGGCGATCGGACTCTCCGGCCTGAACGCTTTCCACGCGCAGTAGATGCCGAGGAACGCTTCCCACACGATCTCCGGGAGTGCGAGCAGGGAAGAAGGTCCCGAACCGTTCTTGTAGACGCCAAATAGGGTCAGGACGAAAGAAAGAATGAGCAAGGAGCCACCGACGAGGCCAACGATTGCCATGCGAGGCGGCACGAGTGCCGATCTGTACATCAGGTAGCTCAGCATCAAGCCATTCCCGATAACAGCAACGAGTCCGGGCCCCCACTGGAAGGCCCATTCGTAGGTGTTCACCAGCGAACCGCCTGAAGCACCGATTGCGGTGGCGTGAACGCCGGTAGCTGAGGTCAGCGAGTTCGCCACGCTGACAACCGAAATGATGCTCATGAGGCCGATCGCGGCAAATACCGACTCCATGATGCGGGCAGTGACGTAACCGAGCGAAACGGTTTCGCTCTGCCTCCTAACGAGTGGGTAGATCACCACTGCGGTCGCGATCTGCGTGAAGATGAGACCGAACTCCAGAACTGCGACGAGCTTCAGGCTGGTGTTGGAGGTCGCCCCGGGAATGAAATGCATGTCGGTCCAGCTCGCGCCAGTGCCAAGCACGAAGAGAATCCGAGCTGGGATGCTGGTAACGAACGTGCCGATGAAGAACCAGCGAAGATCCGCCCCGTCCGCTTAACAACATAGAGTTCTCCCAGTCCGCTGAGCATCCTGTGAGAGACTCAGACGACCTTCATACCACTTCGCTCTGTCTCAATGGCTAGATGGGCAACGCCGTTCAAGACTGGGTCACTCAGCCTGCCCCCGATCGCCGGGTCGGGGAAAGCGTCAGGGCGCATCCTCCCGTGGCATGTTGAAGTCCGGATCACTCGGCGAGGGAATAGGAAGTCCGAGTTCAGCGAACACATCAAGCGCCTTCTGTGCGGAGTGTCTGACCTTCTGCCACATCGGATCGGAGGCAAGTGCCCGGGTGTGTGCAGCCAGATCGACCCGTGCTCGGCCCATTCCGCGTCGAAGGCGCGCGAATCGCTCGAACGCAAGCAACCACATCCTCGACATCTTCAGCTAGATCTGACGGCACGACGCCGCAGACAACCATGAACCGCAACCACGGATCGGTCCATTCCCAGAAGTTCGCGGCCAGGTCCCATATCGCCTGCCCATGTACTCGGCGCCAGCGAGGTAGCTCAGCTGCTCGTCGGCGAGGGCGGCCAACTCCGCAAGGCGCTCGATCAAGCGCCACCTCATTAGCCGGGGTCCAGATCGTCCATCTCCCCATTGTGGTGTCCCTCTAGGGTGCCCCACTTCGCCGGGCCGGGGGCAGGACGGCTCACATGGGGCCACCATTGGCGGAATGAGTCTAGACTCACCGATACGGTTTAGTTCGGAAAGGGAACGACTCTGGTCGTAGGGTTTTGTCGTATGGGTAATAGAACACAACGAAGGCCGTCGTGCTCCACATCAACCGGCAGCTCTCCTACGAGCTGGCACCCGACGTCCGGGTCAACGCGTGGCCCAGGGCCTGGTGAAGACCAAGCTGGCGGCTGCGCTCTGGGAGCCGAACGAGGACCGGGTCGCCGCCCACATCCCGCTGCGTCGGCTGGGCCTGCCCGACGACATCGCCACGGCCGCCCTCTTCCTGGCCTCCGACGCGGCTCCCTGGGTGACGGGGCAGACCTTCGTGGTCGACGGTGGAACCACCATCGTTCCTTCGGGCGGGGTTGGTTGACGATGTTCTCAATAAGAAAAACGAGCAAAACGACACTGACCCGATGCTTCTGCGTTAGCGGTTCTGGCTCAGGGGTCTTGACATGGTTTGCGCCTCGGTCGTCCGAAGGGTTGCCACAGCGACCAGCGGAGAGGAAATCGGTAATGGATCGGCAAACAGGGTGTCGAGCACCTGACGGCCAGCCAACACGGCCCAAGTGGCTATCTCGACTGTCAGGAGTAGCTTCCGTAGATCGTGGTGCGATCCACGCTCTCCGTCAGCCAGGTGTGGATATCGAGGTCACCGAGGATGTATGTGCCGGCGATCAGGAGATACCCGGCGATCCAAGCCGTCCAGAGCCAAGTCGGATGGCCCAGTTGAGCGTCCCGGCGCGAAGACCTGAACCAGAGGCACCCTATCCACAGCACGATCAAGGCCACGGCGACTATGTCCTCGCTGTAGCTCATGGCGTGAACAGTGGCAGACGTTCTGGTCCGAAGGGATACCGATCCGGGCGTCCCGAAGAAGTAGTTCTGGACACAGAGCACGTGCATATGAACCAACCAGACGAGCTCAGGGATCGCCGGGCCTATCCACAGCAAAACGCACCGTGTGCAACTACTGGCGGTGGCAGCAAAGACGAGCCGGACCGGCATCGGCGGTCGATAGCGAAGCGCAATCAGCAACAGGATCGCGATAGCGGTGACGAGGCCTTCGTTCTTGCTCAGACTTGCCACGATGGCGCAGCACCAGGCGATCAGCAGGGGAGCTCGCCCGCGTGGAAGCACGAGGCCACAAAGCAACGCAGACACAGCTGCGGCGGCAAAGAGGAGATAGGCGACAACGACGACGACGTAGAACACTACGAGGATGTAGAAGACGCAGACCGAATAGGCAGCCAGACACAACGACGATGCGAAGAAGATCGAAAGGACAAGCTAGAGACCTCTCGCAGAGAGACGGATAGAAAATAAAGAAAAAGAAAAAGAAGAAGGAGGAGGCAAAAAATAGGGCTGTGAGATAGGAAACTAAGTAAAGGAAGGAAAGAACAGCGAAAGAGAAAAAAAGAGAAAACAAAGAAGGGGAGAGGGAAGGGTAGACGGGGTACGCCGACAGATAGGCGGGGTTCTGCAGGCCCAGAGGGTCCGATGGCCGACAGAGATCAGCAGGGCAAGGGTAGTCCAGGTGATAGCTCCGACGTAGCTCACTACGTGTACGCGCATGTAGGTCAGGGGAACGGCGACGAAGAGCAGCAAGACGAGGACCGTGACCAACGAACACCCCCGGATTTGCCAGGCCGGTCGGGACCCACGTCGAACAAGGACGCCGAGAGCAGCGGCATAGAGAAACACAGCGACTAAGAAGAACGACAAGACAAGAGACACACTGAGGCCAAGAACGAGAAAGACAGACACGACTGCGGTAAAGGCGACTATAAAAGGAGAGAGGAAGACAGAGACGGGCGACAACTACGCCATCGACACGGAAGGCAAGATGAAGACAAGTGTGAGGTAGACGACGAAGGTAGAGATGCTATCATCGCAAGGACAATAACACAACAGACTCACTCTCACACTGTGAGATAGAAAAGAGGTTCAGCGAGTAATCGGCTAGGTCAAGATTCTATAAGGGGTTAGATCAAGGTGTGCTGAGTTATGTGAGATGTAAAGAGTTGAAATTGCTCTGGTTTACACTGATAAAGACGGTGGCATTTTCTGGGATTTTGTGTGCGATCTCGCTTCGGACGCATTGCTGCTGACGGTAGAAGGTGGAACAGGTCGACACGGAGGAGGATCGCTGGTCGGCCATGAGGCTCACGCCTGATTGCGCCTCGTACAGCATAGAAGCGAGCGATGAGTACTAGGACGACACCAGCCAAGATCTGCGCAAGAGTCCTGTCCGACATCATCGGAGTCAGATGGCGACGGGCCCGACCAGCGTCAAACAACAGATTCGCCACGCCATGGGTCGACCTTCCGATCTCTTCTCAGCCGTGTTCATGCATATGAGTCGGCGGAGGGGCCGACGGTACGCCCACGTGTCGGTCCCAGCGCGCCGGGTTGGGGGCAGTCTGGCTGTTACCGGGCTATCATTGAGGGCGTGAGCGATGATCCGTCGTTTCCGTTTAGGTCAGTTCTAGGTTGCCCTGGTCGTAGGGTTTTGTCGTATGGGTTATGGAACACGACGAAGGCGGCGGTGCTGCACATCACCCGGCAGCTCTCCTACGAACTGGCCCCTGACGTCCGCGTCAACGCGCTGGCCCCCGGCCTCGTCAAGACGAAACTGGCGGCTGCGCTCTGGGAGAAGGGCGAGGACCGGATCGCCGCCCACATCCCGCTGCGCCGGTTGGGCGTCCCTGACGACATCGCCACCGCCGCCCTCTTCCTGGCCTCCGATGCCGCCTCGTGGGTGACGGGGCAGGCCTTCGTGGTCGACGGCGGCACGACGGCCCAACCCTCCGGGGGCGTGGGCTGACGCCAACGGCGTTGGCGGGGGGAACCTCGTCGGACTCCCGGCGTGTCACACCTCCACCCTCTGTTCCGTCTGATGCTGGTGAAAGAGAATGTTCGGAGGGAAGGAAGGTGGAGCCATGGCTCACGTCCCGTTGCACGATCATCCCAAGGGCCTCGTCGCCCGCGTGGCCGCCCGCTACACCAAGCGCCGATTCGGCCAGATGGTCGAGCCCACGGCGGCGGCCTCCCATCACGCCGGCGTCCTCATGGCCATGGGCAGCATGGAGATGGCGGCTCAGTTCGGTTGGAGAAAGCTCGATCCGACGCTGCGCTGGCTCGCGGTGCAGCTCACCGGAATGCGGATCGGCTGCTCCTGGTGCATCGACTACGGGTACTACGAGGGCATGCACGACGGAGTCGACCCGGACAAGGTGAGGGCCGTCGGTGACTGGCGCACGAGCGAGCTCTTCGACGATCGCGAGCGGGTCATCCTCGAGTACGCCGAGACGGCGACGTCCTGCCCTGCCGACGTGTCCGACGAGCTGGCCGCCCGGATCCGGGCTCATCTGAGTGACGCGGCGTTCGTCGAGCTCGCCGCTTGGGTCGCCCTCGAGAACTTCCGCTCCCGCTTCAACGCCGGACTGGGTCTGCACAGCCAGGGGTTCGCGGACAACTGCGAGATCCCGATGCGCGGCAACGACGCCGATGCCCTCGCCTGACCTCGAAGCGGACGCCGCCGCGTTCGAGGAGTGGCGGTCGCTTCTCTTCGGCATCGCCTATCGCATGTTGGGGAGTGCCGCCGACGCCGAGGATGTCGTCCAAGAAGCCTCCATTCGATGGATGCGCCGTGGTGACACCGAGGTCCGGTCGGTTCGCGCCTATCTCGTCACGATCGTCACCCGCCTCTGCCTCGACCAACTCGATTCGGCCCGCGCCAAGCGCGTTGCCTACACGGGACCATGGCTACCCGAGCCGGTCGTGGTCGAAGAGGAGGCGGCGGCCGAGAAGGCGGACTCGTTGTCGCTCGCCTTCCTCGTCCTCCTGGAGGAGCTGACACCGCTCGAGCGCGCCGCCTATCTGCTGCACGACATCTTCGGCTATTCGTTCGATGAGGTGGCCCGCTCCCTGGGCCGCACGCCGGCGGCCTGCCGGCAGCTCGGCGCACGGGCGCGCAAGCGGATCGAGGAGCGGCGCCAGCGCTTCGATGCCGATCTGCGTCAGGGCCGGGAGCTGACGGACCGCTTCCTCCGGGCCTGCGCGACCGGGGACCTGTCTGGGCTCCTCGCAATGCTGGCCGACGACGTGGTGGTCTGGACCGACGGTGGAGGCAAGGTACGGGCAGCCGTGCGGCCGGTGGTCGGCCCCTACCGGAGTTCGAGGTTCCTGGTGAACGTCGCCAAGAAGATCCAGGGCGTCCCGCAGGCGACCGTCCTGAACGGGCAGCCGGCCACCGTGTTCGTGCAGGGCGACACGGTCGTGGCGGCACTGGTGCTCGACATCATGGAGGGCACCATCGTCGGCGTCCGCGCCGTGACCAACCCGGACAAGCTCGAACGCCTCAGCGCCAGACTCCCCCGTGCAGCCGCCGAAGACCTGGCCTGACCTGCCTGCCGCCCTCCTCTTCGCCGGTCAGGACCCGAAGGCCCCGAGCTCTCGCCGCCGGACCTTGCCCGCTGCCGTGCGGGGGAGGTGGTCGACCAGGACCAGCTCCTTCGGGGCCGCCCACGGGGCGAGACCCTCGGCCACCATCCCCCGGAGCTCGTCGAGCGTGGGGCCGTCGCCGACAGGGACCACCCACGCCACCACCAGCTCGCCCCATTCCGGATCGGGCCGTTTCCAGACCGCCACCTCGGCGATGCCGGGATGCGTCAGCAAGATGCGCTCCACCGAATCCGGCCAGACCTTCTCTGCGCCGGTGACGATGACGTCGGCCATGCGGCCAGACACCTCGAGCTTCCCATCGGCGTCGAGCCGACCGGCATCGCCGGTCGCGAACCAGTCCCGGGCACCGTCCGGTCCGGCGACGCGCCCGTCGTCACCGTCGCGGTAGCAGCGGAACAGCATTGGAGCGCGGATCAGGATCTCCCCCTCCGTGCCGTCCGCGAGGGCGCCCGGGGCGGCCCTCTCCCTCTCCGCCGCGGCCAGGAGTGGGGAGCGGCACGCGATCTCCACCCCGTCGAGTGGCCAGCCGTCGTAGACGACGCCCGAACCCGTTTCCGTCAGGCCGTAGGTCGCCACCACGTTGGCCGGCAGATCGTCGGGCATCCGGCTGCCGCCGAGGAGGACGCAGGTGAAGACCGCGGGATCGAGCCGTTGCAGCGCAGTCGCCACCAGGGACACGTGCGAGACCTTTCCGGCACGCCCCAACTCCTCGACCGCCTCCGCCTCGAATCCAGGGAGGACGACCAATGGGGTGTCGGTGACGATCGAGCGCGTCACGACGGCGAGCCCACCGATGTGCGCGAGCGGCAAGCAGGCCAACCACGCGTGACGGGTGGGATCGATGCCGAGGCGGGACGAGGTCGCGCGGGCGGACGCGGCGACGGCTGCATGGGTGAGGACGACGCCCTTCGGCTCACCCGACGTGCCCGACGTCGCCACGACGAGCGCATCACCGTCCTCGACAGGGATGCCGTCGGGAAGCGCACGCTGTGCGCCGTCCGAGCTGACGATCCGCGTGGGTCGCAAGGTCTCGAGCAATTCCCGACGGGCCGAGGGGGGAAGCCGCGGATCGAGCGGTGCCGCGGCATCGCCGGTGTCCCACACAGCCCGGAGCGCATCGACGAAGCCGATGCCACCAGGAAGGTCGAGTGCGACGAGCTCAGGCACCGGCCAGTAGCGTAGCCAGCGCGTTCTGCACAGGGATTCTGTGGCTGTTTCCCATCAGGCGCCCCATCTTTCTGGCTGCGCCACAGGCGACGTCCCATCGGCACTGACGAGCTGAAAAGGAGCGAGCACGAGCCATAAGACCCGGTGCCCTCCACGCCGACCTTGGTGACGTCGCCGAAGGTTCCGAGCCAGCCGAGCAGCGCCTTGTAACCCGCGGCGTTGGTCTCGAAGCGCTCCGTGCCGAGCAACCCGCCCAGCGGGTCGAGGGCGGCAGCGACATGGACGTCGAGGTGGGTGTCGACGCCACCGGTCACACCACGCGCAGCTTCTACGATGGTCATGGTCATCCCTTCTCTTTAGCCTCGATCCACCGATGAATGACCTGAATGCTGACGCGCATCGCGGAAAGTGCCTCCTGCTGGGAGAATTGCGGTGTTCTACGTCGCTGTTCTCACAGTAAGGAGGCACTTTCTGTGAGCCAGTATGCGTGGGATTGATCGGATTGGCGTGACCTTCGACGAGCCAATCTGGTGGCCAATGCCGGCCTGCTCTTGGTCGCGACGTTGGTCGTTCGTCTCGGACTCGAGCGCCTCGTCAACGCCACGGTCCATCTCTCGGGACGTATCGGCGGCGCGTTCGGGGCGCAAGGTGCTCACCTTGGTGCATGCGATGGTGGCCGGCGCCTCGCACATCGACCACGCCGACGTGCTGCGCTCGGGGGCGACATCGGCGGTGTTGGGGCACCGGGTCATGGCACCGTCGACGCTCGGGACGTTCCTGCGGGCCTTCACTTTCGGTCACGTCCGCCAACTCGACGCCGTTCTCGCTGAAGTGCTGCGCAGGGCCTGGGCCCTCGGGGCAGGGCCCGGGGCGTCTCAGATGGTCATCGATCTCGACTCGACCATCTGCGAGGTGTGCGGCAAGGCCAAGGGTGGGGCGGGATTCGGCTACACCCACCGGCTCGGCTATCACCCCCTCATTGCCACGTGGGCGACCACGGGTGAGGTGCTCCATGCCCGCTTGCGCAAAGGAGCGGCCAACACCCAGCGCGGGACGGTGCGTTTCGTCGAAGAGCTGGTCGCCCGGGTGCGCCGGGCCGGGGCGTCTGGCGAACTCATCATGCGATTCGACTCGGGCTTTTGGTCCAACCGGACCATCGCCACGCTCGAACGGCTCGGCGTGGGCTACACCATGGGCGTCCGGATGATCACCTCCGTGACCAGCGCCGTTTCGGCCATCGACGAGTCGGCCTGGACCCCGATCGAGTACACCTGCGACGGCGAGGCCGAGGTGGCCGAGTGCATCTCAAGGGACGCCGGCTCATCGTGCGACGCACCCGCCTCATTGGTCGCCAAGCCACCTTGTGGCCGCAATGGCGCCACTTCGCCTTCGTCACCGATCTCGAAGGCCACCCCGTCGACGTCGATGCCTTTCACCGTGAGCACGCCCGAGTCGAACTCGCCATCCGAGACCTCAAAGAAGGGGCCGGACTCGAGCACGTCCCCTCGGGACACTTCTTCGCCAACGTGGCGTGGCTCGTCTGCGCTGTTCTCGCCCACGACCTCATTCGCTGGACCGCAATGCTGGGCAAACTCACACCAGCGGAGCACTTCACGGTGGCGCGCACCGTGCGCACGCGTTTCTTCTCCGTTCCGGGCCGCCTGGTCAGCCGTTCGGGGATGCCGACGCTGCGCGCCCCGCTCGAATGGCCATGGGCTGAGACCTTCGTTCGCGCGCTCACCCTCTTGCGGAGCTTGCCGCCGGTCCCCCTATAGGCAGAACCCACGCGGGCGGCGCACCGCAGACCGGCCTCAGGCGCTGACATCGACAACCAAGTTCTGAAGGTCTGCCTCGGCCTGCCCAGATTCCCGGTGAACCCACGACGAAGCCCGGTGGAGTCAGCCGCCAGACAAACACGGCCACCTCATCGGTTCATCTCAAGATTGTGGTGGATGATTTAGGTGTTGAGGGATGGCACGGCCGTTCCGGATCGGAGCGACGGGCGGTCTCGGGTTGTTGGTAGCAACCCGGACCAATCACCCCAACTCGGAGACGGGACGTGCCGTTTCAATGTGCCGCTGGTTGGTCTCGGTCGACGACGTTTTGCAACGTCACGGGACTCCAAGTCAGACCGGACCTGCCAGCACTCCCGAACCTATTCAGGACCAGCAATCAAGCGGTGGACCCTCAGAGAAGTATCAATGTATGGAGGCACCTTGGTAATTGGAAAGCAGCTCGACATTGAGACCCAACCTGGGCGTATGGTTCCCCTCGGCGTGATCCAATGCGGATTGCCCGAATCACAACAGAGAGGGGGTGCCCTGTGGCACTCGGAATCTATTTCGTGCATGAAGGCTTTACGTCCGAGAAATACGACACCGCAATCAAGAAGCTGGAGGCTGCTGGTGGAGGGAAGCCAAAAGGGCGCACCTACCACTGCGCGCTTGAATCCAATGGTGAGATCCAGGTCTTCGATATCTGGGAGTCCCAGGCGGACTTTGACGCTTTCGGGCCGAAGCTGATGCCAATCCTCACCGAGTTGGGCGTCGGACTGAAGGAGCCGATGGTCGCCACCGTCCACAACGTGATAACCGGCTGAGTCTTCGCAACTGATCGGTCAGTTGGCTGGTTCATGGCCATTGGCGTCGCTACCATCCAGGCGTATTGGGATACCCGGTAACGCGATTGGTCGCCATCGAACGAGGTGCCGGGGAACCTGTTTTGCAAAGGAGCGGTTGCTGTCGAGCCTCCATTCCGGGATGGTTCGAATGGCGTCTGAAGGTGCTCCAACTTGTCGCACTCCCTGGGTGCGAGCAAGGGTTTCCGAGGTATCGACGAACTCACCGGGATCCTGACCCAGGTCGTACTCACACCTCCAGGAAACCCAGCACTCCCAAGAGGCAAGCACCAACAAGTAGGAAGGCTGGCCGTCAATGAGAGCAACACCAAACCTCGGCACGTCCCACCACCCGGACCAGGACAGCACCTCTCCGAACTCGGCATCCGGAGCCATCCACCAAGTATGGCCACCGACCCGCCGTTCGGGGGCAGGTCCGAGACCGGCTGCGCCTGGGTGGAAGGACTATTCGGCAAACGGGACGATATCGACCGAGATCTCTACCGCCGGAACCGTTCCTCTGTTCTCAAGCCAGTGGAAGGTGTTTCGATCCTCGGGCCAACCCACCCCTGGCCCGTAGTCGGTAGCGGCTCCATTTCGATGGTCAGTGATCGTTCCCTGCAGGACGTAGACGATGCCTGGTCTGTCCTTATGGTCGTGGATCGGGCCGAAGACGGCTCCTGGCTCAAAGGTGAACATTCGCATCCGAAGTTGTCGACCGGTCATTCCTTCGATCTCAGGGCCCAGATCAACCGTTGTCAGCAGCTCCGACGACACGCCTCTTGTCTCCGGTGCAGCGTCAGTGCTCATCGTGCTCACCTCCGTATATCTCCGACAATACGTCCCACACCTCGTATTCGTCCGCCAGACCTCGACTCGCTAAGCAATGAGTGCGCTTGTACCGGTAGCAGCCCCGTCGCGAACCGGCGGTGGGAATGCGCACATCAGTCGTGCCGAACGCCGCACCGTCCTGCTCGAGCTGGGATATCCACGCCCGAATAGCTACTCCGTGAAAAGGAATGGGTCGAGGTGCACGCTGGTGCAAGCTGTCCGCCGAGACAGGTTGCGTGACGCCACAACTCTTGTGTGGGGGCGTCCTGTTCCGCCAGACGACTCGCAGAGGCGACCAACAGGGACAGAGTGTCGTTATCGGCTACCTGAATGGTCTCCTGGCAGATGCAACAAGCAAGATCCACCCTCCCATCCTGCCCCACCGTCCCGGCGGCGGCACTGTTAGGGGGCAGTCAACTGGACGCCACAATGGGAGGATGGACGACCCTGGGACTTCGGCTCACGAGGTGGCGGCTGATCGAGCGGCTGGTAGAGCTTGCGGCCCCGGCCGAAGAACAGATTCGGTATGTCGTCAACTCCGACCCCCCCACAATCGGCCAAAGCGTCTGGGACATAGCTGGGGAGTTCTGGGAGTGGACGGTCTCTTTTCTCCCACCGATGGTTCAAGCTGGCGTGGTGCCGCCTGGTCTCGCGACGATGGTTGAACGCGTTGTCGAGGGCGCCCGGGCGATTCGGGGCGCGTTCGACCTCGACTGGGACGAGCGACAGTCGATCTGGCTCCATACTCCCGAGGCGGTTCGCCCCGATCCGTTGTGGGCCGAGATTCGGCATCGCGCTCAGGATGCACTTGAGGGATTCCCTGAACTCGGGCTTCCCATTCCGTCGCTTACCGACCCGGACTTCAACGCGCCACGGGAAGATGCCCCGTGAGTTTCCCACCCGTCCCGGCGAACTGGGCTAGGCAGTTCAGTTCGTGATCGCCCTACTGACGAGCGGTCCGACTAGAAAGCTGTTGCCACAGAGCTTCGGGTACCCCGTACTGATCGGAGTGGGGACCTGAACGTCCGCCCACTCATTAGGTGGGATGAGATGGAGTGCACCGACCACCGTCGAGCACTCCGTTCCCGTTTCAATGTCGACGTCGGGGAGGCCGATGGAACAGTGCATCGACGCTCCCGGGGCCACCGACAAAGCGCTGTCTGGCGCCATGGAGGGCGCACGTTCTTTTGAGGCTGGGATCAGGCGTCCTTCCGGGTCGTAGGCGGCGACACCCACAAAGCCCCCAGTTACGCAGGCTCGCCCCGAGATGTTCTCCAGGTTCACGACGTAGAAGAGGTGCTCGGAAGCCCCGTTACCGAAGCCCGGCCACGATGGCCCCAGATCGCCTGGCGTGCACTGGTTGCCGGCCCCTGCAAGTGCCACGGTTGTCGATGTCGTCGGCGGCGGACTGACAACCGTGCTTGTCGTCGTGGTGGACGCAATGGTCGTGGTGCGCATAGGCACCCTGGGCGACGAAGTCCGGGTGGGTGTCGTGGAGCAACCGGTCAGGAGGAGGACCAGAGCCAATGCCATCACGAAGCCGACGAGAGGCTTCACGAGCTGAAACTATCCCAGCGCTGCCGATACAGCTAGGTCGAGCGGTTCCGTCGCTGCATTGAGCGGGAGGGCTTCGACCTAGTGCTTCCGGGCGAGCGCCGGATGGCCGTCTAGGTGCCAGGCAGGTGATGAAGGTCCAGGACGGCTCCAACATGGGTATAACGGCGGCTCGGCGTCGATGCTGCATACGATCATCTCCGTGATCGGTTCCTGTTCGACCCTCGAGCGCTGATGGGACGCCGCATCCGCTGGCTCGGAGTCATCATGGTCACCTGTTTCGGCCTCGTGATCATCCAGCTGGTGAACATCCAGTTGATCAAGGCGAAGGGGCTCCAGACGTCTCAGAGCAACCCTCGAGTTGCCGCGCAACGGTTCAATAACGCTCGTGGTGAGATCCTGGCGGCCGACGGCACGGTGCTGGCCAAGTCGGTGCCGACGCCGGCGGCGGACAAGAAGGTCTACTCATACGACTACATACGCCAGTATCCCCAGGGCGCACTCTACAGCGGCATCACTGGATACGACTCAGTCCTCACGGGGGGGGTCACGGACATCGAGAACGAGTACAACTCAGAGCTCAGCGCTCACCAGAGTCCACCCCAGACGCTCAGTCAACTGTTGTTCCGGGAAAAGCGTCCGACGACGACCGACGATGTGACACTGACCGTCGACCCGTCATTACAACAGCAAGCATGGAACGATCTCATTGCGACGCCGAACAACAACGACGGGGCGGTCGTCGTGCTCGACGTCAAGACTGGTGCCGTGCTCGCCATGGTGTCCAAACCGAACTACGACCCCAACGTGTTGGTCGGCACGTCGCTCGCTGCCGAAAACTACGCCTACTACGGCTATACCCACAAGGACGTGGAGGGCTTCTATCCCCTCCGCCCCCTTGCCACGGGCGAGACGTTCTTCCCCGGCTCGACAATGAAGGTGGTGACGTCGACCGCGGCCTATAACCTGAAGCCCTCTCTGGCGGGCTTCACCTATCCAACCCAGCCTTGTCAGAGCTTCGCCGACTCGAACAGGCTCCTCTGCAACGACGGGTCCAGCCCGAGCAACTCCACACCGTGCGGCGGCACAATGACGGCCATGCTTCCGGAATCGTGTGACCCCGGGTACGGCGAGCTCGGGATCCAAGAGAGCGCGGGAACGTTACGTCAGCAGGCCGAGTTGTTCGGGATCAACTCGCTGCCAGGAATTGATTTGCCGAGCAATGCGCAGCAGCCGGTCGGCGGCGTGGTGGCGTCGACGCTGCAGACCCTGCCGGATCGGTCACAGGCACTGCAGGCCTACACGGCGATCGGCCAGGACACCGTGGCCGATACGGCACTCCAGAACGCGATGGTCGCTGCCGGGATCGCCAACGGAGGCGTGGTCATGACACCGCACCTCATGTCGTCCATTCACGACTCCCAAGGTGCACTGGTCGAGACCTACACGCCGAAGCCCATGGCCCGCTCGGCATCGGTGCAGGCCGCACAGTCGGTCACCGCCCTCATGGAGAGCGTGCCCATCAACGGGACGGCACAAGGCGTCGGCTTCCCGTCCTACCTCTGCGCCGCAGTCAAGACGGGAACGGCGCAGACCGGCCTCGGGCTGAACCACGACTGGATGATCGGCTTTGCCCCGGCCAACGACCCCAAGATCGCCGTCGCCGTTGTGGTGCCGTACCAGAACATCTCGTCCGACGGCGCGTCCATCGCCGGTCCCATCGTGAACAAGGTCATGCAGGCGGCCCTTCCGCCGGGCTCGGTGCAGCAGCCCTGCAACGTGACGGCCCCGCCGCTCTCAGCGTACGGGCCGCAGTCCCAGGCGCCGATCCACGGCGGCTGAGGCAACCTTAAAGAGGTGCTGTTGCTGCTGCCAACCCCCCTCCGGCTCCCTCGACGGCCACGATTCCGAGGCTCAGAAGCGAGGCGGCGAGCAAGGGCATAATGCTCCGCAGCTTCACAACACGCTTCACGAGCGCCACCTCCACCCGCCAGTCCGGGTACATCTCGTCTCACCGATCGTAGGCGATGTCGGAGACAAACGACCTTGGTGCCGGTCAGCCACGCCCAGGCCCGGCGAATTTGGGGCACCCTGAGACCTGTCCGGTACACAGCACATCCAGGTCGCGATGTGCAGATACACGATCCGAGCGGAATTGCCGAATACCGCGGTGCGCCTAACCCTCTGCCGTGGCCGTTCACAGGAGCTGCCGCCACGTCCTCATCCTCTCGGCAAAGGAGGCCAGGGGACGAGCCCGGCCAGTCAGTCCGGTCGACATCGGGACCAAATGCCCTACGGCCCCTGACGGGCACTCCTTACAGTGGCTGGGAGGCAGCGCGTCAGGTCGAGCGGGCCCGACGACGATGCCGAGGACCCAGACGAGGAGTAGTTCGCAATGAACACCCCGATCGACAGACCCGATCGACCGCACGTGCTCGACGGATTCCCACTCTTCGGGGCTCTGCAGGGACTGACCGTCGTCGACACCGGCACGGTCGTCGCCGCGCCGTTCGCCTGCGAGCTCGCGGCAGAGGCCGGCGCGCAGGTGATCCGGGTTTCCCTTCCAGACCCCGACATCCTCGAGCTGTCGCCATACCGTCTGCAGAACGGCGAAGCGTCGGTGTCAACCTGGTGGGCACAGGAGAACCGCAACAAGCTCGACATGGTGCTCGATCTCACGATGCCCGAGTCGAAGGAGATCCTCGGCGCCCTATTGGCGAGAGCGGACATCTGGATCGAGTCGTCTCGGCCGGGTACCTACTCCGAGCGCCTCGGGCTCACGGATGAGTGGGCGCTGCGCAACAACCCCCGACTGGTCGTGGTGCACGTATCGGGCTTCGGCCAGGACGGCGATCCGGGAACGTTCATGAGGGCGTCCTACGACGTCATCGGGCAGGCGTTCAGCGGCTTCATGGGCATAAACGGCGATCCCGATGGTCCACCGATGAAGTCGAACCCTTACGCCAACGATTACGTGACGGCCCTGTTCGCCCTGTGGTCGGCGCTGGCGGCGTACATCTCCGTGCAGCGTACCGGCCGCGGTCAGGTTGTCGACGTGGCCCAGTACGAGTGCCAATTCAAACTCCTGGCCTGTGTGGTGATGGACTACCTGATGCTGGGCGAAGAGCACCCCCGGAACGGCAACAACGACCCGTCAGGCCTGCAGCCCTACGGCATCTATCCGACCGGCGATGGTTACATCAGCATCGGGGCGATCGGTGGGCCGTTCCTCCGACTGAAGCAGGTAGTCCCAGGCCTTGACCAAGACAAGCTCCAGACAGTCGTCGACCAGATCGTCCATGCCGAGGAGATCAGGCAACTCGTCGTGGATTGGCTGGCCGACCGCAGCGCCGACGAGGCTGAGCAGATACTCAACGCTCACAAGATTCCCTGCAGCAAAGTAATGGCTGCGCCCGACATCGCCCGGAACCCGCACTATCGGGCCAGGCAGATGCTTATCGAATGGGATGACGACATCGGGGGAACGATCCAGGGCACTGGGCTCGTCCCGAAGTTCTTGAGCACGCCGTCCCGGGTGTGGCGAGGGGCGCCGACTCGGGGCAAGGACACCGAAGCCGTCCTCGACTGGCTGGGGTACGACGAGTCGCGGATCGCAGCGCTGAGGAAGACTGGCGTCGTCGGTTGACGACGCCAGGCCCGGTCCCGACCGTCGATGGATGGCCTGGCGGAGAATCCCACTCGTGCCGCAGGGTGGCACCCCAGCCCGGCAGCGTCGTACGGTGACACCCTGGCGGACTCAATCTGGTCGTGTTCGCATGACCCGGATCGCCTCAGCGGAGGCAACGCCTGCAACGGCGAGGGCGGCAACCCGATCTGCCCACCACCAACCAAAGAACTGGTCTGCTAACAATCCGAGAAGTGCGAGGATTCCGAGAACCGCTCCCATGGCACTCAACGTCCCATCGCCCATCAAGGCGTGACTGCCGAGCGACTTGCCTGTTCGGTACTTTGCCCATCCCAAGGGGGCGAGTACCGCAGCCGGAACTGCCGCCGAAACCATCGCCAGGACGGAGTGCTCTGGCGTCGAATGTGAAACCAGATCGTTGATGGCGGCGATGGTCAAGGTGATCGCTACCAGGATCAGTGCACTGGCGACGACGACTGATGCCAGAGCCTCCGCTCGCAGACCCCCGTCCGGGTCTCGCCGTTCCACCCGGAATCGCCATACGAGACCGATCGACCCGGCGACATCGGCCAGGACGTTGAGACCCAGCCCCAGAACCCCGAGGCTCCCCGCGAGCAATCCCGCCACACGGCCCAGGCACCGGCGACCAGGCCCCAGGCGACAGAAAAGTACGAAAGCCGCGATGCTCTCGTGAGGAGCCGGAGTCTGATCGGGTCAACTTCAACGTCAAGGCGACCCACAGATTGAGTCTAAAGAGGCACTCTGAGACCGCACTGTGGGCTATCCCTATGGTGCCGGTGTGTGGCACCCATGCCCGGCGATCTGGGGCAGGCTGGCGTCTGTGGATGCCAGCGAACGCGACCGTTTGGCAGCGCGCCCTCTGGCCCTGGAACGTTCGAGGTTGTTCGACCAGCAAGCCGAGGCATACGACCGGTTCCGGCCGACCTATCCCGATGCGGTGATCGACGAGCTGCTCGGTCCGGTGCCTGCGGGCCTGGACGTTCTCGACGTGGGTTGTGGCACCGGGATTGCTTCACGGCAGATTGCCCAGCGTGGCGCCAAAGTGCTGGGGGTGGAACTCGCTCCGCGAATGGCGGAGATCGCCCGCGGTCATGGGGTCGACGTGGAGATCGCGGCCTTCGAAGCCTGGGACGCTGCTGGTCGCACGTTCGACCGGGTGACCTCGGCGCAGGCCTGGCACTGGCTCGACCTCCCTATCGCCACCGCCAAAGCGGCCTCTGTGCTGCGGCCGGGCGGCACGCTCTGTCTGATCTGGAACGCGGGGTGTCAGCCCGATGATCTGGCCGATGCTCTCGAGGAGGTGTACGCGAGAGTCGTGCCGCCCGGCGGTCACCGTCTGTTCCGGGGGTACGCGGCCAGCCGGTCATCCGACGTGAAGACCGGACTCGACTCGGAGATCGACGCCATCTCAGCGGTGGCCGACTTCGGTGCGCCGACAGAGAAGTGGTTCCCCTGGACGCGGGCCTACCAGCGGGATGAGTGGCTGGACCAGCTCGTGTCACGGAGCGATCACACCGCCCTCGAACCAGCAGTCCGAGACCGTCTGTTCGAAGCCATCGGCGCGGCCATCGACGATCACGGCGGCTCGTTCGTCATGAACTTCGAGACCGTCCTGATCACCGCGACTCGGCTGGGGTAACCCCGAGCCGGCAGCGAGCGTTCCGGGGCATCTGCGGCCTGAGTTGACTCAGATCGGTGACCTCTTTGGCGGTGCAGTCGAAGAGGACGAATTTGTGTTCAACCGCCTGGCGCTTGTGACGGCGAGATCAATGGGCTTCCTCCCGGTCTGACGGACATCCACCATCAGGGGCGAGGCCCCGGAAAGGATGCCCATCATGGAGACCATGGAGCGGAAGAAGCCCCGCCCCGGCGGTCGTTCACCCCGGAGTTCAAGGCTGAGATCGTCGAGCAGTGCCGACGCGGCGACCGCTCGGTCGGCCAGGTGGCCAAGGACTTCGACCTGACCGAGACGGCGGTGCGGGGCTGGGTGAACCAGGCCGAGGTCGACGCCGGGGAGCGGCCCGGCCTCAGCGACCGAGGAGCGCCAGGAACTGGCCCGGCTGCGGCAGCGAGAACCGCCAGCTGCGCGTCGACAACGAGATGCTCAAGCGAGCAACGAGTTTCTTCGCCCGGGAGACCCGGTGACGGTGGACCCGTTCATCGAGGCGGAGGAAGCTCGCAGGTCACGGCGTCAACCGCTCCTGTCGCCTGCTCGAGGTCTCCCGGTCCGCCTACTACGAGCGCAAGCAAGGCCGTCCCGTCGGCCCGGCAGCGTCACCGACGCCGAGCTGACCGCGAAGATCACCGGCCATCCACACCGAGTCGAAGGGCACCTATGGGTGCCCTCGGGTCCACAAGGCGCTCTCGCTCGCCAGGGCGTGGTGCTGCGGCCGCCGGCGGGTGCGCAGGCTGATGCGCCAGGCTGGGCTCGAGGGCCGGTGCAAGAAGCGGTGGCGCAGGACCACCGTGGCCGACCCGGCCGCCGAAGCGGCCAAGGACCTGATCGAGCGCCACTTCGGCCCGTGCCCCGAGCTCGACCGCCGCTACGTGGGCGACATCACCTACATCTCGACCTGGGAGGGCTGGGCGTACCTGGCCACGGTCATCGACCTGGCCAGCCGACGGGTGGTGGGCTGGGCCTGGCCGACCACATGCGGACCGAGCTGGTCGAAGACGCCCTCGACGATGGCCTTCGTCCAACCGCCGGCCCCCGGGATGGGCGTCATCTTCCACTCGGACAGGGGCTGTCAATACACAAGCAAGGACTATGCCGAGCTGGCCCGGGAGAACGGGGTGGTGCTGTCG
The DNA here is from genome assembly GCA_963753115.1 of uncultured Acidimicrobiaceae bacterium. Taxonomy (GTDB): domain Bacteria; phylum Actinomycetota; class Acidimicrobiia; order Acidimicrobiales; family RAAP-2; genus Bog-473. The sequence continues at coordinate 134,310 of CAVWBB010000033.1, forward strand.
GTCGGGAGGCAAGGGTGAATGCTGGGACAACGCCGTGGCTGAGAGCTTCTTCGCCACCATCAAGCGCGAGCTGATCGACACCCGGGCCTGGCCGACGCGCGCCGGTCTGCGGAGCGGCGGTCTTCGAGTACATCGAGGGTTGGTACAACACGAGAAGGCTGCACAGCTCACTCGGCTACATGAGCCCCGCCGAGTGGGAAGCACTGATCCACCGCAACGCCGACCGTCAGGCGGCATGATCAACACAACCAAGCTGTCCGTCAAACCGGATCAAGTGCTGCTGATGCCAAAGAGAAGGGGGTGGGCCTGGGCGGCCCCTGAGACGCCACACAGTGGCCGACGTTCGACGCAGAATGCCGATGGCACTACTCGCAAGGAGGACTGAGAACGGAAGCTCCAGAAATGCGGCAGTGAGTATTGCTCCCCACTGCTCGTGTGTCCCGTAAGAGAGGGTGACATCGAACCACGCGTCGGTAAAGAGCATCGTCGCCGCCACCAGAAGCCCGAGTATCGCCACCTGTCGTCGATGAAGTCCCAGCCAGGCCGTGGTCAAGAGGACCAAGGCGAGCATCATGTCGAAGCCGACCCATGCCACGCGCCACGCTCCACCTGATTCAGCCAGTGGAAGGGAGGACGCGAGATACCCGATCCACGGAACCATGACGATTGCGCCAGCGGCCGCAGCGACGATGGACAGCCTGCGTCGCCTGATCACTCCAGAGCTCGTCCTAGGCCGATCGACAAGCTCATCGAGCAGTCGGGCTACCTGCCCGCGCTCCTCTGGCGTCCAGGCTCTGACTTCCTCGGCGGATGGAGTGGACATGGGGACCCTCTCGTGTAGCAATCAAAGCGTCGACCAGGGACACCGGACTAAGAGCGCATCTACATGGAGACGCTTCCAACCAATCTGGTGCCGTGTCGCCTGTCACCACAGGTGCTGTACGACTACCACTTACACGAAGCAGGCACACCTAACCGACGGAGCACCAGCGACGCGGGGCAGGCGCCGAACGCGACGAACAGCCACTGGTTCACTCCCACGAATACAGTCAGCAGCAGAAACCATGGGCTCACCACAGCAGCAAGAACAGCGCTGAGCAGCACCATCGTTCCGGCCAAGGCGAACAAGATCCTCTCCATCGCCCAGTGAACCTCCGGGTGCACCGAAACCACTGATTCGGTCGTCGTCATCATCCACGCTCTCCCTCGCTGGTTGGCTGCATCTAGTATATACCCCCAGGGGTATCTCCAGAACCGGCTGCCTGAAGGCGACATATTTGACCGCTCCCGAGCCCAACCACTGCCGCACCCCGTAGCGAAGGCCGGGCCGACACGATGGTTGTACCGCCCATCGTGACCTCGCCCCTAGTCGAGGCGAAGGCGATCAACGATCCTCGACCGTGAACAGCCAGCTCGACGAGGGGAACGCCTCCGAAAATGCATTCCGGCTACTACGACAACGGCGGGGCCCATTGGGGACTGTGGATCGTGATGATCGTGGCCCTGCTGGTGTTCTTCGCCATCGTGGCCTGGGAAGTCATGCACCTGATTCGCCAGAGGGACGCTCAGGCTGTTGGGGATTCTCCGCCACCCCCAATTCTCAGTTCTGATCCCCTTCGGATCCTCGATGAGCGCCTCGCACGTGGTGAGATCGACGTCGACGAGTACGCCCGCCGACGCGACATCCTTAGGGGGAACGGTCCGGCCACGGGATCGCAATGACACGCCGTTCCATGGTCGTTGCGGCGGTCGTCGCAGTTATGGCTCTGGCCGTCGCGTCCGGTGCTCTACTTGTCATGCTGACCAGCAACAGTGACCGCAGTGCTCCTACGGTCAATGGCGTGTACGGCTCGGCGGCGTGTTCGATCCCGCACCTTGCGGATCAACGGTGAACGTGTCACTCTCCGATGCTGGCGACGGATGATGAGGCACGAGCCGATGATGGCGACGATTACCACTGACCCCGCCGCCGCTCATGCGGGCAAGGTGTCCTTCATTGCCTCGAATAGTGGGGCTCTCGTCCACGAGCTGATCGTGCTCCCACTCCCGTCGGACGGTCCGGGTACGAGGCCGACAGGAGCCGACGGCAAGATCAACGAGTCCCAAAGCTTGGGCGAGGCGTCACGGTCGTGCGCATCGGGTACCGGTGATGGCATCGCTCCGGGCAGCGTAGGTTGGACGACACTCACACTGAAGCCAGGGAGCTACGAACTGGTCTGTGACGAATCCTGGCACTACGCCGCCGGGATGTTCGTCGTGTTCACAGTGATAGAGCAAGCGGCTTCGGGCCTGCCCCCATGGTGCGTAGGGGGGCACCATGGATCAGGCGTGGCCGAGCGGATCGATTGCGGCGCCTCTGCGGACGCTGTGGGTCACCCTCGTGTCCAGAAGCAGGGCATCAGGACTCGGAAAGAACCAGGAATCCGTAAGTACATCGACGTCCCATTCCGCGTCTCGTCCCTTCGACTGCGACGGGCCGCGTTGCGAGGCGTTCGAGTCGTCAACCAGGTGCTTTCTGGTTCGTTCCGACACCACGAACGACCAGGTGGAACCTCACTTTGGCTCCCGGCCAGTAGCGTAGGTCGCCGTGCAGACCGTGGTCACAGGAAAACCCCATGATCCCCTCGACGATCTCCGCCCCCTGCCGCTTCCCACGTGGGAGCAGCGAGGTTCGTTCCAGGACATCCGCTACGACGTCGCCGAGGGCATCGCAAAGCTCACGATCTGCCGCCCGGAGCGGCGCAACGCTTTCCGACCCCAGACGCTCTTCGAGCTGACCGACGCCTTCACCATGGCCAGGGACGACCCGGATGTGGGCGCCATCATCCTCTGCGGCGAGGGGCCGGACGCGTTCTGCTCGGGGGGCGACCAGAAGATCCGTGGCGACGATGGCTACATCGGTGACGACGAGGTGGCCCAACGCGGCATCGGCCGCCTCAACGTGCTCGATCTCCAGATTCTGATGCGGCGCATCCCCAAGCCGATCATCGCCATGGTGGCGGGATACGCCATCGGCGGCGGGCACATCCTGCACCTGGTCTGCGACATCTCCATCGCGGCCGACAACGCACGTTTTGGCCAGACGGGACCGAAGGTCGGGAGTTTCGACGGGGGGTATGGATCATCGATCCTGGCCCGCACCATCGGGCTCAAGCGGGCCAAGGAGGTGTGGTTCCTGTGCCGCCAGTACGACGCGGCGCAAGCCCTCGACTGGGGATTGGTGAACACCGTTGTCCCATTGGACGATCTCGAGCGCGAAACCGTTGCGTGGTGCCGTCAGATGTTGACGCTCTCACCCATCGCATTGCGCATGATCAAGGCGGGCATGAACGCGGCCGACGACGGGCTGGCCGGCGTGCAGCAGTTGGCGGGCGACGCCACCATGCTCTTCTACATGACCGAGGAAGGGCAGGAGGGCCGGAACGCCTTCGTGGAGCACCGAGCTCCGGACTTCTCCCGGTTCCCGCGTCGCCCGTGAACCCGCCGATCAAGTCGTGGGTGGCCGGCGCGCGCCCACGCACACTCCCTGCGGCGATCGTCCCCGTCGTGGTGGGTACGGCAGCGGGGTACCTCTCGAGCGGTCACGTTCTCATCGCGACACCACAAACTTCCAGTGCCTGCCACGCGACTGCGTGCGCAACCTTCGACCGCCAGCTCAACTGGCTGAACGCCGTCCTGGCGTTGATCGTGGCGCTGGGGATCCAGATCGGCACGAACTACGTCAACGACTATGCGGACGGGGTTCGCGGGACGGATGAGCACCGGGTCGGCCCGGTCCGGCTCGTGGCCGGCAAGCTCGCCACGGTGCGGCAGGTCAAGATCGCTGCGCTCATCTCCTTCGGGATTGCCGGAGTCGCGGGCCTCGGGCTGGCGGCCCGTGTCACGTGGTGGTTCATCCCGCTCGGTCTGGTGTGCGGGCTCGCGGGGTGGGCCTACACGGGTGGCCCCCGCCCCTACGGGTACCTCGGCTTCGGGGAATTGTTCGTCTTCGTCTTCTTTGGCCTCGTCGCCACGGCGGGCTCCGCCTATGTGCAGCACGCCCCGTTCGTCGTCTCGCTGGCCGGCCACCTCTTCTCCTACCGCTTCGACTGGTGGTTCGCGCTCTGGGCTGGGGTGCCCGTGGGACTGCTCGCGGCCGCGCTCTTGCAGGCCAACAACCTGCGCGACATCGCAACGGATACGGACTCGGGCAAGAGGACCCTCGCCGTCCGCCTCGGGCGACGGCGGGCCGGACTGCTCTACTGCTTCACCTTGGTGGGCGTGGCCCTGTCCATCGGGGTGCTCTGCAGCTACCGCCCGTGGTCGTTGCTGGCCATTGCGGCGACGCCGGTGGCCATTGCCCCGCTCCGACTGGCGCTCAGCGACCTGGAGGGACGGGCGTTGCTCCCGATGCTCGGCTCGACCGCCCGCCTCCAGATCCTCACCGGCGCCCTGCTCACGATCGGGCTGCTTCTTTGAGGCAGTCGCGCCAGGTGGGTCAGGTCGGAGCAGGCTCGACCATGTCGAGCCAATGACGGACGATCCTGCCGGTCTGCTCCGGCTGAGCGAGATGCACCGCGTGACCTCCGCCCGGGATCAGGGATGCCACGGCGTGCGGCACGAGGCGAGCCACCCGGAGCGCGTGCGCGGCGAAGCGGATGTCGTCCGAGCCGGCCAGGGCCAAGACGGGGGAGGGGAGCGAGGGCAGGAGATCCCACATGGGCTCTTGCGTTCCCGTCCCGGACAGCCGAAGACTCGCCGCCAGTCCGGACGCGCTGTTGCGCAGTCGCTCCGAGCGGTCTGCAGCAGCCGCGTCCAGGTGCTCGAACAAGGGTCCGCGCAACCAGGTCTGAATGAACTGCCCGACATCGCCCGAGGCCTCGAGCTCGTCGGCCAGCAGATTGTCGGACGCGCGCCTGCGCTCCCGAGCTGCCGGATCTTCAATGCCTGCGGTCAGGCCGATGAAGGCGACACCACGCAGTGGAAGGTCCGTCCCGATGACCACGTTGAGGGCCACGCGGGCGCCCAGCGAATAGCCGAGCAGCGTGCACGCCTCGTCGCCGACGACCGCCCGGGCCGCCTCGGCCACGAGCCCTGCCGTCGTCGGCAGGTCCGCCCGCACGGACCCGGAACCGCCGTGACCGGGCAGGTCCACCGCGAGCAAGGTGTGATCTTCGGCCAGCAGGTCACCGAAGCGGCCCCACAGGCGCCCCGTCTGGGTGAAACCGTGCAGCACCACCAGCGGCGGCCCGGCACCGCGCACGTCGACATGGAGGGGCACGCCCGGTGAGCGTACAGGCCACTTTCTGCGCCACCCTCGTTGACGAGTGGGCCCGGCTCGGCGTCACCGATGCCGTCGTCTCTCCCGGTTCGCGCTCGACGCCACTCGTCCTCCCCCTCGCCGATCGACTCCGGATCCACGTTCGCCTCGACGAACGCAGCGCCGGATTCTTTGCTCTGGGGCTGGCGATGGCGACCGGGAGGCCGACCGTCATCTGCGTGACGAGCGGCACCGCCGCCGCCGAGCTGCACGCGGCCGTCGTGGAGGCCGATCACGCCAGGGTGCCGCTGATCGTCTGCACGGCGGACCGGCCGCCCGAACTGCACGAGACAGGGGCATCGCAGACCATCGACCAGGCTGGCCTCTTCGCTCGAGCGACCCGTTGGGCGCACGAGCCCGGGGTGCCCACCGAAGGCCAGGAGGATGTCTGGCGGCCGCTCGCTGTCCGCGCCTACGAAGAGGCGCTGCACGGTCGGTCCGGACCGGGTCCGGTGCACCTCAATCTTGCCTTCAGGGATCCGCTCACGGGTGCGCCCGTGACCCTCCCGGCACGGAGAGGTCCAAAGGTTGTCACTGCACTCGAGGGGCCGACGGGGACCTTCCCTGAAGACGTGGATCCGCTGCAGGGCCGCGGGCTCGTCATCGCCGGGGGCCCGTGGGCACAGCGTGCCGACCCGACCCACGTCGTCGCGCTCGCCGAACGGCTGGGCTGGCCGGTGCTGGCCGACCCCTTGTCGGGCAGCCGGCTCGACGGGACGATCGCCGCCGCGGACTCGATCGTCCGTGCCGAGCCACCGCTCCCCGAATGCGTCGTCATGCTCGGGGCGCCCTGGCTCTCCCGGGCGCTCGGGACGTACCTTTCCGCCGCGGCCCGTGCCGGAGCGCGGGTCATCGCCGTGGACCCGTTCCAGCAGTGGGCCGACCCCTCACGTGTGGCAACCGAGTTCCACCAGTGCCCCGTCGATGACTGGCTCGTGGCCGCCGCCGCAACGGCGACACCGTGCGACCCCGGGTGGCTCGAGTCGTGGCGGTCGCGGGAGCTGGCGGCGCAGGCTGCCATCGCCGCGGTCCTCGGGGCCGATCTGAGCGAGCCCCTGGTGGCCCGCGCGGTCCATCGCTACGCGGCGGAAACGGGCGCCACCCTCCTGGTGGCGGCGTCCATGCCCATCCGGGACCTCGAGTGGTACGCCGGCACCCATGCGACGCCGCCGCGGGTTCTCGCCAACAGGGGTGCCAACGGGATCGACGGCATCGTCTCGACGGCGCTGGGGATCGCCGCCTCTGGAGCGGGTCAGGACACGCGCACGATTGCGTTGCTGGGCGATCTGACCTTCCTCCATGACGTCTCCGGGCTGGTCAACGTTCCGGAGGTTCCCTGCACGTTCGTCGTGCTCGACAACGGCGGGGGAGGGATCTTCTCGTTCTTGCCGCAGGCGTCCGCGGTCGAGCCGGCGGTGTTCGAACAGGTCTTTGGCACGCCGCCGACCAGCGACATCAGCGCGGTCGCGCGCGGGTTCGGCCTTCCGGTCCACGACGTCTCGGCGCTGTCGCAGCTCGATTCGGCCCTGGCCGCCGCGCCACCCGCGCTCGTCCGGGTGCGGGTCCCCGGGCGCCCGCAGAATGTCGCGTTGCACGATGCGATCAACCAGGCGGTCCGTCTCGCGCTGCACTGAGCGGTGGGCGCAGGGCCCTGAGGCCGCTCAGCGATAGCGATCGGCAGGGACCCACTCGCCGTGGCTGCGCACCGGCAGTCGTGCCGGCAGGTGGATGACCGCCTCCGGGCGCCCGCGGCCCAGCGACGACGCATCGAGGACATACAGATCACTGGCGCCGCGGTTCGCGTCGTCAACGATCGTGAGAAGCCAGCCTTCGTCGTCGGTGTGCCCGTCGACCGCGCGCACAAAGATCGGCTCGGCCGGCGTGCAGCCAGCTCCGGGATTCCACGACGACACCTCGTCACGGGCCAGGTCGAACTTCAACACGCCGACCGGGGACGCCTCGGCGGCATGGCTGCTCGAGCTCGCTGCCGCCCACCCCACTTCCAGGGAGTAGCCATAGCGGAAGGGGCCGCCCTCGCACAGCGCGTCCATTCGTGGGTACTCGACGAAGCGGTCGTCGATCTGTACCTGCTCGACGTGATCGCCCACAATCCGCCAGCGCTCCAGCACGCCGAGGGTCCCACCGATTGCCGTGAGCCCGAGGCCGGCGGGACCGACGACGGATGCCGACAGGTCGACGGGCTGGCCCCGCTCGGGCACGCCGTAGCGGCAGACGAGGAGGACGATGCCCCCGCCGCCATCCGCTTCGTCGTAGGCGCCGAGCACGTGCGTCACCAAGCAGGGATCGAGCCGGATCCACCGCACCGCAGAACCGTCTCCGCTGCGGGGCACGACGCCGATCCAGCCTTCGGCTCCGGGCACCCACCCGAAGGGCACGGCACAGGCGGTGCCCTTCGACGCCGGCAGGCGAGCGGTGGGCGACTCGATGAACACCACATGCTCCGCCGTGACACCGATGTCGTGCTGCCACGTGGCGCGCTCCAGCTCGACCGACTGGGCGGAGCGCAACGCGCCCGCAGCATCCCATTCACCGATGCGCAAGAAGATCCCGTCACCCTCGTCACCGCCGTCGTCGACCGCAACGCCGCCCTCGACCCCGAACAGGACCCGTCCGCCGTCGGAGGCCAACCGGTGCACGTGTGACGCGATCGGAACGGTGAGCCCGCTGACGAACTCCTCGGGCTCCAGGAATCGGGTGTACCGCGAGGGAATCCCGGTCTCGGGGAGAGCCAGGACAGCGTTGGCGTGCCAGAAGACACCCGCCGTGGCGTCGGACTCCTGGCGCTGATACCAGACGGCCCGGCCGTCCCTCAGCTCCACGGCGTGCAGGGCACCTGCCCGCCCGCCACCGGACCGATCGCCGGCTCCATCATCCGACCCGGCCACCCCATCCGACCCCATGGCGCCGTGAGCTCCGGCAGCGTCAGACCGGGCAGCGCCATTCGGCCCGGCGGTCTCACGCTCGGGCCCGGACCCCCACGGCCCCGCCGGCCCCACCCGGAACAAGGTCCCTTGGAGATCAGGCGGCAACGAACCCGACATCGGCAGGGGGAGCGAACCGTTGTCCACGATCATCTGATCACCACATCACCCTTCACGGACGCCCTTGCGGCCGATCAACCTACCTGCGTATGGCAAAGTCGAGGCATGCCCACGCTCTCGGAGGACCTCACCTTCCGCGGCCTGATCCACCAGATGACCGACACGGATCTCCCGAAGCGGTTCGATCAACCCGGGCTCACGGTCTACGCGGGCTTCGACCCGTCAGCCGACAGTCTCCACGTCGGCAACCTGATGCAGCTGTGCACGCTCCGGAGGTTCCAGGAGGCGGGCCACCGACCGATCTCCCTGGCCGGTGGCGGCACGGGCATGATCGGCGACCCGGGCGGCAAGCAGGATGAGCGCCAGCTCCTCGACCTCCAAACCATTGAGGGCTACCTCGAGGGCATCCGACCGCAGCTCGGCCAGTTCCTCGACCTGGACCGCGCCCTGCTGCTCAACAACGCCGACTGGCTCAGCACGCTGTCGACCCTCGAGTACCTCAGGGACGTCGGGAAGCACTTCACTGTCAACCAGATGGTGGCCAAGGAGTCGGTCAAGAGCCGCTTCGAGCGACCGGACCAGGGGATCTCCTACACGGAGTTCAGTTACATGCTGCTCCAGGCGTACGACTTCCTGCGGCTGCACCTCGACCATGGCTGCGACGTCCAGTTCGGCGGCAGCGACCAGTGGGGCAACATCACCATGGGCGTCGACTTCATCCGGAAGGTCTGTGGCGACGAGGTGTGGGGCTTCACCACCCCGCTCATCGTGAAGGCGGACGGGACGAAGTACGGCAAGACCGAGTCGGGAACGGTCTGGCTCGATCCGAAGCGCACCAGTCCCTTCGCCATGTACCAGTTCTTTCTCAACACGCCCGACGATCAGGTGGGCGAGCTGCTCCGGTTCCTGAGCTTCCTCGACCACGAGCAGATCACCGACCTCGACCGTCAGACGGCCGAACAGCCGCAACGCCGTGAGGCGCAGCGGGCGCTGGCCCGCGCCGTCACCGGGCTGGTCCACGGCGACGCCGAGGTCGCCAAGTGCGAGGAGGCGTCCGCCGCCCTCTTCGGCGAGGAGATCGCCGGGCTCAGCGAGGACATGCTGCTCGCCGTCACGGAGGATGCGCCGACCACGGACCTCCCGCGGACCGAGCTCCTGGGCGGCCTGACCCTCACCGAGATGCTCGAGCGCATCGGACTGGTGAAGTCGAAGAAGGAAGCTCGGCGGACCGTCGAGCAGGGCGGCGCCTACGTCAACAACGTGCGGCAGACGGACGACGGGCGCACGTTCGCGCCGGCCGATCTCCTGCACGACCGGTACCTCGTGCTCCGCAAGGGCCGAAAAGAGGTCCACATCGTCCGGGCCACATGAGGAGACGGGTCCTCGCCGTGTCACTCGTGCTCCTGGTCGGCTGTGCGCTCACGCTCACCTCGTGCGCGGGGGCGGATCAGCAAGGTTCGCCGGCGCATCGCATGTCGGTCTGGGTCAGCGGCACCAGCCTGGGCGAGGAGATCGGGACGCTGATCGCCGACAACGCGCGGATCCCCAAGGACGTGCCCAACGGGACGGGCGCCGTGCACGCAGCGTGCGCCACCCTGCTCAACGATGCCGAGATGGCCAATACGAATCTCCCCTCACCCGACCCCGAGGTCACCGACCTCCTGACCAAGGCGTACGGGCTCGAGGGTACGGCGGGCAACGAGTGCTTCGACGCCGGTGCCACCAACACGAAGCTGCTCGCCGAGTCCGAGCGCAACGGCATCAAGGCCGAAGCCCTCTACAACCAGGTGCTCCAACGCATCCGCCAGATCGACGGCCGTTCGGTGTCCACCACGACCACCACCGACAACTCGAGCGGGGGCATCTTCGGGTGAGCGCCGACGAAACTGCGGCCGACGCCACCCCCGCCGCGAAGACCACCCCCGACGCCGAGGTCACTGCCGCCGCGGACGAGTTCGACCGCCACCGCCGCCGGGTGCTGTGGGCACTTCCGACCGGTCTGTACCTGATCGGCAGCCGCCACGGCGAGGAGGTGAACCTCATGACGGCCAACCTGGTCGTCCAGGTCTGCATGGAGCCCAAGCTGGTCGGCGTGGCGCTGGAGCACGACTCGATCACCGCCGGGCTCGTGGAGGCCGGCGGGGGCTTCACCATCTCGATCCTCGCCCGCACCGAGCGGGACGTGGTGCGCCGCTTCGTGAAGCCCGTCGCGGGCGAACACGTCGAGCGCGCCCCAGACGGGGCCGTCCTCGCCTTGTCGGGCCGGCCCGTCACCGAGGTCGGACCGAACCGGCGGCCCGTGCTGGCGTCAGCGGCGGGCTACCTCGACTGCCGGCTGGCCAGCGCGACACCCTTGGGGAGCCACACCCTTTGCATCGGTGAGGTCACCGAGGTGGGTGGCGAGCCCTCAGAGGTGTTGCGCATGGAAGACACCCGCATGCACTACGGCGGCTGACGGTCGACCGCCGACAGCTGACCACCCCGGGCTCAGGCGGAACTCCCGGCGCCATCGCTGTCCTGCACCGGCGGCCGCAGGTCGATGCGCAGCGTCAGGATCCCGTCGACCAGTTCGATCTGCGCGTCCCCGATCATGGCGAAGTCCGCGAAATCCCGCTGGGCCTGCTCTCGAAAGCGCTGGCGTTCGGGGCCCTCGATCGGCGGCATCCCGCGCGTGCGGACCGCCTCGGCCCGGGCCCGGAAGCGGGCCACCATCTCTTGCGGGTCGAACCCGGGCATGGAGGTCAGCGTAGAGGTTGCACGGGCGGATGAGCGACGACCGCCCACCCCGCCGCCACCACCCTCCGCGGCGGCGTCATCGCCGAAACGGGTCAGGCACGGGCTCCACTCGGCCGACCTCGACGCTTCGGTGCCCTGCTCGGCCAGACGTGCACGGGGGCCAGCGGGTGTCGCCGGGCGACCGTGCCGGAACCGTGACCAGGTGCTGCGGGCCGGACCCAGCGCAGAGAGGTCATCCGTCGTCTCGGGGCCGAACCCAGCGCGCGCCAAGATTGGGCTCCTGACCTGCGCCCGGGCAGGCATGCCGCCCACAACCACTACAATGGGTCAACGGTCGAGCTGCCCGTACGGTCTGGCCACCAGGGGGCGGGACGCCAAGATGCGGACCGGGTGTGACAAGGAGTTCTCGTGAAAAAGGGACGCCATCGGCGCTTCGAAGAAGCGCGCAGCCTGAAGCGATCGTCGACAGAGTCGACGGGACGATGCGCCGAGTGCGGCGCTGAGCCCGACGACGTCCACGCGTCGTGGTGCCTGGCGGAGGAAGACAAGTACGACCGCATTCTCGGCTCCATGCCGACGAGTGCCGTTGCGGACGACGACCCGCTGAACGACTAGCCGCGCCGTCTGACGGAGAGGGGCGCCGCCTCATTCCGAGCGGCGCTGCTTCACTCGGTGTCGGCCGCTCCGTTGCTCGCTCGGCTCCGCACGGCGGGGTGGGGGAGTGACACACCCTTCGTCCGCAGGCGCTCACGCTCCTGCACCAGCTCCACGAACTGGTCGTAGATCTTGGCGCCGACCATCTTGGTCAGCTCGGGCTGCATCTCCTCGTAGACCGGCTTGGACCCCACGAAGGCCTCGGGGGACTCCGTGCACCACCAGTGGAACTCGCGTCCTCCCTTGCCCCAGTGGCGCCGGTCCCACTGGCGGATGACCGAGGTGACGTGGCCCTCGTCGTCGTCCACGGCGTCCTCCCGGCGCAGCGGGAGCTGCCAGCACACCTCGGGCTTCAGCGTCATGTGGTCGACGCCCCGGTTCATGGCGGCGACGTGGAAGGCGCACCCGACACCGCCGGCGAACCCGGGCTTGTTGAGGAAGATGCAGGCGTCGTCGACAAGCCGCGTCACGGTCTCCCCGCTCTTGTTGACGTGGATCACGCTCTTCTTCGTCCCGTGGTTCTGCCATTCCTCGGGCGAGAGCGTGGCGGCGGCCTTCTCGACCCGCCGGGCGTCCTTCTTGTTGACCAGATGGGCGCCGTAGCTGCAGCAGCCCTGCACCAGCTCGGGCGCGGGGCCAGTGAGCACTCCCTGGCAACCGTTGCCGAAGATGCAGGTCCAGTTGCTCGTCAGGAACGTGGCGTCGAACATCCACGTCCGCTCTTCCTCGTCGTCCTCGAAACTGATCCACTCGTGCGTGTCGGTCGGGGTGATGGCCACAGCCAGGCACGATACAGCGTGTGCACCTGCGCTCGACGCACCGCCGGCGCGCCATGCGACCCGAAGATTCCGGAGGGGCCGCCCCGCACCGCCGGGCCGACCGGGATGTGGGGCCGGACCGGGATGGCACGCCGTAGACTGCCCTCCATGGCAACGACCACTGAAGATCTCCAGACGACCACCCCCGTCGTCACCCTGACGCCCGAGGCTCACAAGATCGTGCGAGACGCCATCGCGCAGGAGCCCGACCCGGCGACCCTGGCCCTCTGGCTCGAGGTGCGCGGCGTACAGGAGGGGTCCTTCATCTACGACCTCTACTTCCAGGCCATCTCGGACGCCGACGACGGCGACGTCAGCCACACCCAGGACGAGCTCGTGGTCGTCATCCCCGAGGGCAGCATCGACCGTCTGCGTGGCGCCCGTCTCGAGTGGTCGGAGGACGGTGGCGGTGGCCTCGTGCTGGTCAACCCGAACACGCCGACCGCCGAAGAGGCCTCGCCCGGCGTGCCGCCCGAAATCCTGGCCAAGGGCATCACGGGGCCGCTGGCGCTGCGGGTCGTGGCCGTGCTGGAGCAGGCGGTCAACCCTTCCATCGCCAGCCACGGTGGCCGCGCCGATCTGGTCGCGCTCAACGACGAGGACGGCAGCGCCTACGTGCGGCTCTCCGGTGGGTGCCAGGGGTGCGCCATGTCACAGATGACGCTGCGCCAGGGCATCGAGACCACGCTCCTCGAAGAGGTGCCCGAATTGACCCGGGTCCTCGACGTCACCGACCACAGCGGCGGCGAGAACCCCTTCTACCAATAGACCCACCATCAGAGGATCTCCTCGCCGAGAGAAGGTTCCCCCCTGTAGGGGCGTTCGGGGCTCCGGGACGGCGTTGGCCGTCCGGTAGCGTTGCTGTGTGCTGCGCTTTCTGACCGCCGGAGAGTCTCACGGTCGCGCCCTGGTCGTGATCGTCGAGGGCCTGCCCGCGGGGCTGCCCGTCGAGGCCTCCGACATCGGCGACGAGCTGGCCCGGCGCCGGCTCGGTTACGGGCGTGGTCCGCGCATGCGCTTCGAGGCGGACGAGATCTCCCTCGTCGGCGGCGTCAGGCACGGCCGCACGCTCGGGTCGCCCGTCGCCATCGAGATCGCCAACACCGAGTGGCCGAAGTGGACCGAGGAGATGTCCCCCGAGCCCGGCGCTCCTTCCAAGGTGCTGACCCAGCCCCGTCCCGGCCACGCCGACCTGCCGGGCATGCTCAAATACGGCTTCGAGGACGCCCGCGACGTCCTCGAGCGGGCCTCCGCCCGCGAGACCGCCGCCCGTGTCGCCGCCGGCACGCTCGCCAAGCTGCTGCTGCACCACCTCGGGGTCAGCATCGTCAGCCACATCGTCGCCCTGGGCGAGGCCGCCACCCCTCCGGGGAGCGCCCGACCCGGCGCCGGCGACCTGGGCAAGGTGGACGCCAGCGCCGTCCGCTGCTTCGACGCGGCAGGGGAGGAGGCGATGGTCGCCGCCGTGAAGGCGGCAGCCAAGGTCGGCGACTCCCTGGGCGGCGTCGCCGAGATCCTGGCCTACGGCGTGCCCGTGGGCCTCGGCAGCCATGTGCACTGGGACCGCAAGCTCGACGCCAACCTCGCCCAGGCGCTCATGTCGATCCAGGCGGTCAAGGCGGTCGAGATCGGGGACGGTTGGGACAACGCCGCCCGCCGGGGTTCCGACGCGCACGACGCGATCCACTACGACGAGACGAAGGGCTATGTCCGGCCCACGGACCGGGCGGGCGGGATCGAGGGCGGCATCTCCAATGGCGCGCTGCTCGTTGCCCGCGTGGCGATGAAGCCGCTCGCCACCTTGAACCGGCCCGTGCTCGAGACGGTCGATGTCGTCACCAAGGAATCGACCGTCAGCTTCCGTGAGCGCACCGATGTCACCGCCGTGCCGGCCATGGGGGTCGTCGCCGAGTCGATGACAGCGCTCGTTCTCGCCACCGAGGCACTGCGCAAGTTCGGGGGCGACTCGCTGGCCGAGATGGTGCGCAACCGCGACGGCTTCGTCGCCGCGCTGGGAACGACGCCGTCCTCCGCCGTCGGCACCCCCACTGCGGGCCCGGACACCGCAGCGGGATGACCCCCCGCATCCTGCTCGTCGGGATGATGGGCGCCGGGAAGACCACGACGGGACAGCTCCTGGCCCAACGCCTGGGGTGGGGGTACCGGGACTCGGACGCCGACGTGGAGGCGGCCACGGGTCTGACCGTGCCCGAGTTGTTCACGCGTGACGGTGAGGCGGCCTTCCGCCGCGCCGAGGCCGGCGTGCTGGCGGACGCCTGTGACGACCCCAAGCCGTCCGTGGTGTCCGTGGCGGGCGGCGCCGTGCTGAGCGAGGACAACCGAAGGCGCATTGCGGAGAGTGGCGTGGTGGTCTGGCTGCGCGCACGGCCCGAGACGTCGGCCGCCCGCGTCGGGGACGGTACGGGCCGGCCGCTCCTCGGCTCGGACCCCGCAGAGGCGCTCGTCCGACTCAACGCCGTGCGCGCCCCGCTCTACGACGAAGTGGCAGACGTCGTGATCGACGTCGACGACCTCGACCCCACCGCAGTGGTCGAGCGCATCGTCGATTCCATCACCACGGGTACCCCCTCCACCGCTCCTGGCCACACCCGGTAGCGGCGGAGCGAGCGAAACAGTGCGCGCCCTCTCGGTCGACCTGGCCGACCGGTCCTATCCGGTGCTCGTCGGCGGGGGAGCCCGCCACGAGGTCGCACGCTTCCTGCCGCCCGGCGCCAAGTCCGCCGTGATCGTCACCCAGGAGGCGATCGTGCAGGCCGGCTGGGTCGAGGGCGTCGACCCCGGCGTCCCCTTCCACGTCTGCCACATCCCCGACGGCGAGGAAGCCAAGACGCTCGCCACCGTCGAGGCCGTCGCCCGCTTCTGCGCCCGGCACGGGCTCTCCCGCGCCGACGTCATCGTGGCCGTCGGTGGCGGCATCGTGACCGACGTGGCGGGGTTCGCCGCCGCGAGCTACCACCGCGGGACCGCCTACATCAACGTGGCCACCTCGCTGCTGGCCCAGGTCGACGCGGCAATCGGCGGCAAGACGGGCGTCAACCTGCCCGAGGGCAAGAACCTCCTCGGCGCGTTCTGGCAACCCAATGCCGTGCTGTGCGACACCGAGACGCTCTCGTCGCTCCCGCCCCGCGAGTGGGCCTGCGGCCGGGGCGAAGTGGCCAAGTACGCCTTTCTCGGCGACGCCCCCACGGCCGACCAACCGATCGAGGAGCAGGTCGCTCGGTGCGCGGGCATCAAGGCGGCCGTGGTGGCGGAGGACGAGCGCGAGGGCGGCCGCCGCATGATCCTCAACTACGGCCACACCCTGGCGCACGCGCTCGAGGGGGCGGCGCTGGTCGACCACCCCGACTGGGACCTGCGTCACGGCGAGGCGGTGGCCATCGGGATCCTCTTCGCCGCGCTGTTGGCGGAGCGGCTCGGACGCATCGACGCCCAACGCGTCGCCGAGCACCGCCGTGTCATCGGGAGCTTCGACCTGCCGACCGATCTGCCGGCCGGCGCCCGGGCGGAGGAGCTCATCGCGTTCATGGGACGGGACAAGAAGGCCCAGCAGGATCTGACGTTCGTGCTGGACGGACCGAACGGGGTCGAGACGGTGCGCGGCGTGGCCGCCACCGACGTGGTCGCTACCCTGGCTGACATGGGTGCCCGCACGTGAGCCTCGTCCTCCTCCTGTCGGGACCCAACCTGAACCTGCTCGGCGAGCGGGAGCCCGCCATCTACGGCACGGCCACCCTGGCCGAGCACGTGGCGCGCGCCGAGGCGGCCGCCACACGGCACGGCCTCGAGCTCGAACACCTGCAGTCCAACCACGAGGGTGACCTCGTCGAAGCGGTCCACGGCGCCCGCGGCCGGGCGGATGCGCTGGTGATCAACGCCGGCGCGCTGAGCCACACCTCATGGTCGCTGCACGACGCCGTCGCCGCGTTCGAGGGGCCCGTCGTCGAGCTGCACCTCTCCAACCCCGCCGCCCGCGAGCCCTTCCGGCACACGTCGGTGCTGGCCCCGGTGGCGTCGGGGGTCATCGCCGGTTTCGGCGGGCTCGGCTACGAGCTCGCCATCGACGCCACGGCCGCACTCCTGAAGGGATCCTGAGCCCCATGACCACCACCGCCCGTGCCAACCCCTACGTGCCCGCCAACGCGCCCCTCCCGCCCATCACGGTCACCGGCCGGCTCGACCGCCTGCGCGCCGCGTTCGACGAGCACGAGATCGACGCCCTCGTCGTGACCACGCTGCCCAACGTGCGCTACCTCACGGGGTTCACGGGCTCGGCCGCCGTGCTGACCGTCACGAAAGACGTCGCCCTCCTCACGACGGACGGCCGCTACCGCACGCAGTCGGCCGAGCAGGTCGAGCGGGCCGGCGCCGCCGGCCAGGTCGAGATCGCCATCGGCGCGGGCGCCGAGCAGCGGCAGGCCGCACGGGCCGCGCTCGAAGCCGACGGCATCGGCCGCATCGGGCTCGAGGCCGGCAACGTCACCTGGAGCGGCCAGCGCAGCTGGGCCGACAGCGTCGGCGGTGACCGGCTGGTTGCCACCGCCAACGCCGTCGAGGCGTTGCGCGAGCGCAAAGATCCGGCAGAGATCGCCCGCATGGAGCGCGCCGCCGCCATCGCCGACGCCGCGCTCTTCGAGGTGCTCCCGCTCATGAGCCAGGGGGTCACGGAGGAGCACTTCGCGCTCGCACTCGACACAGCGATGCGCCGGGGCGGCGCCGAGAGCACCGCCTTCGAGACCATCGTCGCCGCCGGGGAGAACTCGGCCAAGCCGCACCATCACCCGGGCTCCAGGACGATCAACGGAGGGGACCCCGTGGTGGTCGACTTCGGCGCGACGTTCGAGGGCTACCGCTCGGACATGACCCGCACCTTCTGCGTCGACGCCGAGCCCGAGGGCGAGCTGGCCCGCATCTTCGATGTCGTCCAGACATCGCAGGCGGCCGGCGCCGCCGCCGTGCGGCCGGGGATCGCGGCCAAGGACGTCGATGACATCTGCCGCCAGATCATCGCCGATGCCGGCTGGGCCGAGCGCTTCGAGCACGGAACGGGGCACGGTGTCGGCCTCGATATCCATGAGGCCCCGACGGTCAGCCAATTGGGCACTGCTATCCTCGCTCCCGGCTTCGTCGTCACCGTCGAGCCCGGTGTCTATGTTCCCGGGCACGGCGGCGTCCGTGTCGAGGACACTCTGGTCGTGACCGAGGACGGCGCCCGCCCCCTGACCCGATTCACAAAGGACATCCATGGCAGTCTCGACCAATGACCTGAAGAACGGCATGAGCCTGGACCTCCCGGAGGGCCTGTTCAGCGTCGTCGAGTTCCAGCACGTCAAGCCCGGCAAGGGCGGCGCCTTTGTTCGCACCAAGCTCAAGAACGTCCGCAGCGGCGCCGTCATCGAGCGCACCTACCGGGCCGACGAGAAGCTCGAGCAGGCGATCATCGACAAGCGGGACATGCAGTTCCTCTACCGCGACGGCAGCGACTACGTCTTCATGGACACGACCAACTACGAGCAGACGCAGGCCGCGCCCGACTCTCTCGGAGACGCCCCCAATTTCCTGAAGGAGGGCGACGCGGTGAACCTGCAGATCTACAACAACGAGATCGTCGGCGTCGAGCTCCCCGCCGCCGTCGAGCTGACCGTGACCGAGACGGAGCCCGGCATGCAGGGCGACCGGGTCTCGGGCGCGCGCAAGCCGGCCACGCTGCAGACCGGCCACGTCGTCCAGGTCCCCCTCTTCGTGAACATCGGGGACGTGATCAAGGTCGACACCCGCTCCGGCGAGTACCTGACCCGGGCCTGACGGCCCGGCCGCCTCGCCGACCGACTGCAGCCGCCGGCCGAGGACTCGGGGAGGACTGCCGATGACCGACGCTGCTCCCCGCCACCAGCAACGCGAGCGGGCCCTCTCGCTGCTCTACGAGGCCGAGCTCAAGGGCGAGGGGCCGCTCCAGGTCGTCGACGACCTTCCCGTGCCGCCCGATCCCTACGTCCGGACGCTGATCGCCAACGCCGTGGGGAGCCGCGCCGAGGCCGACCGGCGCATCGGGGGCGCCTCGGTCGGCTGGCCGCTCGACCGCATGGCGGTCATCGATCGCATCGTGCTGCGGCTGGCCGTGGCCGAGCTGCTCGACCCCGACGGCCCGCCGCCGGCCGTCGTCATCGACGAGGCGGTGGAGCTGGCCAAGGAGTACTCGACCGACGAGTCGGGCCGGTTCGTCAACGGGATCCTGGCCACCATCGCCGCCGACCTCGGACCGCCCTCGCCGTAGGGGCCGGGGGACATCGCCGGTCCGCACCGCGCACCGGCGCGCTAGAGTGTGCTCCTGACCGTGAAGTGAGTCCCGTGAGGCTCACACGGCAGGAGGAGCAGTGGCCGAACGCGAACGCAGTCAGTACGCGACCCCTCGGGGGAGTGTTCGTGGCCCACTCCCAGGTCCTGACCGCCGCCGACGTCCTGCGCGCCCTGACCCGGATGTCGCACGAGGTGGTGGAGCGCAACGGGGGAGTCGAAGACGTCGTCGTGGTGGGCCTGCAGACGGGCGGTGTCCCGCTCGCCACCAAAATGGCCGAGATCCTCCGCCAGATCGAAGGGGTCGACACGCTCGCCGTCGGCAGCCTCGACGTGGCCTTCTACCGCGACGACATCGGTCTGCGCCCGGTCCTCCCGGAGGCCGTGACCGACATCCCGGTCGACCTGGCCGGGAAGGTGGTGGTCCTCGTGGACGACGTCCTCTTTACCGGCCGGACCATCCGGGCCGCCCTGAACGCACTCAACGACTTCGGCCGGGCCCGGTCCATCCAGCTGGCGGTCATGGTCGACCGCGGCCACCGCGAGCTGCCCATCCGGCCCGACTACGTGGGGAAGAACCTCCCCACGCGGCGGGAGGAGATGGTCGACGTCGGCGAGGACG
The DNA here is from genome assembly GCA_963753115.1 of uncultured Acidimicrobiaceae bacterium. Lineage (GTDB taxonomy): Bacteria > Actinomycetota > Acidimicrobiia > Acidimicrobiales > RAAP-2 > Bog-473. The sequence continues at coordinate 153,813 of CAVWBB010000033.1, forward strand.
GCGTCTGGATCGGGAGCCTGGAGGACAAGTGACCGGTACCCAGCACCTGCTCTCGGTCGCCGACCTCGATGCCAACGGCATCGCCGAGGTGTTGCGCGTCGCCGAGGCCTTCGCCGAGGTGGAGCGCCGCTCCGTGCCCAAGGTCCCGACGCTGCGGGGCAAGGTCGTGGCGACGCTCTTCTTCGAGGAGTCGACGCGCACCCGTCTCTCCTTCGAGACGGCAGCCAAGCGCCTCTCGGCCGACGTGCTCTCGCTCGCCGTGGCCAACTCTTCGGTCAAGAAGGGCGAGAGCCTGCGCGACACCGTCGAGACGGTCGAGGCCATGGGCATCGACGCCGTCATCATCCGGCACTCGTCGGCCGGGGCGCCGCACCAGGTGGCGCGCTGGGTCGAGCGGGCCCACGTGGTCAACGCCGGCGACGGGTGGCACGAGCACCCGACGCAGGCCCTCCTCGACTGCTTCACCGTGCGCCAGGTGTTGGCCGAGCGCAAGGGCGCCGCCCCCGAGGAGCTCGGCATCGCCTGCTTCGAGGGCCTGCGCGTCCTGATCGTCGGCGACATCCGGCACAGCCGGGTGGCCCGCTCCGAGGTGCTCGCCTACACCGCCCTGGGTGCGCACGTCACGCTCGCCGCACCGGGCAGCCTGCTCCCGCCCTCGCTCGAGGGCTGGCCGGTCGAGGTGGCGACCGACCTCGATGCGGCACTGGGCGACACCGACGTGGTCTCGCTCCTCCGCCTCCAAGCCGAGCGGGGCAGCGGGTCGTTCGTCCCGAGCCTGCGCGAGTACACGGCCGGTTGGGGGCTGACGGCGCGCCGGGCCGAGCGCCTTTCCGAGCACGCCATCGTCACCCACCCCGGGCCGATGGTGCGCGGCGTCGAGATCGCCTCCGACGTGGCCGACCTGCCGCGCACCGTCGTCACGCAGCAGGTGGCCAACGGCGTCGCCGTGCGCATGGCCATCCTCTTCCTCCTTCTCGGGGGCGAGCTCCCGGCGATCGGAGAGGTGCCGGCCGTTGCCTGAGCCCAGTCTGATCATCCGGGGCGGCACGGTCGTCGGGCCCGACGGCCTGGCCCGGGGCGACGTCGCCGTGCGCGGCACCGAGATCGTCGCGGTCGGCACGTCCCTCGAGGTCCCCTCCGGTGCGCTGGTGCTCGATGCCGGCGGTTGCCTGGTCGGGCCGGGCCTCGTCGACTTGCACACGCACCTGCGCCAGCCCGGCCGCGAAGAGGCCGAGACGATCGAGACCGGTGCCCGCGCTGCCGCACTCGGTGGCTACACGGCGATCGTGGCCATGCCCAACACCGAGCCGGCGATCGACTCCGCCGGCGTGGCCGCCGAGGTCCTGGCACTCGGGGCCGGCTGCACCGCCGAGGTGGCCGTGGCCGGTGCCATCACCGTCGGGCGGGCCGGCCAGGCGCTGGCGCCGATGGGCGAGCTGGCGGAGCTCGGCATCACCCTCTTCACCGACGACGGCGCCGGCGTGCAGGACGGCGCGCTCATGCGGCGGGCACTCGACTACGCCAAGGGTCTCGGCGTCACGCTGGCCCAGCACTGCGAGGACAACTGCCTGGCTGCCGGCGGCGCCATGCACGAGGGGTCCTGGTCGAGCCGGCTCGGCATACCGGGCATTCCGGCCGCGGCCGAGGAGGCCATGGTGGCGCGGGACATCGCGCTGGCCCGCCTGACCGGAGCGCCCGTGCACTTCCTGCACATGTCCACCGCCGGCTCCGTCGACCTGATCCGCCGGGCCAAGGACGAGGGCCTCCCGGTCACCGCCGAGGCGGCCCCGCATCACATGCTGCTCACCCATGCCCTCGTGGCCGGCTACGACCCGGTCTTCAAGGTCAACCCGCCCCTGCGCACCGACCACGACGTCAGCGCCGTGATCGCCGGGTTGTGCGACGGCACCATCGACGCGGTCGCGACCGATCACGCGCCGCACGCGCCCGAGTCGAAGGACCTCCCCTTCACACAGGCCCCGCCCGGCATGCTCGGCCTGGAGACGGCGCTGCCCATCGCCTGGGAGGTGCTCTCGCCGCACCTCGGACCGGCACGGATCTTCGCACTGCTCAGCGCGCAGCCCGCGGTCATCGCCAAGCTGACGGCGACGGACCGGCGCGGCGGCGGCCACAGCGCCCAGGGCGGCCCCGTCGAGGAGGGATCGACAGCGAACCTCTGCGTCTTCGACCCGACCGCCACGACCGTCGTGGACCCGGCTGCGCTGGCCAGCCGCAGCCGGAACACGCCGTACGCGGGTCGGAGCTTCACCGGCGCGGTCCGCCACACGGTGCTGCGGGGCGAAGCGGTCGTGATCGACGCGATGGCACAACGGTGAGCGCGGCGCTGACCGGTGGCGGGGAGCGGCCCGCCGCGCTGCTCGTGACCGCGGACGGGAGCGTCTTCCGGGGCGAGGCGGCGGGCGCCGACGTGCCGGTGGCCACGGGCGAACTGGTGTTCAACACCGCCATGAGCGGGTACCAAGAGGTCATCACGGACCCGTCCTACGCGGGACAGGTCATCGCCTTCACCAGCACGCACATCGGTAACTACGGCACCAACGCCGCCGACGACGAGGCCGTTGCCCCGAACTGCCGGGGGGTCGTGGTGTGTGACCTGGCCGACGAGCCGTCCAACTGGCGGGCGACCGAGGGCCTGGAGCCCTTCCTCCGTCGTCACGGCGTGCCGGCCCTGACCGGCGTCGACACACGGCGTCTGGCCCGGCACGTCCGCCAGGCGGGCGCCGTACCGTGCGCATTCGGAACGGCACCCGAGTCCGAACTGCGAGCCGCCGCAGCCAACGCCGTCGGCACCGACGGGCTCGACCTGGTGTCCGGCGTCACCATGACGGAGCCCCGCACGCACGCGGGGACCGGCCCCGGAGCGAGCAGCGGACTGCGCATCGTGGCCTACGACTTCGGCGTCAAGACGACCATGGTGCAGCTGCTCACCGCGCTCGGCTCCGTGACCGTGGTGCCGGCGGGCACGGCAGCCGACGACGCGCTCGCGCTCGAGCCCGATGGCGTGTTCCTCTCCAACGGCCCGGGTGATCCCGCCGCCTTGCCGGGCCCGACCGGCGCCGTGGCCGACCTCGTCGGGCGCGTGCCTGTCTTCGGGATCTGCCTCGGCCACCAGATCCTTGCCACCGCACTGGGTGGGTCGACCTACAAGCTGCCTTTCGGGCATCACGGCGCCAACCACCCCGTGCAGCGCCTCGAGACCGGCGTTGTCGAGATCACGAGCCAGAACCACAACTACGCGGTCGCCGCCGGCTCCATTCCCGATGCGGAGACCACGCACGTCAACCTCAACGACGGCGTCATCGAGGGCTTCCGTTCGCTGCGGGCGCCTGCGTTCTCGGTGCAGTACCACCCCGAGGCCGCACCCGGCCCGCACGATGCGCGCTACCTCTTCGGTGCCTTCCGCGAGCTCATGCTGACCCATCCCACCCGTTCCACCGGCGCCGGGACCGGCGCCGGGGCGCGCTGAGCGCGGTCGAGGAGCCCGCCATGCCACGGCGCGACGACCTGCACACGATCCTCGTCATCGGGTCGGGACCGATCGTGATCGGCCAGGCCTGCGAGTTCGATTACTCGGGCACGCAGGCCTGCCGCGTGCTGGCCGAGGAGGGGTACCGGGTGATCCTGGCCAACTCGAACCCGGCCACCATCATGACGGACCCCGCCACGGCGGACCGGACCTACATCGAGCCGCTCGACCCCGAGGTGCTGACGGCCATCATCGAGAAGGAGCGGCCCGACGCGCTGCTCCCGACCCTCGGTGGGCAGACGGCCCTCAACCTCACCATGCAGCTGGTCGAGCTGGGCGTCCTGGAGCGCTACGGCGTGGAGGTGATCGGAGCGCGGCCCGAGGCGATCTCGACCGCAGAGGACAGGGACCGTTTCAAGGCCGCCATGGAGGAGATCGGCCTCGAGGTGCCACGCTCCGGCTTCGCACACTCGCTGGAGGAGGCGGAGGAGATCGCCGCCGACATCGGCTTCCCGATCATGGTGCGCCCGAGCTTCATCCTCGGTGGGAAGGGGACGGGCATCGCCGAGGACGCGGCGCACTTCGGCCAGCTCGCGTCTGAAGGATTGGCCGCCAGCCCGGTGGGCCAGATCCTGGTGGAGAAGTCGATCGCCGGGTGGAAGGAATACGAGCTCGAGGTCATGCGCGACGCCGCGGACAACTGCGTCGTCGTGTGCTCCATCGAGAACTTCGACCCCATGGGCGTGCACACAGGCGACTCCATCACGGTGGCGCCGGCGCAGACGCTGACCGACGTCGAGTACCAGGCGATGCGCGACGACGCCTTCGCCTGTCTGCGCCGGGTCGGCGTCGAGACGGGTGGTTCCAACGTGCAGTTCGCCGTGGAGCCCTCGACCGGTCGCCGGGTGATCATCGAGATGAATCCCCGGGTGTCGCGCTCCTCGGCGCTGGCCTCGAAGGCGACCGGGTTCCCCATCGCCAAGATCGCCGCCAGGCTCGCGGTCGGCTACCTGCTCAACGAGATCCCCAACGACATCACCAAGGCGACGCCGGCCTCGTTCGAGCCCACCATCGACTACGTCGTCACCAAAATCCCGCGCTGGGCCTTCGAGAAGCTGCCCGGTGCCGATGCCCGGCTCGGGACCCGCATGCAGTCCGTTGGCGAGGTCATGGCCATCGGTCGCACATTCTGCGAGTCGCTCCAGAAGGCGTTGCGCTCCCTCGAGCAGGGCCGGACGGGGCTCAACGCCGATGCGGCCGAGGTCGCACTCGACGGGCTGAGCGGCGAGGAGCTCCTGGCGCGCATCGCCGTGGCCACGCCCGAGCGCATCTTCGAGCTCGAGGCGACGCTGCGGCGGGGCATCGGGGTCGACACCGTCGTGGCCCAGACCGGCATCGACCCGTGGTTCGTGCGCCAGGTGGCCCGCATCACAGCCGAGCGCCAGCGCATCGCTGCCGCCGACTCGCTGGGGCCGGCGGACTTCCGGAGAGCCAAGCGGCTGGGGTTCTCCGACGCCCAGCTCGGGTACCTGCGCGGTGCGAGCGAGGCGGACATGCGGTCCGCCCGGCTGGCGCACGGCGTGCGAGCGACCTTCAAGACGGTGGACACCTGTGCGGCTGAGTTCGAGGCGTTCACGCCGTACCACTACGCCACGTACGAAGAAGAGGACGAGGTTCGGCCCTCCGACCGGACCCGGGTGATCATTCTCGGCTCGGGTCCGAACCGGATCGGTCAGGGGATCGAATTCGACTACTGCTGCGTGCACGCGTCCATGTCGTTGCGCGACGCCGGGTATGAGACCGTGATGGTCAACTGCAACCCCGAGACCGTCTCGACGGACTACGACACCTCTGACCGCCTGTACTTCGAGCCGCTGACCGACGAGGACGTCGCGAACGTGCTCGACGCCGAGCTCGCCGCTGGCGGGAAGGTCGCCGGCGTCATCGTCTCCCTCGGTGGGCAGACACCGCTGAAGCTGGCGGGCTCACTCCCGCCCGAGCTGGTGCTGGGGACGAGCCCCGCTTCCATCGACCTGGCCGAGGACCGTGAACGGTGGAACGCGCTGTGCCACGAGCTCGGGATTCCGCAACCGCCGGGCGGGACCGCCACGAGCGCGCCCGAGGCACTCGTCATCGCGGGGCAGGTCGGCTACCCGGTCCTCCTGCGGCCGAGCTACGTGCTCGGGGGCCGGGCGATGGAGATCGTCTACGACGACGACGGCGTACGCCGGGTCATCCAGTCGATGACCACGGGCGCGCTGGCGCGCGAAGGCGGCGTGACCGCCGACCGGCCGGTGCTGGTGGACCGGTTCTTGGAGGACGCGGTCGAGGTCGACGTCGACGCCGTGCGCGACCGCAGCGGAGAGATCCTGATTGCCGGCGTCATGGAGCACGTCGAGGAGGCAGGGGTGCACTCGGGAGATTCCGCCTGCGCACTGCCGCCGCAGACGCTGCGCCCCGAGGTGGTCGACGAGCTGGAGCGCCACACCCGGGCCTTGGCCACGTCGCTCGATGTGTGCGGCCTCATCAACGTGCAGTTCGCGGTGAAGGAAGGGCAGGTCTACGTGCTCGAGGCCAACCCCCGGGCCAGCCGCACGGTCCCGTTCGTGGCCAAGGCCACCGGCGTGCCCCTGGCGATGGTGGCCTCCCGCCTGATGGTCGGCCAGACGCTGGCCGACCTGCGCCAGGAAGGTCTGCTCGCGCCCGATGTCATCGGCCGCGTGCCCGTGCTCGACCACGTGAGCGTCAAGGAGGCCGTGCTGCCCTTCGACCGCTTCCCGGGTGTCGACACGCTGCTCGGCCCGGAGATGCGCTCGACCGGCGAGGTCATGGGCGTCGACAGCACCTTCGGCTTGGCCTTCGCCAAGAGCCAGATGGCGTCCGGGACGCGGCTGCCCGATACCGGGACGGTGTTCCTGTCCCTGGCCGACCGTGACAAGCCGGCCGGGCTGGAGGTGGCGCGCGCCTTCGGAGAGCTCGGATTCTCCATCGCGGCGACACTGGGGACGGCGGGCTACCTCCGCTCCGAGGGGCTCGTGGTCGACACCCTGGTCGCCAAGGTGGGGGAGGAGGGCGTGGCCTCCGATGCGGTCGAGTTGATCGCGCAAGGCAAGGTGCAGCTGGTCGTGAACACGCCCCGCGGCCTGGGTCCGCGCGCCGACGGGCAGCACATCCGCACGGCCTCGGTGGTCCACAAGGTGCCCTGCCTCACCACCCTGGCGGCGGCACGTGCGGCGGCGGCGGGGATCGCCGATGCGCGCGCACATCCGCTCCAGGTGCGGGCGCTCCAGGACCTCCATCCGGTCCCCGGGGGGACGTCGCAGTGAGTCCCACTCCCGCGGCACGTCGGGCGGCCACGCTCGCCACGTCCGTCGGGAGCCTCCGTCTCGCCAACCCGGTGATGACCGCGTCCGGCACGTCCGGCCACGGCACCGAGCTCGCCGAGTACGGCGATCTCGGCGAGCTCGGCGCCGTCGTCGTCAAGTCCCTCTCGGTGGAGCCGTGGCCCGGCAACCCGGCCCCGCGGGTGCACGAGGTCGGCGCCGGCATGCTCAACAGCGTGGGACTGCAGGGCCCCGGGCTGGCGGCGTGGGTGCGCGACGACCTGCCTGCGCTGGCCGCCGTCGGCGCGCGTGTCGTCGTGAGCATCTGGGGCCGTTCAGTGTCGGACTACGCCCGGGCCGCCGAGCTCGTAGGGGCCGCAGCGTCGTCCGCGGGCGGTTCGTGCATCGGCGCCCTCGAGGTCAACGTGAGCTGTCCCAACGTGGAGGACCGGTCGCGGATGTTCGCGCACTCGGCGGAGTCGACGGCCCGCGTCCTGCAGGCCACGGCTTGTGACGTGCCGCGCTGGGCCAAGCTCAGCCCGAACGTGCCCGACCTGGTCGAGATCGCCACGGGCGCGGTCGACGGCGGCGCCGATGGGCTGACCCTCGTCAACACCTTGCTCGGCCTGGCGCTCGACACCGAGTCGGGCCGGCCTGTCCTGGGCGCCGGCGGCGGGGGGCTCTCCGGTGGCGCCGTGCACCCGGTCGCCGTGCGCGCGGTGTGGGAGTGCCGATCGGCCTTCCCCGAGCTGCCCATCGTCGGCGTCGGTGGCGTGTTCTCCGGCCACGACGCGGTGGAGCTGTTGCTGGCCGGTGCCGATGCCGTCCAGGTGGGGACCGCCACGTTCCGCGACCCCCGGGCACCGTGGAAGGTGCTGCACCAGGTGGCGCGGTGGTGCGCGACCCATGGCACCACCGCGGAGGGCATCCGCCAACGGGTGCGGGACCGCCTGGGTGACACAGGGGAAAGGATCGGCACGCCCGTGCCGGCGACGGACGAAGGAGGACGTGATGGCTGACAGTTTCGGGGACCGGGTGGCCGCCGCCACGGCTGCGACGGGGCCGCTGTGCGCAGGGATCGACCCGTCGTCGGCGCTGCTGCAGGCGTGGGGGCAGCCGGACGATGCCAAGGGATTGCGCGCCTTCTGCGCGACGTGCGTCGAGGCGTTCGCCGGCGTGGTCAGCGTGGTCAAGCCACAGGTGGCCTTCTTCGAGCGGCACGGCGCGGCCGGGATGGCGGAGCTGGAACGGCTGATCGCCGACGCCACGGCTGCCGGCCTGATCGTGATCGCAGACGCCAAGCGAGGGGACATCGACTCGACCGCCGCCGCCTATGCCGACGCCTGGTTGGGCGAGGCCAGCTCGCTGGCGGCGGACGCGGTCACGGTCCACCCCTACCTGGGCCTCGGTGCGTTGGCGCCCCTGGTCCAGCTCGGGGCGGCCACCGGACGTGGCGTCATTGTCGTGGCCCGGAGCTCGAATCCCGAGGGGCGGGACCTGCAACTGGCCGTCACCGCCGGGGGACCCTCCGTGGAGGACATGCTCCTGGCCGAGATCGCCGAGCTCAATGGCGCACCAGAGGTGCCGAGCGGAACGGTCGGTGCGGTCATCGGGGCGACGCTGGAGCCGTCGCATTTCGCGTTATCCCAGCTCGGAGGGGTTATTCTGGCTCCCGGGCTGGGAGCCCAGGGGGCGCGCCCCGCCGATGTGGCGGCCCGTTTTGCCGGATGTCGGCCCGGCACGGTGCTCCCGAGTAGCTCCCGCGGGCTCCTGATCGAGGGTCCGGAACCAGCCGCCTTGCGTGACAGCGCACGCTCGTTGAACCGCGAGTTGGCGGCGGCGATGGGCTGAAGAGGGAAAATGGGTGTGAACGGCCCTGGCTGAGGCGCTATGGTCTCGCCATGCCGCAACCTCCCGCACTCACTCCAGAGCAGCGCGCAGCTGCACTCGAAAAGGCTGCCAAGGTTCGCCGTGAGCGGGCCGAGGTCAAGGACAAGCTCAAGATGGGCAACCTCTCGTTGGCGGACCTCCTGCAAGAGGCGGACTCCAACGAGACCATCGGCAAAATGAAGGTGGTGTCCGTCCTCGAATCTCTGCCCGGTCTGGGCAAGGTCAAGGCACGCCGCCTGATGGAGACCGTCGGCATCAGCGACAGCCGCCGCCTCCAGGGGCTCGGTGCCAAGCAGCGCGAATCGCTGCTCAAAGAGACTGCGCGCTGAACCCAACAACAGAGAGCCGCGCGTCTTCGTCCTCATCGGCCCTGGTGGGGCCGGCAAGGGCACCATCGCCGCGGCGCTGATCGCGCAGGATCCCACTCTCTGGCTCAGTCGGAGCTGGACGACGCGCCAGCCGCGGCCGGGTGAGCGTGAGCGCGACGCCTACGTCTTCGTCGATCGGCCCACCTTCGAGGAGGCCGTCGCCCAGGGAGGATTCTTCGAGTGGGCCGAATTCCTCGACTACCTGATGGGCACGCCCATCCCCGATCCGCCCTCCGGCCGCGACGTCTTGCTCGAGATCGACGTCCAGGGGGCCGAGCAGGTCCTGGCCCAGCGCCCGGATGCGACCGTGATCCTGTTGCTTCCGCCGTCGCCGGAGGTGCAGGCCGAGCGTCTCGCCGCCCGGGGTGACGACGAGGCACATATCCGTCGCCGGGTGGAGCTGGGACGCTCCGAAGTCGTGCGTGGGGCCGAAATTGCAGCTCACACGGTCGTCAACGACGACTTTGCACAGGCCCTGGCCGAACTGACGGCTATAGTTGATCGGACTCGATCGGCTGCCCCCTGCGCCGCGAACCCGGAGGAATCCTGATGGCCCAAGGCCGCCACACGCTCATGGACCCACCCATTGAAGAGCTCCTTGACAAGGTGGATTCCAAGTTCACCCTGGTCGCCCTCGGCTCGGCCCGCGCCCGCCAGGTGAACTCGTACTACAACAGCCTCGGCGAAGGCCTGGGCAAGGTCGTGCCGCCCCAGGTGGCCTCCGTGTCGGGGAAGCCCGTTTCCATCGCCTTCGAGGAGATCGCGGCCGGCAAGGCCACGTTCACCCGACCGGACCCCGAGGAAGAGGCAGCGCTGGCCGCTGCCATCGCCGATGCGGCCGAAGCCGGCTTGCTGGGTGAAGCGGGGGCTGGAGCCGAGGCCGCCACCGACACGGCCGAGACCGCCGAAGTGATCGAGGTGCTCGGCGTCGGGGGCGACGACCCGGCTGCGAGCTAGGCGCCGACAATCAGGCCCGGCGAGCAGCGCCGATGGCTGGAAGCTCCGGAACCGAGGACACGCCCGTGAGCGCTGATCACAACCCCGCAGCACCCCGTGTCGTGCTCGGCGTCTGCGGTGGCATTGCCGCCTACAAGGCGATCGAGGTCTGCCGGCAACTCGTCGATGCCGGCGTGCACGTGACGCCGGTGCTCACCGAGGAAGCCACGCGCTTCGTCGGCGAGGTGACCTTCTCCGCGCTGGCCTCCGAACCGGTGCAACGATCCCTGTGGGACGAGGCTTCACCGATTCCCCACACCAGACTCGGCCAGCAGGCGGACCTCGTCCTCGTCGTGCCGGCCACGGCACACACGCTCGCCCGCTATGCGGCCGGGCTCTCCGACGACCTCCTCTGTGCCACGCTCCTGGCCACGCGGGCGCCGGTGATCGTGTGTCCCGCCATGCACACCGAAATGTGGGAGCACGCCTCGGTGCGCGAGAACCTCGCCACGCTGGAACGGCGAGGGGTCGAGATCATCCCCCCCGAGAGCGGGCGCCTGGCCGGCGGTGACTCCGGAGAAGGTCGGCTCGCCGACCCGGGTGTGATTGCGGCGCGCGTCCTGGAGCGGCTCGGACGGGCGATCCGGCGGGATCTGCACGGTGTGCGCATCGCCGTGAGCGCGGGCGGCACCCGCGAGCCGCTCGACCCGGTGCGCTTCATCACCAACCGCTCTTCTGGGAAGCAGGGGCACGCCCTCGCCGTGGCCGCGGCCCGCCGCGGCGCGTCGGTGACCCTGGTGACGTCGTCGCCGCTGGAGCTCCCGCCCGACATCGTGTCCGCGGTGACGCGGATTGACGTGGAGACGGCGGCCGACATGGAACACGCCGTCGGCGCCGCCGCCGAAGGGGCCGACGTTGTCGTGATGGCCGCCGCGGTGGCGGACTTCCGCCCCAAACGAACGGCGGGGAAGAAGCTCTCCAAGGACGAGGGGATCCCTGAGCTCGTCCTCGAGCCGACGCCCGACATCCTGGCCGGCCTGGCCGCGCGGCGGCCTCCGGGTCAGGTGCTGGTGGGCTTCGCTGCAGAGACCCACGATGCGCTCGAGCGGGGTCGGCGCAAGCTGGCCCGCAAGGGCGTTGACATGCTCGTCGTTAACGACGTAACCGCTCCGGGAACAGGTTTTGATCACGACACGAATGCGGTCGTGATCCTGGACTCCAGCGGGATCACCCAGGAAATCCCACTGACCTCCAAGGATGCAGTGGCCCATGCTGTATTGGATAGTGTCCTCGCCCACTACAACGAGAAGCGGAGCACGACGTGAGAACCACATTTACCTCGGAATCGGTCACCGAGGGCCACCCTGACAAAATGGCGGACCAGATCTCTGACGCCGTCCTCGACGCCATGCTCGAGGGTGACCCGGCGAGCCGGGTCGCCTGCGAGACACTCCTCACCACCGGCCTCGTCGTCGTGGCCGGTGAGGTCACGACGTCCACCTATGTCGACATCCCCGCGCTCGTGCGCGACACGGTGTGCGAGATCGGCTACGACAACGACCTCTACGGCTTCAACGGCAAGACATGCGGCGTGCTGGTCTCGCTCGACGCGCAGTCACCCGACATCGCCCAGGGCGTCGACGACTCGTTCGAGCTGCGCAGCGGCAAGGCCGGCGAGGACGTGCTCAACGCGCAGGGCGCGGGCGACCAGGGCATGATGTTCGGCTACGCCTGCGACGAGACGCCTGATCTCATGCCGCTGCCGATCTGGCTGTCGCACCGGCTCTCGGAGCGCCTCGCCCAGGTGCGCCGGGCGGCCACCGTGCCGTACCTGCGTCCCGACGGCAAGACGCAGGTCTCCGTCGTCTACGAGGACGGGCGCCCGGTGCGCATCGACACCGTGCTCATCTCGACGCAGCACGCCGGCGGCATCGACCTCGAGGAGCAGCTGCGCCCGGACCTGATCGAGCACGTGATCAACCCGCTCCTGCCGACGGATCTCGACACGGAGGATTTGAGCATCTACGTCAACCCGACCGGCATCTTCGAGTTGGGTGGTCCGCACGCCGACACCGGTCTCACCGGCCGCAAGATCATCGTGGACACCTATGGCGGCATGGCCCGTCACGGTGGCGGAGCCTTCTCGGGCAAGGACCCCTCGAAAGTGGACCGCTCGGCGGCCTACGCGGCACGGTGGGTGGCCAAGCATGTCGTCGCGGCCGGAGCCGCAAAGCGTTGCGAGGTGCAGGTGGCCTATGCCATCGGTGTCGCCCACCCGGTCTCGCTGCTCGTCGAGACCTTCGGCACCGAAACGGTCGATCCCGAGAAGATCGCCGATGCGGTGCGCGAGCTGTTCGACCTGCGTCCCGCCGCCATCGGCCGCGATCTCGACCTGCGGCGCCCGATCTACAAGAAGACCGCCGCCTACGGGCACTTCGGGCGCTCGGAGAAGGAGTTCACGTGGGAGGCCACCCCGCGGGTGGACGACCTGCGGACCGCCTTGGGACTCTGAGCGCGCGACCGCTCCCCTGAGGGGAGCGCGCATCCGGTGGCAGTCACTGACCCCGTGACCCAGGACGTCGTGGTCGACCGCGGGGTGCGGGTGGTGCGTGTCCGCACCGAAGTGGCCGCCGTGGCCAAGACGTTCGACTACTCGGTGCCGCCGGGCTGGAGCAACGAGGTGCAGGTCGGCACGCGGGTGCGGGCGCCGTTCCACGGGCGGACCGTCCGTGGCTGGGTGGTCGACGAGGACGTCGGGACGCCCGCCGGCGTGGCCGTCCTCCCTCTGAAGTCCTGGTTGGGATGGGGACCGCCGCCCGCGCTGGTGGGGCTGGCCGAGTGGGCGGCCTGGCGCTGGGCGGGCCCGGCCTCGTTCTTCCTGCGGAGCGCCTCCCCGGCGACCATCGTGCGGTCGCTGCCCACGCCACCCGCGTGGCCCGACCTCGCTGCCGGGCAGGGGCCGCCGGGGGACCTCGACCTCGATCTCGCACGGCCGGGGGTGACCGTGGTGCGTCAACCACCGGTGACCGACCCGCTCGACCTCGTGCTGTCGGTCGTCGGGGATCCCGCCGTGCGCACCCGCGGCGGGAGCGTGCTGGTCCTCGTCCCGTCTTCGGGCTGGGCCGAGCGTTTGACGGCGCGACTGGTTCGGCGCGGTTGCCCCGTCGCCGCCGCGTGGGAACAGGCCCGGGCGGGCTGGCCCGTGGTGGTGGGGAGCCGGGCCGCGGCGTGGTCCCCGGTGCCCCGAGTGGCCGCAGTCGTGATGCTCGATGCGCACGACACCGCCTACCGGGAGGAGAGCGCCCCGACCTACAGCGCACTCGACGTGGTGCGGGAGCGGGCCCGTCGCGAGGATGCCCCTTGCATCGTCGCCTCGCCGGTGCCGCCGGTGGCGTTGGCCGGGCACCAGGATTTCCGCACGGTCGCGCCGTCACGTCCACAGGAGCGGGCGGGCTGGCCCGTTCTGGAACGCGTCGACCGTCGGGGCGCCGACCCGCGCAGTGGCATGTTCTCCGAGGAATTCGTCCGTCTGGCCCGTTCCGTCCTCGACGATCCGGCCGCCAAGGAGCGCGGGCCGTTGGTCTGCGTCTACAACCGCACGGGCGGCGCCCGCCTCCTGGCCTGCCGCCACTGCGGCGAACTCGCCCGTTGCGCGCGTTGCGGCGCGGCCGCGGCACAGCCGCGCGGTGAGGAGCTGCTGCGCTGCCCGCGCTGCGACGAGACCAGGCCTGTGGTGTGCGCGGCCTGCGGGCGTCTGCGGATGAAGACGTTGCGGGCCGGCGTCAGCAGGCTGCGCGAGGAGCTCGCAGCACTGCTCGGGACCGAGGTGGGTGAGGTCACTGGTCCCAGGGCGGCGGGTGGGGAGACGCCCGTGCCTGCGGCGCCCGTGCTGATCGGGACCGAGGCGGTGTTGCACCGGGTGCGCCGCGCCGCCGCCGTGGCGTTCCTCGACATCGACCTGCACCTGCTCGCTCCCCGTCTCTCGGCGGCGGAGGAGACCATGGCGCTCTTCGTGCGGGCCGCCCGCCTCGTCGGCGCCCGCGGGGCGGGACCGTCCTGGGCCCGCATGCAGGCGCAGACCCGGGTGCCCGAGCACCCGCTGCTGCGGTCCGTGGCGCTCGGGGAGCCAACAGAGGTCCTGGCCGAGGAGGTGGCGATCCGCCGGACCTCCGCGCTGCCACCGTTCTCCGCGCTGGCCGTCGTGTCGGGTGCCCTGGGCCCGGCCTACGCCGAAGCCCTGGGCGAGCAAGCAGCCGCCGCAGCCGGCCAGGGCCAGCCCGTCTCGGTGTCGCCGATCGGTGACGACCGGTTCCTCCTGCGGGCCGAGAACCATGGGCCGCTGTGCGACCTGCTGGCCCGCACCCCCCGGCCGCCGGGGCGCGGGCTGCGCGTCGAGGTCGATCCCGTGTCGCTCTGAGCAGCTGACACGCGGGTCCGCAGTCGTCTGCGCCCGAGGGCCGGATCGGGAATCGCCCGGGCCGCCGGTAAGCTGCAGTCCATGTCGAGCCTCGCCATCCGCCAGTACGGGGACCCGGTGCTCAAGGAGCGCGCCCGGGACGTGGAGGACATCGACGGCGCGGTCGCCAGCCTGGTCGACTCCATGATCGAGACCATGTACGCCGCGCCAGGGACGGGTCTGGCCGCCAACCAGGTGGGCGTGCAGCGCCGGATCTTCGTGTACGACGTGGGGGAGGGTGCCCGCACCGTCATCAACCCACGCATCGTCGAGAGCGACGGGGAATGGGTCTACGACGAGGGGTGCCTCTCCGTGCCCGGGCTCAGCTGGGACATCGTGCGGCCCAATGCCGTGCACCTGGTCGGCCTCGACCTTGACGGCAACGAGATCTCCCTCGAAGCCTCCGAGCTCGAGGGTCGTGTGTTCCAGCACGAGCTCGACCACCTCGACGGCATCTTGCTCGTCGAGCGCCTGAGCGAGGACCAGCGCAAGGACGCGCTCAGGATCCTCCGCAGCCGCACGCTCGACCTGCCGGCGTCGGATCCCGACGGTCTGGCCAACCTCTTCACACGCTGACGCCGGCCGCCACCAGCGACGTGATCGCCCCTCGGGACGGCGTCCCGCCGCCGGCGTCTGCTCTACGGTGATCTGGTGGCTCGCCTGGCGTATCTCGGCACACCGGACATGGCGGTCCCGCCGTTGCGCGCGCTCGTCGAAGCTGGACATGACATCGCGCTGTGTGTGACCCGCCCCGACCGTCGCCGCGGTCGCGGCGCCGAGACGACACCGAGCCCGGTCAAGGCGGCCGCGATGGAGCTCGGCCTCGCCGTCACCCATGACTTGGACGATCTGCCATCGGCCGGGGTCGAGCTCGCGGTCGTCGTGGCCTACGGCCGCATCATCCCGACCCGGCTGCTCGAGCAGATCCCCATGGTCAACCTGCACTTCTCGCTGCTGCCCCGCTGGCGCGGTGCCGCTCCGGTCGAACGCGCCATCCTCGCCGGCGACCACGAGACCGGCGTCTGCCTCATGAAGGTGGAGGAGGGGCTCGACACCGGCCCGGTCTACGCGGTGCGCACCGTGCCGCTCGACGACGAGATCACGTTGGCTGCGCTCCGTCACGAATTGGTCGCCGTCGCCAGCGCGCTGGTCGTCGACGCGCTGGCCCACGGGGTTGCCGGGTTGCCGCATCCCGCGCCCCAGGAGGGCGAGGCCACCACGGCGGCGAAGATCAGCAAGGAGGATCTCCACCTCGACTGGAGCAGGACGGCCGTCGAGCTCACGCGGGTCGTGCGCCTGGGCAGGGCCTGGACGACGTTCCGGGGCAAGCGGCTGACCGTGCTCGACGCCGCGCCGATCCCGAGCGAGCGCGGCAGCGAGCATGACGCCACCGCCCACCGCCACCGCCGACGCTGACACCACCGTCGCACCCGGCTCCCTCGACGGTCCGGTCGTCGTGACCGGAGGTGGCCGCATGGTGCTGCGTCAGGTCAAGCCCGAGAGCCGTTCACCCATGTCAGCCGAGGAGTGGCTGCGCGGCGTCCGGCCGGCGGTGGGCGAGCGTCTCGGGACGGACTAGACATGAGACCGGTGACCGTGACTCCGATCGACGGGTGGAGCCCCGACCAGTACGAGCGGTTCCGTTCGGAACGGCAGCAGCCTTTCGACGATCTGCTGACGTTGTGCCACCCGGTCCCAGGCGGGCGCGTCGTCGATCTCGGGTGCGGCACGGGCGACCTGACCAGGATCCTGCACGAGGAGATGGCGGCCAAGGAGACGGTCGGCGTCGACTCGTCGCCGTCCATGCTGGCCCGGGCCCAGTCGACGCACGCCGACGTGACTGGGCTGTCGTTCGCCCAGGGCGACATCGCCACCTGGTTGGACGAGGGGCTCGACCTCGTGTTCGCCAACGCGTCGCTGCAGTGGATCGATGACCACCTGAACCTGCTGGCGCGCATGCGCACCGCGCTCGGGCCCGACGGGCAGCTGGCCTTCCAGGTGCCGGCGAACTACCGGCACCCGTCACACCTGCTGGCACAGGCGGTGGCCAACGAGCCCCCGTTCATCGACGCGCTCTACGGGGACGTGCCCGAGGACCGCGGGCGGTTCGTGCTGTCGCCCGAGCTCTACGCCGATCTCCTCTACGAGCTCGGGGCGAAGGACCAGGTCGTGCGCATGGAGGTCTACGGTCACGAGCTCGAGTCCACGAGCGAGGTCGTCGAATGGGTGATGGGCACGTTGCTCACCCCGTATCGCAAGCGGCTGAGCCCCGAACTCTTCGATGCGTTCGTGGAGCGCTACCGGGAGCGGCTCATTGAGGAGCTCGGCGAGCGCGAGCCGTACTTCTACGGGTTCCGGCGCATCCTCTGCTGGGCGCGCTTCACCTGAGCGGCGGCGGACGGGTGGAGGATCGGACAGCGGCACCGGAACGCCAGGCCGGCCAGGTCGGCGATCTGCGCATTGCGCCGTCCGTGCTCTCGGCCGACTTCGGCTTGCTGGCCGAACAGGTGGGGGAGGTGGCCCCGGCGGCAGACTGGTTGCACGTCGACGTCATGGACGGTCACTTCGTCCCGAACGTCACCATCGGGCCTCCCGTGGTCGCATCACTGCGGCGCCACACGCCCCTGTTCTTCGACTGCCACCTCATGATGACCGAGCCGGGCCGCTACCTGAAGGACTTCGCCGATGCCGGGGCGGACGGGTGCACGGTGCACGTGGAGGTCGGCAACACGGACGAGCTCATCACCCAGATGCGCAGTCTCGGATTGCGGGCGGGTCTGGCCCTCAATCCCGACACGCCGTTCGAAGCCGTGCGGCCGTATCTGCGCGACGTCGACCTCGTCCTGTGCATGACGGTGTTCCCGGGCTTCGGGGGTCAGAGCTTCATCGCCGACGTCATGGCGAAGGTGGCGCAGGTGCGCGCCGAGGTCGCCGCCGGTTCCCTCGCGGTCGACATCGAGGTGGACGGCGGCATCGACACGATCACGGCGCCCATCGCCGTCGCGGCCGGCGCGAACGTCTTGGTGGCCGGGAGTGCGATCTTCGGTCAGCCGCGACCCTGGGAGGCCGCCGATGCCATCCGGGAATCGGCCCGCGCCGCCAGCGGTCGATGACATCGGCCGGGGCCGCGCCGCCACCCTTCGTGTCGTGAGCAGCAGCGGGCGCGGCCGGGCCGTGGTCGTCGGTGGCGGCATCCTCGGTACCTGGCACGCGCTCGAACTCGCCGAGGCAGGGTTCTCCGTCGACCACCTCGAGGCGGAGGCGGGGCCCACGGGTGCGTCGGTCCGGAACTTCGGCCTGGTCTGGGTCAGCGGCCGACGCTCGGGCGCGGAGCTCGACGTGGCTCGCCGCGCCCGGCGCCGTTGGGGGGAGCTCGGCACCGAGGTGCCCGGTATCGGGTTCCGCCCGATGACCTCGCTGACCGTCGCCGGCGATGCCGCCGCCCGCGCCGTGATGGAGGAGTTCGCCCAGGGACCCGACGCCACGGCGCGCAGCATCACCTTCTTGGAGCCCGACGAGGTGCGCGCCCGCAACCCGGCCGTGCGGGGCGACATCACGGGTGCGCTGCACTGCGCGGAGGACGCGGTGGTCGAGCCCCGACTCGCGTTGGGCGCCTTGCGCGCCCATCTCTCGGAGGTGCACGGGTCGCGGTACCGCTTCCACCCGACGTGCCGCATCGTCCGCGCCGAACCCAACGCCCTCGTCGACACCACGGGGTTCAAGTGGGAGGGGGACCTGTTGGTCCTCGCCACCGGCGCCGCCTACGACCACCTCCCCGGGACCGAGGCCGTGGCGCCGCGCCTGCGCCGGGTCCGCCTGCAGATGCTGCAGACGGCGCCGTTCGCCACCACGCTCACCACATCGCTCGCCGACGCCGACTCGCTCCGCTACTACCCGGCCTACGAGGCGGCGGGCCTTGAGCGGCTCGGCCCGCAGTCGCCCGTGGCGGCCGAACACCACCTGCAGCTGCTGCTCGTCCAGCGCCCCGACGGCGGCCTCACCATCGGGGACACACACGCCTACGAGGAGCCGTTCGACTTCGCCTTGAGCGAGGACCCGACCACCGAGCTGCTCGAGCGAGCCCGGCGGATCCTCGGCGTCGAGGTCCCGCCCGTGCAGCGCCGCTGGGAGGGCGTCTACGCGCAGTGCATCGACGGTGCTGTCTGCCTGCGCGAGCAGGTGGCTCCGGGCGTGTGGCTGGTCACGGGCCCGGGAGGGCGGGGCATGACGTGTGCGCCGGCCATCGCAAGGGACACGTTGGAGGCGGCGGGCGTCGCACGCGTGCCCGCATGATCGGCCCGTTCGCGCTCGCCTGCCTCGACATGGCCGGCACGACCGTGCGCGACGACGGCGCCGTCGAAGCGGCCTTCTCCAGCGCCCTGGGTGCTGTCGGCATCGCCGAGGGGAGCCAGCGCTTCGAGGAGGCCCAGGTCTTCGTGCGCGAGACGATGGGTTGGTCCAAGGCGGACGTGTTCGCCCGGCTGCTCGAGCCGGGGGAGGCGGAGGAGGCAACCGCTGCCTTCGCCGCCGCGTACGAGGCAATCGTCGCGGCGGGTGACGTCACCGAGATACCGGGCGCCCGCCAGGTCCTGCGTGACCTGCGCGCCCGTGGGGTCCAGGTCTGCCTGACCACCGGCTTCGCCCCGTCGACGCGCGACGCCCTGCTTCGTGCGCTTGGCTGGGGCCCGGAGGTCGACCTGGCGCTCTCGCCGGCCGATGTCGGGCGGGGCCGCCCGGCGCCCGACATGATCCTGGGCGCCATGGCCCGCCTCGGGGTGGACGACCCGCGGGCGGTGGCGGTCGTGGGGGACACGGTCAGCGATCTCGAGGCGGGACACGCCGCCCGGGCGGGGGCGGTCATCGGCGTCCTCAGCGGCGCCCACGACGAGGCGGCGCTGGCCGCGGCCTCGCCGACGGCGATCATCCCCGACGTCACCCACCTTCTCGGCGTGCTCGCTTCGGGCTGAGTCCGAGGCGCTGACCGTGACCACGCGGGACGGGGTGCAGTGGACGTCACAAACTCTGCACACGCCTCTGTTTAGAGTTTCCGGGAAGACTCGCCGGGCCCTGACCACGGCGCACCCGCACCCGAACCTCTGACCAGGGATTCTCGACAAAAACTGAAACGTGTTCTATAATTCAGCACACAAGGCCGGGGAGCCACCCCGGGCAAGGACCTGAGCCATGGACGATGTGGAGCACATGCGCCGTGCGATGGCGCAGGCCGCAACAGTCCGTTCGACCACGGCACCCAACCCCTGGGTGGGCTGCGTCGTCGTCCCGCCGGACTCCGCCCCGGACGGCGGACCTGTGTTCGCCGGCGCCACGGCACCCCCCGGCGGCCCCCATGCCGAGGTCACCGCGCTGGCGCAGGCCGGAGAGTCGGCACGGGGTGCCACCCTCTACGTGACGCTCGAGCCCTGTTCCCATCATGGGCGCACGCCGCCCTGCACCGACGCCATCATCGGGGCCGGCGTGGCCCGGGTGGTCGTGGGGATCGAGGACCCGGACGAGCAGGTGGCGGGTCGGGGCATCGCCGCCCTCCGGGCCGCCGGGCTGGACGTCACCGTCGGTGTGGCCGCCGGCGAGGTGGCCGAGCAGTTGGCCCCCTACTGCAAGCACCGCACGACCGGGCAGCCCTGGGTCGTGCTCAAGCTGGCTGCGAGCCTCGACGGCCGCACGGCCGCACCCGATGGCACCAGCCGCTGGATCACCGGCGAGGCGGCCCGCCAGGATGTCCACCGGCTGCGCGCCCGCTCCGATGCGGTCCTGGTCGGGGCGGGCACCGTCCGGGCCGACGACCCCGAGCTCACGGTCCGCCTCGACGACGGCACCGAGCGGCAGCAACCGCTCCGGGTCGTCCTCGGGAAGGCCCCGGCCGACGCCAAGGTCCATCCGGCCCTCGAGCTGACGGGCGACCTGGGGGACGTGCTCACCGAGCTGGGCGGCCGGGGCGTGCTCCAAGTGCTGGTCGAAGGCGGGGCTTCCGTGGCCCGCGACTTTCATGTCGCCGGCCTGGTGGACCGATACGTCCTGTACCTGGCGCCCGTGTTCTTCGGGGGCGATGACGGCCGCCCGATTTTCGCGGGGCCCGGGGCTGGCACAATTGGAGACGTGTGGAAGGGCAGGCTGGTGTCGATAGAGCAGCTGGGAGAGGATCTTCGAGTGGAGGTGGCAGCCTGATGGCGTTCTCGAAGGTGCAGGAGGCCATCGACGCCATCGGGCGGCTGGGCATGGCCGTCGTCGTCGACGACGAGGACCGGGAGAACGAGGGCGACCTGGTGATGGCGGCCGAGGCGGCCACGCCGGAGAACATCGCCTTCTTCCTGGCCCACACCTCGGGGGTCATCTGTGTCCCGCTGCTGCCCGAGCGGGCCGACCAGCTGGAGCTGCCGCTCATGGTCACG
Source organism: uncultured Acidimicrobiaceae bacterium (assembly GCA_963753115.1). Lineage (GTDB taxonomy): Bacteria > Actinomycetota > Acidimicrobiia > Acidimicrobiales > RAAP-2 > Bog-473. The sequence continues at coordinate 174,680 of CAVWBB010000033.1, forward strand.
GCCAACACCGAGGCGCAGCGGACGGCGTTCACCGTGAGCGTGGACTTCCGGCACGGGACGACCACCGGGATCTCGGCCACTGACCGGGCGTCCACCATCGCCGCCCTGATCGACCCCGCCACGCGTCCCAACGACCTCAACCGGCCGGGGCACATCTTCCCGTTGCGCTACCGGACCGGTGGCGTGCTGAAGCGGGCCGGGCACACGGAGGCGACGGTCGACCTGGCCCGCGCCGCCGGGCTGACGCCGGCGGGCGTGCTGTGCGAGATCGTGACCGAGGACAAGTCCGAGATGGCCCGTCTGGCCGACCTCGAGACCTTTGCCAAGAAGCACGACCTCCCGTTCATCTCCATCGCCGACCTCATCCGCTACCGCCGGCAGAACGAGAAGCTGGTCCGGTTGGTCTCCGAGGCGCGCATCCCGGCCGAGGGTCGCGAGTTCCGGGCGTTCGTCTACGAGTCCGTGCTCGACAACGAGCAGCACCTCGCCCTCGTCATGGGCAACGTGGCGGGGACCGAGGACGTGCTCGTGCGCGTGCACTCCGAGTGCCTCACCGGCGACGTGTTCGGCTCGCTGCGCTGCGATTGCGGGCCGCAACTGCAGGCGTCCCTCGACCTGATCGAGAAGGAGGGCCGGGGCGTCCTGATCTACCTCCGCGGCCACGAGGGCCGCGGCATCGGGCTGGGACACAAAATCCGTGCGTACCAATTGCAGGAGGAGGGCCACGACACCGTGGACGCCAACCTGCAGCAGGGACTGCCGGTCGACAGCCGCGAATACGGCATCGGCGCCCAGATGCTGGTCGACCTCGGCGTGACGACCATGCGTCTCATGACGAACAACCCGGTGAAGTACGGCGGGCTCGAAGGCTTCGGACTCGACATCACCGAGCGGGTCCCGCTCCAGCTCGCAGCCAACCCCGAGAACATCGCGTACCTCCGCACCAAGCGCGAGCGGATGGGACATCTGCTGCACGGCCTCGACGACGTCCTGTGACGCCGTCGAGCGCCAGGGACAGCACCACCTCCATCTGATGGCCGAGTCCGACCTCGTCGCCCTTCCCGACGGCGCGCTCGATGACGTCGCGTCCCGTGTCGGCGCCAGCCTGCGCGGCACGGCCGACGGCACCGGTCTGCGCGTCGGCCTCGCCTGCGCCGAGTTCAACGGCGGCATCACGTTGCGCCTGCTCGACGGCGCGTTGGCGGCCCTCGCCGGAGCGGGGACCGATCAGCGCGACGTCACCGTGGCCTGGGCTCCGGGTGCCTTCGAGCTGCCCCTGGTCGCCCGCGCCTTCGCCCAGGCCGGCAAGGTCGACGCCGTCCTCTGCCTCGGTGCGGTCATCCGGGGCGACACGGGCCACTACGACTTCGTGGCCGGGGGATGCGCGTCGGGGATCCAGCAGGTGCAGCTCGCAACCGGGGTCCCGGTCGTGTTCGGCGTCCTGACGACCGACACGCTGGAGCAGGCCCTGGTGCGCTCGCTGCCGGACGAGACGAACAAGGGGCGCGAGGCGGCGCTGACCGCCGTCGAGATGGTGCGCCTGTTGCGGAGCGGGCCGCTCTCGTAAGGAGTCGGGACGCTCGCGTCCCCGTCGGGGCGCTGTCGTCGCCGTGCAGCTCCGGGGCATTCATCGGCCGTTCACAGGGTCGACACTGCCCGGACACGTCCGGCCAATACGGTGGCGCCGACCAGCACGAGACGGGACGAGCACGGGAGACCGGCAATGGGTGAGGCCGCGCCCACGGCGGAGACGACGAGCCCGGCGGGCGACCTGGCCATCGGAGGCCCGATCGACCCGACGGAGATCCGCTACCGCCCCGGCGTCCGCCGCGAGGGCGCCTTCTGCGTGCAGTACGTCACCATCCACGGCTACCGCCGGGCCTACGTCAAGGCCGGCTCGGGGCCCGCGCTCCTCCTCATCCACGGCATCGGTGACAGCTCGGACTCGTGGCGTCCCGTCGTGGAGGAGCTGGCCAAGCACTACACCGTGGTCGCCCCGGACCTGCTCGGGCACGGGCGATCCGAGAAGCCGCGGGCCGACTACTCGGTGGCCGGTTTCGCCAACGGGATGCGCGACCTGTTGAGCGTGCTCGAGGTCGACCGGGTCACGGTCGTCGGCCACTCGCTCGGTGGCGGTGTGGCCGCGCAGTTCGCCTATCAGTTTCCGCAACTCGTGCGAGCGCCTGGTGCTCGTGGGCAGCGGGGGAGTGGGCCGGACGGTCAGCCCCCTGCTCCGCATGGCCGCCGTGCCCGGCATTGAGGCCCTGATGCCGTTCCTGGGCCTGCCGCCCGTCCGCTTCATGAGCCGCCTCGGCGCCGATCTGTTGCGGCTCTTCGACACCGCGCTCGGGCGCGACGCCGAAGAGATCATGGCCGTGTTCGACGCGCTGCCCAACACGGAGGCCCGCATGGTGATCCTGCGCACACTCCGCTCGAGCGTCGACTGGCAGGGCCAGGTCATCACCATGGTGGACCGGGCCTATCTCGCCGAGGGCATCCCGACCCTGATCATCTGGGGCCGGCGCGACGCCATCATCCCGCTGGGGCACGGGCGGCTCATTCACACGGTCATGCCGGGCAGCGAGCTCGAGATCTTCGACGAGGCCGGTCACTTTCCCCATCACACGGACCCGGCGCGCTTCGTGCGCGTCCTGCGCGGCTTCATGGAACGCTCCATGCCGGCGACCTTCGACGACCAAGGGTGGCGGGCCCGTCTGCTCCGCGGCGCACGCACGTCGGCGGCGGATCCGCCGCCGCCCGCCCGGGCGGACACCCCGGGTGCCACCGCCCTCGAGGGTTCTCGCCGCACCTCTCGGTAGGGTTCGCGAGGTGGAACACGCGGAGGCCGAGGAGGAGGTGCTGCACGGCGGGGTGGCGAACCGCGGCCTGGTGGTGCGAGTGGGCCCCCACGTGCTGCGGCCTTCGAATCCGCATTCGCCATCGATCTTCGCCTTCCTGCGCGAGGTGCGCGGTGCCGGCTTCGGCGGCGTGCCGTGGCCAGAGGGGATCGACGCCGACGGTCGCGAGCGGCTCGAGTTCATCGAGGGCGACGCGCCGGCGGCCCCCTATCCGGGGTGGGCCCTGGCGGACGGGGCGCTGGCCTCGGTGGCGGACCTCATGGCCCGGTTCCACCGGGCAGCAGCAGCGTTCGACCACCACCAGCCTGGTTTGACCTGGAACGACGAGATCGCGGATCCGCGAGGCGGCCCCATCGTGTGCCACAACGACATCTGCCTGGAGAACGTCGTCTTCAGGGACGGCGTGGCCGTCGGGCTGCTCGACTTCGACTTCTGTGCGCCGGGCCGCCCGGTCTACGACCTGGCGCAGTTCGCCCGCATGTGCGTGCCGATCGACGACGACGAGAGCGCAGCGCTGCTCGGCTGGGACGGCCCGGACAAGCCGGCCCGTCTCCGCCTGGTGTGCGACAGCTACGGCCTCGAGCGGCCGGGACGTCACGAGCTGCTCGAGATCCTGGACGACGCCATGGCGCACAGCGGGGAGTTCGTCAAGCGCCATGCGGACCTCGGAGAGCCCGGCTTCGTCTTGATGTGGGAGTGGATGGGGGGCCAAGAACGCTGGGACCGTCGCAAGCGCTGGTGGGCGGCGGACCGGCCCGCGTTCGTACGGGCGCTGGCCTAGCGCCGCGGCGTCACGCACGCGGGGGCGATGCCCCGCAGATCACGCACCGCCCCGCAGATCACGCACCGCCCCGCAGATCACGCACCGCGTGGCCTCAGTACAGGATCAGCTGGGTGCAGCGATACGAGGCCATCAACTTCTCGGTCGTCTCGTTCGTCACCGTGGCGTCCCACACCTGTGTCGTCCGCCCGAGATGCAACGGTGACGCCGTCGCCGCCACCTGCTCGCCCTCCCGTGCGCTCGAGACGAAGTTGGCGGAGCAGTCCACCGTGGTGAAGCTCCGGGCGCCCTCGGGCCAGTGGTGGCTGACCCCGAAGGCGCACAGGGCGTCGGCCATGGTGAGCACGACGGGCGCCCACAGGAAGCCCGTCCCTGCGATGAGCGGATGGGTGACGGTCAGGCGTGCCACCGGGTCCCGGTCCTCACCGGGCAGGGGCACGTCGATCCCGAGGAGCTCGAGGAAGTTGCGGGCGTCGTAGGGGGGCGGCATGGGCCCCAGCTTGCCCGACCGGACCACGCCGTCGCCCCGCCGACCCGCATCCCGCCGTGCCCTGCCCGAACCGTATGGGCGCGTCTGCGAAGATCTACCCCCATGCTCCGCCTCGTCCTGCCCAAGGGCTCGCTCGAACGCGCCACCCTGCAGCTGTTCGAGGACGCCGACCTCGCCGTCAACCGCGCGTCGGACGTGGCCTACCGGGCGTCCATCGACGATCCCCGCATCGAAGAGGTGCGGATCCTGCGCCCGCAGGAGATCCCGGTCTACGTGGGCGACGGCCTGTTCGACCTCGGCATCACGGGCCGCGACTGCGTGGAGGAGCGGGGGAGCGAGGTCGTCACGCTCGGCAAGCTCGCCTATTCGAAGGCCACCGCCAACCCGGCCCGGGTCGTGCTCGCCGTGGGCGCGGACTCCCCGGCGCACTCGCTGGCCGAGCTCGCCGCCGCCGTGGCCGACCGTCCCGGCCGGCTGCGCGTCAGCACCGAGTACCCCGAGCTGACCCGCCGCGCGCTGGAGGCCCACGGGATCGAGGCGGACATTGCGCTCTCCTACGGCGCCACCGAGGCGAAGGTGCCCGACATCGCCGACGCCGTCGTCGACATGACGGAGACCGGCAGCGCGTTGCGCGCCGCAGGGCTGCGGGTCATCGAGACGCTGCTCGTGTCGCACACCGAGCTGATCGCCAACCCCGCGTCGGCGGCGGACCCCGAGAAGCGCCACGCCATGGAGCAGATCCTCACGCTGCTGCAGGGGACGCTCGAGGCACGGGGCAAGGTGCTGGTGAAGCTCAACGTCGAGGCGGACCACCTCCATGCGGTGCTGGCCGTCCTGCCTTCCATGCGTGCCCCGACCATCTCGGAGCTCTCCGGTGGCGGCGCCTTCGCGCTCGAGGCGGTGGTGGCCAAGTCCGACATCAACATCCTCATCCCGGCGCTGCGCGATCAGGGTGCGAGTGACATCTTGGAGATCCCGCTGGCCAAGATCGTCCACTGACGTGGCCGGCCCCGTCCCGTCCGCCGGGCCGCATCACGGGCGCGTCGCCTCGTTCGACCCCGCTCGCGGCCTCGGTGCCGTCGACGACGACGACGGGGCACGCTTCGGCTTCCACGCCACCGCCATCGCGGACGGCAGCCGGCGTATTGCGGTCGGGACGGCGGTGGTGTTCACCGTGTCCCCGGGCCACCGCGGCCGCTACGAGGCGCGGTCGCTGGCGCCCGCCTCGACCTGACGCTCCCACCACCGGCCGCGGTAGCCGGCGGCGAAGACCTCCAGGGCGGCTGCCGCGCCGGCACGGTCGCCGGTGGCCAGCAGGTCGAGCAACAACCCGCGGATGACCGCCAGCCCGAGACGGGCGTGGGTCCGGGCGACGTCGGGCGGCACGCCGAGCGGGGCGGAGAGTGCCACGTTGGCGTCGAGCCAGCGTGCAATGTCGTCGGTCAGCAGCGGCCGGATCGACTCGTCCCCTTGCAGCGCACGCCCGTAGAGGGCGAAGAAGAGCCGCTCGAAGTCGCCCAGCGCCGGATCGGCCAGGTAGGCCCACATGCGGCGGATCAGGACGTCGGACTCGCCGACGGCCTCCTCGGCCTGGGCCGCGAGGCGCGCCTGGGTTCTGGCCTCCACCTCGCGCACGACCTCGAGCAGGAGGCCGTCCTTGGAGCCGAAGTGGTAGAGGAGCATGCGGTGGCTGCTCCCGACCGCCTCGGCAATGCGGCGCAGGCTCTGGTCGGCCAGCCCCTCGGCGGCGAAGTGCGCGATCACGGCGTCGAGGAGGCGCGCCCGGGCGTCTTGTCCGCTCATGTACCAAATGGTACATTACTGGGAGACGAATGGAGAGGAGGGCAGTCATGGCCCCACTGGTGATCGACGAGACGGCGACGACGAGGGCCGACCCGGCAGCGGTCTACGCCCTGCTGGCCGACGGCTCCACCTGGCCGGAATGGTCGCCCATCGGCGCCTTCGAGCTCATTGCCCCCGGCGAAGGGACACCCGAGGGGCTCGGTGCGGTGCGGCTGTTCACCACCGGCCGGCACAAGAGCCGGGAACGCGTGGTGGAGTGCCGGCCGGGGGAGCGGTTCGCCTACGTGCTGGAGAAGGGGCTGCCGCTCGCCGGCTACAAGGCGGTCATCACCCTGACGCCGACCGGGGGCGGGACGTCCGTCAACTGGCACTCGACCTTCCGGGCGAAGGTGCCCGGCACCGGGTGGCTCTACCGCCGCGAGCTGGGCAAATTCATAAGGCAAACGGTCGAGGGCCTGGCCGCGGCGACCGACCGCGCCCGGGCCTCGTAGACCGCGAGTTGTGGACCGCTAGTTCTTGATCCGCCCGCTGTTGGCGGCGCTCTCGGCCCCGGTGCTCTCGACGCCCTCGAGGCTGACGTAGGCCAGGCGGAGCTGGGACAGCGATTCGAGCAGGGCGGGCTCGGCCTCGCCGAGGCGCCCCTCGAGCCCCTGGAGCAGGGCACCCAGGCCGTCGATGGCCAGCCGGGCCTGGAAGAGCATCGGCGGGGTCTGCGAGAGGTAGATGGCGGCCAGCTCGAAGAGTCCGTAGCAGTGGTTGGCCACGACCACCTCGGCCGGCGTGTGGGCCAGCTGGGCCCGCATCGCGTCGACCTCGGCCTGGGCCGCCGCCTGCTCCTCGGTCAGGGGCGGCTCCGGTGACGCCTGCGTGACGTCGGTGTCGCCCTTCGGATCGTTCGGCGGCGGGGCGGCGTCGTTCCCCTCCTTCTTGGGGAAATGCTCGCCCGCCGGTGTCCACAAGCTGCTCATGCTGGTACCCTATGCTCCTTGACTACATGGAAGCGGGGCCCCCAATGAGCGGCCTCCACCTGGCCACCACCCTGCCTTGCGGGGACCATCGTGCGCCAGGTCGAACGTCCTTCGGATGCGGGCTCTGCCCGCTCGTCGGCCCCGCGTCCACCGATTGGCTCGCGGAAGGACCGCGAGCCCGAGTGAGAGGTGTGATGACGCATCGTCGCTGAAACCACAACTGAGCATCGGATCAATGACCGAATCCGTGCCCGTGAAGTCCGGCTCGTGGACCCAGACGGTGTGCAACTAGGCATCAAGCCGCTCCCCGAAGCCCTGGCGATCGCCAAGGAGCTCGATCTCGACCTGGTCGAGGTTGCGCCCATGGCCAACCCGCCGGTGTGCCGGATCATGGACTTCGGCAAGTTCAAGTTCGACGAGGCCCAGCGGGCCAAGGAGAGCCGCCGCAAGACGGTCCACGTCGGGATCAAGGAGATGAAGTACCGGCCGAAGATCGGTCCGGGGGACTTCGACACCAAGACCCGGCAGGTGGCCAAGTTCCTGGGCGAAGGGCACAAGGTCAAGATCACGATCATGTTCCGAGGCCGCGAGGTGTACCACCCCGAGCACGGGAAGCGGATCCTCGACCGCATTGCCGAGCAGATGGAGGGTGTGGCCAAGGTGGAGGCCGAGCCCAAGCTCGACAACCGCAACATGATCATGGTGCTCGCCCCCGACAAGCGGGCCCGTCAGGCCGCCCAGTCGAGAGCCACCAACCAGAACCGCACCGACAAGTCCGGTGCCAGTGCTCCTCCCAGAGCGGGTGCCGAAGCGGCAGCCGGAAACGGAGCGGGCGAGGCAGCGGCCACCCCCGCCGAGGGGAACGGAAGTGCGGCAGCCGGTGCAGGCAGTGGAGCCAGCGAAGTCGCAGCATCAGCCGAAGAGGGATGACGCAATGCCGAAGATGAAGACGGACCGGGGCGCCGCCAAGCGCATCAAGGTCACCGGTTCCGGCCGGTTGCGCCGGCGCAAGGCCTTCCGTTCGCACATTCTCGAGAAGAAGAGCAGCGTGCGGACGCGGCGGCTCGGGCGCGAGGCGGACATCTCCAAGGCGGACGAGCGGGCGGCGCGCCGCATGCTCGGCATCTGAGCGCGGAAGAGCACCAGCGCCCCCGGCGCACACCCACTGACACACCGAGAGATCTGATGAGAGGAGCACCCCCATGGCCAGAGTGAAGCGGTCCGTCCACGGCCGCAAGCACCATCGCGCTGTCCTCGAGCAGGCGAAGGGGTACTACGGAAACAAGAGCCGTTCGTACCGGGCGGCCAACGAGCAGCTCATGCACTCCATGCAGTACGCCTTCCGGGACCGCCGTGCCCGGAAGGGCGACTTCCGCAAGCTGTGGATCCAGCGCATCAACGCGGGAGCCCGGCAGCACGGCATGAGCTACAGCCGGCTCATCAACGGCCTGCACCTGGCCGGCGTGGAGGTGGACCGCAAGGTCCTGGCCGATCTCGCCGTCAGCGACGCCGAGGCGTTCGGGGCGCTCGTGGCGACCGCGCAGGATGCGCTGTCCAAGGCGCCCGTGGCCGAGGTCGCTTCCTGACCCAGCGGCTCGCCTTCTCGCACCGGCGGGTTCGCCGGCTGCGCGGGCTGCTGCAGAAGCGTTCGGCGCGCTGGAGCGAGCGCGCCTTCGTCGCCGAGGGGGCGGAGCTCATCCGTTGCGCCTTTGACGCAGGCGTGCCGGTCGAGACGCTCTACGTGTCGCCCGCCGGTGACGACGACCGCGCCGTCCAAGACGTGCGCCGCCGCGCCGACGCGGCCGGCGTGCGGGTGTTCCACCTGGGCGCCGGGGTCCTGGAGCGGGTGGCCGACACGGTCACGCCCCAACCGGTGCTGGCGGTGCTCCCCATGCTGGAGGAGCCGCCGGCGGAGGCCGGTCCCTGGGCCGCCCGGGACGGTGCGCTGATCGTGGTCCTCGTCGACGTGCGGGATCCGGGCAACGCCGGCACCGTGTTGCGGGCGGCGGACGCCTCGGGGTCGGCGCTGGTCGTCTACGCCGGCGATTCCGTCGATCCCTACAACCCCAAGACGGTGCGCTCCTCGGCCGGCTCCCTCTTCCACGTGCCCCTGGCCGTGCGGTCCGACCCGCGGGCGCTCGCCTCGGAATTGGCGACCGCCGGCTTCCGCACGCTGGCCACGGTCGTGCGGGACGGCGAGGACTATGCGGCGCTCGACTGGTCGGTGCCCACCGCGGTCTTCCTCGGCAACGAGTCCGCCGGCCTCGATCCCGATGTCAGCGCTGCGCTCTCGGGTGCCCTGGGCATCCCCATGGCGGGGCGGGCCGAGTCCCTGAACGTCGGCGTGGCCTGTGCCGTGATCTGCTTCGAGGCGTTCCGCCAACGCCGGGGTGGTGGCGCCGCGCCACGTAGCATCGAGGGCGGCGGCTCGGCGCGACCTGGTACCTGACGACATGGCACTCGACAACGTGGAATTCGACATCGACGGCATCACCGCCGATGGCGCGCGGGCGATCGAGGGCGCGGCCTCGAGCGACGCCTTGAACCAGGTCGACATCGAGTTCCTGGGCAAGCGCTCGGCGCTGACCCGGGCCCACCGCGCTCTGGGCGGCCTGGAACCCGAGGCCCGCAAGCAGGCCGGCCGTCGCATCGGTGAGGCACAGGCACAGCTCAAGGCCCTCCTGGCGGCGAGGCGAGCCGAGCTGGCCGAGTCCGAGCGGGCCGAGGCCCTGCGGGCCGACCGCCTGGACCTGACCGAAGTCATCCCGGACCAGGTGCGCTCGGCGCCCGCACGCGGGCACATGCATCCGGCGACCCAGGCCCGGGCCGAGCTCGAGGACGTCTTCGTGGGCATGGGGTTCACCGTGGCCGAGGGCCCGGAGGCGGAGACGGATTGGTACAACTTCGAGGCGCTGAACATCCCGCCGGCGCATCCGGCGCGTGGCATGTACGACACCATGTACCTCGACATCGGGGAGCCAGAGACGGTGTTGCTGCGCACGCACACGTCACCGGTCCAGATCCACCTCATGGAGGCCGCGGTCCGGGACGACTCCCTGCCGATCCACGCCGTCATGCCGGGCAAGTGCTTCCGGCTCGACACGCCCGACGCCCGCCACCTCCCCGTGTTCAACCAGATCGAGGGGCTGGTGGTCGACCGGGGCATCACCTTCGGTGACCTCGCCGGCACCATTCAGGCGTTCACGGAGGCGTACTTCGGCCCGGGCATGCATTCCCGCCTGCGTCCGGCCTACTTCCCCTTCACCGAGCCGTCGGCCGAGTACGAGATCACCTGCACCGTCTGCCTGGGCGAAGGGTGCCGTACCTGCTCGCACACCGGCTGGATCGAGCTGGGCGGCTGCGGCATGGTCGACCCCGCCGTCTTCGCCGCCGTGGGGATCGACGCCGACGTCTGGTCGGGCTTCGCTTTCGGGTTCGGCATCGACCGGCTGGCGCAGATGCGCCATGCCATTCCGGACATGCGTTCCTTCCTGGAGAACGACATCCGCTTCCTCTCGCAGTTCTGACCTCGCCCCACAACGAGAAAGTCCCCCGTGCGCGCTCCGCTCAGCTGGCTCCGTGATTTCGCCCCGTTCCCCGATGACGTCGGGCTCCTGCGCGATGCGCTGGACGACCTCGGTCTCGTCGTCGAGGCGATCGAGCACGTCGGCGAGGGGCTGGACGACGTGGTGGTCGGCCGCGTGCTCGAGATCCGCCCGATCAAGGGCGCCGACAAAATCCGGCTCACCATCGTCGACGGGGGAGGGCCGGAACCGCTCGAGATCGTGTGCGGCGCGACCAACTTCGAAGTGGGGGACCGGGTGCCGCTGGCGCCCGTCGGCGCGATCTTGCCGGGCGACTTCGAGATCAGCCAGCGCAAGCTGCGCGGGGTGACGTCCAACGGCATGTTGTGCTCGGGCAAGGAGCTCGGCCTCACCGACGACGGCGCGGGACTCCTGATCCTGGGCGACGCGTCACCGGGCGAACCCGGGACGCCGATCATGGAGGCGTTGGGATTGCGGGTGGACACCGTCTTCGACATCACGGTCGAGGGCAACCGTCCCGACGCCTGGTGCATCTCGGGGATCGCCCGCGATCTGGCGGGCCGCCTGGCGCTGCCGTTCACGCTGCCCGAACCGCCCGAGCCGGCCGCGAGCGGCTGGCCGGTGGAGGACGCTGCGAGCGCGTCGGTGGACTCGCCCGAGCTCTGCCCCCGGCTGACGGTCTCGGTCCTGCGCGACGTCACGGTGGCCCCTTCGCCGGGATGGATCGCCCAGCGCCTGCTGCTGGCCGGCATGCGGCCGATCAACAACGTCGTCGACGCCTCGAACTACGTCATGCTCGAGCTCGGCCAGCCCACCCACCCCTACGACCTGTCGCTCCTCCCCGGACGCGGACTGATCGTCCGCCGGGCCAGGCCGGGCGAGACGGTCGAGACGCTCGACGGTGTGCGGCGCACGACGGGCGAGCGGGGGCGGAGCCTCGGCGACACGGGCGAGGACTGCCTCATCTGTGACGCGGAGGGCACACCGGTCGGGATCGGCGGGGTCATGGGCGGTGCCTCGTCCGAGATCGTGGACGGCACGACCGAAGTCCTGTTGGAGGCGGCCTATTTCACACCGATGGCCATCGCACGCACCTCCAAGCGTCTGGGCCTGCGCACGGAGGCCTCGGCGCGCTTCGAGCGCGGCGTCGATCCGTGGGTGATTGAGCCGTCGCGGCGCCGCTTCTGCCAGCTGTTGGCTGAGAGCGTGCCGGGGCTCACCGTGGCCGACGGCATGCTCGACGTACGCGGCGACGTGCCCGAACCCTTCGTCATCTCGGTGCCGATCGCCCGGGTCCACAGCCAGATCGGCGTTGCGCTCGGTCCGGCCGAGATCGCCCGCCTCATTGAGCCCATCGGTTTCACGGTGATGGAGCGCCAGCGCGACGCGGACAACGGCGTCGTGACCGTCCAGGTGCCGACGAATCGCCCGGACATTCGTCCCGAGCCATACGGGATCGATGACGTCATTGAGGAGATCGCACGGACCTTCAGCTACTCCAAGGTGCCGAGACGCGTCCCGACCTGGCCACAGCCGGGGCGGCTGACGCCGCTGCAGCGTTCCCGGCGCGGTGTGCTGGACGTGCTGCGCGGCCTGGGTGCGTCGGAAGGCTGGACCGACACGTTCGTGTCGGGCGCCGCACATGACGACGTGGATCTGATCGGCCCGGCCGTGCGGGTCACCAACCCCCTCGACGCCGAGAAGCCGTTCCTCCGCCGTTCACTGCTCCCCGGCCTGTTGGGGGCACTGGCCTACAACGCCAGCCGCCGTCAGCCGGACGTGCGTCTGTTCGAGGTGGGCGTCGTGTTCTCACACCCGGGGGCGGGCATGGCGCGAGTGGTCGAGCGGAGCGGCGCCGGTGGCACGGAACGAGCCGAACTGCCGGGCGAGCGCGAGCTCCTCTCCGCGGTCTTCGCCGGCGAGGAAGACGACGCTCGTGTCGCGGTTGCCGCCTGGCACGTGCTGGCGGACGCGCTCCGCCTCGCTGCGGTGCGCCTCGTCCCGCCGGGAGACGGCACGCCGCCCCTGCCGGGCCTGCACCCGACCCGCTCGGCGCACCTCATGGCGCGCGCCGGCAGCTTCGACGAAGTCACCATCGGCTCCGTCGGGGAGATCGACCCCGCCGTCGCGACGCGGTTCGATCTGACCCGCGCCGCGGGCGGGGGAAGCACGCCCCGACGCATCGGCTGGCTCGAGGTCGACCTGGGAGTGCTCTTGGACGAGGACAAGGTGCCGCGGCGCGTCACGGTTGGCGGCGCGGTGAGCCGCTTCCCTTCGTCGGACATCGACCTGGCCTTCGTGGTGGATGACCGGCATCCGGCCGACGCCGTCGGCGAGGCGCTGCGGGAGGCGGGGGGCGACCTCCTCGAGTCCGTGCACCTCTTCGACGTGTACCGCGGGACGGGCATCGACGAGGGCGCACGCAGCCTGGCCTACCGATTGCGCTTCTGTGCCGACGACCGCACCCTGACCGACGAGGAGGTCGGTGAGCTGCGCACGAGCTGTATCGAGGCCGTCACCGACGCCTTCGGGGCTGCCCTGCGCTGAGCGACGGGCGGAGTGGCAAGGTAGTCCGGTGGACGTCCGCCCCGTCGACCCGTCGGATGACAAGGAGCTGGCGGAATGGGCTGCGGTCCTGCGCGCCAGCGATGAGGACCTCTGGCCGGACCTGACGGGATTCACCCTGCCCGACGTCCGGGCCTTCGCCCGGCACCGCAGTCGGTCGAGGCGCTTCGACCTCCTGGCGGCCAGGGAGTCCGGCGCCTCCCCGATCCTCGGCGTGGGCATGATGGAGATGCCGCTGCGGGACAACACGCGCAGCACCGAGGTCACCGTGGCGGTCCATCCCGAGCAGCGCCGCCGCGGCGTGGGGACGGCCATCGTCGAGGCCATGACCGCGCACGCCAGGGAAGACGGGCGTCTCGTGCTCAACTCCATCGTGGACGTCCCGCTGGACCGTGTCGCCGACCACGCGTCGTTCTTCTTCGCACCCAAAGTGGGTTTCGAGCCGATGCTCTCGGGGAACGTCCGGCACCTCGCGCGTGCCGATGGATGTGGCACGGATGGGACAGCTGCGCGCCGAGGTCGCCCGGGCGCGTGATGCCGACGCACTACCGCGTCCTGACCTTCGAGGCGCCGTGGCCGGCGGAGTACCTCGAAGACCAGTGCGCGCTCTTCCGGTGCATGTCGACGGACGAGCCCCACGGCGACGAAGGCCACGAGGAGGAGGTCTGGGACGCCGAGCGGGTGGGCGAGAACGATGCCCTCCGGATCGCTCGCGGTGCCCGCTACCTGATCGCGGTGGCGCAGCACGTCGATTCAGGCCGCCTCGTGGCCTGCACCGAGCTCGCCATCGGCGCCGACTCGCCGGGACAGGCCTTCCAGATGTTGACCGTCGTGCGCCCTGAGCATCGGGGCCATCGCCTGGGCCTGGCCGTCAAGCTCGCCAATGCCGAGGAATTGGCCCAACGGGCGCCCGAGGTGCGGGTGATCATCACCGGCAACGCGTCGGTCAATGCACCGATGATCGCGGTGAACGAGATGATGGGCTTCGAGGTCGCCAGCCGAGGGAATTTCTGGCAGAAACGCCTGGAGGCCGGCTGACCTCGGGCGGGTCCACCCATCTCCGAGTTCGGAAGATGCTGGACGCATGAATATGCAGAATGATGTATACTCATGCGATGAAGGCAGGCATCGTCGGGGCGTCGGGTTACACGGGGGCTGAGCTCCTGCGCCTACTGGCCGGCCACCCCGAGTTCGAGGTGGCGGTGGCCACGGCCCACTCCCACGCCGGCGAGGCCGTCGGCACCCATACGCCGTCGCTGGCCGGCGCCTACCCGGGCCTGGTCTACGAGGCGAACGATCCCGAGCGCTTCGACGGCCTGGACCTGGTGTTCTGCGGCCTGCCGCACGGCGAGTCCCAACGGATCGTCCCCGAGCTCCGGTCCCGGGTCGGCGTCGTGGTGGACCTCGCCGCCGACTTCCGCCTGAAGGACCCGGCGTTGTACCCGCGCTGGTACGGCGAGGAGCACCACGCGCCGGAGCTGCTGGAAGAAGCCGTCTACGGCCTGCCCGAGCTCTTCCGGGACGGCCTGGCGGGGGCGACCCTCGTCGCCGCGGCGGGGTGCTACCCCACGGCCGCCGGCCTGGCGCTGGCCCCGTTGGTGCGGGGGGGCCTGGTGGAGCGGGCGGGGATCATCGTCGACGCCGCCTCGGGCGTGTCGGGCGCCGGCCGCGGGCTCAAGGAGTCGTTGCACTTCGGGTCGGTCGACGAGGACTTCACGGCCTACGGGCTCCTGACGCATCGCCACACGCCCGAGATGGAGCAGATCCTCGGAGCCGAACTGCTCTTCACGCCCCACCTCGCACCGATGGTGCGCGGCATCCTCGCCACGTGTTACGCAAGGCCCCGTGCCGGCACCACCGTGACGACCGACGGCGTCATGGCCGCATTGCACGACGCCTACGACGCCGAGCCCTTCGTCGTGGTGACCGATGTGCCGCCCTCGACCAAGGCCAGCGCGGGGTCCAACGCCGCGCACGTGACGGCTCGGGTCGACCCCCGGACAGGCTGGGTCATCACGTTCTGCGCCCTCGACAACCTCGTGAAGGGCGCGTCGGGCCAGGCGATCCAGTGTGCCAACGCCGCGGTGGGGCTGCCCGAGACCACCGGGCTGCCGATCGCCGGGATGTACCCGTGAGCGTCAACGCGCCCCAGGGCTTCGTGGCCGTCGGGGGCTATGCCGGGATCAAGGGGGCCAAGGTGCACGACGTCGCCGTCGTCGCCACCGCCGACGGCCGGGCCGTGCCCGCCGCCGGCGTCTTCACGGCCAACCTGGCCGCAGCGGCGCCGGTGCAGGTGAGCCGGGCCCACCTGGCGGCGACCGGGGGCAGGGCCGCCGGGGTGATCCTCACGTCGGGCAACGCCAACGCGGCCACCGGAGCCCCTGGCCGCCATGCCGCCGAGCGCCTGTGCGCGGCCGTGGCGGGCGACATCGGCGCGACGGCCGAGGAGATCCTGATCTGCCAGACCGGCCTCATCGGCATTCCGTTCCCCATCGACGCCGTCATCCCGGAGATCGCGCCGATCGTGATGGCGCGCACGGGGCGGGCCGAGGCGGCGGCGCTGGCCGCGAAGGCCATCCTGACCACGGACACGGTGCCCAAGGAGGTCGTGGTGGCCGGCGACGGCTTCACGGTCGGGGGCATGGCCAAGGGCGCCGCCATGCTGGCGCCGAACATGGCCACCATGCTCGCGCTGTGCACGACCGACGCCGCCGTCGACGCGGCGACGCTCCAGGCCGCGCTGCGCCAGGCGGTGGCCGACTCGTTCAACACGATCACGGTCGACGGCTGCACGTCGACCAACGACACCGTGCTCGTCCTGGCCAGCGGGCTGGGCGCCACGCCGACCTCCGCCGCGCTGACGGCAGCCCTGACCGAAGCCTGCCGGTCGCTCGCCGAGCAGATGGTCGACGATGCCGAGGGAGCGACCAAGGTCTCCCACGTGCACGTGCGCGGTGCCGTGAGCGACGAGGCGGCGCACACGGCCGCGCGCAAGGTGGCGGACTCCATGCTCGTGCAGTGCTCGCTCTTCGGCGAGGACCCGTACTGGGGACGCATCGTCTCGGAGCTCGGCTCGGCCGGCACGCCGTTCGACATCGACCGTGTGGCCATCGCCTACGGCGGCACCGTGGTGTGCGCCGGCGGGGTGGCCGTGGCCCATGACGGCGCGGCCGTGGCGGCGCACATGGCGGGGCGGCACGTCGTGCTCGAGTGCGACCTCGGACTCGGCTCCGGCGAGGCCGTGGTCCTCGGGACCGACCTCGGCTACGGCTACATCGACGAGAACAGGACGACCTCGTGAGCGCGTCGGCGGCCACCCCGGCCGTGCCGCCGAAGATCACCCGGGCCCAGAAGGCGGCGGCCGCCAAGACGGCCGCGGTCCTGGTGGAGGCGCTGCCGTACATCCGGAACTTCTGGGAGAAGATCGTCGTCGTCAAGTACGGCGGCAACGCCTTGCGCGCCGCCGACGGCGAGGACGGGAACGTCGATCCCGGCGACGCCCTGGCCTCGTTCGCCGAGGACGTCGTGCTGATGCGCGCCGTGGGCATGCTCCCCGTGGTGGTGCACGGGGGCGGGCCCCAGATCGGCGAGCTCATGACGCGGCTGGGCAAGGAGACGGAGTTCCGCAACGGGCTCCGGGTCACCGACGCGGACACGCTGGACATCGCCCGCATGGTGCTCGTGGGCAAGGTCAACCGCGACATCGTCTCAGCCATCAACGTGCACGGGCCGCTCGCCGTGGGGATGTCGGGCGAGGACGCGAACCTCATCACCGCAGCCCAGCGCCATGCCGACCTCGGTTACGTCGGCAACGTGTCCGTGGTCGACCCGACCATGCTCGAGCGGCTGGTGGCAGAGGGTCTGATCCCGGTCGTGGCCACCATCGGCGCCGACGAGTCGGGCCAGGCCTACAACATCAATGCGGACACGGTGGCCGGGGCGCTGGCCGAGGCCCTGCACGCCGAGAAATTGATCTTCCTCACCGACATCGAGGGACTCCGCGTCGTGGCCGATGACCCGACGACCGTGATCCACCAGGCCTCGCTCGACGTGATCGACGAGATCGTCCGCAGCGGGGGCGTGCAGGGCGGCATGATGCCCAAGGTCGAGGCGTGCGCCAACGCCGTGCGCGCCGGGGTGAGCCGGGCGCACATCCTGGACGGGCGCGTGCCGCACGCGCTGCTGCTCGAGCTCTTCACGAACGCGGGCGTCGGGACGATGGTGCTGCCGTGACGGGCCCGGAGTCCGACGCCAGGGTGCCGTCTCCGCGCGCCTCGCTCATGCGCACCTATGCCGACCCACCGGCCACCTTCGTCCGGGGCCAGGGGACGGTCCTCTTCGACGCCGACGACAAGGAGTATCTCGACTTCATCACCGGCCTGGCGGTGGTCTCGCTGGGCCACGCGCATCCGGCCGTCGCCGACGCGGTGGCCGAGCAGGCGCGCACGCTCAGCCACGTGTCGAACCTCTACGGGAACACGCTCGCCCCCGAGGTGGCCCGCACCATCGACCGGCTGATCAACGGGGGCACCGGGCAGGCCGGCGGGCAGGTCTTCTTCGCCAACTCGGGGGCGGAAGCCAACGAGTGCGCGCTGAAGCTGGCCCGCCGCTGGGCGGGTCCCGGCCGCCATGTCGTGATCAGTGCCGACAACGCGTTCCACGGCCGCACGCTGGCGACGCTGACCGCCACGGGCCAGCCCGAGAAGCAGGCGCCGTTCCTCCCGCTCCCCGAAGGCTTCGTGCACGTGCCGTACGACGACGTCGCCGCGCTCGACAAGGCGCTCGACCCCGAGACGGTCGCCGGTGTGCTCCTCGAGCCGCTGCAGGGCGAGGGTGGCGTGGTGGTCCCGAGCTCGGACTACCTCGGCGCCGTCCGTGCGCTCTGCACCGAGCGCAACGCACTGCTCATGCTGGACGAGGTGCAGACGGGGCTCGGTCGCACCGGGCACTGGTTCGCCTTCCAGGCCCAGGGGCTCCAGCCCGACGTCGTCACGATGGCCAAGGCGCTCGGGAACGGCATGCCGGTGGGGGCCTGCTGGGCCCGGGGCGAGGTGGCCGCAGCGTTCGGGCCCGGCGACCACGGGTCGACCTTCGGAGGGCAGCCGCTGGCGCTGGCCGCCGTCAAGGCGACGCTCGCCGTCATGGAGTCCGAGGACGTCTGTCGCCGCGCCCGCGAGGGCGGCGAGCGGCTCGGCGCGGGGCTGGCCGGCCTGCCCGGCGTCGTGTCGGTGCGCGGCGCCGGCCTGTTGCTGGCCGCGCAGCTCCGGGCGCCGGTGGCCAAGGAGGCAGCAGCGTGGGCACTCGACCACGGTCTGCTGGTGAACCCGGTGCGGCCCGACGCCATCCGCGTGGCGCCGCCACTGCTCGTCCGCGACGACGAGATCGATGCCGCCGTGCGCATCCTCGGCCAGGCGCTGACCGCGACGCTCCCTCGCACCGACGGGCCGCGGTAGGGGAGGGGAGCGGCACGTGCGCAACTTCTTCGACGTCGACGAGCTGGACGCAGGCTCGTGGGAACACCTCCTGGCGCTCGCCCTCGAGCCGCCCGCGCACGCGCCGTTGGCGGGCCAGGGCGTGGCGCTGCTGTTCCAGAAGCCGTCGGCGAGGACCCGCAACTCCACGGAGATGGCGGTCGTCGACCTGGGCGGGCACCCCGTCTACATCCAGGGGACCGAGGTGGGCCTCGACGAGCGGGAGACCGCCGAGGACGTGGCCCGGACGCTCGGCTGCTACCACCGGGTCATCTGCGCGCGCGTGTTCGAGCACGCGGTGCTGGTGCGCATGGCCGCCGCATTGGCGCGGAGCGGCTTCGACGTCCCGTTGGTGAACCTCCTCTGCGACACGGCGCACCCCTGCCAGGCGGTGGCCGACGTGCTGACCATGCGTGAGGCCCTGGGCCCGCTGGCGGGCCGGGTGCTGACCTATGTGGGTGACGCCAACAACATGGCGCGCTCGCTGGCCAAGGCCGGCCTGCTCGAAGGGATGGAGGTCCGCTTCGCCACCCCGGCCGGGTACACGTTCAGCGGCGCCGAGCTGGCGGACCTGCAGGCCTTCGGCGACCGCATGGGCCGGGGCGGGACGGTGCAGATGACCGACGACCCGGGCCAGGCCGCCACGGACGCGGCCGTCCTCTACACCGACGTCTGGACGAGCATGGGGCAGGAGGACGAGCGGACCGCTCGCCTCGCCGCCTTCAAGGGCTTCACCGTCGATGCGGCGCTGGTCGACCGGGCCGCCTCCGACGGCATCGTCCTCCACTGCCTCCCGGCGCACCGCGGCGAGGAGATCACCGACGAGGTGCTCGAGGGGCCGCGCTCGCTGGTCTGGCGCCAGGCGGCCCACCGGCGCACCGCCATGCGGGGAGTCCTGGCCTGGGTGGTCGAGGAGGGGCCCCGATGAGCGGCCAGGCCCCGAACAGGTTGACCAAGAACCAGCGCCAGCACCGCATCACCAAGCTGCTTGGAGTCCCAGCCGGTGACGAGCCAGGCGCAGCTGGTCGCGCTGCTTGGCTCGCAGGGCATTGAGGCGACCCAGACCACGGTGTCGCGCGACCTCGAGGACCTCGGTGCCGTCAAGGTGCGGCTGCCCGGGGGCGAGACGGCCTACGCGCTGCCCGAGCTGCCGGCGCAGCAGATTGCGCCGGAGGACCACCTCCGGCGCGTCCTCGGCGAGTGGGTCGTGGAGGTGGCGCATTCGGGGAACCTGGTGGTGCTGCGCACGCCGCCGGGCTCGGCCCACGTCGTGGGGTCCGCCCTCGACCGCAGCGGGCTGGAAGAAGTCGTCGGGACCGTGGCCGGGGACGACACGGTGCTCGTCATCGTGGAGGAGGCCTTCGGAGGCGCCCCGATGGCGGATCGCCTGCGCGACGTCGCCGGCATTGTCGTGAACAACAAGATCGCATTGAATGGGAAGGAAGAGGGCTGAACATGTCTGATCGTGTGGTGCTGGCCTACAGCGGTGGCCTCGATACGTCCGTCGCCGTCCGTTGGCTCATTGAGCACGAGGATGTCGAGGTGGTCGCCGTGGCCGTCGACGTCGGCCAGTCGGCCGACCGCGGCGGAGAGGACTGGGACGCCGTGCGCGCCCGGGCGCTGGCCGCCGGTGCCGTCGAGGCCGTGGTGGTCGACGCCCGCCACGAGATGGCGGAGCAGTTCTGCGTGCCGGCGCTGCAGGCGAACGCCCGCTACGAGGGCAAGTACCCGCTCGTCTCCGCGTTGTCGCGCCCGGTGATCGTGCGCCACCTGGTGGCCCAGGCGCGCCAGCACGGCGCCACGGCCGTCGCGCACGGCTGCACCGGCAAGGGCAACGACCAGGTGCGCTTCGAGGTCGGTGTGCGCGCCCTGGCGCCGGACCTCGGCATCTACGCGCCGGCCCGGGTCTGGGGCCTGAGCCGGGAGGACTGCGTCGAGCTGGCAGCCAAGTGGGAGATCCCGATCACGGTCACCAAGGAGAAGCTGTACTCCATCGACGACAACCTCTGGGGCAAGGCGATCGAGTGCGGCGCCATCGAGGACCCGTGGGCGCCCGCGCCCGACGACGTCTACACGCTGACCCGGGTGAGCGAGAACGACCCCGTCGAGGTCATCGTCGGCTTCGAGGCCGGCGTCCCGGTCAGCCTCGACGGCACGGCCCTCGGCCCTTACGACCTGATCGCCCGGCTGGGTCACCTGGCCGGCAGCCGCGGCTTCGGGCGGCTCGACATGATCGAGAACCGCCGCGTCGGCATCAAGAGCCGTGAGGTCTACGAGTGCCCGGCTGCCCTCGCGCTCATCATGGCCCACGCCGACCTTGAGGACCTGACCCTGGAGCGGGACGTGCACCACGAGAAGGCGAGGCTGGAGCCCCGCTGGGCCGAGCTCGTCTACGACGGGCTGTGGTTCTCGCCCCTGCGCAGCGCCTTGCAGGCCTTCATCACGGAGAGCCAGCGCCACGTGACCGGGGAGGTGCGGCTGCGCTTCGCCGCACCGGGCACCTGTGCCGTCGTGGGCCGGCGGAGCCCGGTCGCGCTCTACGACCACGATCTGGCGACCTACGATGCGTCGGACAGCTTTCGGCACGCCGACGCTGAGGGGTTCGTACGCCTGTGGGGCCTCGGGGTCGCCACCTGGTCGGCCCGCCAGGGGCCGGGCGCGCAAGCGGGCGCCCAGGGGTTGTCGCCGGAACAGGCAGGAGAGGTGAGGGGGGAGCATTGACGCTCTGGGAGGGTCGGATCTCGACCGGCATGGCTGACGCCGTGGCGGCGTTCACCGTGAGCCTGCCCTTTGACCGGGTGCTGGCCGGCGACGACCTCGCCGGCTCGCGGGCCCACGTCAAGGGTCTCGGCAAGGCGGGCATCCTCAGCGACAGCGAGGTCACCACGCTGGTGGAGACCCTCGACATCGTGGAGGAGGAGTTCGCCACGGGCGCCTTCGCGTTCGCCCCCGGTGACGAGGACATTCACACCGCCGTCGAGCGCCGGGTCACCGAGCTGATCGGTGACGTCGGGGCGAAGTTGCACACCGGGCGGAGCCGCAACGACCAGGTTGCCACCGCGCTGCGGTTGTGGTGCCGCCGCTCCCTCATCGGCGTGGCCGAGGAGATCATGGCGCTGCAGGACGTGCTGGCCCAGAGGGCCCGCGAAGCGGCCGACGTCTATCTGCCCGGCTACACCCACATGCAGCGGGCGCAGCCGGTGCTGCTGGCGCATCACCTGCTGGCCCACGGTTGGGCGCTCGCCCGCGACGTGGACCGGCTGCTGACCACCGTCGACCGCCTCAACGTCTCGCCGCTCGGCGCGGGCGCGCTGGCCGGATCGTCGTTGCCCCTCGACCCCGACTACGTCGCCGCAGAGCTCGGCTTCCATGGTCGCTTCGAGAACTCGCTCGATGCGGTGTCCGATCGGGACTTCGTGGCGGAGGCGCTCTTCGACATCGCCCTCCTCGGTGTGCACCTGTCACGCATGGGGGAGGAGATCGTCCTCTGGTCGACCGAGGAGTTCGGCTTCTGCTCGCTCGACGACGCCTACGCCACCGGCAGCTCGATGTTGCCGCAGAAGAAGAACCCCGACGTGGCCGAACTGGCCCGCGGCAAGTCGGGTCGCCTCATCGGCCACCTGAACGCGGTGCTGGTCACGCTGAAGGGACTCCCGCTCGCCTACAACCGGGACCTCCAAGAGGACAAGGAGCCGCTCTTCGACGCCGTGACCCAGGTCACGCGCGCCCTCATTGCCCTGCGCGGCGTGTACGACACCGCCACGTGGAACGAGGAGCGCATGCAGTCGGCGGCGGACGGCCCTGCGGCCTCGGCCATCGACCTGGCCGAGCTGCTCGTCGAGCAGGGCATGCCCTTCCGGCAGGCGCACGCGCTGATCGGCGGCCTGGTGCGCGAGTCGCTCGAGCGCCATGTGCCGTTGGTCGAGCTGGTGGCGGCCCACCCCGACCTGGGGGAGGCCGCAGTCGAACTGCTCGAACCCGGTGTGGCGGTGACACGTCGGCGCACCCCGGGCGGGGCCGGTCCGGGCCCGGTCGGCGAACAGGCAGAGCGCTTCGTCCGCCGGCGCGAGGTCGACCGGACCCGGCTGGCGCAGTGGCGTCCACACGGCGCGACATCCTGAGTCGATCGGAGGCTCGACGGGCACGGCGTGCCCGCTCTCGTGCAGCGTGTCGCAGTGCAGAGCCCTGTGGCAGTTCCGCGGCCCAGCCCCCATGTCAGGTAACCCCCAGGTGAACAGAACATAAAGATCCGCGCAAGAGGGTTGTGCCGGCGAGCCACCGGGTGAATCCTGGAGAGAGAGCTACGCGAGACGACGAATCCCGATTCGATCAGTGCGGCAATCCGCCTCCGAGGGTGCGAGGGGGGAGGCGGGAACCGCAACGAGTCGGGCGTCGGAGCGCCGTCCACCCGATACCCTCACGACGTGGAGATGCAGCCATGCAGCGGATGACCGGCATCGATCCGATGTTCATCTACTCCGACACACCGGACACTCCGATGGAGATCGCGTACGCCTGCGTGTTCGACCCGTCGACGCTCCCCGGTGGGTACAGCTTCGAGCGCGTCGCTGCCGTCCTCGAGAGTCGCATTCCGACGCTCCAACCCTTCCGGCGGCGGCTCATGCCCGTCCCGCTCGGGTTGGACCATCCCCGCTGGGTGGACGATCCCGACTTCGACCTGGCGAACCATCTGCACCGGGTCGCCCTTCCGGCACCGGGTGGCGATGTCGAGTTCCGCGCCAAGGTGGCCGACGTGATGAGCCGCCCGTTGCTGCCCGAGCAGCCCCCCTGGGAGATGCACGTCGTCGAGGGCATGGCCGGCGGCATGGTGGGGCTCATCGCCAAGATCCACCATTCCGTCATTGACGGCGTGGCCGGCGCCGAGCTGTTGGCCAAGTTGCTCGACCTGACCGTCGAGGGCAGCGCGGTCGCCGAGCCGTGCCCGCCTTGGGTCCCGCCGCGGCTGCCATCGCAGGCGCAGCTGATGACCGACGCACTACCGAGTTTCATGCGCAGCCCCGTGCGCGGCGTGCGTGCGGCGCGCGAGGTCGGCCGCACAGCGGTGCGCCTGGCCCGCGCGGCCGTCGACGACCGTGTGGGCCCGATCTCCATTCCCCTCGGTGCGCCCGACACGTTCGAGTCGCCGGTGGGCGGCGACCGCGCCGTCTCCTTCGCCGAGTTGGACATGGCGGAGGTGCGGGCGCTCAAGGCCCGCTTCGGTTCGACCATCAACGACGTGGTGCTCGCCGTGTGCTCGGGGGCGCTCCGCTCCCACCTGGCGGCGCACGACCAGGACGTCGACAGCCCTCTCATCGCAGTGGTCCCGGTGTCGGTCCGCGGCGACAAGGGCTCCGCCGTGCTGGGCAACCACCTGTCGGCCATGTTCGTGCCCCTCTCGAACGACAAGAAGACGCCGCTGGAGCGCCTGCGGACCGTGACCGCGGCCAGCGCATCGTGCAAGGGCCAGGAGCGCGCCGTGGGCTACGGCCCCATGGCGACATTGCTGACCGAGGCCGTGCCGCCGGCGGTGGCCAAGCCGATGGTCCAGCTCGGTGTCCGCTCCGGAGTGCTGCGCAAGGTTCGGGCCGGCAACCTCATGGTGTCGAACGTGCCTGGTCCCGACTTCCCGCTGTACTTCGCCGGCATGGAGTTGCGCGCCGTCTACCCGCTCGGGCCGGTGATCGACGGCGTGGCGCTGAACATCACCGTGCAGAGCTACCGCGACTCCCTCTTCGTCGGCATCAACGCGTGCGCCACGGCGGTGCCCGACCTGCCGGGCCTCACGCTGGCCATGGTCGACGAGCTCGCACTGCTGCGCCGGATGGCCGCCGGAGCGGGTGAGCCGCACCGTGCGGCCCGGGCCCGCCTCGCCGGGGCAGGCCATGTGCCGGCGGCCACGCCGGGCGCCATCCGCCGGATCGGCACCCCCACCCCGATGTAGGCCCCGCCGGCGCCCGCGGCTGGCGCCACGCCGCCCGGCTGCGCCAGGGTGGCCGGGTGCAGCGGTCCGAGCTGGAGGGCAACCCCGTCACGCACGCGCCGTGGTTGCTGAACAAGCTGCTCGTCCGTGGCCAGCGGGCCGGCCGCATCGTCGAGGTCGAGGCGTACCACGGTGCCAACGACGCCGCCTCCCATGCCTACCGGGGGCTCACCGCCCGCACCGCCATCATGTTCGGACCGCCGGGGTTCCTCTACGTGTACTTCACCTACGGCATGCACTGGTGCGCCAACGTGGTCTGCGGCCCCGAGGGTGAAGCCGCCGCCGTCCTGATCCGGGCCCTCGAGCCCACGTCCGGGCTGGAGGAGATGTGGGAGGCGCGCCCGGCGGCCCGTGTCGAGCGGGACCTGTGCAGCGGCCCGGCCAAGCTGTGCCAGGCACTGGGGATCACGGGCGCCGACAACGGTGCCGACCTCCTGGCCGGCCCGCGCCGGGCCGGGTCGGGCGGTGCCGCCGGTCAGGTCCGCCTGCTGGACGACGGGACACCGCCCCCCCGACGTCCCGGCCGCGGGACCCGGATCGGCATCAGGGAGGCGACGGACAAGCGCTGGCGGTTCTGGGTGCCCGGGAGCCCCTCCGTTTCAAGACCCTGACCAGGGATAACGGAGGGGCCCAGGTGTCACCGCCCTGTCACGGCCGTGCAACAACGCCGGTTCATGATGCTCGTGCCGCACAGTGGTGACGTGCGGTCGATCGAGCAACAGCGGGCGGCGCACGCCTCAAGCGCCTGTGGCGGCAGGGGGGGCGGAAAGCTCGTTGCGCTTCGAGCACCGGGTGGCATGCGGAGGGCGGTTGCCGCATGCCACCACCAGGTGCCCAGAACGCTTGGACGGAGGGAACCGGGCCGTTCGGAGCGGGCATCCGTCGGTGACGGCGGATGTCCCGCTACGATCGGCGTCAGAGGCCGTGACCGGGACACCCGGCGGCGGACTTCTCGTCCCTGGCGCGTTGACGCTCTGTCACACGTCTGCTAGGGTGACACTCCCGTCGGAACGGCCATCCCAGGCCCTCCGACAGCCGAAGGAGACTCGCCGGCGAAGCAATTCGTCCGGAACAGTCCTTTGGCACACCCGGCACCAACACCGGCTGGACTGGTGTGTGCCCGGTCGCTCCTTGAAAACGGAATAGTGAGAGCCAAAAGCCAGTGCGGGCAATTCATCCGGACTCAAACGGATGGGTTGTACGTCAATTAATAGGCAGTACACAGGCCTCGGAAACCCTCGGGTTGAAACGGGTCTGTGGTCACAAATAGTTCGAGTCAAACTATGGTGACTCTCTGATTTTCGGGAGGTTCTGTCCCTGTTTGGGACCGGGCCGAACGTAAGTCTCGATGGAGAGTTTGATCCTGGCTCAGGACGAACGCTGGCGGCGTGCCTAACACATGCAAGTCGAACGCGCTCCATTCGGTAGCAATACTGATGAAGAGCGAGTGGCGAACGGGTGAGTAGCACGTGAGCAACCTGCCCCGAAGACTGGGACAACACCGGGAAACCGGTGCTAATACCGGATATCCCTATCGGACCGCATGATCTGATAAGGAAATGGATTCCGCTTCGGGAGGGGCTCGCGGCCTATCAGCTAGTTGGTGAGGTAACGGCTCACCAAGGCATCGACGGGTAGCTGGTCTGAGAGGACGATCAGCCACACTGGGACTGAGACACGGCCCAGACTCCTACGGGAGGCAGCAGTGGGGAATCTTGCGCAATGGGCGAAAGCCTGACGCAGCAACGCCGCGTGGAGGACGAAGGCTTTCTGAGTTGTAAACTCCTTTCAGCAGGGACGATAGTGACGGTACCTGCAGAAGAAGCACCGGCCAACTACGTGCCAGCAGCCGCGGTGATACGTAGGGTGCAAGCGTTGTCCGGATTTATTGGGCGTAAAGAGCT
This sequence comes from uncultured Acidimicrobiaceae bacterium, assembly GCA_963753115.1. Taxonomy (GTDB): domain Bacteria; phylum Actinomycetota; class Acidimicrobiia; order Acidimicrobiales; family RAAP-2; genus Bog-473. Next base: position 201,045 of record CAVWBB010000033.1, read on the forward strand.
CGTAGGCGGTTTGATAAGTCGGGTGTGAAACCTCCAGGCTCAACCTGGAGCCGCCACTCGATACTGTCATGACTAGAATTCGGTAGGGGACCACGGAATTCCTGGTGTAGCGGTGAAATGCGCAGATATCAGGAGGAACACCAGCAGCGAAGGCGGTGGTCTGGGCCGACATTGACGCTGAGGAGCGAAAGCGTGGGGAGCGAACAGGATTAGATACCCTGGTAGTCCACGCCGTAAACGTTGGGCACTAGGTGTGGGGACTATTCAACGGTTTCCGTGCCGCAGCTAACGCATTAAGTGCCCCGCCTGGGGAGTACGGCCGCAAGGCTAAAACTCAAAGGAATTGACGGGGGCCCGCACAAGCGGCGGAGCATGTGGCTTAATTCGAGGCAACGCGAAGAACCTTACCTGGGTTTGACATGTAGGGAAAAGCCGTAGAGATACGGTGTCCTTCGGGGCCTTACACAGGTGGTGCATGGCTGTCGTCAGCTCGTGTCGTGAGATGTTGGGTTAAGTCCCGCAACGAGCGCAACCCTTGTCCTATGTTGCCAGCGGGTAATGCCGGGGACTCGTAGGAGACTGCCGGGGTCAACTCGGAGGAAGGTGGGGACGACGTCAAGTCATCATGCCCCTTACGTCCAGGGCTGCACACATGCTACAATGGCTGGTACAACGGGCTGCTAATCCGCGAGGAGGAGCCAATCCCAAAAGCCAGTCTCAGTTCGGATTGGAGTCTGCAACTCGACTCCATGAAGTCGGAGTCGCTAGTAATCCCGGATCAGCAACGCCGGGGTGAATACGTTCCCGGGCCTTGTACACACCGCCCGTCACACCACGAAAGTCGGTAACACCCGAAGCCGGTGGCCCAACCTTTTAGGAGGGAGCCGTCGAAGGTGGGATCGGTGATTGGGGTGAAGTCGTAACAAGGTAGCCGTACCGGAAGGTGCGGCTGGATCACCTCCTTTCTAAGGAGTGCAGTCAGCTATAGATGCTGACCACTACCCAGTTGAACACTGGTTACTCGGGCGCTCACGTATACCGGCAGATGTCTGTCCGCCTTTGACACCTTGGAGGAGCCGCTTTGCGGCGAGCACAAGCGTCGAAGCCCGACAGGCACGGATCGGTCCCTGCGGGAACGTTCGGAACTCTCACTATTCCGTTTTGAGGGAGTGGCCCTTTGGGTCAGTCCCGGTGATGTCACTCCGGCGCTCGTCTGAGCCCGCGGGTGGGTCAGTGCCCCGTCATGAGTCGAGCCCTTCGGGAGCTCCTCGAGGCGGGGCGCCCTTCCTACTCTCGTGCTCAGGTCTTTCGGGCGCCGGCGTGTGACCGCTCACCCCGTGCGTGCCCCGGTCGGGTGGATTCCCACTGCGCAGCTTGTTTCGCGCAGCGTGGTTCCTGGCCCCGGCGTGCGCTGTGCAGCCCCTTGAGAATTCCAAAGCGAGCACGAGCATCTTTGTTCTCCAAGCTACAAAGAGCCAACGGTGAATGCCTTGGCGCCTAAAGCCGAAGAAGGACGTGGGCGACTGCGAAAAGCCACGGGAAGCTGTCTACCTAGCGTCGATCCGTGGATATCCGAATGGGGCAACCCAACACCTGTCATGAGGTGTTATACCCGCCTGAATGTATAGGGCGGGGCAAGGGAACCGGGTGAATTGAAACATCTAAGTAACCCGAGGAGAGGAAAACAACAGTGACTCCCTGAGTAGCGGCGAGCGAAACGGGAAGAGCCTAAACCGTGCCGGTGTTAAAGCCTGATGGCGTTGCCGGTATGGGGTTGTGGGATTCAAGAGACGGGGCATCAGACCTGTCACGGAGTTACAAATCCAATGTCTAGTGGAATCAGTCAGGAAAGCTGAACCAAAGAGGGTAACGGTCCCGTACACGAAACGCATTGGACTCCGCTTGAACACCCGAGTAGCGCCGGATCCGGGAAAGCCGGCGTGAATCTGCGAGGACCATCTCGTAAGGCTAAGTACTCTTAGGCGACCGATAGTGAACTAGTACCGTGAGGGAAAGGTGAAAAGTACCCCGGGAGGGGAGTGAAATAGTACCTGAAACCGTTGGCTTACAAACAGTCAAAGCGTCGTTGCTCCACCGTTGCCATGATCCCTTCGGGTGAGATTGGTGACACATGGTGGATGTCAGCCGTGATGGCGTGCCTTTTGAAGAATGAGCCAGCGAGTTACGGTGTGTGGCGAGGTTAACCAGCGATGGGTAGCCGAAGCGAAAGCGAGTCTGAATAGGGCGTTGAGTCGCATGCTGTAGACCCGAAGCCGAGTGAGCTTGCCATGGGCAGGCTGAAGCGAAGGTAAGACTTCGTGGAGGGCCGAACCCACCTAGGTTGAAAACTGGGGGGATGACCTGTGGCAAGGGGTGAAAGGCCAATCAAACTCGGTGATAGCTGGTTCTCCCCGAAATGCATTTAGGTGCAGCGTCGGGTGTTCAGCATCGGAGGTAGAGCACTGGATGGGCTAGGGGGCCTACAAGCTTACTGACCCCAACTAAACTCCGAATGCCGATGCTCTAGAACCCGGCAGTGAGACCACGAGGGATGAGCTTCGTTGGTCGAAAGGGAAACAGCCCAGACCGCCGGCTAAGGCCCCAAATTCTTGACTAAGTGGAAAACGATGTGGGAACGCAAAGACAGCCAGGAGGTTGGCTCAGAAGCAGCCATCCTTAAAAGAGTGCGTAATAGCTCACTGGTCGAGTGGTCCTGCGCGGATAATGTAACGGGGCTCAAGTCAAGAGCCGAAGCCGCGGATTTCCGTCTTTAGACGGGAGTGGTAGGGGAGCGTCGATCTCGCAGAGAAGCGGTGGTGTGAACCGTCGTGGAGCGTGGTCGAGTGCGAATGCTGGTATGAGTAGCGAGAGAGGAGTGAGAAACTCCTCCGCCGTAAGCCCAAGGGTTCCTGGGGAAGGCTAATCCTCCCAGGGTAAGTCGGGAGCTAAGGCGAGGCCGAGAGGCGTAGTCGATGCACAACTGGTTGATATTCCAGTACTACCGTGTCCGCGCCCATTCCAATCTAGGGGTACTAAGGGGATGACCTTCGGGTCGAGCCGACAAACCCTGGGGCGGACAGCAAAGGAGCGACGCAGGAAGATAGGTGAGCCCAGGCGTTGGTTGTCCTGGGGTAAGCGTGTAGGGAGGGATCTAGGTAAATCCGGATCCTGCAAATCCTGAGACGCGATGCCGAGCCATTCCAGGCGAAGTCACTGATTCTATGCTGCCTAGAAAAACTTCTAGCGAGCTGACACGGTACCCGTACCCCAAACCAACACAGGTGGGCGGGTAGAGAATACCAAGGCGATCGGGAGAACTGTGGTTAAGGAACTCGGCAAAATTCCTCCGTAACTTCGGGAGAAGGAGGGCCTCGATAGGGTGATGGACTTCGCGTCCTGATGCCTGAGGGGGCCGCAGAGAATTGGGGAAAGCGACTGTTTACTAAAAACACAGGAGCGTGCGAAGTCGTAAGACGATGTATACGCTCTGACGCCTGCCCGGTGCCGGAAGGTTACGGGGAAGGGTTAGTCTTCGGACGAAGCTCTGAACCTAAGCCCCGGTA
>CAVWBB010000034.1:0-118575 GCA_963753115.1 uncultured Acidimicrobiaceae bacterium
TAAAACCCCGCTATATGCTGGAACATCCGAGTATCCGGCGGTACTCATCCATGTGACACCCATTTGATTGGTTGGCCACATGGAAAGTGAAAATCCGTCCGGTGCGGACAATCAGCAGGAAACTGCCGGTCCTTGCTTCGTGCTCGATCCCAACTGGATCGTTGGTTTTGTGGATGGCGAAGGCTGCTTCTGCGTGTCGGTGCATCGTTCTTCGATGATGCGACGGCATGGAGGGTGGCAGCTCCAGCCGGTCTTCCACATCTACCAACACCACGACCATCGAGATGTTCTCGAGGCCATGATTCCGGTCTTCGGCTGCGGACGGGTTCGTCCAAAGGGTCCGAATAGCGACGTCTGGACGTTCGCTGTTGAAGGACTGAGCCGGCTGGAAGAAGCGGTGTTGCCGTTCTTCGAACGACATCCTCCGGTGGTCAAGCGTCAGGATTTTGAAGCCTTCTCCGACATCGTTCGTTCGATGCGGCGGAAGGAGCATCTGACGTCGGTTGGGTTCGAGCGCCTGGTTCGCACTGCGTATGGCATGAATGCCAATGGCAAGCAGCGAGCTCGGGCACTGGAGCAGGTTCTTGCAGGATCCTCAGAGACTGCACGCGAGGCACCAGACACCGGTGAGAGCCGACAATGGTGAAGATACAGTCCGACCCTCATGGCGACATGAGGAGCTAGGCAGAAATGATCTAGCCGCTCAGAGGCAAATGGTGAGAAAACAAGCGCCATCTTTGAGTAGTAACAAATGTGCCTAAGGTAGATTTCCCATAGAGTGCAATGGGTGCTGCCCGCCGTATCGGCGACGATACGGTGAGTAGTCGGCCATATGCTGGAAACTCCGAGTATCCGACGGTACTCGTCGATGTCAGAAGCGCTTTTTGGCTACGAGCATCGGCAGTGACAATCCGTTCGGTGCGGACAATCAGCAGGAAAGGCTCAGCACTTCGGTGGTTTGATTCTCCGAAGTCCTGAGAATCCTCAGAGACCAAACGCCGACCACCTCACAGGTCATATAGGTAGTTCCTGTGAGATGAAGTTATGGTCCGGTCCCTACGGCGACGTAGGGAGATCGGCGGAAACGACCGATCCGCTAATCACTCCAATGCAGTTTGAGTGATTGGTTGTAACAGAACAAGCGAAATTCCTTGTCGGGTAAGTTCCGACCTGCACGAATGGCGTAACGACTTTCCTACTGTCTCAACCACAGACCCGGCGAAATTGAAGTACGAGTAAAGATGCTCGTTAGCTGCATCAGGACGGAAAGACCCCGTGGACCTTTACTATAGCTTGATGTTGAGTTTTGGTACTATTTGTGTAGGATAGGTGGGAGACTTTGAAGCATTGGCGCCAGCCAGTGTGGAGTCAACCTTGAAATACCACCCTTTTAGTGCCGGGACTCTAACCTCGGTCCGTGATCCGGATCAGGAACAGCGTCAGGTGGGTAGTTTGACTGGGGCGGTCGCCTCCTAAAATGTAACGGAGGCGCCCAAAGGTTCCCTCAGGCTGGTTGGCAATCAGCTGTCGAGTGCAATGGCAAAAGGGAGCTTGACTGCGAGACCTACAAGTCGAGCAGGTGCGAAAGCAGGGCATAGTGATCCAGCGGTTGCTTATGGAAGCGCCGTTGCTCAACGGATAAAAGGTACCCCGGGGATAACAGGCTCATCTTCCCCAAGAGTCCATATCGACGGGAAGGTTTGGCACCTCGATGTCGGCTCGTCGCATCCTGGGGCTGAAGCCGGTCCCAAGGGTTGGGCTGTTCGCCCATTAAAGCGGTACGCGAGCTGGGTTTAGAACGTCGTGAGACAGTTCGGTCCCTATCCGATGCAGCCGTAGGAGATTTGAGAAAGGCTGTCCCTAGTACGAGAGGACCGGGACGGACGTAGCTCTCGTGTGCCAGTTGTCCTGCCAAGGGCACGGCTGGTTTGCGACCTACGGGTGGGATAAGCGCTGAAAGCATCTAAGTGCGAAGCCCGTTTCGAGATGAAATCTCCCACAGGGTTAACCTGGTAAGGCCCGTGGCTAGACGACCACGTTGATAGGCCGGAGGTGTAAGTGCAGCAATGCATTCAGCCGACCGGTACTAATCGGCCGAGGGCTTGGAGACCTACTCGTGCTCGTGCTCGCTTTGGAACGCTCAGGGGCTGCGGAAAACGCAGCCTCAGGCGTGGCCCTGTCCGTCATGACGGATGGTCGTGCCCCGCTGAGTGCAAGATTTCCGGTGGCCATGGCGGCGGGGAAACACCCGTTCCCATTCCGAACACGGCAGTTAAGCCCGCCCGCGCCGATGGTACTTGGGGGGAGGCCCCCTGGGAGAGTAGGTCGCCGCCGGGATTTCTCACGAAACCCCCTCTGAGCTTCGGCTCGAGGGGGTTTCGTACGTTCTGGACTCTTGTCGACCGCATTGCGCCGCGGCGCACGTCCTGGTGATCGGCGGCGAACCGGGACCCGTGGACACGCGGGCACGTAGAATCGCCCGATGCCTCAGAACTCCTCCCAGCCGAATCGTCGCGCCCCTTCGGCGCGGTCGGGTGGGTCGGCGCGCCCTGCTCGGCCCGGTGGCGCGGGGAAGGGGAGGAGCACAGGTGGTCGGCCCCCTGCATCTCGCGGTGGTTCCGGTGGGGGATCAGGCGCAGGGAGGCGGGGCCCGGCGGCAGACGAAGAGCAGTGGGACCCGCGGCGCGGCCCCGGGCCGCGGCGGGAGCGGCGCCGGCGGCGGATCCGCCAGCGGGCGCGCGAGCACGGGGCGCAGCGGGGGAGGGACCTCCTCGCGGCCGGCCGCCAGGGGCGCCGGGCAGACCGGCCGGGCCAGGCCGAAGGGTGCACGTTCCGATGGGCCTCGGACGGGTGCGCCGCGCCCGGGTGCTTCGAGGTCGGCGGCCCCACGCTCCGGCGCTGCCAGGTCCGGCACTCCGAGGTCGGGGACGGCAGCCCGATCGGGCCCGCCCCGTACGGGCGGCGCCACCCGTCGCCGCCCCAACGACGAGAGCGTCCGGGAAGGGCGGCCGACTCGGCCGCCTCGACCACCGCTGCCGCGGAAGACCGCGGGCTGGGGCAACGTGGCCCGCCGCGGGGCGCACGAGGTGTCGCGCCGCGCCGCCGACGAGCGAGGCGGTGACGCGCTCGACGAGCGGGAGCGCCGACGCGGCGGCGCGCGGCCGAAGCCGGCCGCCCCGTGGACCCGCGACGACGGCGCCCGCGAGTGGGAGGACACCGAGGCCGGCCCTCGCCGTGCGAAAGGCAAGGGCCGCCGGCCGGGCCCGGCTGCCGACGGCGAGGCCGTCACCGGCAGCGCGACCCAAGCCCTCGCCGCGCTCTCCCAGCGCCACGCCTTGCCCCCGGAGATCGCCACTGACATCCGCAACGCCGCTGACATTGCGACCGCCCGCCACAAGGAGCACCTGGTCGACCGGGCGGAGTCGGCCTACGGCGCCTACGAACGTGGGCGGTTCCAAGATGCGTTGCGCGCCATCAAGCCCGTGGCCGACGAGGCCCCCGGCGTGGCCGCGGTCAGGGAGCTGGCCGGCCTGGCCGCCTACCGGTGCGGCCGCTGGCGCTCGGCCGCGACCCATCTGGAGGCCTTCGGCCGGTTGAGCGACTCGGCCGAGCACCTGCCCGTCCTGATGGACTGCCAGCGGGCGCTGCACAAGCCGAAGAAGGTGGCTGCCCTCTGGGCGGAGCTCCGGCAGAGCTCGCCCGATCCCGACGTGCTGGCCGAAGGCCGGATCGTGGCCGCAGCATCGTTGGCCGACGCGGGTGACCTCAGCGGCGCCATCGCCATGCTGTCGACCGCAGGGGCATCGAAGGCACTGCGCAACCCTTCCGAGCGCCACGTCCGCCAGTGGTACCTGCTGGCCGACCTCTACGAGCGAGCCGGCGACGTCCCCAAGGCCCGCGAGTACTTCGAGCGTGTGTTCCGTACCGACCCTGAGGCCTACGACGTGGCCGAGCGGCTGCGTGGCCTCGGCCCGGAGCGCCGGCCCCCGCAACGGCGCCGGCGGACGAAGACCTCGACCTCGACGAAGTTGGGCCCCCCTCCGACCAAGGGCTGACGCCCGCTCGTGCGGCAACCCGGTCCTGCGACAACCCGTTCGGGCTGCAACCCGGTCGGGCTGCACGACCGCACGACCGCGGCGGGATGCTCGCCCGCTCTCAGGGCGCGGGCGTGGCTGCCGTCGTGGGCGTGGCCGGAGGCGCCGCCGGGGCGGGAGCCGTGGTCGCGGGCACAGGGGCGGTCGTGGTCGTCGTGGTCGGCGGCGGGGCCGTGCCGAAGTCCGGGCCTTCGACGGTCACGAGCGTCCCGATCGGGGTGAGGGGCCATACCTGGGCGGCGTCGGCATAGCTCATCTCGACGCAGCCGTTGCTCTGCGGCGTCCCGTAGTGGGACCGGATGAAGCCGTGCAGGGCGTCGCCGCCGTTGAAGTAGCTGGCGTAGGGGACGTTCGGGTCGTCATAGGTCGAGCCGTCCACGTTGGTCCCCTTCATCTCCGAGTACCGCACGTGCTCGAACACGGCGAAAGTGCCATCGACCGTGTCGGCACCGGGCGCCCCGGTGTTGATTGGGATCCCGACGTACTGGGCCACCCCGTTGTTCCACAAGGTCAGGTTCTGCGGCACGACCTTGTTCACCAGGACGTAGACGTAGGGAGTGGCGTCAGGCTTGTTGTTGATGACGTCGTTGATCAGCGCGGTCCACACGGTGGGGCCGGCGATCCCGTCCACCCCGATGTTGTTCTGCGTCTCGAACGCCTCGACGGCGGCCTTGGTGATCTGGTTCTCGGTGCCCTGGGCCCATTGGGAGGTCAGCTGGGAGGGCAGTCCGGGCCAGCGCCAGGAGAAGGTGCCGGGCTGGTCCTGCGCCAGGTCGGCCCGGGCGGGGGCGGGCCCGCTCGGCGAGAAGCCCACCGGCAGGTAGTTCAACTGGGCCAGCAGCTGCTGCAGCCGAAGCGTGTCGCCCGCGGCGACGCCGAAAGCGACCGAGTGCGACGCCGGCAGGGTGGCGCCGCTGGACGAGCGCAGGCCGTCGGAGCCGCCAGGGATGGTCACCGTCATGTGGGAGGAGGGGATGAGCGGGGAATCGAGCGCGTAGGTCAGCGTGGTGGGGTTCGTCTGCACCCACCTGCCGGCGACGCTCGGGGTGAGCACCGGGGCCGCCTTGTGCAGTGCGACCGGGGCCGAGAAGGTCAGCGAGATCGTGGTGTTCGGCGGCACGTTCTGCGTGCCCTCGGCCGGGGTGGTGGCCTTGAGGTAGAAGGCGGCGGTCGAGGTCGAGTTGCCGCCGGAGCCCGTCGTGTCCTTCGTTGCGCTCGAGGGGCCGGTGTGCGGTGGCGGCGAGGAGGAGCCAAGTGTGAGTCCGAGCACCACGCCGATGACGATCACGGCTGCACCGACGAGGAGCACCCACGGGCGCAGCGCCAATGGCCTGCCCTCCCGCGACTCCAGAACGTTCATGGCCTCCGCTCACTCGAGATGTCGCCCCTACTTCGGGCTCCGGACGTCCGACTGCACCGAGCGTATGGGTCGGACGGGCGTCGAATGCGTCAGGAGGAGCGGAATTGTGCATTCCTGTGACATCGGGGTGACAGGTGTCGAAGGCCGTGTCGTCCCGGCCGCACGCCGCCCAGGGAACCCGCTTCTTACCCTCCGGTAGCATGAACCGCATGAGCCCCAGCACCTCGAGCACCGACCTGCAAGCGCTTCTCGGCGACGACGCGGATGCCCTTCTCGGTTACACGGCCAAGGCCTTCCCGGCCGAGCACCTCACCCTCCCGGGCCCGGACTACCTGAGCGATGTCTTCGCCGACAGCGACCGGAATCCGACGGTGTTGCGGAACCTGGGCTCCATGTTCAACCACGGGCGCCTCGCCGGCACCGGGTACCTCTCCATCCTCCCGGTGGACCAGGGCATCGAGCACTCCGCCGCGGCGAGCTTCTCGAAGAACCCCGCGTACTTCGATCCGCTGAACCTCCTGGAGCTCGCGCTGGCCGGCGGGTGCAATGCCGTCGCCACCACGCTGGGCACGCTCGGCCTGGCCTCGCGCAAGTACGTGCACCGCATCCCCTTCATCGTGAAGCTCAACCACAACGCGTTCTTGCACGTGCCCAACACGTACGACCAGATCATGTTCTCCTCCGTGCGGCAGGCGTCCGATCTCGGAGCGATGGGGGTCGGGGCCACCATCTACTTCGGCTCCGACGACATGGACCGCGAGCTCCAGCAGGTGGGGGAGGCCTTCGCCGAGGCGCACCGGCTCGGGATGTTCACCGTGCTGTGGTGCTACCTGCGCAACTCGGCCTTCCAGAAGGACGGCGTCAACTACGAGCTCTCGGCGGATCTCACCGGGCAGGCCAACCACATGGGCGTGACGATCGAGGCGGACATCATCAAGCAGAAGCAGCCGGAGAACAACGGCGGGTACAACGCAGTGGGCTTCGGGCGGACCGACCCCCTCGTCTACGACCAGCTGACGACCGACAACCCGATCGACCTCACCCGCTGGCAGGTCGTCAATTGCTACGCCGGCCGCATCGGACTCATCAACTCCGGCGGCGAGTCCAAGGGCGACAGCGACCTGGCCCAGGCGGTTCGGACGGCGGTGATCAACAAGCGCGCCGGCGGTATGGGGCTCATCGTCGGCCGCAAGTCCTTCCAGCGGCCCCTCGCCGAAGGCGCTGCCCTGATTCACACCATTCAGGACGTGTACCTGAACAAAGAGGTCACGGTCGCCTGATCCCAGGTGGGCCGCACTCTCGGAACGCTTCGGGCCTGCGATCTCATGTGAAGCTTGGATGAAGATGACCCCCTCTGCCCGGGGGTTAGGATTGCCTGCAACGAGCAATTCGGACGAAGAGTCCCGCGCGCCGTCGCGGCGGGAGTGCGCAGGCCTGCTGGAGTGAGCAAAGCCACTCGACGTCCTTGACATGAGACGAGGCAGCCCGTGGCATCGGGAACGCAACGCGAAACAGAGGTATTGGACCAGGTCATCGTGCGCTTCGCCGGTGACTCGGGCGACGGGATGCAGCTCACGGGGGACCGCTTCACGACGAGCAGCGCCCTGCTCGGCAACGACCTGTCCACCTTCCCGGACTTCCCGGCCGAGATCCGTGCCCCTGCGGGCACCCTGAACGGCGTCTCCGCCTTCCAGGTCCACATCTCCGACCACGACATCTTGACCCCCGGCGACTCTCCCAACGTCCTGGTGGCGATGAATCCGGCCGCCCTCAAGGCCAACATCGGGCTGATGGCCAAGGGCACGGTGCTGCTGGTCAACAGCGACGCCTTCGAGGAGCGCAACCTCGCCAAGGCGGGCTACGAGACCAGCCCGCTGACCGACGGCTCGCTCAGCGCCTACACGGTCTACGAGGTCCCCATGACCTCCATCACCCAGGAGGTCTGCAAGGAGGCCGGGGTCAAGCCCCGCGATGCCGAGCGCTCCAAGAATTTCTTCGCACTGGGCCTGGTGAGCTGGCTCTACACGCGTCCGGTCGAGGACACGATCAAGTGGATCACCGAGCGTTTCGCGGCCAAGCCACAAGTGGCCGAGGCCAACACCCGGGCCTTCCGGGCCGGCTTCGACTTTGGCGAGACCGCCGAGCTGTTCGAGTCCAACTACGAGATCCGCCCCGCTACCTTCGAGAAGGGCGAGTACGTCCAGGTCACGGGTAACCAGGCGCTGGCCTGGGGCCTGATCGCCGGCACCCGCCTGGCCGGCGTGCCGCTCTTCTTAGGCAGCTACCCGATCACACCGGCCTCGGACATCCTGCACGAGCTGAGCCGGCGCAAGGAGTTCGGCATTCGGACCTTCCAGGCCGAGGACGAGATCGCCGGCATCGGGGCCGCTCTGGGCGCGTCCTTCGGCGGCGCCCTCGGGGTCACCACGACCAGCGGTCCGGGCCTCGACCTGAAGTCAGAGACGATCGGCCTGGCCATCAACCTCGAGCTCCCGCTGGTGATTGTCGACGTCCAACGGGGCGGTCCCTCGACCGGTCTGCCGACCAAGACCGAGCAGGCCGATCTCCTGCACGCCATGTACGGCCGTCACGGTGAGGCCCCGCTGCCGATCCTGGCGCCCCAGACGCCCAGCGACTGCTTCGCCGTGGCGATCGAGGCCGTCAGGCTGGCGGTGAAGTACCGGACCCCCGTGATCGTGCTCTCCGACGGCTACCTGGCCAACGGGGCGGAGCCGTGGCGCCTGCCCGACCTCGACTCCTTCGAGGCGATTGAGCCGGGCTTCGCCACCGAGCCCAATCACGTCGACGACGACGGCAACGAGGCCTTCTGGCCCTACGTGCGCGACCCCGAGACCTTGGCTCGCCCGTGGGCCCCGCCCGGACTGCCGGGTCTGGAGCACCGCATCGGCGGCCTCGAGAAGGCAGACGGCAGCGGCAACGTGTCCTACGACGGCGTCAACCACGAGCGGATGGTGCACCTGCGCCGCGACAAGATCACCGGGATCGCCTCCGACATCCCGCCTGTCGAGGTGAACGACGAGAGCGGCGATGCCCAGCTGGTCCTCGTCAGCTGGGGTTCTACCTACGCCGCCGTGGCTGCGGGCGTCAAGCGCATCCGGGCGCGCGGCATGAAGGCGGCCCACGTGCACCTGCGCCACCTCTACCCGCTGCCCGCGAATCTGGGCGAGGTGTTGCACGGGTACGCGCAGGTGCTCGTCCCCGAAGTGAACCTCGGCCAGCTGAGTCGCATCCTGCGAGCCGAGTACCTGGTGGACGCCAAGACCATGTCCAAGATGCAGGGCGTGCCGTTCCGCGTCGGAGAGATCGAGGCAGCCATCACGGCGCTTCTCGGAGGGAAGTCATGAGCGAGTCCAACGGCGCCACCGCCACCGCCACCGCAGTCCCCGTGACGTCCCGCAAGGATTGGACCAGCGACCAGGAGGTCCGCTGGTGCCCCGGTTGCGGCGACTACTCGATCCTGGCCGCCGTGCAGATGCTCATGCCCGACCTCGGTGTGCGGCGGGAGAACACGGTGTTCTTGTCCGGGATCGGCTGTGCCGCCCGCTTCCCGTACTACATGAACACCTATGGCATGCACTCCATTCACGGACGGGCACCGGCAATCGCCACCGGGCTGGCGACGACGCGCCCCGACCTCGACGTGTGGGTGATCTCGGGCGACGGCGACTCGCTGTCCATCGGTGGGAACCACCTGATCCACGCGCTGCGCCGCAATGTGCGCCTGAACATCTTGATGTTCAACAACCAGATCTACGGGCTGACCAAGGGCCAGTACTCGCCGACATCGGAGGTCCACAAGGTCACCAAGTCGACGCCGTTCGGGTCCGTCGACACGCCGTTCAATCCGGTCTCGTTGGCGCTGGGCGCCGAAGCGACCTTCGTGGCCCGGACGCACGACATGGACCGGGCCCACATGCAGGAGACGTTCCGCCGGGCCCACAAGCACAACGGGGCGGCGTTCGTCGAAGTCCTGCAGAACTGCAACGTGTTCAACGACGGTGCCTTCGAGAAGATCACCAGCCGTGACGCCCGGGCGAGCATGCTGATCCCCCTCCAGCACGGCCAGCCGATCGTGTTCGGCGCCGAGGGCGAGGAGCGCGGCGTGATCCAGCGGGCCGACGGCAGCCTCGAGATCGTGTCGGTGGCCGAGGTCGGGATCGAGGCCCTCCTCGTCCACGACGAGGCCCGCGACGACCCAGGCCTGGCGTTCGCACTCTCCCGCCTGGCGCAAGGCCCCTACGAGCCGACCCCGATCGGCGTCTTCCGCGCCGTGGAGCGTCCCGAGTACGGGGAGCAGATGGCCGAACAGATCACCGAGGCCCAGGGCAAGCGCGGATTGGGCGACGTGGCGGCGCTGCTCCGCTCCGGTTCGAGCTGGACCGTCGACTAGGCCGACGAGGTCGCCACCTCACCGAGGTGGGTGAAGGTGTTGCAGTAGAAGAGCCGCCCACCCGGCGGCCGCCAGTCCGCCCATTCGGCGTACGCCGCGCTCTCCGTGCCTCCGAGTCGGGGCGCCACGTGGGGGATCATGGTGGCGAACGTGGCTTCGGCCTCGGTGTTGTCGTACTCGTAGAAGTGCATGTACCGGGGTTCGCTCTCGCTCGTGTTCTCGTAGACCGAGATCTGGGTGAAGCCGGGGATGCCCGCGGCAGCGATGTGGCGGATGTGCACGTAGTCCCCCCAGTCGCGCAAGGCTGCGGGCCAGGTCCGGGGTCCTCGGGCTGATCCACACGATCGAGAGCCCGAGCGTCGGGCCTCCGGTGAGGATGCCCTGGCTCGGCCTGGGGTGCCGGCGGAAGCAGTGGGCGTGGAAGACCTCGGGCGGCAGGGAGGTCGGGGCGGGCGGGGCGAACCCTTCGCCGGCCTCGGCGACGAGGAGCGTCCGGCCGTCGCGGATGCGCATGGGCAGGTCGGTGCGCTCGAAGGCGCAGTTCGCCCACCACGTCACCCGTTCGACGCCAGCGCTCGCCCGCCAGGACCCGCGCTCGTGCCGCGCAGTCCTCGGGCGAGGTGTCCCCGAGCTCCAGGTACAGCAGGGGGGTGGCACGGTCCTCCACGGCTACGCTGCCGGCTTCTCGACCTCGGTCCGGATCCGCTCGAGCGTCGTCTGCATGCCTTTGCGGTTGACCTTGCCGCGAGACCAGCCCCAGACGGCCCAGTACAGCCGTAGTCCGAAGGTCGGGCTCAGCGTGAAGGACTCGGTGACGTCGCTGCCGCCCTCGGCGGGGGCGATCTCGTAGCGCCAGACGTTCAATGGGGTCTTGCCGGGCGCCCCCACCCCGAAGGCGAAGCTCTTGCCGGGCTCGCAGTCCGAGACGGTGCACGTCGTCCAGTAGGTCGGGCCAATCCCATTGCGCTTCACGTGGCCCCGGAAGCGGGCACCCACCGCCGGTCCGGTGGCGCCTTCGATCCACTCGGCCTCGAAGGTCTCGGGGCTGTAGCTCCCGATTCGGGTGACGTCGCTCACGAGGGCCCACACGCGTTGGGGCGGCGCGGCCATGTGGACGGTCACCGAATCGTGCACGTTGTCACCTCAGGGGAGATCGAGGGACCGGAACACCATGCCGGTCCGGGGCTTCGGGCTGAAGAAGGTCGTCTTGGGGGGCATGCGCCTGCGCTCGTTCGCCCACTGGTCGATCTGCTTGACCGTCACGGGCCGCAGGAGGAAGGCCGCCTGGCCCTCGCCGTCCCGCAGGGCCTCCACGGCCTCAGCCACGCTGTGCCGGTGCATGACCTCGTGGGGCGGGAGCTGAGCCAGCACGGAGGCGATGAGGTTCGAGTCGAGATCGTTGCCCTCCTGCTCCTGGACGTCGGCGTTGGCCAGGAGCAGATAGGCCTGACCGCCGGTCACGAGGGCGAGGGAGCTGGAGTCGGCCAGGGCACCGAGCGTGCGGTCGTCGGCGGCGCCGGCCCGGACGACGTCGAACCACGGGGCGAGTGCGCCCACGAGGTCGAAGTCGTCGGGGAGCCCGCTGACGGTGCGATGGATCGCGCCGACCGTGAGCTGGTCCTCGGACAGCTCCACGACCAGCGCCATCACGAGGTCATAGGGGCCGGGGGCACCCCCGTTGGCCTGGCGGCACTCCGCCTGGTAGGCCCGGGCCGTCTCGTAGCGGTGGTGGCCGTCAGCGAGGACCACGGGCGCGGTGGCCATTGCGGTGCTGACGGCGGCCACCGTGTCGGCGTCGTTCAGGACCCAGAGCTGGTGCCGGACGCCGTCGTCATCGTGGACGTCGGCAACGGGGTCGTCGTCCGTCGGGTCGAAGGTGGCCGTGATCCCGGCCGCCATGGAGAGGCCCCAGATGGGGGAGAGGTTGGCCCGGGTGGCCCGCAGGAGGTCAAGCCGGTCGCTCTTCGGCTTGGGCAGGGTCTGCTCGTGGGGCAGGATGTCGCTCTCCTCGCCGGGCTCGGCCAGGCCGAGCGCCCCGATGACACCCGTGGTGGCGTGTCCGGACGGGTCCGTCATCCGATAGGGGTAGAGGCTCGGGATCGGGTCGGCGAGGAGGATCCCCTTGGCCTGCCAGCGGGTGAACAGCTCGGCAGCCACCGTGTAGCGGTCGCGTCGACCCGAGAGATCGGCTTCGGGCAGCTCGACGAGTACCGAGTTGGCCCGGTGCCGAGACGCCAGGTGTGCCCGTTCGGTGGGCGAGATCACGTCGTAGGGCGGGGCGATGACCTGGGCCACCGGTGCAACTTCGGGCCGGTAGCGCAGACCTTGGAACGGTTCGAAGCGCGGCACTGCGCCACTCTGGCACACGGCAGACGGGCCTGTCGCGGGGCGTTCCCTAGACTCGGTGCGTGGACGACGAGGGCTTGGACAGGATTCTCACTGCTCCCAACGTCATCACGATGGTGCGCCTCCTCTGCATTCCGATCTTCTTGTGGCTGCTCTTCGTGGCACACCGGCAAACGGCAGCTGCGGTCCTGCTTGCCGTCCTCGGCGCGACGGACTGGGTCGACGGGTTTGTGGCTCGGCGCTACGGCCAGGTGTCCACATTCGGCAAGGTCCTGGATCCGACGGCCGACCGGATCCTGGTCGGGACGGCGGTCATCTCCATCATGGTGTACGGCGCTGTCCCACTCTGGTTCGGCCTGGCCACCATCGCCCGCGAAGTCCTGGTCTCGGCCATGGTCCTGTTGCTGGCGGTGCTCGGTGCGGCCCGCATCGACGTGTTGTGGGTGGGCAAGGCGGGCACATTTGGGTTGATGTTCGCCTACCCGACCTTTCTGCTCGGTGACGGCACCGCGAGCTGGCAGGAGCCGATCCGGGTCATCGCCTGGGTGACAGGACTGATCGGGCTGGCCCTGGCCTGGTGGGCGGCGGGGAGCTACATCGGACCCGCTCGCCGAGCGCTGCGTGAGGGCCGCGCGGCACGAAGGAGCACTGTATGAAGGCCGTGATCATGGCCGGGGGCGAGGGGACGCGCCTGCGACCCCAGACCTCGAACCTGCCCAAGCCGATGCTCCCGCTCGTTGGGCGCCCGATGATGGAGCACATCGTGTCGCTGTTGCGGCGTCACGGCATCACGGACATCGTCGTCACGGTCGCCTTCCTCCCGAACGCGATCCGCAGCTACTTCGGTGACGGCAGCGAGCTCGGCGTGTCGATGGTCTACGCCACTGAGGAGTCACCGCTCGGCACCGCCGGCTCCGTGCGCAACGCGCGCGAGCAGCTGACCGAGCGTTTCCTGGTGATTTCGGGCGACGTCCTCACGGACATCGACCTCACGTCGGTGATCGCCTTCCACGAGAAGAAGGAGGCGCTGGCGACGATCGCCCTGTGCTCGGTGGAGAATCCGCTCGAGTTCGGCATCGTGATCACCCGGGAGGACGGGACGATCGAACGCTTCCTCGAGAAGCCGGGCTGGGGCCAGGTATTCAGCGACACCATCAACACGGGGATCTACGTCCTGGAGCCCGAGATCTTCGACCGCATCCCCGAAGGACGCTCGGTCGACTTCTCCGGAGAGGTCTTTCCGGCCGTCCTCGAGGCGGGCCAGGCCCTCTACGGGTACGTCGCTGACGGGTACTGGGAGGACGTCGGGACCACGGCCGCCTACCTCAAGGCCCACGAGGACATCCTCGACGGGAAGGTGGAGGTCGACGTGGCGGGGTTCGAGCTCCGTCCTGGCGTCTGGGTGGGCAAGGGCTCCACCATCGACCCGTCCGTCCGCATCGATGCGCCGTCCTTCATCGGGGAGAACTGCACCATCGACGAGGACGTCGTCGTCGGGGCCTATTCCACGCTGGGCGCCAACACGCAAGTGGCGCCCCGGGCCGAGACCCAGCGCTCTGTCATCGGCGAGAATTCGTACCTGGGCCCGGCGTCCCGGGTGGAGGGCGCCGTGCTGGGTCGCTCGTGTGACCTCCGAACGGGGGCCCGTGTCGAACCGGGAGCAGTGGTCGGCGAGGGCTGCCTGGTCGGGGCCCACGCCGAGGTGCGCAGCGACGTCAAGGTGTACCCCTACAAGGTCGTGGAGGCCGGCGCACAGGTCAATGCCTCCATCGTGTGGGAGTCCGGTGGGTCCCGCACGCTGTTCGGATCTGAAGGCGTCCAGGGCATCGCCAACGTCGACGTGAGCCCCGAGCTGGCCGTGCGCCTGGCGAAAGCGTGGGCCTCGGGGTTCGAGAAGGGCACGTACATCACCGCCTCGCGAGATACCAGCCGCATCGCCCGCGTCCTGAAGCGCGCCCTGATGGTCGGGTGCAATTCGGTCGGCGTCAATGTCAATGACCTGGAGCTGGCGACGGTGCCCGTGACCCGCCACCATGTCCGCATGCGGGGCAACCGCGCCGGCCTCACGGTGCGCCTGAGCCCCGACGACCCGCAGTCGGTGGTCATCCGCTTCTTCGACGAACATGGGATCGATCTGTCCGAGAGTGATCAACGCCGGGTGGAGCGGATGTACCACCGCGAGGAGTTCCGGCGCGTGACGGCGGGGGAGATCGGCGACATCGACTTCTCCCCCCGGACCATTGAGTTGTACACCGCCGATGTCGTCGATGCGTTCGGATTGCACCGTGGTGCCGGGCGTCAGGTGAAGTTGGTGCTGGACCTCTCCTTTGGGGCGGCGAACTTCGTCATGCCCAACCTGCTCTCCAAAATGGGGGCAGACGTGCTCAGCATCAACCCCTACGCGCAGACGCCGGGGATGATCGCCGTCGACCGCGTCGCCACCGAAGCCAGAGTGGCCGACGCCGTGCGCGGGTCGGGGGCCGACCTGGGCGCAGTCATCGACGCCGGCGGCGAACGCCTGACCCTGATCGACGGGACTGGCCGTGTGCTCTCCGACGACGAGGCGATCATGGTCTTCATCGAGCTGTCGACCCTGGCGGGGGAGACCGGCCGGGTCGCGCTGCCTGTGACGGCAAGCGACCGCACGGTGCAGCGCTGTCGTGCCCGCGGCGTCGAGCTCGTGTTGGCGCCGCTGTCGCCGTCGGGGCTGCTCCAGGCGGCCGCCTCCGGGGGCGTCTCCTTCGCGTCCGACCAGCGGGGCGGCTACGTCTTCCCTGCCTTCCTGCCCGCCTTCGACGCCGCCGCCGCCCTGGCCCGGTTGGTGTCGCTGCTCGAGCAGAGCCCGACCACCCTGGCCGAGATCGTCGACGCCACTCCCGCCATACCGATCCTCCAGGAGGACGTGCCGACCCCCATGGAGCAGAAGGGCCTGATCATGCGGACCCTGATGGAGCAGCTGAGCGAGGAGGGGGCCGAACTCGTCCTGGTGGACGGCATCAAGGTGGTCTCCGACCAGGGCTGGGTCCTGGTCGTCCCCGACCCGACGGACCCGGTCACCCACGTCTGGGCCGAAGGCTCGGACCTGGCCGCCTCCGAGTCGTTGGCGGCGACCTACGTCGAGCGCATCACCCGCATGTTGACCGAAGCCTGAGCGCCGCGGCCCGGTCCGCCATTCCGGTATGGTCGCCCCCCATGAACATCCCCGAGGACCTCCGATATTCGCCGGAGCACGAGTGGGTGCGCCAAGAGGGAACGAGGGTGCGAGTGGGCATCACGGACTACGCCCAGGACGCCCTGGGCGACATCGTGTTCGTCGATCTGCCCGCCGTCGGGAGCGAGGTCGAGGCGGGAGGTCAGATGGGCGAGGTCGAGTCGACGAAGTCGGTCTCGGAGATCTACGCGCCGCTTGCAGGCACCATCACGGCCGTGAACGACGCACTGACAGCCGGGCCGGAAACGATCAACCAGGATCCCTACGGCGACGGATGGCTCTGCGAACTGGAGCTCGCGCCGGGTGCGGACCCTGCCAGCCTCCTCGACGCGGTCGCCTACGGTGACCTGACCGCCGACTGACCTGGCGTTCTGGGGCGTCATGAAGACAGGAGAAGTCGCTCGTGGGGTGGGGTACCGTGGACAGCGTGTTCTGTCACAACTGCGGGCACCGGAATCCCGAGGGTGTCAACTTCTGCTCCTCGTGCGGTCACGCGCTGCTTGCGGACGGCGATGACGCCACGATCACGCTCCATCCGACCGACGAAGGGGAGACAACGGAGGACCACCCCGATGTCACCTTGGTCGAAATCCCGCACGGCGCCGGCGTGCTGGTCGTCACGCGCGGTCCCAACATCGGCGCGCGCTACCTGCTCGGTGAGAACGTCGTGAAGGCGGGTCGGCATCCGGAGAGCGACATCTTCCTCGACGACATCACTGTCTCGCGTCGCCACGTGGAGATCACACCGACGAACGGGGGCTACTCCGTACAGGACGTGGGCTCGTTGAACGGGACCTATGTAAACCGAGAGCGCATCGAGCAGGTCCAGCTCGCTCCGGGCGACGAGGTGCAGATCGGGAAGTTCAAGCTCGTCTACCTGGTGGCCGGAAACGAATGACCAGCCGCACCTACCTGTCGATCGGTGACGTCCTGACCCTTCTCCGTGAGGAGTTCCCCGACGTCACGATCTCGAAGATCCGCTTCCTGGAGAGCCAGGGCCTGGTCAACCCCGAGCGGTCGCCCTCGGGGTATCGCAAGTTCTTCGACCACGACGTAGAGCGCCTGCGCTGGGTGCTGCGCCAGCAGCGTGAGCACTTCCTGCCCCTCAAGGTGATCCGGGACCGGCTGGCCGACGGCGACCTCGGCGATGACGCTGGGACCGAGCGACCGAACGGCAAGGCGGCGGAGCCGGTCCACGCTGCGGCTGTGGCCGGTGTCGCGTCGGGTCACGCGCAGGAACAGCCGACGAAGGCCGACGAGGAGGCGATGGCGCGCATTCTCGCCGACGCATCTCGTCGCGCCGCCCGGCTGCCCGAGCAACCGGCGGAGCGCCGCGGTCTGCAGGTGGTCGCCGAGACCGACGTCGCGTTGCGGTCCCCAGCCGAACCCCTCGGGCCCCGGACCGATGTCACCGCGGAGCGGATACGTCGTACGCCAGCCGAACGTCGCGACGCCGCCATGGCGACGAGCACTCGGCCGGCGGCGCCGACCGCGGCAGGTGCGGGACACTCTGGGCACGGCAATGGCACCGGCATCGGCACCAGCACCGACACCGACACCACGTTGCCCCGGCAGGCCGACACGGACGTGAAGCAGAAGCCTGTGACGACGCCTGCCGACGAGGGTGCAGGCAAGAGCGCGGAGCCGATCGCCGAACCGACGAAGACGAGCGACGCCGAGTCCTGCTGCGGTGGTGACCGGCGCAAGCCTGTCGGAAGAGGAACTCTGCGCGGCCAGCGGCCTGTCACCTCAGGAGGTGGCCGGTCTCAAGGGATTCGGCCTCGTGGAGTCCGTCAACGTGGCGGGCATCGAGACCTATGACGAGGATGCGCTCACGGTGGCGAACCTCGCAGCGGCCTTCCGGGCGTTCGGGATCGAGCCGCGCCACCTGCGCCTCTACCGGAACGCAGCTGACCGGGAGCTGGGCCTGATCGAGCAGGTCGTCATCCCCCTTTTGCGGCAGCGGAACCCCGAATCCCGCCAGCGGGCGGTGGAGGGAGCCGATCAGTTGGCTGCGCTGGGACAATCCATGCGGGCCACCTTGCTGCGCCAGTCATTGCGCCGCCACCTAGGGGGGTGACGCAAGCCCGGGATCGGGCGCTACATTTCACTCATGGTCCGTGTGCTCCTCCGTGCCGTCAGGGTGGACCTGCAGTCGAACACGCCGGTGCTCCTGCTGCAGGAGACCGAGGGTGAGGGCCGGACGCTGCCGATCTTCATCGGGAGCCCCGAGGCAACGGCTATCGCCTACGCCCTCCAGGGGGTCACGATGCCCCGCCCGCTGACCCATGACCTCGTGAAGGACATGCTGGAGGCTCTGGATATCAGCGTGGAACGCGTCATCATCACCGAGTTGCGTGCATCGACCTACTATGCGGAGATGCATCTGTTGCGCGGAACGGAGCGCACAATCGTCTCGAGCCGACCGTCCGATGCCGTCGCGGTCGCCGTGCGGACCGAGTCACCGCTCTTCGTGTCCGACGAGCTGATGGAGTCTGAGGGGATCATCCTGGCCCTCGACGCCGAGGAAGAAGAGGACGACACGCCCGACGAATTGGTGGGCCAGTTCCGCCAGTTCCTCGATTCGGTTCGCCCGGAGGACTTCGAAGGGTGACGCAGCGTCACTGGGCGCTCGCCCTCGTGGTGGGCGCCGCCGTGGTTCTCGCGGCCTGCAGCAACAGCCCGAGCGCGCCGAAGCACAGGACAACCACGACGACGCGCGCTTCGACGTCGACGACGACATCGTCAACCACAACGACGACCTCGGCCCCGGCGACGACGTCCACGACCGCAGGCACCACGGCCTGCAGCCACGTGACGGCGTCGCCCGGCCAGGGCCAGGGGGCGGCAGGGACGATCACCGGCTTCGTCACCGTCACCAACGCGGGCACCACGCCGTGCACCGTCAACGGCTACCCCGTGCTAGCGCTCTTCTCCGGGAGCGGGGCGCCCCTCACGGTGACCATGGTCAACGGGTTGTCGGTCACCATCTCCACCCCCGCCAATGCGCCGCCATCGTCGTTCTCGGTGGCACCGTCCGGGAAGGCGCAGTTCGCCTACCAATTCTCGGACGTGCCGGTCGGAGCGGAGACGAGCTGCCCCACCTCCCAGTCCGCCAGCGTCACCATGCCGGGGTCGTCGACCGCCTCGCCGAACTTCCAGTTGGCGATCGGACCGTGCGGGAACGGGACGATCAGGGTCTCGCCCGTCTACGCCAGCTCCTGATGCAGGGGCCGTCGCAGGAGGGTCTAGGAGCTGGTCGTGGGGTTGACCAAAATGCGTCCTCGCACCGCGGCATCGAGCACGCGGTCGAGGGCGACGGTCAGTCCGTCGAGCCCGATCTCCTCGTTGACCATCTCCTCGCAGTGCTGGAGTGGGAACGCCTCGGCCATGTCGTTCCAGAGCTCGCGCCGCTCCGCAATGGGGTTCGCCACCGTGTCGATCCCCAGCAGGGCAACGCCGCGCACAATGAACGGATAGACCGTCGTCGCCAGGTCGTTGCCACCGGTGAGCCCGCTCGCCGCCACCGCGCCGCCGTAGCGAACGGTGCGGAGCGCCTCGGCGAGGGCACGCCCACCGACGCAGTCCACGACACCGGCCCAAAGCTGGGGACCCAGCGCGCGACCGTCGTCTTCGGTGAACTCGCGCCCCACGACGCGCGACGCCCCCAGATCCTTCAAGTAGTCGTGCTCCGCCGTCTTGCCCGAGGAGGCGACGACCTCGAACCCGGCGTGGGCGAGCAGGGCCACGGCCGCGCTGCCGACCCCGCCGGACGCGCCGGTGACCAGGATCGGCCCGTCCTCGGGAGCCGTGCCGTGCTGGACGAGTCGGCGTAGGGACAGCAACGCGGTGCAGCCGGCGAGCCCGATAATGGCGGCCGTGCGGCAACTCAGGGCATCGGGCAGCGGCACGACCCAATCAGCCGGGACCCGGGCGTAGGCGGCGAATCCGCCGTGCCGATCCACGCCGAGGTCGTAGCCCTGCACGAGCACGCGTTGTCCGGTCGTGAATTCGGCGCTGGTGCTTTCCTCGACGCTGCCGGTCAATTCCACTCCGGGGACGAGCGGGAAGACGCGCGCGACGCGGTTGCCGGGCCGCGTCACCATGGCGTCCTTGAAGTTGATGGCTGACCACTCGACGCGGACCAGGACGTCACCCTCGGGGAGGTCGGTGTCGGACAGCTGGACCACGGCGGGCCGGATCACCGCCCCCGCTTTGGAGAGCAGGTAGGCCGGGAAACGCACCAGCTCACTGTAGAGGGCGGTGGCGCGGGCTTCCGGCGCAGGTCGTTGCAACGGGTACGTTCGGACGGTGACCACAATTGCTGGGTATGGGGGTTGGGCCTCGCCGCTCGCAGCGGATGAGGTCGCCCGGGCCAAGGTCTCGCTCTCGGAGCTCTGTTCGGATGGCGATGCGCTCTACTGGCTCGAGTCACGACCAGCGGAGGCGGGGCGCACCGTGGCCGTGCGCGCCGATGCCGGGGGCCTCTCGGATCACTCGCCCGGGGGTGTCAGCATTCGCAGCCGCGTCGACGAGTACGGCGGCGGCGCCCTCTGCCCGGTACCGGGAGGGACCGGCGGGGCCATCGCCTATGTGGATCAGGCGGACCAGCGAGTGTGGTTGTGTCACGGACCCGACGCCGGCGACCCGGTGGCGTTGACCGCGACGCCGCCTGCGGGCGAGGCCCACAACCACGGCGGGTTGTGCGCCACGGCGGACGGCGACTGGGTCCTGGCCGTGCGGGAGATCCAGAGCGACGGATCGACCCGGCCGGTGCGCACCGTGGTCGCTCTGTCAACGCGGGCGGCGGCGCCGTGTGCGACCACCGTCCTCGACGGTCACGATTTCTTCGGGGCGCCGCGTCCCGCATCCGACGGGCGATCGGCTGGCCGTCGTCGCCTGGGACCATCCGGACATGCCATGGGACGCCGCGGTGCTCCTCGTCCTGCCGCTCATGCGCCACGACTGCGACGCCTGCAACGCGGACGCCCGCCCACACGACATCCTCCGGTCGGCTGGGCCCGCACGGCCGGTCGGCGGTGGTCCCGGCGAGTCGGTCGGCCAGCCCGGCTGGCGCAGCGACGGATCGTTGCGGTTCGTCTCGGACAAGAAGGGATGGTGGCAGCCCTACGTCGCCGACGGAGCCTTCGAGGCGGAGCCCACCCCGATGACCACAGTGGAGGCCGAGTTTCACGGACCGGACTGGGTACTCGGGCAGCGCACGATGGCGGAGACCGCCGACGGCACGCTGCTGGCGCGCCTGACGGCATCGGGCCGGGACGCGGTCGTCGCCATCCGACCCCCGACGACCTTGACGACACAGCGACAGCGACAGCGCACAGCCACAGCCGCCGGAACCGGTGCCACTGGTGCAGCCGTGCGTCTCCATCGCAGCCCTGTGCAGCCACGGCGACGGGCTGGCGCTGATCGGCAGCACACCCGACACGCCCTCCAATGTCTGGGTCTGGGCGCCAGCGACGGGAGCCCGGCCGCTGCGGCCACAACCGGCCCTGGCGCTCCGGGCGACGGACGTGGCCGTGGGGGAGCCGTTCACCCTGACGGGGAGGACGGGTCGCGCCGTGCACGGCAAGTTGTACCGTCCGACGCTGGAGGGGACCACGGGTCCGGCCGGCTTGGCGCCGCCGTTGGTGACGTGGTGCCACGGCGGCCCGACCTCGTCGGCGCAGGCTGGGCTCGATCTGACCCTCCAGTTCTTCACGAGCCGGGGCTTCGCCGTGGCCTGCGTCGACTACGCGGGCAGCTCCGGCTACGGACGGGCCTACCGGGGCGCGCTGTGGGGACAGTGGGGTGTCGCCGACTCTGAGGATTGCCTCGATGCCGCTCTGCACCTGGCGGCACACGGCGAGGTCGATGCCGGGCGTATGGCCATCCGAGGCGGCAGCGCGGGCGGCATGACGGCGCTCAATGCGCTGGCGGCGGGGGAAGGGTTCGCAGCGTGCGTCTCGTGGTACGGGGTCACCGACCTCATGGGGCTGGTGGCCACCACCCACGATTTCGAGGCGCACTACACCGATCGGCTCATCGGGCCGCTGCCCGAGGCGCGCCGGCTCTACGAGGAGCGTTCGCCCGTGCACCGCGCCGACTCCATGCACGGCTCGGTGCTGCTCTTGCAGGGGACGGAGGATCCCGTGGTGCCGCCGGCGCAGGCGGAGGGCATGCGGACCGCCCTGCGTGCGGTGGGCACCCGCTGCGACCTGGAATTCTTCGAGGGTGAGGGGCACGGCTTCCGGCGGGCCGACACCCTGACCAGGTGCTTGGAGGCCGAATTGGCGTTCTATCGGAGCCAACTCCGCCTCTAGGATCAACCGCGGGGGTTCGTTCACGCTGGCCCCCTTTGTGCGAGGCTTTTGCGATCTCATGCTGAACGACTCGACGACCACGCCCCCGACCTGGGCCGCTCCGCTGGTCGCGCTGTGGCAGGGGCTGGTCGACCGCGGCAAGCGGATCCCACCGGAGTTGGGCGACGCGCTGCTCTACGGCGTCAGCGCCGGCTTCGCGCTGCTGACCATCTACACCTCGACCAATGCCCTGTACCAGGTCTGGGGACGGATGGCACTGCTGCCGTTCGCATTCGGTGCGGTGGCCTCGGGTGTCCTGGCCTGGACCGTCCGGCGTGCCCGGCGGAGGCAACCGGGTCATGCCCTGACGCCGCGCCAGCACAAGCGCGCCTGGGCCACCCGGATCGCATTGGCGATCTGCGTGTTCGTCGGCTCACTCGCCATTCCGCTCGGCTTCGAGATCTTGTGGCGCTTCGACGGCGTGGCCGGTTCCCACCTGCAGCCCGAGGTCACCGCCGTCGAGGTCGGCGGGCAGGACCTCGTCCGCGGCCAGGACCCGTACATCCCGCTGGTGCGCCAGCACCATGCGGTGAAGTACCACGCGCCCGGCGAGCCGAACTTCTCGGGCTTCCTGCCCTATCTGCCGCTGATGGCCGTCGCCGGCATCCCGAGCGAGATCTGGCCGAACAACGGGCTGAGCGACGCGCGGATCTTCTTCTGCGGAATCACCCTCGTGGTGGCTGCGGCCGCGCTCTACCTCTGCCGGGCCAACGGGCGAAGAAAGATCCGCGCCATTCAGGCGCTGATCATCCTGCCGTTGGCGTCGCTCCCACTGGCGACCGGCGGCGACGACATCCCCGTGGTGGCGTTCCTCCTCCTCGCGGTTGTGCTGGCCCAGCGGCAAAGACCCTTCGCATCGGGTGTCGTCTTCGGCATCGCGTCGGCCATGAAGTTCACGGCGTGGCCGCTGGCGGTCCTCGCGCTCTTCGCCGCCCGCGGGCGCGACGGCGAGCGCCGACCGCTCCGCATGCTCGCCGGCATGATCGTCGTCGCCGTCCCGACGATCTTCCCCTTCGCACTGCGTGGCCCCTTCGCTCTGATCGACGACGTCGTGCTGTTCCCGCTGGGACTGAGCGCCATCCCGACGACCGCGGCCAGCGCCCTGCCAGGTCACGTGCTCGTCAGCGAGTTCCCGTCACTCAGCCGGGCCCTGCCGCTCTCGGTGGGGATCGTGCTGGCCGTGCTCCTGGCGCGGCACCTCTACCGGCACACGCCGCGCACGGCGGCCGAGGTCTGCATGATCGCCGGCGTCGTGATGTCCGCCCTCATCTTGTTGGCGCCGGACCCTCGGGTCGGTTATCTGCTCTATCCGATCAACTTCTTCGTCTGGGCCTACCTGCTGGCCGAGCCCGCCCCGCCGTCTGAGATCCTCCCCGCCGACGAGGCGGTCGGCGCCAGCCGGAGCTGAGCGTCCCGGCGGCGCGCCGGTCGGCGCGCCGCGTTCTCACTCGGGGTCGGGGACCTGGAAGAGACGAATGGTGAAGGCGGTGACGCCGCGGGCCGGGCCGCCCTTGCTGAAGGTCGTCGGCGAGACGGTGGCGCCCATCTCCCAGTAGTAGCCGTCGGAGCCGGCGAGCTTGCCCAGGACCTCCAGGGCGCCGGGGTTGTTGGCGGCTGCGCCCCTGTCGAAGACCTGCCAGCCCTGGACCTTCATGTCGGCGGCATAGAAGTCGAGCAGCGCCGCCTGCGAGTCGTCGGAGTGGAAGACCACCTGGGAGTCGTACTGGTCCGCCCCGCCGCTGTTGCTGTGGTGCGAGACCCGGACGGACCCCGCGGGCACCGACACGGCGTTGAGGACGTTGTTCGGTGGCTCACCGGCGGTCACAATCGGTGCGAGCAGCCCTGCGGCGGGGACGGCCCTGAGGCTGACGCCGGGCACGGTCAGCGCGGCGGAGTGCTTGACCGCCGCGGGGGACTGGCTCGACACGATGCCGATGGTGACGAAGAGGACGAGAATGAGGGCGGCCAGGCCGACGACGATCATCGCCGGCCGCATGGAGACGCCCCCGGGCGTCGGGGGTCGCCGTGCCTCGGATCCGTCATTCATGGCCCTGCAAGCCTAGGACGGTGCGGACCACCCGAAATGGTCGAGGGGCCCGTGCCCGGCACCGAGCCGCCAGCCGGCGCCTCCGGCCAGGGCTCGCGCCACGAAGCCTTTTGCCTGTCTGATGGCGTCGGGCACCTCGAGCCCCCTGGCAAGATTCGCAGCCACGGCAGCGGAGAGCGAGCAGCCGGTGCCATGGTCGTTGCCGGTGGCCACGCGTTCGCCGGGGAGGACGACGACCCCTTCGGGGCCCGCCACGACGTCATCCGCCGACTCGGTGAGGTGGCCTCCCTTCACGACGGCGTAACGGGCACCCGTGGCCCTGATCCGCTCGGCCACGGCGACCCGCGCCTCCAGGGTGCGGAGGGAGTCGACATCGGTGTCGCCGAGCACCGCGGCCTCGCGCAGGTTCGGGGTGACCACCAGCGCATGAGGGAGGAGCCGTCCCAGGTACGCCTGCACGCCGGCGGGCTCCAGCAGGCGGTGGCCGGTGGACGACACCAGGACCGGGTCCACCACCAGGTGGGGGAGGAGGCCGCGCTCGGCGAGGTCGGCGACAGTCATGACGATGTCCGCCGTGGCGAGCATCCCGGTCTTCACACTGCGCACCGCGAAGTCGTCGAGCACGGTCTCGACCTGTTGGCGCACGAACCCGGCTTCCAGCGCCACCACTCCCCGCACCTCGGCCGTGTTCTGCGCCGTCACCGCCGTGAGGGCACACGTGCCGTGCACGTGCAGCGCGGCGAAGGTCTTGAGGTCGGCCTGCACGCCCGCGCCCCCGCCCGAGTCGGAGCCCGCGATGGTGAGCGCGACGGGGGGAGTCGGGTCCGGCACCGAGCCACCATAGGCGGGCACCGGGATATCGTCGTCCGGTGACCCGCAACGACGTCGGCCCTGCGACGCCCGTCCCCGCCGAGAGCGGCCTCTGCATCGCCGGCGACCTCCTCACCTCTCGTCTCCTCCTCGGCACCGGCGGCATGACGAGCCTCGATGTGCTGGGAGCCGCCCTCCACGCATCCGGCGCCGCCATGGCGACGGTCGCCGTCCGGCGGGTCGAGGCGGCCGGCCGGGGCTCGTTGCTGTCCCTGCTCGACGAGCTGGGAGTCCGCGTGCTGCCCAATACCGCCGGCTGCGCCACGGCTTCCGAGGCGGTCCTCACCGCCAAGCTGGCCCGTGACGCCTTCAGCACCGACTGGGTGAAGCTGGAGGTGATCGGTGACGAGCGCACGCTGCTCCCCGACGCGGTCGAGCTCCTCAATGCCGCGGAGCAGCTGGCAGAGGATGGCTTCGTGGTGCTGCCCTACACCACCGACGATCCCGTGCTCGCGTTCCGGCTGCAGCAGGTGGGGTGCGCGGCGGTGATGCCGCTCGGCTCGCCGATCGGCAGCGGGTTGGGCATCCGCAACCCGCACAACATCGCCTTGCTCCGCGAGGCCGTCGACGTACCCGTCATCCTCGATGCCGGTATCGGCACCGCCTCCGATGCCGCCCTCGCCATGGAGTTGGGATGTGACGGCGTCCTGGTGGCGACCGCGGTCAACCGGGCGCACGACCCCGTCGCCATGGCCCGGGCCATGCGGCTGGCCGTGGAGGCCGGGGTCGAGGCCCGGCGGGCGGGGCGCATCCCCGTCCGCTTCTACGCCGAGCCGTCGAGCCCGCTGGAGGGCCGGGCCGACCTTGCCGCCGGGGGAGCCGCCACACCGCCCTCGTCCTGAGCGTCGACCGGGGTTGACCCAGAGAGTTAGGACACCCTAAGTTAGGGTTACCTAATATTGGATCGACCCAGAAGGTGGGCACGGGGATGCGGTGGACGAGCAGACGACGGTGGCCGGGACGCCGAGGGGGAGTGGCCGTCAGCCTGGCGTTGGCCGTGGGCGCCGTGCTGCTGGCCGGGTGCGCCTCGACCGCGGGTTCGGGCGGTTCGTCCGGGGCGTTGACCGTCTATTCGGGTCAGCACGTGCAGACGACGAAGGCCCTGGTGGCCGCCTTCGAGAAGAAGACCGGCATCAACGTCAACCTACGCAGCGACGACGAGGACGTGCTGGCCGATCAGATCGTGACGGAAGGGTCGCGCTCACCGGCGGACGTGTACTTCACTGAGAACACGCCACCCCTGCAGGTGCTCGCCGGCAAGGGCCTCCTCGCCTCGGTGGCGCCGTCGACGTTGGCCAACACCCCAGCCCGCTTCAATTCGCCCGAGGGGAAGTGGGTCGGCGTGACGGCGCGCGTCAGCGTCATGGGGTACAACACGAACCTGCTGACCCCCAGCCAGCTCCCGAAATCCGTCATGGAGCTGGCCGAGCCGCAGTGGAAGGGCAAGATCGGCATTGCCGGCTCCGAGACGGACTTCCAGCCGATCGTCACCTCCATTGCCCGCGCGCACGGCGATGCCGCGGCCCTGCACTGGCTCGAGGGAGTCAAGGCGAACGCCGGGAGCCACAGCTATCCCGACAACGAGACGCTCATCGCGCAGGTCAACAGCGGTCAGGTGGCGCTGGGCGTGATCAACCAGTACTACTGGTACCGTGAAAAGGCCCAGGTCGGGGAGGCGGGACTGCATTCGGCGATCGCCACGTTCGCTCCCGGGGACCCCGGGTACGTCATCGACGTGTCCGGCGCCGGGATCCTGAAGTCGACCAGCCACATGGCCGACGCCCAGCGCTTCGTGGCCTTCCTGACCTCGCCCGCGGGGCAGGAGATCATCGCCCACAGCGACAGCTACGAGTATCCGATCGCCTCGGGCGTGACGACCGCGCAGCCCGAGATGCCGTTCGACCAGCTGCAGCCGAACAGCATCACCGTCGCCGAGCTCGGGACGGGAGCCGAGGCGATCAAGCTGCTGCAGGAGGTCCAACTGCTGTGACGGCGGGCGTGCCGGCTCCGGGTCGTCGCGGCGGCCGGCGCCGGTTACCGCCGCTCCTGACCGCCGGCGCCGTCCTCGTGTCGGTGGCCGTGCTGCTGCCATTGGCGTTCCTCGTCGTCCAGGCCGTGCAGGTCGGGTGGCCCCAGTTGCACCAGCTCCTGTTCCGCAGCCTCACCGCGACGCTGATCTGGAACACCGTCTCACTGGTCGTCGTCGTGACCATCCTGAGCGCCGTCGTCGGCACGCTGGCCGCGTGGTTCGTGGAGCGGACCGACATGCCGTATCGCCGGCTCCTCGCCATCCTGGTGGTGATCCCGCTCGGCATCCCGGACTTCGTGGTCAGCTTCGGATGGCGGGCGATCTTTCCTTCCATCGCCGGGTTCTGGGCGGCCGTGCTGGTCATGACGCTCGCCGTCTATCCCTTGGTCTTCCTCCCGGTCGCCGCCAGCCTGCGCTCGGCGGACCCGGCGCAGGAAGAGGTGGCGCGCAGTCTCGGGCTGGGCCGGGTGCGCACGTTCTGGATCGTCACGGTGGGCCAGGCCCGCCTGGCCATCTTCGGGGGAGCGATGCTCGTGGGGTTGGTGGTCCTGGCCGAGTTCGGCGCCTTCGAGATCCTCGGCTACCAGACCCTGACGACGGAGATCTACAACGAGTTCCAGGTCGGGTTCAACGAACCGGCGGCCTGCGCCCTCTCGCTCATCCTCGTGCTGCTCGGCGCGCTCCTGCTCGCCAGCGAGGACGCGGTGCGGGGCCACGGCCGGACGTCGCGCCTCGGCGCCGGTGCGGCCCGGCAGCTCCGCCCGTTGGCATTGGGTCGGCTCGGGCCCGTGGCGCTGGTCGGCGTCGTGCTCCTCGTCGTGTTGGCGCTGGGCGTCCCGGTCGGGGCCATCGTCTACCTGATCGTGCGCGGCGGGGCCAGCACGCTGCCCCAGGCGGCGTCCCTGCCCCAGGCCACGCTGAACACCTTCGGCTACGCGGCGGCCGCCGGCGTGGTGGCGACGCTCGCCGCCGTGCCCATCGCGCTCTTGTCGGTGCGCTTTCCCCGCCGCTCCGTCCTCAGCCTGGAACGCTCCAACCTCGTCGTTCTGGCCGTGCCGGGCCTCGTCATCGCCCTGAGCCTCACCTACGTGACCGAGCACTTCCTGCAGGGCCGCTTCTACCAGTCCAGCCCGTTGCTGGTGGTGGCGTACGCCATCATGTTCTTCCCGCTGGCGGTCGTGTCGGTGCGCGCCGCAGTGGCCCGCGCCCCGGTCGGGTTGGAGGAGGTGGGCAGCTCGCTCGGCGTCAGCCGGCGCTCCGTGCTGTGGCGCGTCACCCTGCCCCTGGTGGCGCCCGGCCTGATCGCCGCGTTCGCGCTGGTGTTCCTCGAGACGGCGACCGAGCTGACCGCCACGCTCGTCCTCCACCCGACCAACGTCGAGACGCTGGCCACGCAATTCTGGGCCTACGAGTCGAACGTCTCGTACAGCCAGGCGGCCCCGTACGCACTGGTGATGGTCCTCATCGCGGCGGTGCCCGGCTACGTCCTCGGCCGCTGGTTCGACCGCCAGCCCGGCCGCATGGGAGCGGCCGGCCAGGCAGCCCTCGACGCGCCGAGCACAATGAGGGTCACATGAAGGACCTGCGGATCTCGGGCGTGACGAAGGCCTTCGGCCCTCAGATGGTCCTGCGCGGCGTCGACCTGGACGTGCCCGCCGGGTCGTTCACGGCCATCCTCGGGTCGTCGGGCAGCGGCAAGACGACGCTGTTGCGCATCGTCGCCGGCTTCGAGCGCCCCGGTGAGGGAGAGGTCAGCATCGGGGCCGAGGTCGTCGACGACGCCGGCCGGCGGTTCGTGCCGAGCGACCACCGGCGCATCGGCTACGTCCCGCAGGAGGGGGCGCTGTTCCCTCACTTGAGCGTCGGGCGCAACGTCGCCTTCGGCCTGCCACGCGGTCCGGATCGCCACCAGCGGGTGGACGAGCTCCTCGAACTGGTGGGACTGTCCGGCTACCGACGGCGCTATCCGCATCAGCTCTCGGGAGGGCAGCAGCAACGGGTGGCGCTGGCCCGCGCACTCGCCATCGGTCCCGAGATCGTCCTCCTCGACGAGCCCTTCGCCTCGCTCGATGCCGCCATGCGCTCGTCGGTCCGCGCCGACGTGCTCGGTGTTCTTCGAAAGGCCGGCACGACCTCCATCCTGGTGACCCACGACCAGGACGAGGCGCTCTCCATGGCCGACCAGGTGGCCGTGCTCCGCCACGGGCGTGATCGCGCAGATCGATACACCGTCGGCGCTCTACGGCCGGCCCGGCGACGTCGAGCTGGCCCAGTTCCTCGGGGAGTCGAACGTGCTGGACGGCGAGGTCCACGACGGCACCGCCGCCACGGCGCTGGGCCGGCTGACGGTGGCCTCCTGGGACGGCTCCTC
Source organism: uncultured Acidimicrobiaceae bacterium (assembly GCA_963753115.1). Taxonomy (GTDB): domain Bacteria; phylum Actinomycetota; class Acidimicrobiia; order Acidimicrobiales; family RAAP-2; genus Bog-473. The sequence continues at coordinate 29,099 of CAVWBB010000034.1, forward strand.
GACGGGGGGGCGGGCCCGGGTCATGATCCGGCCCGAGCAGATCCGCCTGGACGAGCCCCCGAACGGCGAGGTGGCGGCAACGGTGCAGAGCTACGAGTACTACGGCCACGACGCCGTGGTGCGGGTGCGGTCCGATGTCGAGGGCCTGCCGGACCTGGTCGTGCGGGTCACCGGCGGCGCCCCCCTCGAGCCTGGGCACCGGGTGGGGCTCTCCGTGCTCGGCGCCGTGGTGGTCTGGCCCCGAGAGCCCCTCGAACCAGGAAAACCTGCCGAATGACGCCTTCGTAACTACTGCCGTGTCGTCCTGGGTGCACTAGAGTGACTCTCCGGAGTGGCAGCGCAGTACGGGGATTGCAGGGAGGTGTGATGGTCGACGATGCCGTGCCTCATGTCGGGGGGTTTCATGGGCCGCAGGTGTGTGGGCTCGTGGGAATCTCGTACCGGCAGCTCGATTACTGGGCCCGCACGGGCCTGCTGCAACCGTCGCTGGCGACGGCAAAGGGCAGTGGCTCCCGGCGGGTCTACGCGTATTCGGACGTGCTCGAGCTCAAGGTGATCAAGCAGCTCCTCGACTCGGGTGTCTCTCTGCAGTCCGCCCGCCGGGCCGTGGAGTGCCTGCGTGAGGAGCTGGGCGCGGACCTGGCGTCGGCCAACCTCGTGTTGACCGGGAGCAGTTCGGTGCTCGCCCGCTCCAACGGCGAGGTCGTCGATCTGCTGGCCGGAGGCCAGGGCGTGTTCAACATCGTGCCGTTGGCCGGCGTGGTGGAGGAGCTGGACGCCGACATCGTGAGCCTCGCCGCCGCCAAGGCCAAGCCCGCCGCGACGCGTCCGGCCCGAGTGCAGGCAGCACGGGCCTCCGGGGAGTGACCGCGGCGGACCCAGCGCGTGTCGGGCGCATCCACCATCCGGCTTGCGTCCCCGCTGGCCAGGTCCGCTTCGCCCATCCCTCTGAACGGCTCTTCGCCACCCTGCTGGACCTGTCGGGGGAGCGCTGGGAATACGAGCCGGTGGAGTTCCCCTTGGCCTGGGACAGCAACGGCTCGCCCGTGTCCGGGTTCCGCCCGGACTTCTACCTGCCGTGTCGCGGCATGTTCATCGAGCTCACCACGGCCGACCAGCGGCTCGTCACTCGCAAGAACCGCAAGGTGCGGCGCATGCGCGAGCTCTATCCCGAAGTGCCAATCACCATCGTGTACCAGCGCGACTTCAATTCCATGATCGCGTCACACGGTTTGCTCTCCGGAGCCGCCTAATCTGATCGGGTGCACGCCGAGGACAGGGTCGCCGCCAAGCACCGGGTTTCACCGCTCCATGCGGCGCACCTCGCGCTCGGGGCCAAGATGGTCCCTTTCGGCGGTTGGGAGATGCCGCTCGCCTATCCGACGGGGACGGTGGCCGAGCACCGAGCCTGTCGCACCGCGGCAGTCGCCTTCGACGTCAGCCACCTCGGCACCGTGCGCGTCCAGGGCGGAGACGCGTTCGGCCATCTGCAGCACTCGTTGAGCAACGACCTCACCCGGGTGCACCCGGGGCGGGCCCAGTACACCCATCTCCTCGACGAGGACGGGTTCGTGGTCGACGACATCATCGTGTGGTGGGTCGACGACGAACGGTTCGACGTCATGCCGAACGCCTCGAACACCACCGATGTCGTTGCGGCCATCGGCGGCAGCGACGTCACCGACGAACGGGCCGTGATCGCGGTGCAGGGCCCGGAAGCGCGGACCCGCCTGGCGCAGGTCGCGCCCGAGGCCGCCGGGGTGCACCGCTTCTCCGTCGACCGTTTCGAATGGGCCGGCGCCACCTGCCTGGTGGCCGGCACCGGCTACACGGGGGAGGACGGCGTCGAATGTGCCGTCCCCGCCCACGTGGCACCTGCGTTCTGGGACGCCGTCCTCGGCCAGGGGATCGCCCCGGCAGGTTTGGGCGCCCGTGACACGCTGCGTCTCGAGGCGGGGCTCCCGCTGCACGGCCACGAGCTGGGACCCGGCATCACCCCGCTCCAGGCCGGCCTGGGCTGGGTCGTCGGTTGGGACAAGGGGGATTTCACCGGACGCGCGGCATTGGAAGAGGAGAAGGCGACGGGTCCCGCCCGGCGCCTGCGGGGCATCGTCGCCGACGGTCGCCAGCCCCTGCGCGACGGGTCACTGCTCTGTGAAGGCGCGGACCAGGTCGGCATCCTGACCAGCGGCAACTTCTCGCCGATGCGCGAGCGGGGCATCGGGCTGGGCTTCGTCGACGCCGACGCCCGCCTGCTGGAGGGGGACACCATCACTGTCGTCCAGCGCGGCCGCGAGCTCCCTGCCCGTCTCGTGCGCCCACCGTTGTGGCCTGTCCGCGACGAAGAAGAGAGCGAATAGTTCGCCGCTCCAGAACCGGCCTGTCCTGGTCGGTCCGGTAGTGTGGGCCCCACAACTGAATACGCCGTTTGAACCGGAGCGCCAGAGTCCCCGCAGCACGCAGTCGAGGGGACGCCGGAGGAGCAACTCTCCCCGAGAAACTCTCAGGCCGACATACCGCTTCGGTGAGGCAACTCTGGAAAGCGGGCGCCCGTCGTCCGCACCGAAGGTGGAAGCCGTGCAGGTCGCGGTGAGGCTCTCAGGTCCAGTGACAGAGCGGGGAGGACGCCCAACAGTTCCGCGCGACGAGTGGAACACGTGAGGAGATCCCCGTGAGCACACAGCGCCCAGGCGACCGAACCGAAGCACTCGAGCCCTTCGAGCAGTTCCTCCGCCGTCACGTGGGGCCCTCCGACGAAGAGCAGGCGGGGATGCTCAAGGTCCTCGGCTACGAGACGCTCGACGACCTCGTCGATGCCGCGGTGCCGGGCAGCGTGCGCAGCCTCGGCACGCTCGACCTCCCGCCGGCCCTGTCAGAGCACCAGGTCCTCGACGAGCTCCGACGGCTCGCCGCCACCAACACCATCGCTGAGCCGATGATCGGACTCGGGTACTCCGGGACCATCACGCCGGGCGTCATCCGGCGCAACGTCCTGGAAAGCCCGGCCTGGTACACGGCCTACACGCCGTACCAGCCCGAGATCAGCCAAGGTCGCCTGGAAGCGCTCCTCAATTTCCAGACGATGGTGAGCGACCTCACCGGGCTCCAGACGGCGAACGCGTCCCTGCTGGACGAGAGCACGGCGGTGGCCGAGGCGGTCACGCTCATGCGCCGTCGCGCCACCAACGATTCGAACCGGGTGATCGTCGACGCTGACTGCCTGCCGCAGACGATCGCCGTGCTGGCCACGCGCCTCGCGCCCCTCGGCATCGCTCTCGACGTGGTCGACCTCGACGCGGGAGCCCCTTCCGGCGACTACTTCGGCATGGTGCAGCAGTACCCCGGGTGCTCCGGCCGCATCCGCGACTTCGGGGCGCTGACCGAGACGGCGCACGCCAAGGGAGCCCTGGTCACCGTGGCCACGGACCTCCTCGCCCTGACGCTGTTGCAGCCGCCGGGGGAGTGGGGGGCCGACGTCGCCGTCGGCTCGTCCCAGCGGTTCGGCGTGCCGCTCTGGTACGGCGGCCCCCATGCCGCCTTCATGGCGATCAAGAGCGGGTTGGAGCGCGACCTGCCGGGCCGACTCGTCGGGCTCTCGATCGACGCCGAGGAGCGCCCCGCCTATCGGCTGGCGCTGCAGACGCGCGAGCAGCACATCCGCCGGGAGAAGGCCACCTCGAACATCTGCACCGCCCAGGTCCTCTTGGCGGTGGTGGCCTCCATGTACGCGGTGTACCACGGCGCCGATGGATTGCGCGGCATTGCCCGTCGCGTCCACGGGCGTGCGGCCGACCTGGCCGCACGCTTGCAGGGCGCCGGCTTCACGCTCGTCCACCCCGAGTTCTTCGACACGGTGGTCGTCGAGGCGCCCGGTCGGGCGGGGGCGATCGTGGCCGCGGCCGCCGGGAGCGGCGTGCTCCTGCGCCTGGTCGACGGCGATCACGTCGGCGTCTCGTGCGGCGAGACCACGACGACAGCGCACCTCGAGGCGGTGCTCGGGGCCTTCGGCGTCCCCGATGCCGGCGTCGGTGCCACTTCCGACACAGTCTCCGCCCTGCCTGAGACGCTCCTGCGCCGGGGCCCGATCCTCACCCACCCCGTGTTCTCCGAGCACCACTCGGAGACGGCGATGTTGCGCTACCTGCGCCGTCTTTCGGACAAGGACTTTGCGCTCGACCGGGGCATGATCCCGCTGGGCTCCTGCACCATGAAGTTGAACGCCACGACCGAGATGGAGCCGGTCGGACTGCCCGGCTTCGCCGACATCCACCCGTTCGCCCCGCTGGAGAGCACGCCGGGCTACCTGTCGCTCATCGACGAGTTGGAGGACTGGCTGGCGCGGGTGACCGGCTACGCCAAGGTGTCCGTCCAGCCGAACGCGGGGAGCCAAGGGTGAGCTCGCCGGGTTGTTGGCCATTGCGGCCTACCACCGTTCGCGGGGCGACGAGGGACGCACCGTCTGCCTCATCCCGTCGAGTGCGCACGGCACCAACGCAGCCTCGGCCGTCATGGCCGGCATGCGCGTCGTGGTGGTGGGCGCGCTCAGTGACGGGACGGTCGATCTCGAGGACCTCCGACGCAAGTGCGAAGAGCATGCTGAGCGCCTGGCCGCCATCATGGTGACGTACCCCTCGACGCACGGGGTGTACGAGGAAGGCATCAGCGACATGTGCGCACTGGTCCACCAGCACGGCGGCCAGGTCTACATCGACGGGGCGAATCTCAACGCGCTCCTGGGCCTCGCTGAGCCCGGACAGTTCGGTGGCGACGTCTCGCATCTGAACCTGCACAAGACGTTCTGTATCCCGCACGGCGGGGGAGGTCCCGGTGTCGGGCCGGTGGCCGTCGCCGAGCACCTGGTGCCGTTCCTCCCGTCGCATCCGCTGCACCCACGCCGGGAGCAGCGTGAAGGGATCGGACCGGTCAGCGGAGCGCCCTACGGCAGCGCCGGGATCCTGGCCATCAGCTGGGCCTACATCCGCCTGCTGTCGGGCGAGGGGTTGGCGCACGCCACCAAGTCAGCCGTGCTGGCCGCCAACTACGTTGCGGCCCGCCTGGCTCCGTCGTACCCGATTCTCTACACGGGGAAGCACGCCCTCGTGGCCCACGAGTGCATCCTCGATCTGCGGCCGCTGACCAAGGCGACCGGGGTCACCGTCGACGACGTGGCCAAGCGCCTCATCGACTACGGCTTTCACGCGCCGACCGTGAGCTTTCCCGTGGCGGGGACGCTCATGGTGGAGCCGACGGAGAGCGAGGACGTGGCCGAGCTCGATCGCTTCTGCGACGCCATGATCGCCATTCGGAGCGAGGTCGAGGAGGTGGCCGGCGGTCGCTGGGCCGTCGAGGACAGCCCGTTGCGCGGGGCACCGCACACCGCGGCCGGACTCGTCTCGGCGTGGGAGCGCGCCTACGACCGTGAGACGGCGGTCTTCCCGGCCGGGCAGACCGCCGCCAAGTACTGGCCACCGGTGGCCCGGATCAACCAGGCCTACGGGGACCGCAACCTCGTGTGCTCGTGCCCACCCCCGGAGGCCTTCGCCGACTGAGGCTGTCGTGCAGCCCGCCGGGCCGATGACCTTGTCAAGACAGTGTCGTTGGCTGCCGAGAAGGGCGAGAAGGGTTCGTTGCCCTTCGGGTCCGGACGAGCGGAGGAGCCGACCATGCCGACGATCACCTCGAGCGTGGCCGGAAAGCCGCCGGGTGCGCTCCTCCTCGGCACCGCCGCGCTGACCGCAGCACTCCTGGGTGTCGCGGTGGCCGGTGGCGGGCCACCGGCCGCGGCGAGCACAGGATCGACCTCGACGACGGTGGTGACGGTTCCCCCCGCTGTGCGGACCGAGCTCAAGGACGCACAGGCGGATCTTGCGAAGCTCGATGCGGTGATCGCCGGCGAGGAGAAGCAGCAGAAGGCGGCGCAGGCGGAGCTGGCGACCGTGGAGAAGGACGTGAAGGACGGCCAACTGGGGGCGGCGGGTCCAGACGAGGTGTCCGCCGCCATCGGGCGGCTGTTCAGCTCGCACGCGCAGGAGTACGCGGCCCTCGCTGCGCAGGCGTCCGCCTTCCATGAGCAATTCATGCAGGCGCTCGCCGCCGCCGGCAGCGCCTACGCGGCAACGGAGGCCGCTACAGCCACGCCGTGAGGGCGATGCCGACCGCGGCAGAAGCGAGGCACACGCCGAGTCCGCCCAACGTGTAGAGCACCGCCGTGGTGCGATGGCCCGTGTGGAGGAGATGGATCGTCTCCCAGCTCGCGGTCGACCAGGTGGTGTAGCCACCGCACAACCCCGTCCCGACGATGGCGAGGAGGTGCGTCCCGAGGCCGTGGTAGAGGGAGAGGCCGGTCAGGATCCCGAGGAGAAGTGACCCCGACGCGTTGACCAGCATGGTGCCGAGCGGGAGGGGGTCGGGCCGTCGAAGGCCGACGTGATGGATGACCAGGGCCCGCAACGTGGCGCCCGCACCGCCGGCCAAGGCGACGATGAGAGCGAGGCCGAGCGTGGGGGAGTGGGCGCTCACGCCGGCACCATGCGACGGCCCAGCGCGTGGCCGATGACGACGAGCAACAGGCCCCCGACGACCGTCGCCGCCAGATACGCCCCACATGTCACGATGTCGCCGTTCTTGGCGAGCAGCGTGGCTTCGACGGTGAGCGTGGAGTACGTGGTCCACCCTCCGAGGAAGCCGACGACGAGGACAGGCCGCAGCAGCGGTGCCCGCGGCCCGACATGCTCGGTCAGCGGGATCAGGAGCCCGATGGCCAAGGACCCGGAGAGGTTGACCAGCAGGGTCACCCAGGGGAACCCACCGGTGGCGATCGGGTGGTGCGCCTCCAAGAGGTAGCGGCAGATGGTGCCGACGGCGCCTCCGACGAAGACCGCCAGCAGTGTGGAGCCTGACAGCGTGATCGGGGGGAGTGTGGGCTCGTCGAGAAGATCAGCCTCGGATCGCGCGAGTTCGGGTTCCTGTGGCTGTTGTGGGTCTACGTCCATGGCCGGGCCTCCCATGCCGCCGCTCAGGAGCCATCAGCCATGTCGTTTCGGCGGTTCAGGGCATCGCCCCCCGGCGGGACCCATCGCCGGACGTCGTTTCGAAATTGTAGCCACCGACGCCCCCGGCGCCGGGCATCCCTTTCAGTCGAGGCGCGGTCCCGGGGCACGACGGAATTGGAAGGGCTCGCTGTCCCGCCCGGCGACGACGTACCAGCACTGGCCCGTCGAGTCGGCGTCGAGGATGCGCTGGAACGCCGCCACGACGTCGGTCACCTCAATGATCGGGAATCCCATGTCGAGCAGCGTCTGCTCGGAGCCCTTGATGATGTTGGTGTAGGCGAACGACGGGCACAGTGCGTGAATGCGGATGCCTTCGGGCTCGTAGACCTGCCCGAGCGAGCGGGCCAGGCCCACTACCGCGTGTTTGTTTGCCGCATAAATCGGGTCGAAGGGGGTGGCGACGAGGCCGGCCATTGAGGCGGTCGCCACGATCGTCCCGCCGCCGCTGGCGATGAGGGCGGGCCGGGCCGCCGCAATGCCGTAGACGACGCCGTCGAGATTGATTGCCATCGATCGCCGGTAGGCCTCGGGGTCGAAGTCGTCACCCATACCGCACCAGGAGGTGACGCCCGCATTGAGGTGCGCGATGTGGAGCCCGCCGAACGCCTCGACGGCGACCGCCACCGCGGCGGCGCTCGCCGCGGGGTCGGTCACGTCGGTCTGCACGAACCGGCCTCCGAGCTCATCGGCCACCGCCTTGCCCCGAGCGCTGTCGATGTCGGCGATCACGACGTGGGCCCCGCGGTCCGCCAAATGCCGGGCCACGCCCTCACCGATGCCGTTGCTCCCTCCGGTGATGAGGGCGACCTTGCCGTCGATGTCGAATGCCATGTGCCCGATGGTAGGGGAACGGCCCGACGTTCAGCCCAGCAGCGGGGAGGGGAGCGGCTGGGCGTGCACGACGCTCAGGTGCTGGATCGGGCGGGTCATGGCGACATAGAGGAGGCGGAGGCCCCGGCGGTCGTCGCCTGCGATGGCGGCGGGTTCGACCACGACCACGGCATCGAACTCGAGGCCTTTGGCCGCGGGGGCCGGCACAATGGTGACGGGTCTGCTCATGGCGTCGCGTTCGAGCACGCCGACCTGGGTGTCTCGGCGTGCCAGACGAGTGACCTCGGCCACGAGATCCTCGGGAACGACGAGCGCGATCAGCGCGTGGTCACCGGTCAGCCGAGCGGCTTCGTCCAATGCGGCCGAGGCCAGCTCGCTCTCGCGCACGGTCCGGACGGCGGGGTCGCTGCGGCCCGCACGTATGGACGAGGTGGGCCGGACCCCCGGGGCGGCGACAGGCAGAAGCCGCGAGGCGAAATCGAGGACGCGACCCGGTGCCCGATAGCCGAGCGTCAGCTCGTCGTGCTGCGGCACCGCCACGTCGGGCAGGTGCGCACGGATCTCGTCCCAGTTCTCGTAGGTCCACGGCCCCGTGGCTTGCGCCAGGTCGCCGAGCACCGTGATGGAGCCCGAAGGGGAGCGGCGAGCGATCATGCGGAACTGCATCGGAGTCAGGTCCTGGGCCTCGTCCACCACGATGTGTCCATAGGAGCGGCTCCGCCCACCGATGAGGAAGGCAGCCTCGTCCAGCAGCGCCAGGTCGTCGGCACTCCATGCCGTGGACGAGACCGTGGTGCCGCGGCTCCGCAGCAGCGCCTGCCACTCGTCGGGCGAGAACAACCCGCTCGCAGCGCGCTCGAGTTGCCCGCGCGACGAAAGAAGGTCGCGCACCAGCGTGGTGGGGGAGACCGTCGGCCAGAGCGCGTCCAGGAGCGCGCCGAATTCATCGGAAGAGGTGAGCTCACCTTCGAACCAGGCCTCGTCGGCACCCAGACGACCCGAGGCACGGAACCCAGACCGAGCCTCGCTGACCAGACGTGCCCGCAGCGCCAGCCGCCCGGATTTGTAAGGACCGGGACGGGCGACGATGGAAGCGACGAGGTCGTTGATGCGTTCCCGGCTCAAGGTCGCCCGGGCGAACCGCACCCGCAGCCTGACGTCTTCTTCAAGGGGACGTCGGCGGGCATGGAGGGCCCGGCGGAGGAGCTCGCCCATCCGCGCATCGCCCTTGATCCGTCGGATCTCCATCGGCTCCTCGACGCGCACCTTCGCCTTGGGGGCGATGTCGCCGATCGTTGTCTGCACGACGGCCTCCTCGCCCAGCGCAGGCAGGACCTGCGCGATGTAGCGCAGGAACGCCCGGCTCGGGCCGAGCACGAGCACGCCGTCGCGGCTGAGTCCGGGGTGGTTGTAGAGAAGGAAGGCTGCCCGGTGCAGTCCCACCGCGGTCTTCCCGGTGCCTGGCCCTCCCTGGACGGTGAGGAGCTGATCGAGCGGGGCTCGGATGATCTCGTCCTGCTCGGCCTGGATGGTGGCGACAATGTCGAGCATCTCGCCTGTGCGGGCCCGCTCGAGCTCGGCGAGCAGTGCGTCCCCTCCCCGGAGTCGCGTCGTGGACGACTCCTCCCCGGGGCCTCCGAAGAGGTCGTCGGCCACGGCGATCACCGAGTTGCGGTCGACCATGATCTGCCGCCGCCTGGCCAAGCCCAGGGCATCCTTGGCACTGGCCCGGTAGAAGGGCACGGCGACCGGGGCCCGCCAGTCGATGACGACCGGATCCGAGTGCTCGTCCTCAACGTGCCGGCGCCCGATGCGCCAGCTCGGGCCACTCTCCACCTCGTCGATGCGTCCGAAGAGAAGCGGTCGAGGGCTGTCCGCCAAGAGCGCCACCCTCCGTGCGAGGGCAGCCTTGTAGTCGAGGTCCGGATTCCCGGCGGCGAGAAGGTCCCTCAGCAGCTGCTCAGCCCGCAGGCGCATCGCTCGCAGCGACGTCAGGGCATGGTCGAGTGCGACCTGCTCAGCAGCAACCTCAGGATCCGACGGGGGAGTGGCCACGCTCATCGGCGTCCGAACTCCGGCAAATCACGCGCAAAAGCGACCGCGCAAAAGTCCCCGGACATTCCGGGGACAGTAGCGTCATTTAGACCTCTCGAACAAGCCCCTTACCTGGGATTTCACCTTCTCATCCGCTTGGACTTTGAACCTTTAACCAAGGGGCCTTGGTGGACGTCACTTTAGCGAATTCCATCGACTGAATCAAGACCTTTTCTCACATGCTGACCGCTCAGCGCGGTGACCGCCGGCCTGAACGCCAGAACGGACGGCAATGGCCACCGGGTGGTCGTCTCCCCGGATCGAGCCCACGTTGCCGCTCACAGAACGCCTCTACGCCCCCCGACGACGACCTCTGGTGCCGGGGTCCCGGGGAATTGCCGCCGCCTCGAACGCAACGGACCGTTGCGAGGTCCCGCGCCGTGCTGATGCACAAAACGAACCACTTGGCGTCGTCCAATCGGATCGCAGGGTTCATTCAGCTCGCCGGCTCGCCAGCGATCCCTTGCACTCGTTGGCGAAGAACCGGCCCGGGCCCGGTGGCACTCGAGCCCCACACCGGAGGAGCGCACTGGATGAGGCCCGCCGGCCCCGCCTCGCCAATTTGGATTGTGACTTAACATAATGAACATTATCGGCGTCATACCCAGGAATTCGGGCAGGTCAGCCGATTGACGGGCCCAGCCCCTTCCGGACCCCGATCGGGGCTCGGGGGGCTTCGATCGGGGTGGTCGACGGCGACGTGCTGGTCGTGCGGTGCAGCTCGTCTGACGTCGACGTCGAACCGTCGAACCGTCGCGCCCAACGTCGTAGGCAAGCCGGTTCGTCATTCGATGGCTGTCGACCGATGGCCGATGGCAAGGGCCCGGCGGCGCCTCTGGCGGCCGGATTTCCCCTGTGTGCGTTCGAGCCTGTGTGGGTTCGAGCCGACCGTCGCAGCCGGACGGCACCGGGAGGACCGGGGTTTCGCAGGGGGGCGAGTGCCTCCCGGTGCCGCAGGAGCTGTTCGACCATCATGCGGCGTGGGGGTACGGGCCACCCCAGGGCCAGCTGGGCTGCGGCTGTGAGTGGGTGGAAGGGCCGTGAGACCTCTGACCTGCGCTCTTAATGAGATCTTCAGGGGAATACCAAGCGGGCTCACAGCTGGAATTCGGCTCACTGTGAAACGCCTCGATTCAACTGAGCCCATGGTGAGAGCGGAAACGACTGTGCCCGCGGACAGCCCGGTCGACGTCACCCAGGAGATCCCGACCGGCGATGGCGGCGAGATTCCCCTGGAGGGTGACCTGCCCCCTGAGGTCCGCTCGTTCTGGCGCCGCCGCCGGGGTTGGATCATCGCCGTGGTAGTCGTCCTCCTGGCCGGAGCAGGCGGCCTCATCTACTGGCTGACGTCGAGCTCGTCGACACCGACCGGGCTGGTCGTCAGCACCACCACCGTGCCGGTCACGACAGGGACGATCCAGCAAACGGTGGCCAGCTCGGGCACCATTCAGCCGGCCAGCCAGGCCAGCCTCAATTTCGCCGTCTCCGGGACGGTGACACAGGTCAACGTCAAGGCGGGGCAGGCGGTCACGGCCGGTGAGGTCCTCGCCACCGTCAATACGACGGCGCTGACCGAGGACGTGAGCGCCGCCCAGGCGCAGGTCGCTGCCGCCAATGCGCGGTTGGCCAGTGACGAGGCTGCCAGCGCGGCCACGAGCCAGATCGATTCGGATCAGGCCGCCGTCACCTCCGCTGAATCGTCCCTCTCCAACGCGCAGACGTCCCTCAACGATGCCGCCCTGACGTCGACGATCGCCGGCACGGTCGCCTCGGTGGACCTCAATGTCGGGCAACAGGTCACCGGCACCGGTTCGGGCAGCGGCGGTTCGGGAGGCAACGGCACCGGCTCGTCGGGAACCGGGAGCACCGGTTCGAGCACGTCGGGGTCCGGGACCGGCAGCACCGGAACGAGCACCGCACAGATCGTGGTGGTCGGCACCGACTCCTACATCGTGAACGCGACCGTGGACGACACCGAGATCGGCCAGATCGCCGATGGCGACCAGGTCGACATCGTCCCGACGGGATCGACGACCACGGTCTACGGCACTGTCGCGTCGGTCAGCCTGATCGGCAGCCAGAGCTCGAACGTGACCACCTTCCCGGTCGTCATCGACGTCACCGGTGACCCGAGCGGCGCTCTACGCCGGCTCGACCGCCGACGTCAGCATCATCGTGAAGCAGCTCAACGACGTCACCGAGGTCCCGACCCAGGCCATCTCGTACAGCGGCGGCCAAGCCACCGTCACGCAGGTCGTCAACGGCTCCCACGTCGTGAAGTCGGTCACGGTGGGTTCGGCGGCCAACGGTGAGACCCAGATCGTCAAGGGACTGAAGGTCGGGGACAAGGTTCTCGAGCGGACGATCACCTTCAAGGGCGGCGCCGGCGGCTCGTCCGGCGGCGGCCTCTTCGGGGGCGGAGCCGGGCCGACCCGGCAGTTCGGCGGCGGAGGCGGCTTCTCCCCCGGCGGGAGGTTCGGAGGCGCAGGCGCCGGCAGCTTCACCGGCGGCAGCGGATGAGCGCCACAGCGACCACCACTCCCCCGGCGGGGACGTCGGAGTCGGCGGTGATCGAGCTCGAAAGGGTGACGAAGGTCTACCGGACGGGCTCCATCGCGGTCGCCGCGCTCCGTGGCGTGAGCCTGAGCATCTCGTCGGGCGAGTACGTGGCCATCATCGGGCCGTCCGGCTCGGGCAAGTCGACCCTCATGCACATCCTCGGCTGCCTCGATACGCCCTCGTCAGGTCAGTACCACCTCGCCGGCGAGAACGTCGGCGGCATGACCGAAGCGGCGCTCGCCGAGGTGCGCAATCGGCGCATCGGTTTCGTCTTCCAGCAATTCAACCTGCTGTCCTCCATGACCGCATGGCAGAACGTCGAGCTGCCACTGGTGTATGCCGGAGTGTCGACGGACCGAGCGCAAAGAACGGGCCATGGATGCCCTCGCCAAGGTCGGGCTCGCCGGTCGCGTGCAGCACCGCCCCGGAGAGCTCTCGGGCGGTCAGCAACAGCGTGTCGCCGTGGCCCGCGCCCTGGTGACCGAGCCCGACCTGATCCTCGCCGACGAGCCCACCGGCAACCTCGACTCGGTGTCGGCTGCCGACGTCCTGCGCCTGATGGACGAGCTGCACGACTCCGGTCGCACCCTCGTCCTGATCACCCACGACACGGAGGTGGCCTCCGCGTCGGAACGCGTCCTGGGCATCCGCGACGGGCTCCTGACGGAGAACGACGCCCGGTACGTGGAGAGCATCCGGTGAGCTGGCTCGAGACGTTCCGCACGGGCATCAACGGCGTGCGCAGCCATCGTCTGCGTTCGGGCCTGACCGTCCTCGGCATCCTCATCGGGATTGCCGCGGTGATCTTGACCGTCGGCTTGGGCGAAGGCGCGCAGGGACAGGTGACGTCGGAGATCACCGCCCTCGGGTCCAACGTGCTCACCATCACTCCGGGGAGCTCGACTTCGAGCACGGGCATCCGTCAGGCCCTCGGCAGCGCCTCGACCCTGACCATGTCGGACGTGGCCGCCCTCTCGAGCCACGTCGACGCACCGGACGTGAAGGCCGTGGCGCCGATCACCTCGTCCTCCGAGGAGCTGGTCGCCGGTTCCAGCACATGGACGACCACGGTGCAGGGCTCGACGGCCAACTGGCTCACCGTCCGAGGGCGCTCGCTCGCCCAAGGACGGTTCATCGACAACCAGGACATCAGCGACCACACCGCCACCGCAGTGCTGGGGGCCACCACGGCGTCCGAGCTCTTCAAGGGCGTCGACCCCGTGGGCCAGACCGTCGATGTCGGCGCCGGCGGGGTCCCGCTCACCGTGGTGGGCGTCCTGACCTCGACAGGATCGTCGCTCTTCGTCCAGTTCGACATCGGATCCGGACGACCTGGTCGTGATCCCGATCACCACGGGCGCGGAGCGGATCTTCGGCGGGACGACCCGCAATTCCGTGAGCTCCATTGCGGTCCAGGCCCGTTCCTCGGACGATCTCACCGCCGCCTACCAGGAGGCCGACCATCTCCTGCTGCGGCTGCACGGCATCACCACGCCGACCGACGCCGACTTCACCATCACGTCGGAGCAGTCGCTGATCTCCACGGCAACCTCGGTCGACCGGACCCTGACCATCCTCCTCGCTGGCGTGGCGGGCATCTCGCTGCTGGTCGGCGGCATCGGGGTGATGAACATCATGTTGGTCTCGGTGACCGAGCGCATCCGCGAGATCGGTCTCCGCAAGGCCCTCGGCGCGAGACCCAGCGTCATCAGAAGGCAGTTCTTGGTGGAGGCTTCCGTGCTCGGCCTGATCGGCGGCGCCCTCGGCGTCGCTGCTCGGCGTCATCGGGGCCACCTTCCTCCCCGGCGTGGTGGGCGATCCCATCACCATCAGCCCGACCGCCATGGTCGGCGCGCTCGTCGTGGCGCTTGCCATCGGCATCGCGTTCGGTGTCTACCCGGCCAGCCGGGCTGCGCACCTCTCCCCCATCGACGCTCTCCGAGCCGAATAGAAGAAAGCAGAGGATGTTCGACATGCAGACTCCGATCGGCCGACGCGCCGGCCAGCGCTGGGCCCGAATCGCCGGGTCCGGCGCCGTGGCGCTCCTCGCGACCACGGCGCTCGCATCGGTCGCTGGTGCAGCGACCCCCCCCGCCCACGCACCGAGCGGTGCCAGCGGAAGCGTGGCGGCATTGTCCGGTACGACCATGGAGGTGCAGAATCCCAGCACCGGCCAGACCGCGGTGAGCTGGACGGCGACGACGACCTTCTCCAAGTCCGTGACCGAGGCCGTGAGCTCGCTCGCCGCCGGTGACTGCGTCACCGTGACCGGGGCACCCTCGAAGTCGTCGAAGACGACCATCGTGGCTCGGAACATCTCGGTGATCGCTGCGACATCCACGGGGTCGTGCACCGGGCAGTTCCGGGCGGGCGGCGCCGCCGGCGCCGGTGGGGCGAACGGCCCCGGCGGGGGCGGCTTCCGCTTCGGCGGGGGTGGCGAGGGTGGCACGACGGGCGACGAGCGGCGACCCGCCCGACCTTCAAGGCAGGATCGGGGCGCGGTTTCGCCGGCGCCGCCAACATTGCGATCGCCACCGGCAAGGTCACCGGCGTCAGCGGGTCGACCGTCAAGGTCACGGGCTACGACATCACGCCGGGACAATTCGGCCGGAACACGAAGTCAACGTCGAAGGCGAAGACGCCGACCACGCCCAAGACCGAGAGCCTCAAGATCACGACGACCAGCACCACGACGGTCGGCGCGACACAAACAGCGGCGGCGACGGACCTGGCCGTCGGTGACTGTGTGAGTGCATTCGGTCCGGCCGCCACCAACGGCGCCGTGACCGCCACGACCGTTCGGATCACGTCGACCGGCGGCAAGACCTGCACCGGCGGGTTCGCTGGCTTCGGAGGGGGTGGATTCCGCGGGGGCCCCGGAGGGGGGGCTCCGAGCGGAGCCGCTCCCGGTGGTAGCGGTGCCTAAGTCGACCGGGAGCGGGTGGACCCGCTCGGGCCACCGGCGCGCCCTCGTGGCCGGCGCGGTGGTCTTCGCCATCGTTCTCGGTGGAGGCGCCGCCGCCTGGGCCGAGTCGAGCGGCGGGAACTCCGGCTACCGCACCGCCTCGGTGACGCGGACGAACATCGGACAGAGCATGACCGTCGTCGGGACGGTCGAGCCCGTGAGCGACGCCTCGGCTTCCTTCCAGGTGGCCGGCCAGGTGGCCACCGTCACCGCGGCGGTCGGCCAACAGGTGACGGCCGGTCAGGCACTGGGGACCCTCGACACGACAGCCTTGAGCGAATCCGTCTCCTCGGCGCAGTCGACGGTCAACGCCGACGTGGCCAAGTTGGCCCAGGACGAGAGCAGCCAGTCGTCGTCGAGCAGCCAGAACCAGTCGAACACCGCGTCGACGACCACCACGACGGCGCCGCACAACGGAACGTCGAGCACCATCACCCAGGATCAGAACACCCTGACCCGGGACGAGGCCCAGACGGCGACGGATCAACAACAAGAGGCGGCCGACCTCGCCCAGGCCCAGAAGGCCTGCGGGACGTCGGGCCCGACGACGACGACCACCACCACGACGACCCCGACGAATCCGAGCGGCTGCGAAGCCGCCCTGGCCGTCGTGTCGAAGGACCAGCAGCAGGTCTCCAACGACCAGAGCGCAGTGGCCAAGGACGAAGCTGCGCTGTCGCAAGCCCTGAGCCAGAGCCAGTCGTCCACCGGCACCGGCGGGTCGGGCAGTCCAACCGGATCAGGCAGTCCAACCGGATCGGGCAGTCCAACCGGATCGGCAGTCCAACCGGGTCGGGCAGTCCAACCGGATCCGGCGGCACCACGGGGAACTCCGGCTCCCCCTCCGTCCCGGCGACGGCGGGCAGCAAGGTGGCCACCGAGGCGGCCGTCGTGACGCCGACCGGCGGCGGATCCGGCGGCAGCGGGACGACGGGCGCCAGCGCGTCGGCATCCTCCGACACGCCCGAGCAGATCGCCTCCGACCAGGCCGACATCGATACGGCGCGGGCCCAACTCACGGAGGCTGAGCAGTCGCTGGCAGAGGCCACGCTCACCAGCCCCATCAACGGGACGATCGTCTCGGTCGGGATCACCGCCGGCGACACCGTGAGCGCCAACTCCAGCACCGCGGTGATCGTCATCATCGGCACCCAGTCCTTCGAGGTCACCGGGACCCTCTCGAGCGCCCAGGTCCCCTCGGTCAAGGTCGGCGACACGGCCGGTGTCCTGGTCGACGGCGTCGACGCCACCCTGCACGGCACGGTGTCCCAGGTCGGACCGGTCCAGTCGGGGGACTCGGGCTACACCTACCCGGTCGTCGTGGTGCTGCCGTCGTCGGCGACCGGCCTCTTCACGGGCTCCACCGCCAACGTCGTCATCTCGACGGGCGCCGTCGCCGACGTGGTGGCCGTGCCCACCTCGGCCGTGCAGGCGTTGGGCACGCGCACGTACGTCGAGACGCTGACCAACGGGGCGCTGACCCGGAAGGTCGTCAAGGTCGGCATGGTCGGGGACGTCTACACGCAGGTCCTGTCCGGCCTCACACCCGGCGAGAGCGTCGTGTTGGCCGACTATGCCGAACCGGTCCCGTCCTCGAACACCGCCACGTTGGGTGGGTTCGGTGGGCGGCGCCGGCGGCTTCGGCGGCGGCGGCTTCGGCGGCGCCGGCTCCTTCCGCTCCCGCATCGCCGGCGCGGGTGGCGGGGCCGGCGGGTTCGGGAACGTCAACATCGCCCCCTGACCCGTCGGGTCGACGACGCCTGCTCGGCGGGTACGGTGAGGAGGTGGCCACGATCCGCCTGGACCAGGTGAATCTCGTCGTGCACGACGTGCCGGCCAGCCGCGCCTTCTACTCCCGTCTCGGGCTCGACTTCGGCAGCGACCCCGACCCCGTCTGGGGCGCGCACCACGTCTCCGTCCGCCGTGGCGACGACGGGCCTCCCCTCGATTTCGACCTCGACAGCGACACCTTCGCGTCCAGGTGGAACCAGGGGTCCGGCGGCCCCGGGGCCGTCCTCGGGTTCAAGGTGGGCACGCGCGACGAGGTCGACGCCCTCGTGGCCACACTCGCCGCGGACGGCGTGCCCGTCCAGCAACCGCCCTACGACGCCTTCTGGGGCGCCCGCTACGCCGTCGTGAGCGATCCCGACGGCAACGGCGTCGGGATCATGAGCCCGGTCGACCCCGCCCTGCGCCGAGACGAACCGCCACCCTCGTGAGCGCACCCGATCCCGGCGCGATCGATGTGGTGATCGAGATCCCCACCGGCAGCCGCAACAAGTACGAGTACGACCACGAGAAGCACGTGATCCGGTTGGACCGCCGCCTCTTCACCGCCACCACGTATCCGGCGGACTACGGCTTCGTCCCCGACACCTTGGCCGGCGACGGGGACCCGCTCGACGCACTGGTGCTGGTCGCCGACCCCACGTTCCCCGGATGCGTGGTGCGGGCGCGGATCCTCGGCATGTTCTCCATGTGCGACGAGAAGGGGGTGGACGCCAAGTTGATCTGCGTCCTCGAGCACGACCCCCAGTGGGACGGCGCCCACGACATCGATGACGTGCCCGAACATCTCCGCAACGAGATCGCCCACTTTTTCAGCATCTACAAGGACCTCGAGCCCGAGAAGTCCGTGGAGGTGCAGGGATTCGCCGTCCGCGCCAAAGCACTGGAGGAGCTCGAGCACTGCCAGATCGCCTACCGTGCGGTCGAGACGTAACCGAGAGGGAGGGACGACATGCCGTTTCCACGCGAAGAGGTGCAGGCGACCGTGGAGCGCTACCACGAGCTGCGCCGTCGCATCGACGAGGGGCTCGAGCCCAACGCATTCGGCGTGCTGGCCGACTTCTACACCGAGGACGCGGTCTACATCGACGGGGCCTGGGGCCGTATCGAGGGCCGCGACGCCATTGCGCACTGGCTCGTCGACTCCATGCTGGGCATGGAGGATTGGAAGTTCCCCATTGAGTTCACGGCGATCGAGGGCAACGACGTCGTGGTCAAGTGGACCCAGATCATGCCGAGGACGAGGCCCGACGGGACGCCGTACCGGCAGTCGGGCTACTCGCGCCTCATCTACGCCGGGGACGGGAAGTTCTCCTACGAGGAGGACACGTACAACATGGCCCACGTGCTCGAGGACATCGAGGCCAGCGGCTGGACGCCGAACGGCTCCATGAACGTGCCGCCGGCCCATCCCGACCGCAACTTCGACATCCCGGCGGGCACCCCCAGCTGACCGGCTAGGGCGTTCCCCCGGTTCCGCCGGAGTTCCCGAAGCCGGGGAAGCCTCCCCCACCGAACGGGTTGGTCGTCCCGCCGGTCGATCCGCTCGACTGCTGTTGCTGGGCTTCGGCCTGGGTCCCGAGCGTCGCCGTCGTGGTCCGCTTGCTGTCGCCGACGTAGTAGGTGATGGACACGGACTGGCCCGCCTTGGCCTTCTGCACGGCCTTCTGCAGGTCGTCCGACGACGCGATGTTGGCGCCGTTGATGTTGACGATCACGTCACCTTGCACCAGGCCGGCCTTCGCCGCCGGCGATCCCGGGACCACCGTGAGGATCACGGCCCCGGTCGTGGGCGTGAACCCGTACTGCTGGCGCAGCGCCGGCGTGAGGGTGGTGATGTCGACGCCGAGGTAACCGCCGCCGTTCCCGGTCTGGCCGCCCTTCTCGAGTTCGGCGATGAGCGACTCCACCGAGGCGGCCGGGATGGCGAAGCCGATGTTCTGCGACGACGTGCCGTCGCTGGAGGTCCCCGCCACGGCGGTGTTCATGCCGATGACCTGGCCCGATGTGTCGATGAGCGGTCCCCCGGAGTTGCCGGGGTTGATCGCGGCATCGGTCTGGATCATGTTCTGGAGGGTCTCGGTCTGCGTGCCCACTCCCCCGGCGGTCACCGACCGTCCGAGCGCGGAGATGATGCCCTGCGTGACCGTGGGGGTGCCGGCGGCCAGACCCAGCGCGTTGCCGATGGCGACGACGGCGTCGCCCACCACGGCTTTGCCCGAGTTCCCGAACGTGACGGTGGGCAGGCCCGAGGCGTTGTTGATCTTGAGCAGCGCCATGTCCTTGGTCTGGTCGTACCCGACGAGCGTCGCGGGCAGCGGCTTGGTCTGGCCGTACTCGGTGACGGTGATGGAGCCGGAGTTCCCGCCCTGGCTGTAGAGCTCAATGACGTGGTTGTTCGTCATCACCTCACCGTCGGAGGTGATGATCATCCCCGTCCCCTGGTCCTCGTTCTGGCCCGACTTCACGTCGATGGAGACGACGGAGTGGATGACCTTGTTCACGAGCTCGGGGATGGTGACGTTGCCGCTCAGGACGGCGGCGCCCGGCGCCGCGCTGCTCTCGTGGATGGTGACGTTGGAGCCGTTGTTGTCGTTGTTGTTCGCCAGTGCGGTGACGCCGGCGCCGATGCCGCCACCGATGAGCGCGGCCACGATGGCGACAGGGAGCCAGGAGCGCCACTTGCCGGGCCCGCTCCGCCCGGATCCCGACCCTGCGGAGGAGCCCGATCCGGCACCCGACGGCGGGTACGAGAACGGGATGGCGGTCGGGGTGACCGGCGTGGCCGGTCCCGTGTCGTAGCCGCTCGGAGGCGCCCAGGCGCCGGGCGGTGGCGGCGGGGAGGACGAGCTGGGGCTCGGAGGTGTGAAGGGCGGTGGCGTGGTCGGTGACGTGGTCGGTGACGTGGTCGGTGACGTGTCGACCGATTCCCCACCGGCCTGCGGCGTCGCAGCGGCAGCCGCCGGCCCGCCGTCGGTCGCATCCGGAGGAGATGGGCGTCGGCATCCCGTCTGTTCCGTCCGGAGCGTTTCCTTCGGGAGGACCCGACGCTGTCATCGGCGGTGCAGCATCGGTTTCGGGTGTGCCGGCAGCGGGCTCCCGCCCTGGCTGCTCGGTGTCCTCGCTCATCTGGATCCTCCTGAAGGGAGCACGGCTCGTCCGCACCGCGACACGGTGGGTGCTGGCCCGTCCCGGCTTCTCCCGCTGTCCAGCGGACGTCCGAAGCCATGTTACGGGATGCCGATCGCGGCCCGGCATCGGGCAGGGGCGCCAGGCGAGGTAGCGTGTCCGCCGCATGTCACGCCGCATCGACATTGAATTGACAAGCCAGACGGGTGACGGGTCTTGGACCTGGCGCGCGGCCGGTGCGCGGCAGCCCAAAGGCACGGTCGCGGCGGACCTGGTGCCGCCGGGCGAGGCCGTCGGCGCCGTGCTGCGGGCCGACGTGGAGACCGGTCTGGAGGGCATCGAGGTCCTGTCCCTGACCTCGGCCAAGCCCGCCCGCTCCCCCGAGAAGACGGAAGGTCGGATCGAGGTCAAGGGCACGCCGAAGCGCGCACCGGACGTGTCGGTCATTTTGGCCCCGGGCTCGGACAAGCGTCGACGTGACCGCGATGACGATGGTGAACGCCGCGGTGGCCGTGGCGGCGGCCGCGCCGGCGGGAGGGGCGGCGGCCGTGGAGGCCCCGAGGGCGAGGGGCGCCGCGACGAGCGCGGCGGGGGCGGCGATCGGCCTGCCCGCAGTGGCGCCGGCGGGCCTCGTCGACCGGGCAGCCGACGTCCCGGTGAAGGGGAGGGTCGTCCTGCCCGGGGTGAGCGCCCGGTCGCGCCCACGTCCACCGTGCATCGCAACGCCATGCTGGCGGCGTTGCGTCCCGAGCAGATCCCGGTGGCCGAGCAGCTCCTACGCGGCGGCCTGCAGGCCGTCCGTCAGGCGATCGACACCCAGAACGCCTCCAACAAGGCCGCGGGAAAGCCGCCCGTCGCCTCCGACGCGCTCCTGGGCATCGCCGACGAGCTGCTGCCGGCGGTGCGACTGGCCGACTGGAAGGACCGCGCCTCGGTGGCGCAGACGACCGGGAAGGACTACCGGCTGCGCGAGCTGCGGGCTGTCGTTGCCGCCTCGCGCACGGTGAATCTCGACGAGGAAGGGCGCGCCATGGCCAAGGCGCTCCAGGAGTCCCTCGACCAACGGACGACGGCCCTGCGCGAGGAGTGGCTCGCCCGCATTACGAACGCGCTGAACGACGGACGCGTGCAGCAGGCCGTCGAGGCCTCCATCCGCCCTCCCGAGCCCGGCACGCGTTGCCCGGCCGAGCTGGCGGTCAGGCTGGCCGCCTCAGCCGGGGAAGCCATGACGGCGGATCTGGCGCCCGAGGACTGGATGCGCCTCCTCGACGCCGTCGTCGCCTCTCCGGTGCGCCGGACGGTGAAGCCGGTCGGGATCCCCGACGACGAGGTGGCGAAGCAGGCGGCCCGCAACGCGGCAGGCGCCGTTCCCGCCCTGGCCAAGCTGCTCGGGCTCCGCATCCCGCCGCCTCCGCCCCGGCGCGTCAACGCCGACCGCCGCTTCAGTCCAACCGGCGGCTGAGCGTCAGCAGGCGGGCGGTGAAGCCCGCCGCCTCCAGTCGCTGCTTGGTGGTGCGGTCGCCCGGCAAGGCCAGCGCGTCGACCCCGTCGCAGCCCCGTTGGGCGC
Organism: uncultured Acidimicrobiaceae bacterium; assembly: GCA_963753115.1. Classification (GTDB taxonomy): domain Bacteria; phylum Actinomycetota; class Acidimicrobiia; order Acidimicrobiales; family RAAP-2; genus Bog-473. Next base: position 51,084 of record CAVWBB010000034.1, read on the forward strand.
ACCAGGCGACCCCCGCTTCCATGAGCGCCGTACCCACGCCGACCCCCCGGGCACCCGTCTCCACGTAGCAGCACTCGATCAGGCCGCTCGTGAGGCCCCCTGGGCCGCCGGAGGCGGTGACGGCCAGCAGACCGACCACGGCGCCCTCGAACTCCCCTACCAGCAGGTGGGCGGCATCTCCGGGCTGCGTCCATCGCTCCAGGAGCGTGACGGTGGTGGCGTCCCCGACGAGGGCGGCTCCGCCCCGCATGGACTCGGCGGCCACCAGCGCCTGCGAGAGCAGGAGGGTGCAGGCCTGCCGGTCCTCGGCTCGGGCCTGGCGGGCCAGCTCCACCGCGTTAGGGGCCAGGCGTGCCGGCGGACCGCTCGTCGAGCAGCTGACCGGCCCGGTTGAGGATCGTCCGGCGGTTGCGGGTGGAGGCCTCGTAGCGCTGGACCGCGCGCAGCTCCTCGGATCCCAGGCTTTCGAGGCGCCGGACCACTTGTGAGGCGCTCAGCGTGTCGTAGTCGGCCAGCGCCCCGTCGACGATGGCGGCGGCCGCAGGGTCCGGCGCCGGTCGCTCCGGCCTGGGCGCCGCCGGCGCCGTTTCGCGCAGCCGCGTCGTGCGGCTCCGCCGTCTCACGGTGCGCGTTGTTGCCCAGCAGCCCGTCCAAGCGCGCCGTCAGCTGGCGCTGCTTCTGGTTGACGACGAAGCGCCCCACGAAGAGCGCGTTGCCCAGCTGCAGCTCGACGCGGCGTCGGCCTTCAGCGAGCAGGCTCGGGAGCTCTTCGACTACCGACACCGCGGCGCCAACCGGAGCCAGGACACACGTGTCGAAGGTCTGACGGAGCGGACCCTTGGCACGGTGCCCGCCATCGGAGTCACTGCCTTCAGACACAGTCCCGGCAGAGCATCTTCTTCTTGTCTGCCAGTTGGCTGGGGTGCTTGACGAGGAAGCACGAGCGACACACGAACTCGTCCGGCTGCTTCGGCAGCACGCGCTCGTTGCCTTCGGTCTTGTCCTCCTGGTCGGTCGCTTCCTCGTCCTCGGGCTCGTCCTCGACGACCAGCCGCTCCTTGAGGATCACGTCGAGACTGGCCTCGACGTCCTCGTCGTCGGGTTCCTCCTCTTCTTCGTCATCGTCGCCCTCACCGGACTTCTCGACCACCGCGGCGGGCGCCGGGACGAGGATCTCGTCCACCTCGTCGGCCTCGGCGTCGTCCTCGTCGTCGACGTCTGCCACGTCCACGATGTCGTCGTCATCGTCCTCGAGCGCGTCAACTTCAAGATCGGCGTCGTCGATGTCCACGTCGAGTTCTTCGTCCTCGACGGCATCCTCATCTGTTGCTTCCGGGGCCACTGGCACCGCTTCTTCGGCCTTGGCCTTCTTCTTAGTCGGCATTGTGCCGCGGGAGCATAGACGGTTCGGGAGACTGTTCAATCGCTGTCAGGGAGATCCCCGCCCGCCTCCCGCAGCCGAGAATTCGGCGGGGAGGGGCGGGAGGGCCCTGGGGTCTTTGGCGCCATCTCACAGGCCTGGATTGGCCAGGCAAGCGACACGTTCTCTACTCGACCCCCAGGGCCAACCACCGCCTCTCACAGCACATCCCCACCTGCGACCACCGAAGCGTCAAACGCACCCGCAGCGTTCCCAGGGGCGTCGGGGACTGCGCCGTACATTAGGCAAATCTGGGGTGGGGTCGTCAAGGTGCGCGTGGGTGCCCCGACCAGGGACAACGGCGGTAGTTCCTGGTCAATGCGTTGCAGATTTTTCCGACCGGCGACGCTCGGCCCGGCGCTCGGACTCGAGGCGCTCCAGGTCGGACGCGCCATGGTCGACGAAGGTCATCGCCTCGGCCAGCGCCCGATGCCCGGCCACCTCGGCGATCGCCCGGTGCATCTGCTGCGCGACCCTTCGATAGGCCGGGTGCCCCTGCGCGCCTGACCGCAGCTCAATGAGGTGCATCGCCTCGCGCGCGTTGAACTGCATCACGTAGCGGATCCGGTGTGCCAGCGCGACGACGTAGGACGCTTGTTCGGGAAAGTCCGGCACCAAGGAGCGGTACAGCTCTTCGGCCCGCCCGATGGCTTCGTCGTAACGCTCGCCGAGTCCGGCGTCGGCGACGAGCTCCGGCATGTCGTACCCGAGTGCGATGCCGAGCCGTTGCCACTCAATCGTGAGCATGCGGTGGCGCTGCAGGTCGCGGAACGCGCCGTAGTCCGTGACGAGCTCGAAGCGGTAGTCGGTCCGCTCGAAGGCGCGTCCAGGCCGATGCCGGCGGTTGCGGCGGTCGCCCACATACGCTTCCAGCAACGCCACCCGGTCCTCGTGGCCGAGCAGACGGACCCGGCGTGCCGCCTCCTGCTCGCTGCACCCCAGATGGGAGAAACAGGCCGCGACCAGGACCTTCTCCTCGCCGTCAGGATCGAAGTCGACGAGCGTGACTTCCGGCTCGGCCGCACCGTCGCGCGACGGCGCGTCGAGCGGCCCCAGCTCGGGCCACAGGCGCGCCACCAGTCGCGACGTGCGGTTGCTGGTCGTCGACAGGTACTCGGACCACTCGCCCCGCGCTCGGGGACGTCGACGCGCTGGAGGAACGACGGGATGACCTTTCGGAGTTCGAACAACATCATGTCGGCGTAATGACGCGCCTCGGGGAGCGGGTGCGCGCGCATGCGCAGCAACAACTGCTCGTAGGACTGGCCGGTGCCGTAGATGCCGATGTTGGACAGTGACGCCGCCGGGAGAAGACCGCGCAGCGCGTCGAGTGACTTGGCGCGGGTGGCCTGGCGGTAGACGAAGTCGCTGTCGCCGGCCTGCTGCGGGAAACGTTCCGCGACCCAGGCCTGCATCTGTGGCAGGAGCGCACCGTACGTGTCGAACACGCGGTCCATCTCGCCGACGAAGCGGGCCCCGTGGGCCGAGTCGAGGATCTCGGGCGGTCGGAAATAGCGGTACTGCCCGTTGTCGAGCCGTTGGTTATATGCGATGTAACGCGTCGATTGTTCGAGGTACGCCATGAGGCGGCCCCACTCCAAGATCTTCGAGAGCACGTTCGACGCCTGCTCGCAAGCGAGGTGCACCCCGCCGAGTTGCGCGACCGAGTCGTCGCCGTACTCGACGAACACCTTCTCGTAGAGCTGCTCCGCGCGCTCGAGGCCGACGGTCGCATCGACGGTGGCGTCGCCCGAGATGTCGAGCTCTCCGACGAACTCGTCGAGGAAGAGCCGGCGGAGGCTCTTGGGCGAGCGCGAGTAGCGCGCGAAGAGCGCGCCCTTGACGACTTCGGGCAGGTTGACCAGGGCAAACACCGGCTGGTCCAGGTTGGTGACGTAGCGGCGAAGGACGGCTTCCTCGTCGGCCGTGAACCGCTCTTCGGAGTACGGGAACATGCCCGGGTAACCATAGAACGAGGGTGGCTCGGCGGTCGCGGATGGGCTCAGACGCCCGGCAGGCCCCCGGCGACGACGCCCCTGAGGATGAGGTTGACGGCCTCGCGGGCGGCCGCCGCCACCTCCGTGTCGACCGCCGAGTGGGAGACCTGTTGGGCCAGATCGGCCACGGATTTCATCGTCCGGACGAAGTCCCCCGGTGCCAGCTCGCCGACGTCCCGGGCCGCCACCCCGAGAGCCGTGGAGAACGAGGCTCCCCTGGCCCAGGAGGCCACCGAGGTGGCCAGGCCGGGGGCCGGCTGGCGGGTGCGGGGCACGTGGTGCATCTCCTCAATGGCCCGGATGCGCTCGGCCAGGGACACCAGGGCGTCGCCACGCCACGCCAACTCGGCACGGCGCTTGTCGCCCAGCCGGTCCTGCAGGGCGCGGCGTGGCTTCCCCCGTCGCGGGCCCTGCTGGCCCGGGACACGGCGGGCCCGGCGCGGTTCGAACACGACGGACGAGAGGACCCCGGCCAGCACGGCCGGCTCGGCGCCGGCCAGGACGTCGGCCCCCAGGGCCTCGGCCAGGAGGAGATCGGCCTCGTGGTAGATGCGGGAGAGGCGGTGGCCCGCCGGCGTCAGGTCCCAGCCCTCGAGGTACCCGGTCTGCTCCAGGACGGCGACCCGATGGCCGAGCTGCAGCAGCAGGAGGTCCGGCTTGCGGGCCTGCCACTGGGCGAAGGAGCGCTGCAGCACGGCCTCGGCCGTGTTCCGGTCGAACCGCGCCACCAGGTTGACCGCGAGGTTGTAGGTGGGGCGGAAGGCCGACCGCAGGTCGGGCGGCGGGGCCGACGCCACCCGGGCGGACTCGGCGAAGGTGGTCTCGCTCGACCAGGCGACGACGGCGTGGCCCTCCTCGTCCAGTCCCCGGCGCCCGGCCCGCCCCGTGAGCTGCAGGTACTCCCCCGAGGTGAGCGTGGCCCGGCCGGAGCCGCCGTACTTGGTGAAGCGCTCAATGACGACAGAACGGGCCGGCATGTTGATCCCCAGCGACAGGGTCTCGGTGGCGAAGACGACCTTGAGCAATCCGGCGGCAAAGCACTCCTCCACCGTCTCGCGGAAGACGGGGACGAGCCCGGCGTGGTGCGCCGCCACGCCCCGCTCCAGGCCTTCGAGCCACTCGTCGTAGCCGAGGACCCCGAGGTCGTCGTCGTCGAGCGATTCGACGCGGCGATCGACCACGGCGCGGATGGCGGAGCGCTCCGCCGCGTCGGTGAGACGCACGCCGTCGCGCACGACCTGATGGACCGCGTCGTCGCAGGCCGCCCGGCTGAAGATGAAGACGATGGCCGGCAGCATCTCGAGCCGGCCGAGCTCCTCGACCATCTCGGTGCGCCGGGGGGCGCGAAAGGGCAGGCGTGGCCCCCTCCCCCGCCCCTGCCAATGGGCAGACCGCGTCGACTGCAGGGCTCGCCGCACCGCCTGGTCGATGCGCAGCCCCTCGCCTCCGGGCTGCCCGTTGTCCTGCAGGAGCGGGCACAGCTGGACTTCTTCGTCCTCGCGTCGGTAGACCGCGAAGTGGTGGCGCAGCACGATCGGCCGGTGCCGCTCCACGATCACCGCCGTGTCGCCGCGCACGGAACGAAGCCAGCCCCCAAGCTCGTTGGCGTTGTTGACGGTGGCCGAGAGGCAGACAAAACGAACCTCGGCCGGGCAGAGCACGAGGACCTCCTCCCACACCCCGCCCCGGTACGGGTCCTGAATGAAGTGGACTTCGTCGAGGATCACGGTGTGCAGTCCCTCGAGGAGGTCGGATCCGGCCAGCAGCATGTTGCGGAGCACCTCGGTCGTCATGACGACGACCGGTGCCCTCGGGCGCAGCGTGGTGTCGCCGGTCAGCAGCCCGACATGCTCCTCGCCGTAAGAAGCGACCAATTCCCCGTATTTCTGGTTCGAAAGGGCTTTCAACGGCGTCGTGTAGAAGGCCTTGCCACCGGCCGACAGGGCCCGGTGCACGGCGTAGGCCGCCACCAGCGTCTTGCCCGACCCCGTGGGGGCGGACACCAACACCGAGTGGCCCGAGTCCAGGGACTCGAACGCCTCATGTTGGAATTCGTCGAGCGCGAATGGGAGGTCGGCCTCGAATTCCGCCGCCCCGGCCGTCTCTGGGACGGGCCATGGGAACGCGGTCAACGGCCGAGCAGCTTCCCGATGCCGATGGAGAGGAAATAGAAGATGATGAGCGGGCCGGCGAGCGCGAACATGGAGAAGGGGTCCGAGCTCGGGGTGAAGACGGCGGCGATCACCACAATGATGATGACCGCCCAGCGCCAGGAGCGGAGAAGGCGCGCCGGTGTCACGACCCGCGCCAACTCGAGCGAAACCAGGACGACGGGGAACTCGAAGGTCAGGCCGAAGATCGTCATCATCAAGAGGATCAGGCCCAGGTACGGGATGGGGTCGTAGATCGCCTGCAGGTTCGGGCCGCCGACGGACTTCAACCAGCCCAGCGCGTGCGGAAGCGTGACGTACGCCGTCAGCGCTCCGAGGAGGAACAGCACGAACGCACTCAGCACGAAGGGGATGGCGTACTTGCGCTCCGTCGCCTTGAGCCCAGGCGTGACGAAGCGCCAGATCTGGAACAGGATCACCGGCGACGCGAGGACGAGGCCGCCGAAGAGCCCGATCTTCACGCGGAGCGAGAGGCCGTCGAGTGGCGAGGTGACGAAGAGCTGGCAGCTGCCGTTCGACGCGATGAGGAGCGACGAGGTTCCTTTGGCGGTGTGGTGCCGGGTCGACGCCTCGACGCTGCAGAGCGGATGCAGCAGGAAGTTGAGGATGGGTTCGTAGGCGATCACCGCGATCGTGGCCGCGACGACGAAGGCGATGGTGCAGATGATCACGCGACGCCGCAACTCGCCGAGGTGCTCCCCCAATGTCATGTTGTCCGGCGTCGGACGGTTCTTCCATTTGCCCGTGAAGGGAAGCGTCACCACGGTCGTGTGCTCAGTTCAGGGTCGGGTCGGCCGGGACGACCGCGCCGGAAGGCTGGGAGGTGGTGCTGGGACGGTCGGCGCGAACGGGCGCCGGTGTCGGCTTGTTCGTCGGTGTCGGTGTCGGTGTCGGCGTCGACGGGGCCCGGGGCGTCGTGGCAGTCGGCTCCGCCGACTCGGCGTCCGCCTCGGCGTCCGCCTCAGCTGCAGCGGTGGGCGCGACGTTGCCGTTCGTCGACGCCGGCGTCGCCCCGTCCTCGTCCAGCGTCGGGGGTTGGAACGACCCGTCCGGCGGCTCCTCGTCGGAGGACATGTTCGACAGGTGGTTGAGCAGCGCGGACGGGGAACGGGCCAGCCGCGCGATCTCCGAGGTCGGGGGCAGGTCCGGCATGGTGTTGCGCACCTCGGACTCCATCCGGTGCCGGAATTCGTTGAAGGAACGCCAGGCACCCCCGAGTTGCCGGGCCACCTGGGGCAGGCGGTCGGGGCCCAGCAGGATGATGGCGACCACGCCGATCACGAGCAGCTTGCCTGGGTCGAGATTGAACATGTGCCTTCACTCTACGGTGCCGCTACAAGGACTGGATGAGCCGCTCTACCCGTTCATCGTGCGATTTGAACGGGTCTTTCAGGAGCACGGTGCGTTGGGCCTGGTCGTTCAGCTTGAGGTGGACCCAGTCCACCGTGAAGTCGCGCCGGCGCTCCTTGGCGCGCTTGACGAAGGCGCCCCGGAGCCTGGCCCGGGTCGTCTCCGGTGGCTTCGTCATCGCCTCGGTGATGGCCTCGTCCGTGCACGTCCGGTCCATCTCGTCGCGCTGCTGCAACTTGTAGAACAGGCCGCGGCTGCGATCGACGTCGTGGTACATGAGGTCGATCATCGCCACCTTGGGGTGCGAGAGCGGCACGTCGTGGCGCGCCCGCATCTGTTCGACGAGACGGTGCTTGGCCACCCAGTCGCACTCGCGCCACAGGGACGTCGGGTCGGCCTCCAGGCCCTTGAGGCAGTGCTCCCACATGTCCAGGGCGCGGTCCTCTTCGGGCGACAGCCCACGCCGGTCGCGGAACTTGATGGCGCGCTCGAGGTACTCGGTCTGAATGTCCAACGCCCGCATCTCGCGTCCGTTGGCCAGGCGCACACGGCGCTGGCACGTGATGTCGTGGCTGATCTCCCGGATGGCCCGGATGGGGTTCTCCAAGGTGAGGTCGCGCAACACCGTCGAGGAGTCCTCCAGCATGGCCAGGAGGATCGACGTCGTGCCGATCTTGAGGAAGGTGGCGTACTCGCTCATGTTGGAGTCGCCGACGATCACGTGCAGACGGCGGAAGCGCTCGGCGTCGGCGTGCGGCTCGTCCCGCGTGTTGATGATGGGCCGGCTGCGGGTGGTGGCCGAGGAGACGCCCTCCCAGATGTGCTCGGCGCGCTGGCTCAGGCAGAAGACGGCTCCCCGGGCCGTCTGCAGGACCTTCCCGGCACCGGCGTAGATCTGGCGCGAGACGAGGAACGGGATGAGCACCTCGGTGTAACGGTTGAACTCGTCGTTTCGTTCGGTCAGATAATTCTCGTGGCACCCGTAGGAGTTGCCGACCGAGTCGGTGTTGTTCTTGAAGAGGTAGACCTCGCCGCGGATGCCCTCCTCGCGCAGGCGGGCCTGCGCGCCCGTGACGAGCTGGGCCAGGATCCACTCCCCCGCCTTGTCGTGCACGACGACGTCACTGATCTTGTCGCACTCGGGGGTGGCGTACTCGGGGTGGCTCCCCACGTCGAGATACAACCGGGCGCCGTTCTCCAAGAAGACGTTGGACGAGCGCCCCCACGAGACCACGCGCCGGAAGAGGTAGCGCGCCACTTCGTCGGGGCTGAGGCGACGCTGCCCGCGCAGCGTGAAGGTCACTCCGTATTCGTTCTCGATCCCGAAGATCCGACGCTCCACCAGGCCAACCGTACAGCCGCCTATGCCAGGAGCTGTGCCAGCTCCTCCTCCTCGATGCGCCGGAAGGTGCGGCGGCCGTTTCCCCTGCTGAGAATGGCCACTTCCAGGTCGCCGGCCGCCAACGTGCGGTCCGGTCCGGCCAGCGCGGCCGTCGCCGCCTTCACGGCAGTGGCCAGGTCCCAATCGGGCTGCCACGCTGCCCCGACGCGCTCGTTGATGGTCTCGGCGTCGCCGCCGAGCACCGCAAAACGGTCCTCGTCGGTGATCGTGCCCTCGTAGGCGATGTGGTACAGCTGGCTCTCACCTCCGCTGCCCAGCTCGGCCACGAGGATCTCGACTTCGAGCGGCTTCATCTCGTGGGTGAACACGTTGCCGAGATACTGCGCATAGAGGTTGGCGAGTGAACGGGCGTCGACGTCTTCGCGACTGTACGCGTACCCTTTCGTGTCGGCATGGCGAATACCGGCCACGCGGAGCTGGTCGTACTCGTTGTACTTGCCGACGCCCCCGAAGGCGATGTGGTCGTAGATCTCGCTGATCTTGTGCAGGGTGCGCGACGGGTTCTCGGCGACGATGGCGATGCCCACGTCATAGGTCGTGGCGACCAGCGAGCGGCCACGGGCGATGCCCTTCTGGGCGTACTCGGCCCGGTCCTTCATCACCTGCTCGGGTGCGACGTAGTAGGGCATGCTCATTGGGCACGCTCCGCCTGCCTGCGGGCGATCAGGGCGCCGAAGCGTTCGGCCACCTCGTCCTCGGGCACCTCGCGGTACCCCGCGGTGTCGACCACGGCGATGATCGGGTAGATGCCGCGCACCAGGTCGGGACCGCCGGTGGCGGAGTCCTCGTCGGCGGCGTCGTAGAGCGACTGGATCGCCAGGTCGACCGCCTCGTCCCGGGTCATCCCCTCCCGCCAGCCGAGCTTGATGGTGCTGCGGGCGTCGCGCCCGCCCGAGCCGGTGGCCTGGAAGTCGGTGTCCTCGTAGTGGCCGCCCGTGACGTCGTAATTGAAGATGCGGCCCAGGTCCCGGGTGGTGTCGAACCCGGCGAAGAGCGGGACGACCGCGAGGCCCTGCATGGCCAGGGGCAGGTGCTGGCGGACCATCTGGGCCAGCTGGTTGGCCTTGCCCTCCAGGGAGAGCGTTGCGCCCTCGACCTTCTCGTAGTGCTCGAGCTGGACCTGGAACAACCGCACCATCTCGATCGCCATGCCTGCCGTGCCTGCAATGGCCACCGCGGAATAGCGGTCGGCCGGGAAGACCTTCTGCATGGCGTGGTGGGCGATGATGTTGCCCGCCGTGGCGCGGCGGTCACCGGCCATCACCACGCCATCGGCGTAGCGCAGGGCCACCACGGTGGTGCCGTGCGGGGCCTGCACCGGCGTCAACGCGTCGAGGGCGCGTGCGGGCGCATCGGCCTGGCCAGTCGTCAGCCGCAGGAGGCCGACGAAGTCCGGGCCCGGATCACGTTCCGGGGGAAACAGCGGGAGCGCCACGGGGGGCTACTGCCCGCCCTTTTGCACATAGTTCCGCACGAATTCCTCGGCGTTGTCCTCCAGCACCTCGTCGATCTCGTCGAGGAGGTCGTCGAGCTCGGCCTTGATCTTGTCGCCGCGCTCGGTGCTGGCCGGCGCGGCCTCTTCGACCTCGGTTTCGGCCTCGGTCGACCGCGCACCCGAGCCCTTCCTCTTCTGCTCTTGTTCTGCCATCGTTCCGCTTCCCCGTCCTGTGGTGCGTGCGTTCTTCGCCTAAGAGTTCAGCCGGTTGAGCAGGTCCGCCGGTCCTGTGCTCTGTGCCAGGAGATCGCCGGTGTGCTCGGCTGTTCCCTTGAGGGGGTCCATCATAGGGACGCGCCGCAACGGGTCTGCGCCGATGTCGAAGACCAGAGAATCCCAGTTGGCGGTCACGACGGCGTCGGGCCACCGGGCCAGGCATTTGCCGCGGAACCAGGCCCGGGTCCCGAGCGGGGGCTCCCCCACCGCGTGGGCCACCTGGGCCGGCGTCACCAGCGTCCGCATGTCCAGGCGCCGGAAGACCGATTTCTCCGGCCTGAGGTCGTGATATTGCAATGCCAGTGCAGCGATCCGGGGGTCCTTCCATCCGCACGAGTGCCTGTCCTGGTAGGCGAGGAGGAGCTCCCGCTTCGCGACCCAGTCCAAGGTGTCGGCCAACGTCGCCGGATCCGCCTCGAGGCCCGTGAGGACGGCCTCCCAGTGCTCCATGACCAGGGCACCGACCTCGCCGTCGTCCCCCAGGGCGGCCAGGCCCCATTCCTCGGCGTACTTGCGGGCGGCGCCGAAGATCTCCCACTGCATCTCGAGGGCGGTGGCCGTCGACCCGTCGCTCAGGGCAAGCGGGCCGGGTCAGCGTGAGGTCGGCCGACACCTGGTGCAGCGCGCGCACCGGGTCGGCGAGCGAGAGGTCGCGCGTCGGGCCGGCGTCGTCCTCGACCATGGCCAGCACGATGGCGGTGCTGCCGACCTTGAGGAAGGTGGCGATCTCGGAGAGGTTGGCGTCCCCGACGATCACGTGCAAGCGGCGGAAGCGTTTCGGGTCGGCGTGCGGCTCGTCGCGCGTGTTGACGATGGGCCGCTTCAGCGTCGTCTCCAGCCCGACGATCTCCTCGAAGAACTCGGCCCGTTGCGACAGCTGGTACTCGACGGTGTCGGCGTCGAGCGCGGGCGTCTCGGTGCCGACCTTGCCCGAACCGGTGAAGAGCGTGCGCGACACGAAGTGCGGGACGACGCCCTCGATCACCTTGGCGAACGGAATGGCCCTGTCCATCATGTAGTTCTCGTGGCAGCCGTAGGAGTTGCCCTTGCCGTCCGAGTTGTTCTTGTGGACGATCGGCGCCGGCTGGTCAGGAATGCGCAGTGCGGCCGCCACCATGGAGCGCTTCAGCACCTCTTCGCCGGCCTTGTCGTAGATCAGGCACTCCAGGGGCGTCAGGCACTCGGGGCTCGAGTACTCGGGGTGGGCGTGGTCCACGTAGAAGCGGGCGCCGTTGGTGAGCACCGTGTTGGCCAGGTGGGTCTCGACCATGGGGGCCAGCGAGCCCTCGCGGGCGAAGCCACGGGCGTCGTTCCCCGGGGTCTCGTCCTCGAAGTCCCAGCCGATCTGCTGCTCGACGTCCGCCGCATAGGCGTTGACGAGCACCGATGAGGCGGCGATGGGGTTCTGCTCCGGACCGGCCGAGTGGATGCCGTACTCGGTCTCGATGCCGCAGACCTTCGTGATGGCCACGATCTTCTAGAGGTACTGGCCGGTACCGACCCGCTCGATCGAGCGGCCTCCGTGCACTTCACGGTCCTCGGTGAGCAGCGTCCGGACGTAGACGATGCGCTCACCCTTCTTGCCCGAGATCCGCGCCCAGTCATCGGGGTTGGTCGTGTTGGGCAGGTCCTCGTTCTCCTTGTACTCCTGACGGATCGACTCGAGCATGTCGGAGGTGCGGATGCCGCCGGACTCGCCGGCGATGACCCGCTTGATGGCCAGCTTCTTGGCCCGGCGGACGATGTTCTCGATCATGGCGCCCGACGCGAAGTCGCGGTAGTAGAGGATCTCCTTGTCGCCGTTCTGGTAGGTCACCTCCAAGAAGCGGTTCTCGTCGTCCTCGCGGTACATCTCGACGACCGTCTGCTCAATCATGCCCTGGACCGCCTTGGACGGATCGCCGCCACCGAGCCGCTGCACCTCGTCGGCGTCGAGAGGCAAGTCCGCCGTGAGGTACCGGCTGAAGATCTGCCCGGCGGCCTCCTCATTCGGCCGTTCGATCTTGATCTTCACGTCCAGGCGCCCCGGGCGCAGGATGGCCGGGTCGATCAGGTCCTCGCGGTTGGAGGCGCCGATGACGATCACGTCGCGCAGCGACTCGACACCGTCGATCTCGGCCAGCAGCTGCGGCACGATGGTCGACTCCATGTCGGAGCTGATGCCGGTACCCCGGGTACGGAAGAGGGACTCCATCTCGTCGAAGAACACGATGACCGGCATGCCCTCGTCGGCCTTCTCCCGGGCCCGCTGGAAGACCTGGCGGATCTGGCGCTCCGTCTCCCCCACGTACTTGTTGAGCAGCTCGGGCCCCTTGATGTTGAGGAAGAAGCTGCGCACGTTGTCGTTGCCGGTCTTCAGCGCCACCTTCTTGGCCAGCGAGTTGGCCACCGCCTTGGCGATCAGCGTCTTGCCGCACCCGGGCGGGCCGTACAGGAGGATCCCCTTGGGGGCCGGCAGCGAGTAGTCGGCGAAGAGCTCACGGTGCATGTAGGGCAGCTCGACGGCATCGGTGATGGCCTCGATCTGCGTGTCCAGGCCGCCGACGTCGGCGTAGGTGATGTCGGGCACCTCTTCGAGGACGAGCTCCTCGCTCTCGAGCTTGGGCAGCTTCTCAATGAGCAGCTGGGTGCGCATGTCCATCAGGAGGGAGTCGCCGGCGCGCAGCTTGACGCCCAGCATGTCCTCGGAGAGCTCGGCCACCCGCTCCTCGTCGGCCCGGGCGAAGATCACGCAGCGTCGCCTGTCCTCGAGCACCTCCTTCAGGGTGACGACCTCGCCGGAGAACTCGCCGTCGCGCACCAGCACCACGTTGAGGCTCTCGTTGAGGACGACCTCGTTCCCCTTGCGGATCGCCCCGGGGTCGATGTCGGGGTGCAGGCTGACCCGCATTTTGCGGCCGCTCGAGAAGACGTCGACCGTGCCGTCCTCGTTGATCCCGAGGAAGGTGCCGTAGGCGGCGGGCGGCTGGGTGAGCTTCTCGACCTCCTCGCGCAGGGCGGCCAGCTGCTCCTTGGCCTGCTGCAGCGTGAAGGTCAGCTTCTCGTTCTGCGAGGTCGCCTGGGCCAGTTGGCCCTTCGACTCGAGGAGGCGCTCCTCCAGGGCCTGCACCCGGCCCGGGCTCTCCTGCAACCGGCGCCGGAGCGCGTGGATCTCATCCTCGGCATCTGCCAGTTCGGCGCGCAGCGCTTCGGCCTGGGCAGCGGCTTCGTCGGGAGTTGCGGTCACCAATGGCAACCCTAGCCCTCGCCTCGGCGCGTTTTGCCAGCAACGCACGTGCACCGTCGATGCACCGGGTCGGCAGGTCCGGGCGAGTACGCTGGGAGGACCCGCAAAGCCAGATTGACGGCTCGCGGGACGCCTCACTACGGTCCTCGTGGCCCGGCGGGCGGTTGCGACAAGGGAGAGAGTCAGGTACATGAAGGTCTGGATCGACCAGGATCTCTGCACGGGCGACGGGCTCTGCGAGGAGATCGCGCCTGCCGTCTTCACCCTCCTCGACGACGGCCTGGCCTATGTGAAGGAAGAAGGCGACGTCAAGAACGAGCCGGGCGGCTCCGCCGGCATGGCCGCGGTTCCCGCCGACCTCGAGGACGCCGTGGTCGAGGCCTCCGAGGAGTGCCCCGGAGAGTGCATCTTCATCGAGCGCGACTAGCTCCCGGTCGGTCTCGAACCCCGACCCTCCCGACCCCCGACATTCCCGACACGCCGCCCCTCGACCCTCCGGTCACGGCTCGAGCGCACCACCGAGCAGGCCCCGCAACTCGTCGTCGGAGATGTGTGCCGCGTCCTTGGGGCTGATCCGGATCGTCCCCTTCCCGCTGGACAGCTCGGGATGGCGCGCCACGAACCCCCCGTCCCGGTCGCCCCGCCAGCCGTAGACCGAGACGCCGTGCTTCCACACCCCGAGGTTGAGCCGGCGCTTCCCCACCCGGTAGGCCGGCATGCCATAGGCGATCGCCACCTCGGCGTCGGGATGCGCGGCGAGCACGATCGCGTGGAGCCGGTCGAAGAGCGGGCGTTGCTCCGGGTCGATGGCCTTCATGTAGTCGAGGACGTCGTTGTCCACTGCCCGGCCTTCCTTCCTCTGCGTCCTATCCGTCACCGTCGAGCCGACGCGCCGTGGTGAGGAAGCCGGTGTGCCCGACCATGCGGTGGTCGGGCCGGACCGAGCGCGCCTCGACGTGCCACGTGCGCCGCATGATCTCCTGCGTCTCGGCCAGGCCGAAGGGCACGTCCTCCTCGTCGAGCACCTGGCGCAGCAGCGCGGTCTGGTTGATCGTCGGGAGATAGGCCAACAGGATCCCGCCCGGGCGCAGCGCCGCCGCCGCGGCGGCGACCACCTTGTGGGGCTCGGGCATGTCGAGCAGTATCCGGTCGAGGCCCGTCTCGTCGATGCCCTCGGTGACGTCGCGGATCTCAATCCGATAGGGCGCGTCGGGACCCAGCGTCGCCGCCACGTTGGCCTGGGCCCGCTCGGCGAAGTCCTCCCGCAGCTCGTAGCCGACGATGGAGGCCCCGGCCCGCAGGACCGTCATGGAGAGGGCGCCCGAGCCGACACCCGCCTCCAAAATGCGCTGGCCCGGCGCGATGTCGGCGGCGATCAGGATGGCGCCCAGGTCCTTCGGGTAGATGACCTGGGCCCCCCGGGGCATCTTGAGCACCACGTCGCTGAGGGTGGGGCGCAGGACGAGGAAGCTCCGCCCGGTCGAGCCGGTCACGCGGCGCCCCTCGTCGAAGCCGATGATGTCGTCGTGGGCCAGCACGCCCGCGTGCGTGTGGAAGGTGGCCCCGCCGACCAGCGTGAGGAGGTAGCGGCGGTCCTTGGGGTCGATGAGGAGCACCCGCTCCCCCGCCGCGAGGGGGCCCGGCACGGGGCTCAGGCTTCGACGGCGGGTGGAGGTGGAGTGTTGCGGTCGCGCACCGTGATGAGCACCTGCTCCCCGGGCGACAGGGTCACGCTCGACACGGGGTTGGACCGGTCGTTGAGGACCCGGCGGAGGAAGAAGGTGGCGCCGGCGAGCAGGAACCAGTACCAGTTCCCGGCCACGCCACGTCGGACTCCGGCGCGGAGGAAGCGCCGCAGCAGCAGGTCCACCTCAGAGCCGCCGGATCTCGACGACGGCGGACTTGGCCCGGCCGCGCCGACGGCCGGCCAGGAAGGCCAGCGTCAGGAGCAGAATGCCCACGGCGCCGGCCACGGCCAGCCCCCGGGGCGCCGCGGCACGTGCCGTGGCCTCGCCCTCGCCCATCACCTGTGAGTAGGCGGCCTGCAGGTCCTCCCGCGTGATGAGGCGCCCGTTGCTGCCCGCCCTCGTGGTCGTGCCTGCCATCAGCTCGCTCCCTCCTGTCCTTCCGGTCCGATCTCCCTCGCCTCACGCCGGGCGATGACCTCGGGCATCTTGCGTTGCCCCGGCCCGGCCTGAATGCGCAGCGCCGCCACCGCGATGATGCCGACGCCCAGCACGACGACCACCGCGTACGGCACCCACGACCAGTCGCCCGTCAGGGCGGTGCCGGTCTCGGTCTGCAGCAGGCGCAGCACGCCCAGCAGCACGAGCAGGAGGCCGAAGGCCAAGAAGAACGAGCCCGCGATCCCCATGTAGAGGAACCGTCCCAGCCCCCGCAGCGGTTCGACCACCTCCTGCTTGAGGTAGTCGACCGTGAGCTGGAAGGCGTCGTCTCCCGCGTTGCGGAGTCCGTGACTGCCGTTGTCCGACGATGGTGCCATGAGGCGCACAATCCTGGTCCAGGGGCCGGTCACACGCAAACACCGGCCGAATTGCTGCCTCAGTCACGGTCCTTGTAGATGTACGTCGACGACGCCCGGGCCACCAGCCGTTCCTCATCCTGGCCGCCGACACGGGCGGTGATACCGGCCTCCACGAACGCCACGCGGCGCCCGCCGGAGACCACTTCGGCCGTACAGGTGAGCTCGGCGCCGGGCGGGACGGCGCCCAGGAAGCTGATCTTCATTTCGGCGTTGGAGCAGAACACCTTGCGCCCTTCGGCGTAGGTCACGGCGGCCGCACCCATGGACGAGTCGGCGAAGGCGCCGAGGAAGCCCCCTTGCATGATCCCGGCCGGATTGGCGAAGCGCTCGTCCGCCCGCATGCGCCAGACGCAGCGCCCGGGAGTGGCCTTGTCGACGCAGGTCATGCCGAGCGTCAGGTCGCTGTTTGGCGGCACCTGCATGCGGGAAGCCATGAGCGTGAAGAGTACGTGACGGCCCTGCCGTCAACCGGAAAAGGACGGTTAGGGTTCTGACCATGGCGTTGCAGACATCGACACCGGTGGTGCAGGACCCCAGGGTGGTGGAGCTCGGCATCAATGTCATCCGCGGCCTGGCCATGGATGCGCCGGAGCAAGCCAACTCCGGGCACTCGGGCACCGCCATGGCACTGGCGCCGCTGGCCCACGTGCTCTGGACGCGCATCATGCAGTACGACCCGCGCCATCCCGAATGGCCCGATCACGACCGTTTCGTGCTCTCCAACGGGCACGCCTGCATCCTGCAGTACGCCATGCTC
The DNA here is from genome assembly GCA_963753115.1 of uncultured Acidimicrobiaceae bacterium. Lineage (GTDB taxonomy): Bacteria > Actinomycetota > Acidimicrobiia > Acidimicrobiales > RAAP-2 > Bog-473. Next base: position 67,663 of record CAVWBB010000034.1, read on the forward strand.
CACCTGACCGGGTACGACCTCTCGCTCGAGGACATCCGCCAGTTCCGCCAATGGGGCAGCCGCACGCCGGGGCACCCCGAGGCCGGCCACACGGCGGGGATCGACGTCACCACCGGACCGCTCGGCCAGGGCGTGGGCGACGCGGTGGGCATGGCGATCGCCGAGCGCTGGCTCCGCACCACGTTCGGCAGCGACGTGTGCGACCACCGCACCTACGTGATCGCCGGCGACGGCTGTTTCATGGAGGGGATCTCGCACGAGGCCGCGTCGCTGGCGGGCCACCTCGGCCTGGGACGCCTGCTCGCCTTCTACGACGACAACCACATCACGATCGACGGGCCGACCGAGCTGGCCTACAACGACAACGTCCCCGAGCGCTTCGAGGCGTACGGCTGGCACGTCCGGAACCTCGGCGAGATGGCCAACGACGTCGATGCGCTGGAGGCCGCCATCCGCGAGGTCATCGACGTCCCGGCGGACGGACCGGACGCCAAGCCGACGCTCCTCGTGCTGCGCAGCCACATCGGCTGGCCGTCGCCCAAGCTCACCGACACGGCGGCGGCCCACGGCTCGCCGTTCGGTGCCGACGAGATCAGGGCCACCAAGGAGATCCTGGGTCTGCCCACGGACCAGTCCTTCTGGGTCCCCGACGAGGTGCGCGAGTTCTACGGCCAGCAGATCGCCCGCGGCGCCGAGAGCTACGCCGCCTGGACCGAGCGCCTCGCCGCCTGGGACGGCGACCGCGCCGCCTGGGACGCCGCGCAGGCGGGCCATGGGCTGGCGGGGTGGGCCGAGGACCTGCCCGGCTTCGAGGCCGGGACCAAGCTGGCCACCCGGCACGCCATCAACCAGTGCATCGACGCCACCGCGGCGAAGTTGCCGGGCCTGCTGGCCGGCTCGGCCGACCTGACCGGCAACAACGGCGTCAAGGTCAAGGGCGCCGAGATCCAGGCCCGCGAGTCGCCCGGTGGGATCCAGGTCCACTACGGCATCCGCGAGCACGGCATGGGAGCGGTCATGAACGGCATGGCCCAGCACCGGGGCGTGCTGCCGGTCGGCGGGACGTTCTTCTGCTTCTCCGACTACATGCGCCCCGCCGTCCGCCTCGCCTCGCTCACCGGGACACACGTGATCTATTCGTGGACCCACGACTCGGTCGGCCTGGGCGAGGACGGGCCGACGCACCAGCCGGTGGAGCACCTGGCCTCCCTGCGGGCCATGCCGGGCCTGAGCCTCATCCGCCCGGCCGACGCCAACGAGACGGCAGAGGCGTGGCGCCTGGCCGTCGAGGCCGACGGTCCCGTGGGCCTTGTCCTCACCCGCCAGGACATCCCCGTGCTCGACGCCACCGCGGAACGGGCCGCCGACGGTGTGCCGCGGGGCGCCTACGTCCTCGTCGACAGCGAGGGGACACCGCAGATCGTCCTGGTCGGCACCGGGAGCGAGGTCCAGCACTGCGTGGCCGCCGCCGCGACGTTGGCGAGCTCCGGCGTGCAGGCGCAGGTGGTGTCGTTCCCGTCCTGGGACCACTTCGAGAAGCAGCCCGAGGAGTACCGGGCCACCGTGTTCCCGGCCGGGGTGCCGGTGCTGAGCATCGAGGCCGGGGCCACCTTCGGCTGGGACCGCTACGCCGACGACGCCATCGGGTTCGACCATTTCGGTGCGTCGGCCCCGGGACAGGTCGTCATGGAGCAGTTCGGGATCACCGCCGACCACGTGGTCGAGCGGGCCCGCGCCCTCCTGGGCGACGGTGGCTGACCCGGGGACGGCGGCAGCGCGCCGCCGGCCAGATCATCAGGATCACACGGACACTCGACGAAAGGAGCTGTCTCCATGACCCGACTCCAGGATCTCTACGAGATCGGGGGCCAGAGCCCCTGGCTCGACAACCTGCGTCGCGACTGGCTCGACAGCGGCCAGCTGGCCGAGCTCGTCGGGCTCGGCGTGCGCGGCATCACGTCGAACCCGACCATCTTCGCCAATGCCATGAGCGGCCAGGACACCTATGACGACCAGTTCCGCTCCCTCATGAAGGACCACACGGTCGAGGGTGCCTACTGGGAGATGGCCATCACCGACATCCACAGCGCGCTCGACCTCCTCCGGCCCATGTACGACGACAGCGACGGCGAGGACGGCTTCGTGTCCCTGGAGGTCTCCCCCGCCCAGGCCCACGAGACCGAGGCCACGCTCACGGCGGCGCGCGACCTGCACCAGCGCATCGCCAAGCCGAACCTCTTCGTGAAGGTGCCGGCGACACGGGAGGGCGTCCCCGCCATTGAGACGCTGATCGGCGAGGGCCACAGCATCAACGTCACCTTGATCTTCGGGCTCGACCGCTACGACGAGGTGATGGAGGCCTACCTGCGCGGCCTCGAGGCCCTCGTCGCGGCGGGTCGGGAGGACGAGCTGTCCAAGGTGGCCAGCGTGGCCTCCTTCTTCGTCAGCCGGGTCGACACCGAGGTGGACCGCCGCCTGGAGACCCTGGCCGGCGGGGAGAAGGGTGACGCCGCCCTCCTCGGTCTGCGCGGCACCGCCGCGGTGGCCCAGGCCCAGGAGGCCTATCAGCACTTCCACCGCACCTTCACCGGCGACCGCTGGGACGCACTGCGGGCCAAGGGCGCCCGGGTGCAGCGGCCGCTGTGGGCGTCCACCTCGACCAAGAACCCGGGCTACCCCGACCTGCTCTACGTCGACAGCCTGATCGGGCCGGCCAGCGTGAACACCATGCCCGAGCCGACGCTGCGCGCCTTCGAGGCGCACGGGAACCTGAAGCGGACGGTCGACGCCGATCCCGAGGCGGCCGCCGACGCGCTGGCGCGGCTGGCCGAGGCCGGCATCGACATGCTCGACGTGGAGCAGACGCTCGAGGACGAAGGCGTCCACTCGTTCGCCAAGTCGTTCGAAGAGCTCGTGCAGTCGCTGAGCGACAAAGCCGCTACCTTCTGAGCCGTACGAGAGGAGCCCACATGAAGATCGGCATGATCGGCCTGGGCAAGATGGGCGCCAACATGACCGAGCGCCTGCTCAAGGGCGGGCACGAGGTGGTGGCGTACGACCTCAGCGCCGACGCGCTCAAGGCGGCGGCGTCCAAGGGCGCAGAGACGGCCTCCACGCTCGCCGAGCTCACCGGGAAGCTGGACTCGCCCAAGGCGGTCTGGGTCATGCTGCCCGCCGGCAAGGTGACCGATTCCACCGTCGAGGAGCTGGCCGGCATGTTCTCGCCGGGCGACGTGATCGTGGACGGGGGCAACTCCAACTACAAGGAGTGGATCGCGCTCTCCGAGAAGATCGCCTCCAGCGGCGTCGGCCTGGTCGACGCCGGCACGTCGGGCGGCGTCTGGGGCCTGACGGAGGGCTACTGCCTCATGGTGGGCGGCGCCAAGGAATCGGTGGCGGTGGTCGAGCCGGCCCTGCTGACGCTGGCCCCCGAGGGCGGCTATGCGCACGTGGGCCCGGTCGGCGCCGGTCACTTCGTGAAGATGGTGCACAACGGCATTGAGTACGGGCTCATGCAGGCCTACGCCGAGGGCTTCGAGATCATGGGCGCCGCCGACGAGTTCGACCTCGACCTCCACGAGATCGCCTCCATCTGGCGCTACGGCTCGGTGGTGCGCAGCTGGTTGCTCGAGCTGGCCGAGCGGGCGCTCCGGCCCGGGGCCGGCTTCGACGAAATCAAGGGCGTGGTGGCCGACTCGGGCGAGGGTCGCTGGACGGCGCAGGAGGCCATCGACCGCGGCGTGTCGGCGCCGGTGATCGCCACCTCGCTCTTCACCCGCTTCGCCTCCCAGGAGCCCGACGCCTTCCAGCTCAAGATGCTCTCGGCCCTGCGGAACCAGTTCGGCGGCCATGCCGTCACGCTGGAGTCGGGAGCAGCAGGGCCTGGAGACCGAAACCCCGACGCCCTGACGGTCTCCATGATCACCCCGGTCGACGATGTCCCCCGCGCGTTCGCGGACGCGGTCGTACAGGCCTACGGGGCGCGCCCCGGGCCCCGTTTCGCCCTGGTGCTCTCCGGCGGCCCCACGGCCAAGGAGTGTTACGAGGTGCTGGCGACGACGCCGGCCGACGCCATCGACTGGACCCTCGTCGACGTGTACGTGGGTGACGAGCGCGTCGTGCCGCCCGACGACGACGACGCCAACCAGCGCCTGATCAAGGAGGCGTTGTTGGACCGGGTCGTCGGCGGCCCGGTCGGGTCGTTCTCCCCCATGCCGACGGTCGGCCCCCTCGACCAGTGCGTGGACGCCTACCAGCGCACGATGTCGGATCTGGTCACCGGTCCGGGGATCGATCTCATCCATCTGGGCATGGGCCCCGACGGGCACACGGCCTCGCTCTTCCCCGGTGCCTCGACCCTCGATGCCGACCCGGGCGTCCTGGTCCTGGCGACCGAAGACCCGAACGGGGTCAACCCGCACCCTCGCCTGACCCTGACGCTGCCGGCGATCAACTCGGCCCGCGTCGCCGTCTTCACCGTGTCCGGGGCCTCAAAGGCTCCTGCGGTCGCCGCCCTGGTCCGCGGCGACGATCTGCCGGCCTCCCGCGTCCATGCTGGGCGGACGGTGTGGCTGGTCGACGGCGCCGCCCGCGCCGACGCCCCCTAGATTGGCCTCAATGCTCTCCGATGCCGATCTCCTCCGCACGCCCCTCGAGGACCTGACCGCGCTGGCCCGTGTCGTGCGCGACGGGGTGCACGGCCGCCGGGTCACGTACTCGCCCAAGGTCTTCATTCCGCTGACGATGCTCTGCCGCGACCGGTGCGGCTACTGCACCTTCGCCAAGGCCCCGGCCCGGGTCACCGCGCCGTACCTGCTCCCCGAGGAGGTGCTGGCCATCGCCGAGGCGGGCCGCGCCGCGGGCTGCCACGAGGCCCTCTTCACGCTGGGCGAGCGGCCCGAGCTGCGTTACCCGGTTGCGGCGGAATGGCTGGCGGGCGCGGGCTACGCCTCGACCGTCGACTACCTCGCGGCGATGTGCCGGCTCGTCCTGGAGGAGACCGGCCTGCTCCCCCACGCCAACGCCGGCGCGCTCTATCCCGAGGAGCTGGCGACGTTGCGTTCCGTGTCGGCGAGCCAGGGGATGATGCTCGAGTCGATGGCCGAGGGCCTGGCCGCCCACCGCGGATCGCCCGACAAGGAGCCGGCCCGCCGGCTGGCCACCCTGGAGGCGGCGGGCGAGCTCGCCATCCCGTTCACGACGGGGATCCTGGTCGGCATCGGCGACGAGCGGACGGACCAGCTGGCGGCGCTGCGGGCGATCGCCGCGTCCCATGCCCGCCACGGCCACGTGCAAGAGGTGATCGTGCAGAACTTCCTGCCGAAGCCGGGCACGACCATGTTCCGGGCCGAGCCCTGCCCGCCCGAGGACCTGCAGTGGGCCATTGCCGCGGCCCGCCTGGTGCTCCCGTCCGACATCCACGTGCAGGCGCCGCCGAACCTCTCCGACGACCTGGCGCCGCTGCTGGCGGCGGGCATCGACGACTGGGGCGGCGTGTCGCCGGTCACCGCCGACCACGTGAACCCCGAGCGGGCCTGGCCGGCGCTCGACATCCTGCGCGAGGCCACCGAGGCCGCGGGCCACACGCTGGCGCCGCGGATGACGGTCTACCCGGCGTTCGCGTTGGATGCCGGGCGGTGGCTCGACCCCGCCCTGCGCTTCCCCGTGCTCGATGCCTCCGACGCCGAAGGGCTCGCCCGTGACGCCTCCTGGTGCTCGGGGGGCGAGGAACCGCCGCCGATGCTCCTCGAGGAGACGTCGATGTCTGCCGACGGTGCCGCCGGTGACCGCAGGTGCCGCCGGAGCCGCGGCCACCCGGACGTCCGGTGGCGCCGTCGCCGAGGTCCTCGCCGGCGTGGCCCTGGGTCAGGAGGTGGGCGAGGCCGAGATCGTGACCCTCTTCGGCGCCCGTGGCCCCGAGGTGCGCCAGGTGGCCGAGTTCGCCGACGACCTCCGCCGCAAGGTGGTCGGCGACGATGTCACCTTCGTGCGGAACCGCAACATCAACTACACGAATGTCTGCACGTTCAAGTGCCGCTTCTGCGCCTTCTCGAAGGGGCCGCTCTCGCTCAACTTGCGCGGCGCGCCGTACCTGCTCGAGCTCGACGAGATCACACGCCGCGTCGTCGAGGCCGTCGACGAAGGCGCCACGGAGGTCTGCCTGCAAGGTGGCATCCACCCCAACTTCGACGGCGACTACTACCTGCACGTGCTCGAGGCGGTGCGGGCCGGGTCACAAGACATCCACATCCACGGCTTCACTGCGCTGGAGGTCACCGAGGGAGCACGCCGTTCCGAGGTCCCCCTGGCCGAGTACCTGACCCGTCTCAAGGACGCGGGCCTCAAGACGCTCCCGGGCACCGCCGCCGAGATCCTCGACGACGAGGTGCGCGCCCTCATCTGCCCCGACAAGATCAACACGGAAGAGTGGCTGGAGGCGCACCGCACCGCGCACCAGGTGGGGCTGCGCTCGAACATCACCATCATGTTCGGCTCGGTCGAGCAGCCGGTGAGCTGGGCCCGCCACATGGTGCGCACGCGGGCGCTGCAACGTGAGACCGGCGGCTTCACCGAGTTCGTGCCGCTGCCCTTCGTGCACATGGCCACCCCGATCTACCTCCAGAAGAAGGCGCGGCGGGGCCCGACCTTCAGGGAGACCGTTCTCATGCACTCGGTGGCGCGCATCGCCTACCTGGGCGACATCGACAACATCCAGGTGAGCTGGGTCAAGATGGGCGGCGAGGGCGCCCGCCAGCTCCTGCGCGCCGGGGCCAACGACCTGGGCGGGACGCTGATGGACGAGAACATCTCGCGGGCGGCGGGCGCGCAGCACGGGCAACGTATGGGCGTGGAGGAGCTGGAGGCCATCGTGGCGCCGCTCGGGCGCCCCTTGGTGCAGCGTTCGACCCTGTACGCGCTGGCCGGCGCCGGCGCTGCGGCGGGCGCGTGACCGACGAGGAAGACGCGGAGGCGGCGGCACGCGAGCTCGCCTCCGCCGCGCTGTTCGGGAACCACAACCTGTCGACGGCGCAGTCCCGCGAGCTGCAGGACATGATCGGCTCGCTGGCCGACTTGGCGCGTGAGGGCACCTCGGTCGGCGACCTGAAGATCGCCAACGCAGCCCTGGGTGAGATGGCGGAGGCCTTCCGTGTCTTCCGCCCCTACCGCCACATCCGCAAGATCACCATGTTCGGCTCGGCGCGTACGAAGCCCGAGGACCCCATCTACATCCTCGCCCGCGACCTGGCCGCCAAGTTGGCGGCGGCCGACTGGATGGTGGTCACCGGCGCCGGCCCCGGCATCATGGCGGCCGGCCTGGAGGGGGCGGGGCGCGAGCACGCCTTCGGGGTCAACATCCGCCTGCCTTTCGAGGGCGACGCCAACCCGTTCATCGCGCAGGACCCGAAGCTGGTCGAGATGCGCTACTTCTTCACCCGCAAGCTGATGCTGATCAAGGAGTCGCACGCCTACGCGGTCCTGCCCGGTGGCTTCGGCACGCAGGACGAGGCGTTCGAGCTCCTCACGCTCCTGCAGACGGGGAAGGCCGAGCCGGCCCCGGTCGTCATGATCGAGACCCCCGGGGGCACCTACTGGCACATGTGGCTGCGCTTCCTGCAGGAGTCGGCCATCGACGCCGGTTGGGTCTCACCCGAGGACAGGGCGCTCTTCAAGGTGACGAATACCCTGGAAGAGGCCTGCGAGGAGGTCCTCGGCTTCTACCGCAACTACCACTCCATCCGCTGGGTGGGCGATCTCCTGGTGCTGCGGCTGCAGGTGCAGCCGAGCAAGGCCGAGCTGGCCGACCTGAACCGGCGGTTCTCCGACATTGTGGTGCGGGGGAACATCCGCACGGCGGGGCCCTTCCCGCCCGAGCGCAACGACCACCCCGAACTGCCACGGCTGGCGCTGCGCTTCGACCGCTTCCACTTCGCCCGCCTGCGCCAACTCATCGACGCCGTCAACGAGTGCACGGGGTGACCCGGACGCGGGTCCGCGCGCGAGCGACGGTCCGACATGGCCCGGCGCCGAAGCTCCCGATCCTGACCGTTCCCGCTCTGGCCCTCGCCCTTCTCCTCTCCCTCCCGCTCTCTCTCCCCTTCTCCGGATCGCCCGCTTTCGCCGCCAACCCCACTCCCCCGCCGAACTCGGTGGTGCCCTTCGGCTCCACCGCCATCGGCGCCAACTCGGTGACGAACGCCAACGCACCCATCGTCGGCATGGCCGCCACCCGCGACGGCGCTGGTTACTGGCTCACCGGGAGCGACGGCGGCATCTTCAGCTACGGCGACGCCCACTTCTTCGGCTCCGCCGGCGCCCTGCATCTCAACGCGCCGATCGTGGGCATTGCCGCCACCCCGATGGCGGGGGCTACTGGCTGGTGGCCTCCGACGGCGGCATCTTCAGCTACGGCGACGCCTCCTTCTTCGGGTCGACCGGCTCGCTCCACCTCAACGCGCCGATCGTCGGCATGGCCGCCACCCGCGACGGTGGCGGCTACTGGCTGGTGGCCTCCGACGGCGGCATCTTCAGCTACGGCGATGCCGCCTTCGCCGGCTCGGCCGGGAGCCTCCGCCTCAACGCTCCGGTGGTGGGCATGGCGGCCACTCCCGACGGCGGCGGCTACTGGCTGGCCGCGCGCGACGGCGGCATCTTCAGCTATGGGGACGCGGCCTTCGAAGGTTCCGCCGGCGCGCTCCACCTCAACGCACCGGTGACCGGCATGGCGGCCACCCCCGACGGCGCCGGCTACTGGCTGGCCGCCCGCGACGGCGGCGTCTTCACCTATGGGGACGCGCGCTATTTCGGCTCGCTGGGCGGGACGAGTCTGCCGGGCCCCGTCGTCGCCCTGGCGGCCTCCGGCGGCCAGGGCTACTGGTTGGCGGTGGGCTCGCAACCATTGGCCGGTGAGGTCGTCGGGATCGACCCCGGCCACAACGGGCTGAACGACAGCGCCCCCGGCGTCATCGACCAGCCCGTCTTCAACGGGACCGGGGACGAGACCTGCGACACCACCGGCACCGCGACGGACGGCGGCTACAGCGAGGCCGAGTTCAACTTCGCTGTCGCCACCTACCTGGAAGCCGACCTGCAGGCGGAGGGGGCCGCCGTGGTGCTGACGCGCCCGAACAACGCCGGCGTTGGCCCCTGCGTCACGACGCGGGCGGCGATCATCAACAACGCCCATGCCGATGTCGCCGTCGACATCCACGCCGACGGCGGCCCAGCGGGCGGACGCGGCTTCACGGTGCTCGAGCCGACTGCGGACGGGCCCAACAACGGGGTCATCACGGCGTCATCCGCCTTCGCGACCACCCTGCGCAATGCCTTCGCCGCGGGCACTCCCATGCCGGTCAGCACCTACGACGGCGTCGACGGGCTCCAGCCCCGCAACGACTTGGCGGGGCTCAATCTCACCACGGTGCCCAAGGTCCTCATTGAGTGCGGCAACATGCGCAACGCGACAGACGCCGCCCTGCTCGTCACCCCGGCCTTCCAGCAGGCGGCCGCGGCCGCCATGGCGCAGGCCATCACGACCTTCCTCACCGGCCGCCCGGGCTGAACCGAGGCTCAGCCGGGCGCCCCCAGGGGCGCCCGCACCAGGGTCGTATAGATGTGGCCCTGCGGTGAGGGCTCCGAGGCCACCAGGTCCACGTGGGCGACGGGGAACGTGGCGGCGAAGGGGATCCCCTCGAGCTCCGCCTGCGCCTGCGCCCCCAGCCGCCCCTTCGCCCGGGCCAGGGTGAGGTGGCCGTTGAAGGGCGGACCGCCGCCGCCCGGCTCGGCCACGATCGACGCGGTGGCCTCGTGCACCACCCGGGCCAACGCAGTGAGCCCGTGGGCGGGAAGCTGCAGCACACGGACCCGGGAGAACCAGGCGGTCCCCGGCCCGAGGCGGCACTCCAGCGGGCCGGGGAGGCCCTCGACGCCCGCGACGAGGGCGTCACCGAGCGGCCCGATGTGGTCCTCCGTGACCTCACCGAGGAAGCGGAGCGTGACGTGCCAGCGGGTCGGGCCCACCAGGCGCAGGTTCTTCTCCCGACCCAGCTCCAAATCCGCCAGGCGCTGCCGCGTCGGCTCATCGGGCCAGGCGGCCACGAACGTCCGCATCGGAGCCGGGGTCGCCGGCGTCAGGCGCCGTCGTCGAGCGGTTCGCGGCCCGGCCCGGAACCCTCGCGCAACGCCGCGACACACCGCTCGAGCGCCCGCCGGGCCTTGAGGATCCGTCGTTCCCGCGCCAGGGCCTCCCCTGTCTCGGCCGAGTCGGGGTCGCCGGCGGAGGCGAGCCGCAGCGCGTCCAGCGCCATGTCGGTCAATTCCTCCAGCACGCCTTCGAGCCGTTCGGCCAGGTCGGCCTCGGCCTCGCTGGCGCCACTCACTTGGGCAGGGGCGTGCTCTGCACCTTGTAGTCGCCGTCGGCGTACATGAGCCGCATGACCTTCTTGTCGAACTTCCCGACACTCGTCTTGGGGATCTCGAGCACGAAGGTCCACTGGTCGGGCAGCCACCAGCGCGGCACACGATCGGTCAGGTAGGCCAACAGGTCGGCTGGCGCCGGAGAGCGCCCCGGCTTGGGGACGACGGCGACCAGCGGTCGCTCGGACCACTTCGGGTCCGGGATGGCGATCACGGCCGCCTCGAACACGTCGGGATGGCCCATGACGGCGTTCTCGAGCTCCACCGAGGAGATCCACTCCCCGCCGGACTTGATCACGTCCTTGGTCCGGTCCGAGATCGTCATATAGCCCTGCGTGTCGAGCGTCCCCACGTCGCCGGTGCAGAGCCAGCCGTCGTGGAATTTCGCCGGGTCCTCGTCCTTGTAGTACGAGCCGGTGACCCAGGGCCCGCGGATCTCGAACTCCCCGACCGACTTGCCGTCGTTGGGGAGGATCGTCCCGTCCTCGTCGACGACGCGCACCTCGACCCCGGCGACCACACGGCCGGCCTTGATCTTGTAGTACATGTCGTCGTGCCCGTTGAGCCGGCGGGCCGGCGGCAGCCCGAAGGCGGCCAACGGGCTCGTCTCGGTCATCCCCCACCCCTGAATGATCGTCACCCCGAACCGCGTCTCGAACGCCTCAATCAGCGACTGCGGCACCGCGGCCCCGCCGGCCGTGATCGCACGCACCGTCGAGAAGTCGATCGGCGTCTCGAGCGCGAGCAGGCCGTTCCAGATGGTCGGCACGCCGCAGGCCAGCGTCGGATGATGCTCGTTGATGACCGCGGCCAACTGCTGCCCCATCAGGTACATCTGCGGCATGATGATGTCCGTCCCGGCCATCCACGCCCCGTAGGGCGTCCCCCATGCCATGGCGTGGAACATCGGGACGATGATCAGGATCCGGTCCATCTCCGTCATCCCGACCGACGAGGCCGCCTGCTCGGCCATGGTGTGCAGCCACGTCGAGCGGTGCGAGTACACGACGCCCTTGGGGCTGCCGGTCGTCCCGCTCGTGTAACACATGGCTGCGGCGGAGCGCTCGTCGAGCTCGGGCCACTCGAAGCCCGCCGACTCGGCGGCCAGCAGGCGCTCATAGGACAAGCGTCTCGCCCAGGGCCGACGTGTCACCCTCCCCCACCACGATCACGGTCTCGATGGTCTTCAGGTCGTCCTTGATCGCGGCGAGCAGCGGGATCAAGGACGCGTCGACGATGAGGCAGCGGTCCTCGGCGTGGTTGATGACGTAGGCCAGCTGCTCGGCCGGCAGCCGGATGTTGAGCGTGTGCAGCACCGCCCCCATGGCGGGGATGGCGAGGTACGCCTCCAGATGCCCCTGGTTGTTCCAGCAGAAGGTGCCGACCCGGTCGCCCGGTTCGATCCCCAGCCGGGTGAGGGCGGCGGCCAGCTTCTCGGCCCTGGTGGCCACCTCGGCGAAGGTGGCGGTCCTGTGCCCGCCCTCCTCCACGGTGATGACGGAGCTGTCGCCGTGCACCCGCTGCCCGTGGAGCAGGATGTCGCGGATCAGGAGCGGGGCGTCCTGCATGGTGCTTTTCATGGTCCAAGTATGACGAACGCGCCTTTGGCGTGCTCCCGGAACGACCGTTCCCCGGGTGGCCGCCGCCCTTGTTCTGCCGCAAGCGCTCCCGGGCGACCACCCTGTTGAGCCGCTTTGACCGCCGCCCGGCAGTGGCAGCCGGACGTCCGCTGAGGGCAACTCCCTGGACGGAGCCCCCGTCTGGCGGCGTACGAGACCCCGGGGCAACGCACCAGAATCTCGCTGCGTATCCTTCCGCGTCGTGTTCGCAATGACGTCCGCGACCGGGCTCAAGCTCGCCGAAATCGGGTTTCTGCTCATCCTGATTGCGGGCGTCTGGCTGGCTGCATCGGAGATCCCGGCCTTGGGCCTGCATCGAGCCCGAACGATTGTCGCCGGCACGGCGCTCGCCGCGGCCGGCGTGCTGCTCATCGTGGCCACCCACTGGGGCCATTTCGGCTAGGAGCGGAGTCGTTGTTCCGCGGCCGCTCGGTACCGGCGCCGGTGGGACATTTCGCACCGGGCTCAGGGTGTCCCGTGCTGAGAAAGCTGGGACAGGTCTGAGGCACTGCGGCGCCGTGATTCGACGGGCAGCCGTTCGGATCCCTTCACACTTTCCTCACATCGCCATGGCTGGATATTGATGCGGGCGGGCGAACATGGCGGTGAATCCGAGGAGAGGGGCCGTGCGCATGGACATGACCGGTAGCAACGGGATCTTCGTTGTCCCGGCGGAGCACGTTCCCGGATTGATCGCGCTCCTCGCGACGCCGCTCGTCTTGTGGATCGGGGTCTGCTCCATCCGCTGGTTCGCCAAGAAAGGCTCTGCCGGCGCGTTGCGCCTCTCTGGACGCCTGAGCGCATTGTCGTTTCCCGCGAAGGCTGCAGTTGTGGCAATGGTGATCGGTGCAACGGTTCATGCCGCCATCGTCCCGACGCACTGGGGGGATGCACGCGTGCTGGCGGTGCTCTTCATCCTCGACAGCCTGGGGTTCATCGGTGCCGCTGTGTGGACTCTCACCTCGAGGCCCCATTGGCAGCTTGTGTCGGCAGCCATGCTCGGCGGTACAGTCGCCGGCTACGCCTTCTACCTCGCCAAAGGCTGGGAGTCGGCTGACCCGGTCGGAATGGCCGTGTCGCTCATCGAACTCTCGGGGTGCTTTCTCGTGCTCCTCGCCGGACACACGGCCTTTGCCGATCCAGTCCGGCGCAATCGGTTGGTCCTGAGCTCTCTCGGCGTGTCGACCGCATTGCTCATCGGGACCGTGGCTGCCACGGGTACTGCTGCAGCCACCAGTTCAATCGCGACGGCTTCGCCGGTCCATGGCACGTCCGCCATGGGTGCGATGGGGGCGGGCTCGGACGCCGGGCAGTCGGTCTCACGGTCGTCGATGCGTGGCATGGATCCGACTTCTGGCCCGTCGTCAAGCAGTACGACCATGCCCACCATGAGTTCCACCGCTCCCGGTACCAGCGCCTCGACGAACATGCCGGGCACGGGCACATCCACGTCGAGTGGCGGAATGCAGGCGATGCCGTCTGGGGGTTCGACCGGAGCCAGCACCATGCCGATGCCCACCATGCCCTCCGGTGACACCGGGAATACGGGAACGGGTATGCCCGGCATGGGGGGTGGCGGCGGGTCGAACTCGCCCCTGTCGCTCTCCACGACCTCCCCGGCTGGGAACATCACCTGGCCCCTGGCAATGGGGACAATGGGGGCGGGTATGCAGATGGTCACACCGACCTGCACGACCGCCCCCACGACGGCGCAGCAGACCGCCGCCGTCTCCTTGGTAGACCAATCGGTGAGCGCCCTCGCGCCCTTCGAGAGCCTTGCCGCGGCAAAGGCAGCGGGCTACATCCCGATCACCCCGAGTGGGGCGCCGGTGGTCCACTACGCCAACCCCGCATATCTGGCGACCCGCAGACACTCGACCCGGGGGCAATCGAAGCTCTGGTGTACGCCAACACCTCGCACGGTGCGATCCTGGTCGCAGCGATGTACGCGATGGCGAACAACCAGCTCGGACAAGCACCGCCAATGCCCGGTGGTTGCCTGACGGAATGGCACATCCACACCAACCTCTGCTTCTCGAACGCGAGTGGCGTCGTGGTCGGAGTGGTGCACGGCGGTGGCTGTGCGGCGGGCTCGACGAATCACGTCACGCAGCCGATGATCCACGTCTGGCTCGCTCCGCTCTCCGGGGGCCCGTTGGTCGTTGATGCCCCAGATGGACAGGTCGTCGCCGCTGCTTCTCAGCTACCGGTTCCGAACCCGCCGAACCCAACGGCCTCGGCGCTCGATCCCCAACCTGGCTGTCCTTCCTGTGGTCGCCGGCCCGGAACGGTGGCGCTGGTGCGTGACCGAGCACCCGGATGGCACGGCGCCGATGGTCGAGGTCACACGCAGGAGCACCCGATGAGGCGGGTGTCGTTGCGCTGGTAGCGCTCGGCCTCGTCATCGGGTAGCTCGGGAAGGTCGTGGTCGGCTGGGCCACGGCGATGTTCGGCGGCGACGTCCAGCCATCGCCTGATCAGACGACTGCTTGCCCTACATCCGTCGTCAGTTCCGCCTCCGGCGTGTGCGTTTCCGAACGAAGCGAAGGATAGCGATGTGCTTTTGGGTGTCTCGCTGCATGAGCTCCACCAACAGGCCGTTCAGCGAATCGTCCTTTGTGTCGCGAAGTTCGCGTCGGAGGCGTTTGAGCTCGCGCGCGTCCTCGTTCTCGTGTTCGAGCAGGCGCTCTGTCGCCGCGAGCACGGCGTCCCGATCAGCGCGGACAAAGTCGATGAGTGGTACGAGAGGTTCCTTCGCCTTCATCAGCGCAATCGTTTCGACCGATTCAGCAAGCTCCAAGAGGATTCTGTGATGTCGAATCTCGTCCTCAATGAGCAGATTCACGAGATAGCGAAATGCTCCGGACTCCGTTCGGTCGGCGATCTCGGAGTACTCCTCGAGCAACCCTCGCTCTGTCTCGATGTGGTTGGTCAAATGAGCGTAGATAGCCCGATCCGTCGCAGAGGGTCCTGCCCAGGACTCGGTTGTCATGTCGATCATGGTCTCTCCATCGGATCGGACGTTGCTGTTCTCTGATTCGATCGTGGCCCGGCAGTGACGCCGTTCGCGCCGTCAGATCTGTGAACATCCCGGCGGCGTCGGGCAAGCGGCACTCGCACACGCCGACTCGTCGCGCCAGGGCCAGGACCATGACGACCCACAGGTCTCCGGTGCGTCTCGCAGGTGTCGTCAGAGTGGTGCGGCATCGTCGAAGGCATTCCTCTCGCGGGCCCTTTGGATCCAGGATGAGGGAGTGCCGTTGCCCTTACCAGGGACGAAGGTCCCGACATGTGACATGGGGCGGCTCGGGATGCACGGCGGGGTCCTCCAGAACGCGGGTCGGGGTGCCGCCTCCAGACTGCGGCCCGGGCTACCCCAGCCGGGTCGCGGCGATCAGGACGGTCTCGAAGTCCATGACGAAGGTTTCTGCGCTGTGGTCCGAACAACGAGCCAACAGAGGCCGGAGGCTTCTACGGCGAGATGACCGCTGAGTCCGTGCCCCAGGGCTTGGCCCGAGTGGTGCGGGTCGACGGCGCTTCCTCACTCACTGTGGGCCGGCACCGCACCCGGCTGGGAGAGATCGTGCACGGCTCGGCTGCCTCTCGCCTGTGGCGGTTGCGCCCGTACACCGGTTCGGAGACGAGGTAGCAACGTTCTGACAGGACGGGAGGCCGACCGTTCCCCGACATGGCGTTCAAGGTCCGGTCTCGGCGTCAGGGGATCCGATGAAGGGCGTCGTCGCCGCTGGGCTAGCCGTTGGGCTGGCAGCCGCCATAGTGGGAACGGCGATTCTGGCGTCGGCGGCTTCGTTGCTCGGTGTCGGCAGCGGTGCTCCAGTCGCATCCTCGACGGCCACGGCCAAAATCCCGTCAGCGATGCTGGCGCTCTACCAGGAGGCGGCGATCACGTGTCCGGGGCTGCCCTGGACGATCCTGGCCGCCATCGGCACCATCGAGTCGGACAACGGGCAGTCCAACCTGCCGGGGGTGCACAGCGGCACAAACTCGGCGGGCGCCGAGGGTCCGATGCAGTTCGAGCCGGGGACGTTCGCCGCCTACGACGAGCCCGTCGCGCCCGGTGGAGCGACGCCGCCGAACCCGTATGACCCGACCGATGCCGTGTACGCCGCGGCTCGGCTGCTGTGTGCCGACGGCGCCTCGGGCGGGGCGGATCTCTCGGGCGCGGTCTACGCCTACAACCACTCGGCGGCGTACGTGGCCCAGGTGCTCGCGCTGGCCCAGACCTATGCCGCTGCTCCAACCGCTGCCGCGGGCACCACGTCCGCTGCGACGGGAACGTCCGCCGGCGCCGCCGCGGTCTCATGGGCGCTCTCCCAGATCGGCACGCCCTACGTCTGGGGTGGCGAGACTCCCGGCGTCGGCTTCGACTGCTCGGGTCTCGTGCAGGCGGCCTACGCCGTGGCCGGCCTGTCACTCCCCCGCGTGGCGCAGGACCAGTACGACACCACGCCGAAATTGGCTCCCGGGGCCGTCCTGGCCCCGGGAGACCTGGTGTTCTTCGGCGGTGGCCCGGATTCCGTTGACCACGTCGGCCTCTACGTGGGCGTGGTCGCCGGGCAGAACGTGATGGTTGACGCCCCCCACACCGGAGCCGACGTTCGCGCCGAGCCCTTTCCGGCGACCCCCGGTTCGTCCTTTGGGAGTTTGCTGTATGTCGGGGCGACGCGACCGATCTGATGGTTTGAGGGGCGGCGGCAGCATGTGCCCCATGGCGCGGGCGGCTGTCACCGTCCGGCGCCATGGGGGCAAAGCGAGAGTTGACTCTCGCTCCTCCGAGCGCGTGGTGCGTGCAGGCTCTCAGACAGAGGGCGCGAGGTGCCTTGGTTCGCTATCACCCGCGAGAGAGGTGATCACTCCTGGCTCCGAAGGCATCGGCAACGGATCAGGACAAGGACGATGCGGTCAGTGGTCGGTGAGAGCCGTCACACGCCGCCGGTCACCGTCACTCGCTTCGAGCAACGATACCCGGACTCAGTCGTCGGGAGGGTGGGTCGCGGTAGGCGAGCTCGTCCGGCCACAGATTGACGATCGTGTAGCCCGCTTGCCTGAGCAGCCTCCGGAGATCGGTGTACTTGGTCCGACTGAGGTGCTTCTTCTCATAGATCAGAAACTGTGGCGCCCACGAGGCCGTCAACGGGAGGTCCCGAATGATCTGGTCGTCGAATCCCTCGGCATCGATGTGAAGGAGGTCGATCTTGGGAAGGCCCACCTCGGCAATCAGCGACGCCACAGTTCTGGACTCCACCTCGACCGGGAAGATACGGCTCTCGAGCTCGGGAAGTGCGTACGAGTGGCTCATGACCACGTCTCGGTCGAACGACGCCAGCTGCACGACCCAGTCGGGGTCCTGGGGCCGGGGGCCGACCGAATACATCGTCATGGTGCCCTCGCCGCGCCCGATCGCAACCTGGAAGAACCGCAGCCCAGACACCCCTTCGTAGTTGGCGACCAACTGCTCAAAGAGCTCCGGCATAGGTTCGACCAAGATGCCCGACCACTGAGACGACCGGACCACGTCATGGAGAGGATCATTCGCCTTGCCGTCGCACGAGCCGATCTGCACGAAGGTGAGCGGACTCCCGGAGCGCCTGGCGATCTCCTCCACGACCCCCCGGGCGTTCCACGCGGACAGCTGACACCACAGGCTCCACGGCAGATGGGGTGCCAACCACGTCGCACGGGCGATGCGACGGCGCCCGGCGTACTGCCAACGTGTCTGCAGCTTGAAGGAGGCTCCTCGCAGCGCTGTCACTGACGGACCCGCGGCGATCCATACCGAGACACCTCGAACACGGCATTACTCACCGAGAACCGAGTCGTCACCACCGGAATGACGCTCGTGCGACGGCCGGTCGGGGGGTGTCCCCTCGCGCGTGTGTCCACAGGGGTCATGGCCCGACCAGCCAGATCGGCGAACGGTGATTTGTCGATCTGGAGGTTCGGAGTCCCCTAGGAGGTACAGCCCCAGGAGCCGATCACGTGCACCTTGCCCTTTCCTGGCTTTCCCCTGAACGAGCTGTAGGGCCCGAGGGTGATTTTCACCTTCCCCGAGGTCTTGGTCGTGACGATCGACCCGTTCTTGGTGGTGGACGTCCAGTTCCAGTTCGTCGTGCCGTTGGACTCGGCACCAATCAGCGTGACGCTTGGACCCTCACCATTCTCCTGGCCAAAATTCTTTGAGGTTCCTGCCTTCGGTGCATAGAGCTGGATGGTCCACTGACTGGCCGGCGCACCCCTGAGCGTTCCGGTCAGCATGAAGGTTGCCCCTTTTGCCGTGACGACATCCTGGCTGCAGGGCGTGCTCGGTGTGGTCAACGTTCCTTTCACCGTGCCACTGAACGTAAAGGACGTCTGAGTTGGGGCTCCCGCCGCACCGGCGGCAGCCGCTCCCATCGAAAACGTGAAGAGTCCCGCAATTGTGAAGGCGGCGCTCCGCCAGATCCGTTGTCGCGTTCGACACGGCTGGTTTGGCACCGTTGTTACTGGGCCGTCACTCGGGAGCATGGGATGAACCTCCTGATCACTCCTACAGCGTAAATTGATGAACGAGAAGCGTCGAGTCCTGAAATCGGCGAAATTCCCGACCAGGATTGCCACTTCCGGTCGCCCTCGTCCTGCTGACGCCCGAAGTCGATCTGACCGAGTCCGGCGACTCATTCCACACAAATCTTGGCATCGACAACGTGTCCGGCGACTCGATCGCCTTGTATGCCGGTAAATACGATCTGCGACACCCCTATCTGTCGCCGCTGTTCGGCGATCTCAGATCCCCCTTCCCACCGACCTTTTTTGCAAGCGGGAACCCGGGACCTGTTCTTGTCCAACACCGTTCGGATGCACCGGAAGCTTCGAAACGGCGGCATCGATGCTCAACTCCACGTGTTCGAGGCCATGCCTCACGGCGGGTTCTTTGGTGCCCTGAAGACGACGAGCTGACTGAGGAAATTCGTCGATTCCTGGCTGCCGACGTCGGGAGCTGATCACCGACGGCAGATCTGATGAGCGACGGCTGCACGTGCTACACGACGCCTGGAGGGTGTCGCCGTCCGGCACTTCCTCGGCTACGTCATCCAAAGCCGTTCTGTGCCCGGAACATCTCGTCATCGGTCACCGGTGTTCATTAGGATTCTCGCCCACGTCCTATTACAGGCAGCTCTCGACTCCTTCTTGGTTCCGCCCGGCCCTGCTTGTGAGCGTCCTGGTCGGCCTCGTCGCTCGTCTCGTCTTCGTCACCACCACGTCGCTCCCGGTCGCCGTCGATGCCGTCGCGTACCGCTCCTTGGCGACCAACCTGGCCAATGGCAAGGGGTATGTGCACGCAGTCGCCGCTCAGCCCGACAAGTTTGTGGCAACGGCAGGTCACCCGCCGCTGTTCTCCTGTGTCCTGGCCGTGTTCGATCTGCTGGGACTCCAGTCGCTCACCCAGCAGCGCGTCGCTCTGGCAGTCGTCGGTTCCGTGGCGGTGCTGATCATGGGTCTGCTCGGGCGAGAGGTCGCCGGTCCGGCCGTGGGGATCGGGGCGGCTCTCATATCGGCCGTGGACCCGCTGTGGCTGGGACCAATCGGAGCATTGATGAGCGAGAGCATCTACCTGACCATCATTCCGCTCGCCGTACTGCTGGCGCTCAGGTGTCTCGCAAGGCCGACGTTCTGGCGGTTCGGCGCGTTGGGCCTTGTCTGCGGTCTGGCGACACTGATTCGGAGCGAAGCGATCGACTTCGTGGTGCTGCTCGGCGTCCCGCTGCTCCTCATGGTTCGTAGCTCGTGGAAGAACCGTTGTGTGTTGGGTGTGGCGTTGCTCGTCGGGGCGGCGTTGGTGCTCGGCCCCTGGCTCGTTCGAAACAAGGTCAAACTGGGTGGCGTCGTCCTTTCGACCCAACAGGGCGGCACTCTGGCCGGTCATATTGCGCGTCGACGTTCGACCGGGCGAACCCCGACTACGGAGGATTCTCCGCTGAGTGTGTGTACGCAGCCGGGTCACTGTTCCTGGTGTACGGCAAGCCGCCTGACCGGGCCCAGGGTTGGACGGAGCTGGCGCTGGACCACGCACTCACCCAACATGCGAAGGAATATGCACTGAGCCACCTGGGGGTGCTTCCTCGTGTCGTCCTGGCGCGTGAAGAGTCCGCCTGGGGGCTGGGCAACCAGAACGTTCTGTTGTCACTCGCCGACGCGGAAGGTCGCAACCGGACCTCCGAACTCATCGGGAAAGGTCTCTACTGGGTGCTCGCCCCGTTTGTCATCGTCGGAGCAGCCCTCCTCGCCAGGCGAGCCCCGCAACGCCTCCTCTTGGTGATGGTTCCAGTCGTCGTCGCGGTAGTGACCGTGGCACTGGTCTATGGCAGTACGCGGATGCGGGTGGTCGCAGAGCCGTCGCTGGCTGTCCTGGCCGCAACGGGTTTCGTCGCCGCGGGTCGGTGGCTGCGCATGCATATACCCGTACATGAGCGCCTACGAGCTGCAGAGTGACATTGCTTTCTTCGGGGGCGGCCCGGGTCCATCGACCGGGCGGGGCTGTTCGTCAGTGTGATCGACGAGCAGGTCGTCGTGGCTGACGCCGTCGAGCGTGTCGCCATCGGGGTCCTCAGTGGGTGAGTTCAGCCGATCACGGGCATTTCCACGAGCCGCTTACTTTCGTTGTCGCTCCGGTGGTGTACAGCTTCGTTCCCTTTGAGCGCACCAGTGAATGTGAACGAACCGCTTCCCGATCCCCCTGACGATGCCGAGGCTGGCATCAAAGTCAAACACGCGACCGTCGCTGCGGAGAGAGCATGCGACGAGTGTCCAGAGGAAGATACGTCCGCAATCAGCAGCGATGGGATGTCGGCTCCTCATGGACCATCACCGCCAAAATGGATGATTGGTATCAGTGAATCGCACTGTCGCCAGGGCTGCTGCGAGGCGGAGGCGGGCGGCGCTACCGGAAGATCCAGGTTCGCAGGCGATCTTGCAGCGGTTCTGCCGGTAATGACGTAGATGGTCCGCCCTCCCCCGCGGGGGATGACTCCGTTCGCCGGACGGGGCACAGTCCGGTACAAGTTCAGCGAGGCCTGCGAATCCGCAACCGGTTGTCGGATAGCGCCACGCTGAAGCGCCCCTCGGGAGACACATCGAGCAAGATGCCACGAAGGTCGGCGATGAAGTCGTCCAGGCGATCTCCGAGAAGGTGAGGTGCGGTTGACGAGGTAGAGAGAACCCAGGCCACGACGTCCTCGAGCGAACGCTCCAGGACCCGGTCGTCGGAGACGACGACGAGCTCCTCGGGCGCGAACCCAGCGGCCTGGAACACCGCGTCCTCCCCATCGGGCGAGGTGTTGCGGAACCCTTGACCGGCACGGCGGTCGGGACCAAGCCAGCGGCGGCGCAGCTCATCGATGGCTGCCTCGGGGATCGGTGGGCATGGGCCGCTCGGCGGCACCTGGTCCGGCGGAGTGGTGTGCCACAGGTCCACTTGAACGACGGCGCCGTTGGCATCGAGCATCTGTCTGACGGCCGAGGCCACTCGGGGTCGGTCCATCCAGTGGAACGATTGGCCGAAGCCGATTACTTGGAAGGTGCCGAGGAGTCCGGGGAGGTCCTCCGCTCGCATCTGGACCCAGTCGGCATTCTGGATTCTCTCCTCTGCGGCAGAGCGCTTGGCCTCGGCCAGCATCCCCGGATCTGGGTCGAGTCCAGTGACACCCTCGAAGAGGTGGGCGAAGAACAGGGCGACGGTGCCAGGCCCGCAACCGACGTCGAGGAGCCGCCCACGACCGTCGAGGTGAAGGTGCTGGGCGAGAGCGTCGGCCAGGGCAGGGGCATATGGATTACGACCCTGTCGGTAGTAGCGGGCGGTGCCCTCGAACACGGTCTCGTCCCAGACCCAGTCCTCCCAAGGGTGGCGCACCGGTCCCTCCGCCATATGTTCAGTGTGGCAGAGGCCGCTCCCGCCCCTGGGATGCTCAGAGGGAGCGTGTATCTCATCGCCCAAATGCGGACGCCTGTCACTGGGCCGGTCTCGACCTCGAGACTCAGCTCTCGTGGCACCGGCTCGACGACGGTTCAGGCGTGCGACGCACGGTTCTGGTACACCTTTCGACCGGGCAAATACCTGCTGACGGGTCACGCTGGCGACGCGCCATGTCCGCCGGTCAGGGTGACGATGCAATCGGGCAAGACCACTGATGATCCCGATATCGATTGCCAGGGTGAGTGATCACCGGGTGAACCAGCGCGCCGGGGCGCGGGCTCTCGGGGCTTCCTCAAAGACCTCGTAGGTCGTCGAGGTTCCGGAGTTCCACTGGCCTGGTGAAGCGACGGAGCCGGCCTCTGGTGAGGGGCACGCTGCAATCGAACCAAGCGATTATGTGGAAGCTGATCGGATTCCGCAACAGCCAGGAATCCACAGCCTGCGCCGTTTCGTGTGCCCGTGTGCATCGATATGAACCGCCCCCGTGGCATCGGTGTGCGTCTCCGCTTCCGCCGTCTACTCAATGCCATTCAAGTACTTGAACTTGCTCGAATCGTCAGGGTCGCGGTTCCAGCCCGTCCCAGGGTTATCGTGATCCATCGCCCCATAATTTCAGCCTCTGAAGGGTCAGGCCCGAATCGTCAAAGTGCTCCCGAACGCCGGTCCTGGGGGTTCGATTGAGTTCCCTATCGACACAGGGATGCGTCCCAGTGGACCGTGGAGCGAGAATCTTGGAATGGAGATTCGACGGGTCCGATTCAGCGACCCAGAGGTGGAGTCGCTGCGAGTCGGTTTGAGTGACGAGTACGACACGCGATACGGCGAGAACATCGAGATGACCAGAGCCAACGAGGCCGAGTTCCATCCTCCTGCCGGGCTCTTCATCGTTCTCATGGACGGGCCGACTACTGCTGCGGGTGGCGGCTTCCGCCGATTCAACAAGAGCACATGTGAGGTGAAGAGGATGTGGACGAGCCCCCTCTACCGGCGGCGCGGATTGGCCACCCGGGTGCTACAAAGCCTCGAAGCGGCTGCTTGGGAAATCGGTTACGCCTGCCTGATCCTGGAGACCGGCCCCCGCCAACCAGAGGCCGAGGCTCTCTACGCAGGTCGCGGATACTCGCGAATCGAGGCCTACGGTCACTATCCCGAGGCTCATGCTTTCCACATCGATCTCTCTTTTCGTTGACCTTGCTCAGGTATCCCCGTGCATTGCCGCCGGAGCGGGGCACGCTGGCGATGCGGCTTCTACCCTCTCGCTCCGTCGACATCCGCTTGGGTTATGCGAATCGAACGCGGCCAACCGCTAGCGGCTGAGAGTCGAACCCAATATACGTTCCCATCAAAAGAGATCCATGACACGGTGGGGGCTTGCGCCTCGGGACCAGATAGTGCGGGAGGGCTAGACCGGTACTTTGGATTGACTTTGTAGCCGCGAATCGGATGGTCAACTTCGGCGGTGCAGGTAGTTCCAGAACCCCGAGCTCGCCACGACAGGCTCGCCAGTTTCTTCACGGACCACCTTCCTGCGCGACAACCATGGTTGCGACTGTACGCCTTCGTCGGCTGGGGAGGTGCTCGATGAGATCAGATGGAGTCCCCGTTCGCAGGGACACAGTGCCATCGGGGGCAGTGCCCACCACCCGACCCGTGCACGCCATTGCGTCGGATTCGGCAGGACCTTTGACCCTGGCCGCCGCGAGGGAGCCGAGGCATAGCGTGAGGTCATGAGCGGCTCCCGGAACGTCCCGCATGTCTTTCGCGTCCGGCCGGAGGCTGTCGAGACATTCGACCAGAGCAAAGGCGAATCGGGCCCGCAGGGCAATGGGTCACTGACCACGGCTGCACCGACACCCAATGAGGCTGACGTGTTGCACCGGTTGTCCTTGCTGAACCGCTTCCTGCCGCTCTGGATAGTCGCGGCGA
Source organism: uncultured Acidimicrobiaceae bacterium (assembly GCA_963753115.1). Classification (GTDB taxonomy): domain Bacteria; phylum Actinomycetota; class Acidimicrobiia; order Acidimicrobiales; family RAAP-2; genus Bog-473. Next base: position 91,591 of record CAVWBB010000034.1, read on the forward strand.
TGGCCCTAGGACTCGTACTCGGACGCACGATCTCCGGGCTCAACGGGTGGCTCGACACCGTCAAAATCGGGACGGTTTCCTTACCGATTGCGATCGGTCTGCTTCTGATGATGTACCCCGTGTTGGCAAAGGTGAAATACTCCAAGGTTGGCAGTGTGGCGCGGGACCGCCGCACCATCGGCACGTCGCTGCTGTTGAACTGGGTCATCGGGCCAGCACTGATGTTCACCTTGGCATGGCTGATGCTGCCCGACCTTCCGGCTTATCGCACCGGATTGATCATCGTGGGCCTGGCTCGATGCATCGCCATGGTGCTCGTCTGGAACGACTTGGCCTGTGGTGATCGGGAACTTGCGGTTGTGCTCGTCGCCGTCAACTCCGCGTTCCAGATCATCGCCTACGCACTTCTCGGCTGGTTCTACCTCCAAGTCCTTCCCGGTTGGCTCGGCCTGGGCACGGCTGCTCTCCACGTGACCATTTGGGAGATTGCCAGGATCGTCCTGGTCTTCCTTGGCATTCCACTCGCCGCCGGGTTCCTCACCCGCATAATCGGCGAGAGGACAAAAGGGACCCAGTGGTACGACGAGCAGTTCATTCCACGGATCAGCCCTGTTTCGCTTTACGGGCTGCTGTTCACCATCGTCGTCCTTTTCGCCCTACAGGGCCACAAGATCACGAGCGACCCGTGGGACGTGGCCCGGATTGCACTGCCGCTACTCGCCTACTTCGGAGTCATGTGGTTCGGTGCATTCGCTCTCGGATTCCGAATGCACTTTCCGTATGAGCGCAACACGGCGGTCGCCTTCACCGCTGCCGGGAATAACTTCGAACTCGGCATTGCCGTGGCTATCGGTGTCTTCGGGGTGACCTCGGGTGAAGCGCTCGCCGGTGTCGTTGGTCCGCTCATCGAGGTTCCGGTCCTGGTGAGCCTCGTCTACGTCGCCCTCTGGGCCCGCCGCCGCTTCTATCCCTCGGCTGAGACCCGGCCCAATGCGAACAAGGAGAGCATCGGATGAATTGCCTCGATTGCACCGATTCCAACGTGTCCACTATCGCCGTGGCGGTCTGTCACTCATGTGGGGCTGGGGTGTGCATGGACCATGCCAAGATCCATGACCACTACCTCACTCGCACCGAACCCATCGACCAGGTGATCAGGATTGAGCCACCAGCGCGGCTCATCTGGTGCGGGGCGTGTTCTGCTGCCAATGAAGCTGCCGCGCACCACGACCCCCACCGCCACCACCCCCAACACAAGCATTAGTTGTCATTTTCGCAGCCATTCCCACCTCGGCCAGAGGTGCCCCCGTACGACGCTGCCGGATATGTGAGCGTTCCGTAGGCTGGATGCGGCAACGAGCCTTCAACGAGCGAGCCACGTGAGGATGCGTTGCGCCGAGTTAAAGGCGATTCTGCCCATTGGTGAGGGTATCCCCGGACAGGGAAGGGGTGCTGCTGCCATAGCCACTTCGTCCGGGGCGAGGCGCATTCACAATCAATCGTCCACGACGCGATGATCCCCACCGTCCAGAAGTTGAGCATCGAGCGCCCTTGCCTCGATGTCCAAACGCTGGAGCAGTTGGCGGATCACCTCTCGCTCCAACAGCCGGCCGATGCCCGGCACAGCGACGATCACGTCACCATCGAATCGAAGAATGGTCGATCCCTGAGCTGTGGTCAGTGTGAACTCCCCCGATCCGTGGAGCCGAGTCGGATCGAACTCAGCTTCGTAGAGAAGTTGACCAGAACCTCCTGACAGGTCAATTCGCACCTCCTGCACCCACGCCAGAGGAGCGGATCCCGCCAGGAAACGGAAGATCGGATCCCGACCGTTGACAAAGGAGTACCGCAGCCGAAATACGGACCACGTCCCATCTCTGTGCGACTCGAGCACCTCGGGGGGACGGAGATCGGGGAGTTCAAGCGCAACGTAGAAGGCAGGATCCGCCAGGAGGCTGGCTATGGCGCTCTTTGATCCCTTGAAGCGGTGCTCTGCGTGAAATCGCACCAGAGGATTCTGTCATCGCCTCCGCAAATCTAGACTGGGTGCCCCCGCACGCTGGGAGGGGGTTCTACTCGGAGCAGCATTCGGTCTCTCCTACCATTGCTCCACGCAATTCAAAAGGAGGCATTGGGTGGAACCGCAGCCAGGGTGGGACAGCGCGTTAGGGCTCAGAATCGACGAAATGACGCCGACGCGAGTCGTGGGATATGTCGACATCGATGAACGACATCAGCAAGCGTACGGCATCGTTCACGGTGGCGTGTGGGCCTCGATTGTTGAGTCTGTCGGCAGTCATGGGGCCGCGGTCGCCGCCCACGAGATCACGGGCAGCATGGCCGTCGTCGGGGTGGCGAACTCCACCGACTTTCTCCGTCCCCATCGCGCCGGACGTGTGCGAGCTATCGGCACGCCCGTCCTTGCTGGTCGGACCCAACAGATTTGGCTCGTTGAAATCGAAAGGGAGGACGACGGCAAACTTATTGCGCGAGGGCAGTTGCGGGTGCAGAATTTGCCTACACCTCCGGAGCGCCGAGACTGAACGTGACCCGTTCGCCGGATAGGCGGGATGGAGCCGTCTGGAATCGCCCGCTGACGATCCACCGCTCCGGAGAAGGACCTGGTCAGCGTTGGGTGGGCAAGCTACCTCGCCCAGGGCAAATCTCGTGCGACCAGCCTACGATGTCCCAGCCGTTGAGGATCATGGGAGGGTCATAGTGGGACGTCTTCTACGAGTGAGCGGCTCGTCTTTGGTGATCGCGGTCGCACTTGTCACAGCGGTCTTGGCCATTGCGACTACGACGCCGGCCTCGGCCGACACCGTCATCGACGGCTGCACCATCGTGTCGAACCCCACGTCGACCAACTTCACCGACTGACCCGGCGCGGCACGTGGGGAGCGGCCAGCTGACTCGAATCGGTCGACTTGCCGTCAGCTATGGAGTCTGCGCCGTCAAAGCGTTCCAAGCTGCGAGAGAGTCCATGTAGTCCCTCCAGTGCGCGATCTTCCGGTGTTCAATTTCGATGATCGAACAGAACCGATTGTCATACTTGACACCTGTCGCGAGGATGGTCCCGTGCACTTCATATTCGATGACGAAGACTCGACCATTGTCCGCCTCGTGGCTCACCAGACTGTCGGCGGATTCAAGTGTGATGCCGTCCCCATAGCCCTTGAACTGGCTCATTAGGTCATCCCGCCCCTGAATGACACGAGGCCAACCCGGAAACTCGTAGAGGACTTCATAGACCACGTCGTCAGAAACGACGTCGAAGAAATGATCTCCATCCACGCTGTCGCCAAGCGCCCGTCGAACCAAATCGAAATATGGGTCAACGGCCTGGTACTCCGCGTAAATTGGGTTGGACATCCTGGACTCCCCATGCACTGTGCGGCTTGCCGCAGCAGGATAGATGCCAGCGTGCATGAGGCGTTGATGACGACTACGGGCGCAGGCGGGAAGGTGCCCCGGTTGGCCGGGATGGGGCGCGACGAGAACAGATTGGGCTCCGTGTCGCTGACGACCGTCGATACAATCGCGAAGATCGACGATCTGGCCAAATCCATTGTCGAAGGCGCCGAGCACCCATCTGAAGTGGGACTCCGGCTGGCATTGCGACGAAATCTCCGCGCCGATCATTGCGGCTACAGCCGTCCCGGTTGAATGCCTCTAATGCCGGGGCGGTGACACCCGGTGTCACGCTGGGGGTAGCCCCATTGAGCTGACAGAGCCTCCTCTCTACGGTGATGGGGTGCGTCGTTGTGCTCGGACGAGGAGGCCAGGACCGTTCATCCATCGCTCTCGTGCTGGCAGGAACCCTTGTGGTGTTTTCATCGAGCGGTATGGCCTCCGCGGCTCCCGAGAGCCAGTCCCAACCAGCACGTACCTACAACGCCTTCATCGATCCGCAGATGGTCACGATTCGCGGGTACTCGAGCAGCGCCATGGAGCCCTTCATCTCGGCGGACGGGTCGTACCTCTTCTTCAATACTTCGAACGTGGCACCGAGCATTCCCGCCCTTCAGTTTGCCGCCCGAGTCGGTGCCCATACCTTCCAGTACAAGGGTGCCGTTGCCGGCGCCAATCAGATGCGCTACCTGTCGGGAACTCCGTCCATGGACGAGAAAGGGAACCTGTACTTCGTCTCGACCCGTAGCTACACCCAGACGAGGTCGACCATCTATTCCGGGCGTTTCGCCTCCGGCACTGTGACGGGCGTCCACCTGATTCCCGGTATCTCAGGTGGCGCACTGGGGACCATCGACTTCGATGCCGACGTGAGCCCCGACGGGTCCACGCTCTATGTCAGTGTGGGTCACTTCGACGGAGGTCCACCGACCAGCGCCAGTATCACGATCTTCAAGAGGGTCAGGGACGGTTTCGTTCCCGACCCGCACAGCGCAGCAATCCTCGGTGCCATCAACAAGACGGGCCTGCTCACCTATGCAGCCTCGATCTCTCCCAACGGCCTGGAACTCTTCTTCACGCAGGCGAACCCTGGTGGTGGGGATCCAGCCATCTATCGAGCGATGCGGGCGAGGGTCGGTCAACCCTTCGGCGATGTGCAGCGGGTTGGCGCCATCACTGGGTTCGCAGAAGCGCCCGCCATCAGCGCTGACGGCGCCACGCTCTACTATCACCGGCTGGTAGGAAGCACGTTCCAGATCTGGGCAGTGACCCGTCCGTAGCGTGTCCGCCCGGTCTGCACCGGAGCCACACCGGGCCGAAGAAGACAGAACTGCAGTGCGAAGATGCTCACCCGGGGTCGTCTCTTCGCACGTGTCGTTCGTCACGCTGAGTGAGGAAGAATGGGCGGATGCCAGAAGCGTCTCGGACCATGCCGCACATCCGTCACCTGACACTGGAACAGGCGCGACGGACACTCCGGGCGGAGGCGTTGCCATTCACGGTCCATCGGATGCAGTCACAAGTCAGTCCCCGAGGGTGCACTGATTGACGTGTCACCCCGACTGGGAACCAGCCTGGACAACGTGAGCCACGTCGTCATCACCGTCAGTGGTGGACGACCCACCGCAAGACCCTAGGGGTGTCCCCGTTCGCCGGGACGGCGGGGACACATGCGGCTCAGACGGGGCAGACGGGGCAGACCAGTTGTCCTCGGCATGCCGGAGCGTCACAGCCAACGCCCGCAGCGTTCTCCTGATGCAACACGCCGGTGAGGCAACGCTCCGGCCGCCTCACTCGCCGCCACTGGTAGATTTCGGCGGTGCGGCAGGAACGATTCGGCCCGATTGATTTCGATACGTTCCACCGCGTCGAGCTCCCGGCACTCCTGGAGCGCCGCGGTGCCATCTTCTCCGATGCAGATGCAGAGGTCGTGCGTCCGCTGGGGTTCGAACTGCCGGACGGCACGGGGTACACCTACGTCCCTGACGGGACGACGTTCTCCGTCGAGGCGGGTACCGACACCGCGCAGACCGTCGTGGTCCTCTCCCCTCACGCATGGAACGATTTTGTGTGGGAGCTCAAGACCTGTTTCGCGCTGCTCTACGCCGATCAGCTGACCGTCCGCCAGGGCAGTTTCGGCCAGATGGCCCGCTGGGAGCCACCACTCCGGGTGGCGTTCAGCAATCAGGCACTCTTCGACATCGACCATCCGTCTCACATTGAGGACGAGATGGACCTGTCCCAGACGTTCTCCCTGGGCGACTCGCACGCGGAGATCCGGGAGTTTCTCCACCGGGCGGGGTTCGTGCATCTCCGCGCCGTCCTCGACCCAGAGGAGATCGAGGGCATCGAAGCCGACGTCAGTGCGGCGGTGGTGCGGGCTCGACCAGATGACCGGAGGTCCTGGTGGACCACGGTCGACGGGCGCGAGGTGTGCAACCGCGTGAACTATCTCAACGACCGGTCATCGCGCATCGCCGCCCTGGGCGCAGACCAGCGATTCCTCGAAATCGCCGCGCTGGGTGAGGCAGAGCTCCGGGACGCCCAGGATCGCCTCGACGGGAACAGTGTCGTCATCAAGGTGCCCGGTTCCGAAGGGGGACTCGCTGACCTCCCTTGGCATCGTGATTGCGGCATGGGCGGCCATCCGGTGAAGTGCCCTCTCCTCAACGTGGGGATCCAGCTCGATGCCGCGACCGCGGCCACCGGTCAGCTCCAGATGATCCCCGGATCGCACCGTGGCACTTCCCGGCTGCCGAGCACGCGAGAAGCCGAACAGCACCCAGTGGTGGCCCTCGACACCGAGCCGGGCGACGTCACGGTGCACTTCGGGCACACCTTGCACGCTGCGCCGCCACCGAGCGATCCAGCAGCTGCGGGCAGGCGGGCCCTCTACCTCTCCTTCGTGCCACCCCTGACGTTCGAGATGGTGGGCCCCGGTCAGGGGTACAACGACGTGCTGTTCACCAGAAGCGAGGGGCACGTCCAGCACGCCGACCAGTTCCGCTGAGCACTCCCAATCAGTCCGGCAGCGCTGCGGCGCAGCCCGGCCGATGCTCGTCGAGACCCCCACAGCTCGGGCAGACCTGTCCGCACCCAGCAGGCCGGGTCGCCTCCATCCGCCTCCTGATCGCAGACCCGGCACCCGAGCGGCGTGCCGACCCGTTCCTGCCGGCCGTCCGCCGTGAGGACCCAGTCCCGCTCCTGCCAAGGCGGGCGGTGTCGGACGTGCTGACGGTGGCCGCAGGCAAGGAAGGCCACCCACTCCCCCACGTCGTCCTGCTCGAAGGCAATGATGGCGCGGTCCATGTTCAGCTCGCTCCAGAACCGGCATCCATCTGATCCATCGTAATACGATGTTATCGTAGGACGATGCGTCTACGAGATGCCGACTACGAAGACCTGTTGGCGCTGCGCACCGGATTACGCCGCTTCCTCCGCTGGAGTGAGCAACAGTCCGAAGGGGCTGGACTGACCCCGGCACAGCATCAATTGTTGCTGGCCGTCCGGGGACATCCAGACCGCCGCGGACCGACGGTCGGCGAGGTCGCCGACTACCTCCTCCTCCGCCACCACAGCGCGGTCGGGCTGGTCGACCGGGCGGTGGCGGCCAAATTGGTCAAGCGGATCCGTGACCCCGAGGACCACCGTGTCGTCAGGCTGCAGCTCACGGCGTCCGGGAGCAAGCGCCTCGAGGCACTCTCGGCAGCCCACCTCGAAGAGCTCGGACGGCTGGGCCGCACGCTGCCGACGGCCTGGCGGGGACTCATGCCTCGCCAGCCGCTCCACGGGATCGAGAGCAGAGTCTGACCCTCTACGTGAGGGTTAGACGGCGCGGCCCCGCAGGCCGCGGTACCGCCGGACCAGGGAGGCCGTCGACCCGTCCTGGCCGGAGAGGTCCGGAGCGGCGGACGTCCGTCAGGATCGGGGCGAGCTCCTTCGCCATGACCTTCCCGAGCTCGACGCCCCACTGGTCGAACGAATCGATGCCCCAGATGGTGCCCTCGACGAAGACCGTGTGCTCGTAGAGCGCGACGAGTTGGCCGAGGACCGAAGGCGTGAGCTTCGGGGCCAGGATCGTGGAGCTCGGCCGGTTCCCGGGCATCACCTTGTGGGGCACCACGTCGGCCGGGGTGCCCTCCGCCGCGATCTCCTCGGCCGTCTTGCCGAAGGCGAGGGCCTTCGTCTGGGCCAGGCAGTTGGCCATCAGCAGGTCCTGCTGCTCCCCCGTGTCGTGGGTGGACTCGGCGAAGGCGATGAAGTCGGCCGGGATCAGTTTCGTACCCTGGTGGATCAGTTGGTAGAAGGCGTGCTGCCCGTTGGTGCCGGGCTCGCCCCAGAAGATCTCCCCCGTCTGGCCCGACACGGGCGTGCCGTCGAGCTTGACCGACTTGCCGTTGGACTCCATGGTCAACTGCTGCAGGTAGGCCGGGAAGCGCGCCAGGCGGTGGCTGTAGGGCAACACCGCGTGGGTCTGCGCGCCGAAGAAGTTGTTGTACCAGACGTTGAGCATCCCCTGAATGACCGGGACGTTCTCGGCCAACGGGGTCGTCCGGAAGTGCTCGTCCATGGCGTGGAAGCCGGCGAGCATGTCCCCGAAGGACTGGCGTCCGATGGCCACCATCAGCGAGAACCCGATGGCCGAGTCGTAGGAGTAGCGCCCACCGACCCAGTCCCAGAACTCGAGCATGTTGTCGGTGTCGATCCCGAACGCCGCGACGCCCTCGGTGTTCGTGGACACCGCCACGAAGTGCTTCGCCACCGCGTCGTCTCCCGCGGCGCTGCCCAGTCCCGCCAGGAGCCAATCCCTGGCGGCGGCGGCGTTGGTCAGCGTCTCCAGTGTCGTGAACGTCTTGGAGCTGACGACGAAGAGCGTCGTCTCGGGGTCGAGGTCATGGGTGGCCGCGTAGAGGTCGACCGGATCGACGTTCGACACGAAGCGGCTGGTGAGGCCCGGTTGGGCAGAGTCGGCCAGCGCGATGGTGGCCATGGCCGGGCCGAGGTCCGAACCGCCGATCCCGATGTTGACCACGGCGCGCAATCCGCTTGCCCGTGGCCCCGGTCCAGGATCCGTTGCGGATGCGGTCGGACAGGTCACCCATTTTGGTCAGCACCGCCTGGACGTCGGCGACGACGTCTTGGCCGTCCACGTGCAGGCGGCTTCCCGGCGGCATGCGCAGGGCCACGTGCAGGACGGCCCGGTCCTCGGTCGTGTTGATGTGCTCGCCCGCGAACATGGCGTCGCGATGTTCTTCGACCTTGGCGGCTCGAGCGACGTCCATCAGGAGACGCACGGTCTCGTCCGTGGCCCGTTGCTTCGAATAGTCGAGGACGAGGTCGGCTGCCTCGACCGTCATGCGCTCCGCCCGATCGGGCTCGTCCGCGAAGAGTTCGCGCAAGTGTCGCGTGGCGATCGCGTCGTAGTGCGCCGCCAAGGCCTTCCACTCGGGTGTCGCCGTCGGATCCATACGAGGCAATCTACGGGGCATCGCGCACGGGCGTTCGCGCCGACAGGAAGGCGACGACGGCGGGGATCGCGGCGGGGTCCTGCAGGAAGAACGCGTGGCCGCCGTCGAACATCTCGAGCCGAGCGCCGGGGATGCCCCGCGCCAGGAATTCGCTGTTGGCCGGTGGCGCGATCCCGTCGAAGCGCCCGCCACAGACGAGTGTCGGGCACGTGATGCCACCCAGGCGGTCGGAGGTGTCGTGGGCGGCTCGCGCCGCCAGTTGGTTGGCGAGGCCCTGACTGGGCCCGCCGGCTTCCCCTTGGAGGTTCATGCGCGCACCGATCATCGCCACCATGTCGGGGTTCGCCGCACGCCAGGCCGCGTCCCAGCGCGTGTCGAGGATCTCCATCCGTTGCGCCGCTTGCTCCTCGGCGCTCAACGTGGCCAGCTCGTGCAGCGGGTAGGAGGCGCCGCCGGCCCCGCCGGCGGAGGTGCAGGCCAGCACCAGTCGCCGCACCCGTCGAGGGTGGCGGATGGCCAGCTCCTGGGCGACCATGCCGCCGAAGGAGATCCCCATGACCACGCAGTCGTCCCAGCCCACGACGTCGAGGAGCGCGGCGGCGTCGTTGGCGAAGTCGGCCATGGCGTAGGGCCACGGAGGCACGCTGCTCTGTCCCAGCCCGCGCTGGTCGTAGGCCAGGACCTCGAAGCTCTCGGCCAGGGGCCCGTCCGCCAAACGGGGCGGCTGGCGGAGGTCACCGCCGGTGCCCGAAATGATCAGGAACCGGTCCCCGGCTCCGCCGAGCTCGTAGTACAGGGAGACGCCGTTGGCATCACAGAAGGGCATGGCCTGCACAGTACCGATCAGCGGGGCGGCCGGTCGGGTGCACAGTACCGATCGGCCGGGCGGCCGATCGGGTCAGCGGAGGGCCACTTGTCCCGGCACGATCGGCGCCGGCAGCGACGTCGTCCCCATGAGCCAACGGTCGACGGCCGCAGCACACGAGCGCCCCTCGGCGATGGCCCAGACGATCAGGCTCTGGCCCCGGGTCTGGTCGCCGCAGACGAAGACCCCGTCGACGCTGGTCGCCCAATCGGGGTCGGCCGCCACCGTGCCCCGTGGGCCCACCTCCACGCCGAGCTCGTCCACTGCGTTGTGGCGCTCGGTGCCGACGAAACCCATGGCCAGCAGCACCAGCTCGCACTCGAGCTCGAACTCCGAGCCCGGAACCTCTTCGAAGACCGGGCGGCCGTCCTCGTTGCGCATCTCGACGGTGTGCCCGCGGAGCGCCCGCACGGCCCCCGAGCCGTCGTCGACGAACTCCGTCGTGGTCACCGAGAACAAGCGCGCACCGCCCTCTTCGTGAGCGGAGGACGTGCGCAAGATCAGCGGCCACAACGGCCACGGGTTGTCGGCGAGGCGGTCGCTGGGGGGCTCGGCCATGATCTCGAGCTGGTGGACCGACGCGGCGCCCTGGCGGTGCGCCGTGCCGAGGCAGTCCGCCCCGGTGTCGCCGCCGCCGATGATCACCACGTGCTTGCCCTTGGCGTCGATGGGCGGGGCGCCCAGTGCCCCTTCCTGGACCAGGTTGGACGGCTTGAGGTACTCCAGAGCGAGGTGCACGCCGCCGAGCTCGCGTCCCGGCACCGGGAGGTCGCGGGGCAGCGTGGCCCCGCCGGCCAGCACGACGGCGTCGAAGGCCGCCTGTACCTCGGCCGCCGGGCGCACCGTGACGTCGGGCGCGCAGGCCGTCCCGATGCCGCGTTCCTGCCCCGGCTCACTGGCGGCGCCGCCCGGAGCGCCGGTGGCGGAAGGGGTCGGCGACCCGCCCACCGAGGTCGAGCAGATGAAGGTCACGCCCTCCGCCTCCATCTGGGCCAGCCGCCGGTCCAGCACGGCCTTCTCCATCTTGAATTCCGGGATGCCGTAGCGCAGGAGCCCGCCGGGCTTCTCCGCCCGCTCGAAGACGGTCACGAGGTGGCCGGCGCGCACCAGCTGCTGGGCCGCGGCAAGGCCGGCGGGGCCCGATCCCACCACGGCCACGGACTTGCCCGTGCGCACCGACGGCAGCTGCGGGGTCACCCACCCTTCGTCCCAGGCCCGCTCGACGATCTCGAACTCGATCCGCTCGATCGTGACCGGGTCCTCGTTGATCCCGAGGACGCAGGCGGCCTCGCACGGTGCGGGGCACAGGCGCCCGGTGAACTCCGGGAAGTTGTTGGTGGCGTGCAGGCGCTCCATGGCGTCCGGCCAGTCGTCCCTGTAGACGAGGTCGTTCCACTCCGGGATGAGGTTGCCCAGCGGGCAGCCGTCGTGGCAGAAGGGGATGCCGCAGTCCATGCAGCGCGCCCCCTGCTCCTTGGTGGCCTCCTCGCCGAAGGGCTCGTAGACCTCCTTCCAGTCCCGGAGGCGCACCGAGACCGGGCGCCGGCGCGGCAGGCGCCGCGGGAACTCCATGAATCCCGTCGTCTTACCCATGTGCGTCACCCATGTGCGGCCTCCATGACTGCTTGGTCGACCGGGCGCCCCTCTGCCTCGGCGATGCGGGTCGCCTCCAGGATGCGCCGGTAGTCGCGCGGCATGACCTTGACGAACTCGAGCACCTCGGTGTCCCAGCGCTCCAAGAGGCCGGCCGCGACGGCCGACTCGGTCTCGACGCCGTGCCGCTCGACGAGGGCACGCACGCTGAAGGCGTCGGTCGGATCGAGGGGCTCGACGTCGACCAGCTCGAGGTTCACGCGTTGCCCGAATGTCCGGCCGGGGTCATAGACGTAGGCGATCCCGCCCGACATGCCGGCGGCGAAGTTCCGGCCCGTCGGGCCGAGCACCAGGACGAGCCCGCCGGTCATGTACTCGCAGCCGTGGTCGCCCACGCCCTCGACGACGGCGGTGGCCCCGGAGTTGCGCACGCAGAAGCGCTCCCCCACCTGGCCCCGGATGAAGACCTCGCCCGAGGTGGCCCCGTAGAGGATGACGTTCCCGGCGATGATCTGCTCCTCGGCGACGAACGTCGAGCTCTCCGGCGGCCGCACGACCAGGCGCCCACCCGAAAGGCCCTTGCCGAAGTAGTCGTTGGCGTCCCCGTAGAGGCGCATCGTCACGCCCTTGGGCATGAAGGCGCCGAAGCTCTGCCCCGCCGAGCCGGTGAACGTCAACGAGATCGTGTCCTCGGGCAGCCCGGCCGCGCCGTAGCGGCGGCTGATCTCCGAGCCCAGCAACGTCCCGACCGTGCGGTCGACGTTGGAGATGGGCACGGACACCGACACCGGCGTCAGCTGTGCCAGGGCCGGCGCGCACTCGTCCAGGAAGGCATGGTCCAGCGCCTTCTCGAGCCCGTGGTCCTGCTCGACCAGTTGGCGGCGACTCATCGACGCCGGGACGTCGGGCTGGGCCAGCACCGTCGACAGGTCCAGACCCGCCGCCTTCCAGTGCGCCACTGCGTCCTCGGTCTCGAGCAGGTCCACCCGGCCGATGGCCTCGTCGAGCGAGCGCAGGCCGAGGGAGGCCAGCAGCTCGCGCACCTCCTCCGCGACGTACTCGAAGAAGGTCTCGACGAACTCGGGCTTGCCGTTGAACTTGGCCCGCAGCGCCGGGTTCTGGGTGGCGATGCCGACGGGACAGGTATCGAGGTGGCAGACGCGCATCATGATGCAGCCGGAGACCACGAGCGGCGCCGAGGCGAAGCCGTACTCCTCCGCCCCCAAGAGCGCGCCGATGATCACGTCGCGCCCGGTCTTCAATTGCCCGTCCACCTGGACCACGATCCGGTCCCGCAGCCCGTTGGCCAACAGCGTCTGCTGCGTCTCGGCCAGGCCGATCTCCCACGGGATGCCGGCGTGCTTCAACGACGTCAGCGGCGCCGCCCCGGTGCCGCCGTCGTGGCCCGAAATGAGCACCACGTCGGAATGGGCCTTGGCCACCCCGGCCGCCACCGTGCCGACGCCGACCTCGGCCACGAGCTTCACGTGCACCCTGGCTGCGGGGTTGGACGACTTGAGGTCGTGGATGAGCTGGGCGATGTCCTCAATGGAATAGATGTCGTGGTGCGGCGGCGGGGAGATGAGGCCCACCCCCGGCGTCGACGACCGGGTGCGGGCGATCCAGGGGTGCACCTTGTTGCCGGGGAGCTGGCCACCCTCGCCGGGCTTGGCCCCCTGCGAGATCTTGATCTGCAGGTCGTCCGCATTGACGAGGTACTCGCCCGTCACGCCGAAGCGTCCCGAGGCCACCTGCTTGATGGCGCTGCGGCGGAGGTCGCCGTTGGCATCGGGTGTGAAGCGGTCCGCGTCCTCCCCGCCCTCGCCCGTGTTGGAGCGGCCGCCCAGCCGGTTCATGGCGATGGCCAGGGTCTGGTGCGCCTCGGCCGAGATGGAGCCGTAGGACATGGCGCCGGTGGAGAACCGGGCCAGGATCGACGATGCCGGCTCGACCTCGTCGAGCGGGACGGGCCCGCCCGGGGCCGGCTTCAGCCGCAGCAGCCCGCGCAGCGTCCCCAGCTTCGAGGCCTGGTCGTCGACGGCGTTGCTGTACTCCTTGAAGATGTCGTAGCGCTTCGCCCGGGTGGCGTGCTGGAGCTTGAACACCGTCTTGGGGTTGAAGAGGTGGAACTCGCCCTCGCGGCGCCACTGGTACTCGCCGCCCACCTCGAGCTCGCGATGGGCCCGCTCGGTCGGCCGGGTGTCGTGGGCCGCGCGGTGCCTCGCCGCCACCTCGGCCGCCAGCACCGGGAGCCCGACGCCGCCGATGCGCGACGCGGTGCCGGTGAAGTACTCGTCGATGAGGGCGCCGTCGAGGCCGATCGCCTCGAAGACCTGGGCGCCCGTATAGGAGGCGACGGTCGAGATGCCCATCTTCGACATCACCTTGAGCACGCCCTTGCAGGCCGCCTTCACGTAGTTCCGGCGCGCCTGGCGCGGTGACACACCCTCCAACAGGCCCTCGGAGATCATGTCGTCGATGGAGTCGAGCGCCAGGTACGGGTTCACGGCCGCCGCCCCGAACCCGATGAGCAGCGCCATGTGGTGCACCTCACGGGCATCGCCGGTCTCGATGACGAGGCCGACCTTGGTGCGGGTCTTCTCCCGCACCAGGTGGTGGTGCACCGCCGCCGTCAACAACAGAGACGGGATCGGCGCCCAGTCCGTGGTGGCGTTGCGGTCCGACAGGACGATGAGGTTCGCCCCGTCGGCGATCGCCTCGGACACCCGGCGCCGCACGTCGTCGATCGCCCGGCGGAGCGAGTCGCCCCCGGCCACCGTCGGGGCGCCGACCGAGCCCGCCTCGCGCACGTCGAACAGCCCGTCGATGGCGAAGGCCTTGAAGCCGGGCGTCTCGCCGCCCTCGTTGACGTACATCAGCTTGGCCAGGTCGTCGCGGTCGATGACCGGCAGCGGCAGGAGGATCTGGCGGCACGAGCCGGCCTTGGCCTCGAGCAGGTTGGCCTCGGGGCCGATGGTGGCGGCGAGCGACGTCACCAGCTCCTCCCGGATGGCGTCCAAGGGCGGGTTGGTCACCTGGGCGAAGAGCTGGGTGAAGTAGTCGTAGAGCAGGCGGGAGCGGTCCGACAGCACGGCGATGGACGTGTCCGAGCCCATGGAGCCGATCGGCTCGGCCCCGGTGCGGGCCATCGGCGCCAGAATGACCCGGAGCTCTTCGGTGGTGTACCCGAAGAGCCGCTGCTGGGTGACCACCCGCCCGTGCTGGGGGGTGAGCATGGTGCGGGCGGGCAGCTCGTCGAGGCGGATCTGGTCCTGGGCCAGCCACTCCCCGTACGGGTGCTCGGCCGCCAGCTCCGACTTGATCTCCTCGTCCTCGACCAGCCGGCCCTTGGCCGTGTCGACGAGGAACATGCGGCCCGGCTGCAGGCGACCCTTGCGGACGATGCGTTCCGGGGCGATGTCCAACACGCCCACCTCGCTCGCCAACACGACCAGCCCGTCGTCGGTGACCCAGTACCGGGCCGGGCGCAGGCCGTTGCGGTCCAACACGGCCCCGACGACCGTGCCGTCGGTGAAGCAGACCGCGGCCGGGCCGTCCCAGGGCTCCATCAAGGAGGCGTGGTAGCGGTAGAAGGCGCGCCGCTGCCGGTCCATGGTGGTGTGGTTCTCCCACGCTTCGGGGATCATCATCAGGACGGCGTGCGGCAGCGAGCGCCCCCCGAGATGCAACAGCTCGAGCACCTCGTCGAAGCTGGCCGAGTCGCTCGCCCCCGGCGTGCAGATCGGGTAGATCCGCGACAGGTCCCCCTCAATCAGGGACGTCTCCAGCAGGGCCTCGCGGGCCCGCATCCAGTTGCGGTTGCCGGCCAACGTGTTGATCTCGCCGTTGTGGCACAGGTAGCGGTAGGGGTGGGCGAGCGGCCAGCTGGGGAACGTGTTGGTCGAGAAGCGGGAGTGCACCAGGGCCAGGCCGGACTCGAACAGGGGGTCGCGCAGGTCCGGGAAGAACTGGCGCAGCTGCTCGGAGGTGAGCATGCCCTTGTAGACGATGGTGCGGGCCGACAGCGAGGGGAAGTAGACGTCGTCGACGGCGTGCTCGACGCGCTTGCGCAGCACGAAGGCGCGCCGCTCGAGCGCCATGACGTCGACGCCGGCGCCGGCGTCCGCGTCGCTGGTCCCCGCCGGCGCCACGAACACCTGCTCAATCAGCGGCATCGCACTCTTGGCGATCAACCCCAGGTCGTCGGTCTCCGTCGGCACCGTGCGCCACCCGAGCACGGTCAGTCCCTCCTCCGCCGCCATGTGCTCGACGACGGTGCGGGCCTTCAGGGCGTCGTCGGCGTCGGTGGGCAAGAACACGAGCCCGACCGCGTAGCCGCCGGCGTCGGGCAGCGAGAACCCGGCCGCCGATGCCGCCCCCACCAGGAACCGGTGCGGGATCTGGACCAGGATCCCGGCCCCGTCGCCCGTGTTGACCTCCGCACCCGAGGCGCCACGGTGGGCCAGGCGCTCCAGGACGGTGAGGCCCCGGTCGACGATGTCGTGATCGGGTCGGCCGTTGAGATCGGCCACCATGCCGACACCACAGGCGTCGTGCTCGTATGCCGGGTCGTAGAGGCCAGTGGCCATCGGCGTCCTTCCGAGTGAGGAGAGGTGAACGGATACCGGGACGACGTTGGCCCGAAGTGGAAAGAACAGGATACACGACGGCTCTCGTAGGCTTGCGCACATGGGATCACGCGTCCATGTCGTGGGGGGCGGGGTGATCGGGCTGGCCAGTGCGTGGGAATTGTCACGCAACGGTCATGATGTGACGCTGGTTGCGCCGGCCCCCGGCCGGGACGGCGCGTCGTGGGTGGCGGCGGGGATGCTGGCGCCGGTGACCGAGGCGCAGTTCGGCGAGTCGGCCCTCACGGCCCTCCTGGTGGAGGGCGCCGGCCGCTGGCCCGCCTTCGCCGCCGCGCTCCACGACGCCACCGGGCACGCCATCGGGTACGACACGACAGGCACGGTGACGGTCGCGCTCGATGCGTCCGATCGAGCCAGTCTCGACGACCTCCTCGCCTACCAGCACACGCTCGGCCTGGAGGCCCACCGCCGCAGCGCCAGCGAGTGCCGCCGTCTCGTGCCGGCGCTGAGCCCGGCCCTGCGCGGCGGGATCGAGGTCCCGGGCGACCACCACGTCGACAACCGCGCCCTTCTCGGCGCGCTCGCCGAGGGTTGCCGGTTGGGCGGGGTGACGTTCGTCGAGGGCACGGTGGCCGCGTTGGAGGACGGGCCCGTGCTCGTCCTGGCGGACGGCCGCCGCCTCGCCCCGGACCACGTCGTCCTGGCGGCGGGGACGGGCCTGCGCGACATCGACGGGCTCGCCGGTGCCGCGCTCCCCTCGCTCCGGCCCGTCAAGGGGCACATCCTGCGCCTCGGACCGCCGGACGTCGGGTCGCCGGTGCCCCTGCTGACGCGCACGGTGCGCGGCCTGGTCCACGGGCGCTCCGTCTACCTCGTGCCGCGCCCGGACGGCTCTGTCGTCGTCGGCGCCACCGTGGAGGAGAAGGAAGCCGACGCCGCCGTGCGGGCCGGCGCGGTCCACGAGCTGCTCTGCGACGCCCGGGCGATCGTGCCCGCCGTCGACGAGCTCGAGCTGCGCGAGGCGGCGACCGGCATGCGGCCCGCCACGCCCGACAACATGCCGCATATCGGGCCGACCGGACTGGAAGGGGTCGTCGCGGCGATCGGCCACCACCGCAACGGAATTTTGTTGGCGCCCCTCACCGCCGCCGCCGTCGCGGACCTCATACCCCGATGACCCC
The DNA here is from genome assembly GCA_963753115.1 of uncultured Acidimicrobiaceae bacterium. GTDB lineage: Bacteria > Actinomycetota > Acidimicrobiia > Acidimicrobiales > RAAP-2 > Bog-473. The sequence goes on from CAVWBB010000034.1 coordinate 108,698, forward strand.
CGTTGCACTCCGACTGAACGGCGAGCCGGTCGAGGTGCCGCCCGGCGCCACCATCGCCGACCTCGTCACTGCGCTGACCTCCGACGATGACCCCAGGGGGGTGGCGGTGGCGGTCGACCGCTGCGTCATCCCCCGCTCGGAGTGGGCCACCACGCCCGCCCGCGCCGGCTCCCTGGTCGAGGTGGTGAGCGCCGCCGCAGGCGGCTGAGTGTCGTTGTCCCCGCCGCGCGGGGGGTGCCACAATCGTCCGATGTCGTCTGCTCCCCGCTCGGGACCCACCGCGTTCGTGCTGGCCGGAGGTGGGACCAAGGGATCCTTCGAGGTCGGGGTGCTCCAGTACCTGGTCGGCGTGGAGGGGATCGTCCCGGACATCATCACCGCCACCTCGGCCGGCGCCATCGCCGCCACCGTCCTGGCCCAGGCGCGCACCCTGACCGAGTTCGAGGACCGGGTGCACGAGATCGAGGGCGACGTGCTGGCGTGGACCCAGACCGACCACGTGTTCGGCAAGCAGGCCTGGCTCGGCGCACTCGACGGCACGGCGCTCGGCCGCGAAATCCACCAGGAGATCACCGAGGGCACCCGCCCGCCCTTTCCCCTCACACCCTCCACGGTGCTGGCGGGCGACGAGGTCGTGCCACCGTGCGATTCCGGCCGCAAGGGGCGGCGTCAGGCCCGCCGGGCCCGTCGCCGGCGCCAACGCCACCTGGCCCGTCTCGTCGCCGGGGCCGGGCTCCGGCTGCCCCGGGTCCGCCGGCACCTGCGCAGCAGCGGCAGTGCGGTCCTGAACCTCGAGCCGCTGGCCGGTGCCCTGCGGGAGGGCAGCGAGGCCGGGGTCCGGCCCGTCGACCCGGCCCTGATCGCCCGCCCGGGCCTGCAGCTGCGCCTCGCCGTCACCGCGCTGCGCGCCGGCGTCCTGCGTTTCGTGACCGAGGACGGCACCATCGTGGAGGCGGACGCCCGCACACCGGCACCGGGTGACGGGGCCGGTCCGGTCGACCTCGTCGACGGGGCCATCGCCTCGGCCAGCGTGCCGATGGTGTTCCCGCCCCACCCCTTGGCCGACGACGACTACGTCGACGGCGGGGTGATCGAGATCGTGCCGGTCTCCGCCGCGGCCGCGCTGGGGGCGACCCGCATCATCGCCGTCGTCGCCGTCCCGCTCACGCTGCCCCGCGACGAGCGGGACTACGCGTCCGCGCCCGCCGGCTACATCGGGCTGCGCTCCATGGGGATGATCGGCGTGGCGGAGCGCCAGATCGCCAACCTCAACGTCCACCTGCCCGAGGGGACGACGCTGACCACGGTCGACCCCGTGGTCGACGTGGTGGGCCTCTTCGAGATAGAGCCCGGGCTCCTGCGCATCAACAAGGACTACGGCTGGCTGCGCGCCGCCGACCTCCTGGCCGACGGGGACCCCGACATCCGGGCCGACATCGCCGAGGGCACCCATGCCATCGTCGAGGCCCGGCGCGAGGCATGGCGCCTGGAGGAGTCCCTCTGGGCCGCCGGGCGCGTCGGTGAGGACGATGCGGGGACGCTGGCCCTCGTGCGCGAGCACAAGGAGCACGTGCGCGCCCTGGTCGATCGGCGCAAGCAGCTCGGTTTCCCGGTGCCCGACGGCTGTGAGGACTGGTGGACCGGCTACGAGGCCCACACGGCCGAGCGGCCGCAGGGCCTGCCGACCTTCGCCGCCGGCCGCCCCTGATCAGACGGCCGGCCCACCTATCCGACCGCCCCTGATCAGACGGTCGGCCCGCCCGTCCAGCCCCGGCGGCGGAACAGGGCGAGGAGGAAGATCACGGTGGCGACGTCGAGCCCGAGCCCGATCACGTAGAAGCTCCAGGTCGGCGCCAGCCAGACCCGCACCAGGTAGCTGAAGTTCTGCCCGAAGAAGCCGGTCAGGAAGCTCAGCGGCAGGAAGATGGTGGCGATGATGGTCAGCTGCTTCATGACGACGTTGAGGCGGTTCGACACCGTCGACAGGTGCGTGTCCATGACGCTCGAGAGCAGGTCGCGGTAGTTGTCGATCATGTCCGCCACGCGGATCAGGTGGTCGTAGAGATCGCGGAAGTAGCGCATCGCCTCTTCGTCGAGGCCGGGGATGTCGGTGACCCCGGCATTGAGGCTGCCGATCATGTCCCGCTCGGGCGCCACGATCTTGCGCATGTTCATGAGCGAGCGCTTCATTTCGAACAGCACCCCGAGCTGCGCCTCGGTGGGTGCCTTGAGGATGTCGTCCTCCAGGCTGTCGATCTTGTCGTCGAAGTCGGAGAGGACCGGGAAGAAGCTGTCGACCAGCGAGCCCACGACGAGATACACGATCACGACCTGCGGCGAGGCGACCTTGGTGACCGGGTGGCGCGCCAGGTGCTCGCGCACGTGTGCCACCGTCGGACAGTCGCCCCGGTGCACCGTGACCACGTAGCGGTCCGTCCAGAAGCAGTGCACCTCCGCCTTGCCGGTGCTGTCGGGGTCGGCGCCCCGGGCCACCAGGTAGACGAAGTCGTCGTAGGGGTCGATCCGCGGCCGTTGCCCGAAGCGCTCGGCCGACTGGACGGCGAGATGGTGGAACTTGAACTGGGTGACCAGCAGCTGGCTGACGGTGTCGTCCAACGACGGTGGCTCGCCGACGATCTTCTCGTGCGCCGCCGTGTCGTCCAGGTCGAGCCAGAAGAAGTCGTTCCCGGCCAGTGCGGCGGTCACGTTCTCCATCGTCGCCGGCGCGTCCTGGCCTGCTTGGCGGAGGGTCCCTTTCAACACGTCAACACGAGTCCAGTCTCCCCGCGCCCGGCCGCACCGGGGTGGATGATGAAGCCCCGCCCTATCCGAACCGCGCGGGGTCGAAGGCGCCCGGCAGTGGCGCCTCGCCCGACGGCAGCGCGACGCCAGCCATGGCGTGCGCCAGCACCCGCGCCGAGTACGGGCCCTGCAACAGGCCGTTGGCGCCGTGCCCCGTGGCCACCCAGGCGTTGCTCCATCCCGGCAGGCGGCCGACGACGGCACGGTCGTCGGCGGACGTCGGCCGGAGCCCGACCCGTGTCTCCAGGTACGTGGCGCCGTCCAACCCGGGGGCGACGATCAGGCACTCCCGCAGCAGCTCCAACAGACCCGCTGCCGTCACATTCGTCGAGAAGCCGGCGCCGGCCTCGAACGTGCCGCCGCATGCGACGCGACCGCCGGGCCAGGGCACGAGATAGTGGGAGAGCAGCGGTTGCACGATCGGCCAGGCGCCCGTGTCCCCACCCACGCCGAGATGCACGATCTGGCCCTTCGTCGGCCTCACGGGCAGCGCGACCCCCAGCCACTCCCCCACCGCTTCGGTCCAGGCGCCGCCGGCGACGGCCAACGCCTCGCACGTCACGTTCTGATGCCCCTCCACCTCCAGCGCGTCGACGTGCCGGTGAAGACCGCCACCCTCGCCCACGCCCGCTTGGACGCCGTGGGCCACGCCGGCAACGAACTCGACGCCACGCGCCTCGGCCGCCTGCTGCAACGCCGCCGCCATGCCGCGCCCGTCGACGCGCGCCGAACCGGGGGCGTGCAGGACGCGGTGCACCGGGCCGAGCGGGGGGAAGTGGACACTGGCCTCTTCGGGCGTGATCTCGGCCACCTCGCCCGGGGCACGTCGCAGCACGGCGTCGGCGAAGGGGGCGAACCAACCGTCCTCGTGGGGTCGCAGGCCGATGGAGAGGATGCCGCAGCGGCCGTACCCGGTTCCGGCGGCATCGGCGCCGTCGGCTGCCATCCGCTCCAGCAACGCCGGATAGTGGGTGCCGGCCTGGCGCAGGAACGGCCACGTCTCCTCGTCGGCCTCCACGCCGGTGACCGGCGAGAGGATGCCGGCGCCGGCATCGGTCGCACGCCCAGGATGCCGGGCATCGATCACCGTGACGCTGGCCCCCAGGCACGCCAGCTCGTAGGCCAGCGAGAGGCCGACCAGCCCGGCACCGACCACGGCCACGTCGCTCACGGCCCCGAGTCCATCAGGCCCGGCACCCCGCGTGCCAGCGGTGCGGCACACTGAGCGCCGTGGAGACCCTGCGGACACCCGAGGCGCGCTTCGCCGATCTGCCGGGATTCCCCTTCACCCCGCGCCACGTCACCCTGCCCGACGGGTTGCGCATGCACTACGTCGACGAGGGTCCCGCCGGGGCCGAGGCGGTCCTTCTGCTGCACGGGCAGCCCACGTGGTCCTACCTGTACCGCACGGTCGTGGCCCGTCTGGTCGAGCGGGGCCTGCGCGCCGTCGCCCCGGACCTGATCGGCTTCGGGCGCTCCGACAAGCCGGTGGCGCGCACGGCGTACTCGGTGCAGGCCCACGTCGACTGGCTGTCGGCGTTCGTGACGGCCGCCGGGCTCTCTTCCGTCACCCTCGTGGTGCAGGACTGGGGTGGCCCGATCGGGCTGGGCCTCCTCGGGACGCGGCCGGGGCTCGTGCGCCGGATTGTGGCGGCCAACACCGTGCTGCACACGGCCGACCCGACGCTGGCCGGTCGTCTGACCTGGGCCTGCCACGCCAACCCGGACGGCACCGTCACCGTCGAGCAGCAGCTGCTGGACTACCAGCGCCTGACCCAGGAGCTCACGCCGTTCCAGCCCAGCCTGTTCGTGCAGGGGGCCACCGCATCGGATGTCCCGGCCGACACCCTGGCGGCGTACGACGCGCCGTTCCCCGACGAGGCCTTCTGCGCCGGGCCGCGCCAGCTCCCACTGTTGATGGGGCTGACACCCGGGAGCGAGTGCGCGCGGGTGAACCGCCGCACCCTGCGCGCGCTGGCCCAGTTCGACGGCCCGTTCCTGACGGCGTTCTCCGACGGTGATCCCGCCACCCGCGGTTGGGCGGAGATGCTGCAGGCGCACGTGCCCGGCGCGACCGGCCGGGCGCACGTCACGATTGCCGGCGCCGGGCACTTCCTCCAAGAGGACCGCGGGCCCGAGTTGGCCGACGTCGTGGCGCAACTCGTCGAGGAGAGTCCTCCCGCCTGACGACGAGGCCGTCGTGTTGCTCGACGACGACGTCGGCGTGGCCTCCCGACTACGAGGCCGGGGTGGCCTTCTCCTCGGGGGCGGCCGGTGCCGGTGCGGCCAGCGCATCGGGCTCCGGCGGGGCGCCGGTGCCGAGCTCTGCCTTCAGGGCAGCCAGCTCGTTGTCCACCTGCGCGTCCTTGCCGACCTGGTCGAGCTCCTTCTGGATGTCGTCGGTGCCGCCGCCCACGTCCTCGAGGACGCCCGACTCCAGCAGTTCGTCGAGGGCGCCGGAGCGAGCCTGCATGGTGGCGATCTTGTCCTGCGCCCGCTGCAGCGAAGCCCCGGAGTCGTTCATGGACTTGGAGATGCCAGCGGTGCTCTCGTCGACCTCCGTCATGGCCTTGGCCGCGGTGTACTGCGCCTTGAGGGTCTCCTTCTGGGTGCGGAAGTCGTTGACCCGCTTCTGCAGCACGTCGAGGGTCTGGGTGAGCTTCTTCTCCTCCTCGTCGAGCTGCTGGCGTTGGGGATCCATCTCGTCGATCTGCTGTTGCGCCGCCGCCTTGCGCGACAGGGCCTCCTTGGCCAGGTCCTCCCGGTTCGCGGTGAGGGCTTGCTTCGCCTGTTCCTGCAAGTGGTCGACCGTGTGCTGGAACTGCTCCTGCTGCAGCTCCAGGCGCTTCTTCGACGCAGCCAGGTCGACCAGGGCGCGGCGCACCTGCGTGATCTGCTCGAGCATCTTCTCGTAGGAGAGGTCCAGCATCTCGTCGGGCTTTTCGGCCGCGTCGAGCGCCTTGTTCGTCTTGGCCTGCACGATGTCGTGTGCCCGCTGGAAGATGCCCATGGTTCCCTCCCTGAGGGGTCGATCCGTCACCCCCACCATAGAGTCGAATCAGCTTGTCTGCCCCCGCGTGTCGGCGGCCAACAGCTCGCGGATGACCGCGCCCTTGGCCCGCGTGTAGGCCGGGCGGTCGTCCGGGAATTGCCGTGCCAGCTCGCGCTTCACCGACTGGTACCGCTGTCGCGCGTCCGCGTCGTTGACGAGCAGCGCGTGGAAACGCTGGTAGTCGAGCCAGGCGCGGCTGCTCGTGCCGACCACATGGACGTGCGCGGTGCGGAACGCTCCGGTGCCACGCACGAAGAGCAGGCCCCCGTCGTCGCCCTGGTCCCCCTCGTAGATGTAGGCGCCGGTGGCGCACAGGCCGGCCACGACGTCGTCGATGGGCACGCTGTCCCCCACCGCGACCACGATGTCGAGGATCGGTTTGGCGTCGATCCCCGGCACGGCCGTGCTCCCGGCGTGGATCACCTGCACGGCCACAGCCCCGAGCAGGAGGCGGACGGCGTCGCACTCCTGGGCGCCGAGCGCCGCCCAGCTCGGGTCGTACGGTGACAGCCGAACCTCGGACTTGTCGAGCCCGAGAACTCCCCCCGCCGGCGGCTCCGCCTCAGGGCCACTCATACGCAGATCCGGGGCACTGCAACCCCAATGTAGTGGCCGGGCACCGGCGAGGCTCAGGAGCCCGAGGCGGCGACGATCGGTCCGTTCAGATGGGTGGCGGACATGTCGCCGTCGGCCGGCGCATCCCCGAAGCACGAGACCTTGCCCGCGGCCGTGACGACCCAGTAGCCCGCGCCGTCGGAGGTGGCGAAGACGGCGGACGCCGGGTTGAAGCCTCCGGCCGAACCGGGCGGCATCCCCCCGAGGGAGGCGGCATTGCCGAACGGGAACACCTGGCCGGCGGCATCGAGGATCCAGTAGCCGCCGCCATCGGGCGTGGCCGCGGCGGACGTGATGCTCGAGCTCTGCGTTCCGGGCTGGCCGTCGTTGACGGCGTCGCCGAAGGTGTAGACCGCGCCGCTGTTCGTCACGACCCAGTACCCGTTGCCGGTGGCGTCGGGGACGACGGACACCGCCGCCCCCCGGCAGCCGCCGATACCCGGGCACGAACCCTCGAAGCGGGCGTCACCGAACGCGAAGACACCACCGTCCGAAGCCACCATGAAATAGCCGCCCCCGTCGTGTGACGGCACCATGCCGACGATCGGCGCGTTCAGACTGTGGGCCTGACCCGAGCCGGCGGGCGTGAGGCCGCTGCCCGGGATGGACCCGTAGAAGCCGGAGTCGCCGAAGGCGAAGATCCCGCCGTCCGAGGCGACGAGCCAGTAGCCGCCGCGGTCCGCCGTCGGCGTGATGCCCACGACGGGCCGCTGCAGGTGCAGGGAGCCGGTGGACCCGTAGAACTGGGCGGATCCGAACGTGAAGATGCCGCCGTCCGAGCCCACCAGCCAGTAGCCGTGCTGGGGCACGGGCGCAACCGGTGGCGGGGTCGTCGGCGGGGCGTAGGTGAACTCGTTCACCTGGGCCGTCCCGGTCGGCGTGGAGGAACCGGCCGAGGTCGACACCGTCACCACGACCTGAGCCCGTGCCGTGCCCGCCGGGTCCGCCGGTGCGTCCGCCGTGAGCTCGCCGTTCCAGTTCACGTGCACGTTGGTGGCGGCGACGCCCCCGAAGAACACCTGCGGCGTCGCCGCGGTGTTGAAGTAGTTGCCCTCGATCGTGACGGGCGTGCCCGCTGCGGCGTTCGACGTGGAGGCAGGGCTCAGCTGGACGACGTCGGGGGGCGCCGGCGTCGACGGGGTGGGCAGCGCACCGGGAGCGATGGTGTCGACCGGCACGTCGGGCGTGCCGGTCTGGTTCATGAAGACCTGGGTGTACTGGCCTGCATTCGTGTCGGCGTCACCCATCTGCGCCGTCTGGCTGCCGTTGGTCGTCCAGGACCCGAGGATGTTGTCCCGGTGGCCCCAGCACCCGGACATGTCCTGGGGTGTGCATTCGAGGTTGGTCCCGCCGGGCCCGTCGTCGTACATCCAGGCGAAGTCCGCCGAGAGCGGGGTGACGTCCTTGGCGAAGATCGACCCCCAGCCGTTCGGGTGATCGCTGGAGGGGACCACCGGGTCGGCGTTGCCCTGGGCACCGGTCAGGGCCAGGGCATTGAGCACAGGATCGAGTCCCGAGAACTGCGGGAGACCTCGGTCACCCCGCTCCTCGTCGGTGATGATCAGTTGCTGAAGGGGCACCGGGTCGGTGGCGTAGTCGCTCGGCAGCACCATGGGACCGAGGCCCTCCAGCCAGCGGGCGCGGTTGATGTCGTGCAGGACCGAGTCGATGCATGGGGCACTGGTGTCGTCGACGATGGCGACGTTGCACTTGGGCGTCACCTGCGGCGTGATGTTGGCTGGAGGGTCCGAGGGCGGCACGATGCCCGCTGCGCCCGCCTCTGCCGGTGCAGCGACGATGACGATGGTGGCGGATCCGACACACGCCGCGATTGCGAGCGCGAAGCGCGCCAGGCAGGTCGACGCGGCGCCCGCGCCGGGTAGGTGCCGTCTCACGTTCCGTTCGCCCCCTCGTGCCAGGAATGGATCAGCGGGGGCAACGTAACATTCCGCCCTCGTTGCGCCGAGAGCCGGATCCGTGAATTGTCGGATGGTTGGCGACCGTGGAGACGCGCAACCACGCTGCACCCGAGTCGGGGGGTGCACCCGTGCACCGGCCACCGAGAGCCCTTCGCTCGGGAGCACCGGCTTGTCCGTGCGTTGTCCCGCTGTTCCGGGTGGCTTTCTCTCCGTCCTGGGGACTGTCTGATCTTGCTTGGGAAGATGGCTGGCAGATCCTGCTCGAGAGAGGAGAGGGGCAGAAGGTTCGGGGCACGATGCCGACACAGTGGCGGCTGCAGGCAGTTGCCGCGGACAAGAGACCCAGGACGAAAGACACCACGAGGACGCGCCATGAGATGCTGGGGCATGGAGCGCCGTCTGCAACGTCCTCGGGTGCCGTCTCTGCCGTCTCCGTCCCGTCGACGCCAGGTGCCCATCATCGCCTGGGCGTCCGCGCTGGTGGCCTCGGCCGTCCTCCTCGGGACGACGGTGGCGGGAGCTGCAGCTGCTTCAGCTCCTTCGGAGGCTCCGGCCACGTCGGCACAGCCGGTCCTGACGCCCGAGAGCGGCTCGTACGTCTTCACGCTCACGTTCGACGGCATGCAACGTGACTACCGGCTCCACGTCCCACCGGCGGCCAGCGCCGGCCAGCCACTGCCCCTGGTGCTGAATCTGCACGGCGCCACCCAGAACGCGCAGCTCGAGGAGATCACCTCGGACATGGACCCGAACGCCGACCAGAACGGCTACCTGGTGGCCTACCCCGACGGGACCCGCATCGCGAAGGTGCTGACCCCCGACCCCGTCGCCAAGAACGCCCAGTACGGGTGGAACGCCGGGCAATGCTGCGGCCTGCCGGTGACCAAGCACATCAACGACGTCGGCTTCCTTCTCAAGGTCATCGCCGATATCGCCGCCAAGACGCCGGTGGACCTCCGGCGGGTCTACATGACCGGCATTTCCAACGGCGGCATGATGGCGTACGCCATGGCGGCCGAGGCGTCGGGCCACCTTGCCGCCATCTCGTCCGTCTCGGGCCAGGTCGAGATCCCGGTCATCCACCCCACGCGTGCCGTGCCGACCATGGAGTTCCACAGCGTGAACGATCCGATCGCCAAGTACAACGGCACCCCGAGCAAGAACCCACTTCTGCGGCTCTCGGTGATGCAGGGCATCGACCAATGGGTCAAGGCGGATGGCTGCAGCACGAAGCCGCACACCGGGACCGTCATCGTCGGCGCCGACGGGTCGATCTCCGCGGGGGAAACGGCGACGCCGATCACCTACACACACTGTCGCTCGGGCGCTGAGGTGGCACTGTGGCGGTTCACCGGCTCAGGGCACGTGTGGCCGGGCAGCCCGCTCAACACGGGACCGAGGAAGAGCTGGATCCTGGCCGGTGTCGGGCGCGGCATCGTCCTCGTCAATGCCAACGAGACGATGTGGCAGTTCTTCGAGAAGTACTCGTT